>JAOASS010000013.1:0-111299 GCA_030158485.1 Pseudobdellovibrionaceae bacterium | reverse complement strand
ATGAACTGAATTGATGAACTGAATTGATGAACTGAATTGATGAACTGAATTGATGAACTGAATTGATGGTGCCGACTTAAATTTTAAAAATCAAGAATAGGCACGTTCAACAGAGTGTTCCCATCGTTGAACGTCATTTCTATTCAAGACTCGAGTCTTCCATTTCCGCCGGCGATAATGTGGGTTCGGTTCCGTTCTTCATTCCGGATGAAGGTGGGGTCATGCCCCGAGGTTGCTCGATTCTCATGCTTTCGTTTGGATCAACCAAATTTCCGTTTTCATCAGGCTGGTAGTTTCTCACTTGATCCATTTTTTTCCCATAAGGATCTCGTCCGCCCGTATTTTTGATGAATTCAGTCCGTTCGTCCAATGTTTTACTGAGCACGCTTTTTTGATCCCCGGGATTGCGGATAATTTTTGGAGTTAAAAAAACCATTAAATTTAATTTTTCTTTACTTGAAGTACTCGATTTAAAAAGCCAACCAATGACGGGAATATCACCCAAAACAGGAACTTTTGAAACATCTTCTCTTTCTGATTCGCGAACTAAGCCTCCCAGAACGGCTGTATCATTATTTCGAATCACAAGAAATGTTTTAAGTTCACGTTTTGCAATCACAGTACTTGCTTGAGAAAGAGCACTGGGTACTGTTCGTGGCGGTTGAGTGGCTTGTGAAATAGCTTGTGTGATTTCAAGTCGAATCGTGTCACTTGCTGGAGAAATAAAAGGTTTGATTTTTAAATCAATACCCGCTTCTTCAAAAGTGATATTGGCCGTTGTTCCCGCAGCACTCGAAGCGGTAGTCTGACTTGTTGGAACTTTATCAACGACTTTAATTTGAGCTTCTTGATTATCTAAAGCTAAAATTCGAGGAGTCGACAGGATATTAATTTTATTATTACTTTTCAAAAAATTAATAAATCCCAAAATATTAGGAACAGTAATAGGTGTTGATGTTGTTGCGGCGCCAGTTGTTCCAGCTGTTACTTGTGTAAACTGCTGAGATCCACTTGCGAAAGGTATGATCACGCCATCGCCACCGGTCAAAGATGTAAAGCCTGCCAATTCAGTGGGAGTAAAAGTATTAAAACCACCTTTACCAAGTTTGCCGAATTGATAATATCCGACTTTCCAAGAATTTGCGTCACTATCAGACATCTCTGTGATAATGGCTTCGACGAAAACTTGATCACGTGGGATATCGATTCGATTCAAAAGGTTCATCACTTTTTCATAGTCTTGTTTGCTGGCGACAACGACTAAAGAATTGGTGTTTTTATCCGCTGTGATTTTGACATCTCCACCAAAAATATCAGCCGAACTTTTTGGATCTGGCGTATTCGATCCACTGTTCAGAAAACTCGGAGGTAGAAAGCCTTGTCCTTGAGGATTCTTTTTTGACGAGTCCCCACCAGCATCTTTGGCAACACCTGTTAGAACAGCTGCAATTTTTTCAGCATCCCCGTGCTTGACGTAATAAACGTAAACGCCCCCTGAGTCCGCAGGGTTCATTCTGAAATCAAGTTGTGCTACTAATTTGCGAACTCGTGAAATTCCAGCTTTGTTTCCAACAACAATCAAAGAGTTAGTGCGATCATCAGGAAAGGCTAAAAAGTAAGATCCACCTTGTTGAGAACCTGTGCCAGCATTGGTCCCGGGTCGAGAAAATCGCGGAACTGCACCTTGAAAACCACTTGATATTCCGCCGCCCCCAGTTTTAGTGCTTTGGCCTTTGTTGACTATTTTTTCAATTAAATCGGCTAAGTCTTTGGCTTTAGCATTTCGGATTTGAACCACTTCAATTTGATCTTCGAATCCAGGAACATCGAGCTGATTAATAATTTTCACGATCCGGTCAATGTTAGATCCATAGTCAGAAATAATCAGTGAATTTGTCGGAGCATAAGCATTGATATCTCCGTCTTTTGTGGTGATATTTCGAAACTGCCGATTCACTTCTTCTGCCGAAATGTATTTCAAGTGAATAATTTTTGTGATCATTTGATCCGAATTGGGATAATAAGAAGTCGAAAAAGTTTCAATACTATCGCGTTGAGCGGCTCTTGAAGGTCGGATTTTGTAATAGCCATCACTGGGGACAATCGCATAGCCGTGAATTGCAAGTGCAGATAAAAACATTTTATAAGCTTCAGCGACAGTGATTTTAGACGGCGCGATGATTGTAATCTTGCCTCGCACACCTGGATCTAAAATAAAATTTCGCCCCGTGAGTTCGCTGATCGCTTTGACGATGTCAGCAATATCTGCATTAGGAAAATCAAAAGATTCAATGGTTTCAGGAAAATTAGCATTCGTTATATCTTCAGAGTCGGTCCGAGAAAACTTTTCCTGCTGTTCTTTTGTTAAGATTCCGGCTTTTGTACTTGTACCGAAAGTTGTTTTTTCGGATGAGTTTCCAGAGTTGCCTGAGCGTCCAGCTTGAGCTCCAGCCAAACAAGAAAAAAGGAGAAGGCTTAAAGAAACTTTAAAAGTTCTTTCAATATTGATTATTTTTTTCACTTTAAACCACCTCTACTTTGGGTTTGGAACTTTATCGAATTGAATAACAATTTTCTACACTTCGTCCGTCTCGCTCAACATTCATGCAAACGCGTGGCGAATTTTTCATCGCATTATATAATTCCATCGCTTGTTGAATCGAAGTCACAGGAGAGCCATTGACTCCGGTGATAACGTCCATTGGTTTTACAATTTGTGCTAGAACGCTGTTGGGTTGAACTTCAAGTACCCTGAAGCCATAAGTTTCGCCTGTGCCAGGTCGTCTGGCCGGAACAGCTCGAGCTTGCATAAGTAAGTTTGGCAAATCATTCAGATATTTATCTAAGTCTGCTTTTTTTAATTCAAATTGACCTTCGGCCACTTGTTTAATCTCTGTTGTGCTTGAAGGTTTTGCTGATTCGAAAGCCAATTTTGATTGCTGAGTCAGTTCGATATACTCAAGTCGACCGTTATTATTATTTCGAATGATGACTTTGCCGCGTTCAATACTTTCGATCACGGCAATACTATCAACGTCTTGCTTAACTCCGTAAGATAGAACTTGGCTTTTGCCTTTAATTTCGATTGCAGCAATTGATTTTTCTGGATTGGAATGAACAAGTGTTCCCACCAGAGCAAGTGGTAGTGAAGACAAAACGGGTGCCGCATCTTGTGTTTTTTCTTGTCCTTCAGTGCGAAGCGGATCGGGTATGATATTATCCGAGTTAAAAATATTTCTTGTGATAATTCCCTGATAGGCACCACGACCAGGAGTTTCGTCTGCAAACTTTTGAAGGGGCTTTGTCGGGGGAACTTGCGTTGGCAAGAATTTATCACGCAAAGCTAAAATCAAAAGATCGGCCGTGAACAATCCCAATACTAAAAAGAAAAAAAGTGGCCAGTACTTGTGTCCCCAGGGAGCCACTTGATTTTGACCTGCGCGCTTTGAAGACTTGCTCACGTGCTCAACATTTCCTTTTCTTTTTTGAGATTTTTCATCCGTAAAAGATCTCAAGTGAATTTCAACAATTCACTCTTTAAAAAGTTACCAAATAGTCTGGTTTGAAGCACTTAAAACCAGACCTGTCTTAAGTCTAGTTTCGCTCTCGATTTCAAGGAAAATCAAAAGCAAATTTCCTGCAAATGCTGATAGGATAAGGTGATGAAGCTGCTTTATTTTACTTCAGGAACATCGCTCTTAGATGAACAAGTGAGAAGACAGCTTGTGCGGATTCCAGAAGTTTTATCTGAAATCAGAAAAGTAAAATTGCCGGCCAAGCTTCAGTGTCAAGATCCAATGATGGCTTTTTTGGGATTGAATGATATCAAGAATACTCATCTGAAAGAGGCATTCCAGGATTGGGTGGCAGTTGTACAAAAAGGTCTTTTTGCGCGACTCCGGAAAACAGGCTTTAAATACTCCAGCTTGTTCAAGCGAACTCGTTTAGAAGATTCGATGTCTCTTGAAAATCTATTTGTTCCACTTTTGCAATCTAAGCCCAGAATCGAAATTTACGTCGTGGGTCCAGGCTTTGATGATTTAAAAATTCATCTCGATAGAATTCAAAAAAACTTGAAGCTCAATTGCGACGTCATTTTAATTGATGTCATCAGCCAAGATTCCAAATTACGTTGGTTTTGGTCAGAGATCGCAAACCCAAACAGCCAAAAGGACACTTTTTTCGACATTGATTTGTCGCGTCACTAAGTTGGAACAAGTTTAAAAAATTAAAGTATTGACTCAAGCGGTAGGCAGGTTAGATCAGGGCATGGGGTCATTTAGTTTTGCTCTAATCAGTCTTTTCTTAGCTTTTTCCCAAGCGAGGTCTTCGGTCAGAAGCAATTTGGCAGCTGAAGCTCGGGACTCCATTCATCAGTATTTTTTTACATCTGGTCGCCAAGTAAAAGTTGTAAAGCTCGAAACTTTTAACAAGATATCAACAGTGGGTGTAGATTATTTAGTCGAAGCAGAAGTTTATGCAGAATCCTATGTGGTGGGTAGTTACATCGAATACCACTGTGGTGTTTTCATAAAAAAAGACAACAGCCGTTGGAAAGCTCAGCAGACTGTTTGTGAATCTATCACAGGTGTGACTTTTTAAAATTAATTTTCAGAAGATTTGAGCCAGCCTTTTTTCCAAACATAAACAAAAAGTAAAATCGAAAAAACAAGCATAAAGCTTAAAATAAGATAGTAGCCGTTGGGGTTTTTGAGTTCAGGCATATTTTCAAAGTTCATACCGTAGACTCCGGCCATAAAATTCAACGGTAAGAAAAATAGAGAAAAAACTGTAAGAACTCGCATAACTTCGTTGGTTTTAAAAGAGGCTTCGTTCGTTTTTTGCGACACGAGAGAAATATAAATATTAAGTAAACTTGTGACGTTTTCAAAAACATCTTCGGCATAAAAAATGAGTCTTTCTAAATAGTCTCTTGACTCTTGGAGGCGTTTTTCATTCACGCTTCCGCGGTCTGTTAGTTTAACAACGTTGTCGATCGTGAACTTCAGTACTTTTTTGAAGCTTGTCGAATGTCTTTTTAAAAAATAGCCTTCGCGAACTAAACGTTTTGATTTTGTCGGTGAAAATATTTTTTCATCGAACTGATCTAACTTTGATTGCAGATCCAAAAGGGGAGCATCAAAAGTTTGTACGACTTGCCAAATCAATTCACTTAAAAATTCTGTCTGACTCAGGCTTTGAGAAGACTCATTAAATATTTTTTCAAGAAAATCTAATTTTTGTCGATGTAAAGAAACAATGAGTTGGTCCCTAACATAAAATGAAACTTTTGTCGTGAGCTCAGGAATTGAATCGGCATTTTGTCGGGGTTTAGGGTCAATCACGCGAAAAACTAAAAACAGCTCATTGTTATTAAGAAAATGAACTTTAGGTAAATATTCTGGATCTAAAGTGAGTCGTGCCATTTTTTCATTGAGGCCAATTTCTTTTGAAAGTCGGGCGATTCCAGCGGCATCTGGTTTTTCAATATCAATCCACTTGAATTTTTCAAATAGTTTTTCTTGTTGTTTCATAAACAAAATTCCTTTTGTTACAAATTAAAACCAAAGTTTACGCAACGGGAGTCTTTCAGTAATACGAGAGGCGTTCTTCGTAAGTTTTTTTCTGGATTTAGTTTGTAAGCAATTTTTTCAATTAAATTTGTTTCAAAAGTCATTTCTAAATCAAGTTTCGGAACTAAGTTTTTGTAATCTGTTAGATTCATCACCAGTCTTGAGTCGCACTTGAGAGGTTCGGTTGGCAGTGATTCGATTTCAGTCCACTTCCAGTCAGTTCTACTGATGAAAACTTCTGTGATCCATTGGGGGCTTTTTTTGTATCTTAAGATTTCTTTTATTTCAGTATGGGAATCTAAGTAGCGAGAGAGATCAATCAAATTTTTTTGAGCTGGAAAAAAGGTGGAAGGGACCCAAAAAAGCCCGTTCAAAGTTGCTAAAAGCCAAACGCGCTTTTTTGATCCTTGATTCCATTCATATTTGAGCCAGTCTGCCATGATCAGAATCATGAGTCCGAGTACCGGGATTACAAATCGTTCCCACTTTTGGGGAAAGAATGAGTGCAACCCAACAAGTAAAATTATATAGACCCAGTAAATTTTGTGATCATCCCAAGTGGACTTGATCAGATGTCGTGTTTTTTTTGAAATCCAAAAGGGCCCCCACATCATAAAGAAAACCAAAGGAATATAGAAAAACCAAGGTTGTTGAGAATACAAAGTGCCGAATTTGACATTATAAAGCAGAATATTTTTTAAAGAAGAATGAAAACCTGATCTTAAGTATAAATCAGGAAAACCTGCTAAAATAAAAAATAAAAAACCTAAAAATGAAGCCACTAGTAAAGCTTTCCAGTCTTTTTTCCAAGTTAGAAACCCTATAATAGCAAAAGCGCAAATCCCAGTTTGAGGCCGCAACAGAAAAGCGATGCTGATGGCCGCAACAGAAGTCCCAATCCATTTAAGCTGAGGAGTCTTCAGATATTCTTTCAGGCTTAAAGCGCTCATCAAAATCCAAGGGGCGCTCATGGATTCATACATGGGACGAGTCAATGCAAAAGCGCTTGCAAAATAAAATGTAAAACTTAAAAAGACAAATGTGTGTTTTTCCTGCGGTAAGAATCGAAGTAGGCAAAAAGCCATCAGAAGTGCCGAAAAAAGACCTATGAAAATTTGAACAAATCGATATTGCTCGTAAGGGGCTTCAAGCCCTAGGCCCAAAGCCAAATGTGAAAGACCTAAGAGTGGCATGAGTTGGGTTGGTGATTTAACATCATCAGCCTGTAATATATTATGAAGGTTTTTTTCTTGGGCCGGGACATAGCGAGTGATGCCAGTCCAATATTCATCCGTTCCCATGAATCCGGGATTTGCAAAACAAGTCAGGATATAAACGAAAAAAAAAAGGAGCACTGACTTTTGTGACGCTTGCTTAAACATGAAATGCTTCCCAATCACACAAAGCTTCGTTTGAGGGATGCAGGAAATCGGGGGCTTCTTGTCCGGGCGGCAAAAGGCAATAAAGTCCGTAAGGAAGTTTGGCTGAAATCCAGCCGCGAGGTGGACGCGTATAAAGGTCAGGCTTCATTTGCAAGTAGACGAGGAACTCGTGAGAGTGAACTTCTTGAAAGACTCTCCAGAGAAGAGCTTCAAAAATATCTTCGTTATCAGACAAAAAACAAGTGAGATATCGAAAGTTAAGTGAAGCTTCTGTTTTAAGTCGAGATGCGGGCTTCGTTAACGTTCGAGTCCAGCCAAGCCACTTGCCAAACTTTAAGAATTGGCGAAAGTTGTGTGCCACTTGATTGTAATGATGGGGGATAAATTCTTGAATAGCAGCTGATGACCAAGGCGCAACGCAGCCGACGATTCGGTTTTCCGAGTCAAGAGCAACATAAAAATCATTTAAGCTGAGACCTTTCCAGCGATCAATAAATTCTTCGGCACTGGACTTGTCATAGATCGGAGAAAGTTCCTTTTCTCTTTTTTTGTTCACGATGTAATACAACAGATCTTCATGCAAGCTTGGGTCCACTTTGCGAATTCTCATGTGAGGAAGCGGATTTTTTGTAAAGGGCAAGACTCCATGAACGCTAACAAGGTTAAAGCGTCTAAAAAGTTGGTAGCGGGGCCAGGGCCGCTTTTGGTGCCGAGGTCGAATGAAAGTGTTCAGAACTTTAGCTTCTTTCATATTCAGAACAGAAAAAAACTGGTCGACATTGTAAGCTTTTTTGATTTCATCTAAGACCGGCATAAAATACTGGCCCCAAGATACGATTGCAGCTCGAGTCGGGAGAATTCGCAAATCCCGGGCGATTGCGATGGTTTGAATTTTTTGATTCAGCCAAACATTGCGAATTACAAAAGTTGCGACTCCTTGGATACTTTTATCTGTTGGGTCCCTGAGGACATACGTCACGTGAGAATCTGATTGAATATCATAGGGAATAAAAAAATCATCGGGCCGATCAATTTTAAGCTCGATTAACTCGCCCATCGTGAAGTTTTTAAAAAACTGTTTTAATTCCCAACTGTCTTCAGGGCGAGCGATTTCCAGATTCATGCTTTTGAATCCCATCTGACTTCAGCGATTTGACTTTTTAAATGAATCCAGCGGGCCGCAGTGAAGAAAAAATCACTCAGGCGATTTAAGTAAATAAGAAGATTCCCTGAAGAGCCAAGTGTTTGCGAATCGGATAAAATCTGTGCCACTTTTCTTTCGGCCCTGCGGCAGACGGTTCGGGCCATATGAGCCCATGCGGCAGCTTCGTGTCCACCCGGTAAAATAAATTCTTTTAAAGCAGGTAAGGGGTCATTCAAAATATCGATTTGCTTTTCAAGCCAGTTGATATGGTTCAAATCAAGGGAAGGAAGCAGAGTCAGAATTTTTTCGTCTTCACAAGCGAGAAGGCTTCCAATATTGAAAAGGTGATTTTGGATTTTAAAAAGAATCGGATTTAAATCATGTAAGATCGGATGCGAAACCAGGGATTGTTTAAATACTCCGATAACAGAATTGAGTTCGTCGATGTCCCCGTAAGCTTCGACGCGATTGTGTGACTTTGGAACAAGTTGTCCATCAACAAGACTGGTTTGACCAGAGTCCCCTTTTTTTGTATAAATAGAAGCTTTTTTTATTTCGCTCATACGAGCATTATCAGGGAATCGGGGGTCCTTGTGTCAACGACAATGTCCGCGATTGATTGTTAAAACTTGTTCTGACTTGAAGGTCATGTCATGATTCTTCAGTATGGAAAAAATAAAAGCAAAAAATTTAATGATCACAATTCCTCATTCGGGGGAAGAGGTTCCAGCCGAAGCGCCTTGGCTTAAAGCTTTACCCGAAGAAATCTTAATGTGCGATGTTGATCGCTATGTTGATTTGCTTTATGAGCCTCTTTTAAATGAATTTGAAATTCCTTCTGTTAAAACGAATTGGCACCGTTATGCAGGAGATCTGAATCGCTTGGCAGATGATGTGGATGCGGGATCGGTTTTAGGTCATAATGTACCTGCGGGCCCCCATCTTCGGGGTTTTCACTGGGTTATGACAACAACTGAAATTCAGCTTATGCCGCAGCCGATGTCAATCGAGACTCATGAAAAGCTTGTGCAAAAAATTTATCAACCTTTTCATCATCAAGTTCAAGGTTTAGCGGCTCGGCTAAAAAAAGTGAACGGAATCGTTTATCATTTAGATGTGCACAGTATGCCATCCGTGGGCACAAAACAACATCGCGACCCAGGGCAAAGGCGTGCAGATATTGTGATTAGTGATAGCTTGGGCAAAAGTTGTTCTGAAGAATTTAAAAATCTCGTGATGAAGTGTTATGAGGAAGCGGGATTTCAAGTGGGCTATAATTGGCCTTACTACGGAGGCCGTTTGACTGAACAATATGGAAAACCGCTCGAAAACCACCATGCGATTCAAGTCGAAATCAATCGTGAATTATATATGAACGAAAAAACAAAAAAATTAAAAGATTCTCATATTGGAGTTCAAGTTCAGATTCGAAAAGCAATCGAAGCCGTGCTTCAGGGAATTGCGTAGCCTTTAGCGTCATAAACTGTTTCCATAGATTTTATCGATAAGCTCAATTAAATTTGCCGGTATTGAAAACAACTCAGGATAAAACTCAAAAATCTTTATTTCGCCGCCTTATTAAAAAAATGGCTTCTTTGAAATTAGCTGTATTTACAATTTGTTTAATTGGCGTTGTCTCGGCCATTGGAACTTTTGTAGAAGCAAGTTTGGGCGTTCAGCATGCTCAAAAATTAGTTTACCGATCTTATTGGATGATGATTGTCATGGGAATTTTTATCATCAACTTAACTTCTGTGATCATTGATCGCTGGCCTTGGGAAAAAAAACACTCGTCATTTATTCTGGCCCACATCGGAATCATTTTTATCATCCTGGGCCAGTGGATGACGAACCAATATGGGCTTGATGGAACTATGCGAATTGCGATTGGTAGCAGTGGTCAGCAAGTTGTTATTGGTGACACTGAAGTTCAAATTTACAGCTCTTTTGACGCTCAAAATTACACTCGTCTTTATCAACAAAATGTCGATTTTATTACAAGTCCACCAACTTTAAATAAGCCCCTGACCTTTCAATTGGAAAAGGAAGCTTTTCAGTTTGTTGAATATGCTCCATTTGTGATTCCTCGAAGGGAAATTGTTGCATCTGAATTGCCCCGTGACGGAATGGCAGTTCGGTTTCAACTGATCAATCCTTCGATCAGGCAAGCGCAAATGATTGAATGGTTGTACCAGCGCAGTGCCCACACTTCGGATCAGCTTGAGCTTGGGCCCTTAACGATTTCCATGGGGCCTTTGAAATCAGCGGTGACTGATCGCAACCAGCTTCATTTTCAAATCCAAGATCAAAAACTAATCGTGACGGCTTATGATAAAAATAATCCTGAGCCCGCGCAAAGATGGAAATTAAGCGAAGGAGACAGCGTTCCATTGAAGTGGATGGGTTTTGAATTGAAAATTTTAAGGTTACTTCCGCAGGCTCGTGAAACGTGGGATCTGACTTTTAAAGAAGGACCGACAGAATTAACAGTTCCTGCGGTTAAGATTCTTTACAAAGATCAGGAACAATGGGTGCTCTTGAATGATACGCTCAAGCTTTTTTCAGATAACGCTGTCTATATTATTGCCTACTCTCAAAAAAGAATTGATTTGTCATTTCCCGTTCAGTTGAAGAATTTTGAAATGGAAACCTACAAAGGTATTTCAAAAGCGAAAGAGTATAAAAGTATCGTCAGCGTGCCCGATATCTCGGATCACGTCATATCGATGAATGAACCTTTAAAGTATAAAGGTCTTACTTTTTATCAAGCGAGCTTTCAAAATGATCAGATGGGTAAGCCTGTCGCAAGTATTTTATCTGTGAATTATGATCCCGGTCGATTTTTAAAATACTTAGGTTCGACTGTGATGTCTTTGGGTATTATTTTGCTTTTCTACTTTAAAAGGAGCTCACTATGGTCTTCCAAAAAAGACTAGTTGTTTTTATGTTCTCTCTTTTTATAAGTCATTTGGCGTACGCATTTAATGAAATGCAAGTTTTGCCAGTTCAGCATGCGGGGCGAATCAAGCCCTTTGACAGCTTTGCGCGAGAACAGCTTGAAATTGTTTATGGCAAAACTCAATTTGAAGGTCGATCTGCTTACGAAGTTATTTTAACTTGGATGATGACGCCAGAAGCTTGGCAGGAAAAAGAAATTTTTCAGGTCCAAAACTTGGATGTGAAAAAAAAATTGGGTTTAAAAAGTGATCAAAAGCGATTCAAAGGGGATCCGATTTTTTCTCACGAAGCTTTCCCTGGCCTGATGGCTGAACTTAACGGAAAAAGAGAAAGTAAAGAAAAGCTGACTCCCTATTTTCAAGCTTTGCAAAGACTTGAAAATCAATACTTCGTGTTTACTGAAATTGCAGCGGGTCGGATGCTAAAAGTCATGCCAGATCCCCAGTCGGACACTTGGGTTTCTGTGGCGGATTTGCCTGAAGTACACCAAAGTGAATTCATGGAAGTGACAAAAGGTTTTATTGCCAGCATCAGCGCTGAAGTCGATGGAAAAGCGGATCGAAAAGCTCTTCGGGAAAATTTTGATCAAGCAGTCAAAACTTTTAAATCTTCAGTTGGTAGCGATCAAGCAGTGAGTTCAACTGATATGAAAATTGAAGTGTTTTTTAACGAATTTCATCCTTTTGGGTGGGCAGCGTTGGCTTATGGGTTGGCTTTGATCTTTTTCTTGATCGCTTGGGTGATGAATCGATCTTGGGGCGAAAAAACAGCATATGTTTTTTTAATAAGCGCAGTGATTCTACATGTTTTGGGATTTTCCCTCAGGTGTTACTTAACGGGGCATCCTCCTGTTACAAATATGTATGAAACAGTTGTTTGGGTGGCATTGGGGGCGATCGTATTCGCCGGAATTTTAACATATTATATGAAAAATCGTTTCTTACTTTTGGGTGGAACGATGGTGGCCACTTTTTGTCTGATCATTGCCGATACAGCGCCGATTATTCTAGATGCTTCGATTCAGCCTCTTGAGGCTGTTCTAAGAAGTAATTACTGGCTGACGATACATGTGCTCACAATCACGATTAGTTATGCTGCTTTCTTCTTAGCAATGGCATTGGGAGACTTGGGTTTATTTTATTTTATAAAAGGTGAAGCTCAGCACAAAACAGAAATCAAAGCATTGGCCCAGTCAGTTTATCGCTCGATTCAAATTGGTGTGGCTTTTATAGCACCTGGAATTCTTTTGGGTGGAGTTTGGGCCGACTATTCCTGGGGGCGATTTTGGGGTTGGGACCCAAAGGAAACTTGGGCCCTTATCGCATTGCTTGGTTATGTTGCGGTCCTGCACGGTCGACTTGTCGGACTGATCAAAGACTTTGGAATGATTGCTTCCGGAGTCGGTGCCTTTTCTTTAGTCATCATGTCTTGGTACGGTGTTAATTTTGTACTGGGTGCGGGACTTCATACTTATGGATTTGGTGCTGGCGGCATTGAGTACGTAACGGGCTTTGTGCTGGTTCATATTTTATTGATCGTTTATGCGTGGCTTGTGCGCCGCGAGCGAGCAAAATCCACTTAAGCTTCAATCTTTAAGTTATTTTTGAGTTTTTATTTTGAGTCGCGAGTAATGCGCCGTTTCGTCAAGGCTGAATTTTTGAAAACTTGATTTCACTTGCTAAGACATTTGCATAAAAAAATAGCAAACGCAAAAATGTTTGGAGCTTCTCTTTTCTCAATACGTTTGCAAAAACCACTTGCCGCACGGCTTTAAAACATTTTAAATGTGAATCGAATCTAAAAAAGGTGTGCAAGCTATGCGAAAACTTTCAAGTTTTTTTGTCGCGGCTGTTTTGGCTCTTTTAATGAGCCAAATAATTGCTGGTTGTAAATTTCAGCCCAGCATCGGCTACAATAAAGGTTATCAACCAGAACAACCCATTCCCTATGACCATTCGGTTCATGTGGGAAAACATAATATTCAGTGTCAGTATTGCCACAGCCAAGTGGAACAATCTCGTCACTCGAATGTTCCAAGTCTTCAAACTTGTATGAATTGTCATTTACAAGTCAAAACAGATTCTCCGCACATTCAAAAATTGCGGGAAGCTTATGATGCTGGGAAGTCAATCGAGTGGAATCGTGTGCACATGTTGCCTGATCACGTCAGGTTTAATCACTCGGCTCACGTGACCAAAGGCGTGAACTGCCAAACATGTCACGGTGATGTTGAAAAGATGCAGAAAGTTTATCAGTATTCTGATCTTTCAATGGGTTGGTGTGTGAATTGTCACCGTCAATCTGAAAATAAAGCCCCCCTTAACTGTTCAACTTGTCACTACTAAGTAAGAGGCCAAGAGCATGTCAGAACATCAAAATCACAGCGAAGCAGAACTTGAAGCTAAAAAAGCAGCTCGTCCTAAAATTGAGCACCAGAATGAATACTGGGTTAATTTAGCTCAGTACAATAACGACCCCCAATTTTGGAAACAAGCTGAAGCGGAATTTCAATCGTCACCACTTCGTGGTGAAAAAGAAGAAGGTTGGGCCCGCCGAGAATTTATGAAGCTGATGGGGGCCTCTGTTGCAATGGCGACTGCCGGCTGCGTGCGTAGACCTGTTCAAAAAATCGTACCTTACAACAAACAACCAGAAGAAGTTGTGTTGGGAATTACGAATGATTATTCGGGTGCGGCTCATGATGGAATTGAACCTTTAAGTCTCTTAGTTCGTACTCGCGAAGGTCGTCCCGTTAAAGTCGAAGGAAATCCTGAATTTCCTCTCACTCTGGGGGGAACATCGGCTCGAGCACAAGCCAGTCTGATGAGTCTTTACGATCCTGAAAGATTGAAAGGCCCACGAAAAAATATTTTTAATGAAAAAAGATCGAATAAAGACACGATTCATATCAAGTGGGAAGATATGGATGATCAGATCACGGCCCTTTTAAAAAAAGGAAACGTTGCGGTTTTAACAGGCGCTTTAGCAAGCCCTTCAACTCGTTCTCTGATCAAAGAATTCAATCAGGCTTTTGGCGGGAAACACTACGTTTGGGAAACTCTCAATTCTTCTGATGTCGTGGAAGGACAGCAAGCTTCTTATGGTGATTCTGTTTTTCCTCACTATCATTTTGATAAGACAAAAATGATTGTATCGGTCGATGCAGATTTCCTTGGAACTTGGGGGGCACCGACAACAAATAACCGCTCTTTCTCGAAAGCCCGTAAGGATATGGCTCAAATGACACGTTTGGTGATGTTTGATTCCAACTATTCACTGACAGGCTCCAATGCCGATATTCGTTTTCGAATTAAACCAAGCCAGCAGCTGTCAGTTGTCTTGGGCTTAGCCCATGAACTTATCATTAAAAAAAATCTGTCTTCTTATGCGGGACAAAGTTCAGTTCAAACGCTTTTAGGAAAATACTCTCAAGTGGCCTCAGAGCTTGGAATCGAAGCCGCTTTATTTTCTCAAATTGCGCAAGACCTTTGGGATCACAGAGGTGAAAGTCTTGTTGTGGCGGGTGGGCTTCCGACTTTGAACGGAAATTCACTGAGTCTTCAAATTGCAGTTAATTTTTTAAACAGTGTTTTAGGAAATGACGGGAAAACAGTGGACGCAAAAAACCATTGGGTGGCTGCCAGTGAAGGTTCATGGTCAGGGTTTCTTGACTTGATTGAATCGATGAAAAAAGGCCAAGTGAAAACTCTTATTATCCACAGAGTGAATCCAATTTTTTCATTGCCAGAATCTTTTGGTTTTGCAGAAGCTTTGAAGAAAGTTGAAACCGTTATTTACACAGGCGACAGAATGGATGAGACCGGAAATTGGGCTCACTTCGTGGCTCCTGATAATCATGCCATGGAAAATTGGGGAGACGCAGAATTCACAAAAGGACTTTTTGCGATTCATCAGCCAACATTAAGACCACTTTGGGACACAAGATCTTTCCAACTCAGTTTGATGACATGGGCTTATCTTGCAAATCAAGGCCCCAAGCGCTTGTTAGCTTATGAAACTTATTTTGATTATTTGAAAAACTACTGGAAAGAAGAAATAGCTCCTTCTTTCAGTGGGACTTTGGGTTTTGAAAATTTCTGGCAAGACCTTTTGCAAAAGGGTTTTGTCGGAGAAGCTCCCAAGGGTGGACCAAACCGAAATTTCCGAATGGATTCTTTGAATCAAATTAAATCAACTTCGGCAATTGCAGCGGGCTTTGAACTTGTTCTTTACCCGACTATTCAGCTCGGAGACGGAAGCGCTTCAAATATTGCGATGCTTCAAGAACTTCCTGATCCGGTGACAAAAGTTGTTTGGGATAATTACGCAAGTCTGTCTTTAGCGACAGCACAAAAGCTGAAGCTTGAAGAAGGCGATTTAGTTTCAGTTGATGTTGCGGGACAAAAAATAAAATTACCAACTCATATTCAGCCAGGTTTGCATGATGGAGTTGTGGCTGTGGCGATTGGTTACGGAAGAACAGCGGCTGGTAGTATTGCAAACGGAGTCGGACAAAATGCAGCTTTGTGGGCCAAAACTTTGAATGGTCAAGTGATCTATTCAGGTCAAAGTGCTGAAGTTACAAAAGCGGGTGGGAATATTCAGCTTGCCATTACGGCGGGTCACAATTCAATGGAAGGTCGCCAGATTGTGGTGGAAGCCACGCTGAAAGACTACGAAAAAAATAAGAGTGCTAATATTCATAAGCACCATTTGTGGTCTATCTGGGGCGGTCACCAGTACAACGGTAATAAATGGGGAATGGCTGTCGATTTGAATTCTTGCACAGGTTGTTCTGCTTGCGTAGTGGCCTGCCAGTCAGAAAATAATGTTCCCACAGTTGGTAAGAAGTATGTTCTTGAAGGTCGAGAAATGCATTGGCTTCGAATTGATCGTTATTATAAAGGTGACCCATCAAGCCCAGAAACTGTATTTCAGCCACTCATGTGTCAACATTGCGATAATGCTCCTTGTGAAACTGTTTGTCCTGTCCTTGCGACTGTGCACAGTGATGAAGGCACAAACGATATGATTTACAATCGTTGTGTTGGAACTCGTTATTGCGCTAACAATTGTCCCTATAAAGTTCGTCGTTTTAATTGGTTCAACTACAGAAAAGAAATTCCAGCTCCACAGCACATGGGCTTTAATCCCGATGTCACAGTTCGGATCCGCGGTGTGATGGAAAAATGTAGTTTTTGTATCCATAAAATTAAACAAGCGCGCAGCTTGGCCAAGAACGAGAACCGGGCTCTTCAAGATGGTGATGTGAAAACAGCCTGCCAAACAGCTTGTCCAACAGACACTATTATTTTTGGTGATACGAATGATCCTACTTCAAGAGTTTCTTTGGCACTGAAGCAAGAAAGAGCTTACGGGCTGCTTGAAGAGTGGGGAGCCAAGCCTTCTGTTCGGTATATGACAAAAATTAGAAATAATAATAAGGAAACAGTTCAAACCGAACATGCCGCCTCAAAAGACGGAGGTCACTCATGATTAAACGTAATCAACTGATCTTAGGTAATAAAAACTTGAAAGATATCACTGATGATATTTGTTTGCCGGTTGAAACTTTCCCTTCTAAAGGTTGGGTGGCTCTTTTCCTAAGTGCCAAATCTCTTTTGATTTTTTACGTTGTGATTTTGGGCCTTGTGATTGCAAATGGTATGGGGTTATTAGGTGTCAACCATCCAAACGGATGGGGAACGATGATTATCACTTTCGTTTTTTGGATTGGAATTGGTCACGCAGGAACTTTAATCTCTGCAATCCTTTTCTTATTTCGACAAAAATGGCGAACTTCTGTTGCAAGAACGGCAGAGGCCATGACCGTTTTTGCTGTTATGACAGCGGGTCTGTTTCCGCTTCTTCATACAGGTCGCCCTTGGCTTGATTTTTGGTTATTTCCTTACCCAAATCAACGGGGTCCACTCTGGGTGAATTTTCGATCTCCACTTCTTTGGGACGTTTTCGCGGTGTCTACTTACGCAACAGTTTCAATTGTTTTTTGGTATATCGGGTTAGTTCCTGATTTCGCAACGATCAAAGATCGCGCAAAAAATAAAGTTCGCAAAATTGTGTACGGGGCTTTGTCATTAGGTTGGCGGGGAACCGCTCGTAACTGGAGCCACTATGAGATGCTCTATCTTCTGTTAGCCGGTCTTTCAACTCCCTTGGTACTTTCGGTTCATACAATCGTTTCTTTTGACTTCGCAGTTGCCAGCTTGCCAGGTTGGCACACGACAATTTTTCCACCTTACTTTGTTGCGGGCGCGATTTTTTCTGGGTTCGCGATGGTTGTGACTTTGATGACGTTAGTTCGAATTGGATACCCTCAATTTAAGGATTACATCACGATTGATCATATGGAAGTGATGAATAAAATCATCATGGCGACTGGTTTGATGGTAGGCTATGCTTATGCTTCTGAATTCTTTATCGCTTGGTACTCGGGAAACATGTATGAAAGATATGTTTTTATCAATCGTGCTTTTGGTCCTTATGGTTGGTCTTACTGGATCATGGTTTGCTGTAATGTTATTATTCCACAAGTTTTTTGGTTTAAGAAAATCCGTAGAAGTATTCCGCTCATGTTTATTGTTTCAATATTTGTTAACATTGGAATGTGGTTTGAACGTTATGTGATTACGATCACTTCACTCCATCGTGATTTTTTACCTTCCAACTGGGGTCAGTATGCTTGGTCGTTTTTTGATGGAGCAATCTTGTTTGGAAGTTTCGGTATGTTCTTGACTCTATTTTTACTTTATCTTCGTTTGGTTCCAGCAGTGAGTATTGCGGAAATTAAACCAGTTTTAAATGTGGGCCGGGATAATCCTGCTGGTCCTCAAGGACAAGGAGGGCATGCTCATGGCTAAGAAAAAAAGATATGGCGGTTACGCAGGTATTTTTACAGATGAAGCCAAAGTTGTAGAAGCAGCACGCAAAATTAAGTCTTTGGGCTTTTTAAAGTTTGATGCGATTTCACCTTACCCCATTCACGGAATGGAAGAAGCTTGTGGAATTCCCCGATCACCCATTCCTTATGTCACTTTTGGAGCGGGTCTTTTTGGAATGAGTTTTGGACTTTGGCTGACTTGGTGGACTTCAGCTGTTAACTGGCCTTTGAATGTGGGTGGAAAACCTTTTTTCAGCTTAGCTGCTTTTATTCCTATCATCTTTGAGCTGACGATTCTTTTTGCAGCTCTGACTTCTGTGGGAGCTTTGTTTTATTTCTGTCGACTGCCGCAAATTGATCCTCCTGTGATTGATCCGGATTTAACTTGCTCTAAGTTCGCTATTTTTGTTCCCGAAAATGATGTGGGTTACGATGAAGCTAAGTTGGCCCAGGTTTTCCGTGAAATGGGTGCCGTTGAAACTAAAAAAGTAGCGGAGTTCTAAGATGAAAAAATGGTTACTTATTCTTCCTTTTTTAACGGCCTGTAGTTTTGATAAATCAAAACCGAATATCGAATTGATTCAAGATTTTATGGAATCTCCAGCTTTGAAAGCTCAAGAGTACGATGCTACAGCACCAAATAATTCAGCCATGAGACTACCTCCAGATAATACGGTTCCTCGCGGCTTTAAGCCTTATGCTTTTGCAAAAGATTATGAAGGTGCACTGAAGCAGGTAAACCCTCTGGCGGGTGACATGTCAGAGTCCGTATTAAATGTGGGAATGAAATATTATAATACGAATTGCATGGTTTGCCATGGGACTCACGGTGAAGGCTCAGAAAAGTCTTCCGTATCACAGCTGATGGCGCTTAAACCGCCAACGCTTCTTTCTGATAAAATCAGAAACTGGTCAGATGGTAACATTTTTCATGTCGTGACGATGGGACAAGGCGTGATGGGCCCGTACGCATCTCATATTCCTGCTCGCTATCGTTGGCAGGTTGTGAACTACATCCGTCATTTACAAAAACAAGATAAGAAATAGGACATATTATGGCAGCTGATAATCATCACCACGAACTTAAAGTTGAGAAGTTTGAAACTCCCGGAAACTTGAAGACTTTGATTGCAGTTTTAAGTGTTATTGGACTTTTAACTTTTGCGATCAGTTGGATGAAAAGTCCCGAAAGACTTTGGCCCGCTTACTTAACAGCTTTCTTTTTCTTTTCATGCTTAGGTCTGGGTGGACTTTTTTTCACCGCTATTCAGCATGTTGCAAAAGCGGGTTGGTCGACAAGTATCCGACGTTACTCCGAAGCAATGACTTCTTTTATTCCCTTTATTTTTATCGGTGGATTGGTCCTGCTTGCGGGCATGAAGTATTTGTTTCCATGGGCAGATCCTGAAGTTATAGCATCCAATCCGATTGTTGCAGCGAAAACCAGTTATTTGAATGTTGGTTTTTTTGTCGGACGTTTAGTTCTTTTTTGCGGTGGATGGTTTTTATTTAAGCATTTGATTGTTGGTAACTCTGTTAAGCAAGATATTACCGGGGACCACAAACTGACATTGAAAAACCTCAGTCTTTCGATCGGTTTTATTTTATTTTTTGCATTGTCGTTCACTGCTTTTTCAATGGATCTCCTCATGAGTTTGTTGCCTACTTGGTATTCGACTATTTTTGGGATCTACTGTTTTGCAGGACTTTTTCAGTCCTCATTGGCTTTTATGGCTTTGATGATTATTTTTATAAAGCGAACAGGCTTTGTAAAAGGCTACGTGACAGTTGAACATCAGCACGATATCGCGAAATTTTTAAAGGGCTTCACAGTTTTTTGGGCTTATATTGCATTTTCTCAGTTTATGCTGATTTGGTATGCAAATATTCCAGAGGAAACAGAATACTACATCATGCGTTCACAAAACGGTGGCTGGTTAGCTCTTTCGTTTGGTCTTTTAATCTTTCGCTTTATTGTTCCCTTTATTGCCCTTCTGCCAAGGGGTTTAAAGCGTAATGAAAACCATTTAATTTTGGTTAGTTGTTTAATCTTGATTATGCAGTATCTCGATATTTACTGGATGGTTTATCCAAACTTTTTTGACGGCCAAGTGACTTTCGGTGTAGTTGAAATTGGTATTTTTTGTGGATTTGCTGGACTCTTTTTATGGGCTGTCGTGAGCTTCTTTAAAAAATTCAGTTTAATTCCAATTAAAGATCCAAGGCTTAACGAAGCTATCAACCACCACGTGACTTACTAAAGGTGACAGGGACATTAGGCGTGACGGTGAGTCATAAGGCTGATCATTGAGTCTTATGACCACTAAACCTTTTTTTTATTTGACCAAATCGCTAAAAATCCGATACTTTGAATGTATGCGTCATTGCCCAGGTCTTATTTTTATTACTCATAATTTTTCTCTTCAAACTAACAGCATGACTGTTACTACTACGTTGTAATTTTATGTCTCAAATTCAAATTATCCTGCCGGATAGCTCCGTTAAGTTTTTTGATCACGAACCTTCAGCTCTTGAAGTAGCTCTTAGCATTGGTCCTCGTCTTGCGAAAGAAACTTTAGGCGTTAAAATCAATGGGTCAAAAGAAATCCTAGATGTTCGATTACCACTTAAAGACCAAACAAAAATTGAACTTGTCACAACTAAAAGCCCTGACTCGGTTGAAGTGATCAGACATTCCTGTGCGCATATTATGGCAGAAGCTGTGCAAAAGCTTTGGCCTGAAGTCAAAGTAACGATTGGGCCCGTAATTGAAAATGGATTTTATTACGATTTTGATTCTCCCTTTACTTTTACTGAAGAGCATTTTGCAAAAATTGAAAAAGAAATGCAAAAAATTGTTGCGGCAGATTTGCCCCTTACTCGGAAAGATATCGAAATTTCGGAAGCGATTTCAATTTTTCAAAACATGAAAGAACGTTTTAAAGTTGAATTGATTCAAGACCTTGCCGCCAAGGGAGCCAAAACTGTCAGCCTTTACAATCAAGGTGAGTGGTTCGACTTGTGTCGAGGCCCGCATATTCAAAGCACAGGACAAGTAAAAGCTTTCAAGCTTTTAAGCGTAGCCGGAGCTTACTGGCGGGGTGACGAAAAAAATCCTATGCTTCAGCGAGTATACGCGACAGCTTTCGGCGATAAAAAAGAATTAGAACAGTATCTTCTGAACTTGGAAGAGGCCAAGAAGCGTGACCATAGAAAATTAGGAAAAGAATTAGGACTTTTCATGTTTCATGAGTGGGCGCCGGGCTCTCCGTTTTTTACGGGTAAAGGTGCTATTGTTTATAATGAACTCCAAAAATTGATGCGAGATCAATACCGGCAGCGTGGTTACCAAGAAGTTATCACTCCGCAGATTTTTGATGTGAGTTTGTTTAAAACATCAGGCCACTACCAGAACTACAAAGAAGATATGTATTTTATGAAAGCCGATGAACGGGATTTCGGTGTAAAGCCAATGAACTGCCCTTCACATTGTCTACTTTTTGGCGCAGATAAACATTCCTATAAAGAATTGCCAATTCGCATGGCTGACTTTGGAAGGCTTCACCGATACGAAAAATCGGGTGCCATGCATGGTTTAACTCGGGTTCGTACTTTTTGTCAGGACGATGCTCATATTTTTTGTATGGTCGATCAGTTGCAAAGTGAAATTGAAAACTTTATGACAATGCTTAATGAAACCTACAAGATCATGGGCATGAAGGATTATAAAATTGCTCTTTCAACAAGGCCCGCTCAACGAATGGGAAGTGACCAAGTTTGGGATCAAGCAGAATCGGCCCTTGAATTAGCCCTTAAAAAACTTCAATTACCCTATACAATCAATCCAGGTGACGGGGCTTTTTACGGTCCCAAGTTGGATATTCAATTTGTCGACGCGTTAAAACGTCCTTGGCAGTTGGGAACTTTGCAGTGTGATTTTAATTTACCGGAAGCTTTTGATTTAAAATACGTCGGTGAAGATAATCACGAACACAGACCTGTCATTTTACACAGAGCCATTTTTGGTTCGTTGGAAAGATTTATTGGTGTTTACCTGGAGCACACGGCAGGTCATTTGCCCGTGTGGTTGTCGCCCGTGCAAGTTATTATTATGAATGTCACAGACCGTGTGAACGCTTATTGTGAAAAACTACAAGCCCAGTTTTTCCAAGAAGGTGTTCGAGTCGAGTTTGATCGCAAGAATGAAAAACTCAATTACAAAATCAGAGAAGCGCAAATGCAGAAAATCCCTTTTATGATTATTGTCGGAGATCAAGAAGCTGAAAATAATAAAATTTCAGTTCGATTACGGGATGGAACTAATATAAATGGAATTGAAGCAGAAGTTTTTATAAACCAACTCGTGCAAGCAATACGCTCACGAGAATTTGAATTTCGCGGCGTTTAACAAATACCTAAGGAGGTACACAATCGCAGCACCATTTGAGAGAAAAGATTTTAAAGGCGGTTCAGGCGGCGGAGGATTCCGTGACAAGAAACGACCTAACGATGGCCTCCGGGTCAATCGAGATATCAGAGCACCACAAATCCGTGTCATCGACGATAATGGCCAGATGATCGGGGTTATGACAGTACCAGAAGCTGTTCGATTGGCTGAAGACAAAGGCTTAGATTTAATCGAGATTGTTCCTAATGCAACTCCCCCAACTTGTAAAATTATGGACTTCGGTAAATACAAATACGAAAAGAAAAAACAGGAAGCCGCAGCCAGAAAAAAACAAGTGATCGTTGTTATTAAAGAAATTCAAATGCGTCCACGCACAGACCAGCATGACTTTGAAACTAAAATGCGCCACGCAAGACGTTTTTTACTTGAAGGCGATAAAGTGAAAATCAACATGCGGTTTTCGGGTCGGGAAATGGCTCACCAAGAATTCGGGATCAGTTTGATGAAAAAAGCGATCGAATTTGTCAGTGATCTTTCAATGGTGGAAACTCAGCCGAAAATGGAAGGTAAGCAGATGTTTACGCTGCTGACTCCAGATCCTGTTAAAGTAAAAGATTATATGAAAGCCCACCCAGACGCTGTGAAAAAGGCTCAAGCCGCAGCTCCAGGTGAATTGAAGCAGGAAAAAGACGATAACGAAGACGAATAAAAAATCAAAGTTTTATTAATTAAAAAATAGATACTTTTTTGAAAACACTTCGAAGAACCAATGAGTGGTTCTTCGAAGTGTTGTTTTAACTTCCAAGCAGTTAGTTACAAAGTAACTTCCAATCAATTAGTTACAAAGCTTGATACTTGTTAGAAAATTCCTTCCCCACGTTTGAGTCAATACCCATTTTTTTAAATTGAGTACAAATTCGGCTATAAGTTCGACAGCGGCGTTACTTTTTTTCGAGAACTTTCTACTGTCCAAAATCCTGACAGGTTCTAAATCACAACTCTTCACTTAGACTGCAAAAGCTCAAGAAATCTTGTTTGCTTTTGTTGATTAGGAGTAACTGATTTATGAAGATTAAACACATGCCACTTTTGGCTTTTGCCGCTTTCACCATCGGTGCGCCGTTGTCTGAAGCCAAGCTCGGGCGTAAGCTTGGAAACTTTTTTCTTCGTGATTGCACGTGGGACTATAATAATCCGGTGGATGTTGCGATTACCAATTACGAACGTGTGACCACACCACTTCCGGCTGGATTGAATCGAAAAGTTATTCCATTTAAAGAGTCTGATTTCCAGTCAAAGCCATGGATTCGGCAATACGAATACGTTGTTGTCGTGAATAATTCAAATTCCTATAAACAAAATGAAATCGTACCGACTCAGGTTCCAATCGTTTTACCAGCGTTGAGTGAGCTGGGTCTTATTTTGGACAATGAGAGCTCTGTGATGCCAGCGCAGTATTTCGACATGCAGTACGGTAGTTTAGCGATGCAAGTTCGAAAGTTTGGCGCACCTTTGCGTGATGGAAATAACAAACGAATGGCGACTGGGATTAAAGGTGCTCAAACAATTCGAGTTTACCACCGCGGTCAACTTATTCGGGTAGCAAAAGTATCAACGGGACGTCATGTTTTTGAACTTCGAGACCGAATTGGAGCTTGCGGGAATCGACCGGTTGAGTCTTATTACTCTGTGACAGAGTCAGGTTATTATAATTTCCAAGAACTAGCCAAAGAGTTCAAATCAAAATCATATGATGAAGCTGATATGCCAAATGCGATGTTCTACATTCGAAATCGAGGTATTGCTCTTCACGAAGTCAGTTTATCTGAAAAAATTGCAAATCTCGGAGCACGGGCTTCCGGTGGTTGCACTCGGATGGATCCCAATACGGCGTCTACTCTTTTTGAAGCCGTTCTTGCCACTCGTGGTGCGACAATTCCCGTGATCGATTTAACGGGAAAACCAGTTCTTGATGCAAGAGGTCAATTAACTTATAAGAGCCGCGAAGAAGTTATTTATTACGAAGGCCAAGGTCGAGAGCGAAGGACCGTTCTTCCCTCTTACAATGCGCTTCTGATTGTTCAACCTGATTCGGTTGAAAGTACGGTGCCTTGGCAAGAAGAAGTGGCACAGTTTCGCTATCAGCAGACGAGTCAGTCCACTCAGCCTTCAAGACCTATTCGCTAAAAAATGAGTCTTTTTTTTGAGTTTTTATCAAGCCCCTTTCCTTGGATAAGGTGGGGGTCTTTTCTGAAGAGGACATTTTAATCATTCTGATAGTTTACATGGGGGGTGCCTTCTGCTAGAACGTTTCCTCATGCTGAAAATGGCCCACAAAGAGTACTTTCGCGGTGAAAGTAACGCCATCTCGGGAAAGAGACAAACAATGAAACAGAAGACTCATTCAGGTGCGAAGAAGCGCTTGAAGCTTCTCCCAAGCGGAAAAGTAAAACGCAAAAGTACAAAAATGCGTCACTTAAACTCACACATGAGCTCAAAAACAAAACGCCAACTCGGTAAGGGTGGTTATGTTGACGACGCTAACATGTATCAAACAAGCAGAACGCTCGTATTCTAAATCAAGATTAAATCTTGTAAGCTCATGGGAGAAGAAAAATGGCTCGCGTAAAATCTGGTAAAACAAATCGTGCAAGACACAAAAAAGTATTAAAAAGGGCAAAAGGCCGCTACAGCGCCAACTCACGTGCGTACACACACGCAGTTGAGATGGACGACAGGGCAATGGTTTATGCTTACAAACATCGTAAGATGCGTAAGCGACAATTCCGCCAATTGTGGAATCAAAGAATCAATGCTGCTGCTCGTATGTTCGGTACAACTTATTCTCGACTGATGGGCGGCTTGATTAAAGCTGGCGTTGAAATCGATCGTAAGAATTTGGCTGACTTAGCAGTTCAAGACTTGAAAGCTTTCGAATCTCTTTGCGTTCACGCAATGAAATAACAATCAACCCAGCAAGAAGAACGACAAAGTTTAATTCAAGTTCTTCTAAGAGGTCGTTTTGAAAGAAGATGCGGGTCAGTTTGAAAAGCGAAAACAAGAACACATTACTTTGGCTCTTGAAGAGTCAACTCAGAGTGTGAGCTCTTCAAACTGGGATCAGTATCAACTTCATCATGAGGCTTTTCCTGAAATTAATTTTAAAGAGGTGGATTTATCCGCCTCTTTTTTTTCGTATAAAACCAGTTCTCCAATTTTTATAAGCTCAATGACGGCAGGCCACCAGCAAGGTGAAATAATCAATGCGCGGTTGGCGGCACTTTCCCAAAATAAACAGATTTTGATGGGAGTCGGTTCACAGCGAAAAGAACTCCATGATGCAGAAGCTTCAAATGAGTGGAAGAAAATCAGAAAAAATTATCCGAAAAGTTTACTCATGGGAAATTTGGGTCTGACACAAATCATATCTTCAGCTTCTGACGATATTCAAAGGCTGGTTGATTCTTTGGAAGCAGTAGCTTTAATTATTCATACAAATCCTTTGCAAGAAGTTTTGCAATTAGAAGGCACTCCTGATTTTCGTGGCGGCTTAAACGCTTTAGAAAAACTATGTAAAAAAATTTCTGTACCAGTTGTTGTTAAAGAAGTGGGTTTTGGATTTTCTCGGCAGACTCTTGAAAAATTAAATGAAACGGGTGTTGCAGCAGTTGATGTCAGTGGCAAGGGCGGAACTCATTGGGGTCGGATCGAAGGTTTAAGATCTCAGAATCAAGTGATGAATCAAGCTTCACTTACTTTTAATAACTGGGGTCGAACCACTCTTGAAATATTAAAGGATTTTTCCGAGGTTAAAGCTTCTTACTCTGTTTGGGCCAGTGGAGGCGTTCGAAATGGTCTTGATGTCGCCAAATGTCTTAGCTTGAATGCGCAGATGGTTGGGTTGGCCCAGCCCTGGTTGAAAGCAGCTGTTGTTTCTGAAGAAGCTTTAGAAGACTTATACAATCGACTTCAATTTGAATTGAAAATAGCTCTTTTTTGTACGGGCTCTGTGAATCCGCAATCTTTGAGTTTGCGAAAGGTGGGACAGTGGCAAAAAGCTTAAGTGAAATCTTTAAAGGCTTTTCCAAGCTGACTTTAGATCAAAGGCTATCCGCTCTGAAAGATACTTTGCTTTTGACAGCTGAAGAAGCAAAATACTTAAAAGAAGGTGGAATGAAAGACCTTTCTTTAGGCGAAAAATTTATTGAAAATGTCATTGGCTATTTTCAGCTTCCCTTAGGGATTGCGACTCATTTTAAAATTGATGGGGAAGATTACGCCATCCCGATGGCAGTTGAAGAAACTTCGATTGTGGCGGCGGCTAGCAAAACAGCAAAATGGGTTCGAGATAACGGTACGATTCGAACTGAAGTGGTGGGAAATCATATTATTGGGCAAATTCAGTTTTCCCACGTTAAAAATCCGGAAAATTTTAAAAAAGAAATTTTATCTCAAAAAAATTATTTAATTGAAATCGCTAACAGAGAAGTAGCTTTTGGACTTGTTCGTCGCGGAGGTGGTGTTCAAGATCTTCAAGTTCGCTTTGTTGATCGTGAAGAACACGCGGCGGAAAATGTTCAGTTTATGGGAGTCGTTCATGTTCTTCTTGATCCTGTTGATGCGATGGGCGCTAACATTATCAATCAAGTTTGTGAATTTTTAAAACAGCCTCTTGAACATTTGACTTCAGAAAAAGTCACGATGTGTATTCTTTCAAATTTAGTTGACACGAAAGTGACACGAGCCACTCTTGTCATGGAAAATATTGAGCCCGAGCTGGCTTCTAAAATACAAGAAGCTTCAATTTTTGCCGAACAAGACCCCTACAGGGCTGCAACAAACAATAAAGGTGTCTTGAACGGTATTGATCCTATTTTGATTGCAACGGGCAATGACTGGCGGGCTGTAGAAGCCGGGATTCATGCTTACGCGGCACGAAGTGGTCAATATCGATCCATTACTCGTTGGAGAAAAGAAGGTTCTACTCTTGTGGGAACTTTTGAAGCTCCACTTGTTGTTGGAACTGTTGGCGGTGTGACGGCTCTTCATCCAACAGCTAAAATTGCGATGAAAATGATGAAAATTCAAAATTCAAATCACTTGTCTCGGATCTGCGCAGCTGTTGGATTGACTCAAAACTTGGGTGCTTTACGTGCTTTGACGACTATTGGAATTATTGAGGGGCACATGAAACTGCATATCCGCAACTTAAGCCTTGGAGCTGGGGCAGAAGAAAAAGAAATGCCGCTTTTGCAAAAAAAACTCGAAGAAGTTTTAAAGTTACGGAAAAGAATTTCTTTATCTCATGCGATCGAAGCCTTGAAAGAAATCAGAGATCCTCAAAAAAAAGATTCTGGTTCTTTTAGTTTATGACTTTAAAGATTCCGGGAAAGATTTTTATAGCGGGTGAGTACGCTGCTCTTCATGGATTACCAGCTTTGACTGTCGCAGTTCATCCTTGTTTTACATTTCAATCCAGTCAACAGGGTCCAGCCTGTTTTCATCCCCAGAGTCCCGCTGGACTTTTAAATCCAACTTTAGAAGGACGTTTTATAGATCCTTTTCATCATATAGGTGGAATGGGAAGAAGTACTGCCGAGTTTTTAGCAGCAGCAACTTCGAAATTGAATTTAGAAAAATTTGATTCTGAATACCAATGGGAAGTTTGGAAAACTTATAGAAATATTCAGGGCAAAATAAGCAACACTCCAAGCGGAGTTGATTTGTTGACCCAGATACGGGGCGGATATTGTTTAACTGAAACTCAAAATCAAGAGATTAAAAATCTTGAGTGGCCTTTTGAAAGTCATGATTGGGTTGCTCTGATCACTGGCAATAAAGTCAAAACTCATGAGCACTTATCAAAAACTTTAAATCTTGACTGGGATAAATTAAAAAAACTGAATCAAACTGTTGTGGAAGCTTTTCAGAATGCAGATATAGAAGAATTTATTTTAGCTTTGAATTCCTGGAGACAGTTTCTTTTTCAAAGTGACTTGGAAGTTTCTCAAACGACAGAGCTCGTTGAAGTTTTTTTAGAAACTCCAGGGGTTCAATGCGTTAAAGGCTGCGGGGCTTTGGGGTCTGACGTCCTTTTTATTCTTTTTGAAAAAAACAGTTCTCAGCATCTTGAAAAAACACTTCAGGTTTGGAACCCCAATCAAATCATTCGATCTTCTGATGTTTGTTTTGAAGGTCTCAAATTAGGGGACGAATATGAAAAGCTCAGCACCGTCTAATATTGCATTAATTAAATACATGGGAAAAGTTGATGGGATTGGGAATAAGCCGATTAATGCATCCCTTTCTTGGACTTTGGAAAACCTCAGAAGTGAAGTGCATATTGAGCCTGTAAAGGGTCCAGATTATTGGAGTCCACTTTTTGATTTAAAATTAAAACCGCATAGTGTAGAAAAATTTTTGAAACATTTTAAATTTTTAAAAGAAAAGTGGAATGTGCATGAAAATTTTCATATCAAATCGGGTAATACTTTTCCAAGTGACTGTGGGTTAGCAAGTAGCGCCTCAAGTTTTGCAGCATTGACTTTGGCCGCAGCTGAAATCTTTCAAAAGTCTCATCCTCAAAAGTGGGGTGCAGATTTAAAAGAGCTTTCAAAATTATCAAGACAGGGGTCAGGTTCTTCTTGTCGGTCCTTTTTTTCACCCTGGGCTTTGTGGAAAGAAGAAGGCGCGGAAGCCCTTGATTTGCCGCTCAGACTTCTTCACGCTGTTGTCATTTTAGAAAATGAACCTAAAAAAGTTTCTTCAAGTGAAGCTCATAAGAGAGTGATCACAAGTCCACGATTTAGTGGTCGTGTGAAGCGAGCAGAAAGTCGATTGGAAGATTTGATTTCGATTATACGAAAAAATGAATGGAAAATCGGAAGAGAACTTGTTTGGGAAGAATTTGAAGACATGCATGATCTTTTTCATACTTCGCAAAATCCGTTTCGATACATCACGGCGAAGGCTCGGGAAGTTTTAAACTGGTCTGAAACCAATTGGAAGCAAGAAGGACATGGACCTTGGGTGACTTTGGATGCAGGACCTAATATCCACTTTCTTTTTGAAAAATCAGATCTTCAGTGGGCTGAAAAGTACATGCAGAAGTTTAAAAATGAAACTGTCATCAAGTCATGGAAAATGGACTGATGGATCTTCAAAATTTTGAAACAAGAACTTTTGGGAAATGGATTTTAGCTGGTGAACACACGGTTCTGCGTGGTGGCCATGCTTTAGTTTTTCCTTTGAAGTCGCGATTTTTAGATTTTCAGTATTTTTTTAAGAATAATAAAAATCTGACTCTTGAAATACCCCAGGGCTATCCAGAAGATTTTAAATTGTTATTCTGGGCCGTTTTTGAAAAAGCCTGCAACATGAAGGGATTAGTTCCGTCTCACTTTCAAGGACTGATTCAAATGAAAGCCAATATTCCTGTCGGTTCCGGCTTGGGTGCAAGTGCTTCTCTTTGTGTTGCGATTGCTCGGTGGTTTGAAAGTTTAAAACTTGTGAGCTCGGTTGAAATTTTTGATTTTGCAAAAACTTTAGAAGATGTTTTTCATGGCGAATCAAGCGGAGTGGATGTCGCGGTGGTTCTATCAGAAAAAGGGCTTTTATTTCAAAGAAATGGAGCGCGCGAGTCTTTTCAAAGTCACTGGCAACCAGAGTGGTATCTGAGTCATAGCGGTCATAAAGGAATAACGAAAGAGTGCGTTCAAAAAGTTCAAAGTTGGGGATTCGATAATCCAAGCGCACTTGATGAATCTGATTCTCGAATGAAAAAATCTGTTGAACTTTGTATGGAAGCTTTGACATCTCATCCGGATCGGGGATTTGACCGATTGGTTGAAGCTCTTCAGTTGGCGCAAAATTGCTTCTGGCAATGGGGTCTTATAGATCCCGCTTTGAAAGCACATATGAAAGTTTTAAATGAAGCGGGTGCCAAAGCCATGAAACCCACAGGATCAGGGCTTGGTGGCTATGTTTTATCAATTTGGAATCGGCCGCCAGCAGTTCCTGGAATTGAGTTTTTAAAAGCCACTGTCATTCAAACTGATTAAATAAAAGCCTTAATGACTCCAAGAATAAAGCAAAAGGCTTGCGGCCACAGTGGCGTTTAAAGATTCCACATTTTGAGTCGGAATTGAAATAAACTGAGATTGTTCAAAGCCAGCTAAGCCGCGGCCTTCTTCGCCGACGATGATTCGAGCTGTATCAGGCTTTGGCACTTGCTCAAGTTCTTGGCCTTTTGAGTCCAAAGCCCAAGAAGTCTTGAGGTCCCAATTTTTTAAGAGCCCGGCTTTATAAAGAGGGGCTTTTAAGACAGCTCCCGCAGAAGCTTTCAAACATTGAGGATGAAAAGGATGAGCACTTTCATCTGTTAAGTGAATTTTTCTGATACCGAAAGCGACACAAGACCTGATCAAGGCTCCTAAATTTTTAGGATCTCCTAAAGGGGCGACGACTTCAATTCCTTCGATTTTATCTGAAGAAACAGATTCTTTTATTTCCGGAATTTCTAAGACAAGTAGATTAAATCTTGTGCCGATCACATCTAGCTCTTGAAAAAGAGTCTTATCTAATTCAAAGATATTTTTTTGAGCTTGTAGCGGGAAAAGATCTTTGGTGATCAGTTCGCAAGAAATTTTGTAAGTGGGATTTTGAATAAATTCTCGAACTAATTTTTCACCGCTTAAAATAAAGAGGTTCTCTTTTTTAATGCCTTTAGCATTTAGCAAGCTTCTCCAAAGGATAAATTTGGGATTTCCGGATGATGAAAGACTGTCAATTTTAGGTTGGCTCATGAAGGTTCTCTTTTATTGGAAAGAGAAGGGGTGAAGTTTTCTTCAATGCCGTGATCTAGCGGAATCGAATTTGTTTTTTCAAAAACTAAAAGTCGTCGCTTGTATGGAGTTTGAGGAATTTCGTAGTCATGATCTTCGATGAGTCGATAATACTTCTTCCATTTTTGAGCCATTTCAAGCTCTGGGCCGACGTGAGGCCCTTTCATCAGATAAACTCGGCCGCCCACTTCAAGGCACTGAGAAACATTTCGAAGTGTATTTGAAGCATCTTCGACCGCTCGAGTAATAATTCCTTGTAAAGGATAGCCGAATTCTTCATCGATATTTCGACCGATAATATCAAGGTTTTTAAGATCCAGTTGCTCCCGGGCTTTTTTAAGAAAATGAACCCGTTTCTGAACACCCTCAGCTAAAATAATCTTTTCATTTGGATAAAAAAACTTAAGAGGTATTCCTGGAAATCCGGGTCCAGTTCCCATGTCCATCAAAGGAAATTTCAGTTTTGTTAGCCTCGTGACAAGCACGCTATCCAGAAAGTGTTTAAGTCCCACATCTTTCACTGTCATCAACCGCGTAAAATTATGGTGCTCTTGCTCTTTCATCAGAATTTCATAGAATCGAGCCATGAGGCTGCGTTGTTCATGATTGATAAAATCGGCTTCGTGATTACGAAATAAATCATAAAGTCGATCGTTGGCCTCTTGCACAGTGTGAATGGTTGCAGGCTTGCGGTGCTGGCCACGGTGGGGCCGCCGCGAGCTGGAGCTTTCTTGCCGAGCCTTATAGGGACTGTAATTTGTCTTATTTTTGTGAGCCATGGGTCTCGTTAATAGCACAACTCGTCAAGAGCTTCAAATACTGTTAACTTCTCAGGAATTAGGTCATATTAAAAATCTATGTCAAACCCAGCGAGTGCTCAATTAGACCAACTAAAAACTCAAGCTCAGCAAGCTTTTGAAAAAGCTCAAAACCTCCAGGATCTTTACAATGCAAAAGTGCAGTATCTTGGTAAAACCGGAGCAGTCACGGATGTGATGAAAGCGATGGCAACACTTCCGAAAGAAGAAAAGCCACAGTTTGGTAAAAAAGTGAATGAAGTGAAAGAGTTTCTTGAAAAGCTTTACGCTGAATTGGAACTCAATCTCAAAAATCAAGAGATTCATTCCAAAATGGAAAATGAAAGACTGGATCTTACTTTGCCAGGCTCAGGTTCAATTTTAGGATCACTTCATCCTGTGCAAAAAGTGACTGATGAAATTGTGCAAATTATGGCTCGGCTCGGATACTCTTTAAGAACGGGTCCGCTGATTGAAAAAGATTATTATAACTTTGAAGCCCTTAATATTCCGCAAGATCATCCGGCGCGTGATATGCAAGATACATTTTTTGTAGATCAGACGCACGTTTTAAGGACTCACACTTCACCCATCCAGATTCATTCTTTAGAAAATGAAAAATTACCGCTTCGAATTATTGGAACAGGCGCAGTTTTTCGTTGTGATAGCGATATTTCTCACTTGCCACACTTTCATCAGATTGAAGCTTTGTGTGTCGATGAAAAAATATCCATGGCTGACTTGAAAGGAACGATTGCTTTTTTCGTTCGTGAATTTTTTGGACCAGGGCTTAAAACACGATTTCGTCCCAGTTTTTTTCCATTCACAGAACCCTCGGCAGAAGTGGATTGTTCTTGCCCTGTTTGTAAGGGCAGTGGTTGTGCGCTTTGTAAAAATTCAGGTTGGATCGAAATTGGCGGTTCAGGTCTTGTGAACCCCCGAGTTTTTGAGAACGCAAAAATTGAATATCCGAAGTGGCAAGGTTTTGCTTTCGGTTTTGGAATTGAAAGAATGGCGATTATTAAATATGGCATCGAAGATATCAGGCTCTTACCGGAAAATGATCTTCGATTTTTAAGGCAGTTTTCATGAAATTATCATTACGTTGGATTCAAGAATTTGTTGATATCGAATCTTATATGAACAGGCCCGAAGAACTCGCCGAAATTCTGACTCGTGCGGGATTTGAAGTCGAAGCGATTCACGACCATCGAAAGCAGTTCTCGATGGTCGTTGTCGGGCATATTTTAGAAAAAGATAAACATCCAAACGCTGACAAGCTCAGTCTTTGTCGAGTCAGTACGGGACAAAATCAAGTTCATCAAATTATTTGTGGTGCTCAAAATCACAAAGCTGGTGATCGTGTGATTGTCGCTTTGCCCGGCGCCATTTTACCTGGAAATTTCGCGATTAAAAAATCTTCCATTCGAGGTGTTGAGTCCGGTGGAATGCTTTGTTCTTATAAGGAATTGGGTTTAACTGGAAATACGGATGGCATTGTTATTCTTGATCCCGATGCGCCAGTGGGCGTCTCATTTGCCGAATTTTGGGGACTTGATGATGTGATTTTTGAATTGAAAGTCACTCCCAATAGAGCCGACGGTTTAAGTCATTTTGGATTGGCTCGTGAAATTGCAGCCCTTTTAAAAAAAGACGTGAAAGATTTGACTCCTGAATTAAGGGGTACAAAGTCGACTCAAAGTGGAAAAATTAAAGTCAGTGTGAAAGCTCCGGACTTAGCCCCACGCTACATGGGTCGGTTGATTGAAAATGTTCGGATTGGTGGCAGTCCTGGCTGGCTTCGAAGAAAAATTGAAAGTGTCGGTTTAAAATCAATCAACAATGTCGTGGATATCACAAATTACATTTTAATCGAATTGGGGCAGCCACTGCATGCTTTCGATGCGGACCAAATTCAATCGGGAGTCATTTTTGTTGAGCGGGCTCCGCAAGATGAAAAGTTTAAAACTCTTGATGGCACTGAACTGAATCTGAAATCCGAAAACTTAGGAATCCGAGATTCAGCTCGGACTCTTTGTTTGGCGGGAGTCATCGGGGGATTGAGTTCGGGAACCCACATCGATACGAAAAATATTTTTCTTGAAGCTGCGACATTTGCTCCGCAGTCTGTTCGCAAAACAGCTCGGACTTTTGGAATTGAAACAGATTCATCTTACCGATTCGCTCGGGGAATTGATTCTTCATTTACAGAGCGTGCTTTGGCGAAAGCTTGTGAAATGATTGTGAAAGTCACGGGCGGAAAAATGGCTGAAGATTATGTCGATATTGACAACCGAATTCCGCTGAATCGCAAAATGAAAGTCTCAGCAGATTTAATCAGTGACAGATTGGGTTATCAGGCCACGTTAGAAAACATCAAAGAATTTGCAAAAAGATTACATTTAAAAATTGAAAGTGAAAATGAAGGAGTCTTGACTTTAATTCCCCCATCGTTTCGCCAAGATTTATTTCATGAAATGGATTTTGTTGAAGAGTACGCAAGATTAAACGGCTATGAAAATATTCCTGAATCTTTGCCTCAGTTTGATAAAGAACCTTCTCAACATGATTCGAAGTATTTGAATTTGAAAATGACAGCTCAAACATTTTCAAATTTAGGTTTTGCTCAAGCGGTTAACTTTGCTTTTTGTTCAAGTCAGAAAGAAAAATCTTTTTTGGGTGATGTTGCTTCTTTAAAAGCGTTGGGGCTTCAGATCACTTCTGATCCGATTGCTTTAGTGAATCCTTTGAATGAAGAACTGAACGTCATGCGCTCGAGCCTTTCTTATGGGCTTTTCGTGAACACGCTTCATAATTACCGCCATGGTCAGGGCCAAGGACATTTATTTGAAACGGGTTCTTGTTTCTCGAAAGTAAACGGAGCCTTGCATGAAAGTACACGGCTTGGGGGTTTGACTTGGGGTTTGCCTCAGGATTTGTGGGGCAAGCAAAACCACGAGTCTCCGGTTTTTAAACTAAAAGGTGCACTCGAAGTTTGGGCCAAGAAAAATCAATTAAGCTCGTTTGAATTTAAAGTGGACAAAGTCTTTCAGGCGCCTGATTTTTTACATCGAAGTCAGTGGGCCATCATCGAGCTTGAAGGACAGCCGGTTGGATTTATCGGCACTCTTCACCCCAGACTTTCAGATGAAAATAAGATTCGAGTACCAGCTGCACTTTTTGAAATTGAAATCGATCGTCTTTTTAAAAGACCAGCGCTAAAATTAAAATCTCAGACCCCATCTAAATTCCCTTCTGTTGAGCGGGACTTGGCTTTCGTGATGCCGAGTGATTTGGGTGTAGGCGACGTGATCAAGACGATTCGACATCAATCAGGCGCCCTGCTGATCGATTTGAAAGTGATCGACGTTTTTGAAGGAACTCCCCTTGAAAAAGGGCAGAAGTCTGTTGCCTTAAGACTGGTGCTTCAAGATCGTGAAAACACATTGCAAGAAGATCGCGTAAACGCGCTACAGCAAAAACTATTGGAAGAGCTCAAAGCTCGGTACTCTATCGCACTCCGTTAAATTCAATATAAAAAGATTGAAGGATTTCAAGGGTTTGGCTTAAGCTTTTAAAGATGAACAAGAGGGACCTATGAGCGGACAAAACGTTAGTAAATCAACGATGACAAAAGCAGATATCGTTGAAAAAGTTTATCAAAAAATTGGTTTCTCTAAAAAAGAAGCTTCTGAACTAGTCGAGATGGTTTTCAACACTTTGAAAGATCAACTTCACAGTGGAGAAAAAGTGAAAATCTCAGGCTTTGGTAATTTCTTAGTCAGAGGTAAAAATCAAAGAATCGGGCGCAATCCACAAACGGGTGAGCAAATCATGATTTCGGCTCGTCGAGTTTTAACTTTTAGACCTTCTCAAGTTTTGAAGGCTCTTTTGAATGGTGAAGACATAACAGGATTGAAGGATGATGATGACGAATGAGCAGGATCCTTTTATAGACGGTGAATTGCAACTGAAGGATCTCGACTTTGTCGAGCCTGAAAAGCAAACTGAAAGTTTACCTGCGGCACTTTGTGATGAATTGTTATTAGCCGAAATAAAAGCGATTCCAGATAAAATGGGTTTTAAAATCGGAGACGTAGCCGAACTTCTTGAAATTAAACCGTATGTTCTTCGTTACTGGGAAACTGAATTTGATGTTTTAAAGCCCAAAAAAGCGACTAACAATCAAAGATTATATACACGTAAAGATGTTGAAAACGCTTACGTGATTCGAAAGCTTTTGCACCGGGATCGTTTTTCGATTGAAGGCGCAAGAAATGCAATGAAAGAACTTAAAAGCTACGTCAAAAAAGAAAAAGACTACATTCATGTTGTTCAAAAATTTCAAAGTCTATCTGTGAATTTTTCCGAACGCCTAGAAAATGTAGCTGATGACGTCAGAAAACTTCGCCAATTATTTAAATAGATTGTGTCGGCGTGTAGCGCAGCCTGGTAGCGCACTTGCTTGGGGTGCAAGGGGTCGTGGGTTCAAATCCCGCCACGCCGACCATTTAAGGTACCCACTCACTTACCAGTAGGCGGCGAGTCAAAATTGTTTGATCATGTCAGGACTGACACAACCCCTGAATCTTAGGCATAGGGAGAGTGCGGATCTCACAAATAATCAAGTGTCTATCGATTTTGCAGGTCTTGCAGTAATCGGGCTTAGTGTCTCAATTAGAGAATTTAGATCAAGATCGAAGTCCAACTGTTTGCGGTCTTTTCGTTTCTAGCGCCTATGATTTTTTAAGCGGGCCCACTTTCTTAAAATGAGACAAATCCATTTGGGCATGAAATGTGAATTAAGTTTAAAGTATGAATAAACTCTTTTTTATTGCGACCCTCGGTCTTTTTTTTAATTTGGAAGCGCTAGCTACGCCAAAAGTGCAAGATGCTAATACTTTGCATTTCGAATTTTTTAATACTTCGAATTGTAAAAAGAATCCCGAGTTTCAAACATTGTGCTCTGTTTATCCTGATCTTTATCGAGACTGGACTTCTTCCGAAGTCATTTCGATGAAAAAAGCTTTGGCGCAAATTAAATGGGGATTCATGGGGCCTGTACTGAGAGCTTTGAAAGCAGCTTCAAAAGGACCTATTTATTTAGTTAAATTAGATGATCCGCAAATGGAAGCTGCGTCTCAGAACTTTAATGGGCAAAAAGTTATTTTTATTTCGACTCGCCTTTTGTCAGAAGATATTCAATACACTGGTTCGTCAGAAAAAACCCATACTCTGACACATGAGTTATTACATTTTTATCTTTCACTTAAATACGGTAAAGACTATTACTTATCACCATTTTGGGTTGCGGCAAGAAAAGCAACCGATTGGACAAGTGCACATAAGTCCCATTATTTGTCTCGAACAAGTGAGATCAATAAAATATTTTCTCAGACTCGTGATATGATTGTTTCTGGAAAAAAACAGCAAGCATTAGAGCTGGATACTCAAACAGCCCAAAAAATTGGTTTTCCTTCGCTTTATGCGACAACTCAGATTGAGGAATTTGTTGTCGAAGTACTGACCTACTTAATTTATAACCCGAGTTTATCTGAGCAGCTTTCCGATTCAGTTTATCAGTTTATTAAGCGTACTGAATTTAGATTTTTATTGAAGCCGAAGGCAAATGTTCAGGCTATTGAAAGTCAGAACCGAAATTTGACTGAAAATTTTGAGTTTGTCGGAAGAATGCTTTTTCAGTCGCAGCCTTTGTGTACCATTTTTATTTTAAATCATGGTCAAGCTTTAACAGCTAAACATTGTTTTCGACAAATGGTTCAGGGACAAAAGCTTTTGACATTAATTGGCCCCAACTACGTGACTTTGGAATTTTATTCTCAAGATAAAGCTGAACCAATTTCTATTACGGGAACTCAGATAAAATCAATTTCGGAAATTTCTGGATCGAATGACTGGGCCCTCATTCTTTATGAACCTTCACTGACATTGGGTAAAATTAAAATACCCAAATTTGATTTAACTTCAAAAAACTTTCAGCAGCCTGGACAAAAAGTATTTTCAGTCGGTTATTCTTTACCACAAAAAGCACGAGAGACTTCAAGACTTTTTTCTTACGGAGAGACAACTGGAAGGTCAGGTGAAATCAGTTCGCTTTTGCCGCACTATTTGGGTCAGCTTTATGAATCGACTTTGCCTGGGTGGTATTTAGCTTCAGGCTCTCCCATTTTTGAAGCAACGGGTGATCTAAAAGCTTTAGCCCCTGATCAGACACTGAAACTGGTGGGCATTTTGTCTCACACTTTTGATTTGACAGAAAAAGGTGAAGTGGACCTATCAGCGATACGAACAGATTTTTGGGGTCCTTGGACTAAAACTAATTTTTCAGCGTTACCTGAAGACATAACAAGTGTTAAATCAGGATATAAAACTGATTCGATAGAGTTTTTATATTCAAAACCGCAGGAAAAATATTTTTTTCCCCTTTCGATTTTTATGGTGAAAGGGACTGGCTGGACTCGAGAGCAAGTGATGAGCCAAATCAACCGCACACGAGAAATTTTAAAGCAATGTCAAATCGAACCGTCTCCGGTGAGACTTGAAGTAATCGAACCACCATTTGGGCATACTCAATACACAAGACCCCATGACGTTGAGATTGTATCGACCTTACCTGAAAGTTTAAAACCAGCTTTATTTTTTATGGGGGCCGATAATACTTCAGAAGTTTACACGAGCAATATTGCGGAAGGTTCACCCATGGCTCCCTTGATGTGGACTGGGTGGATCAGTCAAATTATCATGACGCCTGCTTATCAATCGAGTATTCCACGGTCCTACAATCCAGTGGCTCACGAAGTGGCCCATCTACTTTGTGATTGTGGTCATACGGAATCCAGGAACCCTAATTTACTTTCAGATGAGATCACACTTCTTAATGATCATCTAACTGAAGAACAGTGTGAAAGTTTTAAAAAGTCTTCATTTATGCAAATTCGGTAGTCGATTTTGAGCGTTTAAATCCTTATTTTAAAGGTAAAGGTAAAGTTATTTTATTGTTGAGAGTCTTATTTTCGGTCCAGTTCACTCAAATACAAAAGTCCAGGCTGCAAAAAAGTGGTGACAAATGTAGCAATCGTGAATGGAATGAAAATCGGTCGAATTAACGACCGAAGAATAGGGAGTCACATGACTGAATTTAAGGATTATGAATTTGCAGGTTTTGCATTCAAAACATATTACAAAACCGCGGGCAAGGGATACGAAGTTGGTTTAACATCTGGTGGAAAAACTTATTTCGTTGGAAACTTTATCAACGCTAAAGAAGCTCGTAAATGGTGGACAAGTTTTAATAAATATGTCGCTTCTTTTTACCGTAAATTTGATTACAGCAAAAATGCTCCTCGTGAATTTTACGGTAAATTCATGGGAAATTTTTTATATCAAGAGTATTATAAGTTTTTGGACACATTATTTTCTGGTTACAACACATATTACACAAAAGCTTTCACTAAAAACTTCAAACAGTACGAAAAAATAATGAAAGACTTCGAAGCTTAATCTCGAAAATATTTTTTTGATATGATGAAAACCGGTTTGATTAAAAAACCGGTTTTTTTTTGAACTTGGAATCGAGAACAGATACTTATATTTATAATGTGAAGATCTAAAATTTATTTCATGAGTTCGGTGGCTCGAGATATTTTGAGCCACGTCTTTTCTGAAAAAGCGATGACTAAAATAATAAAAGGGATCAGGAATAATGTGGCAAAGAACGAAAACAAAATCCAAATTCTGACTGCGTGATCTTCTATTGGCAAAAGCCAAACTCCAGAAACAATGGCTCCGATCATTCCGATGACCATTAATTGCAATGTCACAAATAAAAGTATTGCAAGAATCAAACTTTTTCTAACAGCAGATACTATTTTTAAGTAAATCAAAACGCTTTTTCTTTTCGCTTTTTCAAAAGCGAATTGATAAGAGATAGTTTTTAAAAAAAATGAAATTAATTTAATCATTTAGTCTTTCTTATTTTTTCTAGATCCACAAAATAGTCCCAAGATAAAGGCTAAAAATCCGACGATCCCAATTGTAAGCCAGGGGTTTTCTTTGACTTTCATTTCAGCTGCTTGCTTTTTTTGAATCACTTCAGTTTCTAAATTTTCTTGCAAAGAAGTCAGGTGCGGTTTTAAGTTTTCAAGAGATTTTTTAATTTCGGCATAATCTTTTTCTAGAATATTTTTAAACCCCTGTACGGTTGATCCCGAAACGCTTTCTAGCTTTTCAATGGCTTCTGATAATGATTGAGGTGCGTCGGATTGTTTTTTCATAAGTGGTGTCTCCTTGCGTGAGTCGAGAGCGGCTCATGCAAAAACATATCGGCATTTTTGAAATAAACTCGAGCCGTACTGGACTTTCATATTGCATACTTTGTTTAACAGGACCCTGTTCGGGATCTTCATTTGTTAAAAACCCATCAGGATATAAAAAGTCCTGATTTTTTTGAGTTCTCAAGAGGTTTATTTAAAACTAATTTTTGACCTTCTTTTTGTCCGGCATAAAAAGAACGGGTGTCGATCACTCGCGATGAGCTTTTTTTAAAAGAAAGACGGGGATATATGTCTTTTAAATATTTTTCCAGAGAAGAGTTGCTTTTAAAAAGAATCAAAGCTTTTTGAACCGTTGATATTTCTTTCTGATTTAAGATAACAGTTTCAGGACAGCGAAGTTTTGCTGCAAAACCTTCTATGATGCCCAATCTAAAGGAAGCTTTTTCGTTTCTAGACTTTGCATTCGATTGTTTAAGAAGAACTTCCACTTGGTTGAGTAGAAAATAGTAAACATATTCTGCCATCAAAACATTTTCTCGAGTTCCAATAATTTCAAAGGCTTGATTTTTTTCCGCTGTTTGTGGATTGTATTGCTGTAAAATAATAATTTCGACAAAAAATGATTCTAAAAGAAGACTGATAATTCTTTGCTCCCAAGTGTTTTTTCTTTTTTTCCCTTCTGCAATAATCAAATGAACATATTGCGAGCGATCAAGTCCCGGTATCGCAAATTTGTTGATATTATATTGCGCATAAAGTTCTTGGACTTTCTGCATCGCAAGACCTGATTCGTGAATATTAGCAGATTGAGCTAATGATAAAAGCTTTTTAACTTTATCAAGCATTTTATGGTCAGAGGTATCTTCTGCTTCATCTTTCCAATCAAGAGATGAATCTTGAAAACCTATTTTGGCTTTCGTGAACTGAAAGGGTACGCCCAGCACAGAGCAAGCATTCTGAAAAATTTCACCATGGGGTTTTTGATTGTATTCGGCAGGATCTTTTTCAAAAACATGTTGATGAGCCATTTCATGACGAAAAACACCAAGAACATTTTGCCAAGATTGATTTTCAATGAGTTTTCGTGAAATTGAAATAGATCTTGTTAAAGGATTAAATTGCCCCCACAAACTTTGAGAATCAAAAAGCTGGATTGAAGCAGGACGCAAAGAAACTTTTCGTTCTCGGCAAATGCGAGCATATTCTTGTGTTAATTCCAGAAGAGCAGCGCGCTCCCAGTCAAATTTAAATTCCATGAGCTTGTATTATGACATTTTTTAAAATCACAAGCCAGTGCTGACTTTTGAGCTTTCTTATCCGCAATCTGGGCGAGATTTTAAAAAATGTTGCGGCGTATATCAGAAGAATACAAGCGAGCTCTTAATTCGACTAGATTTTAGACAGCGACTGAGATTTGTCAGTTCACAGCTTTTTAAGCCCTTTCAGGAGTCATTATTTTGAATTGTCATGGTTTAAGTTGGCTTGAACTTTGTTAAGCCTATTTGAATGGTACGTCTGATTGCTTTTTTTGTTCTAACTGTAGTGGCCGCCAAAGCAGAGCTTACTTTTTGGTCCCCCGAAGGCCAAGATTTAACTTACGTGTTGCCTCAAGGCGTTTCCCCGCAAAACTATCTACAGAAAGTCAAAAATCATCACAAGCTGTCTATTTTTGTTCAATCAACAATTTACTCTCACCGCGACCAACTTCGAAGTATCAAAACAGATAGTCATGGATCAGACGAGCGAGCCTTACTTGTGGCGAACAGCCCAGCTGATCACAGCCCTTCTCATCAGAGAGTGAATAATTTTGGGAAACATTTTTCTCGAACCTTTGTTGTTCCTGTGGGGGCTGCTTTGAATTTAAATCGTCAAGATGAAAATTCATTTTACCGAGAATTGAGTCTTCATTTTGGGCTTTTTATTTTTATGGGTGGTGACGATCTAGATCCCAGCCTTTACGGGCAGAAAAAGACTTGGTCTATAAACACCAAGAGGTTTCGAGATGTTTTAGAAGTTCGGTTAATCCGCTTTATCTACTTTAACAGTCAGAGAAAAATACTGGGTGTTTGCCGTGGGCTGCAAAATGTCTTCACGGCTTTAGGGGGTCAGTTAAATCAAGATGTGAATTATGATCTTAAGACCAAAGAAGTTCACAACAAAGGCGGGCATCATTCGATTCTATTTTCTGAAACACAAAATTCAGTCTTAAAAAATATTTTAACGGGTTTGCCTCAGGATACTGTGGATAGTCATCACCATCAATCAGCCCGCGAGAATTCAGTTACGGGCACGATTTTTCAAGTATCGGCACGAAGTCTTGATGGAGTCATAGAGAGTTTGGAATCTCGTGATCGCCAAGTTCTTCTGGTGCAATTTCACCCTGAAATGGCAGATAACAACGTATTATTTACTCAAGGCTTCTTTCAGCGTTTAAAAGCCTGGCAAAAAAACTCATTAACTTCGTCGTGTCGTCAGATTTTATCAAAATAGAGTCTTCTGCTTTATAACCTTCTGTTTAAAGAGTTTCGGTGGATCTTAAGTCATGCGTAGCATCAAGAACATTATTGCTATTCAGATGATTTTTATTTAGTTAGTCTGGAGTTAGAATTTTCAAAGAAGAGTCCATCATTTCTTGAAACCGCAAGACTTACTCGTTTTATATCAAGCCCTTGTTTGCAAAGCTCAAAATTTGCCATGGACCCCTTGTCTATTTGCTCAAAAAAGTATGTCTGTTTCTGAAGTCAGTGAATCTCAAAGACGCTTACAGCATTTTGGTCTGATAGAAACCAAAGGATCTGCTCCTAAAATTGATCGAGTTCGTCTTTTTTTAGTAGAAGCGATTTCTTTTTGGTGGCCCGCAAGCCAAACGAAATCAGGTTCGGGGCTTGCACTTGCGTTATCTGGATCCAGTAAAATATTAGGCTCATTTGATGCAATTGAAGGTTCCTATGTTTGGCCTTGCCCTGGCGAAGCGACAGACGGTGAAGTGATTGCTCCGCTTTGGGATGGGCTTCCCCGTGCGGCATCCGAAGATCGTGATCTTCATGAGTTTTTTTCGCTAGTCGAAATTTTACGTTTTAATGAGCACCCACTTAAGAGCTGGGCTCAAAAAGAAATCGGCGCTTACTTAGAAAAAATTCAGAAATTGGGTGTGCAAAATTATCCAGACCCTGAGCTTAATTTCTTAGAATTAAAAGAAGCTGAGTTCGATATTTTAGTTCGATTTATTTGCCAAAATGGTTTTAAGGCTTTGACGCTTCAGAAAGCAGCCCTGATTACAAAAATTCCCGCTTATGAATTGGTAGCACGCTGGGAGACTGATCATGCTTTGCGGCTATGGATTGCTGGAAAATATCATGAACAAGCGTATCAGTTTTTAGGCCCTTTGTTGGGAAAAATTCATGATATGAATAAAGGCCATTTGGCAGTCGTATTAGAATCATTTTTAACTTTTGTGGAATCCCATGAAGATTATTACAAGATCAATTTGTGGGCTTATTTGGAAAATGATCCTGCAATTCAGGAAATGAGTCGTCGCGGCATGAAGTCATTTTTTGAAACAGTCCTGACTTTATTTAAAAAAAGTAAACCGGAAGCAGTCCACAAAGCTGAATTTTATTCTTATCTTTTTTCATCTGTTTGGAAATTGTATGCTTGTTTTATTTGGAATGATTCAAAATCACTTAATCCGATTATCAATTTGCCTCGCATAAAGTCTGAATTGCGTGGATTTATTTTAAGATCAGTTTTTGAAGAATATTAATTTTTACGGCTAAAAAAAATATTTTTTTGATAGCTATTTAATAGAATAGATTGGGCTCAAATTGACGATTAACAAAAGCACTCATCTTGACAGATTCTCAACACGACCCACATTGCTTCTGTAGTGAGTCGTGATCGACTTAGAAAAAAATTGATCACTTTTTGATGGATTAAAAAAAGGAGGCCCCGTATGTCATTTCCGACAGGGTTTGTTCCTGTGTTGCCCTTAAAGAATACAGTTCTTTACCCAGGTGTTAGTCAGGCGCTTCGCGTGGGTCGAGAAAAAAGTTTGAAAGCTCTTCAGCATGCTTTCCAAAATAACAATTGGATTTTAACTTTTACTCAAATTGACCCCAGTCGTAACGTTGAAAAAGAAAGCGATCTTTACTCTGTTGGAACTTTGGTTCGAATTGAAAGTGTTCGTGGAAATCCAGAATCAGGATATCATATCGTCGTCAAAGGTGTAAACCGAGTTAAGCGCTTTAGTTGGAAGCACACTCAAAATTTTTACGAAGCTGAATTCGAAAAATTAGAAGATTTTAGAAACTTGGATCAAGTCGTAGAAAAAACTTTGCTAAAAAGTTTAAAAGATCTTTCTGTTGAAACATTGAAACTTTTTGTGGCGCAATCACAACCTGTTATAGAAGCTGTGGAAGGCGCCGAAGATTTACAAGAATTGGGTTACTTTGTTTCGGCTCACGCCGATTTCCCATTGAATGAAAAACAAGGACTTCTAGAAAATTCCTATCTGAAAGAACGCTCGATGCAGATTCTGAGCTTGCTTCAAAGTTTAAAAGAAAACTTAAGTGTGCAAGCTGATATCAGACAGAAGCTGAATACTAAATTTGGCCAGTCACAGCGCCAACAGATTTTACGAGAACAGCTTAAGACAATCAAAGAAGAGCTTGGGGAAAACGGAGAAGGCAAAGCTCAAGAGCAGTATTTAAAAAAAATTGAAGAGCTCAATTTGCCGACTGAGGCTTTGGAATTAGCTCAAGCACAAGTTAAAAGATTAGAAGAGCTAACGCCCAGTTCTCCAGAGTATCATGTTGTAAAAAATCACTTGGATTTCATGTTGGGTTTGCCTTGGAACAAATCGTCTGGGTCAGAAGAAATCAATTTAGATGAGGCTCAGAAAATTTTAGATGAAGACCACAATGGGTTAGAAAAAATTAAAAAAAGAATTCTTCAACATTTAGCTGTTTATCGTTTAACGGAAGGTAAGAAGGGTTCAATTCTACTTTTTTTGGGTCCTCCTGGTGTGGGGAAAACATCTTTAGGGCAAAGTATCGCGAGAGCATTAGGAAGAAAATATGTTCGCGCCAGCTTAGGCGGGATTCGTGATGACGCTGAAATTAGAGGCCATCGCAGAACTTACATCGGGGCATTGCCTGGGAGAATTCTTTCTTCTCTGAAAAAAGCGGGTGAAAAAGATCCCGTTTTTGTTTTGGATGAAATTGATAAGATGACACGGGGATTTGGTGGTGATCCGGCCAGTTCGATGCTTGAAGTCTTAGACCCCGAGCAAAACACAGCTTTTATGGATCATTACTTAGACGTCCCTTTTGATTTATCTCAAGTTTTTTTTATTGGAACAGCCAATTCTCTTGATGGAATTCCTGGACCTTTGCTTGATCGAATGGAAGTTATTGAATTGGGAAGCTACACATCAAAAGAGAAACTTGAAATTGCTAAAAAGCATTTGCTCGAAAAACAAATGAAAGAACACGGACTAAAATCCGGTCAAATCGAAATAAATGACGAGGTTTTAACATTTGTGATCAACCGCTATACTCGAGAAGCCGGCGTTCGGGAGCTGCAAAGAAAAATTGCTGAAATTTGTCGCTGGGCCAGTAGCAGTATCGTCAAAGGTGAAGTCACACCCATCCAAGTTAAAGTTTCACAGCTTGAAGAAATTTTAGGACAAGAAAAATTTTCTTTTGAGAAAATGCGGGCCCATAGCATGCCAGGAGTTGTAGCGGGTCTTGCTTGGACACCCGTCGGCGGAGACTTGCTCTATATTGAATCAGCACTGATGCCAGGTAAGGGGCAGTTAACATTGACTGGTCAGTTGGGTGACGTCATGAAAGAGTCTGCATCAATTGCATTGAGCCTTCTCAAGTCAAGAATGGCATTTTTTAATCCAGGTTTTGATTTTTCAAAATTTGATTTTCACGTCCATGCTCCAGCAGGGGCGACGCCGAAAGATGGACCGTCAGCAGGGGTGACTTTGCTAACTTCACTGGCGTCCTTACTGACAGCTCGCTCTGTGCCCATTGATCGCGCAATGACGGGTGAAATCACTTTAGCTGGAGCCGTGCTTCCCGTTGGTGGTATCAAAGAAAAGTTAATGGCCGCCCACAGGGGGGGAATTCGAAAAGTTCTGATTCCTAAGTTTAATGAAAAAGATTTAAAAAACTTACCAGATGAAGTGCGGAATGATCTGGAAGTTCATGGAGTCGAACATATCGATGAAGTTTTAAAGTGGGCACTAGATCTTGAGTTTCCAAGGCAGGACCCTTTAGTTTTAAGCCCGCCTTATCAGCCTCATATGCCGGTTGATCACTAAAAATATTGATGAGACTTGGTCGTAAATCTAGACGTGTCATTTGAGTAAATAATTTGAGTTTTAAATGAAGCTGATTCAAGCTTTTGGATAAGCGTTAAGTTTAACGCCTAAAGACAGAACTCGAGTGAAAAGTCTTAAATTATGAAGCAAGAACGTCATTCAATCGTTTTTATTACAACTTCTGATGTGACAGTTGCCAGGTGTAAACAAGCTTGTGAGTACTTTTCTACTCAGCCACTTTTTTACGCAAGCCTTCAGCTTTTTTTAGATGATGAAAGAGTTCGGCCGCGGACACTTCTTGTGGATTTAAGAACGGTTTCGACCCAAGATATAAATCTTTTGCAAAAAATCAAAAGAATCTATTTAAAAACTCAAGTCGTGGGAATCGTTGAAAAAAATGAAGATCGAAAGTCAGAAAATTATCTTCAACATTATTTTACAACTGAGTTGCTTTCGACTTTTGTATTCGAGTATTTTCTTTTTCAAAGAAATTTTTGCGAATTTTATGAGATTTCGCCATCGGATCTTTTTCCAGATTCGATGGTCTACTTTAATGCTTATCACTTTTTACCCTTGAATCAAAAGTACTTACCTTTAGTTCATGAAAATTTTAAATTAACCGAAAAACGACACCGCAGAGCGGAAAACATCGGAACTCTATATATCGATAGAAGTGATAGTTCTGCTTACGCTGAATATATTAAAAAATATTTTGATCAATTCAGCGTGGGCCTTAAAAAAAGATCCAAGTCCCGAACGTATCAGCTTTTAAATGAGTGGAGAGAATTAAGTTATTCCTATTTGCTAAATGTAAAAGAAGTTGAATCTTTTTTAACAGTCAGGCCAGACTTCAACTTGTGGTTGGGGGAATTGCTTGATTATTTTGTGAATTCACAAGATCCATTTGAACTTATTTTTGAATTAAGTCGAATGCCATGTTTTGATCACGATCGATCTTTAATTGAACTCATTGTCAGCAGTTATCTTTCTCGTCATATCGGGGAAGACGAAGCGGAAAAGCTGACTGATCTAAGGCTGCTGCTGACTTTGTGCCGATTGAGTGTTAATTCTTTGCTTTTTAAAAGTTGGCATCTAGGACAAGATTTAAATGAAGAAGAAAAAAAAACTTGGAATGTTTATCCAGAGTTTATTCAAAACTATCAGTTGTCGCCTGACTTCCCAGCTGAGACTTTAGAAGATCTCAAAAATTACCAAAATCAATTTTTAACACGTACGAATTCAGATATTAAGGATGCACGACTTGTTCATAGCTATGTTGCAGAAGTGACAGTTGCGATCATGCAAAAATTTACATCTGAAAATTATAAAAAAGAAGATCTAACTGATAGTGTGTTGGTAAAATGTAAAGCAGACGGAATTTTACAAGAAGCTTGGATTGAAGAACTTCGTCAGTTTTTTAAAAAAACAGGAGAATAAAATGAAAGAAGCTGTTATCTGTGGGGGACAAAGAACTCCATTTGTTAAATCCATGTCTTTTTATCAAAAAACGACAAACCAAGAGCTCATGACAGCGGCTTTGATGTCGTTAACCCAAAAATTTAATTTACAGAATCAAATTCTAGGTGACGTTGCGCTGGGTTCCGTTATCAATGCATCAAATGAATGGGCCATGCCTCGTGAGTGTGTTTTAAGTTCGGGTTTACATCCTTGGACTCCTGCTCATTATATACAAAGAGCTTGTGGTACCGGTTTAGAAGCGATCAGCCAAATAGCTTCTAAAATTAAGCTTGAGCAAATTGAGTGGGGGATTGGCGGAGGTTCTGATACAAACACGGATTTGCCTATTCTTTATCCGCGATCTTTTTCAGAAAAAATGATCGCATTAAATAGTGCTCGAACTTTTTCACAAAAATTTCAAAGTCTATTAAAGTTAAGATTGTCTGATTTGAAGCCCATATTTCCGGCGGTACTTGAAGCCAGAACAGGTCTTTCAATGGGACAACATTGCGAAAAAATGGTTCAGGAATGGCAAATCTCCAGGGCCGACCAGGATCGACTGGCTTTTGAAAGTCACCAAAAAGGTGCTCAAGCAGTTTCTGAGAATTTTTTTGATGATTTGATTTTTGAATTTAAAGGGGTCAAAAAAGACACTCTTTTAAGAGGTGATACAACTGTTGAGAAATTAGCAAAGCTTAAGCCTGCGTTTGATTTTCCAGGTGATCGAACTTTAACGGCCGGAAACTCAACGGCACTGACTGACGGTGCCAGTTGTGTTCTGTTAGCGAGCCGTGAAAAAGCGCAGAAGCAAGGTCTTCCTATTTTAGCAAAATTTGTCGATTTTGAAGTAGCGGCATTGGATTTTGTTAAAGGCGATGGCCTTTTGATGGCACCAACTTTAGCGGTTTCAAAACTATTAGAGCGAAATAATATGAAGCTTCAAGATTTTGATTTTTACGAAGTCCATGAAGCTTTTGCGGGCCAAGTTCTTTGTACTTTCAAAGCCTGGAATGACCCTGTTTACTGCAAAAATTATTTAGGTAGAAATCAGATATTAGGAGATATTCCCCGAGATCGATTAAACGTTAAAGGTGGAAGTCTTGCAATGGGACATCCTTTTGCAGCAACTGGGGGACGAATTGTCGCGACACTCGCCAAGCTTTTAAAAAACCACGGCAAAGGTCGAGGTTTAATTTCAATTTGCACAGCCGGTGGAATGGGAGTCGCAGCTATTTTAGAAGCCCCATAAAGCAAGAGCTCGGGATTTCCGATAAAGATTTTATGGGGGTCCTAGAGTGAGTTTTTTCCGTGAATTAATTAAAAGTGTTTTAGCAAGTTTGATGATTTCAGCCATCTTTGCACTGATTGGAGTATCACTTTTTGTTGGAGAATTTCCGCCGACAGTTTCAAAATTTAAAAAAGTTTACACTGAATACAAAAAATTAATTCAATTAAAAACACAAATCGGTCACCAAAGTGGGCACTTAACAGCAGAAGAGCTCGTTGCCGATCTTGAAAAAAGCCAACATCGGCAAGTCAGCCAATTTGAAGCGACTCGAAAAGTTCAAGCAACATCAACGGGAAATGAAAATCGTATCGAAAACTTTGAGCGTGGGCCTCAAGCTTTTGAAAATGATCACTCAAATCAGCCCGTAGTCGTAGAAGCGCCGCCGTCAAAAGCTGAAATTTCGCAAGAGTGGAAAAATCAATTCTATGAACTCAAAGCCGAAGTTTTTCGCTTGAATCAGCGGATTCTAGAATTAGAAAAAAAGAAAGCGCACTAGTAAATTTGATTAATCATTCCTTAAAATTTTTGAGCGCATTTTTTTAACTTCAGAATGTCGCTTTTTTTCATTTACTCGCTTGAGTCGAGAAGAGCGCGTAGGACGTGTTGCAATTCTTTTGATTCGTGGCTGAAGCGCTTTTGTGATTAATGCGATCCACTTTTTTACGCAAGTTTCTTTATTTTGTTTTTGCGATCTGGATTCAGAGCTTCGAATCAGAAGTTCGCCTTCTCGGGTCAGGGATTTTGAAAAAAATTGAATGATTCGGTGCTGATCCAGTTCTGAAAAAATTGAACTGGTTTTTGGGTTCCAACGAAGGATAACGGCAGATTCCGTTTTATTGACATGCTGTCCGCCAGCGCCAGAAGAGCGTGTTGTTTCAAAATTAAATTCATGAAAAGGTGGCGGGTATTTCATTTTAAATTAAGGATATCTGGAGTTCCTTGATAAGTCGAAAAAAAAAGAGCTCTTACGATTTTATAAAATCGTAAGAGCTCTGGGTTTCATGGATTTAAGAAGTCAGAGTGTTTGAAAAAAGCATTTCGCGATACTTGGGCAAAGTCCAGAATTCATCAGAAACAAGAGTTTCAGCTAAATCGCAGGCTGTGCGAAGTTTTTCGGCAGCCGGAACAACTTGGGTCACAATTAAATCCATTCGTGCAATTTCGTCATGAAGTCCTTGAGATTTTGTGACGACTTTTTCAAACGCTTCAAGGCACTTTAAAATATCCACAAAATTATTTTCAAGTTCTTCAAGACGTCCTTTGTGAACTTTTTTAATTGAAAGTGATTTCATCACACTTTGAGCATTACCAACTTGAATAAGTTGTTTTTCAACAGCTGGAATCACAAATCCTTTTACAAGTTCATGAAGAGTCATGAATTCGATATCAAGAGTTTTCACATAACGTTCAACGTTGATGTGAAAACGACTGGCAATTTCTTCTTGAGATAAAACTTTTGTATCTACTAGAAACTGGGTGGCTTTTTTATTATTGAAAACTTTTAAAGCTTCCGGTGTTGTGCTTAAGATTGGGAGGCCACGCTTTTTAGCTTCAGTCCGCCATTCTTGAGAATAGCCGTTGCCTTCAAAACGAATCGCTTTGGTTTCTTTGCTGATTTCACGAACAAGTTCCATGATGGCTTCGTCACGGTTTGTTTTTTTCTTCAAGATTTCTTTCAATCTTTCCGTGCATTCTTTAAAAGTGGCGGCCACTGCTGAATTTAAGATGGACATCGGAACTGCGACATTTGCACTTGATCCAACGGCTCTGAATTCAAATTTATTTCCTGTAAAGGCAAAGGGGCTGGTTCGGTTACGATCTGTATAGTCTCTGGAAATAGTCGGGATTTGGCTGGCGCCTAAATCAATAATCTGCTGATCAGTTGCTTTATTGGCTTTGCCGGCTTCGATATTATTTAAAATTTGTTCAAGCATGCTGCCTAAAAAAACAGAAATAATCGCAGGGGGTGCTTCGTTGGCCCCTAAGCGGTGATCATTTCCAGGGCTGGCAATCGATGTTCTCAAGACATCAGCGTGCTTGTAAACTGCTTTGAGAGTGACAGCTAAGACAGCTAAAAATCTTAAATTTTGGTGAGGAGTTGTTCCCGGTTCAAGTAAGTTTTCACCTTTGTCGTTTGCGATGCTCCAATTGTTGTGTTTACCGCTGCCATTGACGCCAGCAAAAGGTTTTTCATGAAGCAAGCAAACCATTCCATGCTTCAAAGCAATTCTTTTTAAAACTTCCATCGTTAAAAGATTGTGATCGGCTGCAATATTCACGTCTTCAAAAATCGGAGCTAACTCAAATTGGCTGGGTGCCACTTCATTGTGTCGGGTTTTAACGGGAACACCTAATTTATAAAGTTCGAATTCTACTTCTTGCATGAACTTATTGACTCGGCTAGGGATTGAACCAAAATAATGATCTTCCAACTGCTGTCCACGAGTCGAAGAAGTACCAAGAAGTGTACGCCCCGTCATAATTAAATCAGGTCGAAGAGAAGCTAAATTTTTATCAATTAGAAAGTATTCTTGTTCAGAGCCTAAAGTGACTTGAAGTCTTTTAACATCGACGTCACCAACAAGTTTCAGAAATTCGCAGCCTTCGCGTGAAAGAACTTCGATTGATCTTAAAAGCGGAGTTTTATTATCCAACGCTTGGCCATGGTAACCGAAAAAAACAGTTGGAATGCAAAGTGTATTTCCACTTTCTTCTTCAATAATAAAAAGAGGGGAAGACGGGTCCCAGGCTGTGTAACCACGAGCTTCAAAAGTTGTACGCATGCCGCCACTTGGAAAACTTGAAGCATCAGGTTCACCTTGAATCAGTTGTGAACCTGTGAAGCGTTCAATAACTCGAAGTTCCGAGTGGTAAGAATGTTGAATCGAAATAAAAGCGTCATGTTTTTCAGCGGTTAAACCTGTCATTGGTTGAAACCAATGACAGAAGTGAGTCACATTTTTAGCAACAGACCATTCTTTGATGGCACTGGCTATTGCGTCAGCACTTTCTTTGGGTAACTTTTTTCCTTTTTCGAGTGTCTGTAAAAGAGAATTGTAAGCATCTTTAGGAAGTTTTTCGCGCATCTGGGCTAAGCCAAAAGTCATGCAACCGAAATATTCTGAGATCGCAGCTTCTTTGCCAGAAGCGTTTTTGATTTTTTCGATTTTCTTTGTCGGTGGTGGATTCACGGCTGATCTGAAGGCGCTAAAACGCTCAGACACAGAGGGGTTCTGTGTGTTCATTAAAAAATCCTTTCGTTAAAATCTCGAACTGAATCAGAGACTCAGGGAAATTTTATTTATTGTTTGAAAGCTTCTAGAAAATCTCTTCAAGAATAGATCAGGGATCACTCTTGGAAATTTTCATAAATCAACTTACATTACGGAAAAAACCCCTAGAAATGCAAGTGTTAGAATGTTAGGAATTGTAAAAGCTTCTTAACAATCTTAACTAGGAATCGGCTGACCCCATGCGCCAGTGTTTGCTTTGTCTTCAGACGATAACAGTCCAAGATTTTTATCAAAATGAAAATTCACACATTTTTTGTCGCTGCAATGGCTGCGGTTTATTTTTTAGAAGTCCTGAAAATCGTCTTTCCTTACAAGCCGAAAGAGCTCGCTATGAGCTTCATCAAAATAACGTGACCGACTTAGACTACCAAAACTTCTTGAGGCCCATTGTAGAAGCTATTTTAAAAAATCATACGCCAGAACAGCAGGGAATGGATTTCGGTTGCGGCCCTTCATCTGTGATTTCACACCTCTTAAAAAAACAATCTTATCAAATTGTGGATTATGACCCCTTTTTCTTTCCTTTAGAGCACTTACTCTTGAATCAATATGATTATGTGACTTGCACAGAAGTAGTGGAGCACTTTTTTAATCCTGATCAAGAGTTTAAAAAATTACGTTTGCTGTTGAAGCCAGAGGGGCAACTTTATATCAAGACGTCACTGACGGATCAGGTTCAAGATTTTACCCAATGGTATTATCAACGGGACCCCTCCCATGTCAGCTTCTATAACATCAAAAGTCTTCGTTATATCAAAACCAAATTTGAGTTTTCTCATCTGGAAGTTTTTGAAAAATATATTGTATTCAAAGCCTGATACACATTCGACGCCTATTTTCGGGCAGTCTATTTGCAGATTATCTTATGAGAAGTACGTTTATTACAAGTTGAGGTCCCCTATGTTGCGTAAACACGTTTTTAAAACTGCTCAGTTGGTACTTTGCCTGCAAATACTGTCGATCTGTCTAGTTATTAGTCAGTCGGCAAGTGCGGCTCAGTCGTGCCGTGTTCAATTAGGTGTGGGACGAGCTTTCACCCAAAATCCTCTTGATCTTAAAGTCCTTATTTTTAATTTAAAAGATGATTTTATTAAGGAATCCGCAGATCGTCGAGGCGACGCAAAGATTCTGACAAAAGATAAAAAGTTTAGATTCAAAGCCACAGCTCAATTGGATTGGCAAAGGGAAATAATTAAAGAAAATGATCCCGATATTTTTATAGGATCTGAAATTCATAAAGATGAAGATGCTCGGGATTTAATGAATCTGGCAACAAATGGACTTCAAAATGATTACTATATGTTTTTAAAAGAAGGAAATAGTAATCGTGGAATCAACATTACAATTGGTGTGAAGAAAGATTTAGGGTTCAAATTTAAACTGACTTCTTATAAAGATCGTATTTGGGTTGATCCAAAAACAAAAACCGAGTACCCCCTTTTTTCAAGGGATTTGCCTGTTCTGAGTTTGACTCGGCCTGGTGATGAAAAACCAATTTTACTGGTAATAGGTAATCATGCCAAATCAAAACGTGATAATCCCGGAGACAAAGAAAGTACTCGGTACCGAACAGCCCAGTACGAAATAGGTGTCAAAAAAATTATTGAAGAACTTCGAGAGAAATATGGACAAGATATTCCCATTATTTTAGGTGGTGACTTTAATACAGATGTTATCAGAGCTGCCGAAATGGATTCAATTAGAGAAGTTTTAAAGAGTGTTTTTGATTCCATACCTGGAAAAATTTTCGACGAGAATAATCGTGTCACGCATTTTTACTTCGGACCCAACGGGAAGTCGGCACGACAAATGGATGACATCCGAGTTGCAGGCAATCTTTCTGTGATAGAGGCTGAAGTTGTCCAGTATACAAAAGCCAACGGAGAAATCATTCCCGATCCTCAAACATTTAAAGATCGGGAAAGACTTCCTTCAGATCATCGACCGGTTCGAGCCGTTATTCGAGTTTACCCAAAACCAGTTGAAAATTAATAAATCCAGTGCCGCTTCTATTCAGGAAGCGTTCGCGGAAAATTGATTATTCGATTCTTGAAGGCTCTGACTTTCTTTTTTAAGTTCATTTATCAGTTCTGTAAAAGATTGTTTTGCCAGACGTTTATTAAAACGTAATGATTTCCACTTGCCTAATTGCTTTCTAATTTGAAAAGCAACTTTATGAGTCACATCCTTCAGCTTTTTGCCTGAAGCAACTGCAAAAAAATGGCCGTTTGCAGAATTAATTCTGATTCGCGCTTTGAAAATATGGTTCTGGCGGCTGAAAGCAGCTTGAAAGAATGAACCATTGGGAGACTCGTTGTAGAGTTCAGCCATTGTCTGTTCTAAGTAGCTTCTTGTAAAATCGGATGGCTGAAAACCTTGATAGGACATTGTCATTTCACTTATTTCCATAACTGTACCTCCTACTAAGAGAATGAATCGTCAGCCTCAATAAGCAAGCTTGACCAAAGTATATTTTTTCAATTTTTTTGGGACGTCACTTCAGTTAAAGCTGAGGCGAAGACCGCGAGCTTAAATATAACTGTCTGCGTTGGCTTGTGGCGTTGAATGATGTCATTTTACAGTTTAGGCTTTTAATCTGGAATGATAAGAAAAATTAATAAAAAACACAGGCTTTGAGTTCAATGAAAAATAAACAGTTTTTAAATATTATTTTATTTCATATCAGTTGGTGGATTTATTTTATCTGCGCTCACTCTGAAAACATTTTAGGAGTCGTCGCTAATTTTATTTTGTATTCGGTTTTGCATTTTTACTTTGTAAGTGAAAATAAAGGGCGAGATTTTAAAATGATGCTGTCTTTTGCAATCAGCGGATATCTAATTGATTTTTATATTTTTGAAAATATTTTATTTACTCTGAAACATAAGACTTTGACTGAAACTTTTTGGCTATTTGGTATGTGGTGGGGTTTTGTGAGCTGTGTGCCCTATTCATTAGAAAAAATAATCAAGAAGCCCTTTTTGGGATTGCCATTAGCCGCATTATTCGGTCCTCTGTCTTATTGGGCCGGCGAAAAAATCGGAGTTTTGAAATATTCAGAGCCTTTGTTATTTTATTATTCTCTTCACGGTTTATTTTGGGCTTTGTTGTTCTTCATTTTGTACGGTCTTGATAAAAGGAATAAAATATGAAACTCACATTTTTACTTGTTTTAATATTTTCAATGAATTCACGGGCCCAAGTGAATAAGCTTTACGGTCAAGCTTATGATCAAACTGGAAAAAATCTTCTTTATCACGAAATTCACCAGGTGACTTTAGATGTCAATGGCTACAATCAATTAGTCGAAACAAAATATCTCGATTTAAATTTAAAAGAATTTGCAAACATGAAATCAGAATTTAAATCAAATTTATTTGTTCCCGACAGTGAACTCAATGACAATCGGTTAAAACGAAAAGAAACTCTTATTTTGCAAGGGGATCAAGCGCGCATCGCTATTTTTATTGAAGGAAATAAAAAAGAAGAAAAAGTTGTAGGAACTGATTCCAGCTTTGTAGCAGGGCAGGGGTTTAATAATTTTATTTTGAAGTACTTCGATGATTTAGCATCGGGTCAAAATAAAAAAGTTTCTTTTGTTGTGATTCCCCTTTTAGATTTCTTTAAATTTCAAGCGGCTCGAAAAAAGGCACCTGAAGAAAATAGCGCAACTGTTGAATTTAAAATTCAAATTGCTTCTGTCTTTTTAAAAGCTTTTGCCGATCCTATATATGTTCAGTATGATAGGAAAAACCGCGGACTTCTGGAATTCCGTGGACTTTCAAATTTAAGCACTGCAAAAGACGAAAAGCAGCAGGTTGTGATTCGTTATTCTCAAAATCCACCGACGGCGTTGTAACTTAAATGACTTTTTTGATTGTCATTCAAAGATTTATTTAGGTCTTGGCCGACTGCTAAAATCAGACTGCCCCCTTTAATCAGATCAATCACTTTTTTATAATTTTTTTGAGAAACGGCTGGACAGCCCCAACTTCGACCTTGAATGACTTCTCGATCTTGAACGTAATCAGCCCCGTGGACCACAATAGCTCGAGCTCTGGCTTTCGAATTTGTTTCAGATAAACCATCAAGTCTGAGTGAATAGCCATGCTTTCCTTGGTAAGTTTCTGCTGTCTTATAAAATCCAATCGAGCTGGCATTTGAGCCCGAGATATTACTCATTTTTTCTGCTAAACCGTCGTGATTCGTATCCGAACCTTTTCCATGGGCCACATGTATGTTCCAAACTTGTCCTGTTAACATATTGATAAAATACCATCGTTTATTTTGTGAACTTTGTTTAAAATCAATAATTGAAATAACATCAGTATTTTTCAAATTAAATTTATTTTCATGAAAATACAGTAAAGCTTTCTCAAGAGCTTTTGTCGGGACGATGCGATCTGGATCGATGTCATCATATTGAGCTAATATTTTTTGTTTTTCAGTTAAGGGCATTGTTGTTTCAAAGTCTGGTGGAATTAAATTCTCTTCTTTTGAAGGAAGATCCACGGAGCCTTCATCGCGTCCTGGAACTGGTTGAATCAGGGGTTCATGATCAGGGTCATCTGGTAATTTGTTGATTTGACCAGGACTGCAAGCCATCAAAAAGAATGGAATAACAAGTGTGGGTAAAAATGATAAAAAAGAATTGAATGGAGCTGATTTAAACACCGGAATTCCTTTCTCGGATGAGTTAGGAAACGGTTCGGACGAATAGGCTTAGAACTTAATGCCAGAAAGCCTTAGCGGGTTATTTAAAGTTGTGAAATTGGTTTAAATTATTTCGCTTCTAGACGAAAGTAGGAAGCAGAAGCAGCCCCAGCCAAAGAAAAGATCTTATTGTCCATAAAATTGTACGGGGCCAATTTGTGAGAATTAATTTTTGAATGGAACCCACATCAAGTGTTCCGTTAGAAGAACTCATCAGTTTATTATGCAACGGAACACTTAAGAAAAATGTTGAAAGCCAAATGCAAGCAAGAAGAATCAAGTTTATGATGAAAACAAATTCTTGCTTGTGAAGTATCAGAAGTAAGGCTGTGGCCAGTTCAGTTAGCATGATCGGAATCACAATCAAGCTGATTTTTTTTGAGTGAAAAGTTTCAAATTCAATAAAGCGGGCTGGTTCAACGAATAAAAAACTGGGATAGTGAACAATTTGAATCAACCAGATCAAACCCGTCATAAAAAAACAAGAAAAGCTTTGAATGACAATCAGTTCATGAATCATCGATTAACTTGTCCTTGAGGTTTTATAAAGAGCCAAAGCTTTTTCTTTTTGTGCTTTATGATCAACAATAGGTAGCGGGTACTTGAATGCGGAACGACTGCCTTCAGGATCATGAAGAGCTTTGGCTGGGACATGTTTTAATTCAGGAATATATTTTTTAATATACTGTCCGTCAGGGTCAAATTTTTCACTTTGAAGCCAAGGATTAAAAATTCTGAAGTAAGGTTGAGGATCGCATCCAGTAGACGCAGCCCACTGCCAGCCACCGTTATTCGGAGCCAAGTCACCATCAAGTAAGTGTTTCATGAAATGATTTTCACCCCACTTCCAATCGATCAAAAGATCTTTTGTTAGAAAAGAAGCGACAATCATTCGCACGCGGTTATGCATCCATCCTGTTTGCAAGAGTTCCCGCATACCAGCGTCAACAATAGGAAATCCCGTTGTTCCTTCTTGCCATCGTTTAAAAAGATTTTCGTCATTTTGCCACTTAAGCTGAGCGTACTGGAGATTAAAACTTGTTTTTTCAACATCAGGTCGATGGAAAAGTATTGAATAATAAAATTCCCGCCAGGCAATTTCTTTTACGAATTGATTAGCACTTCCTTTGGGTTCCCAAGTCATTTGATCAAGCTTAAGTTCAGAAAGAATTTGCGTCGACACAAGACTGCCGTTTTTTAAATAAATTGAAAGTCTTGAAGTGCCTGGGCTGGCTGGAAAATCACGTTTGTCTTGATAATTTTCGATTTTATTTTTGAAATCTTGCATTTGTCGAAAAGCCACAAGGGATCCGGCTGGGGGAATTTCAATCGTGACATTTTTGTTATTTGCAGACCTAAATTTTTCAAGAGCATCTGGAAATGGGAAAAAAGTATTTTCTAAAAAAGATTTCCATGTCAGTTTAAAATTTTGGTCTAATTTTTTATTTTCAAGGTTATGGTAGTACTCATTCGCTTTTTTTTGCTGTTTGATTCGGTCTTGGCCCAGAGTTTGAGTAAGTTGTGAAAACCATTTTCTGGCGTAAGGCGAGTAGATTTGGTAAAAGTCGGTTATTTTTTCACTTTTCAAAATTTCGTAAGGTTCAAAAAGTAAATGATCACGATGGGTCGAAATGTCGATATTTTGACTGTCTAAATAGTTTTTGACTTGTTCATCCCGATTTCGAGCGAAAGGTTCGTAGTCTCTGTTCCAGGAGACGAAGTGGGGTTTCTGTTGGCCGTCTTTTTCGCAAAATTGAATTAATTTTGCGAAAGCTTCTAGTGGGGAGCAGTCCACAACAAGAAGATCCCCGCCTTGAGCTTGGAGCTCTTTTTTAAGCGAAACTAAGCTGTCTAAAAAGAAAGCAAATCGGTTGTGGGAGAAGTCTGATCGGGAAAGAAAAGTTGAATCAAAACAAAAAAAACCAAGTGTGCGGCCGTTACTTTTTTTCCAGTTAGTGCGAAGGGCTTCGTTACCAGCAATTCGGAGGTCGCGTCTGAACCAGTGGAGGCCCCATGGTGCTGAGTCGTTGCGAATCTGAGATTTGGTCTGCGTCATGCGCCAGTTTTATTCGAGCTTCAAGTTTTTGTATAGGCAATAGTTACGGTGCAGCAACAAGTAAAGTGCTTGGCAACAGAAAGTCTTCAGTGTCTGATCCTTTCCCTGGAGGCTTCATGGCTTATATCATCAAAAAATTGGCTCTGACGTTAGTTCTCATCTTGGCAAGTGTTTCGACAGCTGCATCAAACAAGGGAACGGATACTTTGAATATCGGAATTGGTGCTGAATTCGAAAACTTAAATCCGCTGATTTCTTCACAAGCGGCAACTCGTTACATGCTCTATTTAGCCCACCGTCCGTTGATTATTTTAACTCCTGATTTGCAGTGGAAGCCGCAAATGATTAAGGAAATTCCAACTCTTAAAAATAAACTTTTAAAACCCAAAGGCCCAGGCCTTGAAATGGTAATCGAAATACGGCCTGAAATGCAGTGGGGTGACGGTGTTCCTGTCACTTGCCGTGATATTGAATTTTCAGTTAAAGTGGGCAAGGGAAAAAATGTTTCGATACCAGATCGTGAAAAATATGAAAACATCACAAGCGTTTTGGCTGATAAAAATAATCCTCAAAAGTGCACAATCACTTTTGTAAAAGCAAAATTTGATTATTTTGCCAATATTCCGGACCCTTTGCCTGAACACTTAGAAGGTCCAATCTTTGCAAAGTATTCCTCAAAAGCTGAAGGCTACGATCAAAATTCTTTGTACACAAAAAATCCGACAAACCCGGGGCTTTACAATGGGCCTTATGTGATTTCTGAAGTGAAGTTGGGAAGTCATGTGATTTTTTCTGTGAACCCACAATTTAAAGGTCAGCGACCTCAGTTTAAAAAAATTGTGATTAAATTAATTCCGAATACAGGAACACTCGAAGCCAATTTAAGGTCTCAAAGTATCAATATGGTTTCATCTGCAGGTGGATTCAGCTTAGATCAAGCAGTGGTGTTTGATAAAAAAGTGAAATCAGAAAATATTCCCTATCAAGTCGTATTTGAAGATGGTGTGATTTATGCTCATATCGATTTTAATTTAGACAATTCCATTTTATCTGACATTCAAGTCAGGCAAGCCCTTGCTTACGGTTTGAATAAAAAAGAAATGATCGATTCTCTTTTGGAAGGCAAAGGTCGAATTGCGGCTCACTTTGTAACTGAAAAAGACCCTTGGTACACAGATCAAGTGAAAAAGTATGAATACAGCCCTCGAACGGCGAATAAAATTTTAGACGAAGCTGGCTGGAAAAAAGGAGCTGATGGTATCCGCGTTAAAAATGGAAAAAAACTGAGCTTGACGATCATGGCAGTTGCCGGAGTGAAGCTGAATGATAATATCGAAACTTACATTCAAGACCAGTGGAGAAACATTGGTGTTCAGCTCAATATCAAAAATGAACCAGCACGAGTTTTCTTTGGGGACACTGTTCGAGATCGTAATTTTGATTTGGCTCTTTATAGTTGGGTTTCGATTCCCGATAACAGTCCCAGATCGGTACTTCATTCGACAAGCATTCCAACAGTGGCCAATTCAAAAGCAGGCCAAAATTATACGGGCTACAAGAACAAAGAAGTCGATAGCTTAATTGATCGTTTGGAAACTGAATTAGATAGTAAAAAACGTGCAGATTTAGGAAAGAAACTTTTAAATCTTTACGCAAAAGATCTTCCAGTATTGCCCTTATATTATCGAGCCAACAATGCAGTTATTCCCGCGGGCTTAAAGAATTTTCGTTTGTCGGGACATTTATACTATGAAACTCTGAATGTAGAAGAGTGGACATTTTAGTTCGACTTAATAATAAAGATTACTTTTTTGGCGGCAAGAGTTTGCCGTCAAAAAGATTAATTTCGTACTGACTATTTGTTCGAACACCGGCACCTGTCATGGTGCCTTCTGCAACTAAAGTGGAAGTCCCTTGGATCGATATTTTATGAAAATCAAAAGCTTCTGTTTCTGCATTGCCGAACTTCCAGCGTATATTTCCGGTTTCTGGGTTAAGCCCCACCACTTGTCCTAAAGTTGGCACAGCGACTATTTTATCATTTATAAAAGCGGGGCTCGGTTGGGCTGGGTTGCTCAGCAGTTGGCTCCATAAGACTTTCGAATCTTTTTGTGAAATTCTAAAAACAAAAGTACTTTTTTTATCATAGTCTTTTGCGCTCATAGATAAGATCACAAGAGCATCAGTTTTAATGGAAGAGCTCAGCAGGCATTCTGCTAAAAATCCTTTTGGAAGTGGTAAATTGGCAAACTTTTGAGTGCCATTCAAAAGTTCTCCACGATGTGTAAGAGTGTATTTTGTGTTAGGAATGAGCATTTCTTTTTTGTCTTCGAAGCAAGTCACTTTGTTAGCTTCTGCGCAAAGACTTAAGAACAGCAACAAGAGCCCCGTTAAATTCCCCATGACTTAAAGCATAAGAAAGATCGAAGTGGGGCGCAAGTATTGAAAATGATTTAAAAAATACACGTGAGGGGTCCAGTCTAGGGTGAAGTGATCAGCTCGATTGACTTCAGAAGGTTGGGGCGGCCCCAGCCAAAAACGTTATCTTGCCCTGGGTTTCCTAAATCCTGAATGCCGGCCAGAATGGCTTGCGTGGCTTGTTCAACTGTGAAATCCGGTCTGGCTTGAAGAACGACAGCCAATGCGCCCGATACGTGCGGTGCCGCCATTGAAGTGCCAGACATTTCTTCGTAGCCACGGCCCGGTGTGGCCGACAAAATTTTAAATCCCGGGGCTGCAACATCAGGTTTTATAAAACTAGTGGATTTCCATTTAACAGGACCCGTCGAACTGAAGTGAGGCGATCTGTCACCGATTTCAGTGGCGCCCACGGCAAAAGAGCGGGGGCAGCCAGCTGGAATATTAATTGTTCCAGCACTGGGGCCTGTATTACCAGCAGAAAAGACAGGAATCATACCCAGCTGAACCCAAGAGTCGATAATTTGACAAAATGGTTCGTCATGGGATTCGCGGTCGCTGTAGGGTTCATCGTCGCTCCAAGAGCTGTTAACGACTTGCGCGAAATCATTTGTATCTGGATTGCCATCGGGGTCGGCCATCCATTGCATCGCAAGCAAAATATTTTCTCGAGTGGAATTTCCATTGGCATCAAAGATTCTTCCGACAATTAAGTCAGCTTGTGGGGCAACGCCAATTGCAAGACCAGAAGCTGAGCCTCCTGCGATTGTGCCGGCGACATGGGTTCCATGACCAAATTCATCAGAAGGCGTAGGGTTGGGGGCTGGTGAAAAATTTTTGTAAACTTTTACTTTTCCTTTCAGGTCGGGGTGTTGCGCATCGATACCAGTATCCAGAATTCCGACTCGAACGTTGGTCCCCTGAAGCTTTGGATAGCGAGTGCGAAGTGTGGGAACATTAAATTTTTCAAGACCGTAAGTGTATCTGATATTGAAGTCTGTCATTCGAGAAACCGGTGACTTCACCATTCGAATTCTTTTTTGACTAAACTGAATTGCTGAAAGTTTCGGGCTTTGCGATAAAGCTTTCAGCTGATTGTAATTTAAGGATGTTAAAGTGCTGTTTATAATCCATAAAGTTTGAGAAGGCCTGGCTTGATTTAAAATGGATAAACCAAAAAGAGAAGCTTCTTCTGACAAAGTGTTTTTCATCAGAGCTTTTTGAATGTCAGCATGATGTTTTGGGTGATGAGGGCGCAAAGGAAGTGTTTTTTTTATTTTGTAAGTGAGAATAACGGGTAAAGAGTTTTCAGATAATGAACTGGGCGAATTCAAAAAAGCACTGACTGTCGGATCTAATTTTGGTTTGGCCCAAGATAAGTTTCCATTCAGAGTTAGAGCCCACATCAAAAGTACTGAACTTGTCGATTTCATGAATTCTCCTTAGAGTGAGAAGAATCACCCCACGTCAGAGTTTTGATGTCAACAAAGGACTTAATTGACAATTAATGTTGAAAGATTCGGCAGCCCCGGAATTTGTTAAATCTCTTTGGCTAAAAGAGTATCAGCTGTTTCAATCATTTTTTGAAATTCAGAAAAAAGTCTTCCCGCAGGGCCGCCGCCCATGACTCTTCGGTCAAATACCATCACAACAGGAATTGTTAAACAGGGTTGCACTTGATTATGGATTATAAAAGGTCGTTGTTTCACAATCCCAAAAGAAAAAGTCAGAGGCCACGGCCAAGTTGTCATGACCAGATCAGCCCCTGCTTTTGAAGGAGCATTCACCCAAGCGGCGCAACCACGGTAACGAGGCCAAAGAGACGGAAATAAATAAGGAAGATTAATGATCCAAACGGCAAAGGGCCTGGGAATTCTTTTAAGTATTTTCATATAGGTCGCAAAAGTAGCGTTGTTGGACTCATCGCATTTTGCGAGCTGCTGGAGTTCAGCTGCAATTTCAGAAATTTTTTTACTTTCAGCATTCTTAACAGTGGGAGCAAAGGCGAGGCCGGGAAGAAAAGGGAGACTTTTTTCCACGGCGACACTGATATCGGTCGTTTTAAATTGAAAAAGCTGTTTGAAGAAAGGCCACCCCAGCACGGCACGATTAGCAGTCGGATTTTGTTTCATAAGAAGGCCCGTTATTTTCATGATGATGGCGGTGTAGGAAGCGGATTGGTCTTGGGACTTCGCTTGATTTCGCAAACGATCAAGGGCTGAAGCATCGACTTCACCTACAAGTGTCACCATGTAGGCAGGTACTAACATATCATTCATCGACCAAGCTGACTTTTCAGCACGAGTTGTTTTAAGTTTTTCGATTTTTAAATTCCTTGTTGTAAAATTAATTTAATTTCAAAAAATTTTAGTTTGATTGTCTTTTGCAAAGTTCATACAGAGTTACTCCCGATGGGGCATCGCTGTAGTCTTCTAGATCACCTTCTGGGGATAAGCTTAAAATTTCAGAAAACTTGATTTTGTTGGGTTTATCAAGGTTGGCAGTTCCCACAATTGTCAAAGCGCTGCTGTCACAAGTGGCAGTTGCTAAAATTTTTGTTCCGGTAATTCCATCAGTGAGTTCTCTTTCGACGCCGTCAGTTACAAACTGATAAGAAGTGGCAATATCCATTCCGACAAGCTTGGCTGTCATTGTGAATTGCCAATGATCACCAACTGGGACTTGACTGTAAGTGTACAAAGATTCGCCCCGTAAATCACTTTTTTGGCAAAGATAGGTGCCAGTCAGGTTAGGGCAAGCGTTTGCAAGCGAACTTAAAAAGAAACTCACAAGAAAATAAAATTTCACGGGGTGCTCCTTTGTTAAAACAAAATTTTGTGAACCAGATTCCACTCACGAAAATTCTAATGGGATACTCACTTGTCAGGCAAGTCATATTAGAAAAGAAGGGCGAAAAGTTGCAATAAAAACGACGCTGACCCCTGATGTGATGATATTGCTAAAACTGTTCGAGCGAATACCGATTTCTAAAAGTGAAAACGCTCAACTGAATGAGCGTTTCGGATCAGAGCTCTTCTTTTTAAGAAGTGTTTTGGTCATCTTCTTGCAATAACAATTAAGGGTGATTTTAAATTGATTTAAAAGGATTTGACTGTGAAACAAATTAACATTTGGGTGACAATTTTAGGTATTTTTCTTGTTACACAAACGATGGCTTCAAACAATAACTCAGAGTTTCCTAATAGCGATGAAATTTGGCTGATGGGTGTAGATGGCTCAATAGCTCATAAATCTGCTACAACTCAAAGTAAAGAAGGCCTTGATAATTTTATTGAAGAACTTCGGCAGTCCGGCAACTGCACTCATATATTAGATGTCTTATTATCAAGTGAATCAGAAGGAACTCGGCTTGCTCAAGCGGCTACAAAACGATTAGAAATTACAAATGGTATAGAAGATAAAATAGGACTTAAGTATGCTGAAATCGCAGGCCGACATTTGGCTAGAAGAGACGCTGCTCGAGTACTCCTTATCAATATGTGTTTTAAAAAGTAATCAAACCTTGGCGGCTGCGGCAGGCTGAAGCTATTCATTCTGGGCTCTAAATTCAGCCTTAGGCGAAAGATAGCAGTCCTCGTATAGAAGGGCCTCTTTCCCGATTTTTCAGAAGTTTGGAGGAAGGTCAAGTTTCAAGCCCTAATTTGCTGTCTACATTGGATCTGATGATTGCGTGCCAGAACCAACTGCAATACCGCTGCAGCTATTGATTTATAATTTCTGTATCCTGCAGCTTCCAGCACTGTAGAAAAACGCTCTCGTTAAAAAGAAATAGATTGTTTTATAAGGATTGGATCATCTCCCATTGGATACAGTGCAAAATAATCAAATGGATCTTCAGGTCGCGCACGGAATGCGATTGCCGTTTGTAGTTTTGGGGCTTCGTTCGTACAAAAAGCTTTCCCATACATTTCAGCTATTTCACCGTAAAGGTCGATCGGGAAAATACCATTATCTCTGGTCTGAATGGAATAGCTCTTATCTGGAAAAAAGTGGATCGATTTAGAAGGTATCTCTGCCTTTACAAGTCTCTTACTTATGTTGATCAGGTGGTCAGCCCCAATAATTGCAATGCCTTTCGTGCATTTCCTGATCGTTAAATTCTCTTGAATAATTAATGACATCATATCGTTACGCGCGTTCCAACTGCCCAGAACTTCAGGCTCAAGTACGATGACTTGCATATTTAATTCTTTGGCAACAGCCAGCGCATCAACCATCCCATGAATTCGGGACATTTCATGAGCATGAGCTATGTTTTGGTTGCCCTCTAAAAAAAGACAGTCATACCTCGGATCAGCCTTCTTGATCTGACGAAATACTGAAGAATAAATAAGACGATGAGAGTAAATATGATGTTCACCAACCAATAAAATCTGGGTTTTTGGAACCATCTCGGAAAGTAGATCGAAAAAATCAATATGACCTGAGGGTTTTAAACTTTGCTGGAGAAACTGTTTTTTCGCTGAACAAATCTTTGCACTATTCGCCGACGCAAATGAAAAAGAAGTCATAGCAATAATAAAACTAATCCAAAACATAGTCAGTACTCCTTGGTAACTGGATACAGCATATAGTAATCAAACGGATCATGTGACTGTGCTCGAAATGCAATTGGTGAAGTTAGGTAAGGAGCTTCGTTCACACAAAAAGCTTTATTGTAGATGTCCGCGGTATATATAAACATAGGATATTTAACATTATCTCTAATATAGATTGAATAACTCTGATCTGGAATTAGCGAAAATGAAGTTGTAGAAATTGACAATTTTGCCAAAAGTTTCCCGATGCCTCCAAGGTGACTAGCACCAATTATCGCCACAGCTTTTGAACATTTATTATTAGCTAAATTATCTTGAATAACCGATGCCATTAGAGATTCACGTTCACTCGACTCTCTGAGGAGTTGCGGTTCAAGTTCTATAATCCGCATATTTGCTTCTTTGGCTAAGGCAATCGTACTAACCATACCATGTATAATGTTTTCTGAATAACCGTCGATCGTCCCCCGATCTCCTTCTAGAAAGAGGCAATCGTACTTTACATCGGTCTGCTTTATTTTTCGCAAAATTGAATCATAGATGAGACGATTAGAATAAATGTGATGTTCTCCCAGTATTATAATTTGGGTTGCAGGCAGTACCTTAGACAATTGTTCGTAAAAGTCTAAATGACTTGCGGGTCTTAAACTTTGTTTCAAAAATCGCTGCTTCGTAGTGCAAACTGGCGCACTATGTACAGATATTAAGGAAAATAGAAAACTTATAATTATAAAATTGATCCGAAACATGATCTGATCGATTGCAAGTACAAGGCCCAATGAATCTGCTTTTGCGAACCTTAAGGTTGATTAAACTTCGAATGTGTCAATTTTTGGCAATAGGATGTCTATACTATCCTCAATTCCCACTTATGATCACGAATTAAACCAATGGTTCATTGGTGCTTTAAGGTCGGCCTTAAAGATCTTTTTGTTCAAGTACATTTATCGTTTGTAGGATATTTGGTTGGCCATAGCCCCCTGGGGGTCACAATAGCATTATAATATAGTCAACCCATCAAGTCTGAATAAAAGTCTCTTATTCTCAATTCAAAATTAAGCCACTTAAGATTTGGTTTTGGTCGCAAGTTGTAATTCGTAAATTGCAACTGTACATTTTAAGCATGCGTTTTCTTTTTTTAACGTTCTTTTTTAGTTTAATAAATTGTGCGCCAAAGGCTGACCTTAGTTCAAATAGCCAAAAAGGCGTAATTTATCTTAAAAAAGATTTGAGTAGCCTTTCAACTTGTATAATCGAAGATATCGAGTGCACAGGGTCTAACCAATGGTGTGTTGAATCTCCTCAACATCTTGGTGGTGCCCGACAATGCCTTCCTTCGGATCAAATCGGACAGTACTTTGGATGTACTAAGGGAGATTTAATTTTACAACCAACCCAGCCGTGGCAAATTGGCTGTCTCTAAACCACTTGTCTAAAAGCCATTTTAACTTCACAAAGGTTCGCAAATAGTAGCGCACCTTTGTATTCCGACTAGATTTGCTAGCTTATCTGACCAAAGCATCTCCCTCTTTTTTTGTGTCTTTAGCTGGGGATTCGAGTCTGAGTGCTTTTAAAACGAAAAAAAACTCTGGAGGATTACCGCCAGAGGATTCTAAATTTGTTTCCGAGATTGAGAGTTCGAGACGACAACTGGTGGACCTTATTGGTGGATTATCGAACTGCCGTTCATCAAGAATTTTACCAGTTAAGTAGTTGAAAAGACTAGGGCCAAACTGGTTTCTGGAGAACACTTTTGTGAGAACAAGTAGGTGTTCTCCAAGCGGAGAACGTGTAGCTAAGCGTTCTCTGACCTTTGGCTCCAAAATGATAAGAATAAGATTATTAGTATTTACTAATATATTAGTTTATGATAATGTAATAAAGGCTGAGGTCCTATGAAAGTAAAATACTATCTCACAATGTCTGGAAGATCCCCGGTAGAAGAGTTGCTAGCCGACTTATCTCAGGAACTTAAGACTGACTACTTGGATGCGATTATTTTGCTGGAAGAGGGCCAAAGTCTTTCAATGCCTTCAAGAAAAAGACTCAGGAGCTTCCGCAGAAAGAAATTGATGTGGTTTTAAAACGATTAAAAGAGGTGTGATATGGCTTGGAAAGAAATGACTGTTGATGAATTGGCTAAATCTTTAGGCGTTGATGTTCATGAAGTCCGTGAAAAACACCGTCTCATTGAGCTTATTAAAAAAGCTCGTAAAGAAAAAAAGATGTCCCAAGTTCAATTGGCGAAAAAAATAGGCGTTACTCAAGGTCGTATTGCTCAAATTGAATCTCGTATGGGGACAGCTAAAGTGACTCTTGAGGTTTTGCTCTCTCTTTTGAGAGAGCTCGGGTATGAATATAGGATTGTGGCGAAAAAAGTGGCTTAAGATTTGGTTTTGCTCAGAGAGTCGGAATTAGATCTCAGCTATAAACTCTAAGATCAACTCCTCTTATTTAATAGGAACACTACCTGAGACATATGTGATAGTGGGGCGTGTGTCTTTTATAAAGGGTCTTTGCTGTTCACGTAGCACTTTCAATAATTAAGTTAAATTCTGCCGAAGAAATTGCGAGGCTTCTTAAGATCGCACTTCCACAGGTTAAAGCGATTATTGAATTTTTATTGCAAAAAGGGTTGGCTCAATACGCCAATTCTAACAAACTTGAAGTGGGTCCTCGTCACATTCACCTAAGTGCTGATTCTCCGCAGATCCAAAATCATCATAATAATTGGAGACTGCGTTCAATGAGGTCAATTGATCAAGACGTTAAAAATAATCTGCACTATTCTGCAGCTGTAACTTTGTCGCAAAAAGATGTTTTGAAAGTAAAAGAACTTATTTTACAAAACTTAAATGTAATTAATAAAGTCGTTAGCCAGTCTCCAGAAGAAGTTATTTATGCGATGAACTTTGATTTCTTTGATTTGGGGGATTGAATTAATACTTTTGGTGAAAGGCGGTTATTTCCGGGAGTAGCATTTGTTTTTAATTATCTCGTTTAATCAGACTTCCGAATATTACTTAAACAAGCTGACGCTTCGTCATAGATAAAGCAATTCTTTGAATTGCAGATCGAATCAAGAAAAAGAGCATCATAAACGACTTGATGACTGCCTAGCGGCCCAAACTCGATAGGGCGATCAAAGCGCTCATCTTCTTTGATTTCTTTTGTAAGCTCACTCTGAGCGCATATTTTGACTTCCGATTCTTGGTTTAGAATTTTCTGGATTTTTTTGAGCTGTTCTTTACAGACACTGCCTTCTTGATTAATGGCATGCATGATAGGCAGCACTTCGTTTTTATCTGTCAAAAGATAAATGAAGTACTGATGACGCCATTTGTTTTCAGCTTCGGCATTGAGGAATAAACATTCCTGTTTGATACGGTTTGATTTAATTCGAATGAGATGGTGATCATCTAATTTAGTTTTTGGAGGTGCAGGGAATGTTTTGATATCAAACACAGGTGTTGACTGGCAGGCCATCAAGAGAAATGGTAAAATAATGAAGAACAATTTATTTTTTAAGTTTCGCATAAGCTTTTCTATATTTTTTTAATGCGGATTTTTTGTAGTCCGACTTACTTTTCCCCATGGGAATATTAATCGTCGGATCTTTTAAATCCTTTTTCCTGATATTTCTAAAAATAAATTCCTTCACTTCCCCCTTCGGGTTCTGCAAGATTTGAAAAGTGTCTGGCGTGATTTGAATTATTCCTGCGGCAAGGGGATTTTTCGGATTTTCGATGAAATCGGATTCGCTCTGAATCAAAGCTTTGATCATATCGGGATCAAGAGGCGGTTCGACTTTAAATTTCTTGTTAAAATAATCAGTCCATACCGCGATAAGATCGTCGTATTTATCGTATTCTTTGATTTCAAACTTGCTAGGGTAAGTAATATTTTTCCGGTCATAATTTTTGAAGATAGATTCAATCTCTTCACGGTCAAGGTAAGTTCCTTTAAGATGTCTTGGATGTTGATCCCGAATGGTGATTCCTGTGGGGTTCTTTTTGCTGACAGGAACCCGCAGAGGATGTTCACGGACTGATGTCACTTTTTTACGTGCTTTTTTGGCCATAGAAGGATTTCAGCATGGATGATATGCAAAATAAATAAGTATTTTGATGAGCTTTAAAAAATATTTTCTATTTTGCATCGCCGAGTCCAAATAGAAATGAACTTGCTTGAATTTATAAACTATTTATCGTCCAGATAATGAGTAATATGGAACCCTATGATCCAACGGATGATTTGAAATTTCTAAACTCAATTGATCATTCCATTTTTTATCCAGAGCGAAAACTGTATGCTCTTGGTTTGAATGATCAAGACATCGAGGAGCTTTTAGACTTTCTCCGCTGGCATATTGCACAAAGTGAAAAGAGAAAGAAAAGTCCCTTGATCCGAGTTTTACGGGCAAGACTTCAGCAACTTGCAAGAGTTCGAAAAAATGAATTGCTCAAACAGATGAGCAAAGTTGATCGATTACTTCGTAGCTAAATCTAAAAAATCTGTTCGATACCATTTGGGTGGGAATTCATTGTAAAAAGAAACTATTTACAAAATTTCGATTCTGCTGGGGCTTACAACACGTTGAAATCACTTAAAGCAAAACCCAAGTTCGATTGTAAGTTTTAGGTGAGGAAAGCTAAATTATTGAAAAAACAGAAGAAAAAACTGGTGGACCTGATCGGGATCGAACCGACGACCTCTTGCATGCCATGCAAGCGCGCTCCCAGCTGCGCTACAGGCCCACATCTACTAATATTGCTTTTGAGCACTAACACAAGGCGCTAAAAAGTTCTTTCTCTGTTTATATTCTGATTTTTTTCTTGAGGCAAGTGGGCACTATCGAGTTTGATAGGCACTTCACATCTTTTTTGTTTTGGGGGATATTGAATGGGAATTTTCATTCGGATTTTAGTGCTTGTTTTAATCGCTGTGGTGCCGTCGACATTAGTTCAAGCCAAGGATCTATCCAATCGTTTAGGAATCGGAATTAAAAATAATAATTCAATTGATCTTCCGGCATTGGCAGCCGTTTATTACCCCAGCGCTGATATTGGTGTTACTGGAAGTATCGGAGTTGACACGCAAGAAGATAATTCTAAATTCGCAGCGAACGTGGGTATTCGTAAGATTTTATTTCGTGAAGATCATTTGAATTTTTATTACGGTGGTCAAATGGGTCTCTTAAATTATGAAGAATCAGGTAATAAAGAATCCGGCTTTGATGCCAATGTTGTCTTTGGTGCCGAATTTTTCTTTGCGGGATTAGATTCTTTAGGCTTTAGCTTTGAAGGCGGAGTCGCCATTTCTTCTCTAGATGAGACTCGGTTTCGGACTGTCGGAGATCATCCTTTAAAAGCGGGACTTATTTTTTACTTTTAATTTTTTATAAGCAGAGGACTTCCATGAACAAACAAATCATACACACTGATCATGCCCCCAAAGCTGTCGGGCCTTATTCTCAAGCGGTTATGGCCGGAGATTTCCTTTTTTGTTCAGGGCAAATTGCAATTGATCCTGCCAGTAATGAAGTTCTCAAATCGGGGGTCAAAGATCAAACTCATCGTGTGATGAAAAATATTGAAGCTGTTTTAAAGCAAGCAGGATTGAGTTTTGGAAATATCATCAAGACAACGATTTTTGTGACGGATATGAATGACTTTGCGGTTGTGAATGAAGTTTATTCTTCTTATTTGCAAGCTCCTTATCCGGCACGGTCCACGGTGGCTGTTTTGGCCTTACCAAAAGGCGTGAATGTGGAAGTCGAAGTTGTGGCCCTTAAATCCTGACACTCAGGGCCAGCTCAAAAAAAGAGACTGGTTTTTAGTAGCAGCCGTTATTTTGTCAATTGGAATTGGATTTCGTTATTGGCGAGAACGCCAACTGATACGTTCTGAATTTTCCCTATTTCCCCAAACAAAAATAAAAGTTGATTGTGGAGTTGTTTTGACGGGAAGTGCGGGAAGAATTCGAGAGGGCTTTGATCTGCTCGAACAAAAGCAGATTAAAAAATTAATTATCTCTGGCGTGCACTCGCAAACAACATTAAAAGATCTTTTGCCTCTTTGGCCCTATTACCCCGCCGTTCAAGAAGACACTGTTTTTTTGGAAAAGCGATCTGAAACAACTTATGGGAATGCTGTTCAAAGTCTTCCTTTAGTTCAAGCTCTTCAGTGCCGAGATATTGTGTTGATCACTTCAGAGCTTCATATGTACCGATCCTATCAAGTCTTTCGCCCAGTCTATCCAGACAGTATTGTCATTTACAAACACGGAGTTTTATCGCCTCATGGACAGTTTTCATTTGTGGATGAATTGATTGAAGTTACAAAATCTTTATTCTACAGACCTTGGGCTTATGCCCACTGAAAATAGATGAATTAACACTTTAGAAAAAACCATTGAAATGCCGATTAGTTGATCATGACGAATCGGGTTTTTGCAGTTGACCGTTTAGGTCGCTTTGTTGTCAATCAAATGGGCTATACATTTCGCGTTCTTGCGATGGTGTATTTAAGCCTTCGCGCTACCATTTTAGATCAAGCACAAGGTTTTCGAACAATTATTGTTGTTCTGTCTGCGCAAATCTATTTTACAGGTTTTCAAGCATTGCCTTTGATATCTGTTTTGGCTTTAGGTACGGGTGGAATTTTATTTCTTCAGGGTATGGGAAATCTGACATTACTTGGCGGCACAGAAATTATTGGAAATTTTATGGTGTTAGTTTTAGTCAGGGAAGCTGCACCCCTTTTGACGGCTTTGGTTGTGATCGCACGAAGTGGAACGGCCGTTGCTTCTGAGATAGGCAACATGCGTGCTAACCGAGAAATTGAAGCTTTAGAAAGCATGGGAATTAATCCTTTGAGCTTTATTGTTTTTCCACGAGTTGTTGGTGGGATTGTCAGCGTTTTGTGTCTTGCCTTTTATTTTAATTTTGTAGCTTTGATTGGTGGGTTTTTTATGACTCAAATGATTCATAAAATGCCCTTTGGCTTTTTTGCAGATAGTTTGCTTCGGGCTTTTGCTCAAGAAGATGTGGTGATTTTTTTCTTAAAAAATAGTTTTGGTGGAATGATTATTTTTGTTATTTGCTGCTATCAAGGTCTGAGCGTCAAGAAAAGTCCTCACGAAGTCCCGCAAGTCACAACCGATGCTGTTGTGAAGTCGATTATTTATGTCACTGTTTTCAACATGCTCGTAACGGCTTTTTTCTATATGGGACGTTTAAAAGAACTGGGAGTCATATGAAAATTGAAAAAATCAGATTTGAAAATATTTGTTTTGCCCACGAAGGTTCGGACCCTGTTCTGAAAAATGTCGATTTTGATTTTCCAGAAAAAGAAGTGTGTTGGATTCAATCCGAAGAGGGACAGGGAAAATCAACTCTTTTGCAAGTTTTGGCAGGTTTGCAAATGCCCCAAATCGGTCAGTATCTGATAAACGATGCTAATATTCGTGATATGACTTTCGAAGAATTTTTACCTTATCGATTGAAAATTGGATATTCTTTTGATTACGGTGGACTTTTAAGCAACTTGAGTTTGCGAGATAACCTTTTACTTCCTCTTAGATATCATAAACTTCTTGAGCCTCAAGAAAGTGCAAAACGTGTCGATGCATTGATTGAAAGATTTGAATTTTCAAAAAATGCAAAAGAACGACCGGCCCATGTTCCTGGTCGACTTCGAAAACTCACTTGTTTAGTCAGAGCTTTGGTTCATCATCCTGATCTTTTATTGATGGACGATCCTTCAGTTGGTTTAGGGGCTGAAACGGCCGAAATTTTTACTCAGCTGATTCAAGACATGCGACTGCAAGGCTCTTTAAGTCATGTCATGATTGTCAGTTACGATGAAAAGTTTATGAGAAATTTAAAACCCCGAATTCTGCATTTAGACCAAGGACAACTTTATACTTCTGTCGTTGATGGCACAAAAAGCGTGGTTAATTTATGATGAAAATTAAGCTGACTCATTACGAAAGAATTGCTGGAATTTTTGTTTTATGCGCAATTTTAGGTTGTGTTGTGACGGCCGTGAGCGTTGCCGTCAAACAAGGTTGGTTCGAAGACAAAGCTTATTTCCAAACATATTTTGAAAATGCAGATGGTCTGCATGAAGGAACTGTTGTTCAAATGGCGGGCCTCAGAGCGGGAAGTGTTAGCGAAGTCCAATTAGAAGCGGATAATAAAATCAAAGTTATTTTTTATGTTTTGGGAAAGTACCGAGATAAAATTAAAGAAGATTCAAGTGCGCAACTGATCAGGCCCTTTCTTATTGGCGACCGAATGCTTGACGTGTCAGTGGGTTCTGCTGACAGGAAAGTGATGGCAGAACATACCACATTGCCTTCGCAAGAAGCCACTGATGTCATGAGTCTTTTGAGTGGAAAAAAATTAGGTGTTTACATGTCTCAGACGGCTCAGATGCTTGAGAACTTAAAAAACGTAATGGAAGCCTTTTTAAGTAAAGGTCGAACTGAAAATATGGTGAAAATTTTTGATAAGCTCAGTCCTTTAATCGAAAATATGAATACGATGTCCCTTGAGGTAACGAAACTTTCAAAGCAAGCTACAGAAAAAAATAATATGCAATCTGTTATGAAAAACGTGGCGGCTTTGACAGCCGAACTCAATAAAACTTTACCGCAGTTAACTGAAGCGATAAAAGAAATCGGCCCGGATGTTCCGAAAACAGCCAGACGTGCGGTGGAAGCTTTAGATGAAGCCACAATTTTAATTAAAGCCATGCAAAAAAGTCTTCTGCTCAGGTCTAATGTTCAAGAAGTTAAAGCCGAAGAAAAACTCAGACGACCGGCAGGTAAATAGGGCTTTGCGTCTTGATTAGCCACTCTCTGGAGAGCGTGCTAGTTTCATGATACGTGATTTCGCTTAAGATTTTTAAAAGATTTATTCTATCAAAACGTTCAGGGGCTTTAATTAAAAAGCTGGCTTGGATTTCAATTATTCAAATTGCTTTAAGTCTTTTTGCATTTGTTTTAGTTTTAAGTGTGATGAATGGAATGAACCTTAGCATTTCAGATCGAGTCACATCATTAGAACCAGATTTAGTTTTAGAGTTTCCAGGCGCGTCCAGTTCGGTGGCCTTAGATTTTCAACCGGTGGTGATGAGAATTCGAGAAAATCCTGATGCTGTGATTGATATTTTTGAACAATCAGACGTCATTGTTAGAACCATGGACGGTCTTTATCGGGGACTTGTGGCAAAAGGTCTTTCACAAGCTTCTTTAGAAAGATTCAGTCGGGCCATTCAAAATATGGATCAAAAACAAAAATCACATCGTCCTGAAGAAATTCAAATGTGGAATCCTGACGAAATGCCACTGGAAGATGAAATTGTGATCGGATTTGATGTGGCTCGAACGCTGAATATTTTTGAAGGTGACTGGGTCACGGTTATTCCACCAGAAGCTTTGCTTTTACCGCAAGGACAGTTACCTCAGCTTGAAAAAGTCAGAGTCAAAAGAATTATTTCAACAAGTTTGCAAGATTTAGATGCCCAGTATTTTTGGTATCAAAAAGAACTGACTCTAGGGCGTTTCAAAAACTCACCCAGTCGTCACAACCGAGTTGAAGTTTTTTTGCCGGATCATGAATCGGCGGATGAAATGAAGAAATCTTTGGAAGGTTTTGAAAATGTATTAGTTTCAACATGGAAAGATCGAAATGGAGCTTTATTCGCAGCTCTGAGAATTGAAAAATTAGCGATTGGTTTTATTCTTTTTTTGGCGGGATTGATCTCGAGTTTTTCTGTGGTTATGGCTTTGACTTTGTTGATTACGCAAAAGAAAAAAGAGTGGGCCCTGATGAGGACTTTAGGATTTTCCCATCAGGATCTTATTCGGCTTTTGACACGTTTAGGACTTTGGTTATCAGGGGTTGGCGTGATGATTGGCACTCTGTCGGGTCTTGCAATGGCTTTAATTATACAATTTTATCCACTGTCAATTTTGCCGAGTATTTACTATGATTCGCAAATTCCCAGTAAAGTCGATTTTACTTTTGTTGCGACAGTCTTGTGTGTAGCGGCCGTCATTTGTTATTGGACTTGCCGAAGAACGGCGATGACTTTAAGCGAAGATCAAATTGCAGACTTATTGAAGTACCGATAATTTAAAGTTTTTAAAAAATTTTTAAACGCTGACTTGAAAATCTCTTAAGGCTTGAGTCAGCGAAGTTTTTAAATCCGTACTTTCTTTTCTTTGCCCAATAATGAGGGCGCAGTTAACGCCAAATTCGCCAGCTGGAAATTTTTTCTGAATCGAACCTGGGATAACCACAGAGTTTGCAGGGACAACACTTTTATATTCTTTTGTTGTCGATCCAGAGACATCGATGATTTTAGTGCTAGCCGTGATTGTGACTCCAGCCCCTAGAACAGCACCTTTTTCAATTTTCACACCTTCAACAATAATACATCGTGAGCCAATAAATGCATGATCTTCGATAATCACAGGTTGAGCTTGTACGGGTTCTAGAACTCCACCAATTCCAACTCCGCCTGATAAGTGGACATGTTGTCCTATTTGGGCACAGGATCCCACAGTGGCCCACGTATCGATCATTGTGCCAGAACCTACGTAAGCCCCTATATTTGTATAAGAAGGCATCAGGATCGCACCACTTTCAATAAAACTTCCGTAACGTGCAATCGCCATGGGTACAGCTCGAACGCCTTCTTGGCCGGTCCATTTCTTAACAGGAATTTTATCAACAAAGTTGAGCTCTGGAGATAGTTCAATCACTTCCATTTTTTGAATTCTAAAATAAAGAAGAATCGCTTTTTTAATCCATTCACGAGTGATCCAACCGGTGTCAGTTTTTTCACAGACTCGGATTTTTCCTTGATCCAATCGGGCAATAACATCTTTGATCAGATTTTTTTCATCTGGTTGTATTTGAGAAGTTTCTTTTTCAAAAAGGGCAGAAATAATTTGAGGATCCGTCATGAAAATCTCTTTTCTGTGGTTTTCAACATGTCGCAAATCGCGGGCACATGAATTTTCAAAACGTCACTTAAAAGTTGGCCGCGTTGAATTTCATAAGTCAGAGTCGGAATTTGTCTTTCGATTCCTGAATAGGTGCCAAGTGAACCGGGCGTGGGATAACCAATATCGGCTTCAATTGGATAGCTTGTATGTCGAGCTAAAACTTCAGCTTCTGGTAAACAATCGCCATTGATATTTAAAACAGGATTCCAAGAATGAAGACTGACAATTAATTGAGGAAGATTTTTTAATTCTTCTAAAAGAGCTTTGTTTTCATTTTCACTTAAAGGGCTGGGGCCTGGATGATAACGGGGAGTTGCTGCGATTGAGGACCAGTCTTTTGTGGGAAGATTTCGATTCAGATCCACTCCGTTTGCGTTACCCCGAGTTTTAAGAAGAACGCCTTCGGGATTCATTTCTGGAATTAATGTTAATTGCATTTGATAAGAGTAGTTTTGTAAAAACACATCCAGAAGTCCTCGGGCACAAGCGACCCCTTCGATTTCATCACCGTGGACTCCGCCCAAGATGAGGACTCGAGGTTTCTGATAAGAGAGGCCAAAATCATAAGCGATCAACGGAAGTCCTAAAGTCGTTCGTGACAATATACGGGTTTGCATGATCTTGTTTTAGTATGGCTCACGAACTCTTACAATATCGAAATTTGAAGCTTTTTTGGAATGACGTGGCGTTATCGGATCAATTGCAGAAATTGAACACTCCCGCTTACGTTTACTCCCGAGATTTGTTAACTCAGCGTTTTCAAGCTTTTCAAGATGCTTTTCCGAAAGGTCGACTTCACTTTGCGATGAAGTCTAATCACAATGAAGCTTTATTAAAGCATTTACATCAGTTGGGAAGTCATTTAGACGTGGTGTCAATTGGTGAAGCAGAAAAAGCGATTCAGTGTGGATTTAGGCCGGATCAGATTTTGTTTTCAGGCCCGGGGAAAACTCAAAGTGAAATTAACAAAGCTCTTGAGTGGGGACTTTTTCAGATCAATGTTGAAAGTGCCGATGAAATTCAAAAAATAAAAAAAACAGGAATGCGGGCCCGAATCGGACTCCGCTGGACTCCGGGTTTGGATGTGAAGACCCATCCATTTATTAAAACCAGTCATACAGATACAAAATTCGGTCTTTCTTTTGAGGAAATTGATCAATTAATTCCTGAAATTTTAAAAGATCCTCATTTACACTTACAAGGGTTTTCACTGCACTTAGGTTCGCAAATTCTTGATCTAAGTGATTTTGATTTGGCTTTTTCATCTTATTTAGAAATGGTGTTAAGTCTTCAGAAAAAATATCCAGAAATGGATTTAAAAACTTTAGATATCGGCGGAGGACTGGGTTTGAATTATCAAAACAGTGACGTCGATGCGGATACACAAAGACTGCAAGATTATAAAAAAATAGTCGAGCGGCATTTTGGAAAAATTCCATTTCAAATATTGTTTGAACCCGGAAGATTTTTAGTTGCTCGATCCGGTGGAATCTTAACAGAAGTTCAAGTTGTTAAAAAAACAAAGAATAAAAAAATTGTGGTGCTCGATGCGGGAATGAATAATTTGATGAGGCCCGTTCTTTACCAAGCTCACCATCAGGTTTTGCCTCTGATCCAGCGAAAAGGCGAAAGTGAAATCGTGGACCTTGTCGGCCCTTTGTGTGAGTCCTCTGACTTTATTGCATTAGATCGATCGATGTCTGCACTTCAAGTGGGTGATAAACTTTGGGTGGCGGATTGTGGGGCTTATGGTTCTTCTATGGCATCAGACTATAATTTAAGACCACGGGCTTTAGAAATTTTTATTGAAGACTTAGAATCTTTGCGTGCTTAAGTCGGTGAGTTCCCACGCATGGGCTTCGAATGGATTTAAAATTTCGGTCGCCCATTTTTTAAAGTGACCTAAAGCATCAGTGGTAAAAATTTTTACCTGGCCAGTCGAAGGGGATTCATTTTTAAAGTGTAATTTTAACTTCTCAGCAACGGCCGGACCAGAATCAATAAGTTTAATATCAAGACCAGTGGCTCTTTGGATATTTTCTTTTAAAATCGGGTAGTGAGTGCAACCCAAAATTAAAGTGTCGATCCCTTCTGTTAAAAGTGGCTGAACATAGCGGTACACAATTAAGTTTGTTAAGGGGTCTTCGCGAAGGCCTTCTTCCGCAAAAGGCACTAATAAGGGCGCGGCTTGAGAATAAAGTTTTATTTCAGGATCAAGAGCTCTTAAGTGTCGATCAAATGCACCAGATAGAACAGTGGCACGAGTCGCTAAAAGCCCTATTTTTTTATTTTGGGTTTTGCGAGCAGCCACTGCACTTGTGGGTTCAATCACTGTAAAAACAGGAAGATTTTCAAAATCGGGATCTTGCCAATGGGCTGATGCGGAATTGCATGCAATCACTAAAGCTTTAACATTTTGATTTTTTAGAAACTTTAAATTTTGTTCTGTGTAGTGGCGTATTGTCTGTGGGGACTTTGTTCCGTAAGGAAGTCTTGCGGTGTCGCCCAAGTAGACAAATCTTTCGTGTGGCATCTGTTGCAGAAGGGCTTTTAAAACAGTCAGACCTCCAAGCCCGGAATCAAAAACTCCAATCACGTTGGAAGACCGTGAGCTCTTGATTCTCTAATTCCGTTAGCAGACATTTCAATGAAACGAGCTTTTTCTGGAACTTCAATCATCGTTTGCGCATTGATGTAGCTCATACCACTTCGAATGCCACCACAAAGTTCTAAGATCACATCTTTAACATGACCTTTGATTGCAACCGTGGTGCTTTCACCTTCCGGTGCCATTCCTTCAGGTATTCCTCCCCGCCATGAGTCTTGAGCTTTTCTGGAAGCCATTCCACGATAATTTTTTCGACCATGAATAATATCGCCGGGAGTTTCCAAAGTTCCACTGAGCATGCTACCCACCATCACAGTTTCTGCACCCGCAGCTAAAGCTTTAAAAATATCACCTGATGCGCGAAGACCCCCATCTGCAATAACTGGAATATTGTGCTCACGAGCAATTTCAACGCAAAGGGCGACGGCCGTTAGTTGCGGAACACCGCAACCGGTGATGACTCGTGTTGTGCACATGGACCCTGGGCCAATTCCCACTTTAATAGAATCGGCACCAGCTTGAATTAAATCGTAAGCAGCATCTGGCATAGCAAGATTTCCAGCGATGAGCTCGACACCAGGAAAAGAGTCTTTCAGCCATTTCATCATTTCGATCATTTGCACGCTGTGACCGTGAGCAATGTCAATCGTGAGTAAATTGGCGCCCGCTTTGACCAGAGCTCGGGCTCTGTCTTTAGATTCTTCTCCAACGCCGACACTGGCTGCGACAATATCACAACCAGCATGTTTTACTTTTGCAACTTCATCGGCTTGGGATTCGGTGTTCATAAAACGATGCAAAATCCCGACGCCGCCCAATTCGTGCATGGCAATTGCCATTGAAGCTTCCGTGATTGTATCCATGTTAGCGGATACGATTGGAATTTTAATTTTTTTCGTTCGAGTCAAGCGTGTTTCAAGAAGGGGATCTTTTCGAGATCTAATTTCAGATTTAGCAGGAACTAAAAGGACATCATCAAAAGTCAGGCCACGACTACGATTTTTGATTTCTTGCCAATTAAAAAATAAGTTCATTTTTGACCTCGCGTGAAGTTTTGATAAAAAGATGCATTAAAAAGAAAAGGCTTATCAGTAAACTGATGTAATCAACCAAACCGATAATCAAGGCGCCCACAGGATGGACCCAAATTTCTCGGTATTGATCAAGGGACGTGGTGATAAAGTAAGGAATAACTAGAGAAAAAATAATCAGAACAGAAGCGGATTGAAACCAAACTTTTTTAAAAATTTCCCGAGAAGCTCGAAGCGCATCAGCATGGCCAGTTTGATATTTTTTTGAAAATAAAACGACGTAGGGGACAAAAATCGAAGAAATCCATTTCCAAAGACCCGGAATTAGAAAAGCTAAAGTAAAAAGTAAGATCTGACCCCAAACCCTTAGGGTTTCAATGAAAAGTTGCTGAAAGTCTTCGGACCAGTTGCGGTGGGTTTTCAAAGATGACAAAAGCCAAAAACTGATTGCGACTGGAAAAAGAACATTGATTAAAACTGAAATTGCGGCCACAAACCAAACCCAGTTTGGAGTCCCGTTGGGGGATCTAAAAAGAATTTCTAAAAAATTATTCAGACCCGTATCGAGTGCTTGATAAATAAGCAAAGCCAAAAAGCCTAGGGCCCAAGTTGAAAAAGGAATTTTTTTAAGGAGAACCGTGACTGTCTGCACGTTGACCAACACTAGTGGCAAGAACTTCGAGAGTCCAACCACAAACCTTCCAAATGCAGCATGTCAAGCACTTGAGCTCTCGAGATAAATCCTTTAGTTTCAGTTTTCGCGTTTTTTAAATCGATACGATGTTTAAATAGATCGTAATCACCGATGCCTCGGTGGCGAAATTGGTAGACGCACAGGACTTAAAATCCTGAGCTTCCTTTACAGGGGCGTGCCGGTTCAAGTCCGGCCCGAGGCACCATTCTCTTTTCAGAGATTGAATGATGACTGACTCTTCTCAATCTACTGCAGATAGCCTCAAGTTCTCCAAATTCTTTAGACTTTAAAATAAGTTTCGCCAATTCCTTATCGACTTTTTCAACGTCTATAGCCAATTCATCTAACTTATGAATTTTGAAAAACCTGATTTTATGAAATGCTAAAAATCCTTTGATAGCTTTTTCCGCACATTGCTGAGCATGAAAAGCTGCAATATTTTTAAACTCAGAGCTTGCAGCATAAGTCTGCTTTGCGACTTTTAGATCGCGGGCTGCATACTTGAACCATTTTCGATTCAGCCAAGCTTAATCTCCCGGCCCGTATTTAAGGCAGTTTCGGGGATAGAGCTAAACTCATCTTTCCATTCATCAAATTCTTTTTGCGAGTACACGAAAACATCAGCCGAAATTTTAAATTTATCCCACAGTAAGTCACTGGCCTTAGACATGTTAGTAATTCTAGATTTTTTATTTTTTGGGACAACCAAAACAAAATCACAATCGCTATCAGCGCGGGAATTCCCATTGGCCCTTGATCCAAATAAAAATAGGCGGGAAGGGTTGAACTCTTCCTTTAAGGTTTCCACTATTTTTTTAAGTTTTGGATCTCGTTTTGCGGCCATAAACTAGTCATCTCGTAATCAAAAGGGAATGTCAAAAACGTCGAAGTTTTTGGGTAAAATAAGGGTCGTTGCTTAGGGCGTACAGTATGAGCCACGGCGTCAGGGATGTAGGCGCCTACGTTCAAATCAACAATATTTTTGAATTTTCATTGTAATTTCAAAACGGTAGCAACGCTTTGAAGGATTTGATTGAAACTTAATGGTGGCTGAAATCCGCCACATAAAGCGGCATTCACTTTTTGTCGGGGTACGATTCTTCAAGTGTGCATGACGGTGTTTCCTGTTGGCACTACATCAAGGTCCAGTGGCAACGAATATGGTCTTATTATTCTAGAAGTATTCCAGTAGAATTATCGGATTAGGCAGGAGGTTTGCTTGAAGACATTTGCTTTCACGATAATTATGGGAACGCTGCTGTTTGCGGAATTTTCGCATGCTAGGTGCACGCCAGGAGTAACAAGGTGCTTAACGTTGCCGATGGCGGCGAACGCAGCTGTTTCACCAGAAGAAGCTACACGTTTGAGAGACGACATCATGAGAATGGGGCTTGATGAAATTCTGCGAAATTGTCAGCCAGGCCGTGACACAGAGGTAACTGAACTTTTCGGCTCCTTGTGTGGACCTGGGGTCGTTGCAAATCGAATCTGCAAATATGAAACCAATTTAGACTGCAACTACCGGGGTAAAAACTTTGATATGAAAGTAGCAGGAGCCTGCAAAGGCGGCTTACATGACTGCGGCACCTTTGATTCTTGCGCTCGTGATGCCGGAGTCAACTCCTCAACCAAGGGAGCTTTCCGTGGTGCAGGCGACGGCGTTCCCAAGGGCGGATTCAATGCAGAGCCAAAAGGAGCTGTTAGATGAAAACAATCATTTTATGTTTCAGTCTCTTCGTGGCAATCACTTCACATGCCTCGGTGGAATCGCTTAATATCAAAGGAAAAATTGTTAGTTTTGATTTAAAAACTGTGACCATTGAAATTGCTGGTGAAAACTATAAATTTAATCGCGAAAAACTTGGCAAGGACTTCGTTTCTTTGAAAAAAGGCGAAGCCGTTGAGATTGCCGTCGAAAAGGAATCTCCTAAGAAGTAGTGCGGTCTCTCGTGCCATTCTGCCTTACAAAAGATTCACTGCCACCGACCACTTCAGCAACTCGGTACCAACTTTCATAGAGCTTATGGAGGCACTTGCCTTACTTAAGTTCAGGAAATAACTCATCAACTTTAGAAAAGTTTTCTTTATCGCTTTTTATATCTACTAAGATTGTATTATACAAATTCATCATGACGTTTTTGTCGACTTGATTAATATCGTCGATCTTCAGAAGGCCTTGACAAATCAGATCACTGACAAAAACCCGGTTAAAAGATGCCGACTTCGTTAAAGGAGTCGCTGGTGTAACCTTTTCGTATGAGCTCTCCAATTCACGTTTTGAGCATTTACCGCTTTCTGGGTATTGAAATTCGGAAGCAGTTCGTTTGCCAGTTATCATTGTAGTGGCTGTTTTTATTCTTTGAACCGCTTCACTTTGAGTACTATCTAAATCCATTTTCTCAAAATCTTCAAAAAAGTAAGCCGCGTCTTGATCGTATCCTTCTAATGTTTCAAGCACTAATCTTGAAATGGTTCTAGTACATGAGTTGAGATTATTCGTGTCTTTACATTTCGAAAATTCAGAACTCTTTTTTATCGATGCTAAGCCAATAAAATGATTCTCATTAGCGCCTACACGAAAATTCTTGTAATCTTTCAACGAGTAAACGAGGTTTGACATTGCACTTTCGAAGGTTTTTTCAGCAGCAAATGCAGATAGTGTTGAAAGTATTGACAACACGCAAATTAAAGCAATTTTTTTTGGCATAAGAATCTCCTAATATGATTTTAAAGTCGCACAGCTCTATGATTACAAATCTTGGGCCAAATAGAATTACGCGAATTGAATCAAAGGAAATGATATAGTAGACATGTCGAAGAAGGCAAAGCCTTAGACCTAGGGTAGTTTACTCGTCACTTTCAAAAGTAATGAAGCGATGGGCAGGGAATCTATCCAAATTGGACTGCTTATTATCATCAATATCCAAAAAGGTAATGTCGAAGTCCTGTGATCCGCGGGACACAACCTTGAAAAACACCCGGTATCGCCCCTCACGGATAGGGAACGATTTTTCACCCTCAGTATCTTTAGGATTTTGAGTTTTATACATTTGCTCAAGGGTTTCCATCAGCCGGTCGATGGTATCATTGAATTGTTGCACGGAACGAAGAGCAAGTTTTGAATCTTGCTCTATTTCCAAAACGGAATCGTAAAGGTGCTGTTCGATTTGAGAGCGAATTTCCTCAAACTGTGAAGACTGAAAAAAATAAACGGCCATTACTTACTTTTCTTGAAGCGGGCCGTGCGGTCTTCGCTCTTACTGAGAGGGTAGGTTTTACCATCAAGGATTTCGCTCATCCCTAAAAGTCGTCGTTGCAGTGATTGAATTTCATTACGAAAACCCTCGTAGACTTGTTCAGACATCAGAACAAAGCTTTGTCCATCACGGCGGCTGATGCGAACAGGTTCCCCAACAGCAGCGTCCATATAATCTTTAAGCTCAGAACGGAATTTTTTGGCATTAGCACTTTTCATAAGTCACCTCAATCTAAAGGGTACTCTTAAGAGTACCCTTTGTCAAGTTTTATGATTCTGCCGAACAAACGATTCAGAGGCTCCAATTAAATACGTACGTCGAATCTTTACAGGCGACCTTTATTCCGTTTTCAGCAGCAAATTTATAACTAGATAGCCTTTGCATTACGAAATTTCAGGGCCGCTTCCAGGAAGTGGACTGCGGTGAATTCTCCGAATAGGCTTCTAAAAAACTACCTAAAAATCAAATGATCGATCAGGAAGGTTCATTCTAAAAATCTGAGCCTTCGCTGTTAAAACAAACTTTATAAATTAAGCAGCGATGCTTCTTAATTTTTCTATAGTATCCGGGAATTCTTTAACTAAAAGAATAAGGGCGACGGCTTGATCATTGGGCCGGCTGCGGCCTTGCTCCCAATTTGCAAGCGTTCGTTGATTGACATGTAGAAGGCGGGCAAACAAGCCTTGTGACATGTTTAGTTTTTCGCGTGTTTTACGAATGAAATCAGCGCTGATTTCAGGAAGATCTGATTCGGGAAGTTTATAGTTTTTTAAGGTGATTTTTCCTTCGCGCTGTCGTTGCATGCTTTCAACACCGGACATAATTTCACTAAAAATATCACGTTTCTTTTTCATAACTTCCTCCGTGCCTTAGATCGATTTTGTTTTTCTAAATCTATAGCCATTTTAAGCATTTTCTTTTGTGCCGCTGTTAAATCAGAAGCCTCGTCTTTATCGTAAATAGTCAAAAACCAAATCTGCTGGTCTTCAGAAAAATGGTAATAAATAACGCGTAGGCCGCCGCGCTTACCCTTGTTTCGACGTGAATCTTGCCAGCGGATTTTTCTGAATCCTCCAGTGCCAGGCATAACTTCTCCGGCCTCTGGATTTGCAATTAAAAGTTTTTGCAGCGCACGGTAGTCATCATCGTTGAGATAATCGGGTAGGGCTTTCGTAAAGGCCGGCGCTTCAAACAATTCCATTAAAATTACTATACGCTAATAGCGTATAGTAATCAAGTGACTTTTTTTAAGTCCCAGGATAACTGCTGTCACCATGATTTCGTAGTGACAAAATGGTGACAACAGCAAGGAAACCAGCGGTCAAAGAGGGGAATCTGCGGTGATCAGAAATGCAAGCTAACTTCTTGTTATTATTAAAAAACTTCTTTATTTTCAGTGACTTATAAAACGTGGCCTTAAGATCTTAAAATCCTGAGCTTTCTTTACAGGGGCGTGCCGGTTCAAGTCCGGCCCGAGGCACCAAATGCTTAACAGCGCGAAATCACTTACAAAACAAAATCTGGTTCTCTCCGCTGAATGCGGAGGACTCCGTGATTTATAGTTTCTTCGTATTTGACCACTCCAAAACACTATGATGAGTTCTTCGTCTCAACTAAAGGAGTTTTATTTATGAAAACTGTATCAATGATGCTTTTCACATTCTTATGTAGTGCCGCTTTAGCTTGTCCAAATCTATCTGGTGAATATGAGTTTTTACTTCATCCACAATATAATGGACGAGTCCACTTAAAACAAAATGGGTGCGAGTCAATTGAAGTTAGATACACCTCTCCTGTGTATAAATCTGATTTTACTTATACTTATAAAATTGATGGTCAACTTTATGAAGGCCAGGCTATTCGTCACACAGATAAAAAATTTGGAACTGACTGGCAAACAAGCGGGCCGGCTAATTTGGATACGTACTCTTTTCATAAGGTTGAATTCGTAGGGGATAAGCTTTCTATTAAACAGTACGATGGATCTCAAAAAGAGTGCGGGCTTAAACATGTTTTTACATATTCTAACTGCAAAATGTTTGAGAACACTTTCCATTTAGTTAGCAATTCCATTGTAAAAACTCAAATAGGCTATGCATCGAGCGAGAAGGGATATTCTAATGATGAGTTTGAAACTCGCAGAATTAAATAATCTAAATGAAAAAACTGTTTGGAATTTGATAGTCAAATAATTTGAACCAGGTTAGCTTTTTTTAAGCACTCTCATGAAAGGATTCTTATGAGTAAATATGTTGATGGCTTCATTATTCCCATAAAAAAGAATAAATTAAAGGATTATAAAAAAATGGCCACGATCGGCCGTAAAGTTTGGATGAAGTACGGGGCGCTTGATTATTATGAGTGTGTAGGGTCTCAACTTGATAATGAGTGGGGCGTACCGTTTAAGAAGCTTTGTAAGCTGAAATTGGATGAAACAGTTATTTTCGCTTTTATTGTTTATAAATCTAAAGCTCATCGCAATCAAGTGAACGCCAAAGTTCATAAAGATCCGCTTATGCAGCCCGAGAATTACAAAGGCAAAATGCCCTTTGATATGAAACGCTTCACCACAGGGGAATTTAAAGCCATTGTCCATTCTTAGATCATAGACAATTCAGGTGCTAAATAGCTTAAGCGTCAGAACAGAGTTTTGACGCTTTATAGACAGAGCGGATCTAAAAGTCGCTTGGCCGTAAAATATCGGCTAAATCAATTTAAACACCGGCCTTGTGCTGGGGAAGTTTTTTTAGTGTTGCTAAGATTTTTTCTCGATTGAGGATTAAACGAGCACGTTTTTCTTTAGATAAATGAGGATCTTTAAGTTTTTCGTTAATTCGCTCTATAACCAATTGGCTTTTCATGATGGCTTCTTGAATCGCTTCATTAGGTTCGGCGAAAAGTCGGCTTTGGGTTTCTGCTAATTGTTTTTGTTCATCTAAAGATAGTTCGGTCGATGTTAAGTTTTGAATTTGCTGAATTGCTATTGAAATTTGTATCGCAACAAGTGAGCTCATGACGAATCGAGTTGCGATCGGGTAGGCTTTAGATAATTCCGATATCGTTTTTGCGCCACCGATTAAAGCCACGATTCCAACTGATGTGGATCCCACTTCTATTGTGAGGTGACTTGCATCAATGATTTGCTTCATTAGGTTACCATAATTTACTTCACCATATTTATAACCGTAACAATCTGTCATCGCCAGCCAAAACCCTTGAGAATTTCTAAGCTCACTGATCTGCGGGTTCAGACCCCTTGCTTTGGCACGAGCTTCAGATGCGTTGAGGTTGAATGATGAAATTTGTAACCAGTTATTAACGCCACTTATGAACGCGTCTTTATCGAAACCTAATTTTAAAGCAGATGCGACTGTGCCAGGACGGCATTTTGCAAAAGTTGATTCATAAATTTTCTGATCAACTTGATTCAGTTGCTCCAAAGACGTCGGCGGGCTTGCCACTACCAGCATGGCACCTAAAAAAGTAAATAAGAAAACAAGCCCGCGTGGAACCATTTAGTTGTTAATTTCGTTGATTGCTTTTTGCGACTCTTCTTCCGCCTTCAGAATTAATTCTAATTCAGTTTGTTTATCGTTAATTGATTTTTGCAAAGCTGGGATCGCTTTGTTGCTTACTGTAAGCTGATAAACTTGGTAACCGTCATATCCAATAACACCAGCCGTGACTATCGAGCTTCCGAGTCCAAGTGCTACGCTTAAAGGACCTGAAATATCGCCACCTTTAGCTTGTAAAAGTTTTTTAGATAAAATTCCTAAAGCAACTGCTGCTGTAGTCGAAATCACAATTTTTGTAATTTGGCTTGAACGCTCACTTTTCGCTAACTCCAACTGCGTAGTTACAGTAGAAAGCTCAGTTGAAAGACGGTAAACCCGACTCACCTGAGATTCTGCAAATACTTGTGCGGAAAACACCATTGCGATTGCTAATATTAAGACTTTTTTCATTTTGACTCCTTTGTTAAATTAAAGATTCGAAAAAAGTCATTGCAAAAAATAGATCGCATTTACCTGAGCTTAAAGTAGAGCCTGTAAATTTTTTCTGTCAAAAATTAAGACACATGACGATTATAAGCCTACGGACAGGGTTTTTCAAAAGCCACTAAACGTCACTTCGACTAAAACACGACAGGTGAAATGTTTAATTTATTTTGATATGTTAACCTGATATGGGACATGTTTTTTTTAAAATAATTAACCAGGAGAATCAATGAAAACTTTATTACCTGTCTTTTCAGTGGCCACAATTTTAGCAGGATCTATTGCTTATGCTAACTTCACCGGTGATATTTTTATTTGTCGAAAAAATGCTCCATGTTCTGCGCAGTATGAAACTTTAAGGCAGGCCGAAAAAGCGTGTGAGTATTTTGGATTTGTTGTTCAAATTCTACAAAAACAACAAGACAATTCGGTTTCTTTGATTGGCTATGACTGTAAAGCTCCAACTTTTGGAATGTGACCGAGCAAATCTTTTAATTCAATAGAACTTTGAGCTTTTAAAGCTTGCTCAAGCAACGCTCTGGATGCTTTGACAGAAGTTTGGCAGATTCGGGCTCTTGTTTTTAATAAAGACCCCGGTGAAACGCTGAGTTCTTTAAACCCCAGTGCCATCAAAAGCGGAACATAATCTGATTGCCCCGCTAATTCGCCACAAAGACCCATCCAGACCTTCGAATTGGCCGTTTCATGAGCAATCAGCTTTAAAAATCTTAAGACCGCAGGGTGGTAAGCATCGTGCAAATGAGCGACTTCTGAATTCATTCGGTCCGTGGCACACAAGTACTGAATTAAATCATTTGTTCCAACACTGATAAAATCTAGCAAAGGAATTAAATCTTTTAAAATAAAAGCAATGGCAGGAACTTCGACCATGATGCCTACTTCGTAAATTGGTCGGGTAGAAATTAATTTTTCATTTAAAAGTTCTTCTTCACAAATTTTGAGAAGTTCCCGAAATTGAATCACTTCTTCACGAGTGGTCACCATCGGAGCCATAATCCCAAGCGAGCCAAATTGGGAGGCCCTGAGTAAAGCCCGCAACTGAGGCTTCATCAAGTCCAAATTCTTTAAGCAAAGTCTCAGGCCTCGAAGTCCCAGAAAAGGGTTTTCTTCTTTGGGTAAATTTAAAAAAGGGAGTTGTTTGTCGCCGCCAATGTCAAATAAACGGATTATAACTTTATGAGGTTTTAAATTTTGGAGTAAAGTTTTATAAATCTCATGCTGTTCATGTTCTAATGGCATCGATTGACGATCTAAAAGTAAAAATTCGGATCTAAAAAGTCCACAGCCTTCTGTTCCTTTAGCCTGGGCTATTTTGAGGTCATCAAGACAACTGAGGTTACTGGCTACTTCAAATTCAATTTGATCTAAGCTGATCGATGGTTTTTGAATGTAAATTTCTAAATTTTTATTTTCAATTTTTTGTAATTCGAGATCCTTCAGAGCTTGCAACTTTTTTGTGTCATCAGGGTTGACTTGAATCTGGGCTTTTAATGCGTCCATCAGAATAAAATCTTGATTCCGCACTGATTGAGTTACTTCTTTAGCTCCAACAATGCAGGGTATTTCAAAAGTCTTTGCTAAAATGGCCGTGTGTGAACTGTTGCTCGAGTTTTCAAGAATGATCCCTAAAATCATATTTCGATCTATAGATAAAAATTCAGTGGGAAGAAGATCCTGGGCTATTAAGATAGAAGGTTCTAGTAGTTTATTTTGAGTCTTTGTTCCCGCTATTAAATAACCTAAAACTCTTTGCGTTAAATCCACGATATCATCAGCACGTGCTTTTAAATACTCATCATTCAAGTTTTCAAGCATCGATTTAAAAAATCGACTGGATTCTTGTAAGCTAAAAGACGCGGTAAAGCCTTGTTTGATCAAGTCTAAAGTTTGGTCTTTCCATTCAGGATCTTGGAGCATCATCTTGTGGGCTTCTAAAATTTCAATAGAAGTATTTGACCCATTTAATTTTTGTGATTCAATTAACTTATTTAAATCATTTTCAGTTTTGAAATAGGCTTGATCTAATTTTTCTATTTCGAATTGAAAATTTTCAGACTTTTCTTTTAATACTTTAATCTGCTGATGAGTGAAAATAAAAGCCGGCCCCATGGCAATGCCTGAACTGCATGTTTTACCAAAATAAACTGAAGACTTAGCGGAGCATTCATTCATAGCTTATGAAATTTCGAAAATATTCTGAAAAAGTTTTTTAATTTCCATTTCAGCCGCTTCAGCGTCTTCACCTTCAATAATTAAATTGAGATGGTCTCCGTGGAGAGCTCCCAGAGAAAGAAGGCTCATGATTGATTTGGCATTTTTTTTGACACCATTTTTCTCAAGTTCAACTTTAGATTTAAATTGGCTGGCTACTTTGACTAAAATTCCAGCCGGTCTAGCGTGAAGTCCTGATTCTGTCAAAACTTGAACTGTGGTTTCAAATTTAAAATTTGTCATTCTCAACATTATCCTTTTCGAGTAATTTTAAGTAGGGGTGCCGTGCTTTTGACGTCTTGATTGATCAGATCATCAAAAGACAGATTCAAATCATGATGGTTTGTGAAAATAATGGGAGTGATGATTGAAGGGCTTAATTTTTTGACTAATTCTAAATCAAACTCAATTAAACTTTCACCGGCTTTCACTTTTTGATCCATTTGAACTAGGGCTTTAAAACCCTGACCTTTCATTTTCACAGTGTCGATTCCAATATGTATCAAAACTTCAATGCCGTCATCACTAAGTAAGCCAACGGCATGATGAGTGCCAATCAGACTGACCACTGTGGCATCAAAAGGACTGACAACAAGCCCTTGTGAGGGGATAATCGCAAAACCATCCCCTAAAATTTTCTGTGAAAATATTTTATCAGGAACTTGTGTTAAAGAAATTATTTTTCCAGAAATAGGATTCAAAAAGTTTTGATTTTCCGTTTCCGTTAAAAGTTTTTTCATTTCTTCTTTTATTTGATCTGACTGTGTTCCAAAAATAATTTGTAAGTTTGAACCCATTTTAAAAAAACCACTAGCCCCGAGAGATTTTAATTCAGATTCCTGTACTAAGCTTGTGTCTTTTAATTGAAGTCTGATTCTGGTGATACAAGCATCAAGCAAAAGAATATTTGAGGGACCACCAATGGCATGCAAGATCTTCTGTGCCAGATCAGCTTTTGGTTTAGATTTTAACGGATTTTCAGCTGGGGCTGTAGTTTCTGTTTTGAGGGGATTTGATTTTTCACGACCGGGTGTCAGAAAATTAAACTTTTCAATAAGGTAGTAAAAGGAAGTGAAGTATAAAAGTCCGATAACTGGGCCTACCAAAAGCCATAAGTAAATGGAATTCTTTTGATTGAAATATCCAGTCACAAAATCAATCAGAGAAGCCGAAAAAGTATATCCTAATTGGATATTAAAATATTCTGTTAAGAACCCTGAAAGAAAAGCAAAAGTGACGTGTACAGCAAATAAAACGGGAGCAACGAAAATAAATGAAAATTCAATGGGCTCTGTGATCCCAGTTAAAATTGATGTTAAAGCAGCAGAAAGCATGACTCCGGAAATGATTTTTCGATTTTCCTGCCAAGCTCTGAGAGTGATCGCTAAAGCCGCAGCGGGTAGGCCAAAAAGCATAATCGGAAATTCTGAAGCCATAAATCTTCCGGCAAGAGGGTCGCCTGCGTAGTATCGAGCCGAATCGCCGCGGATGATGTCACCTGCTGGACTGATAAATTCACCAAATTCATATAAAAATGACGGGTAGTAAACATGATGAAGTCCAACGGGAATAAGCAGTCTTTTTCCGGCCGCATAAAAAGCAGGCCCGAATTGGGATTCGCTGACCCAGTGACCAAAAAGTCTAATGGCATCTTGAACCGGTGGCCAGATAAGAGAAAGAATGACGGCTAGAAAAAGGCTGACTGCAGCTGTCATAATGGGAACAAGACGTTTGCCAGAAAAGAAACCTAAATAGGCAGGAAGTTTAACTTCAGAAAAGCGAAAAAAAACCCACGCAGTTGCGAGACCTACAAGAATTCCACCAAAAACTCCGGTGTCGATAGCTTCACTTAATTTAAAATAATCACCCAAAACTTTTAAAATTGTTTTGAGTAAAAAGTAGCCCACTGCGGAAGCAAGACCTGCGATACCTGCGCCCCCCGTAAAACCGATGGCAACACCAATCGCAAATAAAAGGGGAAGTTGTTCGAAAACAGAAAGTCCCCCTTTTACAAATAAAAGATTGATCAAGCTTGATTCTGGAAAAATTCTGCCAAAAGCAATTAAAAGTCCGGCCGCAGGAAGGACTGATACGGGAACCATTAAAGATTGCCCGACCCGTTGTAGAATTGAAAACACAGAGGATTTCATCAATTAAATTCCCAAACAAGCGTGGTAAGCTGTGATAAAACTGGCGTAGCTCCAGGTCAAGTGACTGACGCCGGTTAAATAGCCATTCACGCGGCTGATTTGTTCGCTCATTTCACCTGTTTGTTGATTGACGTGCTCAAGGGACCTGGCCAGAAAAAGAAGTCCCTTTTTTTGAAAAGCCGAAGCTGTTCGAGGATTGAATCGGGCCCACTTACAATTTAATTCAGCATGAGCATGGGTCGCGATAAACCAAGGATTTCCGCCCGTAAAACCAAAGCCATCATAAACATCTTCTGAATATCTTCCAATCACTGGAACTTTTTTATTTTGATTAATCGGATAAAGAGATGAAAAAGTATTTTCAATTTTTTGAGCTGTTTGTAAAACTTGTGGGCCTTGGGAATTTAAAAAACCAAGATCAAGAAATCCTTGAATAGTTCCCAAAATCACAGAAACATCTAGATTGGATTTTTTATGAGTCCAGCCATCCACTTGATTTTGAATCGCTACAATATAGCCAGCTTGTGAGCTGTAAAATAAGTTCATTTTATTCAAAATTAATTGAGCTTTTTCTAAATAAAATTTTGCAGCAAAAGGGTCATCAAGTTCTTTTGCAAGTTGAGCTCCGATTAAAAGCGATTTTCTTTGTAAAGCGAGAGTGTAAAAATTAAGTCCTTTAATTTCTTCCCACAAATCAAAAGACGGAGCTTCCCAGTTTTGAGCTGTAAAATCTAAATCTAATTTAATCAAAGAAGTGTTGCTAGGCAGTTCAGGGCGGTAAAGATGGCGTAAGACCCAGTCTTTCTGTCCGAGTTTGATCAGTTCTAGTGCCCATAAACTCATGACAAGTGATCTGACAGCGGGGCCGTCGTTTTGGGGTCTTCCCCATTCACCTTTAAAAATTTGCCCATCTAATTGAAATTTAGGTTCGCCAGGCCCCAGGCCACTTTCAATAGCATTTCGGACAGCTTTCTTTTCAAAAAGGACCCATTTTTGGAAAACTTTGAGAATTTTATTTTTAATTTGAATTTGATGAGTTTTTTGAAAAACTTCAAATAAAGCCTGGTGTGTTAAAGCGGCATCCCGGGACCAGTGATATTGATACTCTTTGGTGGGAGAAGCCGCAACAGATCCTAAACGATCGGGGTCTTGGGGTAGATTTTTGAGCATCCATTCGAAAGACACTTGGTACTGTTGGTTCAATCGAGCTTCAAGCCCTGAATCAGCCCAAGCCGACATTAAAAATAAAGTGGCCATGATGAAGATGATTTGTTTTTTCATATAAATAAATCCATTTGTTTTAGACAACACAAGGATATAGCGAAAAATCAAAGCTTTCACAAGCTCTGCCGCTTGATTCTGTTGTTTAAAAAGCTCTGATTGTAAAAGTGACTACTGGTAGGTGCGTTATACCGAATGACTTTTAGTTCTGGCCCCTAATTTAAATTGAATCAGTAAAAGTTTCCATAGGGGATGAAATTCAACAGGGATGAAATCAAGTGATTTTTCAACTTTAAGATCTGCAAATGAAATTTTACCAAAATCAAGAGGCACTCCGATAATAAATCGAATATACTGAAAACCCAAAGGATAAATTTCAATCCATTTGTGGTTTGTGCCAGCTGGAATGATAAGAGAAAATTCTTGAGTATCCCAGCCCGCATAAAGTGAGTGATAAAAATCGAGATTGTGGGCTGAAAGACCTAATTTTTTATTCTTTTTAGATATCCAATGATAGTAAATTTTAAGTATTTTTTCTGTTCTGGGTCGAGTGTGGTCAGCTAAAAAAATAAAACCATCATTTTTACAAACTCTGGAGGCTTCGGATAAAGTTTTTTTGACAAGCTCAAGATTTGGGATGTGATGAGCCGCATTCATAAATGTGACTAAATCAAGGCTTGCGGAGGGTATTGAGCTGAGATCCGTTACATCGTTTTGAATAAACTTGATTGACGTCAAGTGAGATTCATTTTTTACAAAACGTTCACGTGCACGATCTAACATAGGATTCGATAGATCCATTCCAATAAGGGATTGGATCGATAAATTTTGTGCCATCCATTTTGAAAATAACCCCGGTCCGCAAGCCAAATCGAGTAATCGAATATTTTGTTTGTTTTTAAGTAGGATTTGTAAGATTTGAAGACTCAGCGCATAAGGTAATACAAGTGATGAATTGTGGACTTGGTTGTAATCTTCAACTGCTGCCGGATCCGTTGTGATTGAATCGGGTTCTGGGATACGTTTCAACTTTTGCCTATTTAAAAGGTCCAGAACACTGAGTTTTGTAAAGAGAATCAAATCACTTAACCAAGACATTCTTTTTTTACCTCCGGTCTTGACTTTTACAATCCTCGGTTGAAGATGCAAACCCTAATCTTGATTCTGATTAAAAAACTGTTCGAAAAATATCCGAACACTTAAATTTCGAAGGACTGAGTGAATGAAAGATTTTGATTTGCGGCTTCTCTTAATCGAAGAACTTCAAAAACGTCAAAAAAAAAATCCCCAGTACTCTTTAAAAAGTTTTGCAGATTTTTTGGAAGTGAGTAAGTCAAGTTTGTCAGAAACTTTAACTGGTCGTCGACCTGCCGGAGCTAAATTAGTTAAAAACTGTTACAAGAAATTAGATGTTTTGAGCCAAGGCACTCTGAAAACATTTCCGCATCCTTTGAATTACACAGAAGGAACTGCAGATCAATTAGCTCTTTACACCAATTTAAATATGATCATGCTTATGACTTTGATTAAAACAGACGGTTTTAAAAATAACCCTGATTGGATTTCAAGAAAACTTAAAATCAGTGTTCGTGAAGTGGAAAGTTTGATTCAACAACTGATAGAACAAAAAATTGTGACTCTTCAAAAAAATGGTAAGCTTGTTATTAAAAAGATTAATTTTCATTTTTCTCCTCTTCAAATAAATCGTGAAGTTGTGATCAAAACTCAAAATAAAATTCTTTCTCAGCACGCCGAAGTTATATCACGGGAGAATTTTCCGAATCGTTGTTTTGCCGATGGAACGATTCCGGTTGATCTTGCTGATTTGCCTCAAGCCCGACAGATGATCGCAGAGTTTAGAAATCATTTAGTTTCTTTTTTCGAAAGAAAAGCAAATTTGAAAAAGACCCGAGTTTACAATCTCTGTATCTCGCTTGCGCCCTTTGATTTCGAATAGGATCTAAACTAGACTGACTTGTGTCTAGTTTTTGGTCTCAGTTTCGGGATTCAGTCAAAATTGTCATTCAAGTATCCGACAAGACACTTGCAACATTGTTCAAGTGAAAGGGATGCTCGTGATTAAAAATAACAAAGCCTTCAATTTTAAGTCGTACCTTAAAGCTATTATCTTCTTATTTTTTGCAACTCGAGCCGGGGCTCAAGCCTCTTCTTCGAACATTCATTATTATTATAAGCCAAGCATGATCAACAGTATTGAAGGTCGACTGTATGCAGATCCTGTTAACGGTGAGCCTAAAAAAGATCAAGTGAACTGGATGTTTTGGGGGCAGGGTCGAAGTGCAATCAACACCAAATTATCGAACTGGAATTTAGGTGATTTCACAGGCGCTAAAGTTCCTGAGCCATTAGGCCAATACCAACGAGGTTCTGTTAACGTAGGTTACGGTGGATCAGCTGTTTCAATGCACAATGATGCTGATGGTCCCGTTTTTGGCACCATGATTAACACATTCGGCAAAGAGTGGATTAAAGGAGATTATAATATCTCGGCTGGAATTTTAGAATACGATTACAGTGATTCAACTCCTAACTTGTATCCTTTTGCAAATTTAAATAACACGCTTCATCTTTCAATGAAAATGCAAGTGCCTCAGTCTTATGTTGTTGGGGCGACGAGAGCGCATATTAGTCCATCATTTACATTTGATGATACAAGTACAGGTCAGTATTTTTGGTTTGCTCCATTTGCTTTTAATTTAGGACCGGGAACATGGCCTGGTGAAGGTATCAGTTGGGATATCGCCACAAGAGCAGCCATTGTGGGGTCCCACTACGGTAGCGGAACAAAATATGTCACGATCGAACCTGGCACAAGTGTTTCAACTGCTAAGCCTTGGTCCGGATGGCGCACTTATTCTTATTCCGTAAGTCCTGCACAAATTCTTTTAGCAATTGATGACGTCAATCAGTATAAAAAAAATCAACAGAAGAATTGTATTCAAGTTTTACAACAAAAACTGGGAGTTTATCCAAGCCCAGCCGATATCGAAAAAAACTGTCCCAATCGAGATTTTTCTCGTGACTTATCAAAATATAAAATCGGTAGTTTTTTAGTTGATGCAGAAGTTGCAAGGCCCAATTCTGCAGAAGACAATGGTAACTTAGCTTACAGCGTGCGCGATATTTATTTTTATACAAAAAATAGCGCTGCAGCACCAGCCCCTGTTCCGGCGCCTGTGCCAGCTCCTGCACCGACTCCAAGCCCCCAATATTATTCTATTTGGCCAGAAGGGGGTTTTGATAATCCTCGATTTAAATTTGGAAATGGACAATCAACAAATCATCAAATTGATTTTTTCCCAACTTTACCTGATATCAGTCCCTATCCACCTTCGCCGTGGTACGCGGTTCAGTGGAAGAAAACACAATTGTTACGACCAGACCTGATGTTTAGGTCACCGGCCAGTGTGTCAGACCCTGTTTTCAAGACACCACTTTATGCTTTCCCGACATCGAACAACGAATCACATATTTATGTTTTTCAAGATCCGCAAACGAAAAAAATGGTTTACGAACTTTATGGAGAACATGGCTGGCTTGATTACTTAGGTGGAAGCAATGTGTTTTTGCAAGTTGATGCAAAAGATACGAAACTTTCTACTTTGGAAAAACCCGTTACTTTACAGATGAAGGCCAAGATTGCAAACCGAGTGACCCAGTATCATTCAAACGAAGCGAAGACGGATGGTTCCGTTTTGTCGCAGTTCTTTTCAGGATTTACAATTCATTATAAAGACCCTAAAACTGCTGCGATCACCAGTTTGTTTTTACAAATTTATCATGGTGGATCAAATTCAAGTTTGGCAACAACGAAGTACAGAGGTTGTTATTACAATGGCTCGGCGATTCAGTTAGTTTACGGAGCAAATCTTTCAGATGCGTATTTTCATGAAGCTTCTGCAAATGGGCCGCTGCAATCGGTTGAATACAATGTCAATAAATATTTATGTGATATGATTTCTAAGCCAATGGAATGTACTGATGGAGATAAAAAGTGGACTCATACTTTTCCAACGGAGACTCAGGTTTTAAAAAACTGGAATATCAACAGTTATTACGTGGGTATTGAGACTCAAGATAAATTAGGGCTTTCAACCAATCCGCCAAGGGGTGCAATTGCGATGGCAGTGCAACTTTCAGATCTTAAATTATTAAAAAACATGAGTCATCCCGGTGAACTCACTTGTCAAAACTTGACGCCACCCGCACCTGTTCCTGTACCGGCTCCAACTCCTGCTCCGGGACCTACGCCAGCTCCAGGTGAAACTATTACTTCTGGAAAGTTTTGTAGCGGGAAAAATGAAATACTCTGGCAGTGCGGAGTCAGTCAATCGCCTGGACCTAAATGGAGTTCAGTCGGTGGAACTTGCTATCATTACAACAACGGTAAATCTTCTCAATGTAAGTAAATTGATTTTCACATGACGGAGACTTTTATTCGGCGCCCTAGAATACTTTTTTTCGCCCACGCCGTGACTCTTGCGCATTTTGTTCGGTTACTGCGTTGGTGCGAGTATTTAGAAGCTGATCAATACGAAATCTATTTTGCAAGTCACTCTGATTTTAAAAAATTAATCACACGGTCTGATATTCAATTTATTGAAATTAACTGTATCAATCAGAAAATATTTGCTCAGATTGTCGATCAAGCGAAGCCTCTTTATGATAACCAAACATTTTCACTTCATGTCGATGAAGACATGAAACTAATGGAACAAATAAAGCCAGATGTTGTGGTGGGGGATTTTCGCCATTCGCTATCTGTGAGCTGTAGATTAAAAAAAATAAAATATATTAATTTAACGAATGCATATTGGAGTCCAGAAATCAAAATAAAGTATCCAATGCCCGAAGCGCCGATCGTCAGGTTTCTAGGCGAAAAACTTTTTTCAATTTTTCTGGCGCCTTTTACTCCTTTGCTACTCAAAATAAATTTTTTTATCATGGCTTTTATTGTCAGGAAATCATTACAAAGAGCCGGACTTCAAGTCACAGACTATCGTCAAGTCATTACAGATGGTGATATTACAGCTTATTGTGATACTCAGGATTTAGTGCCTTTAAGTCAAAAATCGAACCGTGAAGTTTACGTCGGTCCCGTTTTGTGGACGATGCCAACGCCCCTTCCTTCCTGGTGGACGCAATTAAATGAAAACAAGAAAAAAATATTCGTAAGTTTAGGATCTTCAGGTCATGTTGACTTAGTGCCTTTGATTCTCAAAGCAATTGAAAAACTGGATGTGGATATCATTGTCGCGTTGGCAGGTAAAAAAATTGATATTCCTGATTATAAAAACGTTTTCACAACTGATTTTTTACCGCTAGATGCAATCTTCGGGCATGTTTCTTTAGTCATTTGCAACGGAGGCTCACCGCTGACACATTTAGCGATGAATCATGGTGCGGTACCCTGCTTGGGAATTGTTTGCAATAATGATCAGCTTTTGAATATGGTTCATCTTGAAGCGCGTGGTGCAGGTTTAAGCTTACGATACTGGAATATGACACAAGATAAACTTTTGAATTCAGTCAAGAGACTTTTAAATGAAGAGTCTTTCAAAACTTCAGCTATTGCGATTCAAAAAGAATTTCAAAAAGTAGATGTTGAACAAAACTTAAGAAATCTTATCAGAAATTCTTTAAAATAAGATCAGCTACACGTAAGCCGTTGGCCGCTATTGTGAGCGATGGATTTTTTGTCCCTGCTGTGGGAAAAAATGAAGAATCCACAATATAAAGATTATCCAGTCCATGAGCTTGATTTTTCGCATTCAAAACGCTTTTTTCAGGATCGGTTCCGAATCGACAAGTTCCACAGGCATGAGCGATGCGTTTATTATTTTCAGCTTGCTTGAGCAAACGAAATGAATAAGGGGATAAGATCTTTTTTATTTTCGACCGAAGTTGAATTTGTCTTTCTTGGTCTTGAGAATCAACTTGGTACTGAATTTCAAGTTCCTGATTTTGATTCAGCTGAACGCAGTTTTTGATTCGGGGCTTGTCTTCAGAAAGAGTGGCTAGAATCATTTTATTTGAAAATAAAATTTTGAAAATAAATAAAAAAAATGGTTGGCTGAATTTGAAAAAAGGTTTGACCCAGCCAGGAGTAGAATCGATAAGATCGGCAAAAATAGATTCAGGAGGGGCGATTTTGCCAAAAGACTGCAAAACACCCATTCTTTTTTTTTCGTCCTGAAACATCAGATCACTGAAAGCAATTTGCTTCGTAAGTGCCGAAGGTTCTATTTTGGACTTAAGATCAACGACATAAAGATCAATTAAGTGGCGCATTAAAAATTGACCAACAAGTCCTGATCGATTTGCTAAACCTTCTGGCCAGTTCGAAGATCGCGATTTAAAAAGTAAGTTTGGAGTTTCGAGGGCTCCGGCCGCCAGAATAAAAACTTTTGATTTTAACAACACTTGTTGATTTAAAGTGTGAGCAGGGGCATCAGTCATTCGGGCGTAGGCACCTGTCACAGACCTTTCATCTGCTTCTAATTTTTCAATCAGACAGTTTTCAAGATAAGAAACATTTTCTAATTCAAGGGCTGGTTTTAAATAGATTTTAAAAGCATCATTTTTACAGTTTTTTTCAAGGGGACAAAGAAATCCAGAGCATTCTAAACAGTCTTTGACATAATCGCAGGCCATCGGCAACTGATAGGGTTTCAAACCTTGATTTTGAAAATGCTGAAATAATTCTTGATTAGATTTTGAAAGAGCGGGCGGTTTTGAAAATGAAAATGAGTGAGAAGGTGAAAGCGTAGCTGAAGATGCGACATGATTCATAAAGGGATCAGCAGTGCCTTTGACTTCAAATTGTTTTTCTACTTTTTCATAATAAGGAACTAAGTCTTTATAAGAAATGGGCCAGCTTTCAAAATCATGGGGAAAAAATCTTTCCATGGCCATTCCATACAATGCTGTTGAGCCTCCGCCACCGGAACCTAAAAAAGGAATGAATTTTCCTGAAGCTAACTTGGAGTCTTTTATTTTTTCAATGAATCGACTAGCGCGTTTTAAAATATCTTCTTGTTTTTCAGTTTTTAATTCTTCAAAAAAACTTTCAGCGTATTTTCCAGTCAAGCTTTGTTGGTTACGGTTGATCAGGCCAGTGTCGCAAAACAAAACTTTTTGGCCACTTTGGGCCAGCTTAAAGCCAACGCTTGCGCCACCCATGCCGGTGCCAATGACGACAGCATCCCAAGTTTGGCGAGCCGCTTGTTCTAAGTTAAGAGACTTTTTATTCACTGCTTAAAGTCTAAAGTGGCCTTGTCGTAAAAGCAATGTTTCTTCAGTCTCAGTGGTTATTTCAGTGGTTATTAAAGGGATCACTCGCATGAGTATTCCAGGAGGTTAACTTTTTAAAACAAGCAAGAATGAGCTTGGCTTGTGTCTAACTTTTTGTCGAATTTTAGAGACTTTTCTCTTGTGCACGAAAATTTGAAAATTTTCGTGTTTGGTTGTAAACACAGACTTCTCATCTGGGGCCTATTTTGGAGTTTAAAAAGTGTTACTTAATAAATTAAGAGCTGGTTAAAAAAGTTTCTGGCGAGGTTTAAATTTTTGGATTAGGAAAAGTGGGTTTTTTTATGAATTATCGGGTGCGTGCAATTTTGAAATCTTTTTTTGTAGTTATTTGTCTATTTTTAGTAGGTTGTGCTTCGGAAGCTGAAAAGCAAGAGCGGAAAGAAAATTCATTTGATATTTCGGGTGATTATAAAGTCAGCCGATCTCAAGGCTCTGAAATCGATATGAATTTTTCAATTCGTAACGAATCTGGAAGACACGATATTGTTGTCGAAGTTGAAAGATTAAGTATTATGACAGAAAAAGAGACTTCTTTTTTGAAAGCACAAGGAATAGATGCGAATCTGGTTTCAGCACATTTTACGAATAAATTTTTGATCGGGCAAGGTTACGATAGTCGTCATCCTGAGGGTGGCGAAAATATATCAAGTGATTTTGGTGAAAACAGCAAATTTTACGTTTGCTCAAAGAAGTTCAAATACAATCAGGAATACCAAGTTTCTTACTGTTTGACAGGACAAGTTCAGAAAAATACGCAAGTCATGACGGGGCAATTGTCTGTTGTATGGAATCGAGAAAAAAAAGTGAAAGTAAATCAGGAGGAGAAGACTGAATTCACATCAGGAACGTTGGGACTTTCATACAAATCTGATATGAGCCTTGTTTTTTATAAGCAGTATTTTGGGACTTGGAGTGGACAAGTTCATTCTTTAGCGGGAGCGGATTTTAACGGGGACTTCTTTAAAAATATCACGATTCGAAGTCACGCTAACGAAACATTTTCCGTTGTGGGATCAAATTCCCCTTCGTTTCAATACAAAAACGAGACTTTTTTCTATGACTTGAAAAACAACCAGCTGAGTCTAGAGTTTCTTAAGAATCCTAGCTACCCAGCTATTCAAATGGTTTTTGTCAGTGCGGCTGGTAAGCGGATTGTGATGTTTGGTCAGATTTGGAGTTTGGGTCAATTATCGGGTTCGATCACGATGATTTTGTCTGACCGACAAATTGATTTAGCGACATTTCGAATGAAGAAAAATTAATTTTTTTATGAGGGGCTGCTGCGGATGAAAAAATCAATTCAGTTTTTAATCGGACTCATTGTCATTTTGCATGGGGCTGGGGTTGTAGCTCATGCACAAAGTGCGACTTGTCGTTATGATATGAAAGATTATGACAGTCCTGGATACGGTATTCCAAAGCGAAAAGGACTTTCGATTGAAGCTCGATTTGGTTGTGTTTACAGTTGCACTTGTCCCAACGGAAGCCGTTGGAAAGTCAGTCATGTGCTGGAAGAAAAACATTTTGATCTGGCCGTTTTTTCAAGTTCTACAGGGGGGCCTTCGAGAGCTCGGTGGTTTATTTGTCCGCAATCAATTAAGCCTGATTCTTGGACGCCGTACCGCGATGAATTGGGCCGTATAATCGCTTATAGCGTCGAGTCTTCTCATGAGGAATTTCCCGTTGAGAAAATGAAGTCGTCACCGCAAATTCAAAGTTGGCTTCAAACCAGTTGTCAGGGCCGCTAAACCCGTTTGTGAATTAAATATTTAAATTATGTGAAAAAAAGCTATTTCTTTTTGAGTTTTCGTTATACACCATTTCAGCGACTGTCCGCGTGCTTTATATGAATGCTGTTAAAACGCGAAGTTCAGTTTTAAAAAAGGAATATTAAAAATTTCATGAAAGTTTACGAATTCGATCAATTTAAAGATTTTTTTGAATTTCAATTGCGGGAAAAATCTCGTGATAAAAAAGGTCAAAAAATTTCAACTCTTCAGGTGCTTGCTCAGAGTTTAGGTTATAGTTCAGCTAGTAGTTTGTCGATGATTGCCAGTGGTGAGCGGTTGCCTTCAAGGGCCCTTTTGGAATCATTATTTGAAGCTTGGAAAGTGCCCCAGTCAGAGCGCGAACGAATTCGTTTAAAAGTCGCCATAGAGCGACGGGAGCGCAAAGGGGCGGGAAGTTCTCAGTTGATATCAAAGTTTAATCAGCTAGCGCCTTATCATAAAATTGATTTAAAGCAGTTCAATCTTGTCCGAGACTGGTACGTACTTGTGATTAAAATTTTAGCGGGCACCCCTTCCTTCCAAGATGATCCGGTTTGGATCAGTCGAGCTTTAGGAAAAAAAATCAGTCCTGCTCAAGCTAAAAAAGCCCTGAAGCTTTTATTGGATTCAAACCTTCTGGGTCGTGATCCTTTGACTCAAAAAATTCTTCCTATCGTTGAAAGCACCGAAACCACCCACGATATTCCTTCGGAAGCGATCCGGGAAAACCATAAAGGCATGATTCAGTTGGCGCTTGAAGCTGTTGATGAACAAAGCGTCGAGCAAAGACATTTGAACTCTTTAAGTCTTCAGTTTGATGTGAAGTCTTTAAGCTTAGCCAAGTTAAGAATTTTAGATTTTGTGAAAAAATTTAATGAAGAATTCAGTTCGGATTCATCGGATCAAGTTTATCAACTGAATGTTCAACTTTTTGAGCATTCGAACGTAAGGAATGAAAAATGAAAATAAAAATAAAAACTCTGGCTCTTATTTTGTTTTGCAAAATCAGTCTTGTGCATGCTCGGGGCGGAAGCGTCATCGGGAATGGCGCGGGAGTTGTGGAAAATAACTTTCAGTTTGCTTATACTTCATTGAAAATGACAATTTCAGAGTGTTTGATGATGATGAATTGTGAAATGTCGACAAGTGAAAATAAAATTTTAAAAAAAATCACTCAGACGATTCAAAAAAACACATCAAATCCTAATCGCCTGGTTTTTATATCAGCGGCGCAGCGTCCAGGCTTTTTTGATACGACAAGATCTGAAAAACATCGTGTTGCGAAAACGGGTTTAACTCCAGACTATCCCATTTATGTGAACACGGAGGCTCTCTACACTGCTGACGGGCAGCCGGCCCTGGGTTATTCGACGATTGTGTCTATTTTAAGTCATGAATTGGGTCACCAATCGGGTGAAAAAAGTCATTCGAAGTTAGATATTATTGGATCTAAATTAAAATCGGCCGTGATGAGAAACACGAAAACTCATGCAGTTCAATTGGGACGTGATCAAAAAGTAATTGAAGTGATGATCATTCAGTTGCATCAGCCGGAAATGACTTCTGAAGTTTTCGTCAGTTGGCAAGGAGTGGGTTCGATGATGTTGACTGAGAATTTGGCGAAAGCTGTTTTCTGCCATCATTTCGACGGTGCTGAAAAAATTGATGAAATCGATAATGGCCATTTTACTTCCCTGAGCGAAGTCGATCAGGCGGGCACAGCTTCTTTTGGTTTCGGAGCCTGGGTTCATTATTCTTGTGGTGACGGCAAAAAACGCGCTTACGTTGAACTTCTTGTGACAGAAGATTTAAAAGTATCAGTTTTGCAAGTACGCGAATTTTAATCTAGATTAAAACGAACGTTGTTCAGAGTTCGCCAGTTCTAAAGCAAAAGCTAATGACAACTGAGTAATCGCAGCTGAATGGCGAAAGCTCAGCTGCGGCGAAACCACATCCGCAGTTGAGTGGATATCTGGATTCATTTTTTCAGAAGTGGATTCAAAAGGAACAACTGTTGAGTAGCCTTGACGGTACCACGAAGCGTGATCACTGCAGGCGTAACCACATTCGTCATCCACAATTTTAAGGCCTACATAAAGCTGATTGAGTTGTTTCATGAGGTCATGCAGCCACGGGGTTGTAAAATCTGTGATATTCGCAATCGTCATTTCACCGGACCCTGGATAAGAAGTCATATCCAGCTGAAGAACGGCAATGACATCTTTTTTCTGACTTTGGTAAGTTTTGGCAATTTCAGCTGAGCCTAAAAGTCCGGACTCTTCAGCTGCATACCACATAAATTCAATCGTTCGTTCGGAAGGCTTTTGTTCTGTTAGAACGCGAAGTATTTCTAACAAATTAGAAGATCCTGAAGCATTATCATCGGCTCCGGGGGCTCCCGAATTTCCGCCCCAGTAACTTGTGGAATCGTGATGGCCGCCTAAAACAATAATTTCATCAGGTTTTGTTTGTCCTAAAAGAGTAATTTTAAGACTTTTTTGTTTGGTTGAAGTGTGGTCAATCAGTTCGGATTTCCATTTTCCTGGCCAAGTTTGAAGCCAAGCTTCGGCTTTATTTTTCATTTGAATGACGTGCGCATTTGGTTCTTTTGACATTTCATTTCTTGATTTAAATGACGACAGCCATGTGATCATTTCTTGTAATTGCGTTGCTTGAACTCGTGATAAAGCTTCTTCGATAAAAGCTTGGTGCTGAATTGTTTTAAACTGAACGGGTCCCTTTAAGTCAGCTTGATTTTTTAAATGAATTTTTTTGAGTTTTTCAAATTCTTTTAAAATTGAGTTCATATCAAAAGCTTCAGTCGGAGGTAATACTTCAAAGCCGCCACATTTTCCTTTTCTGTGAGATTGGCTTTGAAGCTGAAACTGGAGCTCTGGCGTCAGGTAAGTGAAAGCGACGCCTGTTGTTTTGTCCGAAGCCCAAATAGGGGCATTGATGTCTTGAAGGTCTTGTAAAGAGGCTAAAACAGGTTTCGACGAAAAGTTTTCGATCTGGTGTGCAAAAGAGTTTGTTACGATAAAAAAGACAGTCAGAAATATATTTTTCATTTCTCAATCATAGAACTGAAGAGACTGAGTTGTCGCAATCAGGGTCCATCTTCTGGTCCAAAGGCGCAAGTTGGCTTCAAGTCAGCAAGAACTGATAGAGGTCTTAAAAATCATTTTGTTAGTTGGCAAATTGTATGAATTATATGTTTTATGTTTTGCGACATAAATTCACAAAATAATAATAAAACTTAGTTATTTCAATAATATAAACAAAGTATTGAGAATAAATAATTGATATTTGTGAAAAATAATAAATAAATATGTGAAAATACTGGTTGCCACCTCAGATTCCATAAGTTTATATTCCCGCATGTTTTGAAGAGTGGTTTTGATAAATCACTTTAAATCACTTCAAGACTTAACAAAAATTAACTCAATCGGAGAGTTTTATGAAATTTGCATCTGTTCTGATCGCGCTTGTTCTTTCAACTTCGGCTGCTTTTGCAAGCCGTTCACACAAAACCGTTTATCATGATTATGACGGAGCTCTTCGTGGAATTGCCATCAAGAATGCTTGTTTAACTGAAGATGAAGTCCAAACAATCAAGCCCACTCGCAATTGTACCGAGCTTATGCCTGTCACAGTTTTGGAAGGATTTGAAGAAATCACAGAGTACGTTTGTAAAACTTGGGAAGTCGCGCATGTCGCACATCCACGAGCTTTTGAACGCACTGTTTGTGCTCAGTACGGTGAAGACAAAACTAATTTAGTTTGTAAGCGATTTGCTAAAAAAGCAGACTTCTTACCGGCGACAATTAAGACTTCTGTTGTGACTTCAAACGGTCTGACAGATGATTTTCCTGGCGTGACAAAGCGCTTTACTTTTCCTACGTGCGATAGCAAGTAATTTAAAAACGACAATTAAAATTAAAAAAAAAGGGAAACGCTTTGATGTGTTTCCCTTTTTTAAATTTTTTTTTCGTAGATTACATAGGAAATAGGGCCTGGCAAATTGAGTTCGATTGCGGATTCGACAGGCATCATGTGCGGGAAATTAGACCAAGGATTCATCCAGCCTTTTTCTAATCTTAATAGATAATGACCCGCTATGTATTTGGAATTTCTTTCGATAAAAACGATTGTCCCAGGTTTTAGAATAATTTGAATATGTTTTTCAAAATCAAATTTCTCGTAAATGTAGTGAAAACCCGCCCTGGCCAGAGCTTGCACAACTTCTTGGCAATAGTAGCCTCGTGTCCAAGCATTTTCTGGGTGCGTAAAAAGCTGCAAAGCTTCTTTGTATTGAAGCTGACAGCAGGCTGCGACACAGGCGACAGCGCAACCCATGGGATTTTCTTGAGAAACCGATTTTGCAGTTAACACGGATGTGTAAACTGCAAAAGCAAGACCGATTTTATAAAAAATAAATTCATCGTTTTAAAAAGAGGGGGGCATCTTGATCTTCAGCTTGGTCCATCGCGTGGCAAATTGAGAGCCTGAGACTTTTAAGTACTTTCGTCGTGTGAGAGTGAGAAAAAAAACTTTACTCAGGGCGCAAGCAAGAGCAGGCTTAAATGTAAGAATTCTTATCCGTTTCAAATGCGAAAGAAGTTTTTTAAGTGAATCATAAAACTTCCATACGAAGGAGAGTTTCAGTGGCCTTGGGACAAGATCCTTACCAGGAAATTTTAGATGATCCAACAATTCCTTTTTCAAGGCGGTGGGCTCTCATTTCTGAACTCGATGGGACAAATCAAAAGCTTGTTTATAAAACTTTTATGAAAAGTTGGAACTCGTGGTTTTTTCAAAACTTTCAAGAACTTAAAAAATTTTCTTTACTTGAAGTGGGTAGCGGGTCAGGGGGGTTGTCTTCTTTAATTCGACAGTGGGCTCTGGAAAATTCGATCGAAGTTGAATTGAATTTGTATGATGCTCAAATGGATGTATTGGAAGAATCCTTAAAAAGGTTTTCTAATCCTAAGCCTGAAATTCATTTGGCCACGCCAACTCACTTGAAAGTATTTGCAGATCAAAAATTTGATTTTGTTATTTCACTGCACGTGATTCATCATATTCAGCCTTTTGAGCAAGCTATTAGCGCGATTGAGGAAATGCACCGGATTTCAAAAAAAGCCGTTTTTGTCGTAGATATAGAGCCACGTCCTTTTGCTGTCTTATTGACAAGAGTTTTAACTCGTCTGATGGGGGTCTCTGATGACTTAAGAGCCGACGGTGTTAAAAGTGTACAACGCAGTTACCGATCAGGGGATTTGGTCGGAGTTCTTTCAACGAAGCCCTCTTTTAAGTCTTTTAAATTTGAAGTTCGTCGTTTTTTAAGTCCTTATTTTTTATTAAAATCAGTTCGTCAAAACAAAAAATAAAAAGGCTCCAACTGGAAGGCTTTTATCTAGTATCTTTTTCATTCATTCATGACTAATATGGATTTGAAATATGATAAAATATATTGGGGTTTTTTTATTTTTTTCGAGTTTTTCAAAAGCTCAATTGATAGCGCGGTATGAGTTATTCGGCTCGGTTGTGAATCAAGAAGTTCGCTTTGATTCCCCTGTGAATTCACAAAATCGGGTTTTAGAACAAGCCAATTTAGCTTATCAGCTTGAATTAAGACCTGACTTTCAATGGCAGATAAATGAAAAATCTCTTTTTATTTTGAGAAGTCGCCATTTCTTAGATCAAAAAAATATTCCTTTTGAAGTTCAAAAAGATCGCAAAACTGAAACAAGTTTTTCAGACTTAACAGATGCTTACTATTCAGTTCAACTTGCGAACTCTTTGGCTATCACTGCGGGCTTGCAGAATTACCAATGGGGTCCTGCGGAAATTTTATCGCCGTCTAATATTTTTTATCATTTCAATAACGAACAAAGAAGTTTTTTCTATAAAGAAAAAGGCCGATCTTTGGTTCGAGTCAATTGGGATGTGTCTTCTGTCTGGAGCGTTTTGATGATTTCAGAACCGATGGATAATCGCACTCCGAACTGGATCGAAGGAGAAAAATTTTATCCGCAAACGGCTTTAAAGCTTGAACGTCAGTTTGCAAATCCTGCGAATAATCTCGCTTTTCTTATGGGAAGATCGGGAACCAGCGCTCAGTATCTGGGTGGTTTTTTCAACAGATCTTTTAAAGAAGCTTACTCTGTGTATTTAGATTCTAAAGTCGAACACTCGGGAGCTTATTTTAGACCGGAAGAAACAGCACCTGGAACCTTTAATTTGAATCAGCGAAGTGAAAATGATCAAGATTGGAAGACTCTTGCTGTCTTTGGATTTCGTGCTGAAGGCACTTACGATTTCAGACAAGAATTTATTTGGAATGAAGCGGGTTACGACAGAAAAGATTGGCGCCAAGTCTTATCAGCTGTTTCAACGCCTTCTTTAACGTTAGCGACTAATTTGCAAAGACTGGCAAGAAGTGGTTTAGAACTACCTTCAAAAGCTTATTCTTATACTTCCGTTCGCTTTCCAGATCAGGGGAAAAGAAAGCAAATCCATTTAAGTGCACGTTGGTTGAATAGTTTGGTTCAAGAATCATCTGCATTACAACTTAACTACGAGCATGATTGGAATGAGTGGGCAGTGGTTTCAGCAGAGCTTCTGCTTCCCATGGGTGCGAAAGATACGGAATTTAATTTGGCCCAAGGTAATCAAGGGTCATTGGGTGTTAAAATCTCTTTTTAGCTCGACTTCGGGTACTTATGACTATTGCGTGGTGCCCGTTCGAGTTAGGATAAGAGCCTGAAGACAGGAGATCATTTTTTTTATGAATTCTGAAAACTTTGATACGCACGCGGCATTTTCAAGAAACTTAGGTTGGCTCACAAAGCTGGACCAAAAAATTATTTCACAAGTTCGGGTGGGAATCGCGGGCTTGGGTGGAGTGGGCGGGCAGTATGCTGAAATTTTAGCTCGAATCGGAGTTCAGCACTTTACTCTTTGTGATGGGGATACATTTTCGATTGAAAATACGAATCGACAAAATCAGTGTCAAGTTTCAAATTATGGAAAAAATAAAGCCGAAGTTATTGCTGATTTAATCAAGGATATTAATCCGGCCGCAGAAGTTAAATTAATAAAAAAAGCAATGGACTTAGATTCTTTGAATCAGTTTTGTGATGATCTGGATATTTATTTAGATGGTTTAGATTTTTTTGAAACCAATTTGCGTATCCCGCTTTTTCGTCAGCTTCGTGAAAAGAAAAAGCCCGCAATTACAGTGGCTCCGTTAGGGGCGGGGGCCGCAGCTCTTGTCTTCACGGACACTTCCATGAGCTTCGATGATTATTTTGGTCTTCATTTGACTGAAGACCCGGTTGAAAGAAGTTATCGTTTTCTATTGGGGTTGGCGCCAAGTCTTCAGCATCGACATTACATTGCAGATCGAAGTGTTGTGAATTTACGGACTCAAAAAGTTCCGTCGCTTGCTGCGGGAGTTTATGGAGCAGCATCCTTGATGGCCGGCACATTTTTAAAAGTCGCATTAAAACGAGGCCCTCTTTTGCAAGCGCCATCGTCATTTCACGTCGACATGTATTTGAATTG
>JAOASS010000012.1:27663-39212 GCA_030158485.1 Pseudobdellovibrionaceae bacterium | reverse complement strand
AAAACTCAATGGCTCTCTCTCGATTTAATTTGATCTGACATCACATCGGATCACACCCCATCACAGGGTTTGGCTACAACTTGGCTATCATTTGGCTATCGATCAAAACATTTTCAGTATTCTCCGCTCGCATTGTCTAGAGACCCTAGCTCTTGGAATTCAAAAAGGAATTTCTAGAAACTAAAAATCTCTGGGCAATGAAACTGGCTTTCAAGTCGAACAATTAAATTCGACTGTTTGAACGGAGGAAATATATGAAGCGTAGCCAGCAGAAAATCATAACCATAAAAAGCAAGATCATCAGATTCATGAGAATCTCAAAGAAGATCTCGCAACCTGAAGCAGCTCACAAAGCGAGCTGCTCCCCTCAAGCCATCGGCCACTATGAAAATGGTCGAATGGAAATTCCTGATTCTAGGCTCAAATGTTTATTGGAATTTTATGGCTTTAGCGATTCGGAATTTCAGGAATACATCAACGGAAAGCCAATTCCGATTGTCAGCATCAAAGATGAATGCATTTTGCTGATCGACCAAATTCCAAATGAAGAAAAACTAAGAGCGGTCCATACAATTTTAAAAAGTTTCGTATCTTAACCAACAAAGGAGGTCCCATGGGACTCGATAAACTTATTCAATCAATTGCGCTCGTTGCGGTCTTGGTGGTCGGAAGCGGCCACTTACCAAAAGCCCTTAAGCTCGTCCGACAAGCGCAGCTGCAACTTATCCAAGATTCCAAAGCATCCAAGTGGGGGCAGGCATATTTGCTGCCCCCATCGAAATAGTGAACAGCTAATTTAAAAACTCAAATTTCTTGAGTCTTTAGAATTTGGTTCTTAGGTTTGGTGGAGTCTTAAAAATCGAATCGCATGGTCAATTTGATGAAACTTGTCTTCGATACCACAAACCGTAAACAACCAGTGCTATAATAACGAATCCAACAGACGACAGCACAAGATACTTGAACTGTTCCGTAGAAGGCAGAGCAACGCCAGCTGCGAAAAGTCCAATGGTTGCAAGCGCGGTTAATGCGTTTGCAAAGCCATTCACCTCACCACGCACACCAGGCAAAATTCCGGTCTGACGAATTTGCATCTCTCCAAGACTGAATCCGTAAAGCCCAATCCTTGAAAGCAAAATAAGCGCAAGAAATCCGATTTGACCAAAGCTATCAGCACTCAAGAATAGGACATAAGCAAAGATTAAAGTGACTGCTTGAAAAGTTAAAAATAAAAAACTGGCTCTGTTGATAGACAACTTTTTAACAACGATTGGAAATAGGACTGTAGCAAGTAAACCAAAAACTGCTCCGAGGCCTCGAAAGACACCAATCGTAAGTTCAGGTAGATTCCATCCATCCTTCAGATAGGCTGTTAAAAGCACACCATGAGGACTGAGTACTGAAAACCAAAGCAGCGCGTAGGCAAGCACGACCAAAGCGACCGGTTCACGAAAAAATGAGCTCCAACCATTTTTGATTTGAGAAAATATCCCCTTTTGTGAAACTGAATCAATCCTGATGGGCTTATTCTTCAGATCAGGCCGCTCATTAAAAATTGATTTTAGAATGCTGTATTCAGGGAAAAATGAAACAACATTCCAAAGAGCAATCAGACAAAACCCAAGCACTGGCAAATGAAGGGAAGTCAAAAGCAGTAGCGCTCCAGCAGCCACTGGCGAGGCAACTTCAGTAAAAAGATCTACTTGTCGAAGCCGACTGTTGAATTTCGAAAGACTTTCACCTTCAAAACTTGATGGAACTAAATCATTCGCAATGGAAATATCCATAAATGTGGAACCCAGCTGGCTGATAACTCCACTGATAACTAGAAAAATAAAAATCGAAATGAACTCAGGAGATTGAAAATTGTGATTGCTCGTTAAGGCAATAGCTAGAACACTTGCAAAGCCTATAGCGACACCAATCAGCTGCAGGAATATTCCGATTTGAGCGGCTCTTAATCGATCAACATGATCAATTTTCTTAGTCAGATTCGGCAGAAAAAAAACCGTCGCGATCCGAATCAGCAAATAGTAAAGTGCCGCAATCCGTAATTCACCCGGCAAAAGCTGAAGTAACACAAGCGGCACTGCAAAGTCCCACGCTTGGTCTCCTGACCGGGTCAAAAACCTTCCGAGAAGCATTCGAGAACTTAATGAAAAGGTCTTCATTACATAATATCCTTAGACATCAAGCTTTCGATTTCAGCTTTTGTCGAGAAGAAATCTTGAAAATACTCTGTTCGTTTATCTCGGAACTCGAAGTACTTTTGAACCGCTTCGAGCAAGTCAGGTCCATTTTTCACACCCCGATTGTATTCGCTCTCAGTCAATTTTAAGAAACTCATTGCAACTTCAACATCTTGATCCGCTGTTTTGATAAGCTCACCCAATGCACTCAAGTCGTGCTTCAGATCATGATCTAAAGCTTGACCTTCACGAATTGCATGGGCCGCTTTTTTTCTAAAGGATGCCGCCTCGGATTGCCTGGCTTGAGCTTCCTTTCGGTCTTCAAAACCTTGACCAAGATCAATGGTCATTCTTAAGCCTGTCGTCCACTCCTTGTTTTTCCCTAAAGCACGGTCATATTCATCTGATAATGACGGAAGGCCATATCCGGCGTAGAGATCAACTTTAGGCTGCCACCAACTTGAAGACTGATCAGCTTTTAACTGTTCAATTTTTTCCAAATCTTTTTGCGCCTTAACCGTGAGATGCTGATCAGGGGACAATTGAACAAGCTCAAGATCCTTCTCAGTCACCTTTGGAAATTCTTTTTCGAGCTCGATATTCTCGTGCTCATCAAGAGCAAGTGCAACAGCTAGCTGATTTAAATTAAGATCCCTTTCTAACTTCAATTTAGATATTTCTCTTTCCAGGGAAATTTTATGCAATTCAAATTGTTTTGCATCAGCAGTTGTCGTAAGCCCAGCGCCAGCTCTTCGCTTTGCAGATTTCAGATTTGATTCATTTATTTTCAATGCTTCAGCACGATCTGCAATTTGTATCGAAAGACCCATCACTTTCCAATAGGCAAGTCGGGCTTCTTTTAATTCCTTTTGATACTCAAGTGTTAAAACTGTTTTTGATAAATTGAGTTGTGAATCCCTGATTTTGTCTTCGAGGTTATCGCGACCGCCTTTGTAAAGGTTCACCGAAGCTTCGACTTTCCAGTACTCTTGATTTTCGGTTTCATCAGAGCCAGTTTTAAATTGCTCTTGCCCTGCAACCGCTGAAACTTGAGGAAGAAAAGATCGACCTAGCCGCCCAGTTCGATCTTTCTGTGCTTTCGTATGTAGTTTTGCTGCTTCTACATTTTCATTTTTTTCTAAAACGAGTTGAGCGAGGTCTTCGAATTTGATTCTTCGACCTCCAGAATTGGAGGCCCAAGTGGGCGCGAGACCCATCACAAAAAAATTGAGAAACATTGCACTTAAGACCATCCAATTTTTCATACAAACTCCTAATCAAGGTTATCAAAAGCAGAGAGCAATTCTTTGCCATCTTGTTTCAACGTGACATCAATGTTGTAAGGCTTGCCTTCAGGTTTCGGCATTTTACCAACAAAAGATCCATCTTTAAGCTCAAGGGGAAATTCAGAGTCTTTCCACTTTCCTTTTACCTTCGCACCAAGACTGGCCGAGCCTTTTGCATCAAAACCCTTAATCACAAGAGGCTTCATAGCAGTGTCGTACAGATAAACACGGGTTGTTCCATCTGCTGATCTCACAAGTTCAGCTTTGTGAACTAAGGCAGCACTTGCCCCTTTTTTTGCATCAGCTTTTAAAACAACTGCTGAAACCAAACCTCCGTATTTTCCTGTGTCGGCAAGCTTCGGTCCATGTCCCTCATCATGAGCATAAGCTGCTGCTGTAAAACACATAGCTACCGTTAATATAATTTTCTTCATTTCCAATCTCCTTGTTGTTGTTGTTGATCTTCACTTAAATATTTTTGAATCGCTTTTCTGCCAAACTTGAGAAACACTGTCGGGGTCACAACCAGATCTAAAATGGTTGATGAAATAAGGCCTCCGACAATAACGACTGCCACCGGGTAGAGAATTTCTTTTCCGGGCTCACCTTTTGAAAGTAACAGCGGAACAAGTGCAAGTGCTGCAGTTGATGCTGTCATCAAAACAGGAACAAGCCTTTCCAGTGATCCACGTATCACCATTTTTGCATCGAAGCTTTCGCCTTCTTCTTTCATCAAGTGCAAATAGTGACTAATCAAAAGAATCCCATTTCTTGTGGAGATTCCGCATAACGTAATGAAAGCGACGAGTGTTGCAACACTCAACGTTCTCTCGGTGATATAAATAGCAATGATGCTACCAATCAATGCCAGGGGAACATTCATCATGACTTGAAAACTCAAAGCCACTGATTTGAAGTGAACAAATAGAACAAAAAATATTCCTAGCATTGATAAAAGCCCTAACCAAAGAATACGTGTCGAAGCTGCTTGCTGACTTTCAAACTGTCCACCGAGCTTTATGAAGTACCCTTCAGAAAGCTTGATTTTTTCATCAAGTGCTTTTTGGATTTCACCAACAACACTTCCTAAATCTCGACCGTGGGTGTTTGCTGAAACGACAATTCGCCTTTGCATATCTTCTCGGTTGATCATATTGGGTCCCGTGCCTTGATAGACGTTAGCCACGTCACCCAGCCTGACTCCCTGCCCAGTCGGTAAAAACTTGACCAATGTTTCAGAGATTTTTTCTGGTGTATTTTTTGAGTTATCATCAAGCCGCATGAAAACATCGAACATCTTTTGATTTTCCAAAACTTTAGCGACGGTTTCTCCGTTGAGAGCAATTTCCAAATCTTCTGCCAAAGTTCCGCTTCGTAACCCAAATTTTGCACTCGCTTCGCGGTCGATCGCAATTTTCAACTGCGGAATCAAAACTAAGGGTTCAGTTTGAAGGTCAACAACGCCTTTGATATCTTCAAGTGCATCGAATATTTCACCACCTAAACGTCGGAGCTCTCCTAGATCTGGGCCAAAAACTTTGATCGCAATTTGCGACCTCACTCCGGACAGCAAGTGATCAAGCCGGTGACTGATGGGTTGACCAAGATTGACATAAACATCCCCTGCTTTTTCAATTCGCTCCCTGATTTCTTGAAGGACAATGGGACGAGGCCTGCCTTCAGGTTTGAAGTCCACGTCAATTTCATGCCAGTGCACACCTTCTGCGTGCTCATCCATTTCTGCTCGCCCTGTGCGTCTGACCGTAGATTTGACTTCTGGTACTGAAAGAATCGCTTCTTCTATTTTTGTACCTAAGATATCAGATGCCTTAAGGGAAATCCCAGGAGCACCTGCTACGCCAATTGTTGCAGTTCCCTCGTTGAATTCCGGCAGAAAGTTTCGGCCCATCAGCGGAAGCAACAAAAGACTTCCTATTAAAAGCACTGCCGCCGAAAGCAACACAGTATTAGGTCTTGGCAGTGTCAGATTTAAAACCTTCAAAGCAAATGCTTTAAGTCGCCTGACGAGTGGGCCGTCTTGCTCTTGATGAACAGCTTTCGAATTTGGAAGTAGGTAGGAACATAAAATCGGAGTCACCGTCAGTGAAACAAAAAGTGATGCGATGATTGAAATGATGTAAGCAACACCGAGCGGAACAAAAAGTCTTCCTTCGATACCACCAAGTGCAAAAAGCGGAATAAACACAAGCACCACAATAATCGTTGAAAGAACAATCGAATTTCGAACTTCACTGGAAGCTTCATAGATCACCCGTAAGTTGCCCTTTGGTGAGCCATTCAAGCGATTTTCGCGGAGTCTTCTAAAAACATTTTCCACATCCACAATGGCGTCATCAACAAGTTCCCCGATAGCAATTGCAAGTCCACCTAATGTCATCGTGTTAATACTGATATTAAGAATATGAAACACGATAGCTGTAATGAGAAGGCTAAGAGGGATTGCCACTAACGTGATTGAGGTCGTTCGGAAATTCATCAGAAACAAAAACAGAATAATCATAACCATGATGATTCCGTCTCTCAGAGCTTCTTCTACATTTCCGATGGATGACTCAATAAAATGGGACTGCTTGAACAAGTCAGTTTCAAGTTTTACGCCTTCAGGTAAGGACTTTTCCATCTCTTTGAGTTCGCGATCAATCGCACGAGTGAGGTCTATTGTGCTGGCACTTGGTTGCTTTTGCACAGTCATGATGACTGAGTGTTTTGCATTAATGCTGCCTTCACCACGTTTAATTTTGGCACCGATTTTAACTTCAGCCACATCTTTTACAAAGACAGGTTGACCGAAGTGCATAGAGACCAGTGAGTTTTCAATTTCCTCGATACTAGAGGCTCGGCCAATTGGGCGAATCAAAAATTCTTTATCATTAATGTCAATGAAGCCACCTGTGGTGTTTTCACTGATTTCGGAAAGTGCATGTTTTAAGTCTTCGAGTGAAACAGCTTTACGCTGAAGCTTCTCGCTTGAAACATGAATTTGGTATTGCTTAACTTCACCACCCATAACAACGACCTGGCTGATTCCAGGAATAGTCATCAAACGTGGTCTTAAGTTCCAATCAGCGAGCGTTCGTAAATCCATGGGAGAGGCTTTGCCATCTGGACTTGTGACACCTACAAATTGGATTTCTCCCATGATAGATGTAACCGGTCCCATCACGGGCTGCATGCCTGAAGGCAAGCGTCCTTCAAGAAGTTGCAATCGTTCAGCGACTAATTGACGATTTCGGAAAATTTCAGTTCCCCAATCGAATTCTACATAGACAATTGAAATACCGATGCCACTACTTGAGCGAGTTCTCAAGACTCCCGGAGTTCCATTAAGAATAGTTTCCACCTGAAGGGTGACGAGAGTCTCGACCTCCTCAGGTGCAAGGCCATGGGCCTCTGTTAAGACAGTAACAGTCGGACGATTCAGATTTGGAAACACATCCACTGGAAGACTTTGCAATAGCCAGGCACCGTAGACACAAATCGCAAGTGTCATGAGACCCACTAAAAGTCTTTTTTTAAGCGAAAATTGAATCAAGTAATTCAGCATAAAGCCCTTTCAAAGATGTTTTCTTGAGAAGGTCAAAATGACCTTAAAAAACATCTCGCGACATCGATGAGAGTAAAATTTAAATTTGGCGGTTTATGCTTGAATGGGTGGTCTAAAAAGAGAATCGAGAGAGCAGCTGTAAGGCGCCTCGGTGTCAAATGGAGCTGGAAACTGATTTTCACTAAACTGCTGAATTGAAATTGTTAAACCAGCAGAAACAAACAAGACATGCGCAAAACTAACTGCAATTTCATGTGTGTGCTGACTTTGGTGAGTGTCATCTGATGATTTAGATTCCTGAGAATTTTGACTCTCGTGACTATGGGAGTGGTCATCGTGATCATGATCATGCGAATGAGAAACTTTGACAACAATCTGCCGCTCCAACGAGCTAAACCCCGAAGCCGACACCAGCCCAGAGCAGAAAAATACCAATGATAAAATTAAAGACGTTAGTATTCGCACCATTAAATGGAACCACAAACATCCCCTAGGTTCAATATAATTTTCGAGCACCGCAAAAAACATGAGATCAAAAGTTTAAACTACCTGCATTTCACGCTATGTGCCATCGAGACCATTTTTCTCCCAGCCATTGTCGAGCTCAGTTAGGCTGTTAATATGAAAAAACTAATTTTTGTGCTATTTTTTTGCTTAATCAAAATATCGTACGCTGACTTACAAAGCGAATTTCAACGACGTCTAGAGGAAAAGAATTCAAAAAAAACGACTCCACCTGAAAAAATTAAAAATGCACTCAAAATCATTGAAAAAAAGATTGGCTCCATAGTTGAAGAATCTGAAAATGTACAAGCTGATCCCTATAAAATAAGTACAGACTCTCGAAAGTTCGTGTTTTATATAGATCAACTCATTTTTGTTAAGTTCAAAAATCAAACCATTTGTCGAGGTCAAATCGAAACTTTTCAGGATCAGCCGACGTACCAAGGGTTAAGAGTAATTTGCATCGACAAAGAAAAGAAAATTAAAACCTTCGAGGATACCTTGTAGTGTAGATAATACGGTTTGGAATGGCAATTTCTATAGGTAGTTTTATATCACCAGACAGCCACAAGAAAATGCATTTTTTCCACTAAATCTGGCGCTGGTATTTGGCTGTTAGTTCCTGTTGATGTCCTCGCACTTTACTACCATAATTGAATATAAATTTAGATTTGAGGAATGAAGATGGATGAAAATCACTGGGAAAATATTTATCGAAACAAGAATGAAAAAGAAGTGAGTTGGTTTCAAGAGGTTCCTTCGAGATCGCTTGAACTTATAACTGAACTTAAAATGTCACCCGACGACTCGATTATTGATATCGGCGGTGGCGACTCTCACTTGGCTGATCACCTGTTAGCATATGGATTTAAACACCTCACAATTCTTGATATCTCATCCGCAGCTTTGGATAAAGTTAAAGAAAGGCTTAGAAAACATTCAAATTCTGTCAAATTTATTTCCTCAGACATAACTAAGTTTGACCCAAAAGAAAAATATAAGCTTTGGCACGACCGAGCAACTTTCCACTTTTTGACGAGCGCTGAAGATGTAACCACTTATCTGAAAATAGCAAATCACGCAATTGCACCAGGTGGATACCTGATAGTTAGCACATTTTCAAAAACTGGCCCAGAAAAGTGCAGTGGATTGCCAATTTCACAATATTCGGAAGAGGATCTAAAGGCTCTGTTTGAGAAATACTTCACCAATATTCGGTGCCTTGAAGACACTCATAAAACCCCATGGGGATCAAGTCAGAATTTTGTCTATTGTGGCTTCAAAAAGAGAACTTAGTTTTATGGTTGATAGAGAAAATAACTTCGTAAAATAAATCACGAGACTCTATTCATTATTAGCCATAATTTCAGGTTGTTCGATTTGGTCAAAGCTAATTGCCAATATTGTCAGATCAAATTTAAGTTTTTACAATTTAACTCAGCAGATCTTCAGGAATATCCATAGGTGTAAACATTCCCACGTTTGAGCCTCCCGTATTACCCTTTGGTGCTAGACCCGTGACAGAGCCAGGTATTGCTAAAATAATTCGAGGAATTTGACCTAAAAATTCAAATAATTTTAAATTCACGAGACTGAATCTCATCATGAGTAAGTGAACCCAAAAATGCTTCCATGGATTGAACTGCCCGAGGATATGTGCACGCTCAAGGTGGTTCCATTCTTTTTTATAATTTTTTTCCAATCTTGCTTGAAGAGCTAATTGGATTTCATACTTAAACTTTTCATGATTGAGTTGAAATTTCTTCTGCATTTTATGAAACCTCATCAACAGTAAGAAGTCTCATTGAGTTTGCAATGACAAGTAAAGAAGCCCCCATGTCAGCAGCAACGGCAAGCCAAAGATTTGAAAGTCCGATAATCCCCAAAACTATAAATACGGCTTTAATCGCCAATGCAAAACCAATGTTAAACCTAATAATACCAAGTGTTTTTCTGCCATGAGCAATAGCTTTTGCAAGTTGGCCTAGATCATCTGTCATTAGAGCTATATCGGCTGTTTCGATTGCTGCATCAGTTCCTGCCGCTCCCATTGCAATTCCAACTGATGCCAAAGCCAGGGCCGGAGCATCATTGATTCCATCTCCGACCATTCCAACAAACTTATGCTTATCAGTCAGCGACTGAATTGCAGACACTTTATTTTCTGGAAGTAGATCGCCTTGCGCATGATCAATTCCTACAATTTTAGCAATTGAATCAACTGTTCGCTGATTATCACCACTTAAAATAATGACTTCTTGAATACCAGCCGTGTGTAGATTTTTGATTGCAAGATTCACACCTTCACGAGGTTTATCAGCAAGTCCGAAAATTCCTAAAATTTCTCCAGCGCATCCATCGTGCGGCATGTGTCCCACGATCATAACAGATTGAGCCTGGGTTTCTAGAGATTGTAAATAGCTTTCCACCTCAGGACTACACACACCCAAGCTATGTGCGAGCTTATGATTTCCTGCAAAGTAAGAGTGCGAATCAATGACTCCCTGAACTCCTTGACCCTGAATAACTTGAAACTCAAGGACCGCTGATTCTTTTTTATTTTTTTTATAGCAATGCTCGACGATTGCTTTTGCAAGCGGATGAGTCGAAGTTTTTTCTAAAGAGAGCGCTATTTTTAGAAACTCATCTTCTGAGCTGTCTTTCCATGTCTTTTCAGATACGACATGCGGCTTACCTTCAGTAATCGTACCTGTTTTATCAACGGCAATAGCACGTAATTTTCCAAGAGCTTCGAGATACACGCCTCCTTTAACAAGAACTCCACCTTTAGCAAGTGCAGTCAGGGCTGACACAACTGATACAGGTGTTGCAATAACAAGAGCACATGGACATGCAATAACTAAAAATACAAGCGACCGGTAAAACCAAATATCCCAACTTTGAGAAAACAAAAGAGGAGGAAGTAAAAAGACAAGTACAGCCACAAGTGTGACAATGGGAGTATAAATTTTGGCAAATTGATCGACAAAGATTTGAGACGGTGCTTTTTTACTTTGTGCCTCCTCGATCAGTCTGATCACATTGGCAATTTTAGTATCTTTGTAACCGTGAACCACTTTTATATTTAGATTTCCACTTTCATTAATTGTTCCCGCAAATACAGTGTCACCTTCGTTTTTTGAGACTGGTTGCGATTCCCCGGTTAGTGGCGCTTGATTCACGTAGGAGCTACCAGCTATTACAGTTCCATCAAGTGGAACTCGATCACCGACCCTCACTAGAATTTCTTGACCCACTATCACTTCTTCAATGGCAACGGGTTCAAACTGACTTCCTTTAACCAAATTTGCAAACTGAGGAACTACCGACAGGACCTCTCGAATGGCTTTTCTTGCGCGAGCCACACTAAAAGCCTCAAGCATTTCCGCAAGTGAAAAGAGAAAAACGACGGCTGCCGCCTCGGAGTATTCTTTGATAAAAAAGGCTCCAATGGCTGCAATCGTCATAAGCACATTCATATCTAAAGAAAGCTGTCTGATAGATCGAAGTGCTTTTGGAAAAATGAGTGTTCCACCAGCAAGTGTCGCCGCTAAAAAAGTCACAAACAAAATTTCATCTGAAACGTTCAGCATATATTGAAGTAATAAACCAACTGTAACCAATACTCCTGAAGTTGAAACCAAAACAACTCGAGTCTTATTTTCAGCTACAAATGAGAGTTGAGCCGTCGTTTCACGAACTCTCACTCCAGATTTATTGATCAGCTTTATAATTTCGCCTTTTTCAAAAGAAGGATCGTGATTGACCGTCACTTGTGAGGTCATTAGGTTTGCATAGATTTTTGCAACTTTAGGATGATTCAGCGACTTTTGAATAGCTGAAATCTCATCGGCACAATCCATTCCAGAAACTGAAAAAACAGAGACAATTGTATTCTCAATCTGATTGAGAACTTTTTCATCTGGTGAGTGACCAGGGCTGCAACAGTTATCATGATTAGTCGTCTGATCCATAAGTTTCCTCTTTAAATTGTGGAGCTTTCAA
>JAOASS010000012.1:0-27563 GCA_030158485.1 Pseudobdellovibrionaceae bacterium | reverse complement strand
GAGCCGTAGTTTTTGAAAAATTAGGGCTTTCATTATCTCACAACTTTCACTACGAAACCTGGGCTCAACTGGAATTCATTTATAGGCAGTATTGACACATCGTGAGAACTTATCTTAGACATAATCTTCGCCTCACCTTTCGGGACTAATTCGCACAAAGTGCCAGGCCGCTTGACCCAGCGACCTTGTACTACTTGCGATCGACATACTCTTTCAAAAACAGAGACCGTTTGGCCGACTTGGGCATCGACTCCATCCAAACAGACCAAGCTCTCTTTTCCTGGGCCCACCCTTCTCACCTCTCCTATCAAATGTTCGTGTCGAGGTAAGCTAGCACAACCAAAGGAAATACCAACAATTGCAATTAGTAAAATGAACCCAGATTTTTTCATAAATTACTTCGTTTCTTTCTTCTCTTGTTTTTTTCCGTCTTTTTTCTCATCGTGAGAGTGGTCATCGTGCTCACCGTGCTTTTCGTCTTTGTGATCACACTTGCAATCCTTCTCGGACTTTTTACAAGCCTCACACTTGTGCTCCTTGTGTTGATGTTGCTTCTCTTTTTTGTGATCATGACCATCGCTCGCTAAAGCTGATCCATTGATGCCAAAAAAGATGGCTGTGATTAAGAGGGCTTGTTTCATAAATCTCCTTTTTTTGACGAATAAGTTCGTCTGTTATTTTTTAATGAGCCACTCGGCCTGTCATTTTTGATTCGAAAATTGAAAATAGAACCGGAAGAACAATAAGCGTCAGCAAAGTCGATGAAATAATTCCTCCGATAACAACTGAAGCTAGAGGTCTTTGGACTTCAGATCCAACACCTGTCGAAAGCATCATCGGAATAAAACCGAAAACTGCAACTAAAGCTGTCATCAATACAGGTCGCAATCTAACAAGTGTTCCTGCAAGTACGAGTTCTTTCCCCGTCTTTCCTTCTGCTTTAAGTTTATTAAAGAAACTCACCAAAACAACGCCATTTAAGACTGCGATTCCCGAAAGTGCGATGAATCCGACTCCAGCAGAGATACTAAACGGCAGACCATTAATGATCAGCCCCAGAACCCCACCAACGAGAGCCAAAGGCACGCAGCCGAAAATTAAAAGTGTTTCGCCGATACTGCCAAAAGCGGCATAGACCATCATCAAAACAATAACGAGAGCTAAGGGAGCTAGAATGAGCAGTCTACTTTTTGCAGCTTGTAGGTTCTTAAAGTTTCCACCCCACTCAAAGTAGTATCCGTCTGGCAATTTCACTTGATCTTGCACAAGCTTTTGAGCTTCTAAGACAAAAGATTCAGTATCTCGACCTCGAAGATTCACAAGCACGGCTGTTCTTCGATTTGAATTTTCTCGGTTCACTGATCCATAGGTTTCTTTAAATGAAACATTGGCAAGATTTTGCAGTGGTACAGTCAAATTAGCTCCGATTCCTACCGGAAGATTCTGAATAGCAGCCAAATCACTTCGAAGATCGTCTTCAAGCCTGACCACTATCGGAAATTTTCTTTCCCCCTCATAGATCATTCCCGCTTCTTGACCGCCCAATGCTATTGAAACTGTATCAAGAACATCTTTAATTGAAGCATTGTAGCTCGATAATTTGTCATCACGAGGCTCAATTCTTAAAACTGGTGAAGTTCCAGCTAGGTCCACTTCGACGTCTCCAGCGCCTTTGACTTTAGAGACAATGGCTTGAGTCTCTTTTGCAATCTCAACAAGCTTTCCAAGATCGGGTCCAAAAATTTTAATTGCCACATCGGCCCGAGTTCCTTCAAGTAATTCATTAAATCTCATTTGAATAGGTTGAGATGCCAGATAAGTTTGACCCGGCAACTCTTTTTCAAGACTCGCAACCATCAATGATGTGAGTTCAACATAAGTTCGCTTGTTGCCATCAACCTTCGGCCAATCCTCTCTTGGTTTTAGCATAATGTAAGTATCAGACACGTTCACTCCCATCGGATCTGTCGCAACTTCACTTGTCCCGATTCTAGAAAAAACGTGATCAACCTCTGGGAAAGCCTCAACAACTTTATCTGCCTTTTTTTGAAATTCGACAGATTGAGAAAGTGAAGCATTAACAGGTCTAATCATATGGAAAGCAAAAGATCCCTCACTGAGCTGAGGCAAAAACTCTGCTCCACGCGTTTGAAACAAGCCCACACCCAAAACAACGGAAAGGATAGCTACAGAAATTGTGGCTCTTTTGTATTTAAAAGCTAACTCAAAGAATGGAATATACAGATTTCTAAACAAGACCATCAAGCGAGGTTCTTTGTCTTGAGCCTTTCCAGAAAGAAAAAGACTCGCCAATGCTGGAGCCGTCGTAAATGAAAAAACGAGGGCTGCGAAAACGGCTAAAATAAAAGTGGCTGCCATGGGAGTGAACATTTTTCCTTCAACACCCGTCAGTGCAAATACAGGCAAAAACACCATGATCACAATCAATTCTCCAAAACCTGCAGCTGTTCTAATTTCAACTGTCGCCTCGTAGACAGATTGCTTAAGTTCTTCAGCGGTCAGGTTTCGTCCCAATTGTTTGTAGCGCATTTGTATAAAGCGAACACAATTATCTAAAACGATAACTGTTCCATCCACAATAATTCCAAAATCCAAAGCTCCTAGACTCATTAAATTTCCTGATAAACCAAGTGGCTTCATCATTAAAAATGTAGCAAGCAAAGATAATGGAATTGTGATCGCTGTGATGATCGCAGCTCTAATATTGCCTAAAAATATCAATAAAATAATTGTAACAAGAATAGCACCTAAAATAAGATTGTGCTCCACAGTGCCCAATGTCTGATTCACTAAATCAGATCGATTGTAAACTGTTTCGAGCTCCACATTTTCAGGAAGGGTTTTTTTAATTTCTTCAATTTTTTCATGGACTCGAGTTGAAACAGTTCTTGAATTCTCACCCAAGAGCATCATGACGGTTCCGAGTACAACTTCATTTCCGTCGTATGTCGCGGCTCCTGTTCTGAGCTCTTTACCTAAAACGACTTTTGCTATGTCACCTATCTTAATTGTTCTAAAGGATTCAAGTTGTTTAACAGGAATTCTTTCAATTTCTTGAGGAGATTTGAGAAGTCCTACACCTTGAATTAGAAATTGCTCTGCTGTTTGCTCAACGTATCCACCACCCACATTTCGATTCACTTTTTCTAAAGCTTCTTTAATCTCTTCAAAATGAATTCCGTAGGCTGCCATTTTTTGCGGATCTGGCTGGACATGGTACTGCTTTTCAAAGCCTCCTGAAGTATTGATTTCTGCAACACCCTCTACGGTCAAAAGGCGCGGTTTTAAATACCAATCTTGAAGAGCTTTCACCTCCATCAGCTGTTCAGTACGAGCTTGTCCTGATTTTTTCTCTTTAAAGTCCAAAATATACTGGTAGATTTCACCAAGTCCCGTCGAAACAGGACCTAACTGCGGTTTCGCACCACCAGGTAAATCATTGGCAACGTTTTGCAATCTTTCGGTCACAAGTTGCCGGGCTCGGTAAATATCCACTGAGTCTTTAAAAACCACTGTCACTTGAGAAAGTCCAAATCGGGTTATAGATCTGACTTGCTCAACTCCAGCAGCCCCTCTCATTGCCGATTCCACGGGAAATGTGACTGTCCGTTCAATTTCTTCAGGAGCTAAACCTTCGATGACAGTATTGATCTGAACTTGGTTGTTTGTGATATCCGGAACAGCATCAATGGGAAGATGTTGAAAACTATAAATACCAGCGATGACCAAAAGGCCTGTTAAAAAAAGAACAAGCCCTCGATTATATACAGAAAAATGAATAATTCGATTTATCATAAAGACTCCAATTAATTAGTGTGAGTGACCTTCGGGGGCTCCACCGAAAGCTGCAATTTCTGCAATTCTTAAAAATCCCAATCCAGTGACAACGATTTCGTCATTGTCTTTGAGGTCCTTGGACTTAACTGTGAGATGAGTCCCTGTTCGTTGTAATATTTCAAAATCAATTCTTTTATAGAATCCATTTCGAATTCTATACAGATTCACTTCGGTTCCGGCTGTCACAACAGCTGATTTCGGAATGTTGTGAGAGCTACCAGAACCCAGTTTTAATTTTGTAATTTCAAAATTTTTTTCAGCTTGTGGTGAGAGCTTGATTCCATTTACTTCACTCGCTTCTAAAATTCCTTTTTCAGGCCCTACCTGAGCGTTTTCCTCTGAGTGCTCGCCTTCTTCTTCTCCATGGCCGTGTCCTTCTTCATCATGAGCATGATCTTTTTCTTCATGCTTATGCTCATCTTTTTTTTCATCATGTTTGTGCTCAGCTTCTGACTCATGCTCATCATGTTCTTTATGGTCATGGTCATCACTTGAAAATGCTAAACTCATAAAGCTGAAGATGAAGAAAATTGTTAGAATTGATTTTAGTTTCATAAAATGACCTCTTGAAATTTATTATCGATAATTAGAATTTGTCCCAAAGCTTCAAGAGCTTCTAGCTCTGATAGGTTTCGCCTTTCTTCGAGGTCGAGCAGCTGTCGATGAGCTTCAATTACAAGCGAACTTGGTACAAGTCCTCTAAAAAATTGCTTTTCGATTTGCTCATGCTTCTCATCGATAACTTTAAGACTGATTGTATTTTTTAAAGCGGATACAGTCTGATAATACTGACTCACGAGTTCAGCGCGTGAAGAAAGCTCGAGACGTTTTGTATGTTCAAGACTCATAGCGGCTGCAAGTTTCTTCTGTTCAGCAAAACTTCGAGATCCTCCATTGAGTGTAAAGACTGGAAGTGGCATTGAAAGACTAAAACCCACGAAAGAATCAGAAACGCCGTTATCTTTTGTTGAACGAACTGTTGGACCCACTTTCAAGTCAGGCCAAGCTCCAGCATCAGCTTTTTCTTTGAGCCCCTCTGCAATTTTCAGCTCAGCCAAAGCTTTTCTCTCCTTTGGCGATAAAATTTGATCATCTTTGGCTTTGCTCAGATCTGGCCAAGATTGTTTTTTTAAAGGAAGATTTTTTTGAATCAAATCTCGTCTGATTCCTGTGGCAGCAGTCAGTGATTGATACAATTTTTCTTCCTGATTTTTTAGACTGGCAAGTCTTAAACTATGATCTCCTAAGGCCATTTTAAACACAGCCAGGGAAACGTTTTGTTCTGGATTAAGGGCAGGTCTTTTTTCAAACTGTCCCACAATTTTTGAGAATGTTTCCACAGACTCTTGTTCAATGCTAGTTTCACTTTTTAGCTGGGTCAGCCTGTAAAGGGCTAGCATTAAATCAAGACGTGTTTGCTGAACGATTTGGTCACGCTCGGCTTCAGATTTTGCAATTTCACCAAGAGCTTCTTTGATTCCCGAGCTTCGTTTTCCACCAAGTCGAAAATTAAAAAAGAGTGTGGCTGTAGTTTCTGATTTTTCAGAACCCTTCGATACAGTTTCTGCATCAATTTCTGGGTTGCTCCATTGCCGACTTGCATCCTCGAGATGCCTTGATGCTTTTAAATTTTGATCTGCGATTTGAACTGGTAATGCTGTTTTTTCAATGCACTTCACGAGTTCAGAATAATTTGTAATGCTACATTCAGGGTTCTTGCTTTCTGCAAAGCTTATGTGGGCTCCCAGAAAGCAAATGACAAGCGCTAGATACGAAAATGAGTTCATGCGTGTGCTCCAAAGATTTTTTAATTTGTTAGAAATTTTCGAAACTGAAACGACACTTAAAAGTTCAAATTTGAAGAGAGGTGTCGCTTAAGGATCTTGATTGGATGTATTTTAGGAAATCGGTGGGCGAAATAGACTTGTTTGAAAGTCAAAAATGAAAAGGGCCACATCAAAGATGTGATGAGGCATTTCAAATGAAACTGTGAACACTGATATCTGAGAACTCATAGGAAACGCACAATGCCCTAAATGACAATTATGACCCACGCAGGAGTGATGACAGTCAGACTCCTCGTGGCTGCTTGGAAAGCCTTGGTCAGCACTCACAAATGTGACTTCACTAGCTGATAACTCAAGAGCAGTATTTTGAGACTTTACATCTGCACAAAAAGATTCAGCGCTACTAAAAGAGCCAAACAAAGTCATCGCAGTAAAGATGTAAGCAAAAAATGAGTTCAATTTATCTCCGCACAATGAAAGTTAAGTTTTATTAAGTCGATGGTCAAGATTGACAAACCCAGGCGACCAAAGTGCCGCATGGCGAAATGGTTTCAATCTCAATTTGGTCATCAACTGCATCTTCGGACTTTTAAAGACTGTCAACTTCTACAATTTAGTAAATACTGAAGGTGCGTAGGCTTGATTCCTAAACGGCGAGCGGCTTCAGCTTTTGTTCCAACTTGCTGGATGGTTTTTTGAATGAATTCGATTTTGTCTTTCTGCTGAAGCTCTTCAAATTCTGAAAGCTTCGTCTCAGAAGGAACAACATCTCGGGACTGATACAAGGACAGATCGATATCATCAGGCGTAACGACATCATCACACTCAACTAAGTGCTTCTCGATGACATTATCCAACTCACGGACGTTTCCAGGCCAAGTGTACTTTCTCAGAATCTCCAAAGTCCTGCGCTGAAAGTATTTGCTTTTTCCGTACTTTTTATTGAACACCTCAGTGAAGTGCTCAACCAGTGGCTCTATATCATCGAGTCTTTCACGCAGTGCTGGTATTGAAACCTCAACAGCATTTAATCTGAACATTAAATCAGCTCGAAAAATTTCATTTGCAACAAGCGTTTGCAGATTCTTGTGAGTAGCTGAAAGTACTCTGACATCTATTTTTTTTGAGATCGCCGAACCTACAGGCTCAACAACTCGCTCTTGCAGTACACGTAGTAGTTTTGACTGAAGTTCCATTGGCATATCACCAATTTCATCAAGAAATATCGTACCGCCATTTGCAGCAGAAAACTTTCCTTCTCGATCATTTATTGCACCAGTGAACGATCCTTTTTTGTGCCCAAACAATTCGGATTCTAAAAGCTCTCTGGGAATAGCAGCACAGTTAATTGCAATAAATGGTTTCATTCGCCGAGGAGAAAGATCATGAAGTGCCCTAGCAATTCGCTCCTTGCCAGTTCCAGACTCTCCACGAATTAAAACTGACACATCAGATACAGCTGCCAGCTTTTGCACCTTTAAAGCCAGATCAGCCATCAAGCTGGATTGCCCGATAAGGCCGATGCTTTCGATCAATTTTTGATTTTCATTTTTTGACCTATTGCTAGATTTTCTAATGGTCTTAAGCAAAGTGTCGTAACGCTCGCAGTATAGCTGAACTCGCTTCAGAATTTCCTCTGGAGAAGAACTTTTTTCAATGAAATCAACCGCACCAGCGCGCAGACTTTGCTTAACTGCATCTCGAGTTAAATCACATGAGAGCATTGCCACTTGTTGATTGGGAAACTTATCGCGAATCATCGATGCAGCGACATCGCCCATTGTCTCTGGCATGTGGTAATCGAGTAGCACTAGCGCAAACTCGTCTTTACTCAGAATATCAATTGCTTCGGATACTCGTTGGCAAACAGATAGAGAAAAGCCGCACCGTTCAAGATAGCCCTTTACAGCTTTGATGTTTTTAAGGTCATCATCGACCATCAACAGTCTATGTTGCATGGATTACCTCTCGAATCAATGGGAAGGAAACACGCACAGATGTTCCTTTTCCGAATTCACTGTCTAATGCAACAGCGCCTCCTCTTTGATGACAAATATGCTGCACAATCGACAGACCTAATCCTGTGCCTAAACCAGGCTTAGACGTATAATCAGGATCGAAGACTTGTTCTTGCAGATGTTGCGGAATACCACAGCCGCGATCTCGAACTTGAATTGTGGCTTCATCCTTCATACGCGCGACAGTGATTTCGATATTGTCTCCACTCTTTGAGGCTTGCGCAGAATTCAAAACTAAGTTTTGCACGATTCGACAAATCTCTGATTTTGAGACGTGAGGTTTTAAGTTGGGTTCACCATTGAATTCCAACTTCAAACCAAGTTGAGAAATTGATTTCGAACCTCTTAGGTTTTTCACTTCTGTCGATACGAGTTCGGACAAGTCGTAATCATCAAATTCATCGGTGTTGTGATCTAAGGATTTAACTTGTGTTGCAATCGCTGAAATCCTCTTCAATGAGTCAGTTAGGTCATTGATAACCTCAGAAGAGTCATTATCTAACGACATTGTTTTAAGAGACGCTAAATGAAATTGCATCTGCGCTACTGGACCGAGGAGGTCATGTGCAATTCCTCGTAGAACTAAGAGCTTTGCTTTATGGCCAGCTTGGTTTTCAAAGCCCAAAATCTTTGAATTCAACCCTTCAATTGCCATTTTCAAAGTACTCAACTCTGAAAAAGGCGGACTATTAAGGGTCGCCCCATCTTTTGGATTGTCTTCTAGCCGTTTCGCCCAAAGCGAAATCTCATTAGACAACTTGCCAGCAGCATTTCGGGTAAGATTAGAGAACCCAAAATACAACAAAAAATAACCAACAAAGAAGATTGAAAATGTGAGAAAGACAAACAACCAATCAACTCGAATATTTCGAGACAAATAAATATAGCCATACAAACTTGTTTTTTCTGAATCAAAATATATTGGAAAGAGTATTCTTGCTGTCTTGTAGTCAAAACAAGCCTGACCATCAGTTGGACAAACTTCAATCTTGGCATTTGCAGCAGCAATATCTTGATAAATTTGCTGCCTGTTCTGATTTAATACTAAAACTTGTTCGTCTGCACCCAAATGCAAAAGCTCATGTAACTGCGTCTGAGTAACTTTAATATCACCTTCAAGGATTCGACTTCGATAAGCTTTGGAAACAGCGGCAGCGCTATCTTCGATGTCAGTAGCAGTTTTAATTCGAGACACTCCGTAAGATATCGCAATTGAGAAAACACTCAAGATCACTAGAACATAGATCGAATGCTTTAGAATTTTTCTTTCTAAATATGTTCTCAGTGATCTTGCATCTTTCATTTGAATTTTACCTTAGAAAACGCAACAGTTTCATCTGACATCGGAACAGCACTCAAATCCATTCCTGATTTTGCAATCACGACAGTTGAGTAGTGAAATAAGGGAACAATTGATCCCTGCACTGTTGCTTCTGAAAATGTCCTTCGGTATTCGCTGTTTCTGTCAGACTGACTTGGCAACAACTTAGCTTTTGCGACTCGCTCACTAAAGGCCCCTAATCCAGCTCCTGCATCTGGAATAATTGGCGGGGTAAGCCCAAAGAAAAATCCCATAGCACCCTCTACGTTTGGGTCATCCACTGGCAATGCTCCCGCAAGAAAGTCATAGTCTTTTTCGGCGCGCGCTTTTTCAAAGTCACTGAGCTGAACAATTTTGAACTCTGGCTCAATACCAACTGCTTTTTTAATCGCGATTTTCATGTTTTCTTTCAATCGGCCATTCAATCGCGATGCCACACCTAGGATTTTGATCGGGCGACTCTGAAATGCCTTCGGTAAGACCGCCTCAAGAGGCACTTTTTCAAACTCGGGATCAAAAAGAACATATCCAGCAGGAAAAAACTGTTGAGTTAATTTAAATCCACTAAGACCACTTGTTAAAAGTGAACGATCAATTTCTTTGTTCAAAAACCTAAAAAGTTGGCGCCCTTCATTATTGGCAAGTCTTGTTCCAGGAGATAGGAAAAATATTTTATCAAGACTTCTGTTCCATACCGCATACTTTCTTTTTTCGAAAACCTCATTTACCGATTTCTCGACAAGTGAGGATGACGTCATAATATTGACCCATTCATCTTTCAGAAATGAATCTTGAACTTCGTCACCTACAGGCGGACGACGTATTACTACTGAAGTTGCCATTTTTGCGTGAAAGCGAAACCAGTTCTTATTTTGTGCTAACTCTAAGGATTCATTTGTTGCCTTTGACAATACAAATGGACCAACTGTCTTAGATAAATCAATTCCTCCGTCATCTTTCACAAAAACTAAGCCATACATCGGTTCTGTGAGCTTCGTTAGAATTCCGCTAGAGGCAGCATCGACGTTTAGTTTGAATATGATTGTACCGATTCCAGATGAGGAAATTGAAGTGATTTGATCAAATAGACTTTTTAGCGAGCCCCCATGATCTTTTTTTGCTCTTTCTAGACTTTTAACAACTTGGCTCGCTGTTACAGCGCTAGCATCAGACCACTTCAACCCATCTTTCAGCTGAAATTGAATTTCGTTTTTGCCAGTGATTTTCCAAGATTTAGCAAGGCCCGCGACCAGCTCCCTTGAATCGCTCCACTCGGTCAGTGTTGCGCTCAACGCATAAGATAAATCAAGATCAACAAGTGTTCGCACGTTCGCAGGATCTAGAGGCAAGCCAAACGCCATATAGGTATGAATGACGTTTGATTTAGTTGCCGTCATAGCTGCTCCTGAATAAATTAGATTTGATAGAAGTACTAATAAAGCCCATATTTTTATTTTGTCCAGCATGTCGGGTTACCCGTAGTGCATTTGATTTCATTCTCAGTGCGACCCTTGAAAACAACGTTTCCTTCGGAGTCGACCCCAACCTTTACAGTCCCAAAATCGATCTTAATGTGGAGTAAAAGTGCTCTTACTTTTTCTTCTACAACGACTCGCTGCTCAGGCTGCAACTGTTCAAAGGGAATAAACCCCTTGTCATCACTTTGCTCGCTGGCAAGCGCAGGAATTGCACTCAACAAAGCTGCTGCTACCAGCGTATTGAATGCCATCTTCTTTTCAATCATAACCCCTCCTTCAAGGAATAATGTGCGGTTTCAAATTAATTTTAGATTCTAAAATGACATGTTTATCTATTTTCCCATCAAGTCGATTCGCAAGTGAATCAAAATTCTCAAGACCCCACGTGAGTTCAATCGCCGAATCATATTGGGCTTGAAACACAAAAAGCGGATTTGAACGAGCCCTTGTTAAACTGAATGCAGACTTACATTTCTTAAGATCAGTGTTTTTCAATGACCAAGAAACTATTACGGACTGTAGATCGATCGTTTTTCCAAACATCCAAGTAGGCAGTGGCTCTTGATGGGCATAGTAAACACCGTGCGAGCCAGTCTCAACTTTTGTAGTCTCACCAGATTTTAACTTTTCTGTGTCGCGAAGATACGTCTTTAAAAGATAATGCTGTGCCATCCTGCAAGACTCCTCAATGGCACCTTCGATAGAATCTACAATTGATTCTTTTGAACAATGTCCAGTAACTCCATACCCATCTTTATTCATCAGAATAGCCGACACACTTGGCCCATGTCCCAAATGGGAAACTAAGATTTTGAGCTCAGGAAATTCAGAAATAGACAATTCAGTCTTAGCCCACTGTTGAATATGTTCTGGGAGTGAATTCAAATTGAAGACGTCGAATGATGTTCTTGTGTACCAATGGCGAAGTATTGCATCACGCTCTACAAGTTCACGAATTGCATTTTCTTGAGCTTCTATTTCGCTTGTATGCGCAGCCCAGCCGTTCGATGTTTTGATCTCGTGTTTATTTACCGAAGATTCGATGAGGACACATCTTTCAATGAACTCAGCAACTGCCTTGGTGATGGCTAAATCTTTGGTATCTGCTTCCCCAGTAACCAAAATGTTTTTTCCGTTTATCTTGCCTGCAATATTGAATGAATAGCTTCTGAAACGAAAACCTTTTGGGCGAACAGACTCTGCAACAACGACATCTGAAAGTTGGAAAGGCAGAGTGGTCCACCATCCAAGGGATGCATTGCGATCAGGTAATGATTTTGCTGGCTCCCCCATAAACTTTGCCCCCAAAGCGAATGAACTCAAAAAATGTCGATTCTAGGGAAAATGAAAAGCAAACAAGGTGCCAAAAGGTTGAACAAACAAAGCTCTGTGTACTGAGCTATATTTAAGCTCAGTGCTTTAACTTTTAGTTAAGCGCGCAAAAGTGGTGTCACTTCGTTCTAAAATTCTAAACTTCAATCAAATATTCAAAACATAATCGCAGCTAAGCCCTCGATCTTATGAGTTTATTTAAAATAAACTCATGGCATTCAGATTTACTGAATGTTCATGTAATTTTTATATGTCGGCAGACGCAAACTTTAAAGAAAATCGGATCGGAAAGACTTATCAAAATTGTAAGAAAGCTATCCAGATTGGTTCCGACAATCTTGATGTAAAAAAAGTTACATTGATCAGTGCTCTTAGATTGAGTGATTTTGTCGTATAAGTGCATGCCATATGGAGAGTTAGTTATGACCTCATACCCTCCGTGACTGATAGAATTTCGCAGCCTACCGAGAACTATTTTTAAATTCGGTTGAATAGGATTTTTGTTGCACAGTGAGTCTGCATGAAAAACGTCCTCGATTCCCCATGAGCTTGGTTGGATGTTTGAATCTTGGCTATTTAAGTCCACACTTTGCTTCCTACTGTACTCTACAACAAGAACAACAGATGAGTAGAACGAATTTACAGAGGTATGCCAAGTAGGCCGACTAGCACAGAAGCGACTATTCGAGATTACAGAATGAGTAGATGATGGATTTTGCAAAAGATAGTCATGCAATCAGCACAATTTAATATTTTGCTGATTATAAAATTTAGTAGTCGGAAGGTCCTGAATTTCTTGCAAACAACTATTATCAAAATTTAATATGAAGAAGCTTGAATCTGATCTTACAAAATCAGATGAGGAATTCTAATTAGCCTGACTAGTATCTCGAAATAGTGGCACTAATTTCTGGTAATAGCGAGTCTTGAATTCCTGCGATTATATCGCAATGTGTAGGTAAAATGAGATTCAATTCCCACTTGATAGGGTCATAAATTTTAGTTATCGTAACTTTGTTAGGGAGTAGTCGATCTGTCCTAAAAAACAGAAAAATGTGTCGACATACTGGGTACAAACCCCGGCACATTTGGAAGAGTTTAATCTCTTTTTGGCGAGACTGACATCGGTGTTTTTAACAACGCCATGTCGTCTCGTGTCTCAAGGGTTCCAATCGGAACAAGACTCCTGACCTCATGGCATTACAAGTGAGGTCTCAATGGAAGCAGTTCTCAATTCGTTTCTTCTAGTTTTTGTCAGCGAGATGGGCGATAAAACCCAACTACTCGCATTAGTTCTAGCTGCCAGATTTCGAAAGCCAATTCCTATAATGTTTGGAATATTAGCAGCAACTATTCTGAATCACGCGCTTGCGAGTTATGTCGGTTCGTATGTCACTCATTATGTTTCCGCTGACATTCTAAAATGGGTGCTTGCTGCCACCTTCATCGGTTTTGGACTGTGGATGCTTATTCCAGACAAAGATGAAGGTTTTAACGACCAACACCGTTGGGGTCCCTTTTTGACGACTACAGTTGCTTTCTTTTTTGCGGAGATGGGCGATAAGACACAACTGGCGACAGTTGCGTTAGGAGCGAAGTATGCCGCTCCACTGATGGTTACTTTGGGAACTACTCTAGGAATGTTAGCTGCTGATGGACTTGCTGTATTTTTCGGCCATAGGTTCACAGATCGAGTCCCGATGGCACTGGTCCACAAAATTGCCAGTGGACTATTTATAGTATTCGGCATCGGAATCATATTTGGGTTTTAATATAGAAGAAGTATTCTCACTTGCCGATTTAGATTTCGCTATCAATTATTGGCCATAGTAATTCTTCTTTTTTGAGTGAAATTTTAAAAAAATCGAGATTGGCACTTCGGTCAAGTAACGGCGGGGCAGGGCGATTCATCGGGATTTCGTGTCTGGTCGTAGTTTAGAGTTACAGTGCCTTTCCGTTTCGCTGAGGCGCACCGCGAACCTTTGGATTTTGACCGGCCCAATTTGTGATGTTTTGATCAAAGAGTGCAAAATCTGGTGCTCATTTCTTTTTTTGGCGTTTTTGGCATACTCTTTAGATTTGGGATCGATAGTTTATTTAGCGAATGGAACGAGCAGTTCCCATTTTCGACGCTACTAATAAATCTATTGGGCTCATTTATCGCTGGGGCGGTTTACGTCATGAGCGATGGACGCTGGATTCCTGAGAATCTCCAACTCGCCCTCATGGTTGGATTTTGTGGAGGATTTACCACTTTTTCGGCATATACGCTGCAAACGTTCACGATGTTAGAACAAGGAAAGGTTGGACCTGCGCTTATATACGTAGTGATAAGCCCGGTATTGGGATTGCTGCTTTCATTCGTGGCAATACTGGTCATGAGAAGATTGTTCGTCTAAAAATGCGCTACTTGTTTCTGAGAAACCAGGATTTCTCAGCTTTTTGGAACAGACTTTTGCAGAAAAATTCCAAAATTAAGTCCAAAAATCAAAGCGAAATATTGGTCATCATATCCAATTGTCAGATGATATCGAAAGCTGTTTCGGAAAGCATCAGATCAAGTCTTAACTTCTTCAGTTAATCATTCTTAAGTCACTTATTACTTAGTTCTCGTTCAAAGTCTTCCGCATTTCTGAACCTTTCAATAATGCTCAGCATGGTTCAGATTTTTTGAATACTATTCAGGATTTCTGAATAGTTCGAACCACGTGATTTTCTTTGAACAAAATTGGATCTATCCGATGAGCCGTTCAGTAAATCTGAATCATTTTGCTTAAAGAAAATCATCCTGAAATTTAAAATTCAAATTTAATTTCCACAACTTAAATCAAAAACCACCCTTTGTTGGCATCCCTTGCTTTTTAAGAACTCCGAACGGCGACAACAACAAACGCCGAAGGGAGGAAAAGTGAATGGGTATTTTAGGGAAAGATCTAATTCGAAAAATCAAGAGGTAGAGCCTCTTGATTTTGATCAGGTTGAGTTCATTTCTGATGACGAGGATGACGTCGATGCACTGGATGATCGGCTTCGATATGAGCACGGCTACAAGCATGAGTGTCCACGATGTGGATCGATTCAAACTGTAGCTTCACACTTTCCATATTGCGCTTACTGCAACTGGGATTCACTCGTTGATTCTCTGGGAGCAAACGACGAATGGGCTGCGTAATTCTTCTCGTCAGCGTTCTTCTAAAAATCAGAAAACGATCGATCACGACAACAGTGTTCCAAGTGAGAAATGGAAACCAAACAGAGTGGATCACTCAAAGTGAGTGGCTTGCTCAACAAAAACACTATCAACAAAACAATAACCTCGGAGGTATTTTTTATGAACAATCAACAAACAAACCAAGTATCGAAGCCATCGCAGTTTTACCGATTTCAAGTCATTCAGCCCCAGACGAAAACCGATGGACATAATGAGAAACCACGCTCGGTGGGAATGGCCTATCTGAAAGAAGGTCAAAATACATATACACTACGACTATGGATGCTTTTGAATGAGAAATTCTATGTCATTCCAAACAAGAACGATTCGAGTCGATTTCTAATTCTCACCCGAGAGCCAAACAAAAATCCAATCGGCAAAAATAAATACTTTTGGAACATCGTTGGCAATGGAAAAGCGGATACATCAACGGGCTACATCAAACTGAACTTTGACCTATTTGAAAAACCAATTTTGATGAGTCTGTATCCAGAATCCTCTGCGAATTCTGTGACTCTACCAGATCCCAACTCTAACGACGAAGTCGCCTAACTTAAAAAGGAGTTTTTATGAATCGGAATCAAAAAGCATTTCTCTTTGCTGTTATGGCAATGGGCTTTCTGCTCGCACCTGAGTTTGCATTTGCTGGTCTTGAATCAAGCTTGATGGGAATCAAAATGAAGCTCACAGGGGTTATTCTACCCCTGTTGTCTGTGATCGGAATCGCAATCGCCGCGATCTCATTTTTCACAGGAAATATGAATGCAAAACAGCATATCGTCTATGCGGTACTTGGTTGCATTTTCGGGTTTGGAGCACAGGCCATCGTTGATTTCATCGCACAAACGGTTCGATGAGGTAATTTATGAATGAATCAGGGCTAGAGACAACCCGAGTACCTCGGGCGTTGGAAATGAAAACAAAATTATTTGGCTTTGAATTGCCTGATTTGCTTCTCATTTTCTTCACCTTGGCATTTACGAACTTTATTTTTGGCAGCACATTGTTTCGATATCCCTTGGTTTGGGGAACAACGCTTTCACTGGCGTTGTTCCTCTTTTTCGCCAAACGAGGCAAGCCAGATAATTATTTGCAACATTTAGGCGAGTTTATCACATCCCCAACCTATTTTGCGGCGGGTGCTGCTGATCAATCTTACAAACAAATGAAGAAAGGCGGAAGTCATGTCAGCAAATCGAAATGACTCATCCCTTGCGGGGCAATTGCCATATTGGGAATTTTTTAATGCACCATTTGGTCATATCATTTTGAATGATGGTTCTCTTGTCGCGGGATTAAACTTAGGACTAAAAGATATTGAATGTCTCGATGATGCTGAGATCAATCAATTTACTTTTCAGCTTAGATCTGTTTTGAATTCGATTTCTGAAGAAACCTCAGTCCAATTTCACTTCAGAGTTGATTCTGATTTCACTGAGACCATAACGAACCATATCAAAAGAAAACAGCCAGAAGCTCATCAACTCATTCTTGATATTGCAGCACATAGAGAAAGCCGACTTCTCGAAGACTTGAAGTCCGGCGCTCTCTATAAACCAAAACTGAGAGTCTTTTTGAAGACCAAGTTGATTCAAGCTAAAAAAGCGGCATTTTTCTCAAAGCCGGAATTGTTTTCGAAAAATGCAGTCGATAGCTATGGTGAAACTCTAGAGGTGCTGAACCAAAACATTGAAAGTTTTCGTTCATTTTTTGAAAGCAGTGGTTTAAAGGCTGACCAGCTATCACGAGATGAGATTGTTCAGCACATTTATTCATTTCTGAATCCAAAACGAAGCGAACTAGAGCCATCACCTAAAGTAATTCAATCCCAAGACGGAGACCTGCCTGAGGAGGTTGTCTCAGATTCACCTTGGCTAGCGACTCAATCCCCGAGGGAGCAGTTGGTTTTTGGCGATCTGCTTTTAAATTATGAACAGTTCACTTTAGATGGGCACTACCATCGGATCATTTCGCTGAAGACACTTCCTGAAGTGACGTTCGCAGGACAGCTATCGTCATTTTTAAGAATGCCCTTTCACTACGATCTCTTCTTGAGTTTTGAGGTTCCTAGTCAAGCCGACGAAATGGCGAAGCTTAAACAAAGAAGAAATATGGCACATTCAATGGCAAGTACTCAATCAGGCAAAGCTTCTGATCTGGAAAGCGAATCAAAGCTTAGCTCGACAGAAGAACTGATTAGAGAACTGCTGAATTCTGGACAACGTATCTATGCAGCTCAGATGACTCTTGTTCTAAAGGCCCCTGCAGATACTGAGGGGGCCAAAGAACTCAATCGACAATGTCGCGAGGCTCTCGGGCGACTTCGATCGCTCAACGGGGCCGAAGGACTTGAGGAAAGCGTTGGTGCATGGAAGATCGTTCGCGGAAACTTGCCAGCTGCTCCGATGAACTTAGAACGTGCAAGAAAAATGAAAACGAATAATCTTGCGGACTTTTTGCCAGTATATGGTTCAAGAGAAGGAGATCGTGATCCTGTAGTCATTCTTAGAAATCGAATGAACGGAATAGTGTCCTTTGATTCATTCGACTCTGGCCTTCCTAACTACAACAGCTTGGTCACAGGTTCTAGCGGCGCTGGTAAGAGCTTTTTGAATAACTGTATTCTCATGCAAGAGATGGCGCGAAACCTTCGTGTTTTCATAATCGACATCGGTGGTTCGTACAAAAAACTAACCGAGTCATTAGGTGGTCAATATCTCGATGTGAATCTGTCTCCTGAATATCAAATGAATCCATTTCATATTCCAGATGCCAATCTAGAACCTAGCGATCAGAAACTAAAGTCTCTGATCGCTGTTGTTGAAAGTATGGTGACTGAAGATTCAAACACTCGGCTTCCGAAGCTTGAACGTGTTCTATTAGAAAAAACAATCATCGAGCTTTATGAAGAAAAGCGCAGATCATCATTGATTCCAAAACTCTCTGATCTTGCAGATAGGCTCAATAAATCTGCCGAAGACAAAATGAGAAATCTTGGAAAAATGCTCTATATGTGGACCGGCGATCGCCCTTTCGGGCGACTACTTGATGGACTAGGAAGTCTTCGAACCGATGCTCCCATATGCACATTCGATTTAAAGGGTCTCTCAAGTCATCCAGATCTACAAAGTGTGATGATACTTATCTTGACGGATTTCATCCTAAATCAAGTTGAAAGCGATAAGTCGAATCGCAAAAGAATTATTTTAGATGAAGCTTGGGAGCTTCTAAAGTCTCCGGCAGCTGCGTCTTTTATGGAGTATTGCGCTAGAACTTTACGAAAAACAGGATCTGGAATCACTTTCATTACTCAAGGAGTTGAAGAAATTGTAGCAAGCCCCATAGGGGCTGCAATTCTTAATAACACAGCGACGAAATTTATTATGCTCCAGCGCGGAGATACCGAAATTCTATCTCAAACTTTGAAATTGAATCAGCAAGAGATCAGTCTGATTCAGTCACTTGAACAACGAAAAGGTGTTTTCTCAGAAGGATTTTTGATTGAGGGAGATCATAGACAAGTCATTCGCGTCTATCCAAGCGCAACTGAATACTGGCTATCGACAAGTGATGCGCAAGACAACTCATTTATTGAATCGCTTCGTGCAAAGGGCTCAAGCTTAACTGAGGCAATAAAAACTGCGGCACTTCAATTTCCAAATGGAATTGCCGAAGCAAAAAGGAACAGTGAATGAAAAAGCTAAGAAACATCGCTCTGGCTGTTTTTCTAAGCCTAACTCTTGGATACCCACAAAAAAGTCGAGCTGATTTGTTTGGTGGTGATGTCGTAATCCTCACTCAGATTCTAGCCAACGCCATTCAACAACTCGTTCAATTGCGGCAAATCCTATCAACAGGCTCAGACTCATTAAATCTTTTGAGAGATATCAATAGAGGAATTCGGGATGGCCTGACTGTCCTTCAAATGATTAACCCGCGATTCAATCCAGGATTGTATGGCGATTTAGAGACAGCAGATCGCGTTCTGAATGTAATCACTGATTTGTATGGTCGCATTCCTCAGACAGCTGAAATGCGACTGCAAGCAGCTCAAGACAGATCTGTTTCCGAGAGCATTGCGATGAATGGCAACTTATTTCGATTTGCTGACCAAGCCGACGAAGAGAGCAAGCGAATATTTAATCATTCACAAGGAGTTAGTCCTCAAGGGGCAGCAAAGCTGACAGCACAGTCCATTGCAGTTCTGATTGGTGTTTCGACTCAGGTTTTAAGAACCAATTCGATGATGCTAAAAATGATGTCCGAAAATATGGCCCTACAAAATAGAAAAGAGAAATTGCAATCGGCTCAATTCAAATCTCAATACGATGGTTTATCTAATGCACTTGGCGGCTTACCTAAAGAAACAAAACTAAAACCACTGGAAGGAGGAAACTAAATGCCACAATTTGAACTTCTTGGCTCTTTGATGAAAGATCTCCACCAACAGTTTGTGTCGATCTATTATCTAATGCTTCCAGTTTTTTTCGCTCTTTCAATTGCAATGGCTTGGTTTCGTTCACCACAAGGAAGCATTGAGTTCTTGGACATTCTTAAGCGAGCGGTCATTGCCACGTTGTTATTGGTGGCCTTCCCTGACATTAGCAGAGCCATCATATATGTGGCTGACGGAATAACTGAGAAAATAGACGCCTTAAATTCAATTGATGTCATGGTTCGAATGGCCCAAGAGAAAAGTGAAGCCTACTCAGCCTCCACAACAAGCCTACTGCTTCAGTTTAATGATTTGATCATAGCCGTGCTTTCATTTTTGAGTTTTCTTGTTCTTTACATTGCTCGGTACATCACGATTGCAATGTATCACTTTTTTTGGATCTTTTTTATGGTCACAGCACCACTGCTTTTGCTTTTTAATCTTTTTGCGTCTACCAGCCAAATTACAATCAATCTGTTTAAAGGAATGATGGAAGTCGCTAGTTGGAAGATCGTGTGGGCAATTCTAGGCGCAATGTTGACCGCACTTTCTTTTGGCGATGCGTACAAAGCCGAAGGCAACTATCTAACTCTGATCGTGATGAATTTCGTAATTGCGATTGCGATGTTAGCCACGCCAATGATGGTTAAATCTCTTGTAGGATCTGGTTTGCAATCCATGTCGTCAACTTTAGGTGCAACAGCGGTTGCGGCGATGGTTGCAGCACCAGCTCGTGCCGCGATGGTCGCCACAAAAAGTAGAAAAGCCTTAAACGCCACAAGTAGTTTTGCGCGAAACCAAGTTCAACGATTCCAAAGACCTAAAAACAATCCTTACAAAGGAGTTTCATGAAAAACTATAAAGAACACCTTCTCAATCACAACTTTCCTAAGCAACTTTCTGATCTGATGAACTCCAATCAATTTTTAAAGATTTTTGCAGTGGCAGCGCTTGGTCTAGCCATTTTTGCTTTGATCACACTAATGACTCTTGGATTTAAACCACCAATCGTCATCAGTCTCAGCGAAAGTGCTATTGACTTGAATCAGAAAGATAGTCTTCCAAAGCCAGAAGATCAAATTCAGCAGGCTGCAAAAAAATACGTCTCACTAAGATATAAATGGGAACCTGCCAATGTAGTGAAAAATCTAGAACTTGCGGATGCCTTCATTCACCCAACAAGTAAGAAAGCATATCTTGCTGCTGTTTCCAATGTGGCCAGATTCTCATCTGAGAAACAGGTCTCACAAAGAGCTTATGCGAATCTTGTTGCCGTCAATTTACAGTCAAAAACTGTGACTGTTACCGGAGACAGAATTACTTCAATTCAAGGAATGATGGCTGCGGGACCATTAAAAGTCGAACTTACTTTTGAAAATGGGGATCGCACAAAAGAAAACCCATGGGGTGTGTACTTCGTAAAAGAAAAGGAAAGCTTATGAGACTTTTAGCTTGTCTCTTAATTTTCATATCATTTTCAGATTTGGCTTTCGCAAGAGTTCGAAAGGTTCCTGTTTCAGGTGATCAAATTGTTACAGTGAAAACCGCGATTGGAATTGCAACAATCATACAAGTGCCAGACAGGCCAAACAGCGTTGTGGTCGGCGATCAGGAATCTTTTAAAGTAGAGTATCTAGATCAAGCAATCACAATAAAGCCATTGCACTCAGGTGCTAAAAGCAATTTGTATGTCTACACTGACTGGAAGCGATACAATGTACAGTTGACGACTGGGTCTGAAGCCATTGCTGATTACGTTGTCTATTTAGAATCACCAAAGACGACAAGTTCGAGGTCACCCACGACAACCTGGCGCTCGTTTGCAAATAGTTTGAAAAATGAAAATCTAGCTTTAGAGACTCGAAAGGTTGGCTCTCCTCGAGAAAATCTAGTCGCAATTGAGTTCGTAGTTTCATCCTCCAAAAAGGAGAAATTCGATCCCAGTTGGATTTGGCTGACACAGAGCGGACAAACTAAAGTCATTCACAATCTTTTTGTATCGAATCTGAATCTTGGACCTCAGACAAAAGTTAATGGCGTCATTCAGATTTTAAAATCCGATATTAGTTTTAATGAACCACTGCGAATTGAACTGAGAAGAAAGAAATTGAGTTATCTCACGATACCAAAGGTGGATTCATGGAAACAAATGAAAGTAGCACGTTAATAGGTAGAATTTCAAAACTCTATCTGAAGGAACAAAAGCCATTCACCAAGAAGCGTGACGTTAACTGGAAAGCACTGAAAGTTTCAGCTCTGTCGGGAATAGTTTTAGTCGTACTAATTCTACTGTTAATGCCCACTACGACGCCTGAAACAGGTGATTTTTCGGAGAAGATCGACAGCAATGGTTACAAAATTCAATCCATGGCTGAATCAAATCCTACCGCCGATACCTGGGCGCAGATGCAGCAGTCACAACTGAACATTGGCAGTGCTCCACGATCACTTGATTACCTTAATGGCTCTGGTGGCAGTCCTTCAAATTTTGGATCTAGTGCCAAGCCTGATCGGAGTAGTTCAATGATCATCGGACGAACTGGCGTTGATTCAAAGACCCAGCTGTCGCCCGGTTCAAAGATGAAAGTCAGATTAAATGACTCAGTGACCTTAAGTACAGAATCGGTTCCTGTGATTGCAACAGTGGTTTCGGACGTTGAACACGAAGGAAGTAATGCAATTCCCAAAGGGGCAAGAGTCATTGGAGAAATTGCTTTTGACGAGTCATCCGAAAGAGCAAGCGTTACCTTTAGGTCACTTCAACTACCAGATGGTAGGGAGCGACAAATATCAGCTATCGCCCTAGGAAATGATGGTCAGTATGGAATTGAAGGAAAAGTAAATTCTGCGGCAATCAGAAATACAGTCGGTCAAACTCTAACACGTTTCATAGGTGCCTACGCTGATGGCTCAATTCAGCGTGGGCAATTAGGAGCATCGCAAGGTGGCCATGAAAATGGAATGAAAACGGCCGTAGCTGAAACCGCAAAAGATCGCGCCGAAGCTTGGGCCGAAGAGCTTAAAAAAGAAAAGAAATGGATCGAAGTAAAAGCAGGCAAAGAATTTATTGTGATCATTAATCAACCCTATCAATTTCGAGACCCTGGTTCGTTTTATGGGAACTGATAGCAACAATGACATGCTTTTAATATGGGGACTTGCGATCTTTGGCCTCTATGCAGTGGGTTCAAAACATCTTGAGACACTCAAGTTAAAATTCAATGGCCCAGAATTTCAAATTTTGTTTTCAGTCATTGTCGGTATTGGCTTTGCGGCAGCAATCTATTTTATAATTCAAAAGTTTGAAATCGCATTAGCAAAAAAGGAACAAGAGCATGCCATTCTGGGTTACGAAGCAGGATCGGCCTTCTGCGGAAATACGATTGATAATCAAGATGTCTACATAAAGCCCAGACAAAGAACTATGCACACACAAGTTATCGGAACGACCAACGCAGGAAAGACGGAATCTGTGATTCTACCATGGGCCATTCAAGATATTGAGGCAGGTCGCGGTCTTATTCTGATCGATGGGAAAGCAGATCGCTCTTTATTAGATAAGCTTTGGTCTTATACCGTAAAGGCTGAACGTCAAAAAGACTTCAGATTGTTTTCATTAGGGAACATCGAAAGCTCACATCAATTTAATCCCTTGATTGGAGGTTCTCCAGAGGAAATTTCTGAGCGAGTTTTCAATGCATTTGATTTTGAAAATCAGCATTACAGAAGCTTGCAGTATGAGATCTTTGTGCAGGTTATGAGAATCTTCATATCAGCGAATGTGATCCCGACGTTTCAGCGACTGCATCAGGCAATCTCAGACCCGCAATATTTGAAGGTTGTTGTACAGGGAACCCCGGTTAGCGAACAAAAAGAATGGGCTCAGAACTTTGCATCACTTCCATTGAATGAGCGCCTAACTAGAACAAGCGGTCTAACGACAGCTCTCAGTCACTTTGCATTCGGAGAGACCGCTCAGCTATTTAATTCTGAGAATCCAGAAATTACTTTGGAAAAGGCACTCAGCAACAACTTGATCGTATACTTTCAGCTGCCTGTTTTACTTTCTCCATTTTTAGGCACAGCCTCGGGAAAGATGATTCTACAATCCCTTCAAAGTTCTGTGGCAAATCGCCATCGAAGCCAGAAAGGAAATCCAAAGTTTTTTTCAGTTTTTCTCGATGATTTTTCTGAGTATTTGTATCCAGGCTTTGTGACGATTCTAAATAAATCTCGAAGCGCAAATGTAGGTATTGTGTTCGCCCATCAAGCATTAGGAGACATCAAAGCATTGGGGGATGCAGTGGCCAATTCAATTCTAACAAATGCAAATCTAAAAGTGTTCATGCGTGGTAATGACCCAGAATCTGCGGAATATTTCTCGAGTGTTATCGGCACGATTAAGGCTTTTAAATCAACAGAGCGAGCAAAAAAAGGACTCTTAAAAACTGAAACAACAGGAGATCAAAGTCTTCGAGAAGTCGATGAGTTTATCATTCATCCCAACAAATTTAAAAAAGACCTCGGAGTTGGTGAAGGAATTATGATCGTGCCGCACGAACGAGGAAGCAAAACCATACATATGAAATTCAAAAAGTGGGATGACTTACCACCAATACCTCTTGAGCCTGCTATTAAAACAATTGCTCAACCGCTTTCACTTGCGCGTCCTTCTGAAAAACAGAAACTACAAACTCAAAAGGACAATCCATGAATAAATTTAAAAATAGATATCTTCTGATAGCACTCATCTACTTAGGTGCCCTGTTACTTGCATCAGGTTGCGCAACCCAAGGGAAATCTGCTGGGCTTGGCGCAGCCATTGGCGGGGGAACTGGCGCGCTGATAGGTCACATCGCCGACCCAGGAAAAAATGGAGAGTATCGAACCCGAAATGTCATACTTGGTACAGCAGTTGGTGCCATGGCAGGATCAATTGCTGGAGATCTAAGTTACAAAGAACTTGAATCTCAGAAGCGAGATGCCTTTCTTAAAGGGAAGGCTTCAGCACCTCAAGCGAGGGATGGTGCGATGCCAACACTGAAAAATCCCAAAGTAGAATCTCGTTGGGTGGAAGGCCGGATCTCAGGAAACAAGTACATTGAGGGACACTATGAATTCATTATTTCAGAACCAGCTCGCTGGGAGGAGTAATGCCTCGACCAAAAATTATTCCGCTTGAAGCAATTAACCTTGCTTCACGTACAGGCTTTATCACAAAGGCTTTGTTCAAAGAATTCATTTTAGGAAATCGCCCTAAGAGTTCAGTCAACCGAAGATGGAGTGATCTTATCAATTCTGGATTCTTCAACAGACATTCAGATGACCGGATGGCCGATGTCTACTTGCTGAATAAGCGTAAGAAAGAGCTTCAAGAATTATTAACTCAGCAGCCAGTACCTCCCCCATATACAGGAATAATCAGGCATGATGAAATTGCACTTCGAGGCATTCTATTGATTGAAGATCGCGGGTTCCTTGAGACTTGGAAGGTAGAATCTGAATTCAAGAAGACAAGACAGGGAGCCATTCAACTTGAATCAAACAGCCAAAATCCAAAGTTTCCAGACGCAATTTTAAATTTCAAGGCACCCTATAAACCTATTCGGGTTGCGATTGAAATTGAGCTTACACAAAAAGAAAAGCGACGATACGAGCGAATTTTAAATGCTTACTCCTTCGCACAAAATTTAGATCTCATTGTTTTTGTCTGTGCGAACAAGCAAATTGAGAACGCGATAATCGGCACGGCATCAAAATTCTTCTATCCTTCGGCAGGGGCAGAGTTAGGAATCATGTCAAAAACGGATTGGCTAACGGACCCAGTGCTTGGAGACCTTCGAGGTCAGAAAACAGTAAGTTCGTTGGGAACATGGATTGATGGCCGCGAGAACGTTCAGATTCAAAATGCAAAATAAGCGATTCGTTATCGATTCGATGGCTCACTTATTTTTGACGTAGGTGATTTTGATAAAGTGATCAAAGACTGAGAACTGCTAACAAAAACACCCCCGCCGCTCCTGTCGGCGTCCTCGAGCCGTTACTGACCACCCCCACTCTACGATTGAAGGTGGTCAGTAACTAGGACTAGACAGTAACGGCGGGGGTAATATGTAAGAATAGGAATAATTATTATGAATGAATTTAATAAAGAAGAAGAGAGAGAAGAAGCAAAGAAGACAGGAAAACAAGAAACGAAAGCAAAGAAGCTAAAATCAACTGAAGATGATCAGTATCGAGTCGTGATTCAGAAAGAATCTAATGATGCTCTGGAAGAATTGGTTCGCAGGACTAATGACGGATTTGATGGTGGCGAAGTGACAAAATCAGATGTTGTTAATTTGCTTATTTCAAATCATGCAAAATCATTTTCAGATTCCGACGTTAAAAGCCTTCGCCTCCTACATTTTGATGAAAAGAAAGTTCTAAGAGCCCTGCTACGCAAAGCTGGTGAAGACGGAGATTTGCCTAGTGAAATCAAAAAAGTTCTTAGAGAACATTTGGGCATCTCAGACAATTCCAAACGTCGCATTTCAAAAGGTGCGCCCGACTTATCCACAGAAAAATCTGTGGATAAATGACGGCTTGATTCAAAAAGAATATAGATCAATTGCGCGACTTCCTGACGTCACTCGCCATCTTTCTCAGCCTTGCTGAGAGCAAGATTCAGGAGTACAATCATGTCTGGATCACAAATCCAAAGCTCTAACGAGCAAAAGTTCTTTGAAAATTTAGAGTGGATGAATACTGAAGATGCAGCTCGATACCTACGTCGCTCAGTTGGTCAAATTCGGAATATGGTTTATCGAGGACAGATAACATTTCGAAAATTTAACAGTCGTTTATATTTTCGAAAATCTGATCTTAACAGAGCCATCGAGTTCTCTAACAATGGAGGACCGCATGGCAATAAGTGAATATTCTGAAAATAACGAACAACTTTGGTCAGTGTATGTAAATATGAGAAGTAAGCTTAACCCAAAAATTCGAGTTCAAAAACGGATCAAGGGATTAAAGACTAAATCAGCTGCACTTCACGAAGAGAAAAAAACATTAAGGCTCCTCACTGAGGAAATCTCTAAGCAAGAACAACGTGGTCACACCTGGTTAGATCTTGTCGATGCCTGGGAACTTTCTGAAAGAAAAAACCCAGACCGTACTACAAGTGAAACTACATTTATTGATAACTTGTCATTGTTACGAAGATGGACTCAGTACTTGTATCCCATGCACGCGCTAGAAATTGGCCGAGCAGAGATCAAGCACATCCTCAGAGAGGCTGAAGCCCAAGGGAAATCTCGCAGTTTTCAAGTTAACTTGAAGGCAGCAATCAACGGCGTTTATAAATGGGCAATTGATGAGGGACTTCTAAAGGGAATTACAAAGCTCCCTACCGAAGAAGTTCAGCTTCAAAAGCGTAATGAAGAAAAGCTACCCGAGATACTGACTCTCGAAGAAGTTAGAAAACTAATTTCCGAAGCTAGGCTTCACCGTCACCCTTGGTATTCAGTCTGGGCAACAGCACTTTTGACAGGAATGAGATCCGGCGAGCTTCACGCACTTTTATGGACAGATGTTGATTTGGAAAATGATAGGATCTTTCTTTCGAAATCCTATAATCCCCGCTTCAAGATCGTAAAAAGTACGAAAGCTAAGTACTGGAGGAACATTCCAATTTCGAAAGAGCTAAAGGGATTATTTTTAAGCCTTAAAGCCGAAGCTCCAGAAAGACTGCATGTCCTGCCTCGTTTTTGGCAATGGGATCGTGGCGAACAAGCCTCGATACTCAGAACCTTCTGCAAAGAAATTAGTCTGAAATCTGTGAAGTTTCACACCCTAAGAGCTTGCTTTGCAACGCAACTTCTTAGCAGTGGTGTTTCCACAGTAACAGTACAAAAAATTTGTGGCTGGAAAGATCTCAAAACGATGGAACGATATGTTAGGCTGGCTGGCGTGGATGAAAGAGGTGCTACAGAGTCCTTACGATTCCTGCCTACAGATGCAGATGTCATGGCTCAAGTCGTGAATTTATGTGAATTTAAAGCAGAAAATCGTTAAAAAATGTTTTTCCCGATGCGTTTCGAGGGATGGCTATTTGTGGCTATCCCGCCTTTTAAGTACTT
>JAOASS010000011.1 GCA_030158485.1 Pseudobdellovibrionaceae bacterium | reverse complement strand
CACGTCGGTGATGGTGCAGGCGAAATGGGCGATAGTCTTGTCGCTGTTGATCTGGGAACGGGAAGAACAGCTAAATCTCTCATCGCAGCTTTGTACCACACTTGTGCGTTGCTCGATACCGGTGCAATCAAATGCTGGGGCCGCGGTGTTGAGGGTCAGCTCGGGAACGGAAGCACAAATGTCTTAGGCGATGGTGCAGGTGAAATGGGGGACTCTTTGCCAACTGTGAACGTGGGTAACGGAAGAACTGCACGAAGCATTGTCTCTGGAGCGTGGAGCAATCACACGTGTACGACTTTAGATAACGGCGATCTGAAGTGTTGGGGCGATGGTTTATACGGGCAGCTCGGCTCGGGCGCGTCGGTGAACCTCGGCGACGGCGCAAACGAAATGGGTGACAACCTTCGCCCGATTCGGCTGGGTCGCTGAGGCGCTGAATAAAGCATCCCGGAGCAGTGGTTCTTCAAACGTCTCAATCTGACACAGATTAAAAAGTGCTAAAACCGACTGGGCTTTGATCCGATAAGACTCCATGTCCAGTGGTACGTTGCTAAGACATGTGGTCGTAAGTCTGTTGTTGTTCTAAGCTTGTTGTTGGCTTTGTCGGCGCAGGCAGCGGACGTTCCACAGTCATTCACGCTCGACGGCCGTCTCTTTAGCGACACCTCGGCGACCACGCCGCAGGTGGTGGTTATTGGACAGGTCGTGCCGCCGGCACGGCTTCAGTTTGGTCTTTGAACCCTGACGCGCTCAACACTCAATGTGTGGATTGGACCGACAGCACGCTGTCGGATTGCTCAATTTTCTCGATATCAGGAATCCATTTGGGCTTACCAGAAAAAAAGCCCCTGTTCCAAAGTGATGCGTTGTCTTAATTTGAGACAACTTATTAAGTTTCACCCGAAAATGCCGATAAGTTAACTGGAGGAACGTATGCTCAAATTTTTAGGACTTTCAGGTTTGATGGTCTTAAGTCTCGTCACGACTGGGTGTTCTCTGGACTCGGCTCTGTTTGGTGTCAATCCGAGTCCGAGCCTGAATGCTCTTTCAAAGACTCAAGGGGCCGAGATTGTTTCCGGGTCGACGCAGTATCGTCTGACAGCCAATAACTATCTAGTCAGTGCATCTGCAGGAAGTGTGTACGATAAAGTGAACGGTACAACTTCAAATGGCTACAAAGTGTTTGTCACTGTTCAAGGACAAATGTTATCCGAAGAGCAATAAACAAAAAAGCCCTCATTTTAACAAGGGCTCTTGAGACTTATTTAAAAAGACTTATTTAAAAACCGGAGTCAAAGCTCCTGGAAATACTTGTGTCGTAAGAGCGGAATCAATCATCGAAGTCCACTGCATTTTTTGTTGTTCGAGAGCTTCTGAACCCAGGGGCGTTATCAGGATCTCGAAATTTTCATTCATCATCGTATTTTTAAACATCTCATAAGTATTTTCTCCGCGAATCATCATGCGAAGTCGACTTTCATCTTCAGAAGCACAATCAGTTGTTGCGCTATTTTGTGAACAAGCTTGTGACACAGTATAGTACTTTTCATAATACTGGGGCTTGGTCGCTTTTTCAGAACAGACGAAAAAACCTTTTTTGAGAGCCACATTAAATTCACTTTTGAAGTAATTGACAACCCAAGGCCGGTAAGAAATCAGAGCGCAACGCCGAGTTTCAAGATTCATTTTGAACGTGTCGATGTGAACAGATAATTTCTGTGAAGAACCTTGTGAAACCGAAGTGTTTCGATCCTGCGATTGGCTTGATGAAGTCGCATGACCCCAACTGCCTCCGAAACTGATCGGAAAAGCGGATTTAAGAATTCCTAGTGCTGAGCCTACAACTGGGTTCGCAGCTTGGACAGTCCCGACAAGCCCATCAACTAAAAAGTTACTAAATGCCGATATGGCGCTATCTAATGTGATCGATGAATCAAAACTTTTTTTAGTTGAAGACGACGTGCTTGTTGAATTTGAAAAGCTTTTAGAGAACATGAATTCTTCTGTAATTGTTTGGCCCACTTTGCTGATCTGAGCCTCTTTTGTTGATTCAACAAAATCAAGAACGCTCACGTCATAATAGGGAGCTCTGAACCCGTGACCGGAGTGGCATCGAAAAGCCCAAAGAAGTCTTTGTTCGTCGGGAAATTTTTGATTCGACTTTTCCATAGATTTTGTTGTTTCATTAACGAAAATCTTGTTGCAAATTGCTCGATGAAATAAATCTTTTTTATAAAGATTCATCGAATTCTTAAAGTACATTTCCAATTCTTTTGCGAAAGGATATTCAATCGGATAGACAGTTTGTGGGAACTGATTTTGGGGTATACTTTTTAAGTCAAGTGCAACAAGAGATTTATCTTTTAACTGTTCATTTGAAGTTTGTAAAAACAAGTTAAAAGGACTGATTTTTTTATGGGCTTCTTGGGCGGCTCTGTACTGATCGTAAATCAAGTCGGCTTCAATTGAAGTTTTTATCAGAGTGATACTACCGGGACTTAATAAGTTATTAACATAGCCAATTCCATGAGCTTTCAATTTTTGCTTTTGATCGATACCAACACTTTCAATTGTCACAGCAAGAACAGAGCGAATATCCAATGAAGCCAATTTTTTTAATTCAATATCAAGATATTTAATAATGGCTTGTTCGGCATTTTTGTCTGCGACAAATTGCGTCGTCGTGTGAACATGCGAAAGTATAGATTTTGCTAAAATCTTTTTCTTGTCTGTTGCAGAAAGTTTTCCATTAACAGAAATTTCTTTTTTGGAAGCCAACATTTGAGTGGCAATATGAAGGCGTTTGCCTTCTGAAGTTGAATTCTTGTTGAGATCTTCAAGTGTTTGATTCTGATTTAATTCTAAAGCAAGCTTTTCCAAGTCGAATTGAGGGTCGTCCATAAACGCAAGCGTGATTTTGTATTTTCCCGCAGGCGGATTTTGTTCGGAATTTAAATTATCAAAACTCTTAACATAAAATTTGGGTGAAGCGCTAAATTGGTAAGTGTGCTTAGCGTATAAAGTTAAATTTTGATCAACTGAAAATGGAGTTCCTTGATTCAATTTCAAATGAGTCAAATCGACGGAAGTCAGGACTAAACGAGTTTGATTTTGAGAAACGAGTGCTGGTGAGTTCGACGTCTCTAAGTTTGTTTCAGCAGGAATCGCTAAGTCGGATCCTGAACCAGTCGTAGCCGAATTGTTTGGATTGGGTGTTGCGGAATCGCTGTTTGATCGATTAACACTTTGATGCGTCAAAGTGATATCACCTGTTTCAAAACCGATTTCCAGTGGATCTTCTGTATTTTGTGGCTGTGCTTTTGAGTCAATATTATTAACTAAGGATCCCGTGTGGGGCGACCAATAAATTTCTTGCGTTCTTTTCCCATTATAATCACTTTTTGAGTTAAAAGTTCTAACCAGTTTTAAGTTTTTATAATCAGATTTTGGATCAAAACCATGAGATTCTTTCCATTCAAGGCAGCCGTTTTTATCTGTGATGCGACTTAAGCTCTGATTGCCAGCTAGAATTTCAAATTTAAGTTTAGGCGGTAAAGCACCACCGCTCAAATTTTTAAGACAAGCGATCAGATTGATTTCCTTGCGGTCCACTTCACCGTCGCTATTAAAGTGGGCATTAACTGTTGATTTTAGTTCAATAGAACCTAAATAAAACTGTGCATCATCATCGCCAAAATAGGGGTTTCTTTTGGTATCACAGGCTGAAAGAAATATTGTTGAAATCAAGAATAGCAAAATTAAATTAAAGAATTTCATACTGAACCTCCAAGCCCACGGTTAAACTGGTGCGATCTGATTGCGCCGCTTTGGGCTCAACTTCTTTTGCGGTGACGTGACGAACAAAGCCTTCTAGTTTGTACTTTTTCAAGGCGCCTCTTAATTCCACAGAATAACCATCGCGATTTAAATATCCAAAACCAGGTTGACCAAAAGGCGCTGGAATCAAGTCTGGCTCAAATCTGAAACGTGTGACTGATGGGCGAACAGAGTAGCGGCCGAAATTGTATTCGTAATAAGCTTTCGACATCCAGCCTTTGTTTCGATTAAGATCAGCTTCGTCATTTTCAGTCATATTACCGCTGATACCTAATTTGTCGTCCAGACGAAAATTGATTTCTGATCGAGCCGCAATTTCTTGGCCTCTAAATTTATATTTGTAAAAAACAATACTATTGCCATCGCCGATGACTGTATTACCAAGATAGCGAGAGTCTCCGGCGGATGCGCTTGTCAGTCCATAAAAGTCGAATTGAGTGTAACCGAACATTATTTTAAAATTTTTATTTTCAACGCCCAGATTAAGATTGCCAATTGTGAGAAAAGGGCTTTTCTCGTCGTCAAGAGCTCGATTGGCGGCATTAAGGCTGCTGGGGGCGACTTGAAATCCTTTAATTGATCCTACAAAAGATCCTTTTTTTATTTCATAAACTTGTCGAAACCCAGCAAAGCCTCCACCTGCAAAGGAAGAACTAATCGGATTAAAATCAGTTGTGACAATTCCTGCCGAGAGTTCAAGTCCTGGTAAGGTTTGAACCGAAAATGAACTTTCATCAACGCTAGGGCCTGTGTAAGGAGTTGATTCAAAACCATAGATCACAGCCGAGTTTCCCATGGCAAATTGGTAGCCTCCGATAAATTGAGCTTTGATCCAATTGGTCACATTCCACTCAAATTCAAACTCAAGCACGGTCGCAGAAACTGTCCCTTTGACATTATCATCGAGCATTTCGGTACCGCGGGTTTTAAAAGTAAAATCGAGATTGAAAACCTCATCAGGTTGGTCGGCATCAACCATTTGAATGTGGGCACTGTTAGTTGAGTATTTTTGAGAGTTTAAATTATAATTTTGATTTGATAAGTACCCAGAACTTTCATTTTGGTCTCGTTTTGCCAAGCTCGCTTGAGTCATGAGTAAAGTAACGAAAAAGAGTACTTGAGTTAATTCTTTATAGCTTTTTTTCATAGATAAGCCCAACTTCCGTAAGTTCTGGTTTTACACTATGAAGCCAAGAGGACATAGGACTTCGAAAAATGAAGTGATTTTTTCATGGGATTTTGTTTGAATTTCAAATTCGTCAATAAAATGATCAGGTAAAGACTGCAAAGCTCGAGCTTAAGAATGTCACCTCACGATACGGCGAACACTTCACGTGTCATTTGACTGTCATTTCAACTATTATTTTGATTGGGGCGCCAAATCGGAAGCTAACGTGATTTGACTCAATCTGGGGGGGGGTGAATAACTCGCCGTTTAAGTAATTGAGCATGATGCTGACTTCAGGTTTTAGCCACTGTATGACTAGGACTGTGTTAAAATCGAGTTCAAATCTTCTTTACCGTTATCTTTATGAAACCCTCGGAGTTCGTTATATTCCTCAGATTGTATCCAATAAAGCCGAAGCTCATAATCATATTATTTGGCAGCATCCGCACTTTCAGCCACAAGTTATTTTTTTTAATCAGGATCCTGAAACTTTAATTTCTGAAGCATCCACTTCAGATCTGTTACAAAAAATCACAAAGGCGATGAGTTTAGATTGGGACAAGGTTTGGTTCGTTGACAGTCAAAATAGAAGTTTTATGGATTTTTTAAACTGGCTCAAGTCTCAAAACTTTCGAGCTCCGCTAGTGGTTATGAAAAAAGATCCAGATATTCAAAATTTCATTCAAAATGCGGGTTCCTTTAACTGGGTCGAATGTTTTTCTCTGCAATCAATGCAAACTCAAACGGGTCTTAAAAAACCGACGTGGCAAGTTTTAAAACTTTTATTGGGAACTCCATGATTCATTTTATTTTAATCAGTTTTTTGATGATCGTATCTTCTTTTGCAAAAGCACAGTGCACGACGGCTGTGACGTTAAAAGAAACAATCGGTGCTGCAACTTACGATATTTTTCAAAGAGTTTCAGAAAAAGCAGAAGAAGATCAGTGCTCTTCGATTCTAATTCGAATCAACACTCCGGGCGGGCAGTTGAATAGCACTCGTTTAATTACAGAGCATATTTTGGCTTCAAAAATTCCCTTTTTGTGTTTAATTTCTCCGGCGGGCGGGCATGCGGGTAGTGCGGGTGCGATTATTTTGCAAGCTTGTCATGTGTCGGGTGGACTCACGGCCACCAATGTGGGGGCTGCGACCCCCATCTTAAGCACGGGACAGGAAATGCCTGAAGATCTTAGAAATAAAATTTTGAATGATACGGTGAGCTGGGTTCAAGGAATGGCCAAACTTCGTGGACGCAGTGAAATTTTCGGGAAAAAAATAATCACAGAAGGGCTTGCCGTGACGGCTGAAGAAGCTGTCAGAATGAAAGCAATGGACTTTGCCACAACTACTGAAAATGAATTTTTAGAAAAATCTGAAGGTTTTCGAGTTCTAACAAAAGATAAGACTGAATCCACTGTCCAAGTGGGAAAGCTACAAGAATTCGAATTGGATATCCGTTATCGAATTTTACAATTCGTTTCAGAGCCTGAGTGGGCTTACATGCTTTTTCTGGGAGCTCTTCTTTTACTTTACGCCGAATTTTCCCATCCAGGTTTGTTTTTACCAGGGGTTACGGGCGCGATTCTTCTTATTTTATCTATGATTTCGTTTAACAAACTCGATGCGAGCATGGGGGCTTTGGCTTTAATGATTCTGGGGCTGCTATTTTGGGTCGCAGAGCTTTTTATCACAAGTAAGGGGATTCTGGGTGTTGCGGGAACGATTGCTTTTTTATTAGGAAGTTTTTTATTGTTCGATCGTGAATCGACGGGACTTTTTATTCCGATTCAACTTATTTTGATGGCAGGTTTTTTATTCGGTGGAATTTCTGGGGGCCTTGCGTATTTAGCGGCTCAAGCTCTTCGGGCGCCCAAGCATGACTTTGATGAACAAATGAAGTCATCGGAAATAAAAATAATTGAACTCAGTGAAGATGGCCAGTCAGGTCTGGTTCAGTCTTTGGGTGAAATTTGGAAGTTTGATTCAGAAGAAAAACTTCAAATAACAGACTTGGTTGAAGTGAGTGCAAGAAATAATTTAAAATTGATTTTAAAAAAGAAATCATAAAAGGAGCGTTTAACATGTTTGAGATTCCTATTTTTCTCATAGTCGCAGCTTTGGTTATTTTATCTTCGGCGATTAAAATTTTGCCGGAATGGGAAAGGGGTGTGATTTTAAGATTCGGCCGATTCACTGATGTTCGTGGGCCTGGTTTGATTATTCTGATTCCTTTTGTCGAAAAGATTATTAAAACTGATATACGAACAGTGACGATGGATATTAAGCCGCAGGATGTGATCTCAAAAGATAATATTTCCTTGCAAGTTGATGCTGTTGTTTATTTTCGAGTGGTCAGTCCTGAATTTGCGATTACAAAAGTTGAAAACTATTACTTCGCAACTAGTCAATTAGCGCAGACGACTTTACGTTCAATTGTCGGACAGTTTCAAATGGATGAAATCTTAGAACAACGTGAAAAAATTAACATTACGATTCAAGAAATTTTAGATAAAGCGACTGATCCTTGGGGTGTTAAAGTTTCTTCCGTGGCTTTAAAACAAATTGATTTACCTCAAGAAATGAAAAGGGCGATGGCTCGTGAAGCGGAAGCAGAGCGGGAAAGACGTGCTAAAATCATCAGTGCCGAAGGGGAAGTCCAAAGAGCTCAGAAGCTGGCGGATGCGTCGGGTATGTTAGCCAACAGCCCAGGCGCCATGTCCCTCGTTTATTTACAAGCTCTAAACGAAATCGCAGGTGATAAGACGAATACTATTATTTTCCCTTTGCCTCTCGATTTACTGAAGCCTTTCCTTGAGACTCAAAAGTAGTTTTTGAAAAAGTTTGTCAGACTTTTGACGGGTGGTAGCCCGTTTTCGGCACAAGGGCCTGTCCTTGTGCCGAATATGTCTCAGAGTGGTTGTCTCATTTTGAGAATCGCTTTTTAATCTCAACACTTAGGTCCTCTCTCGTGAGTTGGTACGGCTGATGCAATACCTACTTATAGAAAGAGAGGTCGTTATGAAAACGGCTTTATTAAAAACGACAATTTTAGGTATCCTATCAGCAGCTTTAGTTGGATGTGGTAGCGGTAAAAGTAAATTGAGTTCACCGTCAGTATCACCAGGAGCAGGAGTTCCAGTGGTGGTCCCTGATACTGGAACTGGAGTTCCGACATCATCAGCGACTTGGCCTTATGCTGTTGGTGGTGAGACCGTCTCTTTTGTACCCGTTTCTTGGCAGGAAATGAATTCCTATGTGGGTTTACGGCCTCTTAACAATCCTTCAAACGCCATGATCAACATGCAGTTTAAATCAGTTGAAGGTTTGAATATTCATTCAGGTACAGTTCGAATTGGTTACACGGATACAAATCAGTTTTACTTTGGTGAGTTTTCAGCTGGAGCAGGAAAAAATCAAAATTGCAAAAACTGCCAAAATAACGGTGATTACGAAGCGGCTTATAATTACTGGACAACAATCAATGGTAAAAGAACTTTTATGGCTTACTTTCAAGATCAGTACGGGAGCATTATTGTGGTTCTTGAAGACGGACTTGGAACTGGTGATGCTTCTGGATCTTCGATCTTGAGTGGTCGGGTCTTCTACAGAAACTTCGCGCAGAGCGTGAACCCACAGTCTCCTTACAGGAAATGCTGGTATATTTATTCAGGTCCTTACGCTTGCTACTCATCAGTGATGGCTCAGAAATCAAGTTCAACAGTGATCGATGGCTACACGATGTTGGGATCTTTTAGCGGAGTTCAGAGCTTCAAAGCTTTTCAGTAGTAAATTAAAATATAAAAACAGGATTGATTTTAGAAAGACAGAATTTTTTTAAGAGTTTAAAGAGGTGTCAGATGAAAAAAACAGTTTTACTTTTTATTGCGATGTTGGGACTAGCAGGTTGTCCAGATAACAAATCCAGCCGAAACGGATTGGGTAACGGTGGTCTTGTTGGGACTTGCGTGAACTGTGGATTTAATGCAGCTGTTTTCAGTCAAGCTGTGACTTCTGAAATTCCTCAAGCGGGACTGACTTTGTCGATTGAAGGCGATGCAAATCAAATGAACATGTGGGGACATAGCGGACAAAATCCACTTTTTTCTTACCAAGGACCTGTTCAAGTCACGGGTCATTTAAATGTAGTTTCGGCCCTTCCTTTTGGATCTTGTCTGCTGCCAGCGGGATCTTATTCTTTGCGGACAATTCAAGCTGGAGTTTACAATATTGGCATATTTCAAGTTCCTGCTGTTGAGCTCATTGGCCCAGTTCGAATGATTGTGACGTTAACAGAGGGAACAATTTTAACGAATGGAAACGGTGTGATCACAAGCTTTGGAGCCGTGCTTGTCGGACAACAAGGTCCTTCCGTTTTTGGTGGCGGCTGGGGTTATAACCAGTATCAGTCTCCTTATCAGTCTCAGCAAAATTTTGGAATGACAGCTTGCGGAGACTCAGTTGGAGTTCGTTTTTAAATTATTATTTTAAGAGTTGTGTTGAAAGCCCTTGCTGTTGACAGCAGGGGCTTTTGTTCTTCTAATCATACTCACATCATGAACTTACCTTTTTGGGTCGAATTTTTTGAAGATTTACAACATGTCCGTGGTCGCTCACTTAATACGGTGATGGCTTACCGGCGTGACTTAGAGCTATGGGCTCTTTACCAAACGGCCCCTGGAGTCACTTCCCTTTCTGTGATGGGCTTTTATGACTTCATGAAAAAACAGAAGCTTTCGGTCAGATCGCAAGCGCGAGTTATTTCAAGTCTGAGGACTTACTTTAAATTTGCTGAATCTCGTGGCCACGAAGCGCCTCAGCTTCGGGAATTAAGGCCACCTAAAGTTAATGTGAAGCTTCCAAAGTCATTAAAATACGAAGATTTTGAAAAGCTTTTTCAATCGTGTAAAACAGAAGATGAAAACAAAACGGCCCGTAATCATCTGACCCTTTTGTTTCTTTATGGTTTAGGTTGCCGAGTTTCAGAACTCATTGAAATGGACGTCACAGATGTCAGTATGACAGATCGATGGGTTAAAGTATTAGGTAAAGGGTCTAAGGAAAGACTTATACCACTTTCTGATCTTCTTTTTGCAACCCTTCAAAATTACTTGCAAAATAACCGATTGCAAATACTTAAAGAAAAGTCTCAAGCTTTATTTGTGAATGATAAAGGCCACCGTCCATCTCGAGTCGACATTTGGCGTTGGTTGGCGAGTTGGTCCAAAAAAGCTGGTTTTGATGAGCCTGTTCATCCCCATCAATTCCGTCATGCTTGTGCAACGGCTTTGCTTGAAAGTGGAGCCGACTTAAGATCCATTCAAACTTTATTAGGGCACGCGAGTCTGCAGACGACTCAAATTTACACCCAAGTTTCTCAAAATAAATTGAACCAGACCTTGGATGAACATCATCCGCTATCTCAATTAAAAGAATCCGAATTCTGACAAGGATCAACGCCCGCAGCTTATTTTAAAACCGACTGAATCCTGAAGTCCTTTTGCAGAGCTTTTAAAGACTTATGAAGCTTGTATCGCTTAATCAAATTCAAAATCAGTGGTCTTTAATCGAAGTTGAAGTCAGTTTTATACCAGGGATCCCGCAAATTCATTTTTTGGGACAAGCGGATGCCGTTTTAAAAGAAAGTGTTTTAAGAATTAAAAGCGCCTTCAGAGCCAGCGGTTTTGATTTTCCAAGGGCTCAGCAAATTGTGGTGAACCTTACTCCTCAGCATGTTAAAAAAAATTCTTCTGGAATTGAATTAGCAGTCGCTTTAGCCATTTTGAAAATGACGGGGCAGGGACCTAATTGGAACCCGGCTGATTATGTTATTTTCGGCGACCTCAGTTTAACGGGTCAAATTCAATTTCCTGATCAAGTTCAGTTTTTAAAAATTCCAGCACCCTACAAATTGTTATCAGGTCCTGGATTTGAAAAACACACAGATGGTTTTTGTCTTTTAAATTTAAGTGATCTTTCGAATTTAAAGAAGTTAGAAAAGCAAGAATATCATCGGCCAACAAGGCCGACGGCAGCTGTTTCAAATTTAACTTTGAGACAAGCAGAAGTGATAGAAGTTTTAGCTGTCGGAGAACATCACGCGCTACTAGCAGGCAGTCAGGGAAGTGGTAAAAGTGTTATTTTTGATGCACTTCCTTCTTTTTTAAGGCCACCCCATGAAAACCTTATTGATTTTCACCGGACTCAGTTTTCGAAATTCTTGACTTGGCGACCGGTTGTGCGCCCCCATCATACGATTACCCCTCAATCGATGGTTGGTGGGGGCGCTCCACCCAAGCCCGGAGATATTACAAGGGCTCACGGAGGAGCTTTACTTCTAGACGAAATGATGGAGTTTAAACCACAAGCCTTGGAAGGCTTAAGGGAAGCTTTATCCCATCACGAAGTGACAGTTTCAAGAGGTCTTCAGAGTGAGACTTTCAAGGCCCATTTTCAGTTGGTCGGAACAACAAATCTTTGTCCTTGCGGCCAGTGGGTGCCTGGCAAATCAAAGAATTGTGGTTACAGTGAAAGGCGGTGTCTTTCAACTTTACAAAAGTTATCGGGTCCTTTGTTGGACCGAATTCAGGGCTTTTTCTTTTTTCAAAACAAAATGGAAAAATGGGAAGTTCAAGATTTCGATTTGCGAAAAAAAATTCAAACAGCTCAAGACTTTCAAATCACTTTGGGAAGAAATCAAAACCGAGATTTTCAAGAAGAAGATCTTTTCCCTGAAGAAGCTCTTATATGGAAAGAAAGATTATCCGTCTTCAGCGTGCCGTCGGCTCGAAGAAGGCAAGCTTGTGTGGCTTGGGCTCGAACTTTAGCTGATTTAGACTTGCAAGAACGCATTCAAAAGCATCATTTTGAAAAAGCCTTTCAACAAACTGTTCAAAACTATCAAAATCTACTCAAATGGGGCGGTGGGTTAGATTGACGGTTGAGGGCTTTTCAGCTTAATTTGTGATTTCATTTCCAAGATGGTGACATGGCCGAGGAGTTAGGCAGCGCTCTGCAAAAGCGCGTACGGGGGTGCGAGTCCCTCTGTCACCTCCAAATTATTTCTGATGTTCTCAGAAAACTTAGATAAACCATCAAAATTATTAACAAAAGATTTCAGTAACTTAGCTGAATCGGATTTTAAGAATCGTCACAGAAAATCACCGACCATCACAGAGTTTGGCTAGTATTTGGCTTCTTTTTGGCTTTTGGGTAGTAAGGGCAATAAAATAATAGAAGACAAGGTGGCTTGCTTTGCGACTCAACTGATAATCTTAAAATTATGCCTGATGAGTCAGTATACGGACGTGTTATGGAACTTTTTGACACGAGCATTACAGACTGAATAAAATAGGGAAGTAAGGTGGTAAGGCTAGAAAAGGTGATTAAAACTCCATAAAGTTCTAGACGTTACTTATAAAGTAGCTCACTTTTTGAAAGAGAAGTTTTTAATGGGTGAACTTAATGCTACTCAAAATGCTTATTGGAACGCATTTTTAGCTTCGCTGCCGATTGAAGAGCGTCCGATCAATCCGAAAGTTTCAGCTTCAGTTGCCGGTAATAAAGAAATTACGGACGAACTTCTTGAACTTTATTTAAGCGGTCGAAAGACCGCTGGTAGCAGCGTCGTCGAAGACTTTGATACTGCGGGTGATCCACTGCCTCAGGTTGGCAACTACTGGATATTTTTGAATAGCGCTGATTTGCCGAGTTGTATTTTGAAAACGGAAAAAATTGTGTTCCATAAATTTCATGAGGTCCCTTCGGAAATTGCAGTGGCCGAAGGCGAGGGCGATCTGTCGCTTGAATATTGGCGACAAGTCCACGCTGAATTGTATTCGCCATTTTTAAAAACTTGGGGCTTACGAAATATCGATGAAGCTACAATCGTGACTGAATTTTTTCGAATCGTTTACAGGTAGTTCATTCATAGACCAATCGTGCCGCTTAGTTTTTTTAAAATTGGTGGTTTTTTGGTGGTGTATGAAACGTAACCCTTTTTAATTGTTCATAACTGTACACCACCTCCAAATTATTTTCAGTCCGATTTAGAGACATAAACACTTAAAATCAGCAAAATTATCTTTTTTTATTTCCGTCTAAACCTTCCCACTATTGGAATGTTATCTCAGTGATCATATTTTTGTATTTAAACAATCCAGATTGAACTTATTGCAGCTGAGACAATCTTTTCCTATTGACCTTCCAATCATTAGAAGGTGCAGACTACAAACAAGAGATTATGAAACAAGAGTTCAATCTCGATACCTTTTATGTCAAATTTGATTGGAGAATTTATGGATCATACGCAGCACAAACGCAAAAATCAAACAAGTCATCATCACCAAGCAGATCACTCGTGCTGTTCGATTGATCATAAGAAAGAAGCGAAACCTTTAATGGGTCTTAAGCCAAGCGCAGAACAAACACCGAAAGTTGATTCTGAAGCTATTTACACTTGTCCTATGCATCCAGAGATTCAACAAAAGGGGCCGGGAAATTGTCCCATTTGTGGTATGGCACTAGAGCCAGAAGAAGTGTCTCTTGAGGAAGTGGAAAACCCAGAGCTTATTGACTTCACGAAACGCTTGAAAGTAAGTATCCCGTTAACAGTTCCATTATTACTCCTTGCGATGTCTGACCTGATTCCAGGGCAACCTGTGCAACACGCAATACCCGCAGGGATCAATGCGGGTCTTCAGTTCTTACTAGCTACTCCAGTTGTTCTTTGGGGTGGTTTTCCATTTTTTGAACGAGGCTGGGCATCTGTCAAATCTCGGAATTTCAATATGTTCACACTTATCGCGATTGGGACTGGCGTAGCGTACCTCTTCAGCTTAGTTGGAACTTTTTTTCCTTCGGTATTTCCCGAAAGTTTAAAAGTTCACGGTGGAATGGTCCCGCTTTACTATGAGGCAGCAGCTGTCATCACAGCATTAGTTCTTTTGGGGCAAGTGCTTGAGCTTCGAGCGCGCAGTCAAACTGGGAATGCCATTCGAGCGTTACTAGGTCTTGCGCCTAAGATGGCTCGTAAAATTAAATCAGATGGCACGGAAGAAGATATTCCCGTTGAGCATATTCATGTCGGTGATCTGTTAAGAGTCAGACCTGGAGAAAAAATTCCTGTCGACGGTGAAGTGACAGAAGGTCTTAGCTCCGTTAATGAATCCATGATCACAGGTGAGCCTATTCCTGTTGAGAAAAGTAACGGAGATGGGGTCACAGGCGCCACCGTAAACGGCACGGGAAGTCTTGTTATGAAAGCTACAAAAGTAGGTTCTGATACTTTGTTATCTCAAATTGTTAAAATGGTTTCGCAGGCACAAAGAAGCCGTGCACCCATCCAAAAATTAGCCGATAAGGTTTCGGGTTATTTTGTTCCAGCGGTTATTGTGATTGCAATTATAACGGCCGCTGTGTGGTATGTCGTTGGCCCCGAGCCAAAGTTAACTCACGCGATTATTAACGCAGTGGCAGTTCTGATCATTGCGTGTCCGTGTGCTTTGGGGCTTGCAACTCCTATGTCAATCATGGTGGCTACCGGAAAAGGGGCAAGCCTTGGCGTTTTAATCAAAAATGCAGAAGCACTTGAAAACTTAGAAAAAATCACGACCTTGGTTGTTGATAAAACGGGAACTCTTACTCTTGGTAAGCCAAGGCTTGCAGTTGTTAATACTTTGAATGGATTCAGCGAATCAGAGGCTCTGACATTCGTGGCATCACTTGAAAAATTAAGTGAACATCCGCTTGCTGAAGCTATTGTACAAGGGGCTGTTGATAGAAATTTAAAAATCGAAACTGTTTCTGAGTTTGAGTCCATAACAGGCATGGGCGTAAAAGGAAAAGTTCAGAATCGAATTGTACTTGTCGGAAATAGAACACTTCTAGAAAAATTTGGTGTTGAATCAAATGATCTTTCTGAAATTGCAAAAAAACTCCAAAGCACGGGACACGGAGCGATGCTTGCAGCGATTGATGGAAAGCCTGCGGCTGTTATTGCCGTGAAAGATCCCATTAAAGAATCAGCAAAGCCCGCGATTAAATACTTCCACTCCAAAGGAATCAAAGTTGTCATGTTGACTGGGGACAATCGCAATACGGCGGAAGTTGTTGCGCGCGAAATGGGGATTGATCAGGTAGAAGCTGAAGTTCTTCCACAACAAAAAAATGAAATGATTAAAAAGCTTAAATCAAAAGGCGAAGTTGTTGCGATGGCCGGAGATGGCATTAACGATGCGCCATCACTCGCGCAAGCGGATATCGGAATTGCGATGGGCACAGGAACGGATGTTGCGATGGAAAGTGCTGGGGTGACTTTACTAAAAGGTGATCTGATGGGCATTGTTCGAGCTCATAAGCTCAGCCAAGCCACCATGAAAAATATCAGACAAAATTTAATTTTTGCTTTTGGATACAATGTTTTAGGTATTCCAATTGCAGCGGGTCTTTTGTATCCGGTATTTGGATTATTACTCAGTCCTATGATCGCAAGCCTTGCCATGAGCTTGAGTTCTGTTTCTGTCGTCGGCAATGCACTTCGATTGAGAGGCCAGAATTTAGGAAATGATTGATTTGAGTGGGCAAAACAGCATTTTTTTATAACATCATGTGTTCGCTTTGACACTTGATTAACCTAGACTTAGGATTTCACGCAATGAGACAGTTTTGGACCTTGTTTTTTGTTTTTGCAATCAGTTTGAATTCCTCTGGGGTGAGTTCCTATTTTGGGGAATGTCACTCTGACGAAGTCATAAGTCTAACTGCTGTCGACTCTTCGTCAGAACAAACAGATCAAAACTCATCTTCGTCCGCACAAGAGCACCATCAGGATTGTTCTTGTTCTATTCATGCAACAGGTTGTTGTCATATCGTGGGAATTTACATTCGGTCCCATTCTCTTTTTGTTTCCATCACATCTTTACGCCGATTGTTTTTTGAGTATGAACTGAGTATTAAGCAAGGTCCGACCTTAGATGGCCCCTTTCAACCTCCCCGAAGTGAATCCTAAAAATTATTTCGCGGCCCTAAAATGTTTCCCTCATTATCTTATTTTTTAGTTTAGCTCTTGGAGGATCCTTTGCTTAACTCAGTTATCAAGTTTGCATTGAACCATCGTTTATTCGTTGTTGCTTCGACTGCATTTCTAGTTGTTTATGGTTCGATTGCAGTTCGACAATTACCGATTGATGTTTTTCCTGATATCACCAAACCAACAGTCACCATTATGACTGAGTCCCACGGAATGGCGCCTGAAGAAGTTGAAACTCGCGTGACACTTCCTATTGAAAATTATTTAAACGGATTACCAGGAGTCGAAAGGGTTCGGTCTCAATCTGGTATTGGGCTATCGGCAATTTATGTCGAGTTTGCTTGGGGCACGGATATTTACCGTAATCGTCAGTTGGTTCAAGAGAAATTAAATTTGGCCAAAGAAAGACTACCAAAAGATATTGCTCCGATTATGGGGCCTGTGGGTTCGCTGATGGGGCAGATTCAGCAAATCGCAGTGACAACAGAGTCCAATGAAATCGATCCAATGGAGCTTCGCAGTTTGGCAGAGTGGGTTTTAAGGCCCCGATTAATGACAATTCCAGGAATTTCTCAAGTCATATCAATTGGTGGTGGTTTAAAGCAGTATCAAATTTTAGTTTCGGCTGAAAAACTAAATCGCTTTCAACTGTCTATAGAACAAGTGGATAAAGAGCTAGCACAAATCAGCCAAAATACAACCGGCGGTTTTCTTGAAAAAGACAAACAAGAATTCCTTGTTCGAAACATCGGTGTTGTCGATGGCGTTGAAGATATTCGTAAAACTCTTGTCGGACTTCATTTTGGTCGACCGGTTTTAATAGGCGATATCGCAGAAGTTAAAGTTGCCCCTCGACTTAAAAGAGGAGACGGAAGCTTTAATGGTAAGCCGTCCGTGGTGATGACTATTCAAAAACAACCAGGTGCGGATACGGTCTTGATCACAAAGTCGATTGAAGAAGCTTTAGATGAAATTCGGCCTTCACTTCCAAAAGGCATTATTGTGAATCCCCATGTCTTTAAGCAAGCAGATTTTATCGAAGCTTCAATTGATGGAATTATAGGAAAACTCCAGTTTGGTACCGTTTTAGTTTTTATTATTCTTCTTATTTTTTTAGCTCATTTGAGGATGTCGGTGATCACTTTAACAGCGATTCCGGTTTCATTTCTTTTTACCGCGATCGTATTTAAAATATTTGGCTTAACTGTGAACACGATGACGCTAGGTGGGCTTGCGATCGCCATCGGAGAACTTGTCGATGATTCGATTGTTGACGTCGAGAATGTTTTCAGAAGACTACGTGAAAATTCAATTTCTGAAAAACCAAAATCAATTCTGAAAGTGATATATGAAGCCTCAAGTGAAGTGCGAAATTCAATTGTGCTTGCGACTGTGATTATTGCACTTGTATTTTTACCACTCTTTAATTTATCTGGACTTGAAGGGCGACTTTTTGCTCCTTTGGGAATTGCTTATCTAACGGCTCTTATTGCTTCGCTTGTAGTTTCTTTAACATTAACCCCAGTTCTTTGTTCTTATTTTTTACGGGGAAAACTTTCCGAACACAAAGATACACGATTTGTTGTGATCTTAAAAAAATTAGATCGGCAAATTTTAGATTGGGTTTTGCCACGCTCATCAAAAGTCCTTTGGAGTTCTTTGTTTTTGTTTATGTTTTCAGTTTTATTAATACCTTTTATGGGGCGTGATTTTCTTCCGAAATTTAATGAAGGAACGGCTATGATTGCAGTCGTTGCCAAACCCGGGATCAGTTTAACTGAATCAAATAAAATAGGTTCACGAGCTGAAGCGATTATGTTGTCAACACCAGAAGTAAAGTCTGTTTCAAGACGAACCGGGCGAGCCGAAATGGATGAGCACGCGGCAGGAGTCAATGTCAGCGAAATTGATGTGGATTTTAATCAGAACGGGCGTCCAAGAGAAATTGTATTAAATGAAATTCGAACAAAGCTTAAAGAAAAAATTCCAGAAGCTGGAGTCAACGTCGGACAGCCTATTTCCCACTTGATTGATCATATGCTTTCGGGAGTCAGTGCGGCAGTGGCTATCAAAATATTCGGGCCCGATTTGACAACACTTCGTCAGAAATCAATCGAGTTACAAGAAGCCATTCAAGATACTTCAGGACTTGTTGATTTACGAATCGAGCAACAAGGGTTAATCCCTCAAGTTAAAATCAAAGTTCTGCGTGAAGAAGCGGCTCAGTACGGGCTCAGTTCAGGTGAAATTACGAAACTTCTTGAAGCCGCATTTAACGGGGAAGCTTTAGCGCAAGTGATGGAAGGATCTCGGTTGTATGAAGTGTTTTTTCAGTATGATCAGGGTTCAAGAGCCTCGATTGAATCCATGGAAAATACAGTCTTAAAAGTCATGCCTGATGGACGAAAAGTTTTTTTAAAAGATGTGGCAGATGTGTATGAAACTTCTGGTCCCAATGAAATCAACAGAGAAAACAGCCAGCGACGAATTGTCATTAGCGCTAACGTGAGCGGACGCGACTTAGGCAGCTTGGTAACTGAAATTCAAGACCGAGTCAAAAAATCGGTTCAGTTTCCAGAAGGCTACTATGTTGTTTACGGCGGCCAGTTTGAAAGTCAGCAAGCTGCAACTCGAAAAATTTTAATGTTTGGAATTCTATCAATTTTTGGAATTGCTCTTGTTCTTTATAGCCATTTCAAGTCAAAAACTCTTGTGGCTCAGATTATGGCCACCATTCCACTGGCTTTTATCGGTGGAATTGTTCTTCTTTTTTTGACGGATCGGTCGATTACTGTCGCAAGTCTTGTGGGATTTATCACGCTTTGTGGTGTGGCTTCACGCAATGGAATTATGATGATTTCCCATTACCTTCATTTAATGAAATATGAAGGTGAAAATTTTAGTCGAGAAATGATTATCAGAGGTTCTCAAGAAAGATTAGTGCCAGTGATGATGACAGCATTTGTAGCTTCATTGGCACTGTTACCGCTTGTTTTTGCCGGAGGTCAGCCAGGAAGTGAAGTTCTTCACCCAGTCGCTGTCGTGATTGTAGGTGGGCTTTTGAGCTCGACCATTCTTGACGTCATTGTCACGCCGTCTTTGTTTTATAGGTTTGGTCAAAAGTCAGCTGAAAAATATATTCAAAGCGAACATCAACAAGAAAAAGTTTAAATTTTTTAAATAATGAAGGAGTCCAGATATGAAAAATAGAAATAACAGAATAGCTTTTGCCACCGTTTTTACGATCTTTGCCTTGTCCCTAGCACAAGCGCATGAAGGTCATGATCATGATGCCCCTCAAATGATAACGGCTCCCAAGGGGGGTTTGATTAAATCCCTTGAAGAAACGCACGTTGAAGTTGTGTCGAAGGGAATGGATTTGCAGATTTACCTTTACGATCTCAAAATGAAGCCTAAGTCTGCTGCGGGATTTGTTGTGTCGGCAAAAGCCGAAATGCCACGAACAAAAAAACAAGAACAAATTAAACTAAGCCCAAAAGAAACATTTTTCGAAGGAACATTTGATGGCAAAGGAATTCATCGCTACACGCTTTTAATCAGCATTAAGGATCCACAAACGGGTCACGATGACAAATTGAAATTCACAATTGAACCTCAAAAATAAGGATTATTATGAAAGCCAGAATTTCACAAATTTTGATCTTATTGATGATGCTGTTCGAAGCGATCCCGGCAGGGGCCTCTTCAGTCGAAATTAAGTATGAAAATCTTAGAAATTTACTTGAAACAAGAAATTCGAAAGTTGAGTCAATGGAATTAGAGCGTCAAGCGGCAATGTCTCGTAAAGGAAGTCTGGCGCGTTCATTTTTACCCCAAATCGAATTGCACGGGGCACAAGAATCTTTTTTGACAGGGGTCAATAAACAAAAAGTTCAGCCTTCTTACGGAGCAGAAATTCAACTCAATCTTTTTAACGGTGGTCGTGATAAAATTGAATCCGAAATAAAAAACTTTGAAGCTGATCGAAAAGCTGTTCAATTGCAGCAAATTGTTTCTGAAGAGCTTCAAGAAGTTCGGAAAATTTTTTGGAACATTGTTTACACTCATGAACGATTAAGTCAGGTTGATGAGGCCATTCGGGTGAACAATCAAAATCTCACATCGGCTGAAAAACGAATACGCAGTGGTGTGGCGACAGATTCTGATCGTGTTGAGTTTGAAATGAAAGCAGTGGATTTGAAGCGTGAAAACTTGCGAACAAAAATGGAGCTGACCAATTTGAAGCGTGAATTTTCAGTTTTAATGAATTTTAAAACTTCTGATGAGCTTATTTTTCCAAAGCAGCTTGAACACAATCATGATTTCGAGGAGCTTTTGAAACATGAGCCCCAGGATCACGATTTTCTTTTTAAAGATGATCAATTAAAAAGTCAGCAGACTGATTTGGCGGCTCAAAGTCAAAGAAGAGCTTGGTGGCCGGAGCTCGAAGCCTTTGCTTCGTACAATCAGTACAACCAAAGAATTGAATCGGCTGGATCAGATGCTGAAAACGACATGCGCCAAGAAACGGTTGTGGGGCTTCGGCTTAAAATGGAGATTGGAAATGTTTTACAATCTTCACGAGAAGTTTCGGCTTTGGCGCATGAAGCTCGAGCGGATCAAAAACGAGCTGATTTTAAAAAGCGTCAAGTTGAAGCTCATATGGAAAATGAACTATCAGAACTTCGTTTTCTTCACGATCAAGTTCATGATGCAGAAACCAACATTGAAAGAGCCGAGCGCTACTACAAATTAACTCAGTCAGAATACGCTCGGGGGGTCAAAAATTCTCCCGATGTATTAGGAGCTTCTGAGAAATTATTTGAAAATCGATTAAAGCGAATAGAAATTATCAAAGAATTTCAAATTGCAAAAGCTCATGTGCTTTCTAAGATTGGGAAGTAGGGTTAAAGCAACTGATTCTTTTGAATATTTCCCAATAAAAATCTAAACCCCAGCAATCACAAGGGTTTCGAGGGGTCATAAAAAGGCCCTTTTTCTTTAAAAAAAACGGCTTTCAAATTACAAATTTTAATACGCGAAGCGTAAATTATTTGGTTTTTTTTTGAGCATTGACCCCAAGAAAAATTATGTGTGCCCATAACAGAAATGAATAGTGAATGCTCTAGTTCATTTAGTTTAGATTAGAGGTTCCATTTTGGCACCTCATGTGTTTTGACAGATCATTTCATTTTTTTAAGTATTTGAAACTTCAGAATTATTTTAAAAGTTTATGATTGCGTGGGAAGTGATTCCAATATGAAACTCCTCTGCAAGGACGAGAGTCTACGGAGTGTTGGAGGGAACACAGAATGAAAAATATGTTGGTTCTATTAACGGTTTTGATCAGTTTGTTTTCACAAGCGGCGCAAGCTGCCAGATATCTGGTTGCTTTCAAACAACCAAATCGTGCCATGATGGCAACTCAGAAAATTCAACTTCAAGCAGATGTGCAAAAACTCATGTCACATTTCCAAAGTTCGCAGTTCAAAGGAGTTTTGCAAGCTCGGTTAAGCAGCCTGAATTCAGTTGTTGTTTATGTCCATGACTCAGCTGAAGCGACTTCCCTTCAATCAAATCCAGCAGTTGAATTTGTTGATCAAGAAGTTTTTCATCAGGGCCCTAAACCTGTACTTGGTTTTGTTAATATGAAGGCTTTTAGCAACCGGACTTTCAATAATTTAATTGAAAAAACACCATGGGGAATTAAATCTGTAAAAGCCCAACAAGCATGGAATGTGTCCAGCGCAGGTCAAGGGGCAAGAGTCCTTGTTCTTGACACAGGTATCGACAAAGATCACCCCGCTGTAGCTTCAAATTTTGAAGCAGGTCAGAACTTTACAACTCCTTCCTTCTTAGAAGAATATACTTTCTTTGACGACCAAGGGCACGGAACTCACGTCTCAGGAACAGTTGCTGCTTCTTTAAGCCGCGATGGTTTTTCCGGGGTCGCTCCTCAAGCAAAAATTTTGATGGGTCGAGTGTGTTCCCATGAAGGTTGTTCGAACATTGCAGTCGCTGAAGGAATTAACTGGGGCGTCGAACAAAAGGTTGACGTCATCAGCATGTCTTTAGGTGGATCTTTTTCAAGTCCTGCAGAAAGAAAAGCAATTAACTTAGCTTTGCAAGCAGGTATTACAGTTGTTGCAGCTTCAGGAAACAGTGGCGAATCTCATGTCAGCTATCCGGCAGCTTTGAACGGCGTTATTGCGGTTGGTGCGACTGATATTAACAACCAAAAAGCTTCATTTTCGCAATACGGTCCAGAACTTGCGATCGTAGCTCCAGGTGTGGATGTTATATCATCTGTTCCTCGGGGATCTGGCCGCGATTCTGAAGTTAAAATTTCTGTTGCGAATCAAGCTTTTCAAGTCGTAGCGTCTTCGACATTTTCAGGCTCGCAAAGTCCGATGTCACCTGCATTAGCCGACCTTGTCGACTCTGGCCTTGGTCGCCCAGTGGACTTCGTGGGTAAAAACCTACGTGGAAAATTCGCCCTTGTTCAACGTGGTGAAATTATGTTTGCGGAAAAAGCTAAAAATGCAATTGATGCAGGCGCAGCGGGTCTTGTCGTTTACAACAACGCGCCTGGCTTGATTCGTGGAGCAATCACTCAAGACGGAACAGAACTGAGCATTCCTGTTTTCATGGTTGAACAAACAGTGGGCCAAGCTTTGATAACAAATCTTAAAAAAGGTTTGACAGCAAAAGCGAGTTTACTGGTTGTTCCCACAGATTACTCAAGCTTTGACGGGACATCAATGGCGACTCCGCACGTGGCGGGTGTTATCGCGTTGATGAAAGCCGCTAACAAAAGCTTAACTCCGTCTCAAGTTAAGCAGATTTTACAAGCGACAGCAGTTCCACTTCAGCCGAATTCTAACAATGAAGTAGGTGCTGGACTTGTTGATGCTGAAAAAGCAGTTCAGCAAGCACTTCGTACAAAAGTACAAAGTATCCATGATTTAAATTAAATCAGTTTTTTTGTACAAAATGAAAAAAGCCGCTTTTTATGCGGCTTTTTTCATTTTAAAGGTCTGCTCAAATTATTTTCCTTGAATATTAAATCTTGAAACTATCTCATAGAGTATATGAGGGATCATTCTTCAAAAAAACTTTTTCAAGAAATAGTTAATTCTCATGATATAAAGAGGATTTTATCTGAAGTCATTTCAGATGGTGTTGAGCTTGTAGTTCGTATCAATGATAACACAGAGATAAAAATGAAAGGTCTTTTTTTATTTCCTGATATGCGAATGTTGATTATTTTACCGGCCTCGTCTAATCAAAATTCAAATTTTCATGACTTAACGATTCAGTTTGATAGTCGCGATGAAAGGTACTTTTCACGAGCAAGCTTAAAAACCAGTGAAGGGCAGTCATTTTTACTTTTTTTAAATCCTCTTTATAGGCTTCAAAGACGTCAGTACCAGCGATTAAGAATTCCACCTCGATATACCAACCACGCATTTTTGATGAACGTGAATCATGAACTTTGGAACGAGGAGTGTGAGGTTTTGGATCTCAGTTTAGATGGTTGTAGCTTAAAACTTTCCCAGCGCGGTCTAGAAATTCTCATAGGTTCTCTTGTTATGCTCGATATGCAAATAGGAACAGCACCATCACTTGTTGTGATCGGTCAAATTTGTTACAAGCATCCTCTTAAGTTGAAGGGGCAATATAAAGTTAAAGTGGGGATTCGATTCCGACCCCATCCCCAGTACTCTGTTAAACTTCATTCAATTGTGCAAAAGTTGGCAACTGATATTTTTTCTAACTGGTCAAAAAGGAAACTTAAATGAATATAAAAAAATTATCTATCAGTCTGGTCTTATTATTTTTCAACCTTTCATGCGTTGAAAAAACAAAAGTACAATCAGCAGATAAGCTTCTGGTGGATTCAGTTAAATTACCAGAAGGATGTCAGGATTCAGTTTGTCGACTCAAAGTACAAGGGTATCCGCAAGAAGTTGCGGTCCTGGTGCCGCCTTATGCTGATTATAAACATGTCACAATTTACTTCCAAGATTTTTCATCCGGTCAATCTACAGATCATGATTTAAAATCAGTTATGAAAAGCCTTGATATGATCAAATCTTTCAAAGAATCGCAAACAGATCGCATCTTAGTTTATCCCTTTAGTTTCGGTCAGAATAAAGACTACCGCACTCACTTTAAAAACCAAGCGGATTTAAAAGCCTTTATGAATCAAGTTTATCAAGTTCTAGGTGTCAAAATAATTCCAGAAGATTTCTACTTGATTGGGCATGGCGGAGCTTATTTGACTTTGCAAAATATGATCGAAAAAAATGATTTGCAAATTTCACAAGTGACTTTAATTGATGCTCGAGGGCCTCGTTTTAAACCTCAAATTTGGACAAAGTGGCTTCGATCTCAAGATCATAAAATGACTCTTATTTATTTAAAAAACTCCTCTTCACAAGAAATTGCAACTCGGCTTTGGAATCGTTTTTCAAGCCAAAAGATCGGAAAAGAGGGAGGAATCAATTTAGACAAAGGCGATTATCTGACAATCATTCCCGACTCTGAAATTAAAAAATCGCCAGATGCCACCTGGCAACTCGTCAAAAAATGGTTCGGTCGTGTTTTGTAAGAATTTTTTTAAATCAGGATTGTTGAAGACGAGACTTCACACTTTCTTCAAAAAATTCTAAAACTTCATCACGGCTAAACAGCCAAGTTTTAATAATACCCCAAAAGTGATTGCTCGAAAAAGTAATCACTTTTTTGGGTTTCCAGTAGTCTTGAAGTTTAATTTGATTTTCTGTTGGGACTGTTCCGTCATTTAGGGCAATCGACATTCCTAAATCTTTTTCTTTATACTTTTCAGAAAGTTGTTGTGGTTCCCAGGTAAAAGCTTTGCCAAGTGCTAGAATATTTTCTTGTGTGGTCGAAAAGCCGTATCGTTTTTGTCGTTCTTTTTTTAATTTAACCATGGCTTCTTGATCGGAATTAACAACGACTTCAGCTATTGGAATGCCAGTTGTTATGACAAACACGGCTTGGAGTCTGTCCTGATAACTTGCAGCGATACTGGCGTGTAGTCCGCCGACACTGGTCCCCAGGAGTCCGGTATAGGAGCTTTTAATCTGATCAAGAACAAGGGTTATGGCAGTCTGTGCTTTCCCGTAAAAGCGCTGATGAATTTCAAGTTCAATCGTTGTTTCGACATCTCCGGTCCAACTATCCAAAATGTAAACATCATATCCAGCGGAGCAAAATTCTTCGGCATAGCTTTTATCAATATAATTTGTTCGCCCTGTAGGCGGCACAATAATCAGACTTTTTTGTGAAGACTGACCACCATAACGAGAAATTTGAACTTGAAATTCAGCTGATCCAAATTGGGTACTTTCGGGTTCGCAATTTCTTGATTCTGAAGTGGAAATGCAGCTGATTGAAAAAAAATTTAAAGTTAGAATTAAGATCCAAATTATATTCATTAATAAAATTTACGAAAAAATAGGGTTTCTATCAATCAAAATACTTTCTTTGTGAAAACCAGGACCCTTTCACTGTGTCAAAAAGTTGAACACTTTATTTTTTAGACCTGACTCAGTTTTGTCACAAGCAAGAAAGATTTTCATATTAAAACCACTCGAGAGGCTTATAGGCATTCCTGTGTCGGCTAGAATATTGCGAAGTAACTAAGGGGCAAATTCGCTTACAGGAGTGACTTAAAAATGTGGAAAAATTTGATCGTATCTTCAAACAAAAGAATGACTTTTAATATTATCTTAAGTTTTTGTTTAGGTGCAACTTCAATGGCTTTGATTCAGTCAGCGGGTGCTCACTATTTTTCAAAAAAAATGAACTTTGATAAGGAAATTGAGATTCTCAGTCTTCAAAACGAAATCGTAACTTCGACACGCCAAGAGTCACAACAAGATGAAAAAGGGACTCCCTTTTGGGAACCAACTCTTCAATCAGAAGATGCTTTAGACCTTAATTTTGAAGTAGTAACAATCGAAGCCGAGAAGTTACCTCAGATTACAGATCAAACGGTGGACCAAATTTTATCTGATTTTCAGAATAGAATTTCACCTGAATTTAACATTCCAGATTTAATTTTTAATCAAACAAAGTTCTGGTTTCGTGTTTATACAGAGTTTAATTCCGACAAAAAAATTATTCATGATTCGCTTCATCCGCATATTATTTACGATGTAGTTGATATCTCTGATATTATGGCGCAGCCAGCACGTGCTGCGTGGCTTAACACGGTTAAAGCGCAAAAAGCTGTTTCCAAAAGAGCATCTGAAATTAAAATTAAATTGCAAAAAATGGCACGTAAAAGCAAAGCTGAAATGGACGAAGAAGAATTGGGTTGGTTAGCGCAACTTGAAGAAATCAAAGGAGATCAAAAGAAAATTATTCGAACAGCTTCACAAAGTTTGCGAATTCAAACGGGTCAAAAAAACTTTTTTGAAAATGGATTAACGATTAGTGGTCGTTACTTAGAAGGAATGGAAGCTATTTTTAAAGAAAAAAGATTGCCGATAGAATTAACTCGCCTTCCTTTTGTTGAATCAAGTTTTGTGATTGGTGCCACAAGTAAAGTTGGAGCCGCGGGGATCTGGCAATTTATGCCAGGAATCGGGCGAATTTTTATGACCGTCAACGATCAGATCGACGAAAGAAGAAACCCCTGGAAAGCAACAGAAGCCGCTTCAAAATTATTAAAAGAAAATCACCAAATTTTGCATAAAAATTGGGGTTTGGCTTTAACAGCTTATAACCACGGTCCAGGTGGTGTCCGACTTGCTATGCAAAAATTAGGAACACGCGATATTGCTAAAATTGTGAAAAGCTACAGATCTCGAAACTTTGATTTTGCATCTGCAAATTTCTACACCTGCTTTTTGGCGGCTTTGCATGCGCAAATGTATAAAGATATCCTTTGGACAGATCATCTTTATGAGCCCGCTCTTAAGTTTGAATCGGTTAAACTGAAAAAAATGATGAAACCGACTCAAGTCCTTGCGGCGACAAATCTTCAAGCTGAACAGCTTTTACTTTTTAATCCCGAGCTAGATCGTTTATTTAAAAGAAACTACGTCCTACCCAAAGGCTATCGAATATTTGTTCCGAATTCAAATCTGGATTCTGTCGAAAACGATATCAAAAGCTCTGTCGCGACAAAGCAAGAGCCTGAATTTATAGAAAAGCAGGTTTTTTAAGAGCTTTATCAAATGCAAAAGCACAGTTAATAAGTCCTACGTGACTGTAAGTTTGCGGGAAATTTCCCCATTGACTCAGACTGTGAATGTCAAAATCTTCACTCATCAAGCCTAAATGATTTTGGGCTTTCAAGACATTTTTAAATAAGCTAATGGCTTCATCATAAAAATCGAGATAAATAAGGGCCTCAATATACCAAAAACTACAGACTAAAAATGCCGATTTCTGCAAACCAAAATCATCAGTGTGTTTATAGCGAAGTAAAAAGCCGGGTGAAATTTCAAGGTCTTTTTGAATAGCTCTTAAGTGTTCAATCGCTTTTTGTTTCGGTTGATCATGAAAGTATCCGAGTGTAATCATTTGCAGTAAGCTGGCATCTAAATCTTCTGAGCCTATGGCTTGGGTATAAGCTTTTTTATTTAAACTATAACTTTTTTCAAGTAAATCAAAAGCCCGTATTTTACACATTTGAGCTTTCATTTCAAGAACCTGATCGTTTCTTAGGATGGCGATTTTTTGACAGGCAGCGCTTCCAACCCAGTGAAAAAGTGCCGAATAGCTATGCATAGACTTGTGGCCTCTAAATTCCCAAAGGCCATTATCGGGTTGTTCGATTTTTTTTTCAATATAGCCAAGTAAAAAATGAAGGGAGCGAGTCGGGTAAGTCTCTTTTTTTAAAAGTCTTTGATCCGTATAAAGATTAAATAAGGCCATAACAATTTGCCCATAAGCATCATGCTGAACTTGTGTGCCAGCATTGTTACCGATACGAACGGGTTTGTTATTTCTATAACCGTCTAAGTCCAGTTCTACTTCTTCCCTACAGGTCTGACCGTCAATTCCATAAACAGGCTGTAAAGAATCAAGAGAGCCCATATTCAGATTTTCAATAAAATGCGCAAACTTTTCCATTTCCTCGAAATGACCCAAAGAATTCAGTGCGGACAAAGTATAATAAGTGTCTCTGAGCCAACAAAATCGATAATCCCAGTTTCTACCTTCACGTTCTATTTCAGGTAAACTGGTTGTACAGGAGGCGATAATAGCTCCCGTGTCTTCAAACTGATGAAGTTTTAGAGTCAGTGCGGATCGGATCACTTCTTTTTGAAAAACTTTTGGTAATGTGCAGTGTCTGACCCATGTTTGCCAATATTCTTTTGTTTTGATTAAGAAATTATCAAAAGTATGAATCAGCGGCCCCTCAAGATGAAGCCCCCAAGAAAGAACAAAGTAAAGATCTTCATTTAGAAAAAAATCATTTTCTTGTTGGATTAAAGTAAGAGAAGCATTTGTCGTGAGTCTGACAGGTTCAGTCAGACCAGAGTATCGAATGTGATGACTGTCGATATAAACTTCAGGTTTTATTTTGCCATAGTCTCCGACGGGACGGCACTGCACTTTGATTCTGGGGTGACCTGCAATTTTTCTTACTTTGCGAAATAACATAAGGGGTTTATGAAATCCTTCATCAATACTAAATCGAGGTGCAAAATCCGTGACTTCAAAAACACCTTCTTGATTTTCGAATTTTGTGACCAAAATGTTTGTATTTTCAATATAACTTTGCTGACTTACAAAATCTTGAAGCGCAGGATTTATAGAAAAGTGACCCCCTTTTTTTTCATCTAATAGGGATCCAAAAATAAAACCAGAATCAAATCTTGGCCAACAAAGCCATTTTATATTAGCATTTAAATCAACTAGAGCCGAAAAATGGCAGTTACCAATTATTCCTAATTTATATTGATTAATATTATTTTGATAATGTTTTTCTTCAGAAGAAGATTCCAAGGTTTACACCTACTTCATTCAGCGATCTGATGAGTTAATAGTAACATATATAAAGAGGAGTGACTATCTTTGAAAAAGCCAAAAAAAATATTTATTTCAAATCGGTTGCCTTTTAGCATTGATTTGAAAACAAAAAGTATAAAAAAAGGTAGTGGAGGATTAGTCTCAGCTTTGTTGGGTGTTAATTTAGAAGATCCATTTTTTTGGATGGGATTTGAAACAGATATTGAATCTGCAAAAAAAATTAAAAACGAAACTCCCAATATAATTCCTCATATAAGAGTTAATCCCGTGCTGGTGGACAAAAAAACATATGATCAATACTATGATGGATTTTGTAATGATGTGATTTGGCCTCTCTTTCATTATGAAAGTCAGCATGCATTTTTCAAACGTTCTGACTGGCAAGCTTATGTCGCTTGCAACCGGATTATGGCAGACGAAGTTTTAAAAATAGCTGAACCTCAAGATACAATATGGATTCATGATTTCCATTTTCTCTTGCTTCCCAAAATGTTGAGACAAGGAAATTCCAATTTAAAAATTGGATTATTTCTTCATACACCTTTTCCAAGCTCCGAGATATTTCGTCAACTTCCGGTACGTGAGCAGATTTTAAATGGCATGATTCAGTCAAATTTGATTGGGTTTCATGAGCACTCATATCTTCGTCATTTTACCGTTTCTCTAAAAGCACATTTGGGAATTGATTCAACATTTTTTAAAGCGGAAGTGGGGGATCACGATCTCCATTTAGGAGTTTATCCAATTAGTATTGATGTTGAAAAGTGGAAAAATAATTCTTTATCTGAAAACGTTTTGGTGAAGTCTCAGATTTTAAATGAAAAAATTAAAATTCCTTTTCTTATTTTAGGTGTTGATCGACTCGATTACACAAAAGGTCTTGAACTAAAACTTCATGGATTTAGAAGATTTTTACAAAAGTATCCAGATTTGCGAGGTCGCGTGAGTCTTTTGCAAATTGCAGTGCCGACTCGGACTCAGGTGCCTTCTTATATTCGTCTTAAAAAAGAAGTTGATGAGTTAGTCGGCATGATTAATGGTGAATTTGCAGAGCCTGGCTATGCGCCTATTCATTATATTTTTAACTCTTTGAGTGAAGATGAATTACTGACTCTTTATAAAAGAGCAGATTGCCTTTTGATAACAAGTAAACGTGATGGAATGAATTTAGTGGCAATAGAATATGCGATTTCTCAAGACAAATCTAATCCAGGAGTTCTTATCGTAAGTGAATTCGCAGGTGCGGCATCACTTTTGGGGCAAGCTCTTATTATCAATCCTTGGGATGAGGATTCGATCGCTGAGGCTATTAAAAGCGCATACGACATGCCAGTTTTTGAAAAAATAAAAAGAGTTAAAAGTTTGCATGTCGTTCTTTCCCAATACTCTGCGACTCAGTGGGCGCTGGGATATTTAAAAGATTTAGAAGCCGCCTCAAGCCGGACTGCAAAGTCTCCAGTTGTTCGCCTGGAGGCTATGAATCAATATCAGTCGCTGGATTTATTTCAGAAAATTATGCAAGCACCCAAGTGTCTTTTAGTTATGGATTACGACGGCACCCTTGTCGGTATTAAAAGTTTACCTGAATTTGCTATTTTGCCGAATAATCTGAGAACTTTAATTTATGATCTAGGAAACTATTTTTCTATTTTGATTATCAGTGGCCGAGATAAAGAATTTCTAGATGAACAATTTGAAGACTGTGATGTCACTTTAGCTGCAGAACACGGTGCTTTCTATCGAACTGGATATGAACCTTGGAAAAGTCGAGTTTCATCTGATATTCAATCATGGTTTTCTGAAGTTAAAAAAGTAATGAAAGCCTACTCAGAAACAGTCCCACTTTCCTTTGTTGAATGTAAAGAAGCGAGTCTTGTTTGGCACTTTAGGCAGTCTCCGACAGACTTCGCTTCTTTTCGTGCAAAAAAGTTAGATGAAGAATTACAAGTCGGCCTTGCTAATCAGCCGGTTTCCGTCACCATTGGTTCTAAAATAGTAGAAGCAAAAGCAGTGGAGTGTCATAAAGGTAGTTTTTTAAAGTGGATTTTAGAGCATGAAAATTTTCAAGATGTATTGACTATTTGTCTTGGTGATGACCGAACAGATGAAGATATGTTTAAAGTTTTAGATCAAAGAGGAGTTTCAATTAAAGTGGGTCCAGGGGTGACATCGGCTCAATACCGATTGGCAGGTCAAGAAGATGTGATTTCTTTTTTAAAAGAAGTTTTAAATCGAAAACAAGCTGATTCTAAACAGAATAAAATTATTTTGCACAAAAAAAACCAGGACTTTTTTAAACCTCAATCCATTCAATTTTAGGGTTTTGTTTTTTCAAAAAGCGGAGCAAACTCTGCGTAACCCGATTCTTTAAGTTTTTCTTTTGGGATAAATTTTAAAGCGGCGGAATTCATACAGTAACGTAAGCCAGTTGGCTTTGGGCCGTCCGTAAAGACATGGCCTAGATGTGAATCGCCATGTTGACTTCTGACTTCAATGCGGTTGCCAAAGATTCCACGATCTATTTTTTCATAAACATTTTCTTTAACGAGTGGGCGCGTGAAGCTGGGCCATCCTGTTCCTGAATCATACTTATCCAAAGAGCTGAAAAGAGGTTCCCCGGAAACGATATCAACGTAAAGGCCCTCTTGATTGTTGTTCCAGAATTCATTTTTAAAAGGAGGTTCTGTTGCTGAATTCTGTGTCACATCATATTGAAGAGCAGTCAGTTTCGACTTGAGTTCACTTTTACTTAATTTTTTCATATCTTTTGCTTGCCACCCATAGGAAAAGGATACCAAAAATGTCAGGCTTAAAGTCAAGATCAAGTTTAACTGTGTATTCATAAATATTCTCCTATCAGGTCCCATTATTTTGTTAAAATTCAATTCAAAATGCAAGATCTGTTAAAGATAAGTTCCAACTGCTTGCAGAGAGGTGGGTACTCCACTGAGTTCAATCCAGACAGATAAGGCAAGGCGGGAATATTTTCGATTTTTTGGTTTTTGAATTTTAAAACTCGTTAATTTAGATTTTGAATCGATAGCTTGTTGTTCCCAGTTAAGCAAAATAAAATCATGTTTTAAAGTTTTTCCGGAATTTTCCCCGCTTATGACTTGAGTTTTAAGTCCCATGCCAAGCAAAGCTAGTTTGAGAATGTACTTCTTAGTAGGATCGTGACCTGTCACTTGAACTTTAAAATTTTCATCTGAGTTCTTTTCCTTATAGACAGCAAGACTTATTTTTTGTGATTGAGCTCGAGAAGGTGGAATATCCGCGGAAGAATTTCGCCAACCGAGCCACTCGTTGCCATCAACAACAACAGCTGGAGTATAAACTCGAGGACTTGTCCAAAGTTGAGATATTTGAATTTGTCTTTTTGTCATGGGTTCTGATGAAAAATCATCTTTCCAGTTGAGATGATTCCAATAGTCGACGTGAAAGACGATGGGTACAAATTTTTTCCAAAGATCAGGATGGCTTTGTAGCTTTGAAAACCATTGGTCGGCAGGAGGGCAACTCGAGCAAGACTCAGAACTGAAAAGCTCAACGAGTTGTACTTTTTGAACACCAGAATCAACTAAAAGAACAGGCTCGGAAGCGTTCGTAATTGTTGTAAATATGAGTTTCAATATGAGACATAATATCAATTGAGATTTTAACATACGGTTAACTCCTGCCTCATTAAGAGAGACAGAGCTTTAAATTATTACAAAGATTAAAAACTTATTTTCTGAAATATTTCAAAGTTTGAGGCAACTGTTCTATCAGATCTGATGCCATAAGACTTAAAACATCAGACCCTTTTTGAAGCCATTGATCGGCGATAAAGCCATGAATAAAAGCAGCTAAACAAGCGGCTTCAAAAGCTGGGACCTTTTGGCTTAAAAAACCCGCAATCATTCCTGTCAGAACATCACCTGTGCCGGCTTTGCCTAGGCTCGGGTTACCTGATGAAATTTGAACAATGCGATCAGAGTCAGCAACAAGAGTCCCAGATCCTTTTAAAACGACTATGCAGCCAAAAACTTTTTGTGCTTGAAGTGCATATTTTTTTCGATTCAATCTAATCTCTTCACTTGAAACTTTTAACATTCGCGCGAGCTCTCCTTCATGAGGAGTCAAAATCCAAGAAGGTGGTAGTTTCAATTTCTTTTCTGCTAATAGGCTAAGTGCTTCAGCATCGAGAACCACATTTTCAATTTTTTTTAGAATTAAAAATTTGAGTGTTTTCAGTAAAATGCTTTTGTTCTTGAAGCCCGGTCCAATTGCAATGGATGAAAAAAGACGAGGCTCAAAGTTTTTCAAATTCTGAAGGATTAAGAAATCTGGATTTTTGGTAAAAAGATTTCGAGAATCACTTAAAAGATAAACATATCCCGCACCACAACGAGCCGCGGCCCGAGCCGCTAAAACAGCGGCCCCTTCCATGCCAGTTGAGCCTGCGATTAAAAGTGTTTTTCCACCAGTTGTTTTATTGTCCGTTCGTTTTCGTTTTGGCAGAAGTTGTTTGATATTTTTTTTTGAAAATAAAGAAATTTTCATTTTACGAAGAAAGTCTTTTTTCATTTTGTAGCCGCTTTTTATAATTTGCGTGAAGAATTAAAATCGGAACTTGAGCTTCGGCAAAAAGATTGCGGACAATACGCCCTAATATAACTTGGCTCCAGGGGCCTCGTTTAACACCTAAAACAAGAAGATCTGCTTTTTCATCTTGAGCTTTTTCGAGCATCTGGGCGCTGAGACCCCCCATCTTTCGATCACAAATATAATGGCATTTTATATTTAATTTTTTTTGAGCCATTTGAATCCATTTTTCAGCTTTTTTTTCAGAACTCAAAGCGTGGTTTTCCCAATACTCATCGACCCAGTTAATATCAAATCCCCAAGGTATACCGTAAGCAAGAGGACCAGATCCTAAATCCATGTGGTGATAAATAATGACTTCGGCGTCCCATTTTTGAGCAAACTTTAAAACTGATTTAAAAACTGTTTCTGATCGATCTGAAAAGTCAGTTGGAAAAAATATTTTTGAAATAAGTCGAGCCTTTTCAACACGATTGCCCACGACTAAAACGGGTGTGGGTGATAGTGAAATTAAAGCTTCGCAAAAACTTCCAAGCCCTGTAAAGTGAGACTTTGATTGCCCTTGGGAATTAACAAGAAGAACTTCCGTTTTTTTCTTAACTGTAAAATGAATCAAAGTCTGAACTCGTTCTCGAAGTGAATTACCAATCGATGGTAAAACTTGAAGATTCTTTTCTGAAATTCCAAGTGTGGCGACTTTTTTTTGAAGAGCTATTTGAATTTCAGAGACTGTGCTAAGCATCAGGCTTTTGGATACTTTAAGTATCCATCCCAAATCAAAAGGTGTAAAAATTGAAGCTATGATCACTTCTTGATTTTTTGCAGACCAAATATTTGTAATATCTTGCATTAATTTGATTTGGCCAGGATTCACTTCAGAAGGGTCTAAAGCCCACACAATTGGGTTTGGATTTTTACTTAAAGGCAGATCATGGTATTTTACTTTTTTAGATACTTGAGAAGTTTGATTTTTCATTTTTATTTCTCCGAACTATTTTTTTAGAGTATTGTGAGTTTAAAGACAGAAGCTATTAGATTTTAAAAATATGAAAAATAAAAAATTATGACAATTAATGATTCTTTTTATGAATAAAAAATGTCAGAAGTCATTTTTAAAAAACCCAAAGACACAGACCCGCAATAAACGTGGGCAAACAGGCACTCAAAAATAGTTTGATCGGACTGATTCCATGAGGTCCAAAAGCAGGGTTTAAAGTGCTATAGCCTGCAGGGTTCGGTGCATTTGCAATAACGGTTAAGCCACCCCCAGCAACACTTCCTGCGACCAGTGCATATTTTGAAGCGTCTGAAAGATAAGGTATTTGAGAACCCAGATAAGTGATGGCGGCGTTGTCAGTAAATGCTGTCAGAGTCATGGATCCTAAAAAAAGTGGAAGAGCAGAAAGATTTGTCAAAACAGGCTCAATCCACCAAGACTGAAGACCACCCAAGATAACAAGTCCACCTAGAAAAAATGAAACAAGAAGAGCTTCTTTTATTTTGAGTTCATTTTGGTATTCTTTAGTGACAGTCGCAATACCTAAGAAAAATAAAAATAGACCCACAAAAAGAGTTGGGTGATGAGCAGAAAACACAATTAAAGTTAAGATAAGCAAATGCAGAAAAGTCACCCAAAGCGGAAGCGAAGTATTTTTTGATTTGGAAGTGGGTACTTGTGTATCAATTCGTGATATTTCCCGACGGAAGCGAAAAGCAATTAAAACAGTTGAAAGAGTTATGGCCACTAATGACTTCCACCCAAAATTTGTCAGCATAAATTGCAGATCCCAATTCCATTTAGCCGCCACCATTAATACAGGCGGTGCAGCGTAAGGAGTCAGAGTTCCCCCTATGGAAATGTTAACGAATAAAAGTCCTATCGTGGCATATTTTAAATCGGTTGAAATATTATTTGAATAAAAATTTCGAAATAAAACTAGAGCGGTCACTGTCATGGCGGCGGGTTCCGTGATAAAGCTGCCAAGCACAGGGCCGATAATCAGTATGGCAATATAAAAACCAAGACTTTTGTTAATGGGTAAAGCTTGACCACATGTTCGAATTAGATTTCCAGATAATTCAAGAATCGGTTTAGACGCGCACGTTGCCATGATGACAAAAACGAATAAAGGTTCAGTGAAGTTTCGATTTTCCAAATAAAAAAGTGTTTCTTTAAAATCAATAAAAAGCATCGAGCTTAAGATAAAAAGTCCTGCCCATAATCCAAATACAACTTCAACTTCTCCCAGTAAGTGAAAAATATTTTCACCAATGGACCCTTCTGGATAACGCTTTGCCAGCTTTTGAAATTGGCTGCATAAAAATGTATGAATGATCGCAATCGCGAAGAAAATTGTGGCCCCCATTTCAGATAAAGAGGGATTTTGAAACGATGAAATCTCAAGCATGAAATAAGTCTATTCAATATTATCAAGAGATGCAATGTGGATGTCCATTAGGGCCTATAAAATAAGGACTACCTACATCTCAAGTTAAAAAAAGTAATCTGATTCATCAGGCGTGTCATCGGAGCGATCAAGTTGAAAGAATTTTTTAAGTTTCTTTATTTTTTGGCAAATTTTCTTCTAAAATTTTGTAAAGTGACGAGCAAAGTTCTGGATGTTCAAGTTCTAGTTTTGAAATAAATGTTCCTGCCAGAATTTCTTTTCCCAGTTTCGCCATGGCGTGAACCATCGAAGTGTAAATTTCAGAAGTTCCATAGCCTAGTTCTATCAGCTTTTTCCCTTTTTCGATCAAATCTTCTTCCGATAGCGTGTAGTGGCCCACTTTAAATTCGAGCTGAAGATAATGAATTTTTCCAATATCAGTCGAACTGGCTTTTGCAAAAAGAATTTGAGCCTTGTGTCCAGCTTTTACTTTTAAAAATTCAGTGACAACTTTTTCTAAAAATTCAAAGTTTTTGCCACTGATCATAAGGCCGATTTCGAAGTATTCAAGGGCTTTATCTAAGTTATTTTCCTTAATAAAATACCGTCCCGCCGTTAGCAGCGCCACAGATGAAATTTTAATAAGCTCCGGAGTTCTTTGGTCGAGTCGGTTGAAGAGTTTGTAAAACCCAGGAAGATCGTTAAAATGGTTTGTAAAAACAGCTGCTACGAAAAAGTGACCTAATCGCTTTGATGTGATGGGATAGTTTTTTTGAAGAGTTCCGACCAGCTCATATGCTTCGGTGTAATTTTTCATAGCAAGCAAAGTTTCAAATTCACCAATTAAGCAGCGGTAGTGTAAAGGCTGATGCTGGCGGCCCTCATGGTATTCGGCCAATGCTCTTGTTGCATCACCCAATGCTTGAAATGTTTGTCCCGCGTGAAAACAGGCTAAAGTTGGCTTTTCATGAAGAGGTTTTGCTTCTAAAAATTCATCTACTGCTTTTTCAAATTCATTTTTAGCTAAAAACTTCTTACCAACGTTAATTTTAACAAGGTACGCAGAAGGCATCAGTTTTTGCGCTAAAATCATTTCGATTTTTTGCTGAAAGACATTCATAGCGAAGGGTTTCAGTAAATAGCCATCGACTTCACCTTCAGAAGCTTCTGCAACAGCAGAGTCAGAAGCATTCATCGTATTAATAAAAGAAATTCTTTGAAGCAATTCATGCTGCTTACTTTGCATTTCGACTAAATCAATAGCAAAAGACCCATCAATTTCATATTCGGTAATCAGCATTTTAGGTTTGCGCTCTAAGATAATTCTTTTTGCATCTTGTATTCTTCTTGCAATGTAAAGTTGAGAATGGGGGACTCCCATTTGTTGCAACGTGCTTTGAATGGCGAAAGCAAATGATTGTGAAGGTTCCACGATTAAGCACAGTTGGCCATCTAAGAATTTAGCAAGGGGTGAAAATGCGTCAGTCAATTTAATCAAGCCCTTTCATTTTTCTGAGCAACTGGTCGACATGATTTTGGGCTTGGCTTTTTGACTCTAAAAAACTTTTCCACAAAGTTGTTTGAAGTTGTTTGAGTTGAAATTCAAACTGAACAAGTGAGTCAACAATCACTTCGCTAGCGATCAGTTTTGCTACGGCTTCAAAATGATGTTTATCGTCAGCAATAACGATTTCTCCAACGATTGATACCAATTGACCGTGGGCTAGAAAAGCATTGTCGAGCTCAACTGTAATCGTTGTCTGAGTGTATTGAGTTACGGGTAAAAAAGGTCCGCCACCAATATTGAAAATATCAGTCTCATTCATGAGATTTTTAATGTGCCAAATATGAATAGAAGAGTTCATACGATTACCGATCGTTATCTTATTTAAGCTAAAGACTTGCGAGTCTGTTGACTAGACATTTCACTGAAAACCAGGCGAAAGACTTGCCAGTTTATCATTTAAAATGTGAGGTTTTAATTTTTTGAACTTTATGGGTGAATAATAAAAAAGAATTTCATTTTGGATTTAGTCGAAGCCTTTAGGTGAAGGCATGGTCAACTGCGGTAGTTTTTTCAAACACTGAAAAAGGCTCTAAATTCCCTCTTTATTTATGCGAAAGAAGTCGAGTCCAGAATAGGCCTTGCCAAAAATCTAAGAACTAGCCAAATAAAACCTAAAACTAAGACTTCCCGTCAGAATCCTAACTTGTCATGAGCTGAAGAGTAGCTTAAAAAATCACAACTTTATTTTGGAGGTCATTTGTGAAAATAATTCTTGCGGCGTTTTTTGTGCCTTTCATGGCTTTGGGATCAATTCAAGGCTCTCCTTTTAGCTCGCGTCACCAGGAAGTCATCACGAAGGCTGTTGAAATAGACTGTGGGGCTGCTTTTCAACTCAACTATCTTTCCCATTCTCAAATCGATGAGCGGGTAGATCAAGGGATTATCGATACTCGCTTTCGAACAAAACTTGAAATGATTGTGCGGGTTGATCAAGGAGTTTTTGATTTCTATCGAGTCGTTGTCCATTCATCTTATTTTTCTCAGTTTGACCATGCTCAAAAAGACTGGGGTCACTACAGCGTAGATTCAGTTACCTGCGAACTGCAATAACTTGAGGCTATCTGCAGTAGAGTGAGAAGAGTCAGAGTCAGTCGAAGAGTCGAAGCTTAAATGGTGGAGGCTGCGCCAAGCTACAAGAACTAAGCGGGCCAGTGGTTTCTATAGCTTACAAGCTTGCTTGGGAACGGGAATACCTCGATTTGACGGAACTGGCAAGATTGCGTTGGGTTGAGGGGTGGAAAGTAGCGCGGTTAGCTGATTATTTTGAAGTCAGCCGAACAGCCATCAAGGAACGGCTACGGGCCATTAAAAGCAATCCAAAACGAGCTATAGCCTTTTGAGAAAGTCCTTGTGGCAAATTGCGGAATATGCAATAATCTTACCAGTAAGATTAAGGAGTTTTTATGGCTGCCTACGCAACGACAAAATTGTCATCAAAAGGTCAAATCGTGATTCCTGAGGAAATTAGGGACAATCTTAAACTCAAGGAAGGCGATCAGTTTGTTGTGATTGGTCAGGGCGATACTGTTATTCTGAAATCTATTACACCGCCAAGTCTTGCTGAATTCTCTGGTTTGATGAAGGAAGCCGCTCAGAGTGCTAAAGCACATGGCCTCAAACCTAACGATGTTGCAAAAGCCATCAAAAAGGTCCGCCGTCAAAAATGATTAAGGCTGTTGTCGATACCAACGTCTTTATTTCGGGCACCTTGTGGAAGGGCTCGCCTCATAAGGTGCTAGCGCTTTGGTCAGCATCCAAATTTAAACTCGTAGTTTCTCATGAAATTGTGAATGAATACGAAACCGTTTTAAATAATCTTTTAAATCATTAGCCGGAACTAGTTGCTCAAATTCTTGAGACAATTCGACTGCGTTCTGAATACGTTCAACCGATGAAATTGCCGAAGCCAATCTGTCGAGATCCGAATGATGACATGTTTTTGTCTGCAGCATTGGCTGGTAAAGTGGATTACATCGTGAGTGGTGACAAAGACCTGCTCGTCCTAAATAGTGTTTTAGATTTGAAGATTGTGAATCCTCGGCAGTTTTTGGATGCTGTTGAAAAATAGGGTCAAACTTTGATCGAAATCCTAAAAATGAAAATGCTCAGTTGAATGAGCGTTTTGAATCAGAGCTTTTCTTTTTAAGAAGGGGATAGAGGCTGCGCAAAGCTATAAGAATTAAGCGAGTCAGTGGTTTCTTTACAGAACAAGCTTGCTTGGGAACGAGAGTCTAAGGTTGAATTAAATTTGTGACACTATAATTCGAAAGCGAAGAGCTTTTAATTGAAGTTCCATAATGAGTTTGTTAGATTTGTTTATGGCTACTAAAGAGGAAAAATTTCAAATTAAGCGACTTTTGGAATCTCTTTTTTCCAAAGACGATAATATTAATTTTTTCTTTTTAAAGAAAAGTAAAATTAAGCCAGAGTATGAATATCAAATCCCTTTTAAGACCAAAAAAAAAGTCAGCACGGAAAAAGTTAACTCTTCGCAAAAACAACTTCAAAAAGAAACGGGTGTGCCTTGGAATTTTTTTCAGTGGAGTCAATTCATTGGAAAAATTGTTCCAGAATCTAAAGTCCATAAAACTCCCTTCTTTGACACTCAGAATATTGAGATAAAAAACCCGTGGCGAGTCTGTCCGATCGGACAGCACTGGGTAAGAAGACATCCTAAGCAACTTAAGGCAGGTAAAATCACAGATCATGATGGGCACTGCCGAAAGAACCCGTCAAAAAAAGATTTTCTTAAAGGTGACGAGATGGAACTCATTTTAACCTCGGATTTATTTTTAGATCCAAAAGTTAAGGTTTCAAAAAATAATCTCAAGATGCATTTAGTAAGCATTGAAAAACAAAATCAATATGACGATCTTATCTCGGGTTGGACGGCTTACTGGAATGATGTCTTTCAACTTAAAAACCCACTTCATCCAAATTACGTTAAGGCCTTGATAGCTACTGAATCCACCTTTGATCCTAGTGCTAGGGCACCCAATTCAAAAAAAATTGGTTTAGCTAGAGGACTTTTACAACTTACAGAACAGACAACTCGTCTAGCGAAAAGTCACAAGCATCATGAGTATAAAGATCACTTTATTGATCTTGAATATGAAGATTTATGGGACCCAAGTAAAAATATTTCGTTTGGAGTTAGGCATCTTTTTAGAAAAAGAGAAACGGCCAAAGCTCGACTCAAAAGAGAACCAACATGGTTTGAAGTATTAATGGATTATAAGGGAAGATTAAAAAGCAAAACAACGGAGAGCGCTAAAGTTAGGGAAAAATTAAAAATTATATTAAAAGAAATGGATACAGAATGAAGACAGTGTTTTCGTTTATCACATTCATTGTTTGTTTAAGTGTTTCAAAAGAAACAAAAGAACCAGACAAATTTAAAGATATGTATACTTGCTTTGACATCAAGCAAGTTGAAGCCATTGTCGAGTACGATAATGTTCAATGGATCAGTGAGGAAGGCGTGGATGTCTGTGATCTTGGTTTTCGCATTTCATCGTCACCCCACTCCTATTCCTATTCAACTCGAAACTGGCGATCTCCTCTTTATTGCAAAAAATTTATGAAAGAGTGGGAAAAATTAAAAAAAGGAAATGAGAAAGTCTGCATTGCTGCCTATCTCTTTTCTCCCGAAAAAAGAAAATATAAAGGAAACGAGATTTCAGAGAAAAGCGGCTTCTGGGAAGTCATAATGACTGAGAATTGGTGTCATACTTACTTTAAGGGAAATTGCTTGGGAATACCCAATTCAACTGAGTCATTCTGATTGGTGGCCCCGGGGAGAATCGAACTCCCACGTCCTTGCGGACACTGGATTTTGAGTCCAGCGCGTCTACCAATTCCACCACAGGGCCA
>JAOASS010000010.1:26971-45877 GCA_030158485.1 Pseudobdellovibrionaceae bacterium | reverse complement strand
CGTTATAGGTTCGTGAATACGATACAAAGCTTTGATTATTTAGTTGGCTGCGAAAAAAAGCAATAGCTTTAAATCTGCAAAAAGGAGCCAAGTGCGATCTTACGTCTACTCTATAATAGTTCGTTTCTATTTAGCATTTACTGGCTTTCTTGTTTTTTTGTTAACGGCAACACTTTTTGGAGCCGAGGGACGTGGGGTTATCGGTTTTGGCACGTCTTTATTCGCGATGATAAGTATTATTTTTTCAGCCAATTTGGGTCGAACATTTCTTTCCATCACGCGCCAGCGGGAGGATTTAAAAAAGGATCTTTTGAGAAAATTTTTGAAGCTGAATGGACTATTAACACTTGCGGCCGCGGCAGTAGGACTACTTTATTGCCAACTTTCTTATTCTGCCCAAGAAGTCATAAGCGCGACGCAAGCCATCTGTTTTTCTATGACCTCACTTTTTTATGTATGGTCAATTAACGGCAATGCTTTTTTTGCTTCAATTGCGGCCACGCGGAAGCAAGAGAATATTATTATCTTTTTTAGGACAGTCATTATTATTTTTCTTGCGGCACTTTATCTTAATCATGAAAAATCATTAGACTACTTTATTGTGTGCTATTCGGCGATCCTTTTTATTGGAACGTTGGCAGAGATTCTATGGCTTTACTTTAAGAGCTCGCCAAGCAAAAACCCACAATTTAAGGCTAGCACAGAGATTCTGAAAGAGGCATTCTTTCACCATGTTGATTTTCTTTCATTTAATATTTTCCCACTTTTACTAACTGTTTTGTTGGCGTCCTATACGCTCAAGTCAGATGTGGGACGCTTCAATTTTGCACTACAAATTATTAATCTTATATTCTTATTTTCAACTACTGCAAATATTCGGCTAATCGCATATGTTTCAGATGTGGGGTTTAGAGCTCGAATTGCGCAATTTAAAAAATTGTTTTGGGCTACGCTGAGTATCTCCGCATTTTCGATTTTAATTTTATCATTTTTGTTGGGACATATAACAAATTTTTCTAAATTTGAACAGTTTAAGGGCGCCGAAGTGCTTTTCTTGATTTCAGGCTTAGCAATTCCTGGCTATGTGCTTTATCAATTTTTCAGCCCAATTTGGATTGAATTACAAAAGCAAAAAATAGCATCTTGTTTACACTTGATAAACTTTATATTTTTTGCCTTATTGTCGCCCTACTTTTTAAATCATTATAAACTTTTAGGAGCCGTATGGCTTTTTGCATTTTTTCATATTGGACTTATTTTGACACAAGGTTATTTATATAAGAACTATATTAAAAAATAATATAACTACAAAATCATACCGAGCGGCCCCCGGCTTTAGGCTCTGCCGCGATATCACTCATAATAAACGAAAGAATCAGTTGAAAGCCTAGAACTAAAGTCAAAACACCAATCATGACAGTTCCATTTGGAGTCGGCAAGTGTGAACTGATGGCTTTCGCCCAAAAATAAAGACTCCAAATAAAACCAAACCCAAAAAGGGCTACGCCGAAAATCAAAAAAAGTGAGCCGATTGAAAAATCCCGCAGGAAATAATTGTAGACAATTCGTTTATGAAAGTTTTTAAAATGACCTTTTAAAAAAGTAGGGATGATCAAGAGTTCGTTTAAGTTACTTTTTTCTGTTCCGTAAATTGGAAGCATCGGAATATCAAGAACCCTGGCCCGAGATAAATTTAAACGGAAAAGCAGATCAGATTCAAAAAAATATCGGTTGTGTAATTTTTCAAGCTCAAGTTGCTTTAAAGTTTCAATATGAACTGCCGTATAACCGTTGGTCGGATCAAAAACTGAATAGTATCCAGATGAAATTTTAGTTAAAAAACCTAGAACAGCATTTCCAAAAATACGAATTTTAGGCATTCGAGCCATTGATTTTGGATAATAAAAGCGGTTGCCTTTTGTGTAGTCAGCCTTATCTTTTTCAAGAGGTTGAATCAACTTATGCATCAAAGATAAGTCCATCTGATCGTCGCCATCCACTTTAACAATGATATCGTAATTATTTTCAAGTGCCTTCAAATAACCGGCTTTGACAGCGGCACCGACGCCGCCATTTTGACGATTAAAAAGAACTTCTACTTTTTTGTCGTTCAGATTTTGCAAAACAAATTGCCCTGTCATTTCGGGGCAGGCATCGTCTATGACGTAAACTTTATCGACAAAAGAAGGCATCTTTTGAATGACACTTAAAATATGTTTTTTACATTTATAAGCGGGAATGACGACGCAAATTGCCATTCGCTAAGTATGTTCGAAAGACTCATCTAAAATCAACTAGTTTTGATCCGAAGCTGGTGACTTCAGTGGATAGCATTGATAAGCGCTATTTTCAAAAATAAGTAAATGAAATGAAATATCTGCTGGACAGTTAGTGGCCAGAGTTTTGGGTATATCAGATTGATTTATGTCAACATGGCGTAACCAAAGCGCCTGATTTGGATTAAAATCTGTAGAAACAGACCAAGGATGAAATCGACCTCGAGTATTTGCGTGATCCATCGAATAAAATCGAGTTTTAATATCAAAAAACCCGTTATCTTGACTGTCTATCAAGGAAACTTGCGAAACATTTTTTCCGAATTGAAAAAGCTTTTCGCTAACAACTGCAAGCTCTGTTTGAATCGTGACTTCTTTCTTGGGTAAATACCCAAGAGTTGGAATTATAAAAAAGAATGAAAAGACAATGGGGCTGACTTGAGTCGGTATTTTACTTTTAATTTTAAGAAAAAAGGGATGACGAAATGACAAGTTCTCAAGATATAGAACAAGTCCTAAAAACAACAAGGGAAGAAAAAAATAGCTTAAGTAGCGATCAAAAGAAGCCAGGGCTTCGGCTTCCACTGGTGAAGCGTTAAAAAGATACCACCACATGAGGGCGCCTAAATAAAGAGTACAAAACGCGAACAAGAAGCCTGCAAATGGAAGATATTTTTTCTTAAATAAAGATTTAAGGCCCAAAAGTGGGAAAATTGTCAGAAATATAAAAATAAAGTATTGAATAAATTCAAATAAAGCAAAACCAAGTAAGTGCACACGACTTTTAAAAGCTCCCCAAAAACCATATTGTTCGATCAGAAGACTTAAATTGTGAACATGGGCATAAGGCATCGTCGCAAATTTCCAAGTTACATAAAGGGATACAAATAATAAAATAGAGGCCATGAATTCTGTTACAAAATTAAAGATTGAAAAATGTTTTTTAGGGAAATCATATAAAAATAAAAAGACCGCAAAAGCAGGAGGAAGAATGATATAAAATTCTTTTAAAGCGTAGCCACCGACCATTAAGATAGAAAATATGATGATTAAATTTTTTCTTGTTATGCGGCCGTTCAAGAAACAATAAAGTGACCACAGGCCGCAAAGTAAAACGGCAATGCAGGGCAACTCAATTCTTGAGTTCGGCATCAAGATTTTAGTTTTTGCACACATAAATAAAAATAAAAATCCTATCAACCAAACTAGCGCAACCTTTAAAGTATCGGAATGTTCTTTTAATAGTTGCCGCATGACACTTGAAAACCACCATAAAAGAGTCAGCCCAAAAAGATAATTCGGAGCAAATGCAAAATCCGTATTCAGCGTATTCTGGAAATGTAATTTTTGACTGAAAATCTGAAGAGCCGAAAACCCCGGCATATATTTTAAAAATGTTTTATCATAAAATTCAGCACTAACAAGCTGATCAAATAACATCATTTGCTTTGGATAAGTCAGCCAATAGGAAAACTCATCCCAATGCCTGGGTGTATAAACTATTTTTAAAATATGAATGGCTACAACATAAGCGAAGAGGCAAATTCCAACGGGAGATTCAAAAAGAATTTCTTTTAAATGTTCTTTCAGTTGCTTTCGATCTAGGAAAAATCCGCTTATCGCAAGCCCTATGACGATAAAAGTTAAAAATGTAAAATTAAATCCTAAAAGAATATTTCCTAAAATAAAAAGAGGGCCAACAAGGATAAGACCAAAGATTAAGTTATAATAAGACGGAATTTCGATTTTAAAAAAATGCTTGGGTAGCAAACCTAAGCCAAATACTGAAAAAAAAAGTAATATAATTCCGAAACTTTGTAACATTTTGATTAGATTTTTTTCTTGGCGACTACAACAAGTGCATCATTGAGTGAGCCGATTGAAATGAATCGATAAAAGATAGCAGCAATAAAAATAAAAGGTTTTTGAAATGAAGAAATTCCCCATAATCGACTCCACAGCCCTGGAATAGGGCATTCGCTTAAATAATAAGTCCCAACAACCTCAAAAGAATCAGTCAGAGTCGATTTTAAAGAAGCTTTGTTGTAATAAAAGTAATGCGGGGGCGGATAGCCGACTTGATAAAGTCTTCCTAAAATTTTCGCAGAAAATTGGGGCAAAATTGATCGCAACTGGGCCCCCAAACGATAAAGAAGTGAGTCTTTATTGGGGACTTTAAGCAAAAGTAGTCCATCGGGTTGAAGCAAGTTTTTGAGAGCTGCCAATTGTTCAGTTGGATTTGGAAAATGTTCGAATACATCAAGCAAAGTGAGAACATCAAATTTTGTGGGAATGTCATTTGCGGAAGAGATATCTTGTAGGGATCGTTTTTTAAGTTCTTGAGTTTCTTTTGCCAACGACGGTTCAATTCCGTAAGCTTTTAATGGGCCCTTAGCTTTCTGATTAATAAAATGTACAAAGTCGCCTTTGCCACATCCAATATCAAGTAAAGTCGAATTTGATTTTGGTAAATAATGATTTAAAATTTTTTGAATTTGAAAAAATTGAATTTCACGGGTTTTTTGCAGAGGATTTTGATCTTGTGAATAGAAAGCTTCATAAAAATTTTGATTTAAGTCATTAATGAGGCCCGAATTATAATTTTTAAGCTCATCAGGAGAATTTTGATCAGAGAAATAAATATGGGCTATTTCTTGCTTTTCTAGGTAGACAGGCATCGTGTTCATATAAAGACTATTCATATCGTGAACAAGTTCACTGGCAAGGGGCATTTTTTAGCGCCCCGCGCAAATGAGTATTCACTAAGCGGCTTGTGATCAAAAATGCTAATTTAAAATGATGCAAAAAATTAACATCTTTTCCTATGTTTTCTGGCCGGAACAATTTCTTTTAAATGAAATGGTTGAAGAAATTTCGAAAGAAAATACGGTTCATGTTTTAACGGGATTGCCGAACTATCCAAAAGGGGAATTTTTTCCTGGTTATTCGGTTTCAAAAGGTCCTTATCGAGAAAAATTTCACAATGCCAGAATTCGTCGGTATCCGATTTTACCTCGAAAAAAAGGCTTTGCTCGATTAATGTTAAATTATTTAACTCATATTTTCAGTGCAAGTATGACTCAAGCTTATTTGCCTAAGGCCGATTGGGCGTTTGTGTTTGCGACTTCTCCTATTACAACTGCGATTCCAGCCATTTTATGGGCTCGACTCAATCGGGCAAAAGTCTGCATATGGCTGCAAGATTTATGGCCTGATAGCGTTGCCGCTGTCGGAGCAACAAATAGAAAATCTTTACTTTATAAAATACTGGGGTTTCTTGTTTCTTGGATTTATAAACGAACAGATTTAATTTTAATTCAGTCCCCAGCATTTGCCGATAATTTAAAAGAATTTGGCTACAAAGGACCGGTTCATTTTGTTCCAAACTGGGCCCCAGGTCTTGATTTTGAAAAGGTCCAAATTCCCAAGTGGCTTGAAAATATTCCAAATAAATTTACAGTCACTTTTGCTGGAAACGTGGGTAAAGCTCAAGCTATCGACACTGTTGTCGAAGCGGCACAGCTTCTGGTTAAAAACGAAAATATTCAGTTTCTTATTGCGGGCGACGGTTCTGAACTTGAAAGAGTTCAAAAAATTTCAAAAGAAAAAGCATTAAATAATATTTTTTTCTTTGGGCGAAAACCCATCGAAGATATGCCGGGTCTTTTTAAAAGAAGCAATGTGCTTTTGGTGAGTCTTAAAAAAGATCCCATTTTTTCGCGAACAATTCCTTCTAAAGTCCAAGCCTACATGGCCGCGGGGAAGCCCTTGATTGGTAGTCTCGATGGCGTCGGAAGTCAGGTTATAGAAAGTGCCAATTGTGGATATTCAAATGCCGCCGAAAATGCTCAAAGCTTAGCAGAATCAATTCTTCGAATGGCTCAACTATCTGAAGAAAAACGTCAAGAGTTGGGCCAAAATGCACGGAAATATTTTCTCGAAAACTATCAAAAAAAACTGATATTGAAACAGATACTAGGATACTTAGAGCATTATAAAAAGACCTCGAATAGCACGCTGTAAGCTCAGCTCGTCATTTAAGGGAAAGTGATCCGGAAATTCTAGCAAAAACCTTGAAAAGCTTTTAAGTTTTGCGAAACTTAATTCTAAACAGGAGAGTCACAAAATGAAAATCATTGTTCTCGGGGGCTCTGGGATGTGGGGTCATCAAGCTTTTTTGAAGCTATTTGATCATTTTGGACCTCAAAATGTGGCCTGCACTTTACGCAAATCTCATGCGTATTACGATAAAATTGAAATATTTAAAAAAGCGACTGTGTATGATTGTGTGGATTTCACTGATTTTGAGCAGGCTTCAAAATGTTTAGAAGATTTTAGACCCAACTGGATTATTAACTGTGTTGGCCTAACACCACGAAAGTATGATACTAAAAATGAAAAACTTTTTTACCAAATCAACGCTGAATTGCCAGCTCTGCTTTCTACGTGGGCTCAAAAAAATAAATGTAAGTTGATTCACTTTAGTACCGATTGTGTTTTTACTGGAAAAAAGGGCGAATACACTGAATATGATATTCCCGACGCTCAAGATGTTTATGGAAAATCAAAAGCTCGAGGTGAAATTCGAGCTCCCCACGTTTTAACTTACAGACTTTCAAAAATCGGCCGTGAAATCGAAGGTAAAACTGAAATTGTGGAATGGTTTTTGTCGCAAAAAGGTCAAACTGTTCAAGGTTATTCAGGTGCACTCTATTCCGGAGTCACGACAAACTTTATGGCATCTGAACTTGTTCGTGTTATTGATCATTTCCCCAATATCGAAGGGCTTTATCAAGTGTCTTCAAATAAAATCAGCAAATTCAAACTTCTTCAGATTTTAAATCAAGTTTATACTTGTGGTGTCGAGATTCAGGAAAAACTGGATTACTCTGTGGATAAGTCTTTGAACTGTGACCTCTATACGCAAGCCACAGGCTTTATAAAGCCCGATTGGCTTAGAATGATCCAGGCTATGAAAAATGATGAACGGATTAACTACGATCATTTTGACTAAGCCAATCGCCTGCTCCTGAGGCGTTAATGCGCATCGTTATTTTGATGAAAATTATCAAAAAATCGGAATATCAGGCAAATTATTTAGGTATTGATCTAGGCAATTAAAAATGAAGAACGGATTGATGATGACAGCTTCAAGTAAAAATTATTTTGATGGCAAAACTTTGTTGGTCACAGGTGGGACCGGTTCCATGGGCCGCACTTTTGTGAGGCGGGTTTTGTCTGGCGAAATGGGGACTCCTAAAAAAATTATTGTCATGTCTCGTGATGAGGGCAAGCAGCACTATATGCGCTTATCTTATCTTCATAAGCAAATTTCCACAGATGAAGTGATTTATAATAATTTTAAAAATTTATTAGAATTTAGAATTGGCGATGTGAGGGATTACGCGGACGTTTGTTCGGCAATTAAAAATGCCGATTATGTTGTGAATGCTGCCGCTTTAAAACAAGTACCTACTTGTGAGTATTTTCCCGAACAAGCAATCATGACGAATTGTATGGGAGCTTACAATATCGTTCGGGCCATTCGCGAGCATGGGTATCCTGTGCATACAGTGATGGGCGTATCAACGGATAAAGCCTGTAAACCAATTAATGCGATGGGAATGTCGAAAGCGATGCAGGAGCGAATTTTTATAGCAGCTAATATTTCGGCTCCAGAAACTCGATTCATGTGTGTTCGCTACGGAAATGTTTTGGCTTCACGTGGATCTGTTGTGCCATTGTTTCATGATCAAATTAAATCAGGTGGCCCCGTGACGATTACAGATCAGCGTATGACTCGATTTTTGCTGAGTCTTGATGTGGCTGTCGACACGGTTTTTAATGGTCTTTTGCACGGAGTCGCAGGTGAAATTTTTGTACCCCGTGCGCCGAGTTCCCTCATGACTGATGTCGCAAAAGCTTTAGTTGGTGATCGTAAAATTGAAATTAAAATAACAGGCATCAGGCCCGGCGAAAAACTTCATGAGATTATGATTTCTGATGAAGAAGCTCCCTTTGCGGTAGCCAAGGGTGATTACTACGCTATCCGTTCTATGTTGCCAGAACTGAACGGTGGCAATGTTGACATCACAAAATCAATTTTGAAAAAAGAATTTTCTTCTCACGATACTTTGTTAGATTTCAAAGGGACCGTAGAACTTTTGAAGCGCCATAAGTTGATGGTTGAAGATAATTCAACTTTTGGTGATGAAGAACTTATTAGATAAGGGATTTTATATGAAGGTTATGACTATAGTGGGAACCCGTCCTGAAATTATTAAACTGAGCCGAGTAATGGCCGCCCTTGATCGATATATGAACCACATAGTTGTTCATACGGGTCAAAATTACGATTTTGAACTGAACGAGATTTTTTTTAAAGAACTGGAAGTCAGAAAGCCCGATTATTTTCTGAATGCAGCCGGTGATACTCCTATCGAAACGATTGCAAAAGTCTTAGTTGAATCCGATAAGTTGATGGAACAACATAAGCCGGATGCTGTCTTGCTCTATGGTGACACGAATTCTTGTTTGGCTGTTATTTCGGCGAAGCGTCGAAAAATTCCAATTTTTCATATGGAAGCGGGAAACAGAAGTTTTGACCAAAGAGTTCCAGAAGAAATAAATCGTAAAATTGTAGATCATTTAGCAGACATGAATCTTCCATTATCAGAACATGCGCGCAAATATTTGGAACGAGAAGGCGTGCCCCCAGAACGTATTATTAAAACCGGTAGTTGTATGAAAGAAGTTTTAAATTACTACATGCCAAAAATTGATAAAAGTACAGTTTTGGAACAGCTCAAAGTAAAAGCTGGCGATTATATGATCGTCAGCCTTCACCGAGAAGAAAATGTCGATTACGAAGATAATTTAAAAAATATTTTAAAATCTTTGGATCTGCTCGCGACAAAATTAGGTAAAAAAGTTTTCGTTTCAACGCATCCAAGAACGCAGAAAAAAATGGACGCATTGGGCTTAAAAGCTTCAAGTTCTGAAGTTGAGTTTTTAAAGCCGTTTGGGTTTTTAGATTATAATAAGCTACAAAAACATGCTTACTGTGTAGTTTCTGATAGTGGCACCATTACAGAAGAGTCCAGTATTTTAGGTGTTCCTGCGATTACGATTCGCAACGCTCATGAGCGGCCTGAAGGCATGGACGTGGGGACAATTATTATGTCTGGAACTCATCCGGAAGATGTTTTGGATGCAGTAAAGCTTGCAGTGGGTACTCAGCGCGCTCGAATTATTCCTGATTATGACGTCGAAAATGTATCGGAACATGTCGTTAAATTAATTCAAAGCTACAAGCATTACGTTGATCGTTTTGTTTGGCGTAAGATGGTGTAAATACATGAAATTACTAGAAAAGAAAACCTCTTTAAATTTTCGGCATACGTACTCCCGATAATTTGATAAAATCGGGATCGTGTATACTAGATTATATAAATATCCTGGACACGGATTTAGGTGTGGATCGCAAAACAGCCGAGTCTTATGTAGAAATTCTTGAAGATTTATTGATTGGACACAGAGTTCAAGTTTTTCAAAAAAAATCAAAACGAAAAATGACAGTGCGTACGAAGTTTTATTATTTTGACGAAGACTACCCGGAAGCGAAATCGATTTTACTTTACGGAGGCGATCATAATTTGAAAACAGATGATGGAATCGAAATTTATCCCGTTCACAATTTTTTAGTCGAAATTCAGCAAATATTGAACTCGAGCCTAGAGTAATAAACCTAGACGCTGGTTTAAAAATTTCCAAGAGTTCTTGTGCGCGAGGCGTTTGCCAAGTAAGAATAATCCATAATGAAAGTTATAGAACACCTTCTGACAGCCAAAGAACCGACTTTTTCTTGTGAAATTGTACCACCGGCACGTGGGCGATCTGCACAGGATATAATTAATACTGTTGAAGCTTTAGCGCCTGCAAATCCACGTTGGATAGATGTGACATCACATTCTTCGATGGCCTACTATCATGAAAAAAATGACGGTTCAGTTGAAAGGCGGATTTTTAAAAAACGCCCTGGAACTTTGGGCATTTGTGGAATTATTCAAAATCGATTTAAAATTGACACGGTAGCGCACATTCTTTGCAAAGGGTATAGCAAAGAAGAAACTGAAGATGCCCTCATAGAACTTCATTATCTGGGAATTCATAATATTTTAGCTCTGCGCGGAGACGGGCCGAATTACAATAAAGAAATTTCGAAAAATAGATCAGCCAACCAGTTTGCGGCTGATTTAGTTAAGCAGGCGGCAGACCTTAAGCAAGGTATCTTTATGGAAGAAATCTCGGACTCGAATCCTTTAGATTTTTGCGTTGGCGTTGCTGGCTACCCAGAAAAGCACTTTGAAGCCGCTAACATGAAAATGGATTTACAGTTTTTAAAACAAAAAGTAGACGCCGGCGCTGATTATGTTGTCACACAAATGTTTTTTGATAACGAAAAATACTTTTCGTTTGTGAAATCTTGTCGCGATGCTGGGATTACGGTGCCAATAGTTCCTGGCCTAAAAGTGATTAAGACACACAATCAAATTACAACATTACCTAAAACTTTTCATATGGATTTTCCAGATGCACTTGTGGATGAAATTATTGAAAATCCTAGTCACACTGAAGAAATCGGAGCCCGCTGGGCTCTCAAACAATCTGAAGGTCTTTTAAATGCAGGGGCTCCGGGCCTGCATTTTTACGTCATGAATGATGCTCACCAAATTGTGAATATATTTAAAAGCCTCAGGGGCTAGGGCGGCGCTCTGCTAGGCTTCTGATCTTAGACGAAATAAACAAAATCTTGAGGTTTCTCATGATGCATTTGCCCTAGGTTATCATTGTGGCATTAATGAATTCGATATACAACGGAACTCATATGAAGAAAAATTTGAAACCATCCCTGATTAAAAAAGAAATACAAGAGCGGCTCAAATCAGAAATTCTTTTTATTGACGGTGCCATGGGGACGATGATTCAGCAGTATAAGTTGACCGAAGAAGATTTTAGAAAAGAGCTTTTCGCAAAACATCCGCATGATTTAAAAGGCAATAATGACCTTCTTGTTCTAACACGGCCTGATATTATTTTTGATATTCATACAGAGTACTTGGAAGCGGGCTGTGATATTTTAGAAACAAATACTTTCGGCGCGAACAGAATTTCTCAAAGTGATTACAAACTTGAACACACTGTTCGGGATCAAAACAGAGCTGCTGCGCAAATTGCAAAAAAAGCAACAACAGAATTTATGGCGAAAAACCCTGGTCGAAAATGCTATGTTGCAGGTGCTATTGGGCCAACGACAAAAGCCGCATCACTGTCACCAGACGTGAATCGTCCTGGTTTTAGATCTGTAAATTTTGATGAACTCGTAGAGGCCTACTACGAACAAGCTGAATGTTTAATGGAAGGCGGGGCGGACCTTCTTTTGCCAGAAACGACTTTTGACACTCTTAATTTAAAAGCCTGCCTTTATGCGATTCAAAGCTTAGAAGAAAAATTAGGGACTGAAATTCCGCTTATGATTTCTGTTACAATCACGGATCAGTCTGGTCGAACTCTTTCCGGTCAAACAATTGAGGCTTTTTGGAACTCAATTCGTCATGCGAAGCCTTTAAGTGTGGGCATCAATTGTGCGCTTGGTGCGGATCTTATGGCCCCTTATATTTCTGACCTATCAAGAGTTGCAAACTGCCATATCAGTTGTTATCCCAACGCGGGATTGCCCAATCCCTTAAGTCCTACCGGATATGATGAAACTCCTGAAAGTATGGCTTCTGCATTAGCATTAATGGCAGATCGCCAGACGGTCACGATTGTGGGCGGCTGCTGTGGCAGCACTCCTGCGCACATCAAAGCAATCGTTCAGAAATTAAGATCTAAAAAACCAAGGCCCCTGCCGCCACTTAAAACTTTAGAAGAAGAAACTCAGCGACTATCGGGTCTTGAGCCGTTGAATTTAAAAACTACAGGTGATCGTGGATTTATTATGGTGGGAGAGCGCACAAATGTGACGGGCTCACCACAGTTTGCCAGACTAGTTCGCGAAGGAAAGCTTGATGAAGCTTTAAAAGTTGCACGTCAGCAGGTTGAAGGCGGAGCCAATATTCTAGATGTCAATTTTGATGAAGGCTTATTGGATTCAAAAGAATTCATGAAAAACTTTTTAAATCTTATTGGCAGTGAGCCTGATATCTCGAAAATTCCTGTCATGGTCGATTCTTCAAAGTTCGATGTCTTAGTCGAAGGTCTTAAATGTCTTCAAGGTAAAAGTATTATTAATTCTTTGTCGCTTAAAGAAGGTGAAGAGGCTTTTATTGCCCAGGCTTCGATTGCAAAAAAATTGGGTGCGGCGGCAGTTGTTATGGCGTTTGACGAAACCGGCCAAGCGGTGACTCAAGAACATCGTGTTCAAATATGCAAAAGAGCTTATAAAATATTAACAGAACAAGTTGGTTTTGAACCTCAAGATATTATTTTTGATGTGAATGTTTTAGCAATTGGAACTGGAATTGAAGAGCACAATGAGTACGCCAAGAGCTTTATTGAAACTTTACGCGAGGTTAAAAAAGAATGTCCAGGCTGTTTAACTTCTGGTGGAATTTCAAATCTTTCATTTTCATTTAGGGGTCAAAACCAAGTCCGAGAAGCTTTGCACACGGTTTTTCTTTATCATGCTATTCAAGCCGGTCTTGATATGGGAATCGTTAATGCGGGTATGCTTCAAGTCTATGATCAAATTGAACCCGATTTAAAAGATTTATGTGAAGCCGTTATTTGGAATAAAAATAATCATGCTACTGACGACTTAATCTTGTGGTCTCAAAATCATGCTCAATCGGCCCAAATAAAAACAGAAAAAAAAGATGAGTGGCGAAGTTGGGCTGTCGAAGAACGAATCAAGCATGCGCTGGTCAAGGGTCTTGATGAATTCATTGAAATTGATACAGAAGAAGTTCGCGCCAAAGCTAAGCGACCACTCGATGTAATCGAAGGGCCTTTAATGGACGGAATGAAGGTCGTGGGCGATCTTTTTGGGCAAGGTAAAATGTTTTTACCACAAGTTGTTAAAAGTGCTCGTGTGATGAAAAAATCAGTCGCGTATTTAGAGCCCTTTATGGAAAAAGATAAAGTCACGGCACGTGAACAAGGTGTCGTCGTTCTTGCAACTGTCAAAGGTGATGTTCATGATATTGGAAAAAATATTGTCGGCGTTGTTTTGGCTTGTAACGGTTATAAAGTGATTGATCTGGGTGTTATGGTTAGTTGTCAAAAAATTCTTGATGAAGCCCGGAAAAATAAAGCTGATATGATTGGTCTTAGCGGGCTTATTACTCCTTCACTTGAAGAAATGATTTACAATGCTCAGACAATGGAAAAAGAAGGTTTTAAAATTCCACTTCTTATTGGTGGCGCTACGACTTCGTTGGTTCATACGGCCGTTAAAATTGCGCCCCACTATTCTTCGCCGATTGCACATGTCGGTGATGCGTCACTTGTGATCGAAGTCTGTTCGAAAATTCAAGGTGAAGATAAAGCGAAGCATAGAGCAGAGTATAAAAGAAAATATGATGAAGTTCGCGAAAGCTATTTAAATACAGTTAACGCTGATTTAGTTGATTTAGAACAGTGCCGTCAGAAAAAATTTAAATATGATTTAAAAGAGGAGCAGATTGCAAGGCCTCATGAGTATGGAGTTTTCGAGTTATTTCCGACTTTTGATGAAGTTAAAGCTTTAATTGACTGGTCTCCGTTTTTTTGGACTTGGGGACTTAAGGGTGTCTATCCCCAAATTTTAGATAAGAAAGATGTAGGAGTTGAAGCTAAAAAATTATACCATGATGCGCAGATTCTTTTGGAAAAAATGTATCGAACTCGAGTTCTGAAATTAAAATCTGTTGTCGGCTTTTTTAAAGCGCAATCAGAAAATGAAAAAGTCACTTTATTTGATTCACAAAATAAAAAAATCGAAGAGATTATATTTCTTCGCCAGCAGCGTAAAAAAGAAGCTCAAAGTGGGACTCATTATTGTTTAGCTGATTTTATAGCTCCAAGAAAATTAGGGCTCTATGATTCAATTGGGATGTTCGCGGTCACGACAGGAACTGAAGTTGAAACCATGGCAGAAAATTATAAAAATGTGGGTAACGACTATGATTCTATTATGGTGAAAGCTTTGGCGGATCGAATGGCTGAAGCATTGGCGGAGTGGTCACATTTAGAAGTCAGAAAAGCTCATGGGTATGGACAAACTGAAAAACTTCAAATTGAAGATTTAATTCAGGAAAAATATCAAGGAATTCGGCCTGCTCCGGGATATCCGGCTTGTCCTGATCATTCAACAAAACTTCAAATGTGGAAATTGATGGATGTTGAAAAAAGAATTCAAGCTCAACTGACAGAAAATTTAGCGATATGGCCAGGAAGTTCAGTTGCGGGCCTTTATTTTCATCACCCCGAAGCAAAGTATTTTCATGTGGGACCGATTGATCAAGATCAGCTGCAGTCTTATTGCGCTGAAACTAAAATGACACCTGCAGAAGCAAAAAAATGGTTAGGCTCATCCCTAAAATAAGAGCATAGAGCAATAACTTGACTGATTTGCCGGGATACGCCAGCCTTGCAATCCTATGAATCAAAATGAATTTATGAAACGCGCCATTGATCTTTCTCGTGAGCATATGAACCTCAATCATGGTGGGCCTTTTGGTGCGGTGATTGTGAAGAATGGAAAAATTATAAGCGAAGGTTGGAATCAAGTCTTTTCTTCTCATGATCCCACGGCGCATGCAGAAATCCAAGCCATTCGAAAAGCAGCTCAAAATTTAAATTGTTTTGAACTGACGGGTGCAGAAATTTATACTAGTTGTGAGCCCTGTCCAATGTGTTTAGCTGCGATTTATTGGGCGCGAATTGATAAAATATATTATGCGAATACCAGGCAAGACGCTGCAGAAATTAGTTTTGATGACGATTTTATTTATCAAGAAGTGTCAAAGGCAATACAGGATCGAAAGATTCCCATGCAGCAGGTTCTACGAAAAGACGCTTTAGAAGTATTTAAGGAATGGCAAAATAAAGAAGATAAAACTTTGTACTAGTTATTTATGTCTAACTATTCGACATAAATGAAAAAAATCACGACCAAGCATTAGACATGCTCAGTAAGCTTTTCCTTGTTGAATCAAATTGTTTTAATAGGCCGATTAACAATATAAATTACCTTTTCAACTATGTGAACGGGGATTTTATGAAACTTCATTTTGCGCAAACTTTGTCTTTGGCGGTTATGGCGACACTTGTTGTTGGCTGTGGTAATAATAAAAAATCTTCTTCAAGCGTGGGGATTGCTACAAATCAAGGGGCTTGCTCTCAATCGACTTTTAGTTCGTATTCAGATATTAAGCTTCGATCCAAAAAGCCTATCAATCGGCAAACTCAGATTCATAGTGTTGATCAATCTTGCCAGCAAGTTGAGCGCGAATTAGCGGGTCAATCTTGCACTACGGGATCTCATGGAAATCGAATTCAAGAATTTATTTCTTATTCTGATATCGCAGGTTTCTGTGCAGAAATTCAAACCTATGTGAATCAGCGAAATCCAGTTCCAACACCAAGGCCTATTCCATCTCCAAATCTTCCTTTGCCTGGTCAGAATCGATACGGAAAAGTTTTAGTTGAAAACTTGGATGGTCGTTATGCGCTTTATTTTCATAAGACTTATTTGGAGCAAGCAGATTTAGATCTGCGATCATCGCAAACTCGATGTAAAATTTCGATACCAGAGCGATCAAATAACAAACTCGAGATTGTACGCGGAAAACTTATTTCCATGACTATGCGAACAAATACTCGTGGTACGACTTACGACGTTGTCACGGTTCTTAGTAGTACGGGTGATTTAGTCCGTTTAACTTGTCGTTCTCATAGCTCTCAATTGACACTACAGAGTCTGAATCAAGTTCTTGATGGTGTTGCCGAAATTAAACAAAAAAGATAGTACCAAAAGAGATGTTCAAATTGTTCATCTCGCTTTACAAGCAGGCCTGATTTCATCAGGTCTGCTTTCCATTTAATCTTACGGCTAAAATATAGACACTTAATTAAAACAGCAGTAGTTTTTTAAATATGAATGTAAATCAATTTAAATCTCATTTTTATTCTGGTTCCGAATTTGTCCATCTGAATAATTCTGGACAATCTTTAATTCCGGATGTGTACAGTGAGCTTGCGAAGTCATGGATTGATCTTTTTTATTCTGAAGGTGCCTTTTGCTCTATGAAGGGTTGGGCTCAAACTGAAGTTACAAGAAAAAAGCTGGCCCAATTTTTAGGTGCGGATCCAAGTGAAGTCTCATTTTTTACGACGACAGCATCAGCCTTATCACAAGCGGCCCTTGGGTTACCTCTTCAGGCAGGAGATGAAATTCTGACTTGGGATCAAGAGTATCCTTCAAATTTTTATCCTTGGCGTGTTGCAGCTGAAAAAAATCAAGCCAAGCTTATTCAGGTGGAATCAGAAAACTATCAAACACCTGCACAGAAAATTCTTGATCGAATTACAAGTCGAACAAAAGTTATTGCGGTTTCTTGGGTGCAATATCAAACGGGATCTGTGACAGATTTAAAATATTTATCAGAGCAATTAAAAGGTTCTGGTATCTGGCTAGTAGCAGATATTATTCAGGGCGCTGGCGTAAGGCCTTTTAATTTTCATGAAACAGGTTTTGATATTGTTTGCGGTGGTAGCCATAAATTTTTATGTTCCGGTTATGGCGCTGGTTATATGATCATTAAAAAAGAGAAAATGCCTTTTCTTCCACCGATCGAAGTTGGAGCCATGACTTATGGTGATCCTGATACGAAGAAAAGTTTTTCAATTCAACCTAAGGTTTTTAGTAATCGCTATGAACCTGGTTCTAAATCAATGATTGAAATTATCGCAATGGGGGCGACACTAGATTTATTTTCCGAGTTCGGAATCCGAAATATTTTTTTAGAGTCTTCAAGGCTATGTTTGAAATTAAGTCGTGGTCTTCAAGGGCTTGGGTTTAGCGTTATTCACGACGAAGGCCCCATTTTAAGTTTTCATACAAAAAATCCAGATGATCTTAAAGAAGTCATGAATAAATTAAGTCGGGGGCAAGTCAGTTTTGTTTGTCGGGGGCCAGGGGTCAGGCTTTCAACCCATGGCTACACCCGTGATGATGATATTGAAAAAGTACTTAAACTTTTATCTTAGTTAAAGACTTATTTAATTACTGGCAAGTAAAAGTTCCACATTGATAGGACACGGTTTGCCCTTTCACAGTACAAGCTGAACCGATTTTTACAGGTGGCGTAACGGGTCCTGTGCAAAAAGCGCTACTAGTAAGAACCCATTTGAGTCCACTGGTCGTTGTTGAGGTTGTGTTTGTACTAGTCGAAGTGGATGTTGTTGTATTTGTTGGCGTGAAGGTCACTTCATGTCTTGCGCCATTCGCTAGAATAAAGCGTGAAAAATACGTTGTGTGAGGATAGCCCAATTTTGAAACATCTAAATTAATTGAATAGGTGTCTGTTGCAGAATTAAAGCTATCTGCACCCCAAGCGTTTGCAATCAGTCCAAAATCCGAATCTTTCATACATCCTGTTGTAATATTTGAGATTGGATTTGTGCATCCACGAAGACCGGAACCACCACCTGAAATTGTTTGAATTAATCGACTCATAGTTGTTCCATTGCTAATAGAGCGATCCACGACCTGAAACGGAGTTGTCACGCCCGGTGAAATATTTGAAGTTGATGCAGCTCCGATATTGAGGGGGTTAACACCGGCGTCACTCGAAGTCCCCGTAATTGAAAGTGGCGTCATGCTGGCGCCCGCCAACTGCCCACTGCTGGCAGCAGCCGTATCAAATTTAGAGTACTTAGGTGCGCAGTTTTGGAAAGAAAGTATAACGATAGTTAAGGGAACAGCAATTGCGCTAGCTTTTGAATAAGTTCTAAAAAATCTTTTAAAGGCTTTTTTGTTACTGTACTTATAGTTTTCGCTATTTTCATTAATTGAACTTTTCATAAAATGTTCCCCCAACAGTTCTTATTAAAGCAGAGCTTGTGCCAACGAGCACTCTTCCTTTTTAAACGATCTAGTTCGAGTCCAGGTCCATTTTCCCATTATAATCCGTAGGTTCAGATGACACTGTTGAGAAATCAATCGACAAGAGTCTGGGGTACAGTCTCGAAATGAGACGTTTTGATTACTCCAATACATTTTGAGTATTGACATAGAACTTGCAAGACGAAATAAGTCCAGCTCGACAATAGAACTAAAAAAATGATGTGAAAATGTCTCTTATTTTTTCTTATAAAATAATTTCAGGAGCCTTTTAAATGAAAAATTCCACAAGCTTAATTATCAGAATTTTTGCCTGTCTTTTTCTGATTTTATATCAATCAAGTTATGCTGCACCCAACAACAGTGGTGGTGGCGATAATAAGACAAATTCTGGTAATACGTTTGATTGTACGAAGAATGCAAATTTATGTACCGGCAATAATGGCAATGGTGTTGGAAATGGTGGGCCGGGCAATCAGGGAAATGACGGCACCAATGGAAATACTGGCGGTGGTGGATCTA
>JAOASS010000010.1:0-26871 GCA_030158485.1 Pseudobdellovibrionaceae bacterium | reverse complement strand
CAAATGGTGGATCTACAAATGGTGGATCTACAAATGGTGGATCTACAAATGGTGGATCTACAAATGGTGGTGGCGGCACGAACGAAGGTTCTACGACCAGTGGTACAACAGATGGTGGCACAACAACGTCTGGGTCCACTAACGGTGGAGATACTGATCCAATTGTTGACGAAAAACCAGCCGATCGAGATCGCTCACTCAGCACAAAACTACAGCCGCTTTTTTATATAGATTACGATTTTGGATCAGGAATAATCGCTGTTGACAGTGCAGATTCAATCAAAGAGGGGGCAAATAATTCACTTCAAATGACCCGTCAGTCTTCAAGCTATCAGAAATCGAGTTTTGAGTTATTAGAAGGCGGTCTTGGTGCGGCGCTGAACTTTTATTTTAAAAATACTTCTGGATCGATGGCGAAATGGTGGGCTCAAGTTGGAATTCTTCCAATGAAAGGATCTGAAGTTTCTTCTATACGTTATTTTAAGAGTCTAGCTGAAGCAAAATCGGGCCGTGGTTACAAATCAGCGCCGATGGATGTAACCGTTCTGTATAAATGGCAAGTTGGAGACAGCGTCACATACAAATCCAAAGGTGGACTCATTTATGTTGCAGGTACGGGGATTGCATTTGCTGGATTCGCGTCAACTAAGTTAGCCCAAGGAACCTGGGAAACTTATGTTGAAAAAGTGGCAGACACCTTTGTTTACGTTAAGATTACGAGTTCAAAATTGTCGGCATTGTCTAGTGGGCCGGGGCTTCCATTTTCTGCAGCGGCTATAACTGATTTTAAAAACTCAGATGATGGGTTTTCCTATTTAATTGATTTGAATTTAGAAGATGGCCGCAAAGTGTATCATGATTTGGTGCGTGGTAATATAATGGCAGCACAGCAATTTGCTTCAAAAATACAGGAAAGCCTAAAAGCCCCTGCGGTCATCAAAGTAGAAAAATTTAAACGAAAATCAAAAGGTGATGGTTTTAGCCTATTCTTCGGCATACCCATTTTATTAAATGCGACAACAGCAGAAAATAAGATTCGATCACATAATGTAACAGACTTGTATTTAGATAATTCAAAAATTGATGCACAATTTGGCATGTATGATTTAACGATGCGTAGTCGAGCTTTCGGAACACATGCGACGACTTCAAAAAACTTTTACGGAGTCATTTATAATATTTCTGACTTAGGTACGAAGAGCTTGAAAGAAAAAAGTCAATTCGGTCGATTTACATGGACGTATCAAGATGACAATTCATCGACTCGCAATTTACATCGCAACATGGAAAGCCTGATTCAGGAAACAGGTCTAAATGAAGTTAAAGTTTTGATTCCAGACTTAGCATTAGATTTAGATTTCACGAACATAACGCTTCAGATTACATTTAATGATTTGAATACTTCAAATTTGATAGAATCAGCTGTTGGCCGAAGCGCGAGTCTAATGTATGACTGGAGCCAAAAGCGCGCCAAGTATGCTTACTTACAAAAAGGTGAAGCTTTGTGTAAGTCCTACTCTGAAGGCACGAGTTGCCAAGAGGAAATTATAAATCAAACAACTTACGCTGCACAAAAAATGCAAGAAGCCCTGTCTAAAATGAGAAGTAAAATGTCCAATTCAATTTCTTATACAACTGCGTATGCTGAATTTGGCAAGGCAGCTATGACAAATCAAGTAACGCTTGCAATGGCACTTACAATGGCTGGTGCGGGCGCTCAAATTGATTTTTCTTTAGAGGGGACATACTTCAAAGCTCATCGATTAAGTTTAAATACGACGAATGTTGATGGCCGATATGAATGGACAACTTTCTACCAACAAGATCAAAGTTCTCCTCTTGATCCAAAAATTAAAAGATCACGATATCACGGCGTTATTACCAATGAAAACTTCACGGGCCTTGGTGCTCCGTAAAAAGTCATGACGGTTTTGAAAAACAGTAGTGATCCCAAATAAGCGTTTTTTCTGGTATCGGTTTGGGGTTGCCAGGGGCAGTTGATTTTTCCAACATAAAGTAAACTTGAAATGTGTTAACTCGGTCTTCGCCGATGTGTTTTGAGTTCCAGGTCCGGCATAAATACTGACCGAAATAAAGACGATGATTTTCGTATTTATCCTGAATTAGATTGGAAAAATATTTTCTCCAAAAAATACCATCATAGGAATCTGCAACATTTTGAGGTTTTTCTGTAGTAAAGGGCTGGTTGTTAAAAATATCCCAGACTTTTTCATTAAAAAGCTGAGCTTCAACGACAACCCAACCATCTTCAAAAGCAGGATATGGAGCAAACATTGTCCATTGTTGATGAAGACGCAAGACCGTGCCGATAGTATTTAAATCTGATGTTAATACTAAACTATCATTAGGTTTATATTTTGCCACATTCCAATACAGTGTTATGGCGAAAGCAATCAAAACAAAAACTTGTGATGATCTGCTAGTTTGATAATTTTGTTTTGTAAAGTTGAATTGACTTATTAGTGAACTAAATTGGGATCTTTTATTAGCTTGGTATTCATATATAGAATTTCCAACAAACTTTATTAGTTTCGAAGAAAAAAGAAATAGTATTCCTCTAAAAGGAGAAACTTTTAATAACTCGAGAAAGGCATCAAATCGAATTTTTTTTATTTGATCAGAATTAAGTATAACCCATGAGGTTTCTTTTTTCATAATTTTTAAAATATCAGATTCGTCTTGAGCCTTCTTAATTTCAACGAAGGGTAATATTAAAAATGTTTTTAATAGATAAACAATTTTCAAACAATACCCACAATCGGCATCATAAAATATCACCGTACCTGTTTGCATTTTACCAAGCTTATGCGTGATGTGATTCCAAAACGAACCCGGAATGAACGCGAGCCAGTAAACAAGGCAAATCCATGGAAAAGTGCCGAGATACAAAAACAAAAAGAGTCCTAAGTGAAAAGTGATGAAAGTAAAAATTGAAACCCAGCGAAAAAATGAATTTTTGAACGGGATAAAAATAAGAATTGGAATAATAAGTTCTGCATAATAAGTGAGATGCGTCATCAGCTTCAGCACCGATTGAGGCACTAATTTAAAATAGACTCCTAAGGGAGTTAAAAATTGATCAAGCTCAAGTGTGTAATAAAGCGCAGTCCCCTGTTCTGTCCAAATTGGGTGATTTTTTAAAAGAGCTGTAAATATGTACATCAAAATAAGCTGCATCATGAATGCAACAGAAGTGATATTGAAAATTTCTTGAGGCCTATTTTCTTTCGAAATATCAAGGGCCGAATCAACGGAGTAATAGGCATGAGAAGGTAAGAACATCATCCAGAACAGAGCCATTCGGATGAGGTCATCTCCTCCATGAGCAATAATGGGAGCTCTTGCTGAAAATGAAATGAAAAAAAACCAAGATAAAAAACTAAAAAATCGTGTTCTGAAGCCAATGAGAAGATTCAAATAGCAAAAACCAGATATAATTGACAAAATATAAATATAAAAACTTTTTCCAGCGATATTAAAAATTGAAAAAAAATACGGATTTGCAAAATCAGTTAAAAGAGGACCGCGCGGAATAAGACCTGTATCAACATAAAAGTCTGGAATGACCTGAATCCTAAAGTAAAGATCAAAAATAAGAATAAGGCTTAGTCCGATTCGAAAAAGGGCTAAGGATCTGAGATCAAGTTTAAGTGGATTCATATTTAATTAGTAAAATATTTTTCAATATTACTTTCTGATTGGATCAATTTGACGTCGCGAATGATAAAGTTCCAGTTACCATTCGGGTTCAGAACATCATTTTCAAAGACATGTGCTAAAAAGAAATCTGCGATATTCGGGTCTAGATAGTTATACGGATCTGAAATTAAAAAAGAGCGAATTAATTTTGAGTTCTGATCTAGAACGCGGTAACCAATTTTTCTGTCAGTGGAAACGTATAATTCAAGTTTATACCAAACAGCTTCGGAAAAAATTGAACCGGTGCAGGTATCTGAGAAAATATGATTTGCAGGAATTTTTGGATCAATGCGCGAGATATCACCGTGATAACTTTCGACTTGTAACATATTTGTTAAACAAGCTGGATTGTTATTATTGCGAGGATCGCCGCCGCCAGCATGATGTCCAATTAAAAAACCTCGTCCGTTGACGGCTACCGGGTCACCCGCGAGATCTTCTGTAATTCTTCCACGAATTCCAACGGCGATATGGGCTGCAGGGTTTTTTGCAAGAAAGCCATTAGATTGAAAATCAAATGTCATTTTATGAAGTCGAGCTTTTGGATCAAGCCCTGAATTTTTTTCGATCAAAGCGCCGCGGGATTTCCCATTTGCACTAGTACTGCAATTATTAAGGCTCGGAAAATTGCAAACTTGGTTTCCTTTTGGATCATTTGGATTCACATTAAATTTTCCGTAGAAAATATAAGAGCCGCCAGAAAAAATAATTTCTGTAGGGTCTTTCGGTGGAATATTTTCAGTGCTACTGGAAAAGGTATTCAACGAAATTGGCTCAGAGTCAGAAAGAGCCATTCCAGAGTTACAATTCTGAAAAAAAAGTAAAACTACAAATAGACTTGAAGCCAAGTAGAGAATTTTTTTAAGCGATTTGTATTTTACAGAGTTCATATAATTAATATTAAGTTATGTTAGGATCGCGTCGCAAGTTAATTACTTTATAAAATGAGTGATCTGATTCGCACAAAAAAACCGGATTTGTGGTCCGGTTTTTTAAGTCAAATTCTAGTGAAGTTACTATTGGCATGTTGCCGTTCCACAAGCGTTAGTTGCAGTTTGGCCTCGCACTGAACAAGCAGAGCCAATCTTAACTGGAGGTGGAGTCGGGCCGACACAAAATTGAGGATTTGTGTACACCCAAGTTAAACCAGAAGTAGAAGAATTGCTCGTCGTTGTTGAAGTTGAGGTACTAGATGTTGTTGTCAGTTGTGTTTTCGGCGTCCAAGTTACTTCGCGACGATCACCATTTGCTAAGATAAATCGAGAAAAATATTGAGTATGTGGATATCCTAACTTGGAAACATCTAAATTAATCGAGTAGACATCGGCTGCAGAATTAAAGCTGTTAACTCCCCAAGCGTTTAAGATCAAACCGAAGTCAGAATCTTTTGTACAAGCTGTTGCTCGGTTAGCAATCGGATTTGTACATCCACGAAGACCAGATCCACCGCCGGTGATAGTTTGAACGAGTCTTGTGATGACAGACCCGTTGCTAACAGAATTATCCACAACCTGAAATGCGACAGTTGTTCCGCCTGAAGCACTATTTGCAGCAGCTGTCGTTCCCATAGATACTAAAGGATCAACAGGCGTTGGGTTTACGTTACTAATTGCTGAAATATCGGAACTTCCCAAAGACTCAGAACCTGTCAGCTGTGAAGTGGGTGTAGCCTGACCAAATTGTGCAACTTTAGGTGAACAGTTTTGAAATGATAATACTAAAAGAGAAAGGGGCAGGGCAACGGCCGCTGCGCGCGCATAGTTTCTGACAGCTCTTTTAAAAAATCTTTTATTAAATTTTCCGGTATCGTTAGTGGTGTCCAAATTGTTTCCCATAAAATAATCCCCCTACGCAAATAACAAGCAGGACTGGTGCCAAAAATTGTCATTGCTGTTGTGCTGTTAGATTTGATATCGGCGTGTATTTCTCAAAACTAAACGTATATGATTTTTGCATTGTCTAGAATAGATTAATCACTTTACGCGTAAATTGATTAGCGTACAGTTTGTATCAGATTGAGATTTTCTTATTTTTCGCGAACGAGAGGAATTTCGTTCGACAGTCAAGGTGGTCCAATATACACACCATTCTCATCTAGAGACGCTTGCAATTTTTATATGTATCAAACTTGTGTTCAGTTTTTCCAATTAATACCCACAAAAACTAAAAAGTTTAATGTAGTTAAAAAACAATTATAATGCTCTGCAAACCGAATTTTGTAATTTAATATTAAACGGAGGGCCAATGAGACCAGTTATGATTTTACCAGTTATTGTGGCATTTTCAGCGACAGTTTTCGCTCAAGATGTAAACCCAGTAATTCCTAACAATTTTAAACCTGTGACAATCTCTAAAATCAAGATCACTTGCAGTTCTGATCGTGTTGAGAAAGTTTTCTTCAATGGTGAAGAGCCTAAGGAGCAAGTTACTAAAGGAAAAACGAGCGAAAGCATCAGAACTACTTGGGCAAGCGGCGATACAGAATATCGCTTCTCTGAATTTACTGGCTTTATGAATGACGGTAAAGAGGTTAGATCTCAAGGTAAAAATATGGCTAAGGTGATAACCAAAACAGAAGGCAACCAGGTAACTGAAACAATGCAAATAAGACAAGTTATAAACTATGTTGAAAAGGACGTTGAGTATACTGGTGGCAACCTTAAGCAGCGTGATTCAGAAGGAATATCTGTTTATCAAGTTAATGGAAATGAACGCACATTAATCAGTGCGGTTGATGACGGAAAAGTTTCTCCAACGAATGGAGCTAAAGAAGTAGAAATTAAATTGAACGACAAACAAAAAGTTGTCCAATATACAGAAAAAACTCCTTATACATACGAGGACAAAGACTTTAAAGTTGAAGTTCTAAAGTCTGAGATGAATTGCTTGTTTGAGACGGTGAAATAATTTAGATATCGATAAAGTTGTCTTTAAAATCTGAAAAGCCTGTTCATTAAAATTGAGCGGGCTTTTCTAATTTTACCTTGTCGACTCTGAATAAAATTAAAACTTTAGATCTTCTGCGGCAAACTTTTGTTGTATCTGGATGCATCTAGTTTTAATGGAATTAAACAATTCACCATTAAATGAAAAATCCGCAGCTGTGATCAAATCGCAACGCTTGTCCGCACTCATTTGCCCCAAGCGATCTTGAATGTCTTTTTCTTTCTTATCTTTATTATAGACGACGATACCCATGCCCCCACGATCTCTTACCAAGGAAAGAGCGGGTATATCAGTCGGACCATCTCCAATATAAACTACATTTTCAAATTGGCACCAGAGTTCTTTATTTTCAATTCTGTGATTTACTTTGCGTTTTTTGGTATTGATAAAAGTACCTTTAGAAATTTCAAACAGCGCACGAGTTTTCATAGTCTCATCCATACAAAAAACAGGTACGCTTTCAGGGTTATCGCCAGCAGTGTCTTTTTCATCAATCACGACTGCATAACGACAGCCCCAAACCCACTTAAATGTATCCGCAGGAACTAGTAATTCTACAAATTCCTTTAGGCCTGCAGAAATAACAAAATGATGAACTGAGATGTCTAATTCTTTAAAGGATTTTTCATTTTCTAAATCCTTAATCTTTTTTAGGAAATTTTCGGCATTTTTAAAAAGTGGCACCTTGGGTACCAACTTTTTAAAAAATTCGCCATTCAAAGGTACTTTATTGGCATAGGCAATTTTGGATAGGGAATACATCCAAGTCGGAGCATCTGACGCTAGAACATGTTCCCAGTCTTGTTTGTTATGATAACCGCTTTGACCGAGATTTTTTATCAGGTTCCAAAAATCTTTTTCACCGCCAGAACCTTTAAAATGTTCGATTACTTTTGACGTTGAGTCGTGTTCAGTTAGCGTTCCGTCAAAGTCCCATACGATTGCAATATTTCTGTTCTTCATCAAATAAGAACTTATTGCAATTAGCGGGTCGGAGCTAGTCTAGAATTTAACTTAGTTTTCTCTGGATTTGAACTAGATCGGGTCTGTGGATTTGCGGAAGGCATTTTTACACGAATAAAATTTGAAGTATCATAACCGTTTGAATTAACAACTTTAGCCACCACAGTTTTTTTAGATTTATTATCCATGTAATCCCCCACGGTATGTATATTCAGAATTAACTAAGGGTCGTACCTAGTACAAGCAATTTGAGTTTTACAGGACCAAGCACCATTAATAATTTCCTCGGTTTTGTATTCTGTAGTTTTTCACTCGAAAACTACAGCCAGAAACTACAGAGTACTTACGAATGCCATTATTAAGCGTGATTTTGAGTGACTAACTCTAAAGACCAACAAAACTCGTTTTCACCTAAGTGATTGTTTTGTTTAAAATTTTCTATTTTCTTATTTTTCGCGAACGAGAGAATCTAAATTGGCGGAGAAGGTGGGATTTGAACCCACGGTACCTATTTTGTAAGTACGAGCATTTAGCAAACGCTTGGTTTAAGCCACTCACCCACTTCTCCGCGATCGAATTTCAATGAACAATAAAATCAATTATAAATAATTGATTTTTCGCTAAGGCTGAAAATCTTTCCCAAAATGCCATAAGCAGCGCCCCTTGATCAAGGACAGATCGGAGAATTCCTATAAAATCATGTCGATTTTAGGGTGCAAGCTTGATTTTAGAAGGCTTTGGGTTTAAATATCTGATTCTTTCGAGTTTATACCTGTCGTGCGGTCGTAGCTCAGCTGGATAGAGTACCTGACTACGAATCAGGTGGTCGGAGGTTCGAATCCTCCCGTCCGCACCAATTTACCGATATTGAAACTTCACGGCAACTCTCTATTTTCTTTTTAGGATGCGTTGTGGTTGCGGCCTTATATGGCGGGTACTCGGTCGGTAGAAAAATCCTTTTCATCCAAGGCGTTCCGGCAATCCTTGCTCTCATTACCACTTTTCTTGTCTAGTCAGCGTGGCTCAAGACCGCGCAAGTGACCTTTTGAACTATTTTGGTTCGAAGCATTTTTGTTCGGGTGTCTCTGCTCAGTTGTTTCGACTTAGTTATATGTTCAGTATCCATGGATTATCGATACAGCTAGTACGAAACTCCTCTACTTGGGCGCACCCAATTTTTTAAAAGCTCTTCAAACTTTTGTTTTTGCAACTGCCCGATATTTCATATTCAGGAGTTCGACTCCAAGTGAGAATGCCATCGCAAAATAAATATAAGCTTTTGGCATGTGTTGACCTGTGCCTTCAGCTACAAGCATCACGCCAATCAAAATCAAAAATGAAAGTGCTAAAATTTTAACAGTTGGATGACGTTCGACAAAGTTTCCAATTGCAGAAGCCGAAACAAGCATCACAAGCATTGAAATGAGCATCGCAACTACCATAATTGATATTTGTTTAGCCATACCAACTGCCGTTATCACGCTATCCAATGAAAAAACGATATCAAGTAATAAAATTTGAATTAGAATGGAGGTATAATTCGCTTTTTTACCGCTCATATGAGGCCCTGTTTCATGAAGCTCAAATTTTTCATGAATTTCAAAAGTTGCTTTTCCAACTAGGAAAAGGCCACCGAACAAGAGGATTAGGTTTCGGCCTGACATATCAAAACCAAATACTGAAAATAGCGGCTGAGTCAGGCTCATCACCCAGCTGATACTGAAAAGAAGTCCCAGGCGCGCAAGTAGGGCTAGGGCTAATCCAATATTTCGAGCTTTAGCTTGTTGTTCTGCGGGCAATTTCGCGACGAGAATTGAAATAAAAACGATATTGTCGATACCCAACACAATTTCCATAGCAGTCAGTGTTAGAAGCGCGATTAATCCTTCAGGAGATAAAAAATGTTCCATTCGGTTCCTTTTATTTGAATTTCTAGATGATACATTTTTTTCTGCCCATAAAGAAGAAAATGGCACAAAATAATGGCGTGGCGTTTAATAAAAAAAAGAATACTAAATCAATTATTGTGATAACGGGGCTCGTGATCGCCCTTTGGAGCGTTATTTACGCAATGCAATACGTTCAAAGTGGAAATTTCCGCAAAGGACTCGAGCTTTTATTCGGAAGCGTTTCGCCTACTATAAAAGCAGAATCTCGTGTTTGGAACTGGTGTCCAAAAGAGACGGGCCAAGTTGAGTTTTATACAAGCAGAGCCTCGGAAGATTCCGTTCGGCCAGAAGAAATTTGCGAAGTTGTGATAGAGCCTGTTCCGGAACAGAAAGCTAAGCGGCAGTTGAAAAGATACTTAACAGTAGGATCAGGGGAATTTCGCAAGACCCTTGAGGCGGATGAAGCTGTCGAGGTTTTTAGGGTTGATGGCTTAGTTTTTCAATCTCAAATCTTAAGCAAAATATTGAAGGGCTACTAAATTCACGGACTTGGGCTTGACAAGAATAGGCGTAAAACTTAATTTCAGCCTTCTAGTTCAGAAGTAGCTCAGTTGGTAGAGCAAGCGGCTGTTAACCGCTGGGTCGGGGGTTCGAGTCCCTCCTTCTGAGCCATTTTTTTCCCAAAAGGTTTCTTAAATTTATCATATGTTAAATATAGTGATTGTTGGTGGTGGTGCAGCGGGTTTTTTTGCAGCTATTAATGTTGCGGAAAATGCGAAACTAAAAGGTTTACCTGCGTGTATCCAAATACTTGAATCATCAGGCTCTATTTTAAAAAAAGTACGGATATCAGGTGGTGGCCGTTGTAATGTCACTCATCACTTATATGAAGTACGTGCCTTTTGTGAGCGCTACCCCCGGGGTTCGAAAGAATTGAACTCGCCTTTTAGTCAATTTCAAGCACAAGACACCGTGGAATGGTTCAAAAATCGGGGTGTTAACTTAGTTGCAGAACAAGATGGTCGGATGTTTCCCGATACGAATACTTCTGAAACGATTATTGACTGTTTTACCCAAGCTGCTGAAAAAGCAGGTGTTGAAGTTAAATTAAATCATAAAGTAAACATGATACAAAAAAATTCATCAGGAAGATTTGAGATTCAAATTCAAAGTGGCGAAATAATTATTGCTGATTCCGTAATGATCGCAACTGGGAGTAGCGCTTTCGGTTATCAGTTAGCTAAAAACCTGGGTCATACTATAACCGAATTAGCACCCTCTCTTTTTAGTTTTAAAATCACAGACAATATGATTGCAGAACTACCAGGACTTAGTTTTGAAAAATCAGAAGTCAAATTATTCATCGATAACAAAAAACCCTTTAAAGAAAAAGGCCCCCTTCTGATTACGCACTGGGGCCTGAGTGGTCCGTCCATTCTTAAAATTTCAGCTTGGGCCGCAAGAGAAATGCTTCATGCAAATTATTTAGCAAAATTGAAAGTTAATTGGATGGGACTTGATCGAATCGAGTCCGTTTTAAATTTACTTCAAAAATTAAAATTGAATGGTCAAAAGTCACAAATTCAGAATATTTACCCAGAAGAGCTTGCAAAGCGTTTCTGGCTAAAGGTTATTGAAAAAGCCAATATACCAGCAGATAAAAGATGGGCTGATATATCGAATAAAGAAATTCAAACTTTATCAGAAATTTTATTCGCAACGGAATTTAATGTATTGGGAAAAAATCGATATAAAGATGAATTCGTCGAATGCGGCGGAGTTTCATTGAGCGAAATTAATTTTCAAAAAATGGAAAGTAAAATTTGTCCTGGTCTTTATTTTGCCGGTGAAGTATTAGATGTTGACGGAATTACCGGCGGATTTAACTTTCAGAACGCCTGGACAGGTAGCTGGATCGCCGCACAGAATATGTTTTTGTCACCAACTTAAATAAAAAAGCGTCAGTAAGTTTTTTTAAAAAATCTATGAATATATAGGTATTAAATATTATGAAATTTCACTTAGAAGCGGAGCGCTTCCTTGAAAAACTAAATCAAAAGTTAAACGAGTCGAATATTTTTCTTGATTCTCATTGGAATATTGATCACTTGTGCTACAGGGTTTCAACTTTTGAGCGATATAAATTTTTGAAGTCTGAATTTTTAAAATTTGCTAGACTAATGACTGAAAGTGAAGTCAACGGCAGGCCGATATCCACTTTTAAGTTGGATAAGCCGATTCATTTTGGCTATGGATCAATTTTTGTTGTGGAACTTCCAGCTCCAAAGCAAGGAAAAATTATTGATGAAGGCTTTGAACATATTGAAGTTGTTTCTGATCTGACTTTCGCAGAATTAGAAAATCGCTATCAGCATGTCAAAATCAATAAAAGTGGACTTGATAAAGAAATCAATCAAGAATTAGAACTTTGTTTGGGTGAAATGAACCTTAAATTTCATCCGTTATCTTTAGAGTCTTTAATCAACCTAGAGAGCAATAAATATGTTTGGCAGGCTCTGAAAAATTCTCAAGTGCTGAGTCTTTTAAAAAAATTCAGTCCCCTTGTTGCGGGGACATTTCCTTTGGGTTTAAATAATGAAAATTCGGATTTAGATATATTAATTAAGCTTGAAGATAAAAAAATATTGATCGAATTAGCTAAAAAAAATTGGGCAGACCTTCTAGATTTTAAAATTACAGAATCAATTGTAGATCAACTTGAGACAGTCATTATTCAATTTAAAATCGATTCTATTTCTTTTGAAATATTTGCTCAAGCCGAAGAACCTGTTAGGCAAAATGCGTATATCCATTTTTTAATTGAAGAGCGACTTTTAAAAGAATTGGGACAAGATTTTTACAATTTAGTCATGCGGTTACGCAAACAAGGTATCAAGACGGAATTGGCATTCGCGCAGGTTTTAAATTTATCAGGGGATCCTTACGAAGCATTATCGGAACTTCAAAAAAAGCCTATTTGAATTTTTAATGAGACTTTGTCAGCCTGCTTTTTTATTTAGATTTCGAATCCAGTTTTTGATAGGCAAAGTCTCTTTTTCAGTGAGATCAACAAACTTAACATTGATATTATAGCCATCCGCGATTGAAGACCTGGAGCAGTGAACAACTTTAACCCAAGGAGTTTCAATTCCAATTTCTTTAAAAAATTCGCTGAGTATCTTAATTTTTGTTTCGACAGGTACTAAAAATGGACTTTGAATATCTAGGCCCTGTTCTGTCATTTTGATAATTCTAACTTCTGCACCCCAAAGCCCTTTCGCGTTTAAGATGCTATAATCAACATTCTTTTTTATTTTTTTAGTAAGCAGCTGATCAACTTTTGATTCGAATATTTCAGGATTTATTGGCTTCACAATAAAATCATTTGCGCCCACTGAAATTGCTTTATCAACGTCTTTTTTTTCTTTTCTTTGGCCCGTCATAATCATGATAGGAACTTGCTGAAGCGCACTGTCTTTCCTGCAGGTTCGAATAAAGTCGAAACCATTATTGCCACCCGGAAGAGCAAGATCTGTAATGATCAAATCAAAAATCTTTTTTTTGACCTGTTCAATCGCGTCTATTGCAGACTTACAAATTGTGACTTTGTGGCCCTTAGAAAGAAGTATAGAGCTTGTTATTTTTAAGATTGTTTCACTATCATCAAGTATTAGAATTTGTGCCATAGCGTTCTAACCCGAATTCTTTAAATAGTGTTTCAAGCTATTTTCTAGTTTCAAAAAATGCAGGTCGACTTCTTTTGTCAGCGCTGCTTTTTCCGAATCAGCTAATGCTTGAGTTTCTAGTTTTTCAAATATGTTAGAAAGCGCTGTGCCGCCAATTGAGGCGGTGCTGGACTTCAGCGAATGTGCGGCTTGGCTTATCGTATTACTATCTTTTGCATTTTTTAATTGATGAATTAATTTTTTTGATTCTATTAGATAAATTTCAACGATCGAAAACCGAAGGTCTTGATTGTGTTCATCTTTATATTCTTTTAGCTCATCTAATTTTGATGAGTCAAAATCTTCAGCGTCTGACATGAGCATTTTATCGGTATAAAATCAGATCTTGTGATTAGGCTTTAGTCCTGAATTAGGCTAGACTTTTGATGTCATTTTTAAAGACGTAGTTTTTTTAAACTGAGTTAAGCAATAGCGTGCGAATGCAGCAGAAACGATAACAGGTGCTATAAAGTTTAGAATCGGAATGTAATACAGAGTTGATGTCAAAATTCCCAAAAAAAATAGATTCTTTGAATTTTCTTGAACAAATAGAGCAGTTTCCTCAGGCGTCGCAATTTCAGTCATAATTTCCCAGGTTAAGAGCCTTGAATTAAACCAAGCTAACAAGAGAAACGGTATGAAAATTGCCCCAAAGGGAATCGCAATCCAAAAAGGCAAAGAAGCTATCCATGAAAAAATATATTTTATTGAATATGAAATTGAAGTGCGGGTCCCAGAAAAGATAGATGTCGATTTTTTTAATAGGGAACTAAATTCGGTTTTACGCAATTCACTTACTAATAGGGGAACTAAAACGACAGAAGTAATAAAAAGTGCGGTTATAAGTGCAGCCGGTAGAATCAAGACAATGATAAAGGCCCCAGCTGTTACATTCACAAGTGGGTCTTGAGTTAGCAAAAAATAAGGTGATAGCATCTGCACAAAGCTTTGCATGATTCCTAAGTTATAGAGATTAAAACCAAGACTTAAAATCCAATCCCATAAAAGCCAGGTGATGATTCCCCAAATTGTAAAAGAGCCTAAAAATGGAAAAATGATAACAGCCATTATTTTAGGCCGCAAAATATCTTTAAAAGCATGCAAGAAAATTGGTATTAGGGTTTTCAAAATCGAGGGGCTTTCTTTAACATTAAAAGTAGGTTTAACTTTATCTGAACTTGAGATGAGTCTCAAACTTAAAAATGAAGGTATTTGCTGACCTAAAGCTTGCGACCAACAAGACTATCGTGTAAACGATCCTCTATGACCTTAAGTGAATTATTTGAAGTTCCAGATTCTAAAAGAGACCACGACTGGGAAAATAAATTTTTTGATCAGCTCCTGAAATCCAAAGTCACGTTACTTGATGAAGGACCCCAAGTCGGGCCTGATAAATGGCCATACTTAATGGTTGAAACAAATTCAAGTTCAGATGAACCTGTGGTTAAAATATTAGATTGGCTGTCTACAAAAGGAATCGGTTTGGTTGTCAATCCAACGAAAGAATACCCTGATTATGTTTTTCCTTGGGGTATGGTTTGGAATTTTAAAGAAACCGGTTTGTTCCGTTTGAATCAGCTTCCCGTCATCCAAGGTAGTGTCGAATTAAAAAACGAACAAGGCTTGATTGCGGGCGCTCCGCATCCTCAATATTTACCCAATTACGTCAGAAATATTTTAAAGCAATTTTTTTTAGATCAAGGACTTATGCAGGTTAAAATTATTGTACTGAGCCAAGACGGTAAACACTACGATCTTGCATTGTCTTTAGAATCTCTTGGAAATCCTCCACAGCATGAACATTCAGGTATTTTAGAAGCTCTAAGCTGGTTTTTACCGACTCACTATTCCTTAATGTTGACCAGCGAAAAACAAATCAAGGGATTTGTTCCGCTTTAAAAATTAATCAATTTCACCTGGAATTGGCAAAAGATCCATCAAGCATTCGCGCCAATATTCAGGTGCGTCTATTGTATAGTCGATTGCGATATGAAAGCCTTTTTTTCCTAAAAATTTTGTTCTTGCAACAATTCCTGAAATTTCTAAGTTCATATCATCAAGTCGTAAATAAACTTCTTCACCAATAAGCTCATCAAGATTTAAATTTTTCCTTAAATGAGGTGCGATAATGTCATTTCGGTCTACTAAGATCAAAAGCCCCGAAGAGGAAGCTTCTATAACCTGACATTCGCGTGTTAATTTCGAAAAACTTGTTAATGAAGATATATAAGAAACCCTGATCGGTGAAAGTTCTTTTCTAGGAGCTCCCCTGGACTTACTTTTCGGAGCTTTTTTTTGAATTTTTTCTTTCATAACTGACCTCTACCTTGGTTCATATACAACCTATCGGTAGTTACTAGACTAAAGTTTAAACTTTTTAATGACTGCAGCATAAGAATGCTTTGAATCTTTGAATGCACATCCTACAGTTGTGAAACTTGTAAAAAAATATGTCTCATTCTGAGAAGCCTGCCAAGACTGAATTTGAATTTGGCTGATTGTGTAGAACTCTGTGGAACACTTAAAAATAGCTTCTTTAGCTGGCCAAAGAAGCTCAAATTCAGGACAAGATTTCAGTTCTTCTTCTGAAGAAACACGCTCCACAATTTTTTCAGAAATTCGCGTTGTGTTTTCAATATCAAGCCCAACGGACCATGTGCAGACTATGAATCCGCCCATTCCATGGCTATGGCTAATCGATATAAAAAGTGATTTTAAAACAGGCGGAGTTTCCAAATCCCAAACTGAATCGGCGATCTCATCCGGATGATTATTTTTTAAATATTCAAATAGACCTTTTCGTATACTTAATCGGTAGTCGGGATTTTCATCGCCCCAATCAGATCGTAAATCCGTATAGAAAATATCGTTTATTCCTAAATTACTTTGAAAAAAATTTTGAATTTTTTCCGTAGCGTTCAATTTGGACTCGTGTAGATAAATTGATCTGGCCAGGTGACCATTTGGTTGTTTGTTATCGACATCATACGATCTAGAGATACTTGAGCTTGCCTTCTTAATCCTTCAGCTAAATTGACTTGCGGGCTTAAATTTTGAAGTGCTTTCAAAATTTTTTCCATCGTATTCATTTTCATGTAAGGACAATTATTACAGTTACATCTTCCATCTTCGATTGGGGCTTGAATAAGTTCCGCATCAGGACGAAGCTTTTTCATTTGGTGAAAAATTCCCATTTCTGTTGCGATAATGAATTTTTTGGCAGGATTTTGTGCCACTTCTTCAAGAAGTCTTGAAGTTGAGCCAATCACTTGTGCGTGCTGAAGGATTTCTTGTTCACATTCTGGATGTGCAATAACGACAGCGTCGGGGTTGATCGCCATTAACTCCATTAACCTTTTCCAATTAAAAAGTACGTGTACTTCACATGATCCGGGCCAAAGTTCCATGGGGCGATTATACTTTTTTGACAAAAATCTTCCTAAATGTTGATCCGGTCCAAAAAGAATTTTTCTATTGAGTGGAATGGCTGATAAAATTTGATCGGCGTTGCTTGAAGTCACGATAACATCTGAAATGGCCTTCACTTCAGCAGATGAATTAATATAAGTAACGGCAACGGCATCAGAATGAAGTTCTCTCCAGGCTTTGTATTTTTCGAATGGTGCCCCATTTACAAGTGAGCATCCCGCATTTAAATCAGGAACTAAGACTTTTTTAGAAGGATTTAAAATTTTCACACTTTCCGCCATAAAGACGACGCCGGCTAAAAGAATGACATCCGCTTTAGATTTTTGCCCCATTTTAGCCAAGTAAAAACTATCGCCTACATAATCTGCAATATCTTGGATGTCTCCGTCTTCATAGAAGTGAGCCAAGATGACTGCATTCTTTTCTTTTTTAAGTCTTTCAATTTCTGCGACCATGTTTTGCATAAGAAAACCTTTAAAGGTTCAAAGCACTTGTTTGAAAACTAAAGTAGAGCGCCACCTTTAAGGACGGTGATAATCGATTTCGACACAGTCTTCAATGATTCTAATACGCCAACGCCTTGATTGGCTTTAGCTTCAAATTCAGGTGCGTTGTAGAGATTCAAAGCTTTTCTTAAATCTCCCATTGAAGCGGCGTTGGGTAGATCTCGTTTATTATACTGAATGATAAGAGGAATTTCTTGGATATTGTAGCCCTGTTGATCTAGGTTTGTTTTAAGATTTTTAATGGACTCGATATTTTCTTCCATACGTTCTTTTTGAGAATCTGCGACAAAAATAATTCCATCAAGGCCTTTAAGAATCAGTTTTCTTGAAGCATCATAAACAACTTGTCCCGGAACTGTATAAAGATGCAAACGAGTTTTAAATCCTTGAATTTCTCCCATTTGAATGGGTAAGAAATCGAAGAAAAGTGTTCTTTCGGTTTGAGTTTCAGACTTTTCAAGATCTGATTTCATTTCAGGATTTGTTTGCGCGTAGATCCACTGCATGTTGGTGGTTTTTCCACCCAAAGAAGGTCCGTAGTAGACAACTTTGCAGTGAATTTCTTTCGCATTATAATTTATAAATGACATCAAAATCCTCGTTTAGATTTCAATTCGATTTTGTAAGGCACGACCCATCGTTCTTTCATCAATATAATCAATATCACTACCAATTGGTATGCCCTGAGCAATTCGGCTGAGGCGAATGCCTTTTCCATTCACAAGGCGGCTGATATAAAGAACTGTCGTGTCTCCTTCAAGATCAGAATCGAGCGCTAAAATAACTTCTTTAATTTCTTCAGTTTCTAAGCGAAGCATAAGCTCTTTAAGCTTAAGTTGTTCAGGGCCAACGCCTTCAAGGGGAGAAAGGGCGCCATGTAAAACATGATAACGTCCATTGTAAACGCCGGAAGATTCAATCCGAGAAATATCAGAAGGCTCTTCGACAATACAAACTAAATCATTTCGTCTGTTTTGATCTTCACAGAAGATGCAAAGATCTGCGTCCGTAAAGTTAAAGCAATGAGGGCATTCATGCACTTCCGCTTGAACGCGCTCAAGCCCTTCTTTAAGTTTTTCAGGATAGGTGTCTTTATTTTTTAAGACATAATAGGCCAAGCGCTGGGCCGTTTTCGGTCCTATACCAGGAAGCTTTGAAAGCTCATGAACTAATTTTTCTAGCGCTGAAATTTGCAACATATCAAGTACAATTAGAACAAGCCTGGGACTCCAAGTCCACCCGTAATTTTTTCCATTTCCTCTTGTGAGGTCTTTTTAGCTTTTTGAGTCGCATCGTTGACAGCGACTTTAATTAAATCTTGGAGCATTTCGCTGTCGCCCGATTTGATTAAATCATCTTGAATATTGATTGAGACAATAAAATATTCGCCGTTGACGAGGGCTTTGACTGCTCCACCACCTGCGCTACCTTCATACTCTTTTTTTGCAAGCTCATCTTGGGCTTTTTTCATTTTCATTTGCATTTGGTTAGCTTGTTTCATGAGCTGCGCCATGCCGCCCCCCATGCCACTGCCACCTTTTCCGCCACTACCAAACATAATTTAACTCCTCTTGTTTTTTACGCCATTTCAAGCTGTCCATTGCTGGAAAGCTTTACTTATCTTCGGTTCCGATCAGGAACTGTTTTAATATCACCTTTAAAAACTTTCTGAGCCGCTTTCACAGAAGGATGATTTCTAAGCTGCTCATCCACACTCATTTCATTAACGATGGCTTTGTTTTCGGCCATTTTTTGAGCAGATTCTGCAGCTTCAGCTTTTTGTACTGATACGACTTGGAAAGTATAACCTTCGCCCCAAAGTGAATCGAGAAAAGTCTGTAACTTTTGACGAGATTCGGGTTCTTTTAAGGTGTCAGCTAAAAACATATGTTTAACTGAGATTGAAAGTTTAATCATTTTTCCATCTTCAGAGACAAAAAGAAGGCTTTCAACTTTAGCTGCAAAAATAGGATCTCGGGAGCGAATGCTATTGACGAATAGAAGCCACTTATCAGATGCACTTTTCGCTTTTAGATAGCCTTTTTGAAGGGACACTGAAGTCGCCGGAGCAGGAGCCTGGTTATGAGTTACCCCAACATTAAAATGAGCAGGAGAAGGAGAAGTCGTTGTTAAGCTTGGAACTTCTCCAGATAGAATTTTTTGAAGATCAACCAGCTTTGGAGCTTGCACCATTCGGAGAAGGCCCATCTCAAGTACAATTTGGGGGTCTGAAGACTTGGAAACATCGCCAGCGGTTTTAAAAGCCATATCAAATATGAATTGAAGATTTTCTTCTGTGATATGGGTGCTCATCTCAACCATGGCTGCGATTTCAGAATCTGGTCTATCTAGAATTTCAAGTTTGGCTCCGGCTACTTTGACTAAAGTAAGAGTTCTGATGGATTCTAGGAGCTCACGTGCGAAAAGCTCTGGATAAGTTCCTGAAAAATTCAATTTTTTTAAAATTTCAATCATCTGCAATGTGTCGCTATCAACTAATGACTTAAGAGTCGCAAGTAAAAGCGTGCGATCCGTCAGTCCTAAAATGTCGGCAACTCCGTGGGCAGTGAGTTTTCCATTCGCAAAACTGATGACTTGATCTAAAAGAGTCTGAGCGTCTCTCATGCTGCCGTCACCTTGGCGGGCAATAGTCCAAAGGGCTTCATCTTCAAATTCTACATTTTCAGCAGAAGTGACTATTTTTAAATGTTCGACAATTTGCCGAGTTGAAATCCTTCTAAAGTCAAATCGTTGGCAACGAGATAGTATTGTCTGTGGAATTTTATGAACTTCAGTTGTCGCCATAATGAAAACGACATGTGCAGGAGGCTCTTCCAAAGTTTTTAAGAGTGCATTAAATGCGGAAGTTGAAAGCATATGAACTTCATCGATAATATAGATTTTATAACGGCCGTTCGTTGGCATGTAAGAAACTGTGTCCCGAAGTTCACGAATTGCATCAACGCCATTATTTGAAGCTCCGTCAATTTCCAAGACATTGACCGATCTTGATTCAGAAATTTCCCGGCAGGAATCACAAATTCCACAGGGAATAAAATCTTTTACATCAGGACAGCGAAGAGCTTTGGCAAGAATTCGAGCAGATGAAGTTTTTCCGGTACCGCGAGGGCCAGTAAAAAGAAGAGCATGTGGCAATCGATTATTTTTAAGTGAATTTTGCAATGTTTGCGTGACATGATTTTGGCCAATAACATCGCCAAAAACTTGGGGTCTAAATTTTCTTGCAATCACTTGGTATGACAAAAGATTTAACCCCCGGAACAAATTTAAAACGAAAAAATAAAAGTGGCCCGCCGCCCTGTCGCAAACACCATGAGGTACCGTTGCTTCCTTTCGGACCTAGCGGAATTATTCACAGACGTCCCGCAGAGGACGAGCCGATCAAAGATGTACCTGACGCAGAGATTTTAAGCAGGTCACAATGCGGCGCGCCTGACGCGCCGTCACTTTTAAATGTGTCTGTCACCCGAGAGCTTTTTGGAGGTTAGTGTTGATTTTTTCTAGGAAAGGCTCGGTGTTCATGTATTTGTCTGCCGATACTTTGTCGCCGTAGGCGCAAATAGCGAGATCCTTTGTCATGAAGCCTGATTCTACAGTTTCAATACAAACTTTTTCTAAAGTTTGAGCAAATTTTACGAGCTCTTGGTTACCATCTAATTTTCCACGGTGCTCAAGGCCGCGCGTCCAAGCAAATATGGAAGCAATCGGATTTGTTGATGTGGGTTTTCCTTGCTGGTGCATGCGGTAATGACGAGTCACTGTCCCGTGAGCCGCTTCAGCTTCCATTGTTTTTCCGTCTGGAGTAATTAAAACCGAAGTCATAAGACCCAAAGAGCCAAACCCTTGCGCAACAGTATCTGACTGCACGTCACCATCATAGTTCTTACAGGCCCAAATAAAATTTCCATTCCATTTTAAAGCGCTAGCGACCATGTCATCGATTAATCGATGCTCGTAAGTAATTCCAGCTTCGACAAATTGAGTTTTAAATTCTTTTTGATAAATTTCTTCAAAAATATCTTTAAATCTTCCGTCGTACTTTTTCAAAATCGTATTTTTTGAAGAAAAATAGAGAGGCCATTTTTTTTGTAAAGCCATATTGAAACAAGATTTTGCAAAGCCGCGAATGCTTTCATCCGTATTGTACATCGCCATCGCCACACCATCTCCCTTGAAGTTGTAAACTTCGTGGGAAATTTTTTCGCCAGTTTCACTTTCAAAAGTGATAGTCAATTTTCCTTTCCCTTTTGTCACAAAATCAGTGGCACGGTACTGATCACCAAAAGCATGTCGACCAATGCAGATCGGAGCCGTCCAGTTGGGTACAAGCCTTGGAACATTACTGCAAATAATGGGCTCACGGAAAACTGTACCATCTAAAATATTACGGATCGTTCCATTGGGGGATTTCCACATTTGTTTCAAATTAAATTCTTTTACGCGCGCTTCATCCGGCGTAATTGTGGCGCACTTGATGCCGACGTTATACTTTTTGATTGCTTCAGCAGATTCAACTGTGACTTTGTCATCAGTTTTATCTCGATTTTCCATTCCAAGATCGAAGTATTTAATTTCAAGATCCAAGTAAGGAAGAATCAGTTTATTTCTGATAAAAGCCCAAATAATTCGAGTCATTTCATCGCCATCAAGCTCAACAACTGGATTCGCTACTTTAATTTTTTTCATGAATTATTACCTCGTTAAAAAAATGCAGAGTTAGATGAAATACCCTAGATTGCTTAAAACTGTCGACAGCTAGTCGGCATTTGATGCGACGTTCTGTGCCCTGTCAATGAAGCTTTGCGAGCCACGTTTAAAGTGATCTGAGGCATTTTTCAAGGGCGTCTGTTTCTTGAGACCAATAAGAGTAGGTATTAAATTCTGGAAAAAGACGAGGAAAGCTGGGGTCCTCCCAGCGTCTTGCAATCCAAGCACTGTAGCCCATAATTCTGAAAGCTCTTAAGGCAGGAATCCAATTAAACTGCTCATAAGGAAAATGTCTGAGGTCTTCGTAGCCTGATAAGAAAAGAGTTTTCTCTTCTTCGAAATCATCTTCTTCTGAAAATAACATCCACAGATCTTGAACAGCGGGGCCCATAACAAAATCATCGAAATCCACCATAAAAAACTGCGACTCTTTTTGTAGAAGATTTCCCTTGTGTGAATCTCCATGAATTCGAATAAAGCTTGAGGGGTCTACCAAGCCGTCGAAAATTTCTAAAAGCTCAGATGCTGCGGACAAATACCGGGAGCTCACATTCGGGTCGATCCATTTTTCGAGCAGATGGAAGGCCTCCCATCCATTGGGGTGATCTTCAGTAGTCATCGGCAATCTGTAGTCGGCTTCTTTACGTTCCCCGATATTATGGATTCTTGCCAAAAGTCTTCCAACTCGGGGCCAATCTGCATTTAAAAGCTCTGTGACGGGTCGGCCTTGAACAAGTGGAAAAAATGAAGTGTACATTCCTTTAAAATCTAGAATTGAAGAATTATTTTTTAATTTCAAAGGCTGATTAGCATCGATTCCTTCAGCGCCAAGTTCAAGCAAAAATTCATGTTCTTCTTCGATCTGTTCTTTGGACCATCGCCCTGGCCGATAAAACTTCGCAACAATTTGGCTGCGATCTTCCAGTCTGATTTTAAAAACTCTGTTTTCATAAGAATTCAGCTGAAAAAACTCACCTGTAGGTTCAAAGCCAGCTTCTTCTGTTGCATCCATGACAGAGTCTGGTTGTAAATCATAAAAATCACGTACCATATTTTTGCACCAAACGCCTTAAGGTCAGCGCAGAAATAAGAACTCCTATAAACACACCAGCCCAAACATCGCTTACAAAGTGCGCCAAAGTGACAGCTCGAGTAAAAGCTAAATACAAAGCTAAAGTCATGATCCAAATTGTCAGTTTAGGAAACAAAAAAGACACCAGAGTTGCAATTGTAAAGAGAGTTTGGCTATGGCCAGATGGAAAGCTTTGAAAATGATGATGAAAGTTAAGGGGTTCAAAAATTAAATGGTCATGATTTGGGAACTTGTGAGCCCGAGCCCGGCCAACCGAAATCTTAAGAATATGCAGCACAAGACCCGAAGTCATCATACAGGCTAAAAAGTAAGCAGCATACTTACGAAACTTTTTTATGAAAAGAGCGATCAGAGCGAAAGCGATATAGGGCCCAGCCTCACCGATATCAGTAATATTTCTATGAAACAGCCAAACGGGGACAAGCTCCGGTGAGCCAAAGCGCTGAGCCCACGGCCGATCAATAAAAAAAACGGATAAAAGAGTCAGTAAGACTCCAGAAGTAAGAATCATTAACCAGATGCGCCAAAATTTTTTTGTACTTAAGGTAATCCAAGTCTTCATTTGGCTCCTGATGATGCTTGAGAGTAAAAAAAGTGTCAAAATGACTATACTTTTTCAGGCATACTGATTGCAACTCTCTTAAGTTGGTTGAATCCGAATTATTTGTATTGAATTACAAGGCGTCGGGGACATAAAAACGAGAGACATGAGAATCAAGGGGGACACTATGACACTCATCAAATCTTTACTTACTTCAGTTATGCTAATCGGCTCTTTTGCACAAGCCGATATGATTACAACTGGCAAATCTTCAGATTCCAAAATGAATCGTGGCGATTATGGAATTGTTCGACCAGATCTTGGTGGACATCACGATAGAAGAAACAGTGATTATGATAGGCCTATTTATCCTGAACCAGGTCGTGGTGGAAATGATTACGGACCGATTCGCCCTTACCCTGGTGATCGCCACGATGATAGATTCGGAAGACGTCAATCAGAAGAAATTTACGTCGGTCGATACGTTAGAAATGAATCCATCGATTTACTTCGTGAATTAAGCCATCTTCGCGGATCAAGAGTTGAATCAATTCGTGTTTATGTTGACCGCTCTCGTGAAGTTGCTGCGACCTTAGATCTTTACGCGAATGGGCGTAGTGAAGATTCACGCAGAGTTGATATCGGTCGTGCCGTTACGTTAGCTCCAAGAAATTTTCTAGAAATTGGTCGTCAGCTTCGAAGTTTAGAAGTTTACGCTCGCGGCGAAATGTTGATTGATCGAATTGTTGTTGAGCTCTCTTCTGAAGCTCAAAGGCCTCCCCCGCCCCCTCCTCCTTACGGAGACGGATATGAAATAGTCGTGGATGTTCACTTGCCATCTTATTTACCGCCTCAGCCTCGCTTGGATATAACGCCATACATCGATATTCGTCGCTATAGAGGTTATGAAATTCAGGGAGTTGAAATTACGGCAGTCGCCCAGCGTAGTAATGCTTCTTTGGAAGTGCTCATGAACGGATTTTTGGAAGGACGAATGTTAGTCAGCCAATGGCAAAGCACTCAAGTTATTCGGTCGCGACAAAATCTCGTGTTGGGAAGCAGCTTTGGAAGTTTAGTCCTTGCGCCTCGCGGCGATTCAAACATCATTCGGGTTAGATTGATCTTGTCACGTTAGTAAAAGCAAAGTTCACTTAATTAAGAAGCCAGGAGTAAAAAATAATTTTTTATTCCTGGTGTGTTCTAAAAGCGGGAGGTCACATGCAGCACATGCCAGAGCTGAGCCACTACATGGACTACAGAAAGTTCTTAGCTGACTTCTACGCATTTAAAAGACACCAATCTAAAAAAGACATTCGTCCTTATAGTTATCAAATGTTTTCCGCAGCGGCGAATATTAAATCTCCGCAATATCTCAGATTGATAATTGAAGGTAAAAGAAATTTATCGATTGATATGGTCGCAAAATTTGCAAAAGCTTTAAATTTGCAAAAAGATCAAACAGAAGAATTAAAAAATCTAGTCAATTATACTCAAGCAACAGATCCTTCCGAAAGAAATCGTTATTTAAAAGAATTGATGGAAAAAAGAGTCAATCTGCAGATTAAGTCTGGGGAAATTGATGCGAAAGCTTGGGAAAAAGTTCCGGGCTGGGTCGCTTGGATTCTTTATTCGATGGTAGATCAAAAGAATGTCAATTTTGAGCCAGCTCAACTGAAAAATTTGTTAGGTGAAAAGGCAACTCTTGATGAAATACAAGAAGCTTTAAAAAAGCTTTTCGAATCCGGTGAGCTTGTAAAAGATATGGAAACTGGCGCTGTTAAAAAAGCTCGTCCATTGATGGATAACGCAGATAATATTCCTGTGGCTTTGGTTAAAAAGCTTCAAGCTGAACTTTTGTATTTAGGTATGGAATCACTTTTTCAGGATGACCCAACTGAGCGTGAATTCGGAACGGTGACTTTATCTATGACAGAAAAAGAATTCGAAGAAATAAAATTCAAATTACGACAAATGCGCAAACAACTGACAAAAGACAATTCGATTGCTCGTTCTGTAGGCGAAGGGGATCGAATTTATCAACTTAATATTCAGCTTTTTCCGGTTACAAAAAAAGTTGAGAATGTAAAAGCATCGACTCAAGAAAAAATGAAAAGTTTGTTGCAATCCCTTGTGGGCCAAGCTGAGGCCGGAATTTCACCAATTTCTGTAGGAGACCAGTTGATCAGTCAAACTGATCTGGTTAACGCGCGGGACAATTCTCAAGATCTCATATAAAAATCAGTTACAGAATCTTACAAAAACGGACCATTTTTACTTAAAAATTAGGCATGCATGTGGATAACTCTGTGGATACGGTTGATAACTCAATGAAACTTCTTTAATTTCATGATACGTTACATATGTTTTTCTTGAGGCACGCACATCGAGAAAATTGTGATATAGTTTTGAAGTATTCAAGTTCCAGAGTCGGGGGTGTCATGGTTTCGACGTGGGAAGTGAAGCAAAGGGAGCATTCCGGGGTGCATGAGGTCCTCGTTAAAAACATGCAAAATGTAGTTGCTAACACAGACTACGCACTCGCAGCTTAATTGATGCGCAAACTTTAGGGGAGCGACCGCGGCCTTTAAAGTTTGACGATTAGCGGTCTCGGTCATCCGTGTTTTCTCCAGGCGGGTGGCTTAAGATGTTTCTGGGGGATCGTTATCGCAAAGTTTGTCGATGTACTTTGCGGTAACTAGATTGAACAACGACTAAGAATGTAGCGCCTTTCTGTGGAACTCTTGCGGACGCGGGTTCGATTCCCGCCACCTCCACCATTTACGGAACCTGGAAATGGTTCTAAGTGTTTAAAATGATTTGCTTCTCCCCTTTGGGGGATGAGGCTTTAGGTTCCGAGGTTCTACAGGGAATCAATAACTTACGTTTACATCTCCAAAATAAAAGTTTAGTTTCTGTCGGAAAATGAAAAGGGACTGAATCGTGGATCCTATGAATCCTCAAAAATTAGAAATCGCATATCATGAAGCTGGCCATGCAGTTATGGCTTTAATCTATGGTCTGAAAGTAAAAAAAGTTTCGCTTGTAGGAACTGATGAATACCGTGGAGTTACATCACTAGAGCCATTGGAGCGGAAAGATACTTTTGAACATGCGGAACAGGAGATAAGGTTGAATTTGGCAGGTTTTGTCGGCGAGGGATTATTTTCAGATAACAAAATAAAAATAAATCCTCCAAATCATCCGGAGTTGCTAAACTCAATTGGAATAGTTCGAGATATGCTGAATGATGAGCGTTTCAGAAATTTCGCTAACGGGTTGCCAGGTTTCTATCAAAGCAAGCTTACGATGATTATCGATCCCACTGTAAGAG
>JAOASS010000009.1 GCA_030158485.1 Pseudobdellovibrionaceae bacterium | reverse complement strand
TTCATCAGAAGATAAAACCGTCGGCTGATTTTCAATTGATGGAATAACAGGAGCTTGCGGATTGACGGCTTGATGAAAGGGCTGGTTCATCACTTGTGTCCCTATTACTTGCTGTGGAATTTGCTGTGAGTAAGGTTGCTGAAGCTGCTGATAAGTAGGCTGAACAGGAGGTTGCATAAAAACTTGCGAAGGATGCTCCTGCGTAAAATTCATCACCGCTGATTGAACTGCACTTATCGGTGGAAGATCAGCTGGTGCTGCTGATGGTTGTTCTTGCATTTGAATTGGTTGCCCCATTTGGGCCATCGCTTGCGCTTGAGCCTGAGTCACAATACTAACTGGTTGAATTTCATTTTTACCAAAACCAGTTGCAATAACCGTGACTCGAACTTCATCGCCCATTGTATCATCTATAACAGCTCCGAAAATAATCTCAGCATCTTCATGAGCCGCTTCTTTAATCAATGTTGAAGCCTCATCAACTTCAAATAATGTGAGATCCGGTCCTGCCGTCACATTAATAATAATACCTGTTGCGCCATCAATTTTAATACTGTCTAAAAGAGGCGAAGAAATTGCGGCGCTAGCTGCCATCACGGCTCTGTTTTCGCCGCGCGCAGAACCCGTTCCCATAATCGCCATGCCTTTTTCTTTCATAATTGTGCGAACATCGGCAAAATCGAGATTGATCAATCCACGAATATTAATTAAGTCCGAAATACCTTTAACCGCCTGATGAAGAACACTGTCAGCTTTTTTAAAAGTTTCAGTAAGAGGCATTTTATCGCCAGCGATAGCAAGTAATTTTTGGTTTGGAACGACAATCAAAGTGTCGACATTATCTTTTAACTCTTGAAGACCTTGAATCGCATGCTTTTCGCGTTTACGACCTTCGAATTGAAATGGTTTTGTGACAACACCTATTGTCAGAGCTCCCAATTCACGTGCAATTTTAGCGACGATTGGCGCGCCGCCGGTTCCAGTTCCTCCGCCCATTCCTGCCGTTACAAAAACCATGTCAGCACCTTCTAAGTGCTCGACAATTTCATTATAAGATTCAATTGCAGCCCGACGACCAATATCAGGATTTGCTCCTGCGCCTAAACCTTTGGTTAATTCTTTACCTAACTGAATTTTTTGTCCCGCTTTATGAGAATTCAGCGCTTGAATATCTGTGTTTGCGACTGTGAATTCCACTCCTGTCATACCATCAAGAATCATTGTGGAAACTGCGTTACTACCGCCGCCACCAACTCCGACTACTTTGATGTTCGCCCCGATGCTAATATTTTCTTCGAGTTCAAACATGCTTTTCCCCCAGTTATTAAAATAAATCTTTAAAAAAACCTTTAAATTTATCTGAAAGGCCCGCCCAAGACTGAGATAAATCAATCTCAGCTGAATGCAGTTGGCCTAACTCTTTCATCTTTTCGTATCCAAACTGAATAAGCCCCGCGACAGTGGCATATTCAGATGATTTAGAAACTTCAACTAATGGTCCCATTGACTTTGCAAAACCACGGCGAACAGGTAAATCCATGACGTACTCGCCCATTTCGACTAAACCTGGAAGCTGACTTGCGCCTCCAGTCAAAATAACACCTGAACCTAAAAGTGGTTCAAATCCGCTTTTTTTAATATCGTGTGCAATCAGCTGAAGAGTTTCTTCGGCCCTTGCTTCAAGAATATGAGCCAAATCTTTTCTAGCAATTGTTCGTGATTTGCGACCACCTACGCCTTCAACTTCGATACTGTCATGATCATCAATCAATGTTGGAAGAGCCGAACCCGATCTTTTCTTCAACTCTTCAGCTGCTGTTTGCGGAGTTCTTAAGCCAACCGCTACATCATGAGTAAAATGCTGCCCCCCAACCGATATCATCGAACTGTGGGCGACACTACCATTCACAAAGTAAAGCAACTGAATCGAGCCGCCACCCATATCAGCTAAAACACAACCTAAACTTTTTTCATCTTCAGAAAGAACAACACGAGAAGCAGCTAAAGGCTCTAGAGTTAATCCACTTACTTTTAAATTCGCTTTTTCAACACACTTGATAATATTATTGAGCGCGGACTGACCGCCCGTCACAATATGAACTCCAGCTTCTAAACGAACACCTGTCATACCAATCGGATCAATAATTCCATCGTTTTCGTCGACTTTATATTCGCGTGGCAGCACATGTAAAACTTTACGATCCGAAGGTACCGATACCGCTTGAGCTGCTTCGATCACACGAGCAATATCTGAATTCGCAACTTCTTTATCTTTGATTGCGACCATACCTTTTGAATCAAAAGATTTAATGTGGCCACCCGAAACTCCGACCCACACTGATGGGACAGAATATCCAGCCATCAATTCTGCTTCTTCTTTGGCTTTTACAATGGCTTCAGTTGTCGCTTCAATGTTAATGACGATTCCATGGCGAAGGCCCGTATTAGGCGCTGTACCAAGGCCAATTATTTCAAGCTGACCTTCTGCGCGCACGGCTGCTATAGCCAATGATACTTTTGTTGAACCAATATCAATACCAGCAACTAATACTGGTTTTGTTTTTAAAGTACTCATCCTTAAGCCTTTATTTGAATCAGCTTCATTATGAAACTGGAGCTGTAACTTTTAGTCTTCACAGTCTCTATTTTTTTAGCTTGACCCATCTTAGGTCTACAGACTTTAGCTTAGGGATCCTTACGCAACCTGACAAGAACTTTCTGAGACAGATTTGCATCGATGACGCGTGCCTGAAATTTTTTGAATTCAAGATAATCAAGTACTTTTCCAATTCGAAAACTTTTTGTTCTGACTTTGTCTTCACCTATTTTTATCTGCAAACCATTTTGCAAAAGTTTAAAAGAAAATCCACTTTGAGATGAATAATGAATTTCTGAAATTGTTTGTCGAGAAAAAGTTCCTTGCGCTGGAATTTGTTTTAAAATTTGAATTGCTTTTTTTCTGGTCTCAAATGATTTTTCAAAGCCAGATCCTACTGCTATCGGCAAATCCGGCGAGTCACCAACTCTTAAGACGTCAAGAAAGTGCCCACTTTCCATAACAGGAAGAATTTCGCCTTGCGAATTCAGCAAAACATAATAAAGCGCTTGAGGTCTCACTGTTAGTCGAAGTGTCGAAGGCCATCGACGTGTTAAGTGAAATGACCGGATCCACTTTTCGTTTGCCAAGTCTGAGGAAACCGCCTGAAGCCCAAGTTGCCAAAGGGGCTGGCCGCGCAGGAGCTCTAATTTACGGTCAAGTTTTTCAACAGATTTTTTAAGTGCTTTTCTAGAATAGGAAGAATCTTCGACAAGAATTTCAATATTCTTTAAATTAAAAAACCCTTTTTCATTTAGATAATAAAAAAAACCTGCACTTACTAATGGAAGAAAAAAGAATGTTACAAAAAATTTGAACCACAACCTCATCTGCATATATTATCAGGCAAAGGTCTGAAAATGTGAGCTCTGCTGGACCTAAGGCTAATGCCCGAAAAGACCGACTGCGCCGCAAATTAAAATGACTGACCAAGCTGGTACTTTCCAAATCAATAACACCATAGTTGCAATTAGAAATGACCAAAAATGAAGCGTTCCGATTTCAGGTCTATACCGGTATAGAACAAAAATTAATGTTCCGACGACTGCTGCCAATGCCCCTGCTGAAAAATGACCGATCCAAATTTTTTGTGATAGTTTTTTAACGGCTTTGGGGAACCATGTTGTCATATGAATAAGTCCCGGTAAGAAAACAGCAATCGTCGCCAGTATTCCACCGCTGATTCCAGAAATTTTATATCCAATGTAAGTCGTTGTGACAAGAACTGGCCCCGGTGTTACTTGCCCCAAAGCTACAGCTTGTAAAAATTCTTCTTGAGTCAACCAATGATGAATTTGAACAAATTGTGTTTCAAGCCAAGGAAGAATCGCTAAACCTGTTCCAAAAACAAAAGCCCCACCCGAGAAACAAATCCAAAGCAATTCCAACAGCGGGACAGAGCCAACGGCGTTCGTTTTATTTTTCCACTTATATCGAAAAATGTTCAGACCCCCGAAAAGTAATATGACAACAGGCTCTGGCCATTTTTTAATCACAAAAAATAGCGAAATAATCACAAAAGTCCACCATACAAAATCATTTTTAAATGGTTTTGCAAGTTGCCAACAAGCTATCGTGATCAAAGCTAATGCGCCTGATTGAAATCCGGATAAAAGATCGTGAACCCAAGGATATTGCTCTAGTTGAGTTGCATAGATCCCCAGTAAAATCATCATGATAGCCGCAGGTAAAACCAAGCCAAATCCAGCCAATAAAGCACCCCAGAATCCAGCTTGAGCATTTCCAATATAAGCTGCAGTTTGAAAAGCTAAAGCACCCGGCATGGCTTTGATCAAAGGAAAAGCCTGGTTGAATTCACTCTTTTCAAGCCATTTTTTTTCTTCGACTAATTCTTTTTGCATCACTGCCGTTAATGCAACAGGCCCACCGAAACCAATACAACCTAGCTTCAAAAAGTAAAAAAAAATTTCGGTCTTCGATACATTTTGAATGATATCAGGGTTGGACATTATTTTTTTCTTTTAAAAAATCTTTTTGTTTTAATGAAAATTCTTTAAGACGGGCATTGAAATCGTTTGTCTTTTCTTTTGCGTAATCTTCAAAATTTTTTCGGTCATCTTTGACTTGGGCTTCGAACTCATCGCGCTTTTCCCGTTGATTCGCATAAAAGTCTTTGCGCTTAAGTTCAATCTCAGAAAAAAATTCTTTTCTTTCTTCAGAGGTTGTTTTTTTTCTTTTATATTCAGCTCGCTGGGCTTCCATTTCTTTTGTGAATTGGTCTCGATCTTTTCGTTCTTTTTTTACGTAAGCTTCCCGTTTCTTGTTCAAATCTTTTGAAAGTTTGTCTCTTTTCTTACTCAGAAGTTTGTAGAACTTATCTCTGACTTGATTGGATTGTTGCAAAGGATTTTCAAAAATTTTATCTAGGTAAGCAAGCTCATCATTTTCATTTTTTTTATCTTCAGGCACCTGAGATCTGACTTCGTCAAAAGCTTTTCGATCTTCTTGTAATCGATATTCCGGCTGGACCAAGGGTGCATTTAATTTTTCTTCATTCTGATTTGCTGTTGCACAAGACACGATCGTAAATGAAAAAAAAAGAATTAAAAAAACCTCGACTTTGGGCGATATTCTCATGAAAGTTCCCTCTCTTGACTCGATCTTACCTGCGTTTATGTCGACAAGGTCAATATGATTTTAGGTTTACCTCGGTTTAAAACTCAGCGAACATTTGATAGTAATCACGCGTTGCATTTGAATAAAAGATTTCAGTCTCGATATGTGACACTATTAACGGCTTCATTACTTATTTCTTCAGCACTTTTCCTCTGTGCGGCTTTCTATTTTACTCAACAAAATCAAACTTTATTAAAAAATCTTGCTTTTGATATCTATCCAAACATGGTCAAACATATTGAACGTGAATCAAAATGGCTTTTGATCTTATTGAGCTTAAGCTTTGGCGCAATTGGCGTTTCTACAATGTGGATTGCAAAAAGAATGACTTCTCATTTGATAGAACCTTTGGTCGAGATGGAAAAACACATGCGACATCTCATCACAGGTGAATGGGAAAAGTCAGGTTATCGATTTTCTGAATCAAAAGACTTCAAGGATCTATCGATTACTTATGATTATCTTTTGAATACCTTAAAAAGCGTAACTGAACAGGAATTGGAAATGCTACTCAGGATGCGAATAGATCCTCATGATAAAGAAACATTTCACAATTGGTCTGAATTGATCAATCAGAAACGCAAACGCTTAGGTTTGGATTCGCTCAGCGTGACTTCCGCAAAGTTTGACGTAAAGCCAAATCAACGTCGCGCTTCTTGATGCTTTCTCGCTTATCGTGAATTTTTTTTCCTTTACCAAGACCTAAAAGAATTTTGACACGACCGTTTTTAAAGTAAATTTTAAGTGGGATAACGCTTAATCCTTTTTCTCGAACTGTTGCTTGAAGATAGTCCACTTCTGCCCGATGAAGCAGAAGTTTTCTTAAACGCTCAGGTTCATGGTTTGCGTAGCCACCTGATTTGTATGGCGCAATGTGCGCGTTTTGCAAAAAAGGCTCGTCGCGAATAAAAGCCACATAGGAATCTTTAAGCCGCACGTTCTTACCCCGGATGCTTTTGACTTCACTTCCAATCAGCACAATGCCAGCTTCATAAGTATCCAGAATTTCGTAGTGAAATCGAGCTTCTTTATTTTCTTGTATTAATAATTCACCAGATTGTTTGGCCATCGATTGAATCTAGCGGAGTTTGTGAGTATTTTAAAGTCGGATTATGAAAAAATATATTTTATGGGATTTAGACGGCACTTTGACAGATCCAAAAGAAGGCATCCTCAGATGCATTCTGTATGCTTTGGAAAAATTAGGACTTCAATCTCCTCCACTCGAAAGCTTGACTTGGTGTATTGGGCCACCACTTCACGACTCTTTTCACCAACTCGCACCCAATTCTCAACCTGAAGATATCGTTAAACTCATTGCCTTTTATCGAGAACGCTTTACTCATCTTGGACTTTACGAAAATAAATTATATCCCTTTATCGTCGATATTCTTTCTGACCTTAAACAAACAAAAAAACATTACTTAGCAACTTCAAAACCGCATCTATTTGCTAATCGAATTTTAAATCACTTCGAATTATCACATTATTTTGACGGCGTATTCGGTAGCGAAATGAATGGTGACCGAAGTGATAAAGCCGACTTGATCGAGCATATTTTAAAAAAAGAAAAAATATCTACCGATGATGTTTACATGATCGGTGATCGAAAATTTGATATCTTGGGTGCTAAAAAAAATAATATCAAAAGTATCGGCATTGCATGGGGCTATGGCAGCGCTGTTGAGCTCCATTCCGCAGGAGCTGATCATATTTTTGAATCTCCGCAACATTTAAAAGATTTTTTACTCAAGAATTAGTTTTTAATAATGCATCGTCAAGCTTGATGAACCTGTCACTTTCGCCAGAAAGTGTAGAGATGTTGGAATTGGGTGGGGCTGATTTCTTCACCTCTTAAGGTTTCCTTGAAGCCCATTCGAAGAAGCTCTGCTTTTACTTTTTCCCAGCCGTTTTCTTTCTGATCTAAGTGACCTTGCCAATTCGTTTTCAAAAGCTTTCGTCTTTGCTGAAAAGCTGTTTTAACAAATTTTAAATATTTTGTAGGCTCTTCCACTCGATTCTCAAGCGGAGTAAATTTTAAGACTCTTGAGGACACTTTCGGTGGAGGCCAAAAGTCACCACTTCCCGCGTCAGTCACATTTTCAACTTTCCAAAAACTTTGAGCGATAACACTTAAAAAACCGTAATGATCTGTGCCCGGAAGACCTCGAATTTTTTGCGCTACTTCTTTTTGAAACATTAAAACCATTCCCATCAATAACACGGGATCAAGACATCGATCGATAACAAGAGAAGACGATATTTGATAAGGCAAGTTACTGACAAGCAGAACTCCGGGCCTGATAAGCTCTTGCCAATTAATTTGCAAAGCATCAGCTTCAATCACGACTTGATCTTTTTTTCTCCAGTATTCGGCCCAACCCTGGTCAAGCTCGATTAGTTTAAATGGCTTCCTTTTTTGAGTTAAAAAATAAGTCAAAGATCCTGGCCCGGGCCCCACTTCAATTAATTCAGATGGATTAAAATGATCGACAGCACTGATAATTTTTTCTATAACCGAATCATTAACTAAAAAATTTTGACCTAAAGATCTTTTAGGGTCGCGTTGTTCTGCTTGCAAAACTTGATTGAGCCGATCTTTTGAAGCGCTCATTGTTCAAAATCCTGTGGCCATGACTGCGGTGATGGGCCCAAGCTCCAGTCATGCCTGACACCTGCTTGCAAATGAAGAATTCCGGCAAAGCCAATCATGGCCGCGTTGTCTGTACAAAATCTAAGCGGAGGAATTGCCAAAGTCCATTTTTTTGCACGCGCCAAGACTTCGGCTTGAATTCGAAGCCCCGAATTAGCACTGACTCCGCCTGTAATCACAATTTTCTTTAGACCTGTGTTGAGAGCAGCCTTTTCTAGTTTTGACAAAAGAACATCTAGAATAGCTTGCTGAAAAGAAGCACAGAGATCGGAACTATTCAATTTTACGGTTTCAGAACCTAAATCCGAGACGAGTCTTTGCGCTGCTGACTTGAGACCTGAAAAACTCATATCCAAAGTTTCATCATGAATCATACTTCGTGGAAATTGATATTTTTTAGGGTCACCCGATTGAGCTTCTTGATCAACACGTGCCCCCCCGGGAAAGCCAAGACCGATCATTTTTGCGAACTTATCAAAAGCTTCGCCAGCAGCATCATCTTTCGTGCTGCCAAGTATTTTATACTTTCCCAAACCTTCCACTTTGTAAAGACTGGTGTGCCCACCGCTAATTGCTAAAGCCAAGTAGGGCTCTGTGAAAGAAAAACTTGGCGCATACTGATCATCATGAAGAAACGGAGCCAGTAAATGACCTTCAAGATGATTGACTCCAATTAACGGTATATTTTTCGACATAGCCAAAGACTTAGCCGTTACAAGTCCCACAATTAATGCTCCGATCAGACCGGGTCGATTTGTAACAGCTATTCCGTTTATATCAGACCATGTGAGCTGAGCCTTCTTAAAAGCTTCCTCTGTAAGCGGCAACAACGAAAGTGAATGATTACGTGAAGCAATTTCGGGGACAATTCCACCATATGGTTCATGATCTAAATCTTTTGTTGCCGAAACAAGAGCCAACACTCGACCTGAATAATCGACTATTGATACAGAAGTATCATCACAGCTAGTTTCAAATGCTAATACTTTTCTTATCACTTTATTTTTTGAAGCCGAGACTTCGCTTTTCGAGCCTCATCAGATTTGGGGTACTTTGAAATGACTTCATCATAAAAAGTCTTAGCCTCATCCTTCATTCCCAATTCTTGAAAACTAATCCCCATTTTGTAAGTAGCAGTCGCTACTTTTTTCCCTTTTGAACTTTTATTGCGATACTTTTCATATTCCAAAATAGCTGCTTTGTAGTCTTTTTTAGAAAAATAACTCTCACCGGCCTCAAAAGGGTCTTTATCAGAAACTTTTTGAAGTTCTTTTTGTGTTTCTTTTCGAGTACTGTCTGCCAAACTCTGAGCCCTGACAGAACTAAGCTCTGCTTGCAAGACCACAATGTTTTGTTCCATTTTTGTCAAAGCATCCTGAAATATAGCTATTTTTTGATTTTGACTTTGGCTCATTTCAACAGAATTTCTTCGCAGCTGTTCTGATTCTCCGGATGATGTCGATAACTTATTTTCTAAAACTTCGATTCGACCATTAAGAAATCGAAGCTGTTCTTCCAGGTCAGTTATTCGATTAAAAGTATCTGCATTTGTTTTCTGTAAAGTTCCGACTTGCTGCTGTAGTACTTGCCGTTGTTCTCCTGTTTTAAGGTCACTTCGAGTTTGCAAACAACCAACCAAAAATACTGAACTCATCAACAAAAAAATAAGAGCATATATAATAGATTGAGATTGAATCTTCATAAAATATCTCCGGTTCTTTGTCGGTTCAACCTGGCGCTATTTTCAGCTTTTTCGGCTGCTTGTTTCGCCCTCATAAATTCAATGCGAGCTTCATCCCAACGCGAGTCCTGATACAAAAGACGACCTTTGCGGTAAGCTTCTTCTGCTTGATGCCAAAATCCCGGGGATAATCTGGCTGCTTGAACATCACGAGCTGCTTCTAAAGCAGCTCGTGCCATTGTGTACTCGTCTAATGGTATAGGTCCCGTTTTACAGCCAACTCCTAATAAGAAGATTAAACTTACAAAACCTATCAAAAAAATCTTTTTCAACTGAATCAAAGTTTTTTAATTCCCTTACTGAACAGGTACAAAGTTTGCTCGTCTATTCTTAGACCATGCTTCTTCTGATTCTCCACTTGTAAGTGGACGTTCTTTGCCATAAGAAATTGTTTTCAAACGAGAAGCCGAAACACCTAAAGTTTGTAAATAAGCTTTAACTGCGTTCGCGCGCCGTTCACCTAAAGCTAAGTTGTATTCAATGCTGCCACGACTATCGGTGTGACCTTCAATTTGAACGCTGACTTTTGAATTAGCTTTAATCCATTCTGAATTTGCTTTTAAAGCATCACGCGAAGAAGCAGAGAGTGTTGATTTATCATAATCGAAATAAACAGTAGAAAGTCCTGCAATTTTATCACTATCAGAACCTTGAGCGTCAAAGTTCATCGGAGCGGATTCAACGGCACCATCTTGAACCATCGGCGTCGTAGCTGATTCCATGCTTGAATCAGATGTGTTCTTGTCGCGACCCTTACATCCAAAAATAATCAAAGATGTCATGCCGATAAAAAGTGCGTTACGGAACTGTTTTGATGTCAAAGTCGTTTGAGCCATTCTGTAAATCCTCCTGTTGCTTATTTCTAATTTGTTAAACCCCATTGATGTTGCCACGCTTTCAGTCCATGATGCAATGGTATGTTGAAATACTTTTTCATTTTTTTGTTTTTTTTAGGCTTTTTAAATTTCAACTCATTTGCCTCGCCAGTTCCCTTTGATAAAAAGCCACTGACAATCAAGACTCCTCATTTTGAAATTCTCTATTATGCCGAGCAGCAAGAACTTGCTGAACTTTATGCTCAACAATTCGAAAAAGCTTGGACTTATCTAGATGGTCTTTATCTTTCAAAGCCCGAAAAAGTGATTGTGGTCCTAAATGACAGCCTTGATCAAGCAAACGGCTTTGCAACACGCATTCCCTACCCCTTCATTATGCTCTATCCTGTTCTTCCGGACTTAAATGATTCCATTTCAGAGTTTGAAACATGGTCTTTAGAGCTTGCCACTCATGAACTTGCACATGTTTTTCAATTTGAACCGGCCAGTGGACTGATCAAATCATTGCGCTCGGTGTTTGGCAGTATTATTGCGCCTAATTTACTTCTTCCCAGTTGGTGGAAAGAAGGCTCTTCCGTTTGGGCTGAAACTGCCATCAGTAACAACGGTGGAAGACTTCGCTCCATTTATCAAGAAGCTGTGCTCAGATCTTGGGTCGGTGAAAAAAAAATTTCCGATTACACAATTGCACAAGCTAATGAAAATCTTCCAGAATGGCCCTACGGATCAAGACCCTATTTTTTTGGCTCTCTTACAATGTGTTTTTTAATTCAACAACAAGGCGAAAAAGCCCTAAAAGCAATGACAGAAGCTCACGGTGGAACAGTTCCCTATGTTCTGGACCGCGTGACGCAGTCGGTGGCTCAAAAAACTTATGAAGAAATCTACAATGAAAGCTTAATACACTGGGAAGAAAAAGCCACAAGCCAAGTTAAAAAACTTTCGACAGTTCCTTTTGATCAACCCGCTCAAATTATAACCTCAGATGTTCTGATCAGATCGCCTTCTTTCAGCGGAGATGGAAAATACATTTTATGGGTAGGTCAAGATAAGCGACCCGAACAAAGAATCAAAATTGCAGAAGTTGATGAAAAGCAAAATCTAGGATCGATTCAAGAAATTGCAAAAGGCGAAATAAAAGAAGCTCGTTTTTTTCCTCAATCCTATAAAATAATATTCAATGAAATTAAACCCGCCAGCCAAGTTGAAGCTTATTCGGATTTATTTGTTTACGATATTTTAAACAAAAAAAAGACTCGTTTGACAAAAAAATTAAGAGGACGCGAAGCGCAAGTTAATCCTCTTGAAACTGAAGTTGTTTTTGTTGGAATTGAGGGTGGAAGAACTGCGCTCCGAACTCTTGATCTCAGTACAAAAAATGTAAAAACTCTTTTCACAAGCGAATTAGACGAAAGAATTGCGTCACCCCTTTATTTGACGGAATCACAAATCCTTTACTCTTTTTTAAAAAATGGCAAAGAATCCCTTTACCTTTGGGATTTATCAACAAACAAGTCCACTCTTTATAATGATCTAGGCACAAGGTTAAGACGCCCTTTAAAAGTAGGTTCTGAAATATGGGTCATGTCTGACTTGAATCGTGTCTTTAATCTTTATACGGTTCATAAAAACCAACTTTCAAATCCTAAAACTCATCTTAAAACAACAGTTCTTGATTTTGCTGTGGACCCCAGATTTGGCTCAGTTTATGCCGTCGTCATGACTTCGGAAGGGCCACAGCTTTTTTATTTTTCAGTAGATAGTTTAAAAAAATCTATCCAGAAACTTCCTGCCATCGATTCCCTTGTACAATCTGTTACGACACTCCCTAAAGCGATTGATATTAGTTTTGATTCAAAACCCATCGATCGACCTTATAAACTTTGGCCTCATTATTGGATTCCTTTTATTTCTGGATCATCAGCAAGTAAGGGGGTTTTACTCTCCGTCACAACGTCGGGAAATGATCCTACTTTTCAACACGCTTACGGGCTCAGCACCTTATATGATACTGGTATTGAAGAAATCTCTTATGATGTATCTTACACAAATCGCGTTTATAAGTGGCCTTGGGCCTTGCAATCATCCCGATATGCAAGAAATTTTGTAGGAACAAGTTCTGTTTATTATAATCAAGCTCATGCGATTACGATCATTCCTGATACAATTAAAATTTCAGATGATTGGGGAACTTCTTTTTCTTATATTGATGCAAAATATGAAAGTGATTTCGATCTTTACGAAAGAAACGGACCACAAGTCACATTTTCATTTTCAAACGCAAAACAAACCCCCTGGATGATATCACCTGAAGAAGGCGGAAATGCTTCTGTTACCTATTCCTATTTTAACAAATCTACTTTTCTTCAAGAATATAACCAGTACCTTTTAAAAGGTGCTGGCTATTGGAGTCACTGGCTACCAGAGAGACACGCCATTGCTTTTGACTTAAAAGCCCTTGTAACCAATAGAAAAGTTCCTAGCATTTTGGGAGACTCGTCTACAATCTATTCAACCCCACTAACTTCTAGCTTTTTAATTCGTGGATATTTAGAGGGCCAATTCGTCGGTCGAAATATTTATAATAGTAACCTTGAATACCGCTTTCCCCTGATGTCTTATACAAAAGGAAATGGCCTTCTGCCTTTTTATATTAAAAGAATTCACGGGGCTGTAGTCGTTGATGCCATTGCACTTGATGGCTATGGCTACAAACAATCTCAAAAAACGAATGTTCGCCTTAAAACTGATCAAATTTTTGCAAGCGCAGGGCTTGAACTTAAAATGGATACAACTTTGGGTTATATTATTCCAATAGAACTTGTTCGAGGTCTCCATGCCCCTTTTGAAAATCAGTATGCTGAAAATCCCTCATCGTACTTCCAAATCAAATCAGGCCTTGCATTTTAATAGGGCTTTTCGCTTGACTTCAGGCCCTGCACTTTCAAAACTTAAAGTATGGAAAAAATCCTTTGGATTCAAGAACTTGTCCACGCAGAATCTTTAATTGAAAATGAAGGCATGATTGAAGCGCCTGAAGACGTTTCTCCAGAACAGCTGATAATTCAGGAAAGCATTCAATATTTAATACAGCTAAAAAATGAATTCCAAGATGCCATGACAGCTTTTAACGAACTTAAAGGCGATGTTCCAGGCTTGGTGAAACTTTATGGAATAGCAAAAACCCATTCAGACTTTATGCTTTTTCGACACGGCTATAAGTTGGTAGTCAGCTTTAAAGCACCCGGTATGATTTCGATCCGAGTCAATTTTATACCTTCTTCCTACGTTCCCTCATCGACAGCTCTAAGCCCCCAAAATTTCAAAGAAAAACTAATAGGCGAAGAATGTTTAATCGAAGCTCGTTTCGGAGCTTTTGGAGAGCTTCACTGGGTGCATGAAAATATCCCTGTCAAAATTGACTACATCGTAAAATACTTTTTTACTCTTTTTACAAAAGAAAGTACTCGTTAGAATCTACCCCACCACATGAATGGCCCAAAGGGGGCTCTTCGGATGAAGTTAAATCTAACCTAAATCAATTCTTCTAAATTCAAAGGGTCTAATCGACGAACTTGTTTTATCTATTGGTTTTGGCATATTTTGCGCTGCTGCTGCTTGGGGATTCTGCGGACTGGTAGAATTATTTTCACCTTGAGATCCGAATTTAAGAGCTTTCAAAAACTCTGCCCCAACAGTGCTGGCTTGGGGAGCCGCTGCTTTTTCTGGCTGCACCCAAAGAGGCAGCGTATTCTGATTAAATGTGAGTTGGTCTTTGTTCATAGCCACAATAAGCTCTGCTTCTCCACGCGTGATATCAATTTCGCGAATGACTTCTTCAATTGTTTTTCCCGAATGAGCCATTTGCGCAGCTTTTACGTACTTATTCATTGATTGAATTTCAGTCGAAGATTGATTGTTCATCACGGAAGAAGAAGATTCTACCTGAGCTCCAATATTTTTAGCGACTTCTTCCATTTTTTGTATCTGCTGATCAGATTCAACAAGCAGTCCTTGAATTTCACGATACTTGGCTTCTAAAAGCTGAGTCAGAGATCTAACTTGCTCATCAGTCTGGTCTGATAAATCTTCCAACACTGAAATTTTATTTTGAAGAATTTGAAGACCTTTACTGAACTTAATATCATCTTTTTGAGTTTGCTTTCGATTGATTAAAAGAAATAAAATACCTGCCAAAAATAGCAAATTTACCATCAGCTGAATGACGATCCAAATATTCATAGATTGACCTCTTTCAACAGTTTATTGAGTTTCTTTCCCGTTTCACAAGGCTGGTCATCATTTTGAAAAAACCACCTGGCCTTAAGACCAAGAGTAAGACTTTAAAACCCTAAGAAATTTTAGGGCCACTTTCATTATGCTATTGTTTAATCTGGATGAGGAGTTGATTCATGGCTTGGTCTCTATTTCTAATTTTAGTCAGCTTGTGTTTAACAATTACGAGTTGCACGAAAGTAAAGTTCGCGGAATCAAAAACAGATCCAGCACCGACAACGAACTCTCCGACACCGCCCCCAGTAGTTGCCCAAGGGACTCGGGATGTGACAAATAATGTGATTGCTCAAACTCCGAATAACAAACTTGATATTCTGTTAATCATTGATGATTCCAATTCGATGTTGCTTGAGAATCAAAAATTAGCCAGCAAAATGAGTGATTTCGTTACAAATCTTCAAAGCTCTTCAATTGACTGGCAAATGTGTGCAACCGTGACTCGCGCACTCAATGTCAACAACAGTCCTGCTTGGGGGGCTTCGATTCAATGGGCGCAGTATTCTCCTGCTTCAGGCGTCCCCGCTTGGGTTTTAAAGCCGACTGCAAACTTGTCCACAATCTTCACGAACACAATCAATAATATCGGAGCTGGTTGGTCAGGAACGGATGATGAACGAGGAATTAAAGCTGCTTGGTGGCATCTTTATAATGGCGATACACGTTATGCGAATAACTCAAAATGCTACCGGACCGAAGCTGCCTTAGCGGTTATTTTAATTTCAGATGAAGATGTCAGAAGTGTCGGTGGCGACGCTGCGGCTCAGTTCTATCCAAATGAATTAAAAACATTAGAAAATGACGATTTACCGGCAACTCTCACCACTCAAGTCCAAGACATTTTCGGCCTCAAAAAAAGATTTACTTATAATTCAATCATCGTAAAACCTGGTGACTCAAATTGTATGGCTGCACAAGATGCTGGCGGGGCCAAAAGCCATTACGGCGTCAAATACAAAGAAGTCAGTGATCTAACAGGAGGTGGAATCGGAAGCATTTGTGATAGCCATTATTCGACTAGTTTGAATCTTTTTAAAGACAGCATTCAAGATTCTATTTCTTCAATTCCTCTAGAATGTATCCCCGTAAAAGGAATCATGAGTGTGACCGTCAATCCAGCTGTAACCGGTCTCCAAAGCGAAATCAAAGGCGCGAGTGTTGTTTTTACTCCGAATGTGCCAGCTGGACGATCTGTTACTTTAAAATATAAATGTCCGCTTTAAATTATCAACTCAATTGCGAAAAGAAATCTTTCATTCGCTGACTGGCTACCGTCAAAAGTTTTTCATCCGTTGCAAAGCTTAAACGAAGATATCCATTCATACCAGATTCTGTTCCTGGGACAGTTCCTACAAAAAATTTCTCAAGAAGAATTTGTGAAATTTGACGATCATTTTCAATTACAGCAGATTCGTACTTTTTTCCTAAGTAAGAACTAACATCCATCCAAATATAAAAAGCACCGGTAGGCTCATAAACATGAACTTTAGGAATTTTATAAAGCTCAGACATAAAAATGTTTTTTCTATGAACTAGTAATTGAATTGTTTTTTGAATATCGCTTTCACCCTTTTTTAGGGCTGAGACTAAAGCGTGTTGAGCAATACTACTTGGAGCTCCTGTCGCCTGACTCTGGTAGTCTCCCATGGCTTGAATAATATCTTGAGGTCCCGTAGCCCAACCGATTCTCCAGCCCGTCATTGAATAAGCTTTTGAACCACCATTAAAAGAAACAACCCGATTTTTTAAATCCGGAGCGACATGAAGAATATGTGGAGCAACCCGAGAGCCATCAAGAAGAAGGCGATTATATATATCATCTGATAGTATCATGATCTGCGGGTATTTTCTGAAAACTTCTGCAAATTCTTTTATGTCTTGTTCGGTGTAATGAAGACCAGTTGGATTTGAAGGTGAACAGAAAAGAAAGGCTTTAGTCTTATGGGTCACGTACTTTTCAAAATCTTTTGCCTTCAACATAAAATTGGAAGCGGCCGAAGCTTCTGCAATAATAGGCGTCGCCCCAGAAAGTTCAATCATAGTTGGATAACTCACCCAATAAGGTGCTTGAATAATAACTTCATCGCCAGCTTCACACAAAACTTGAAGCGCTTGAAAAATGACAAATTTATTGCCGGGCCCGACCGTAATTTCATTTAGAGCATAGTCCTGCCCCAGATCTTCCTTCGTTTTTTCAGCAATGGTTTTGCGAAGCTCGACAGTCCCAGAAGCTGGAGTGTATTTTGTTATATTATTTTGAATTGCCTCAATACCCGCTCGACTTGCGCAATCGTATGTTGGCCAGTCAGGCTCTCCCACTGTAAGAGAAATAACGTTGTGCCCTTGAGCTGATAGCTCCTTGGCCCGGGCTGCCAATTGAAGCGTTGGAGAAGCTTTTAATTTTGAAGTTCGTGAGGAAAGACGCATAAACTTAAGTCCCTTTCATTTTTTCTAGCAACGCATTAACAACTGGCAACGGAACAAATTTTGCGAGCTCGTCAGCCGTTGGAGAGTGCTTTGCAACTTCCTTTACGCCGCGTGAAGAAATAAAAGCGAGGCCTGGATTTGAGTAAAGCATGATAGTTTCTGCAGCCGGAAAAAGAGTTGAATTATACTGAGCCATGGACCTTTCATACTCGAAGTCTTCAACTTGGCGTAGTCCCCTAACTAAAACTTGAATTTTGTCGCGCTTCATAAAGTCAGTCGTCAAACCTGCGTAAGATTCAATCTTCACATTTTTAATGTGAAGTAAAGATTCTTTTATAAGCCTTAAACGTTCTTCTGTTGAGAACAGAGCTTGTTTTTGTGACGACGCTGCCACGAGTACAACGAGCTCATCAAAAATACGAGCTGCCCGTTCTATTAAATCAACATGGCCACGAGTAATCGGGTCAAAGCTTCCAGGATAAACGGCTTTAATTGAAGTCTTATTCATTAGGATTATTTTCTTCTAAATGACGAAAGAAAGAAAGAAATTTATCACCAAAATCTTTGACATCAAATCGAGATAAATTTCCGTACTTTTCATCTACACGTTCACGCTTTTCCGATTCAATTGCTACAATTGTTTGAACTCCACATGCTTTACTTTGACTTACACCTAGCATTACATCGTGAGCCATTTTTTCAGTGAATGGAGGATCCGCAAAAATAATATCATAAGCTTGACCTTCAAACGTTCTTAAATAGTTGAGAACATCTTTTTGAAAAACTTGATAAAGCGAAGACTCTACTTTTAGCTTACGAATATTGTCTCGAGTAATGAGAATAGATTGTTTATGGGCATCAACAAATGTGACATGAACTGACCCTCTTGATATCGCTTCAAGACCCAAGTTGCCTGTTCCACAAAATAGATCTAAAACTCGAGTTTGATCAATATCAAACATAATCTTATTAAACAGAGACTCTTTAACTCGATCTGTCGTAGGCCTTATGTGGCCCGCCCTAAATTCGACCAGCAGCTGACCTTTATATTTTCCAGATATAATTCTCATTTAAGTCCATCCACCCAACTTTTAATTTTCATAATATCTTCAAAAGGCTTTTGTAAAAAACCATCAATTTTTTCAATCCAAATTTTTTTATCTTGTAAGTCGCCCGTGTAAGCTGACATCATCTGCACTTTAGCCCCACAAAAGTCACCTTTTTTTTCAAGCACTTCCCAGCCATTAAGCCCTGGCATTATCACATCTAAAAAAACACAATCAGGCTTTTCGACATCCCACAGCTGATAGCCCTTAAGGCCATCTTCTGCCAAAAAAACTTGATACTTTTCACCTTGAAATAGCTTTTGAAAAGCTCTTCGAATCAAAGGCTCGTCATCGATGACTAAAATTTTAATTTGCTTTTTCAATGACTGGTATCTCCAAAAAAAATTGAGTGCCACTTGCTTCATTCGACTTGAAAAAAAGTTTTCCACCAAAACGTTCGGCAATTTGTTTAGATAGACTCAAACCCAAACCAGTCCCTTCACCTAAGGACTTTGTTGTAAAAAAAGGTTTGAAAATTGAACTCTTTATATTTTCTGGAATACCCACACCTTGATCTTCAACAATAAGTTGAGCGAATTGACCTACAATATTTGTTCTAATAGAAAGAGTTTGTCCCGATGCCATCGCTTGACAAGCATTCTGAATTAAATTGTAGACCACCTGACTAATTAATTGAGGTTGCACTTTGATCAGACCTCTTGCTGAATCTAATTTCAAATCAAGACGATAAGAACGCCACTTCATCTTAAGCAATGGAAGTGTCTTATCGACAATTTCATCCAAGTTTGAAATTGTAAGATCTGACTCTTCTCTGACAAAGTCTTGAAGATTTTCAATTACTTTTTGAGCCCGTACTGCCGCTTTCCCAATTTCTTCTAGATCTTGCCGAGTTGAATCAACCAGATCAGAATCCATCAAAAGAATCTGAACAAGTGCAATAATCCCAGCTAGTGGATTGTAAATTTCATGAGCCATTTGTTCAGCGATCTGACCTATTGAAGATAATTTTTCATTTTGAATAAAGCGAATATGAGCTTGTCGAGTTTCGGTTACGTCGACATAGCGATGTAAATATATTTTTTGTTCAGTAGACTGGTCATTTGTTACAGAGTTTCGCATCACTTGAAATATTTTATCTGACTTAGCAACTTCTGATTTGGCCGCAGAGTTTATCATTGGACAGTCTTGGCAGGGTTGAGTCAATTGACCCCAAATTTCATAACATTTTGATTTTCCAGAGACTTGATCAAAACTTTTATTGCTGCGAATGACATCATAGTTTTCTGTGATAATAGCGACGGGATCAAGGGCTCCATCAAAAACTTTTTCCCAACGTAAAGCTGAAATTCGATTTGATTCTTCAAGCTTAATTCTTTGAATTGAAAGTCCCAGTGCTTGTACATATTTTTTAATTAATGAATAGTCGGCTTCGACAATTGGTTTAGTCGAAACTTTTTCAACGATGACTCCTGAAAGAGTTTCACTTTCAAACTGAGGTAAAGGAAATACAAATAAACGGCCTACTGGTCGCGCTAGAATTTTGGCTAACTTTCTTGATACATTTTCACTTAAAGATTCGACATCTTGTGTATTCCAAATTGAATCTGATAAATTAAATTCCTGTTTATCACTTTTTGAAAATAAAATAAGTTTTTTACCTTGCAAAAGGAATACTTCCTGCGCGATTTGCAGCTTTCGAAACTGATCTCGAATACTAAGTAGCACTTCTTCTTGGGAAGCCTTAATACTCATTTCGATCAAAAATTGCACAAAAAGTCTTTCCATTTTGATCAGTTCTTTTTGTTCTCGATTTGAAGATTCGATCCAAAGCGTTCTTTCTTCGACCATTTTTTCTAAATCACGGGCTAAAGTTTGTAGCTCTTTATTTCTTTGGGTAATAGATCGCTCTCGAGAGCGTTTTTTACTTCTGATCAGAGATTGCGACTGAATATTTTCTATCACAGTTGTTATATCAACTACGTCAGATTCGGTCATTATAACATCAGGTTTAAGTGAAGAGACTGCTTTTATATAAACTGAAGTTGAGTTTCCACGAATGACTAAAACAAGCGGTGGACGGCTTGAAGAGTCCCAGGGAATGAGCGGGATTTTGTCGGATAATTCAATGACCCAGACAAGACTTGATTCAAATCGCAAATCCGATACAGATCGAATAAATTCTGTTGGTAAATGAAGATTCTTTTTAAGAAGCGGACTTTCCGTTTCTTGTAGAACTTGGCAACGAAAGTGTGTGTTCTCCTGGTTTGTCGTTGCCAATTTTCTCCTTCATAGTGAAGAGAATGTTTCTCCACTGTTCAAGTGCATTGGCACCATCATACTCGAGAGTTTCAATCAGCTGAACAAAATTCTTATTTTCTAAATGCTTCACACACTGCATGACGTAGTCATAAAGGGATTTTTCAGCTGTTTCCCAGTTTTGAATCTCGAGTCCATACCGCTTCAAAGGCGCTTTAAGGCTCATCAAAGACGAAACAAAGGTCTCTTGCTGATGAACAAGCTTTAAAATTTCTTTTACATTAAAGCGCTGAGTTCCTTCAGAGTTTTGCTTCGCAATGGCTTCAATAAAACCTATTATTTCCGGAATTGCATCAAGCCAAGCTCCGACAACGTCTCCGATGAGATCTCGCTCATCTTGAACTTTAACTTGGATATCGTTGATAATATTCAAAGGTTTAGCAGCCCAGTCAATTTCATCACTTTCAGTTAATTCACGACCGTTTATTATAAACTGGCAAACAAGCTTACTCTGCATCATGAAATCAGTTTCAAGCCATGTGAAAACTTCGGAGATCGTTGCTTGCGGCTCAAAAAAATCGGCCAAGTCTGACTTCGTAATTTTATAGATTTCCATCGCGTTCCGCCTTTCTAATATCTTCTTCCATGAGGTATTTTTTGAGTAGTCCTGAAAAAACTTGATGGATAACGGCTGTATCCTGAGCAATTTGATCAAATGTCCCAGGCTGAATACGAGTTTTTTCAGCCTGATACCACCTGAATAGAGGTGATAACGAAGGCACCTGGTTTATAACTGCTAGAAAAATTTCATCAACACGGTCTAGTACAGAAGTTAAAAACGGACGATGAAGCTGATTTCGCTTATTCAAATTCTGCAAAGCCACTGAATTTGCTTCATAAAGCCTCAAGCAGCCTTTATAGAAATTGAAATCAGAAGTCATTGGAAATGGAGCTGACATATAGATTGCTCTTATTAAATTCCAAGAAAACTCCTCAGAATCTGAAAAAGCTCCAACTGTTTCGTAACGAGGTACATTTTCAACAGCTTTATGAATCAGAGAATAATCTCCAAGACTCCACTGGTGTATTTTCTGTGCGATTCGTATTATTTCAAACGGCTCTAAAGAATTAACTTCGACAATTCCGCTACCATCAGTAATCGGCCCCGTTTCCCAAAACTTAACTTGCCCAAAACTCAAGCAAAAAGCTTTTTTATTTACAAATGGCACCATATGCATCGCAACGCTATCACAACCAATTAATCCTTCAGAGTGCTTGAGCAAACTAAATAAATCTTCAATTTTTGTTTGCCCCACGCGATTTATGATCACACTTCCTTCGCCAACTAGAGATTCAATTCGAATAGCTCTTTCTGCTTCTTCTTTTGAACCCACTAGAACCCAATTAATATTGGCGTCGTATTCTTTGTAGTTTTGAATTAGTTGAGCCCAGATCTGGGGCTCAATACTTTTATGACTTTCACTGGCACCTATGTGTAATACAAAATAGGAGTTAGCTATCGTGCGCTCTAAATGAGGCAATTGAGGCTCTTTAAAATCTTCTGCTACGTAATCAACTCCAGCTAAGCCAGCAAAAAGATCCACTAAGTGCAGCCTGTTGGGAAAACCAGGCCCAACTTGAGCCCAAAAATACCGACTGACATCATCGACTAAGTGTATGTAACCGTCTGCGTGACGACTATAGCCCATAACTTGCGTTGCTTCAGACGAAATTGATTTTACTAATAAACTTGAAGCTGGTGAAAAGCTGAGATTAATAATTTGATCGTATTTTTCTGCTATCAGCTGTTCATAAAAACTATCCAGTGCATTTAATGAATCTTGAAGTTTAAATTCCTGATGCAAAAGAGGCGCAACCAATTCTTCTGCCGGAAGTGTCCAAACCTTGTCAACGCAACCAATTCCGTTCAAAGCATTTTTGAATCTGGGTCTAACTAAATAATGAATTTCAACGCTGGGATTCAACCTTTTCAAAGCTCTGGCAACAGGCCACGAAAGATAAATGTCACCGAGCCTAGCGAACTGGACTATGAGTATTTTCATTTGAGCCTAAACTTTCTTGTCTCAACTGTTCTTTTATGATTTCAGTTAAAAAATTAATTTTCTCAAGTTCTTGAAATGCAATATGATTTCGCTTCAAATCTTCCTGAGCTTTCACTAAACGATTAAGCACCTGCTGAAATTGTGCTCGACTTTCTTTCGTCATAAAAACCTCCAGTAGGTGTATAGGGCTTGAGTTTTAAAATATAATGGATGTCGTATTCAGTTCTAAATAAAATAGCGGGTTTGATAAAACCAAAGCTTTGCCTATCGCTTTCAATACCCCGAAAAACACTCATCACAGCGCTTATTTTTAAATCATCTCCGCAAAGATGGGACTTCTGAGAACAGGCCACAGAATGTGAACAAGGTGCACATCCAGTCGCTGTTGTCATAATCCAAGCTCCAAACATCCAAGGAGATGTTTTCGTTGGATCACTGCTTCCTAAGCTTAATACCAAGCAAGGCGTTTTTGTTTCAGCCGCTAAATGAGCTGCGCTCGTATCACTTGTGATCAACATTCGTGCATTTCTTAACTGATCTCTTAATTCAAGAAGAGACGTCACTTCAAGATCTTGGGTTTTGAAGTAGGATTTAAACTTATCAATTTCGAAGGGAGCTGCTAAAACTTTAAACTGATACTCGGGATACTGAAGACGCAGCTGATCCAAAAGAACTCTCCACTTATGAAGAGACCAATTCTTTTTTTCATCGCTTGTTAAAGTCTGTATATATACAATTTTTTTTTGCGATCGATTTTCTGCAGCGTGTAACCTGGGAATCGGCAAGTTAAGAGATTTCGCTAAAATTGCGACATAATGAATGGTCGATCTCTGACTTTGAGAAAAAACTTCGTTGAAATATTTTTGAAATTCATTTTGTAAAGGTAAAAAATGGCCCTCTTTAAACTGAAGACCTTTTTTCACAGGACTGTCTATTTGATCCATTAAGTAAGCTGATAATCGGTTATGTGTCAGGTTAATAACTTCATCAAAATTATTACAACTTAATTGCCGCATCAAATATCTTAGCTTTTCAAATGGCTTAAGAAGTGATGAATGTGGTTGATTGATTAAGCTTTGCAAGTATTGTCTAGGAAAAAAGTGGAATGTAAATTCAGGATACAAATGTTTTAGTTGTTTAAACTCGTCATTAACAAGTACATGTACTTCATAATCAGATGCTTGTGACAACAAAAGTGGGCGCTGCATAATAAAGTCGCCCGCCCGCAACAATGAAATGAATAGCTTCTTCATTTTCATTTTATTAATTCTTTCATCGTTAAAATTTCAGATTCAGTGTAGTGAATATAGTTTTTATCAACATTTTGAATAAACTGCTTTGCGCTAATTAATGTTTTTTGATTTCCTTCAATTTTTTTATTGAGATGAAAAGAGAGTGCATCAAATGTACGAAGATTTAAAAACCAGTAGATTTCTTCTAATATTTCTTCTTGATACCCAATTGCAGGCTTAAATAGTACTTTTTCAACTTTTGGTGATAATAAAAAATCAAGATTTTCAAATGTCTTTAAATTTTCAATTTTTTCAGCATATAGAAATTCAACATTTTTGTATTTTTTAGTAAAAAATCCTAACAATGCTGGCCTTGATTCGATCAGATAAATTTTCATCGCAGGATACATTTTCAGCAAAGTTTGAATTTGAAACCCTGATCCACAACCTATCACACAGATTGCTTCCGCCTGTGGATCCAAAATCAAACTTTTGACCCATTCTTCTGCTTGCAGTAGGGGATTTTCGAAATCTGATAACGGTTTTGAATTTTCAAATGCCACTAACTGTTTACTTTTATTAGCGCGCCATTCAATCTGATTCATAAGGCTACTCTTTGCAATTGATTCATGAGTTCAAAATATTCATCTTTAAGCGGATTCCATAACACAAGCCTTGTACACTCAATCATAGCTAATTGAATCTGACCTGTCTCGTGAAGCTTCTGAACTAACATACAAGAAACATCTTCATCAAATTCTCCGGAGTCCAAAAAGTTTTGCAAAGCCTCAATCATATAATGCGCGTATTTTTTCTGATTCATTTTCTGATAACAAAATGAAATGGCCGTTTTATTTACAGGATTGATATCAAGTGCTTTTTTTATATTGGCCGAACCCAAGTCTTCATCGCCAAATTCAAAATGAACCATTGCTAGACTTGTCCAAGCCTTATCATTTTCTGGATTGATGTGTAGAGCAGTTCTAAATCGATCTTTTGCTTTATTTAGATCACCACGCTGCATTTCCAATATGCCGTAGTTTACATATAAAATATCTGAGTCACCATTAAATGAGTAAGCTTTATTGTAGAATTCTTCTGCGGATTCAAAGTCGCTTTTGCGCACATAGATATTTCCGATATTCTTAAAGATATCGAAAAGTTCTATTTTTTCATCGACAACGTAAGAAAGACATTCGAAATATGTTTGTAAACTTTGATCATCTAAACCTATTTCATACTCAACTTGTGCTTTGACGAAGCTTGATTCAAACGTCGGAAAACTCTTATGCCATTCGGTTGTAATTTTTCGCGCTTCGATCCAAGATTTTTTGAGAATTAACGTTTTCGCAATTTCTTTAAAAATAATTTCGTGCGCCTGCATATTACAAGCTTGTCTTAGTAAATTAAGAGCTAGATTGTATTCTCCGTTTTGCCTTAAGACGCGCGCGTTTGTAACAAATGAATACGCTTTTGAACTTAATGACGAATTTTTTTTAACTTCAGGCTGTGAATCAACTTGATGAGTCTGCAAACTGTATTGCGTGGCCTGATTTATCGTTTCTAACATATGGTATGCCTCCGTACGATTAGATACAAAGCAACCGCAGTGCCACAGCCTTATGACTAGGAATTATTTTCCTTCAGATCATGCGGGCTCTTTTAAGCGCGCATGGATCAATAGAAACTTCAATTTTACACAAGAGGTTCAGTTATGTTTATGACGGGTCCAGAAAAAAGTGTCATCTATTTGATACTCACAGTTGAGACTAGGAAAAAACGACTCTAGACTAGTCCCAACTTAAGCTTCTTCATCCAGATTCTTTTCAAAATCAGGCATTTTATATCCTGATACAGCTTTCTTTCCTTTTTTTAAAGATTGAAGTTCACGAATGATTTCCGTTTTTGCTTTATCAATACACGAAAGTACATCTAAATCCTGATGTATAATTCTTTCAACATACTCATCTTTAATTTTCATTGCATTTTTAAGGTCTCTCTTAATCACATCCTGCAAGTCATTACCTGAACGTATTACATCATGATGTGATTTTTCTATTTGAAGATCCACGTAACGAATCATTTCAAGAATTTGTTCTCGATTTTGATAGAAGCCTTCCAAATTCTCAAAGTTACCCGCTAAAAAATTGACTAATTCTTTTTCATTCAAAGAATAAAATTTTTCAAGATAATGATTTTTCTCGTATACGAGCGTAATCAGTCTGTGTTTCATGGTTTGCCCCCTTCTTGTTCTTTTTTTAATTTTTCAACGGCTTGGACCCAACCTTCGTGCAGAGTTTCAAGCATTTTTTGATTTGATTTAAGCGGAATAGGATCGCCTGAAATGTTGGACTTCGTGTATTGGCCCATCATAAAAATATAAAGACTTTCTAAATTTTTTGAAATTTCCCCTCCGATTTTGTGGTCCAGGGTATTATTTAATTCCATCACGATGTCGTAAGCTCGGCCTATGTTATAACCACGTTCAGCAATTTTTTTTTCTTCACAAGCTTTAATCGCAAGCTTCGTGAACTTAATTGCGCCTTCATAAAGCATCAAAAGAATTTTTTCCCGACTTGCACTTTGCACGGCCGTTGTTTTGTACTTTTGGTACGGATTACTCATTTTGAACTACCTCCATATACAACTATCCTCCACCTTGTCCGCCCGCAGATGACATGGCCTTAAAAGCATTTCCTTGACCTTGCATTGAACTCACTTTTGCTTCCATGTCCGCGAATTTTTTTCTTAGCATTTCTTCTTTTTTTTCAATTTGTCTTTCTTTTTGAGAAATCTGATCGTTCATTCGATTTACTTTGTCTTGAAGTCCTTTTTTTCGATTGGCAATTGCACCAAATTGACCATTTAGAAGATTTCCAATTTCTCTTTTCAAAACCGGTACGAAACCGGTACCGAATCCATCGCCTCGCAAAAATGAAACGACAGCTGCGGGTTCCGAATTAAGAGCTTTGTTGAATTTTTCAGGTGCAAAATTAAGAGTCCCATTTCGATTAAATTCGATACCTAACTGATTAAGTCTTTCGATTTTACCTTTGTTGCCCAATATAGGATTTTGAATAATTCGTCTTAATGAGCCTTCAATTGTGCGAAGCATGCTATCGCCACCAAGCGGTCCGAGCTTTTCTCTTCCATCTTGGCCTTTTTGTAACTTAGCTTGACCTTGAATAAATCCAAGCGCTGCATTGTACGCATCGACAAATCCTTTAATTTTTCCGGATATCATTTCCATATCTTCTTTAACATGGACTTTAATTTCTTTTCCAACAGCCGCTGCTTTTAAATTAAGACTTACACCTGGAATGATATTATCAACTTTATTCTCAGCGACATCGAGTTCAAAACCATCGACTTTAATTTTTGCATTCTGAGAAGCTTTTTCATTATCAAAATAGATGTCTTGATCACCATCCAACATGTAGATTTGTGGAAACGTGACGTTTTTATTATCTCCAGTCGCCATTCCAGTGACTAAAAGCTTATAGGGATTATCTTTGTCTTTGCGATCTTCTACGATACTTGAACGAAGTCCAGTGCCTGAAGCATTTATAGTTTTAGATAATCCTTCTAGAGTTGAATTTTGACCATTGATATAAACTTCTTTTTCACCATCCGGAGTTTTAAATTTAATGTACCCAACGCCTACTTGAGTTTTATCTTTATCCGGAAATCCATTTGTCAAAGCTCCTGGTTTTTGTGCTAACTGAAGCACTTCAATTGTATATTCACCTGTAGGTGCTGCAGCAGGGTCAACAGTTCCGTCAATAATATTAGTATCACCCGAAATAAGCTTCAGATCAGAAAACCCTCTCACTCCAACTAGTTCACCAATATTTTTTGTGATATCAGTGATCTTGGTTTCAAGCTCACCGACTAGTTTTATTGTGTCTTCTTGTTTAAGCTTCTTGGCCTCAAGCTGCTTGACGGGAATACGCTCTGCTTCGACCAGTTGGTCGACCAGATTCGGCGGAATTGCTCCAGAAAAGCCTGTAAGACGTACACTACCCATATAATTATTTTCAATGATAAATTAAAAATACGTGAGTCAATCAAATGACTGAGACTTCAGCTGAGTTACTGAAGTGGAATATTTTTCCGTATTTCTAGACTTAAATGAGCTTGATTCAGACAAAAGTAACCCGACTTAAGAAGAGTTAGAGAACAAAATTATGACACTGGTCTTTTTTATGCAGATTTTTTTAGAAGCTGACCCGTTCTGACATCTTTATCGAAAGGCAATGACCACAAATCAGTCTCTGGAATTCGTCTGACAACTGTTCCCAGATTATCTTTTATAACAACAAAACGTTTTGATTCTTCAACAACTGTGTCGACTTTCCAGTGATGCTCTTTAACAGAAGACAAAGTTTCTAAGTATTCAATAGCTTTTTTGAACTGCTCTTCTGATAAGGAGCCCTGCTGTTGTTGCTTTTTATTTTGATCATAAAATTGTTGAGCATTTGCGTCTCGATCATGAGTGGAATCAGATTTAATCGTGCGTTCCGCTTTTGTGGCGCCGTCTTTATTGCGGATGGGAGCCGTGATCATATTACCAAGAAGACCTTTTATATTCATACCTAATCTAATCGGAACTTTTTGTCTAAAAACTGAACAGGATCTTTGTCAAGTTTATCAGAGGAGTTCATTTTGTACGATTACAAACCTAAAAAAAGTACCCCGGAAGCAATTATCGTGTTGGAAATAATCACTCCCGGGTAGGTTTGGTACCGATGGCCGTCGGAGAACAGCCGTAGTTTCTTGTAAAACCTTATATAAATATATTAAAATTAGCCGATTAACTTTAAAGCAAGTGCTGGAACTTGATTTGCTTGCGCTAAAGTAGCCGCAGATGCTTGAAGTAAAATATTATTTCTTGTCATTTCTGATGATGCTTGGGCCACATCTGTATCGCGAATTCGTGAATTTGCTGCAGACAAGTTTTCATGCATTGTATTTGTATTATCAATCGTTGATTGAAGTCGATTTTGTAAGGCACCCAATGTAGCTCTATGACCATTAACCGCAGATTGGGCTTCGTCCAAAGTTGTGAGTGCACTTTGTGCTCCAGACTTTGAAGTAAAATCAAAGTCATCTATGCTCAAAGCACTGGACTGCACATTTAGCTCACTTGAATCAAAAGAAATTCGGTCCGCAAAATCATCATTGTAAATACCGACTTGAAAATCAAATGAAGCTCCTGAACCGTCAATTAAAGGCTGTGTACCAAACTTAGTTGTTATTGCAATTCTTTGAGATTCAGCTTTTAGTTGTTGAACTTCTTTATCAACCATAACTCGTTCTTTATCAGAAATTGTGTCAGAAGCAGCTTGGATTCCAAGCTCTCTCATACGAGTTAAAATATTTGAAATTTCTGACATTCCACCTTCTGCAGTCTGAATAAGAGAGATCCCGTCATTCGCATTTCGATTTGCTTGGCTGTAACTTCTGACTTGAGATTTTAAATTTTCACTTATTGCTAAACCAGCAGCATCATCCGCTGACTTTGTAATGCGTGATCCAGAAGCTAGTTGTTGCATCGACTTCTGAATAGCCATTTGGCTACCCATCATGTTTTTGCTCGCTGAAATAGCTGCCAAGTTAGTTGTAATTCTCATTCCCACGGGAACCTCCGATAGTTTGCAAATCTCAATTGGATTTGCGTTTGTTAAACAAGTGAGCTTCGAACCTACTCAAAGCTCACTCGCAGTTGATACGTTGGTGACTTATTCCCTGCGCTTTACTTGTTCTACAAACGAAACCTGATCGACCGTCAAATCTTTCAAATTTCTCAAACTCAGTTAAGTTTCAGAGATTCATCATTCTTGTTGATTAACCTTTCGGCTAGGTCCGGGCAGACTTGAGCCCAGTCTAGTGAATCTGGACTTAAGTCAGACATCATCTAGACTTTTGTCAGATACTAACTGGACTAATGTCTATGAAAATTCCAGACCATAGTCGTGGATTTTTAGTCCAAATCTTGTATAAATGATTTTTAATAATGTGATTTTAGTCTTGGGTACAAGAGACTAGTCTTGCTGAAGCTAGACTGTTGATGGGTCTAGCTTCAATATTGATACTCAAATTGCAAAAAAAATCCTGGGCAAGATCCTCTTACCCAGGATTGCACAACCAAGATGTCGTTGGGTCATCTTTTGTTGTTGCTCGTAAATAACAATTAACTAATTAAATGATCTAGCTTCAAGAGTCAGAAGAATTTGGTAATCCATTCTGACAACATCAATTCTCAGTTCACTATTTTTTAAAAGCGATCTACGCAAAACCAAATAGCTTTCGAAGCTATCTGATTCGGCCATACCCAAATCAGCTTTTAAATTATTTAAAAACATGATGTCTTGATCGATTTTATAAAGCAGACGGGAATTCATTCTTTGCTCAGACACAACTTTAACTTCACGTAATTTAAGAATTGCTTTCGCTTCTTTTAATTTTGCTTCTGCTTGGCTCAGTGCTTTCAAAGCTCGATCAATACTTTTAATTTTAGAGGCGTCTTGAAGTTTTTTTTGAGAATCCAAATAGTGCCGAGTCACTTCCTGGACCGACACTTCTTTCAAAGGCTCAGCACTTTGACTGACCATCGATATTGATACCAATAGCGCAAAAGATAGAATGTGCTGAATACGTAATAACAAAATTTCCCCCTACTATTCTAATAAGCACAAGCCTTGCCAATATTTGAATTCTCAAAATGAAATGATCAAACTTAACTAAAACGTTTTAATGAAATGATGTTCTAATATGACTGTCGATGTTTAATTTGAGCTCATTGATTTAATCTTTTAAAGCTCTGATATCTCGAGGGTTTATTAAGTATGATAAGAAATCTGACATTTATAAAGTATGGACAGTGCTTATGATCCTAAAAAGTTAATCTTTATTTAATATTTAATAAACCAAAGCATCGCTACTTTAGCTGAAGCTGGGCTAGATTTAATAGATAAATCATTTTTTGGTGGTGATTTAGAAAAAACAAAAAGGCCATTTGTGAAATAGAACTGACTGGATGAGTAAGCACTTATTGTTTTAGGATCACCTCCTCCATTCCAATCAGGTATTCCATCAACCGTTCCCGTACGACAAAGACCGAAGCCGTCAAACAATCCAAAATCGATGCAGTTTGCATAAGACATATTAATCGTGCCTAACGGTGTAAATCTAACTTTTACTTCTGCCCCTTTATCAGCATGTTGCTTCAAAGCCGCGAGTGTTCCATAAGTTGCAACTCCAGCAGCATTATTGCTGAAAACATGATGAACACGTCCATCTTGCAAACAAGCTTGCTTTGATCCCCAACCTTTACTTGCAAAGTCATCGCAGTTTTCCGAATAGGATCCATTCGCTAAATTATCTCCGTTTACAAGAACTCGACTACAAGAAGTTATCTTTCCACCAAAAACTTCCATAAACAGTGGAATTTCTCGTTGTAATGGAATTCCTCCATTCTCTGATTTAAACTTCATACGCACTTCACCTGTGTATTTAGTCGGAGCTTTGATTATTTGTGTTGTCCAAAGTTCAATTGCAGAAACTTCTAAATTTCCTCGCTTATAACCCGGACCGACAATTGAATCTTTTCCCAATTTTCCCGTCTCTGTTATTGTCTTGAAGTTAACGGGATTAGCGAATTTTTTTGGAAGCTGCCCCCCCGGAATAACTAAGCCCCCGAAGTTAAGTGTGCAATAATCCGAATCAGTCAAAAGGGCCGATACAATACCGGCCGTTTCCTGTGCTTGTTCAAAGTTTTTTTGCATCGCTTGAGCAGAAAGAAGGTGGGAAACAAGTTGCCCTACTGCTATCGAACCGATTCCAACGATCGATACGGCTACTAAAGCTTCGACTAATGAAAAACCTTTTTTAGATAAAAGATTCATTTTGTGATTCCCCTAATAAAACTAGCGCACTGTCTGTAACATTATGACTCGTATTGAAATATAAGTCCAAAACTCGATGGTAAATCTCAAAACGAGACTTTAGTTTAGATGTTTCAATTTAAGATAAAGGGGAAAATGTATTCAGTCTGGTTTAAGCCATAAATTGACCCCGATAAGCTATGACGGCCTTCGGGGTCGGGCTTAAGAGTCGTAGTGTGGGCGACGACCCATAAACTTGTAAGTCATTAATCTTGGGAGCTTTGTTAAAAGCTCCCTAATTTTATAATTTTAATTATCCAATTAATTTCAACGCAACTGCTGGAAACTGATTGGCTTGAGCCAGAACAGATACAGCTGCTTGTTGAAGAACTTGCGCAGAAGCTAATTCTGAAGATTCATGTGCTATATCCGCATCTGAAATCCTTGACTTAGCTGCTGATAAATTTTCAATCTGCACATCTAAGTTATTTGTTGTTGATTCCAAACGATTTTGAATTGCACCAAAGTTAGCACGCATGGCTCCAACTTTTCCGACTGCTTCATCAACCACTTCTAACATCGACCGAGCGTCACCTTTTGATTCTAAGTTAAGCCCATCGATCCCTAATTCACTTGCTGTTGCGTTCGTATCAAGTGAGAATCGGATGATGTTGTCTTCGTTACCAAATGGACCAACATGATATTCTTGTTCCCCGCCGGACCCGTCTAGCAATTTTTTATCACCGAACATTGTGGTTTTTGCTATTCGATCAGCTTCTTGTATTAAGTTTTTTGCTTCTAGATCCAAGAATCCTCTTTCACGGTCACCAATATTATCGGAAGCCGCTTGGATTCCTAATTCTCTTAAACGAGTTAAAATATTAGAAACTTCATTCAGTCCGCCTTCAGAAACCTGAATCGCGCTGACTGCATTGAATGAATTTGTTCGAGCCATACCCAAGCCTCTGACTTGAGATTTGATGTTTTCTGAAATCGCAAGACCAGCAGCATCGTCACCAGCTTTTACGATTCGGGTTCCACTGGCAAGCGCTTGAGCGGCGTGCTCAGCTCTCTTTCCTTGTTGACCCATCACTCGCTGCGCAGAAAACGCAGACATATTTGTATTGATTCTTAAGCCCATTGTCTCCTCCTAATATGAAGACTGCCGTGCTGTTGCCCACACCACGGAATTGTTAAACGTTTTAAAAACATTTTGTTGGAGGAGCTCCACCTTTTGCAGGCGCTCATGTAACTGAGCAAAACTGTTCCGGGTATGTAACTTAAAACTGTTGACGCAGTTTCGAGCTACACCCCAGAAGGGCGGAGGCCATTTAGAGGGGGTTTACAGATTTGACGGCTGTAAAATCCTTTTGTGGTGTCTCCAACGTATCACAATACTTCTCGGCTTTGGTCCAGAATACTTTAGGCCCTTCGTCCAGTATTTTTATTGCGCATCGCGTCTTCTTACTGAAACAACAAGATTATTTACTAAAAAATATTTTTGAAAAACCCTGGACTTAGATCTTGCTCGGGCTAGACTTAAGTCAAATTTCATTTTTCGAAAAACTTTTGATCAAGATCGAACCCAGAATTCCCGATGATAACTGACCACATGAGAAATCAATTTTTAGAATTAATTGAAGCTGCAAAATCTGTCGTCTTAGACAAAGAAGATACCATTAGAATGGCAGCCACCTGTTTGCTAGCAAAAGGACATATCCTAATAGAAGATGTTCCAGGCGTCGGCAAGACCACTCTTGTGCAAACACTTGGAGTACTGCTAGGACTTGAAACACATCGAATTCAATTCACTGTCGATATGCTGCCCTCGGATTTAATTGGCGTGGAAATTTTTAATTCTCAAAAAAGTAGTTTTGAATTTAAAAAAGGACCCTTGTTTGCATCAGTCATCATGGCTGACGAACTTAATCGTGCGAGTCCTCGAACACAAAGTGCTCTACTTCAAGCGATGGAAGAAGCTGCAATCACAGTCGAAGGAAAAGAACTCGCTTTACCACAACCTTTTTTAGTTATTGCAACACAAAATCCACATCAACAATCTTCAACTTTTCCGTTACCTGAAAGTCAGCTTGATCGTTTTATGATGAGTCTTGAGCTTCATTACGCTTCTAAAAGCACTGAAAAGAAAATTATTCAGGGATCTGATCCTCGCGAAAAAATCCAAAAGTTAAAACCCGTTTTTCAACTTGATGAAATTTTGGAAGCTCAAAAAAAAGCATCGCAAATTATGATTTCTGAAGTGGTAGCTGACTATATTACTTCGTTATTAGAAAAATCACGACAAGACACAAAAGAAGGACTTCCTCTTTCAACACGCGCAGGTCTTGCTTTAGCTAAAGCTTCAAGAGCATGGGCTTTTCTTGAAGGACGAAATCACGTCGAACCGCAAGACGTACAGAAAGTAGCCATTCCCGTGATGGCTCATCGTTTAGGAGGACGGCTTGGAGTACACCAAGGTACAAAGTGGGCACAGCGACTGGTACAAGAAACTCCTGTACCTATTTAATCGAGTTTTAACTAGAAAACAAAAAACTTATATTTTACCAACTAAATTTGGATTGGCTTACGGAGCCCTTTGCTTCATTTTGCTTCTAATGGGAATGGCTTACGGCAACAACTTAGTTTATGTAGTTTGCTTTTACTTAACAACTATGGGACTAGCACTTGCTAAAATCACGAATGACCATGTCGACAAAGTAAGAATTGAAAATATTTTTACAAAAGAAGTCTTCGCAGAAACTCAACAGTTACTTTTTGTTTCAATACAAAATACTACAAAAAATTATTTAAAAAGAATTGAAATAAAAATTGCGAAAGAAAAACAAAGTGTTTTCATTGACCTCAAACCCGAAGAGTTACAAACAGTGGAAATTTTATGGACTCCCGGCAAAAGAGGTCATGGAATAATTCCAAATATTGTACTTCAATCATCTTATCCTGCTGATTTATTCAGGGCATGGAAGGTATTTAAAAAAAAACAAGAAATTATAGTTTATCCCGCAAGAAATGGAAGTCGAGAATTTCCCCAATCAGGATCGAATTCACAGGACTCAATAGGAATATTAAAAGAAATTAAAGACTACCAGCCCGGCGATTCGCCCAAAAGAATACACTGGAGATCCCTTGCAAAATCAGGACAAGTTAGAACACTTGTCTATGAGGGCAATGAAGCTCAGCTCTGTTATTTTGATTGGCAACAGCTTCAACACTTAGATACCGAAAAGAAGCTTGAACAACTCAGTCTTTGGATTTCCATGGCTGAATCAATTGGTTTTCCTTGGCATCTTAAATTAACCCATTCCGAATACAAATCAGAAGATGTAAACGGTGTGAAACTTGCACTAACAGAACTCGCGAAGTGGAAATAATAGATGAAACTTTTCTTTAAAAAAAATACGCTTTGCTTCTCTGTGTTAGCCGCAATCTTGATGGTGTCAATCGAAGTGGAATCTTGGGCACTTGCTTTGAGTACTCTTCTTTTAATTTTTAGATTTGGATCTGAACAAAAATGGTGGAAAAATTTTTCTACTCTATGGGTCAATATTTTTTCAATAACAAGTTTGTGTCTTGTTCTGGCTCAATTTAAAACTTTCTTAGGACAAGAAGCTTCAAGCACGCTACTTGTCATGTTAGCATCACTTCGAATTGCAGATTTTAAAAGTGATAGAGACGAAAAGTTTTTAATATTATTAAGTTTCATACTCGTCGCACTTAAATTTCTTTTTAGTCTTGATTTTTTTTGGTTCCCAATTGGCGGAGCTATTTTCTTGGGCCTGTGGCGCTCACTTTTAGCAAAAGATATTAAATCGCCATGGAAACTGACAGGGTATGCTGCTTTAAGATCTCTTCCGGTCGTGGCCATTTTATTTTTTGTATTTCCAAGGGTCCAAATTCCTTGGGCTCGAGAGCTCGGCCCTCTAATTCCACTGAGTGGTATGAGTGAAAGCATTGGCCCTGGTGACATTTCAAATTTAACCCTGAGTCAAGAAACAGCTTTTCGTGCTCATTTCGTCAATTTTCGGCCCGGCATGAGGGACCTCTACTGGAGAGGTGCCGTTTTAGAAGAAATGAATGGCTTTAGATGGAATAAAACAAATGAAACGACATTAGAAATTCCAACAACGAAAGAAGATATCCAGTTTGATTACACCGTTACTTTAGAACCTTCAAACCTGAGGATCTTACCAACTTTAGAACATACTCGCTTTATTTCATCTCCTATGATCACAGCTGTTAAAACCGATCGATCTATTTTTAAAACAAATCAAATAATTGGCTCTAGAATTCAATATAAAGGTCTTTCCACTTTCAGTTGGAATGGAAAAACGATTGAGAACCCATTTCAACTAAGTGAATTGCCCCCACAAACTCAAGCTTGGGTAACCGAAGTTAAGCTTAAAAAATTAAACCATATTGAGAAAGTTCAAATTTTAAAAAAATTTTTCTTAGAAAATAATTTTTCTTATACTCGAGAACCTGGAACCTATGCCAATTTAGACGAGTTCTTGTTTGATCGTAGACTTGGCTTTTGTGAACACTTTGCTGGTGCTTATGCCACACTCGCGCGAGCTCTGGAAATTCCGGCAAGAGTTATTACAGGTTACCAAGGTGGTGAATGGAACGAAGCTGGTGATTTTTTAAGAGTGACACAGGCCGATGCTCACGCATGGACTGAAATTCGAAACCCCAGCGGTTCATGGATTCGAATTGACCCTACTTTTTGGATTGCACCTCTGCGTATTGAACTAGGTGGACTTAATTATTTTCAGCTTTCCCCTAGCGATTTAAAATTTGATACAGGTTCTGCAATTGAAAAGTTAAGAATGCGTGGGGGAAATTTTGCACAACTTATTAACACAGTTCAATTTCAATTGGATAATTTAAATTTTATTTGGACTCGTGCTTTATTGGAATTTGACATGACAGAACAACAAAAATTATTAAAAGTCCTCGCTCCAAAAATTGGTTGGTGGATTACTTCATTTGTTTTTATATTCTTACTTTTCATTGCATCAAAAAAAGTTCTTTTTTTTAAAAAAACGACACCCAACCAAGCTATTGAAACATTTTTATGGCTTCAGACTGAATATGAAAAACGAGGCTTTATAAGAAATCCCTATGAAGCACCCATTGTTTTTCTTGAAAAAGTAAAAGAAAAAAGAAGAGATGATGAAAAGTTGATTAATAAAACTATCGAACTTTATCGATACGAAAGGTATCGACAAAGAACAAGCGGACCCGATGACTGGAGCCGCTTGAAATATGCATGGAAAAAAAGACTTTATGAAAATAAAAGTTAAATTAGCAATTAAGCAATCAGCCTTAACAAAAATGACTGTGAATCATTTGCATAAGACAAAGCTGCTGCTTGATACTGCTGTAAAATTTGTCCACGACGAGCCCCCGAGACCGCTTCCGCCACGTCTGCGTCAGCCATTTTCGAGTGAGCCGCCGTTAAGTTTTCAACTTGCGAATCAATATGATTCACTGCTATTTCCATTCTAGAATGAATAGCTCCCAAGCCTGCCCTGGCTTCGTTTAATTTATAGAAAGCTTCATCGATTGACTCCAATGAATCTCTTGCATCGGACTTGTCTCTAACCGACCCGCCATCTAAATTCAAATTCGATAAAGTCGTGTCGGAATCACTTCTGTATTTAATGATATTGTCGTCGCCCTTATTAATGCCCACTTGAAACTCGTACTCTTTTACCGACCCATCTAATAGCGGTTGTGAACCGAACTTTGTACTTTTCGCGATTCGATCTAATTCTTGCGTTAAACTTTGGTATTCGGTGTCCAACATTTTCCGTTCTCGATCAGAAAAAGTATCACTCGCAGCCTGAATTGCGAGTTCTCGTAACCGAATAATAATATTATTTTGTTCTTGAAGCGCGCCCTCGGCCAGCGCGACAAAGGATGCTGCGTTATCAGCATTGTAGCGAGCTGATTTATAGCCTTGGATTTGCGAACGCATATTTTCTGCAATTGCATACCCAGCAGCATCCGCACCCGCAGATGTAAACCGAGACCCTGTTGCAAGCTCTTGAAGTGAGCGTTCTGTGTTTTTTTGCGTGAGCCCTAGAGCTCGTCTCGCAGACAATGATGCCAAATTCGAAGAAATGCGAAGCATAGAGTACCCCTCTCAACTTCGCCCACACACAATTAACACTCTTAAGCCAGAGTGTGCTCAAACTTTAAAAATCTGGGGTCGGTTCGTCAAAACCGACCCCTGCCAGCTTGAGCAGGACTTTAGTACAGCCGTCATATAACTTATCGACGCATTGCGTAATAACTTAAGCGCTATTTTACAAGTTATTGAATTTATTGATTATTTTATAATATCAGAAATCTGCGTCACTTCATTTGCAAGTTTTTGAATATCACGCGAATCATGGGTCACTAAAAGTGCAGGTACCTTATCAATTTCGACAAGTTTTTTTAAAAGCTCTCGGGCTGCGTCTCGTAGTGACTCATCCAATGCTGTGAAAGGCTCATCTAGCAACAGAATACGCGGCTTTGCGATCAGGGCCCGCGCCAATGCTGTTCTTTGCTTTTCGCCTCCTGATAAATCTGCTGCTTTCGTGTTTAAAAAAGGAGTCATTTTTAAAGTCTCCTGAATCCATTCCCAACGATTATTTAGGGTTGATTCCTCAAGCCCCCTGGCTCGAGCTGCAAATTCAATATTTTCAATAGCCGTCATGTGAGGAAATAAATCCCAAGTTTGAAACACCACACCCAATCTTCTTTTTTCAATCGGCAAAATAGCTAAGTTTTCACCTAAAAATTTCCAAGAAAAACGACTTCCATTTTCAAGCCCCATAAGCACTCGCAAAATAGTTGTTTTTCCAGAGCCAGACGGGCCTGACAAAACGTGAATTCCTTCATCACGAATGACCCATTTAGAAACTTTTAAGGAAAAATCTTTTCGAACTACTTCAAGATTTTCGACGATCGACATAATCCCACCCTATAATTAGAAAAAAACAAATGAAACAGGCTAACAAAAGAAAAACGCTCACAAGACTTGCTAAACTCATTCGATAGGTCGACAAAAGAGTTTGAACAATCAAACCTAATGTAAAATCTTGCGTTGATAAAATTCTTGATACAGCAAAATCCCCACAGGCCCAAGTCGACACCAGAGCACCTAAAAATCTTGCATGACTTTTTATTTGCGGCCATGTCACATATTTAAAAGTCAAATAAGGTGGCGCACCCAATAAAGCTGCTTGTTCAATTTGCATCTTCAGGTCGCCTAGTCGTTCTCCAAAACCCATTCTGTAAAGTCCTGGTATACTGAGTATCGTAAAAGCGATTGGTATTTTAATGTAACTCCAAGCTTGATCTGCTGGGGTTAAAACCAAAAAAACAAAGCATGTCAGTGATGTGCTGGGTGCCAAATATCCATTCATAAAACGGTCAAACCAACTAGGCAAGATTCCGACAAAAACAAAACTTTTAAAAATTCCGATAACTAAAAAATAAGTCATCAACCCAATTAATAAAGAATTAAAAAAACCATAAATAAAATCAGATGAGAAAATTGAAAGTTCATGTCTTTGTATCCAACCTTCGGCCAAACCGGAACTATAACCAACAAAAAGACCCGTCATGACCAGAACAAGAAAGCCTGCTCCAAAGTATGATCCTAACCAAGTCAAATCAGCTTCTTTTTTAACCGCTTTTTTACGATTTTTGAAAGCAAACAAAGATAGAGCAAAGATAAAAATGATCTGAACCCAAGCTAAAATAATTGCAGATGACCAGTCAGATGAGAGCCTCATTTTTTCATAAATCAAAATTTCTAAAGTAGTACCTCGACCGCCTCCCACGACTAAGGGAATCGAAAATGAAGTAAAAAACATTGAAAAAAGATAAATAAAAATCAAAGCTAATTCACGCTTCATCTGGGGAATTCCCACTTTTCTCCAAAAAAGAAAACGTGAAACACCTAAAGTCCTTGCCACGTCAGAAGTTTCAATACAAATGCTTCTCATATGTTGAGAAATTAAAATTGCAGCTAAGCCAAAGTTTAAAAAAGCGTGGACCGTTACAATTCCAACAACTCCCATTGGAAATGGTTGAATCAAATTAAGGATCGCAACAAGACTGACCACAACCGGAATAAATTGAGTTACAAGGCAAAGAGTTTCAAAAAATGAACGCACAATAAAACGATGAGATGGTATTTTGAGATGTCCCAATGCGACAATAAAACCTAAAAAAATTGTTAAAGTGGCCGACGCAAAGGCCTGAATAAAACTATTGCTCAATGCCCAAATGAGCTCTTCTTGCTTTGGAAAAATCAATTTTTGAGTTAGACCTAGCAACACAAAACAAGGACTCAAGAGTAAAAAACAAATACCGAAAGGTATTATTTTTTTTACCATTCTAAAGACTGCTTTCCCGTCGCAAATCTGACCACTGCTTTAAGATCCGATCAACTTCACTGACAGAAGGAAACTGAATTTCCATTAACCGAAAAGGAACTGGTACTTTTTCAAATGGAGTTCCTTCTGCTGCTTTTTTAAGAACAGGTAGCATATAGTTTTTTTGCATAATAATTTTTTGGCCTTCGATTGACAGCATAAGATTCAAAAAATTTTCAGCTAAATCACATTGTCGACAACTAGTCGGAATGCCAACAAATTCAACTTGAACGGGGTTAGGTTCAACCATTTCGATTGCTCTCAAATTGGAATTTTTTTCTTCTAAAAGATTATAAAGAGGCGATGTCGTATAAGAAAAAACAAGATCCGCCTGTCCTGATTTGAAAAGCCCATAAGAAGTTGACCAACTGGGTGAAAAGCTATGAGCTTGTTTCATTATTTGTGAAATATATTTAAAACCCTCTTCTTCGCCTTTTGTCTTAAGAATCCACATAACAAACTGTAAACCCACACTGCTTGTGCGCGGATCTTGCATTGCAATCTTATGAAAATATTCAGTTTGCAAAAGCTGATCTAAAGTCATCGCCGATAAAGGTTGATTCGCATTAATTATTTTTTCTATAAAAGTGAGAACTCCCCAGTCATAAGGAACAAAAAATTCATTTTTAAGTGCTGATTTAACTTGTGGATCAATTTCTAAAGTCGAAAAGTCCAAGGACCTCCAATTGGATTCAACTACTGCTTTTTGCAGATCATACTGATCAAGACCGATGACAAGATCTGCACCTAGTTTTTCACCTTCAATTTTAAGCCTTTGTAATAAAATTCCTGAATCTGATCCTTCTAAGAATTCAATTTGACAGTTGCATACTTTTTCAAACATTTCTTGAAGCACAGGGCCTGGTCCCCACTTCGAAGAAAAGGAGGCATAAGTAAAAATTTTAACGATTGGCTTTTGCTCTCTGATTAAAAAAGATTGGTTTTTGTTGATATGAACAATAAATAAAATTGTAAAAACAGCAGCTAAAAATAAAATAAAATGTTTCATTTTTTCACCACCAAAATCCGCGAACTCGCTTAAAGAAATAATAATCAAAACCTAAACATCGACCCGCACCTAGCCAGGCAAAAGCAATATGCGTCGCTAAAAGAACTTTTAAAAGATCCTGAGACTGAGTTCCACTTAAATAAAGCATTTGAAATGTAAAAAGTGCTGCTAATAAAGCCACTGGTCTAACCACGTAACCCACAATGTATGAGATCGCGATGGCTAATTGAATACCTAAAAAAATAAAGGCCAATCCCTGCCAATGAGTCACCATGAAAGTACTAAAAATCCATTTGTACCACTCCGGAGCTTGGCTGACTGGTAAGTTTTCAGAAATCAATTCTGCAATCCGAGGTCGAATTAAAAAATCACCTTTGAATTTCAAAATAGCATCTTGCAAATAATAATATCCTAAAAAAATTCTTAAAAAAGAAATTGGTAGTAGATGCCCCGAATATTTAACACTTTCAAAAAATGCGACGATCATAGATTAGAGTTTAACGTATCGCTTCGGGCATCGGTCAAAAAGAAAACAGTTTTGGCAATCAGGATTACGCGCTTTACAAGTCTTCCGACCATGATAGATTAATAAGTGAGCAACTAAAACCCAATCCGCCTTCGGAATCAGTTTGATTAGGTCCTGCTCAGTTTTAACAGGGTCTTTATGCTTAGTCCAACCTAGACGTTGGGAGAGTCTCCCCACATGCGTATCAACAACAATTCCAGATGAAATATTAAAAGCATTCCCTAAGACCACATTAGCCGTTTTTCGACCTACTCCTGGAAGCTGAACCAATTGATCCATTTCCATTGGAACTTCGCATTGATACCGGTCCACAAGCATTTGAGCCATGGCGATCAAATTCTTCGATTTATTTTTATAAAAATTAGTGCTCATGATGAGTCTTTCCACATCTTGAAGCTGAGCTTTTGATAAATCGACTGGTCCTGGATAATTCGCAAACAACGCCGGGGTCACTTTGTTGACTCTATCGTCAGTACATTGAGCTGACAAAATTGTCGCCACCAAAAGCTCAAATGGATTGCTGTGATCGAGCGCACAATGAGCATCTGGATATTTTTTCTTTAGTTCAAAAAGTGTTTCAAGAACTGGCGCCTGAGAAAGTGCCGGCTTTTTATTCTTCTTGGTTGCCAAAATCCCCGATGGCTTCAACGGGGCATCCTTCAATCGCTTCTTTAACGGCGGCTTCTTCATCAAGAGTTTCTGGTTGTTTCGAGACGTAGGCATGACCGTCCTCTTCGTGCATTTTAAAATTCTTTGGAGCCGATAACACGCATGCGTCGCAAGCAATGCAAGACTGATCTACAAAAATTTTTCCGTTTGTGTTTTCTTTCCACTTCATTTTTAAATCAGCCATCAAAAAGCTCCATCACCAGGTCCACTTGTTAATTATGGATACTGCGAAGTGCACACTATAAGCGAAATGAACCCTTTTTTCCAAGTCCTTTGTCGCAATTTGGCATGAATGGGGCTGGCAGGATCTCGATCTACCCGCTTCTGTATGGGAAACTTAAAGACTTGGAGGTTGCCATGGAAGGTCCCCGCCCGTTGAATGAATCAGAATGGCCAAATTTAGTAGAGTTTCTAACCCATTCATTAAGACCTGAACACAACTGGTCTATTGAAAACGAATATCCTACGGCTTTAAACCTTCAAAACCGACATAATATTCGAGTCATAACTGATCAAAAGCAGATTGTTTCTCATGCTGTTGTTAAACCGATGATTATCAAATCCCCGCATATTATTTTCAAAGTGGCAGGAATAGGCTCTGTCGTGACTCATGAAAATTATCGAAATCAAGGCTTCAGCAACAAAGTACTCACCGACTGCCTGCAAATCGCAAGTGATCAAAAATGCGATCTCGCTATTTTATGGAGTCATTTACATGATTTCTATCGCAAAGTAGGGTTCGAATTGGCTGGTACCGAAATGAGCTATACTTTTCAAGAAGAATTCACAGCTCCGCAAGTAGGCCTTCGATATTCAAATGATAAAAATATTTCACCCGAAGCTCTTCAAAGACTCTACTCACAGCACACTGTGGGGTCCGTTCGTACGGCCGAAGAAATTAAACAGTACTTAAAAATTCCTCATACCAGAACTTACACGGCATGGAACGGCGATCATACTTTGGCCGCTTTTGCGATCGAAGGAAAAGGAGCTGACCTTCAAAACTATATTCATGAATGGGGCGGTCAAATTCCTGATCTAATTTCATTGATGAGCTATATCAGAAAAGAAAAAAAACAAGCTGTCACGCTCATCACACCTGCCCATGCTCACAATCTGAATAAGCAACTTGAAGATAAAAGCATACGATTTGAAGGCTACTTAGGCATGATTAAAATTGTCGATGAGCTTAGCTTCTTTGGGAAAGTTAAAAGAGCTTTTAGAGCAGAGGGAATTTCTGATTTTGTACTTGAAAAACGTGGCAATGGATACTTATTCGGAGTTGGCACAGACCTTCTGATTGTTGATCGTGAGCATGATATTGTACGCTTGTTATTTGGCCCTGTTGATTACTCTGTCTTAGGATTTCAAAATGAAAATAGCATTCAAAAAATTAATAAAATTCTTCCTTTACCTTTTTGGGTTTGGGGCTGGGATTCAGTCTAAAGGACGATTTAAATGATTAATCTGTTTAAGACCGTAGTCGGCATAATTGCATTTTTAACTTTAACTTCTTGCTTAAAAGAACCAAAAGAAAAGTATGAAGTGATTCAAGGTGAAGCTGAATACGAAAAAATTATTGATGATATCGTAGGTCCCGGCACGATATCACCTGGAAGTATTAAAGTGGGCGACAAAGATACAATGGTTGAAAGCCTTAAAATCGCGAACAGCGTCACCAGAGAACGATTTCGCCGAGAATTAACAGTGCTCGAAGCCACGTCTCAGGGAAATCAGACTCAGTACAAATTTCAGGTCAAAGTGATCCAAAGAGATGATCAAGGTAATCCACAACAACCTGTCACAAGCGTCAGAAGCCTTATTTTGGTTTTAACGGATGAAGGCTATTATCAATTTTTTGGTGACGGAACTGAATACACTGTTTTTTCGTGGGACTTCCTGATCGGCCTAAGGGGTTTTTGTTCTAATTTCGAAACTGAAAACTCGATTGTTCAAATGAACTGCTCGAGTATTCAAAATGAAGCGGCTACTTATGGACCACAAAATATTCCTGTTCGAAAGCTCTCACTTAATAGAGCTTATCAAATTACAGATAAAGCGACAGGAGCTGTCGATACAGGAAAACTTCGCTACGTGATTCAAATTTCACCCCAAGTACAAGAAATCTCAAAAGTTTTAAGTTTTTGTGTCGAAGGTCTACAGAAATTCGACAACTCTGTTTACCAACTTGTGAATTGCAATAATATTGAGTCCTTCTAAGATATTTGATAAACCCGTGTCATGAAAAATATAAAAAAAGTTGCTTTGGTCTTATCTGGTTGCGGAAACAAAGACGGCGCTGAAATAATAGAAGCCGTTTCATTGCTAATCGCTTTTTCGCAAACAGGCGCAGAAGTAACAGGATTTGCACCAGATATAGAAGCTCCTGAAACAGATCATGTCTCCGGTAAAAAAACAGGGAAAACTCGAAATGCCCTCCATGAAGCGGCCAGAATTTTACGTGGCGAAGTGACTGATTTAAAAAAATTAAAAGCTGATAATTTTGATGCCCTTTGTTTTGCTGGCGGCTCAGGTACCGCAACGGTTCTGTCAAATTGGGCAGAAAAAGGCGCTGCCTGCACCGTTCTTCCAGAAGTTAGGCAAGCAATTGTTGATTTTTATTCTCAAGGTAAACCTATCGGGGCCGTTTGTATCTCACCTGTTCTTGTTGCCTGTGTCTTGGGTGAAAAAAAAATAACACTCACTCTTGGTGAAAACTCAAAAGTAATCACTGAAGTTAATAAAACAGGAGCTCTCCATATTGAATGTCCCGTAAGCGATTTTATAACTGACCGTGATCATAAAATTATCACTTCTCCCGCTTATATGCATGATACCAATCCAGCTTCTGTCTTTAAGGGAATTTTCGGTCTTGCCAAAGAACTTATTGAAATGGCCTAATAATATCATATGAAAAAAAAAGTTGCTCTGATCTTTGGTGGCCGCTCGGCTGAACATGAAATTTCCCTTCGTTCAATAAAAAATATTTATGAAGCTTTGGATAAAAAGCTCTTTGAAGCTCATCTAATCGGCATTTCAAAAGAAGGAAGCTGGTACCATATTGGATCAGCTGATTCTTTAAAAAAAATGACTTCGTTAACAGATGCAACTTTGCCTCGCGATGCCCAAGCAACATCTTTAGTTTGTCAAAAAGGTAAACCAAGTCTTTATCTTCTGGAAAAAAATTTGAGTTTTGAAATTGATATCGCGTTCCCTGTTTTACATGGAACTTTTGGAGAAGATGGAACAATTCAAGGTCTTTTTAAAATGATGAACCTTCCCTTTGTCGGCACCGGTGTAATGGGTTCTGCTATGGGCATGGACAAGGAAATCATGAAGCGACTTTTAACTTATGCAGGAATACCGAATGCTCGCTATTCAGTTCTACATAAAAATAAAGTTGTAAATTTCAATGAAATTAAAAACAAGCTTGGCCTACCTTTCTTTATCAAGCCTGCTAGTAGCGGTTCTTCAGTTGGCGTTCACAAAATTAAAAATGAAGAAGAATTTGAGCTCAAGCTAAAAGATGCATTCCAATACGACGAGAAAGTACTAGCTGAAGAGTTTATCCAAGGTCGAGAAATTGAAATTTCTGTTTTAGGCCACAATGATTCTCCCAAAGCTTCTTTACCAGGTGAAATTATTCTGCATCACGAATTTTATTCTTATGAAGCTAAGTACTTAGATGAAAAGGGTGCGACGCCTCAAGTGCCTGCAAATTTAACTGAAGATCAAATTAAAAATGTACAAAATGTAGCCATCAAAACCTATGAATTACTTTGCTGCGATGGCTTTACTCGAGTTGACTTTTTTATGAAAAAATCTGGCGAAGTGTATGTTAACGAGATCAATACACTTCCCGGTTTCACTTCAATTTCAATGTATCCCAAAATGTGGGAAGCTTCTGGGCTATCATATTCTGATTTAATAACCCAATTGATTGAATTAGGATTAGAAAAACACAAACGAGACAACCAAATATTTTTCAACTATCTTAACTTAGAAAAATAGAACGTAACTTTATTTAAAACCAATTGGCATCTGAGAGACTCCAGCAATTCCATCTACGCCCCTTGGTTTATAAGTTCGTTTCTGGTTATATCGAATTTCAACACCCAAACTCCCTTGGCCGGGCTCAAGTGCGTACGTCACACGACCTTTTGATTGATCATCAATTTGCAGTTCCAAAAATCCAGAATTGCCGCCTTTTCTTCCATCATTCTGCATGTCTTCGATTCGCATTTGAGCAGCTGTCGGAGATACCAACATGTCGCCACCAGATTCGCCCCTCATAAATACTTCTAATGTCCCACGGATACTTTTTGACTCTAATTTAATATGACCACCATGTCGACCGTGCACTAAGTTTTTCGCTTTTTGAAGTGGCAAAAAAGTTTGTATAATAGCCCCTTCGCTTTCGATCATCTGCGCTTTAATTAAGATGTTTTCTCCGTTTGTTAATAAAGATGACCTTGCTTTAAAATAGACTCTTCCATTTGTTTCTAATACGTGGAAATGATCTTGATCATTTTTTTGCTTTAAATCGACTAACTGACTGATATTCATTTCATCTTCTATTATGTAGTCGTGAGGAATTTCGACTTGCAATTGAATATTCTGACCATTTTGAAGAATTGAGTATTCATAAACGCCTGCCGCTTCAACAATGTCTTCGGCTTCCAGATTAGAAACTACAACTTGTTCAAGCTTTCCAATCTTAGCAGAGCTCAATGATTTGCGCGTAACTTGCGAAAGACCTGAAAGACCTTTGATCAAAACCGCATACTTTTGAGGCTGAGCTAGAGGCCTCACTTCTGCAAAAACCCGAGTCTCGACCACTTCTAGTTTTTTATTCTGATCGGGATCTCTGACTTCAATACAAGAAATAATGGAAAGTAACAGGGGAAGAACTAAAATCTTCAGTTTCATAAAGTCTCCTGACATAAGTGATTTGATTGTTGAAGTAGTAAAAAAATTCAAAAAATCTTTTTGCAAAAAGTAGAGAGGCTCGTGAATAAGATCCGGGCTAGACCAAGATCCGTGGAACGGACTTTGCTTCGGATATTATCTGTAACCCGGAGGAATTTATGATTGCCACTAAAGTTCAGTATTTTGAAAAAATTGAAACAACACAACATCAAGACTTTGTTCAAAACCATGGAAATTGTGTGCTCTGTCGAAATGTATTAGAACTGAAGCATTTTTCTCAAAAAGATGTGAATCAAATTAAAGAAGAAGCTTTTTGCCTTGAATGCGATGTCAAAACCCGCGCCAAAATTTACACACTAAACTAACGTCATTTTGACACTCAAAAATCTATAACACTTTTTTGACATCTGAATAAAAAGTTCCAGACCATTTTAAATCAGAATGTCCCCAAAAAGACTGTTTTGTGGGGACAGCCCAGTTACTAAAATCACACCACTTATTAATTAAAACTTGGCCGACTTGAAGCTGAGAAGCTAAATGACGAGCTTTTTCTTCAGGTCCCCAAATTATAGCAGAGTGACCGTAGTAACCCGTATTAGTCCACTTAACCATTTCATGAACATACTTAACAGCCGTTACAATAAATAAAGGCCCTGGTATTTCATCTTGTTGAAGTTCAGAGCAATTTGAAAGGTCACGAGTAAATGTGGGTGATTCTTTTCGCAACAACTTTCCTTCATCAGACACCACCTGTTCAACAGCTTTTAAGTAAAGATCTTGCCTTGGTTTTGAGAATAAAGGTGTTAGCTTCGATAAATCTAGAGTTTGAATATAGTCTTTTAAAGTTTCATAAAAATCTTTTTCAATACTTTGAGAAATAAAAAATCTATGCGTATTGACCTGAAGCTGTCCCATGCCAAAAAGAGCAGGCTTCAAAATTTCAGCGATATTTTTTTTATAGTCAAAATCCGGAAGAATTAATGCGCTGTTTTTTGCTCCTAAAAAGAACTGGGCTTTCTTTTTTCTTTTTCCAACTTCTTGGATAAGCTTTTCTGCGGCCAAAAATGATCCTGAGTAGAGAAAAGCATTAATACCAGGATGACCCGCAAGCAGTGTATTCAGTTCGAAGTCATCGCCATTGAGTACTTGTACTAAACTTTTAGGCAAACCCAGCTTTTGTAAAATGGATGCTAATCTTAATGCCGATCCACTTGATTCAAGAGAAGGTTTCAAAATAACAGCATTTGCAGTTGCAAGACAATTAGCGATCCACTTTGCTTGATCTAGAAAGCCCAGAGTCCTGGGACCCGATATCCCGATTACACCCATGGGCAAAAGATTTTGTGGTTGAGTAAAAAGCCTTAACTCAATACTTAGGTTTTCAATATATTTTTGAGCTGGATCGATGATCTCCTGAAAGCAAAATTCAGGAGGTAGAAATGAATCTCGAGATTCAGCTGCTACAAGTTCCGCTTTTGATTCACTTATAAGTTCTGCATACTTTTGTAAGACATCAGCTCTATGCACAAAGTCAGTTTTTTTATAGTTTTCTTGAGCTTCTTTAGCCGATTGAAGTGATTTTACAAAATCCATCGTCGTAGCTGGACCAAGAATTAATTCATTATTAATAAAGTTATGAGTTTGAGACATAAATGATTTATGCCCCAAATATTAAAAAAAGGAAAGCGCCTACTCTTTTTGACAGTTGGTCTAGAAGAGGGGCGCTTTCGGTGAACAAATTCTATCTTTTAACTTTTCTGCTTTCACAGAAGGTTATGATTTAATTTGATTAGTATGCGGCGAAAGGAATGACTCAATAAGGCTCCAAACCAATTTGGCTTGGAAAGGCCCTAGGGAGCACTCACCTCCGCCACGGTACTGTCACAACTGTTAACCATAGCACCACCTCCTTCCATGCCATTAGAATGGCTCTGAATTCATACTAACCTAATTCATTGCATTTACCAGTCCTGCTGGTACGAGAAATTTAAATCGTTAGTATAAGAATAATTTATGAAACTTAAAGTATCGATCATTACTTCGATCGATTGGCTGGTGACTTGCGTCCTTGAAATTGACCATCGTGTTTTTGTATATAAATCTGCCGACTCTGACGATCTTGCATTTTTTCAATTTTAATTTTTTCTTTTTTACTGACTACGCCATCAGCTATTGCTTTGCCCTGAGCCGAATCAACACGATCCTGGCCGCTTTCAAGTCTTTTGACTTCGCGCGAAGTGAGCGTGTTAGAATTGGCCCCACTCTTAATCCTGCTTTCTTGACGACTTTCACGCTTGCTATCACGTTGAGCTTCCGCCAACGGTATAAAAAAGAATAACATAAGTAACAAGCCCCGATGACATTTTTTCATTTAACCCTCTAAAAATTTAAATTATCCAAAATTGATTTCTGGATTTTTTTCATTTCACTATCTGAATATCGTTTTGCTTTTGAAAAACTTAAATCAGGAATACTCCAAGCTGGAATCAAATGAAGATGATAATGAGGAACTTCAAATCCTGCGACCATTTGCCCTACTCTAGGACATCCCGTCGCATTTTTGATAGCCTGACCTATTTTTTGAGAATTCAGATGAATTTGTGTATAGATTTTTTCAGACACGTCTAGCCAACTATTAAATTCTTTTTTAGGAATAATTAAAGTATGACCTAAATTAACTTGATCCAGAGCCAGAAAAGAAAAAGTCAGCTCATCTTCGTGAATTTTATAGCTCGGCAATTCACCTTGGATTATTTTAATAAATAAAGAAGACATTGGTTGCTCCTATTGATTCTGAATGTAGGGCTCGAAAAATTCACGCTCTTTACGCTTGAAAGCTTCATATTTTACTTTTGTGCCTAAAATATCCATGATGCGTTTTTCATGACTCATTTCAAGTTCACGCATTTTCTCGATACCTTTTTGATAAAATTCGGAATCTAAATTGAGTGAAGTGTCTTTTAAATTCTGAACTAATGTTTTACTGATAGAAATTGCCTCAATTGATTTGGTTTCGTCAACACGCCAATTTTCATACATATACCCAGAAATATGCTTAAACCACTTATCGTGAAGCTGTTCATCTAAATAAATCTCAGCAAACTTTTGAGTATAGAGCACTGCATCTGTATAAGTATCTTTATAATCCAAAGACTGCGGAGCTACATATTTGGGACGTTCGACGGGAATCGCTGCCATTGCATGCTCTTCAGTTCCCGCAATGTGTCGATTGATTTGAGGTTGAATTAAAACCTTAAATGCAAATAATCCGACAAGCGCTAAGCCCAATCCGTAGCCCATGAATTGAACTTTGAGCCGATTCTGATTATTGGTCGAATTCTTAATTGTACTATCAACAGAATGAGACGTCACATGTGAGTTAAAAACCCTAGCCACTTCGTCTGAAATATGACTTGCAGTTAATGAATCACGATTTTTAATTTTCATAATTGCAATTGTCACCTCATCAGTAATAAGCTGACGTTCACGATTTAAATTCAAAACAAAGCTTTGCCGTGCTTCTTCAATTTTCTGTTTTTCAAGCTCTATCACTTCTTTAGTTTTTAATTCGAAGTCTTTTTTTGTTTTATCAAAGGCCAGATCTAAGTTCTTTTTTTCTTGCAATAATTGTGTTCGATAATCTTCCAGACGCAGTCTTTCAGAATCCATATAATCTGCTGTTTTTTTATGAATGTCAGATTTTTCATTTTTCAACTGTTGATCGAGTAAATTTTTTTCTCTCTTGAATTCTTCTTTGTAAGCTAAAAGTTCAATTTCAGATTCTTTTTTAAGTCTTTCCGATTCAGCTTCAAATGCTGCCTTAAGTTTTGATAAACGATGCTGGCATTCATCAATTTGGGATTCTAATCCGTTTTTTTGTGAAATAAATTTTTCATTCTGAGTATCAATTTCTTTTTTAATTTCCAACAAATCAAAATCAGCTCTTTTAATAAGATCTCTTTTTTCACCAAGAGATTTAATGAGGTCAGCTTCATTTTTTTGCAAACCGGTCAAAAGTTCTTTAATATTATCAAATTGATTTTTTGCTTCTATACATTTTTCATTAGCCAAATTAAGTTCAGATGCGACTTGAGACAATTCTTGTCTTTGAATTTGAATCTCAGAATCTAATCTTTGTTTTTGCTTAACAAGAGAAACTGAAGCTTCCTCGATTTTTAGCTTAAGCTCTTCATCTATTTCGGCTTTTCTATTTTCATATTTATTTTCAAGATCAAAAGTTTTTTGTAAATACTTGTCTTCAAGTAAAGTTGACTTTTCGGCAAAGCTATTTTCCATTTCTAAAGTACGATTTAAATAATCTTTTTCGAAAATTGATTTCTTTTCATTCAAATCCCTGTCCAGATGAGCTGCTTTAGTTAAATAATCTTTTTCAAACTGAATATTTTTTTGCTCATATTCATTTTCAAGATTTTTAATTTTCAGTTGTAGCGAGTCAAACTTTTCAACTTTTTCAAGGTCAAATTGAGCTTTTAAGTCATCTTTTAATTTATTGAGTTCTGCTTCGATTTCATTTTTTCTGTTTAATTCAAAATCAGAACAAGTTTCTTGGAGTTCTTTGAAATAATTTGTCTTTTCTTCGATTTCACTGATAATCGTAGCTAATTGTAACCGAATCTCAGCTTCTACTTTTTTTGTCGTTTTTTCTTTTAAATCTTCAACTAGCTCTTGCCCAAGCTTAGCATGATGATCAATAATTTCGGCCCCGGCAGTTTCTGCTTCTTTCACTCTATTCTGAAAATATGTTTCGGCTTCTTTACGAATTCGTTCGGCTTGATCATAAATATTTTGGCAAGATTCTTTTGTACGATCTTCGTTCTCTAGTAATATTTGCGCAGCTTTACGTTTTGATTCAGAAACTAAATGTTGGCCTTCGACTTGTGCGCTGGAAATAATTTCTTCTTGTTTAAGCAGTGTCTGGTTTTCTAAATTTCGGGCTTTTTCCGCAGACACTTGTGAAATATGATCTGCCTGTATCTGCGCGCCTGATATAATTTCTTGAGCTTTGTGATTACTTGCTCTGATGAGAGCTTGAAGATTATCTTTTTCATGACTCGGCAAAAGACTTTCAGCAATATAATCTACTTTAAAATGTTTTTCAAGTGCCGCGAACTGCATGAAAACTTCAGAAAGACCTAATTTAATTTCATCTGATGGCTTGATATGAATTAAACGCTTGGGTTCAACTTTAGTCCCATTAATAAAAGTTCCATTTGAAGACTCTTGATCCATCAAATAGACTTCACCACGCTTGATAGTCACTAATACATGTAGACGACTAATGCCTGCATGAGGAATAGAAAGCACACAGTCAGGCGCTCGCCCAATACTGAATGATGTGCCGTCAACTACTTTCTGCAAACTCCCGTCAGGAGTTCTAATCGTAACAACGACACATACAAGTTCATTTGTGCCTTCAAATAACTTTAATACTCCCAATGACTCACCAACTTAAACGTTTAAGATGCCTTTTCAGTTTTATCTTTTTTTACATCATCAAATTCTCGACCACGAGGATTCTTTTCAGTTTCAATTCGAACTGCTTCATGAGCTAAAGCTTCCGTTGGATCGCGGTGCTCATCAAACTTAATTTCTTCTGCAGTCACATTGTTATTATCAGATCGATACCACAAAAGATCCAATGAACTTTCAAAACGATCAATCATTGAAACATACGTTCGCTCTGGAGAATAGTATGTATTCCATAAGTGCATGACCAGTGAAAATGTAATACCAAAAATAGATGAATGCATAGCAAAAGCGATTTCGTTCAAGAACTTATCCATAATCAGCTTTGAATTTTCCATGTCTGTCAGATTCATTCCGCCTAATTCTGGAAGACCTTTCGCTATACCAATAAATGTACCCAAAATACCAGCCACGACGAAAAGTCCGGGCAAAATTGACATCAAGTCATTTACAACAGAAATTGGCAGGACCCCGAAAATACGATTAAAACATGGATTATGATGAAACGTGGCTTTGGTAATTTGTAAAAGCTTTGGCGTATCATTTGTCCACTTCAAAAATCGAAGCTGCTTCATGATATCTCTCACTAACCAAGCACAACCTTGCTTAACTAAAAAGACTCTATCGTTCCAATGCATGACACGGTCAAAACGACGTCGACGATATTTATCTCGTACTTCAAAAACTTCGTAGTAGGTTTTTTCTAGAATTCTTTTAGTTAAAGAATAGAACGACACATTTTTTTCTTTTCCTGGAACTTCTGAATCCATAAAAAAATGAACTCGCTTTTCAAATTCACGCGCAAACCACTCATGGCGCTTTACTGTATAGTTAATAAAATACCTTAGCGCACATCCGACAACAAAGATGACGCCCATCACCCACGGTAGCAGTGCTACAAAATACTGTCCAAATTGAGAAAATGATTCCATATATTCTCCTTAATTCTATTTCTTATCATCAAAACTAAATTTAATTATAACTCGCTGGGCTTTTCGACAATCATGCGTGTCACAAAAGTTTTTGCTCGTTGGATTTCTATTTTTATCATCTATTTTTTCAGCTAAAAAACTTCGTCCAGTCACTTTAATCAACGGCAACAGATCCTTTTGATAGGAAAAATTCATTTTTTTATCATCAAAAATATGCTGAAAGATCGCTCGTGCGCGCTTGTAACTTAAATCCAAATTGTAATCGACTGCTTTACGCACGTTTGGATCTAATGATTTGGGATCAACATACTTTCCCTGATAAGTCGGAGACGAAAATCCAATAATTTCTACCGAAGTAATCTTATCTCTTAACTTTTCATCACCAAATAATGCTTTTGAATACTCTGGCATCGCTTTTTGCAAAACATCTTTCATTTTATCTTTTAACTGAGACGAATCATTCGCAAAATAAACATCTCCGAAATTAATAACCACTTCACCCGTCCGATCATCGATATCAGCTTTAACACCGGCTTTAGAAAATCCTTCGCGCATTCGCGCTGCAATTTTTTTCCTAGCATCCGCATTAGCTTTTGCAACAGCCAGTTCCCCCGAAAGTTGTCCAATTTGTCCTTGCGCTTGACCTAATTGACCTTTAGCTTTACCTAACTCACCAGCAAGCTGTCCAAGTTGGCCTTTGGTCTTACCAAGTTCTCCACTTAACTGACCCAATTCCCCTTTGGTTTTCCCGAGCTCGCCACTGAGCTGACCCAACTGCCCCTTTGTTTTACCAAGCTCGCTTTGTGTTTGAACCAACTGACCTTTTGCAGATCCTAATTCGCTAGCCACTTGACCTAACTTATTTCGAGTCTTACCCAGTTCTTCGCCCGCTTGAGCTAACTGACCAGATGTTTTATCAAGTTCTGTTTGTGTCTTTTGTAATTCTATCTTCGCCTGACCCAGCTGACCTTCTGATTCTGCCAGTTGTTTTTGATAAGCTTCGGCTGCTGAATTTAACTGATTCAGCTTTGCATCCGCATCAGCTTTTGCTTTCGCGATTTGAGCCTTGTAAGACTTTTCCGTCATTTGCTTTTGCTTGTAAGCTTGTTTCAATTGCTTCAAACGCAGATCTAACTTATCGTTCGCTTCTGCAATTTTTCTTTCATTTTCAGCAATTTGTTGCTGCTTATTTTCAACATCTGTTTCAAGTCCCGAAATTTCAACGCCTTGGTCTTCGATTGTATCGTCTTGTTTTTCAATTACGCCTTCACGTCGCTTGATTTTTGTTTTGGCAATCGTGTTTGCATTAATCATATTCCGAACCATTTGCTGGTATTCGTTCAGAGCTTTTTCTTTTGTTTGTTGCTCGTGTGATTCTCTTGCTAATTTGACTCTTTCGTCTCGTGCTTCTTCTTGCAATAAAGAGAGCTTGTCCATCAATTCGTTGTATTGCTGAGCTTCATCCGGCGAAGCCTCTTGATTAAGATAGTCTTTCTTAACGGAGTCATACATTTTCAATTGATTTTTTAAATCATCGACTTGCATCGTAAGTTTTTTATTTTCTACTTGAGCGTGTAAACCGCTTGTTCCCGTCCGCAGGCTCGCAGTTACATAAAGTAACAAGAAGACGACACTCATCCCTAAAAAAAGGTCAGAATACGACGTCCAAAAACTGTCGCCTGCTCCGCCTTCTTTGTTCTTATGATAGTCAAAAGCCATAGCTTTCCCCTTTTTCTCACTCTTCTTATCGTGAGATTAAAGGGTTAAGTTGACTCGACGATCGGCCAAAAGCTGTTTAAAAAGGCAATCCTAATGACTAGTCTAGTTCCAAGAAACCTGAAATGAGGCTTCTTATCTAGCGCTAACACTGAATTAAATAAAAATTATTTTTTGAGCCCGTCTTTTCCAACCCATTTACCACGTGGTCGGTAGATACGATTGTTTGCATATTGCTCTTGCGCATGCGCGATCCAACCTGAAATTCTTGATACTGCGAAAATTGGAGTATAGATATCAATTGGAATTCCCATCGAGTAATAGACTGTTGCAGAATAGAAATCCACGTTTGGCATTAAGCCTTTTTCCTTTTGCATCGTATCGTCAATCAACGCCGACATTGTGTAAAGGTGCGGTTCACCCATTTCTTTCGTCATTTTTTCAGACATTTTTCTTAAGATTGCAGCGCGCGGGTCACCATTTTTATAAACGCGATGGCCAATACCCATCACTTTTTCTTTTGCAGCAAGAGCATCTTTAACGAAAGCTTGAGCTTTCTCGATTGTGCCGATTTTTTTAAGCATGATCATGACCTGTTCATTGGCGCCACCATGAAGTGGACCTTTTAAAGCACCAATTGCAGAAACGATCGCAGAGTGAAGATCCGATAAAGAAGAGGCTGTCACTCGAGTTGCGAAAGCAGAACAATTCAATTCATGATCTGCATGAAGAATCAGGCATGTATCAAAAACTTTAACATGATCCGCTTTAGGCTCTGTGCCGGTTAGCATATACATAAAATTCCAAGCGATTGTTTTGTCTTTTTTTGGATTTAAAATTGGTTTCCCATTTCGAATCGCTTCAAATGCGCACACAATTGAACCCATTTTACCCGTTAACCTAAGAGCTTTATGTTTAAACGCTTCAGCTCCCATATCATTCGCTTCTGTATCCCAGTGTGCAATCAAAGAAACAGCTGTTCTTAGCCAGGCCATTGGGTGAACGTTTTGAGTCGGAATTTTTTTTAAGACTTCAATGTAATCTGAGGACAATTCCATTTCACTTACAAGCTGTGAACGAAAAGTCTTAAGCTCTTCCGCGCTTGGTAACCGGTCGTTCCAAAGTAAATAAGTGACTTCTTCAAAAGTTGAATTCTGCGCTAAATCTTCGATCGTATAACCACGAAAATTAAGAGTATTTCCTTGAATTGAAGAAACGGCTGTCGAACAAGCCACGACACCTTCTAAACCTTTATCAAGTGCACCTTCATATATTTGAACTTCTGTTGCCACAGCTTTTTCCTTTCCTACGGGCCTTACTATAAAGGCCATTACGATTCTAAATTAACATTTAAAAATTATCATTTATGAGATTCTTAGGCCAGCTTAATAATTCTGTCTTGGACTTCTATCACAATCAAACTTTGGTCTCTTAAGGGTTCGGAAGAATTTGAAAATGATTGTTGGCGATAAAAAATCTCGTTTCTAAGCTCATGAACGCCTTTTTTAGAAGCCGAGCGCCACGCGTCGATAAGATTCTCCGCACCCCAACTTTTTTCATTTGAATCACGAGACGAAAAAAGTCCTGGCGTGCAAATAACAATTCGGTCGCCTGGCTCTAGACTCACTGTTCGTGTCGTCAATACTGTTTTAAAGTCTAGTGAAAACTCAGCTGCAACCGGATCTATAAAGTCAATTGCATCACGCCCCTTCGCTTGACGGTACACAGAAATCATTCCAGCCGAACAATAATGAAGATTTAAATTTTTTCTATCGACCATCCCATAAAAAAGACTGGCACGATCTTTTTCCTTGAAACTGGACACAAGTTCAGTCGCAAGTAGTGTTACGAATTCATCGGGCTGCATTCCCCGCTTCGCCTCAACCTGAGTTGAAAACTTAATGAGAAGACCCATTAGAGCTGAAGAAACTGTATAACCAGAACAACTTGAAATAAAAACTCCAAATTTCCAACGATCTTCGTGCTCGAAGATATCGAAATAATCTCCACCAAATCGACTGCCTGGAATGAATTTAGAGCTAAACTCAAAACCTTTTATAGCTGGAATTTCTGTTGGCACTAATTTTTTTTGAAGCTTCAAAGCCCAGTCTAAATCAGAAGCAATTTCAGTCGCAAGCTGCAGAAGTTTATCATTTGCTTGCTTCAGCAACCTTTCATAGCTCTGTACTTGATTTTCAAGTTGTACGATTTTATTTATCAGGTCATCATTCATAGACTTTTATCATACAGAATTTTTAGGAAGAGCTCCAAGTAAGCGTTTTAAAGACTCGACCTCTGCAAGCGTTTTCTGGCGCAAAACAGGTGGAATATTTGCGCTTATTTCAATCTCGGAGGCCTCTAATGAAATCAACCTGCGCTCAATGTAACCGCGACGGTACTGAATCTGATCTGGCAACCAACCCCTATATCCAAAAAATCCCTGCCCCAAAACACTCAAAGGTAATTTGATTATTTCTAAATCTGAGGTTTCAACAATTGCAGATCGAGATCTAAAATGTCCCCAAAGCATCAAAACCAGGCTTAAAAATATTTCCCACAATGCCCAACCAATTAATAGAATGAGTTTTTTACTAATAATTGGACTCATAATACGAATATCTAAAAAGCCTAAAGATTTAAACCAGGCAAGAGCAAACATAAATAAAAAGATTGCCGCAAATGTTAGAAAAAATAATTCACGTTGAATTGTCTGATTTTTACGAGAAGAAGACTTCGATAAGAAAAACCAATAGAGGCCCCAGCCAAGAGATTCCCCTAATAAAAGACCAAATAAGTTTAAATAAGCAAGTCCACCGGCAAAGAAAAGAATTGATCCAAGCCATAAACTCCAAAATTCAAATCTGACTAAAAAAGTAATAATAAGACCTGCTAATATAAAACTTAAAGTAGTCAAAATTTTTGCATCTGCCATTGTGTATATAAACTCATTTGCGACCGGTGCAAAAATCCACTGGCTGGCTTGATAAAAACACCACTGATAGCTCATGAAAAAAACACCTGCTAAAAAAGCAATTTGAATCCACCGACCTGGTCGCTTAAAAAATAAAGCTAGTAAAATAGTTGCAACAACAATAATGGAAACAAAAATTTCGACTTGAAGAGTCGCACATAAAATAAGACCAGGAAAAATAACAGCTAATCTTTGAAAACTAAACAGCATAAGACTTCTGCGCTGGTTTAATAGCTTTACTTCACCATCAACAAAGCCTTGGGCGTGAATATTCTGTGGCGATAACTTTTTAAATATGTGCGGCAAAATTCCTTTAATATGATCCCAAGTAGAAAAAGGAGTCTGAGTCCATTCTGAATATAAATATTTTTGAAATTCAGTGGATAACATCCACCACGAAAAATACATAATTAAAATTGAAACAATAAAGGGTGTCACAAAATACCTCTTACTTTAGATTGAGGATAATAAACATCAAACCTGACTAATTTTGAAGCTAATTTAAAATCAGGAGCTTCCATTAGCAGTTCAGCTTTTACGGGTCGCTTCACAACTGTTCGATAAAAACCTTTTTTCAAAGCCAATTCTAAAGTCACCGCTGCATCCAGATCATTTCCTACAAGTTCTCGAAAAATAATCATTTCCTGCCTGGGCAGAGCACTTTTTTTCTTATCTGGATACATAGGATCAAAATAACAACTGACAGAATCTGTTATTTTAAATTTATCTAAAAATGATTTTGAATCTGACAAAATCCAATTTATTTTTTTAATGACACTATTTTGAGTTTTTTTTTGAGCTTCTTGCAAAAGAAAATAGAGAATAGGATTTCTTTCAATGCTTGTCACTTGAAAGCCGATTTGAGCCAATAAAACGGCATCGATTCCCAATCCAGCCGTTAAATCAACAACAGATCGAATTTTTTCTTTAATTCCCAGAGCCCTTGCAATCAGTTCACCGGAACCTTTATGTAATCTTTGATAGTCTTTTTTATTCCTATCGAAATCAATTTCTAATTTTCGATTATGGAAATCACTCAAAAGCCAATTAGATTCTTTTGACTTCGTTAAATACCAATTTGATTTTTCAGAAACTTGAATTTCAATAGCATCAAGTTGCAAAATAAGTTCTTGAGAAAGAAAAGAAGGGTCAACTTTTAACTGAACCATGCGAATATAAAGGGCGCCACAAGAGCTTGAAAGATAAGTTCTGCTACCCAAAGCGCAATAAAAGTGTAGTAAAGTTGGTTACCTGATAAAACAACTTTATCAATTTCCGAACCCGCAGGTGATTTTAAACCAATAAGTGATTTTCTCCAGATAAAGCTCATGATAATTAAAATCATCATTGAGCCGCCCCACCATGCAATATGGGAAGTTAAAAACCGCACGAATGCATAAACAATCAACATCAAGGCCCATACAGCCCAAAGAATTTGTGGAGCTTGATCAAAACTTTTTAAAGTGATTAAGTTTTTTTCTCCGGCTTGAGTCTGAGCTAAATAATTCTGAAAATGCTCCAATTGCAAAGCAAAGAAAATTAAGAAGCCCCAAGCCAATCCAAACGCCAGTGAATACACTTGTGGCAAAATCCAAAACGACAGGCAAGGACCCGCTATTAAAGCCAAAGCTAAATCTCGATTGAGTCGATTTCGACGGCTGACCCCCCATTTATAACCTACGTAGAACAATAGAAGTGTCACCAATAAGCTGAATACTCGAACCGGCTGATATACCAAGGGGACAATTGAAAATAAAATTGAAAATAAAGCAAAAATTTTGAAATCACGTTCAAGTTGAAAAACTGTCTTCCAGCCTCTACTTAAGACTTTTTGACCTTTGTTGCTTCGAATTCGGTCATAACCTGAAATAAAGTCTTGGATATCGACTTTAATTTGGACTGCAAGTAAACTCAAAATCAGACCTAAAATAAGGCACTCTAATTCTGGTGATAAAAGAAAAGGTTGGTTCCAGTCCCTCATTGAAAAATAAAAAACAGGGAACAAAACAAAAAGAATTTTTTTAGGTCCTAAAAATCCAACATAAGCAAATTTTTGTTTTATATCTTGAATTTTAATAATTTCAAAAGTGACTTCTTCGTCAGATGATCCGACTCTTAAATTTTGAACAGGTAATGCTCTTTGCGTTTCACTAAAATGACCTGTGATCAATTGATCAAATTCAGGAGTGCCTTTTTTAGCTGTTATAAACTGAGACGCCATCTTTAAATTCGTCTCCAGTAAAGAATTTCAGTTAATGGTTCAAAGTCTTTTAGAATCCCGTGTTCTTGTGGCTTCAACATATCTTTTAATGCACTTAAAAGATGGTGATAGAGCTCGATTTGTTTTTGATTTACTTGATCAAATTGTTTCACTTTTTCATCAAAAATTAAATCTCCACCTAAATGGCTTTTAAATTCATCCAATGTTTGTGATTTGACGAGCATCGACCGTTTTTCAGCGGTGAGTTCCTGTGCGACAAAGGCCCCGAAGGAGTTTAAGTAGCCGGACTTGAGGTCACCTAAAATCGATTTTCCTTCTTCATTTCGAATATTATAATCAAGAAGGTCATCACTCCTTTGGAAAAGTAGACCTAAAATTTGCCCCAGCTTTTCTAATGTTTCATGAAGTGCAGAATCTTGCCTTTCAAGAGAATAAAATGGAGATCTGAGACACCATTTAAAAAGCGAAGCCGTTTTTAAATTATGAATGCGATCTAATTTTTCTAAATTGACATCGAAATCCCTGATCACTGAATCTTGAAGCCACTCTCCCTCCAAAAGTTCAGAAATCACTTCTGCCGTGTATTGGACAAGACGAATACTTCCATAAGTTGAAAGATTAACCATGACACGAGCTAAAAGATAGTCACCAGCTAGAACCGCATATTCAGGAGAATATTTATTCCAAGCCGCTGGTTTGCCACGACGTAAAATAGATCGATCAATTAAATCGTCATGAAGTAAAGAAGCATTGTGAATAAACTCAACTGTCTGAGCCAGTAATTGCTGGGTCCGATCAGGAACTAATAAGTGCCCTGAAACTTTTTGAACAAGTTTGGCTCGAAACCCTTTCCCACTTGAAAATAAGTCGTCAAAAAGTAAATTGAGTCTGGGCAAATATTTAGGGAAGTCTTGTTCTGAGTAGATTTTTAAATTTTTCACGAGAAACCGAATTTGAGTTGATTTTCGCTTGCTGTCAAGCCAAGGTGACGGGTACATTGTGCGCGGACGGCCAGTTGTGACGTCGCATTATTCCGGGGAAGGCGATATGAATTCAAAGCCAAAAAAGAAAACCCAATCGGTTACAAAAAAAATCACTTCCAATCAAAAGTCAGTGAACAAAAAGTGGTGGGCTGATGGCATCAAATTCGAATGCCAAGGATCTGGCAACTGCTGCCTATCAAGAGGCGAGTATGGCTATGTTTTTCTGACTCGCGATGATCGCAAAAATATGGCCGAGCACTTAAAACTGACAACAAAAGAATTTATTCAAAAATATTGTGACCGAAAAAATGGCGTCTATCATTTGAAAGAAGAAGCCACGCGAACAGAATGTGTGTTCTTAGATGGTAAAAAATGTGGAGTTTATCAAGCCCGACCTACTCAATGTCGAACTTGGCCTTTCTGGCCGGAAGTCATGAGTGCTAAAACCTGGAATAAAGAAGTGAAAACTTTCTGCCCAGGAGTCGGAAAAGGTCAAGTTCACACAGCAGAAGAAATTCAAAAAGTTTTAAATGAACAAGCTCATTCAGAAACCCAACTTCTTAAAGAGCACTTTTAGATTCAATTTTTCTCTTGTGCAATTTTCGTAATTTTCTGAAAAACTTCGCGTTCTTCAGTTTTACAATTGAAAATGACCGTTTCTTGATGTCCCTTTTTTTCAGCAATTAATATAGCTTGTTCGCCTTCAGGACATACGCTTAAACAGCTTGATGTCATAACGCGGACTTCAGAACTCAAACCTAATTCTTTTAATTCAACTTTCCATCGAGTCTTCAAAGTCTCGGCCTGGTCTGTCCCTTTCATACACTTTGTACAAATCCAGACACCCGCTTTATTCCAGCGTATGCTCTCTGATTTCATAAGTTTGGCCTTTCTCGATCATTTGGAGTAATATTTTATCTTGGACTTTACCTAATTCTGTTCGTGGAATTTTATCGACAACATAAACATTTCGAACAACTTCAAAAGGTAAAACTTTTTTTTGATATTCGCTTAAAGTATGTTTCATCATCGCATTTAATTGAAATTTTTCAGGTTTCACTTTGTCGTTATTTAAAAGATCTTTTTGAACAATCAAAATGACTTTATTTTCCAAACGCGGATCTGGTGCACCTAGCAAATAATAGGAATGAGCTCTTTCAATCGTTCCAAACTGAAAAAAAACGTCACGCAATTTGGGCAAAGAAACAAGCTCGCCGGAAATTTTAAGCATATCTTGAGATCTTCCTAAAAGCATAATTCCTTGTTTCATTTTTGTAGCCGAGTCTTCTGTGATAAAATAAGACCCCGAAAGATGGGGTTTTGTTATTTCAATTTGTCCTTTTAGGACTTGCGCGTAAAAAGTAAAAAGACTTTTAGTTTTAATCGCTACTTTTCCGTCTATAACTTCCAATGCAATATGAGAAAAAGGCTTCAAAGTTTCATTTTCAATCAATGCGGCGGTCGAGCCGACTTCAGTCATCCCATAGCTTGGAAGCAAATTCCATTTCAGCTCTTGCGCTTGCTTCAACAGAAAAGGTGATAATCGCCCTCCACCCACTAAAACTCTCATTTTTTTAGGGAAAGGATTTACAACTGATTTTTGTACTAAATCATAGACTTGCGTTGGCACAAGCGAAGTCCAAGTTGAATTCGTATCGGTAATAAATTTACAAAATGCAATTGGATCCCAAGTAGTTTCAAATTTTTTAATCTGAAATCCTACTAAGTGACTTCGCGCTTCAATGGCAAGACCTCCGACATGAAATCTTGGTAAACATTGAGCCCAAATATCATGCGGATTTACGAGTAAATTTTTAACTACAGACTGAGCCGATACAAGAAAAGCATTTTTAGATAAGAAGACCATTTTATACGATTTTTGATCCGTGACGGTCGTGCCTGAAGTCAGAAAAGCAAGATGCGACTTAGTCCCATTTCGATAAAGAGTTTCTTTAAAAATTTTTTGATAAAAAAATTGAATATCCTCACTTAACCGAGGATTTAAAAATAGATTATTTTCTTCAGATTCCCAATCAATAGGATTGATTATTGTGCTTTGAGCAGATTCCATTTTTGACTCTTTAATATAAAATCGAATCCAATACCCCAGCCACCTACTTTTTTAATAAAGGGGCCCTGAAAATTAAGTAAGTTCGAAAACTCATTAGGTTCAAAAACATCAAAAGTTAAACACCCTGGATCCAACATCATTTTGGGAAAGCGCTTCGCTAAATCTTGGGCCACATAGGCACATTGCATGACTCCTAATGGATGACCCATATGACTTGTTATTGTCATTTTCTTTTCCCAGCGAACACACTGCTCAACTCTTGCGTTAACGTCATCATGAGTTGGTTTAATGATCAAAACATCGGCTTCAATCGAATCTTTTTGATCAATCGGAATTTTTTTAAGCTCCCAATCTATTGCTAAGGGTATAATTTGCCTTGCTTCTTTCCACATATTTGCATCATACGGAAATGGATCTTCAAAATATTCAATTTGTCTTTTTGCTTGTGGAGTCAAAGCATTAATATACTTTTCAAAAGAGCTCCAAGTCAGTCGATTATTAAAATCCAAACGAAGCTTCAAATTATGAGTCAATGCTGCACGATTGATAATTTCGATTTCATGAATTGAATCAAGACCCACTTTTATTTTGAGTTTAGAAAAACCCGCATCAACATACGGATCCAAAACTTCAACCGAAGCCTGCTTGAGCTTCATTAAAAGACCATTATTTTTTAAAACTAACTGATTGTCATAAAGATTTACTTTTTCTTTACGAGCTTTGGCATCAATAGAAGCAAGCCAAATCGCCTGTTCAACCAAAGGCGTTAATCGCATATGACGAAGCTCCGATAAGTGCTGCTCAAGATCAAGATCACCAAATTCTACCCAAGGATGAAGATCTGCATATCCAATTTTACCATCAGACCATTCGATTTTAAGCAAGGCACCTTTCCGCGCGACTGGCGTTTGATCTTTTGGCCCAAGCTTTTTCGGCATGAGTTCGTAAAGCGAATAATAAAACTTCATATGAAGACGAATCCCAAAATTAACAGCATACAAAATACTAACGTATGGATTGAAGCCTGTGCTAAAAGTCGATTATATTCTGGACTGGGTTCCGTTATAAAGATTTTATTCACAAGTGGGACTCCTACAAAAAGTGCGAAGAATGGCAAAACAGCGACATGTCCGTAATGTGGAATCAGCCAATAGGCACACAGTGCGTAAGGAAGGTAAGTCACAAGCGCAATTTCCCACCTAGCACCCGCAATTCCAAGCCTTACGGCCATCGTTTTTTTACCAACTCTTGAGTCTTCGTGGATATCACGAAGGTTATTGATTGCGATCAAAGTTGTAGATAAAAATCCCATTTGAAGCCCTAAAAAAACTCCCTCCGGAGACCAAATTCCAGAATGAAGAAACATTGTTGTTGCAACAGCTACAACACCGAAAAAAATAACAACAAAGAAATCCCCCAAGCCGATATAGGCCAAGGGAAACGGTCCCATCGTATACAAATAACCCATTAATACTGAAACTAGTCCCACTACGACAATGGGCCAACCACCTTCTTGAACAAGTGGAATTCCAAAAAGCATGGCTATGATAAAAGCGACAGTTCCCATGCCTAATACAAAGTTAGGCGAATAAGATCCTGATTGCGTCAAGCGCCTCGGACCTTTCCGATCATCCCGGTCTGCACCTTTCAAAAAATCAGCGGCATCATTAACCAAATTAGTACCAATTTGAATAAAAAGAGCTCCAAACAAAGCACACCAAAAAACAACATTTTTAAATTCATTAAACAGCATGTAAGAAGCTGCAGATCCCAATAAAACAGGTACTATTGCTGCTGAAAGAGTTTTAGGCCTGAAAGCTTGAAGAACAAGAAATAATCGGCCTGTTGAAATTGATTTTGGCGATGTGTTTTGTGCAGATTTTGACATATTAAGATTTAAAACCTAAATGACTCTTTCTTAAAGGGATAATGCATGTCAGGAAGCGGAATCTTTGTCTTTATTTTTGGTTTTATAATGGGGTCAGGTCTTGTTTTGCTTATTTTAAGACTCAAGAAGACTGACGACACCCAAACCCACGAAACTCTAAAGCAACAGTTTGAACTCCTAGCGCATCAAATTTTTGATGAAAAGTCGAAAAAATTTGATGATGTGAGCACTAAAAACCTCTCTATGCTTTTAGATCCATTAAAAGAACGCATCAAAGATTTTGAGCATAAAGTTGAACAAACTTATGCCAGCGAAAGAAGTGAAAGAGGCGTCCTAAAAGGTGAATTAAACAAGTTATTAGAACTGAACGTGAGCATGTCAAAAGAAGCTCAAAATCTTTCAAGAGCTCTTAAAGGTGATACTAAAACCCAAGGTAACTGGGGCGAAATGATTTTAGAAAATATCCTTCAAAGATCGGGACTCAGAAAAGGTGAAGAGTATATAACTCAAGGTACAGATATGGATCTTAAAAGCGAAGAAGGGGGACGCTTACTTCCTGATATTATCGTCAAAATTCCTGGTCATAAACATTTAATCGTCGATTCAAAAGTCAGTCTCAAAGCTTACGAAGCTTATTCGGCAGCCGATACAGAAGAAGATAAAATCAAACAGGCTCGACTTCATATTCAATCTCTTGAAGCCCACATATCGGGATTATCTAGTAAAAAATATTATCTAAATGAAAAGTTAGATTCTCCTGATTTCGTGATGCTGTTTATGCCCCTTGAGCCTGCCTTTGCATTGGCGTTTAAAGAAAAAGCGGAACTTTTTCAAACAGCTTGGGAAAAAAATATCGCACTTGTCAGCCCAACAACTTTACTGACGACATTAAGAACAGTGGCATCTCTTTGGAAGCAAGAAAAGCAGCAAAAAAATGCAATTGAAATCGCCCGCCGCGCCGGAGCCTTGTATGATAAATTTGCTGGCTTAGTTGATGATTTAAAACTTCTCGGAGATCGCCTTGATTTAACTCAACGGACTCATGCCGATATCACAAAACGACTTTCTGAAGGAAAAGGAAATATCATTTCGCAAGTAGAAGGTTTAAAAGAACTGGGCGCGAAAGCCGATAAACAGCTTCCTAAATTGGAAAGCTAATTAACTAAAAGCATAAAAATCAAAAATGCCTCTAGGCTTCGGCTTGCCGATCACCTAACTTAATCGCAACATCCAAACCAGGGCTTTGTTGTTTGATTGATAAAGTCGGATTGGCAACGACTCGTGCTTGCAGTTTTGTAAAAATAGGTTCACGAATAGCCAAATTATTATCTTGAAGAACACACTGACGTGCTCGTTTTTTTTCAACGTTAATAACGATCGGAGCTTTTACATTCGCTGTCATTAACGTCGGATCATCAGGTATTGTCACAATACAAAAAGATCGGGCCCGTGAAGAGTTTGGCATCTGAAGAACTTCAAGGTCAGATTTACTTAAATTGATTTTATAAGTTTCAGAAAAAAGTTCAGGTTCTAATACAGGAAAAGCAATAGCAGGTGATTCACAACTTTGTAGCCAAGCAAAAATATCATCATTGGGATCATCTAAAAGAACAAATGAACGTAAATCTTGAAAACCCAAGAGTCCTTCTGAAAAAATAATAATTTCTTCATTATTTAACTGCACCTGTCCAAATCGTGAAGTCTGAATAATCAAGCTCTGCCCCCTTGTTAGTTTTTACTTTTGAATTCTCTGCTTTCGCTTTAATTCAAATTAAACCGGCATCCCCTCCGGCCAATAGACACACCTACTATGTTAGACAATTTAAGAAAATTGTACGGCTAGTCCTTTTATAAATCTGGACCTAAATCCAGTTCGCATCAAAGAAAAAGAGGGTTTATGTCGCGCCATGGCGACTTGCTACTTTAAAAAAATAGTTAAGGCTTTAATAATTTAGATATGGAGCGGGTCTTGTCAGATGTCACAGTTGCTGACTGTTGATTCTGATCCTGGATTGCTAGATACACTTCTTCCCTATGGATTTTTGTATCCTTAGGCGCTTCAATTCCCAGGCGGACTTGCTTTCCTTTAATCTGAACTACTCGGATTTTGATGTGATCATCGATAGCGATGCTTTCACCTAACTTCCTTGTAAGTACCAGCATAGTATGACTCCTTCATACGGGTGTTGTGCCATCTATCGGCCCTTTGAATCTAAAACTATAGTATTTTTTCAGGGCGGGAGTTTAGGTATTCGAACTATCTCAGGAAGTCAAGTAGGCTTCGCTCGACCATTTTACTGGAAGTTTCCATTGTGGCTTTCAAAGCGCTCTCTGTTTTATTAATATCGCTCACTAGTTGAAATACATCAGCGTCTTCCATTTGCGAAGCCATACCTTTGTTATCAACTATAGCCTTTTGTAGCGACTCTGTTGTGGCATTCAATGAACTCACTCGGGATCCCATTTCAGCTCGAGCCATAACAACTTGTGAGATCGACTGATCAATTAAATCCAAGGATTCTTGTACGCCAGCTTTATCACCAGTCTTTAGACTGACCTCAAGACCTTTTAAAACTTTGAAAACATTAAGACCCTTTGTATCAGAAATAGGATCTTTTGCGCCTAAACGAGCCACACTGTCTTCTGAAGCAAGACTTCGTGTTTGAATGTTATTGTATTCAATTTCTTCTTGCTGAAGTTCCAACTCTTTTTTTTCTTTGCGATATTCATTCAGCTCTTTCACAGATCGTGGCGTATCTGAAGTACTGCGAATCAATCCATCCCCTTCAATTCCACGTCCCAAAAATACTTTGCTTCCCGGCATATTCACGCCAACATAAGCGTCTTTATGAATCTGAATCTTGATATCACCGTCGTCACCAGAGTACTGACCTTCTGAATCGAAGGGCTGCTTCATCGTTTGAAAGCCTCCAAAAATATAACGATCACCTAGCTTACGATTGGCTACTTGCACAGACTGAGAAAAAAGCTGCCCGACTTCCTGGGCCGTAATTCTGCGAGTTTCGTCACTTGCGCCACCATCAGTTGATTGCGCAATTGCAAGTTCTTTAGCTCTGACTAAAGCGTCGTTGAGCTCACCTAAAGCTTGCTCCGAAAATTCGATAAAAGATTTAGCTTGAGTAATATTTTGAATAAATTGTTTATATCCACGTTCATCTGTTCGGGCAGCTAAAACGCGAGTGCTAGCTAAAGGATCATCACTTGGACGAGTGATCCTTTTTTGAGTCGCTGCTTGATTCGATAATTCAGACATATCAGAACGATTTTTCTGAATATTTCGAGTAGCTTGACCTGTGATATTTTTATCTGCGACTCTCATCTACCTACCTACAAGCGTTTCAAATTTAAAACAGTCTCTAACATTTCGTCTGCCGTTCTAATAATTCGTGCGGACGCATCATACATTTTTTGCATTTCAATCATATTTGTTGTTTCTTCATCTAAAGAAACTCCACTGACATTTTCTCTAAGAGTTGTCATTTGATCGACAATATTTTTTTGTGCCTCTTGAGTCGAACGTGCTCTTTGAGTTATTGTGCCCAGCTCACCCACATTCGAATTATAGAAATCATCGATTGTCGCAGTTCCCTTTTCCATTGTCGAACGATATTGAATCCCAGAAATCATATTAGCGATTGTATTGTCACCAGGTGCATTTGGTTTATTACCTGCTGCAATCCGCCCAGCGTCATCAAAAATAGTTTTATTCACACCTATTTTACTTGAAGCTCCATTTGGATTTTCAAGTATATCAAAGAACAGAACCCCAGGCTTACCATAACGATCATGACCTTCAATGTGTGCAGAGTTCACTTCATTTGCCAAAGTAAAAGCCATTTCATCTACATTTTTTAAAGCATTCTCAACAATTTGGTCTCTGACTTCTAAAAGTCCACCCAATTGGCCGCCCTTAAACTGCTGAGTAATTTCAAAAGTTGAAGAGTACTCACTTGCTCTATAAAGAATTTCAGCGCGATCCCTGACCGCAGTTTTTTGTGATAGGAGCTCTGTCGCCGAACTTCCTGATACAAGAATCGCTGTATTTCCCGCCGTGATGGAAACTTGCCCATCTTTTCCTTCAGCCCAAGTAATATCAACTTTTTCACCCAATTTTTTTATTAAAAGATCCCGACGATCTCGCTCGTCATTCGCATGAGAACCCTGGGATTCAACTTGTAGAATTTTTTCATTTAAACTGGCAATTTCTTTTGAAGCTTGATTCACTTGTTCAGTTAAATTTTTAACTTGTCCATCAATGTCATCTTGAACATCTCTTAGTTGGGCATTCACTCGTTTAAAATCATCAGCCATCTGTTGAGCTGCTTCTTTTACCATTGTTCGAGAAGCTAGAGACTCAGGATTATTTGAAAGCTCACGAAAAGCATTGAAGAATTGAGTCATGTACTGATTCAATCCCTTGTTCTGTTGTTCATTAAATACTTGTTCGACTCGTGCTAATGAATCTGCTCTTCCATTTTGAAATCCCAGACTTGTTTTTTCTTTTTGAATTTGTTTTTCGAGCCAAGGGTTATTTGTTCTGCTGACAGAACCCGCTTTAGCGCCCATTCCGATTCTGATGTTCCCCACTCCGATGGGTTCCATAGATTGAAGCTCGACACGTTGACGAGAATATCCTTCAGTCGATTTATTGGCGATATTATGAGAAACAGTTTGCAAAGCCGTCTGGCTATTTTGCAAAGATCTTTTTCCCACATCCATCATAGCGCCAACTTTAGACATCGCTAAGCTTCCTTGCTCATAAAGTTGCCAGATACTTCAGGGCCTGTTTTGTATTGCCCTTTACGTTCATAAGTATTTTTTCCAGCTAAAGTTTCTTTGATATTTCCTAAAGCACCATTTAAAGTTCTCAAGGCTGATTGAGCATATTGATCATTTTCATAATTTAGTTCTTGTAGTCTTTTGATCACCATTTCCAAACCAGAATGCATTTGCCTTAAAGCATCGCCTTCTTTAAGTGGAAGTTGGGCTGCAATTTCTTTAAGTCGAGGCCGAGCTAAAGACAAACCCACAAGCGATCCTAATTCATGAGCATATTTTTCACGAAGCATGTCAGCAATTCTTGCTTTATTAATAAGCTCTTCTTTTGAAATTCGAGCTTTATCAATTTCAATCATTTCAACTTTGATGAGGAAATCTTTTTCTTTACGGACAACATCAAGAAGTTGACGATAGATCTTCGTCATCTCTTCTAAAGTTTCTGTCAGTTTTTTATAAACTGTTTCGACTTTTGCATCCATGCTTCACCTAGAAGGCATCCTGCCTTCAGTTTCATAAGTTACAGTTAGAACAATTAGTTCTTGGTTTCAAGATGATCGTCAACCATACGATCAGCTACAGCTTTGGCGTCTACTTTGTATTGTCCGGCATCAATCAAGCTTCTAAATTTTGCTACTTTTTCCATGTCGACATCAGGTGCCGCTAAAGCTAATTCTTTAATTCGTTTCGCTTCTTGAGCTTGAGGTGAAACTGCCACACGAGTGGCTCCGACAAGGTTTTCTAAATTATCGACATTTTTTGTATTTTTAAGGTTTTTTTGATCAGAGACTTTGTCAGCTTTGCCCGCGTCAGTCAGATCAAGAGTTTGACCTATTTTGTTGTGGGTAATTTTCATAAAAGCCTCCGTGCTTTTCTTTTAAATAAACTCAGACCTAAATTCAAATCGAAATTCAAATCAGATAACAGATTTAAGTGTATCACATCGAAACATTCCAGAAGAAGTTTTTTGTCTCGGGACTCAAGTAGCCCAGACTTTCGCCTTCTTGTAAATTTTGCCCGATTTTGAGTTGCTCCGCTGTGCCTTTTAAAACGAAGCGACTTTTCATTCCGTTGTCGTGCCACATTTCAAGAAATGTTTCATTAGGTCCCAAGTCGAGTTTCTGCTTCAAAAGTCCACTCCAGGGTGCCACAATTTTTTCTGGCGATAATCCACTGTTAGCTTTACGAGCGAACTCAATTGTTTGATTCGCTTCACTACTTTGAGGGTTAATCCCACGATTTAATGTAAAATTTGATTTTTCATTGAACTGCACGGGTCCATTGGGTTTTTGAATAGGTAATTTAGGACCATAGTGAAAAAGAAGTTGTTCATAGATCATATCAGATAAACCGATACCACCTTTATCCCCCCACTTTTCCACATACTCGTTATCAAGTTGTTCTCTAAAAATACGTTCACCTTGATTAACTTTAACAAGCCCCGATTCATTTACTGTGGAACGCATCGATTTCATCATTTCACGTAAAAATTGTTTTTCGTACATCGAAGAAACTTCTCGAAACTTCGCATCAAGCTCTGGATTGCCGGAAGTCTTACCAACTTTTTCATTTGGCCCACTTGACTCGTTGGCAATTGAAAGACCTTGCTTTGATAAAGAATTATGAGTGGGCATCACGAGCCCCTCCATTTTCTTAATCACAAAATACCGCCGTTATATGAAATAACATTAAAGGAAGAAAAATGGGGAGTTGAGTTAGAGTCTAGCGTACATCCTGTACTAAACTGTTTAACAATTTCTTGTCTCACAGCTTTTTTTTGATCGGCTTCGTTGGCTCTCATCCTGAGTGACCACTGACCTTTTAAATCTGTTCCCTGCGAAGAAACTTTGACTCTTGACCTTCCATGGTTTTCGACTTCTTCCTCACCCTCCCCGCGCTCACGACACATCCATGTGCCGGAAGCAAAAATATTAACTACTCTAATAAGTTTAACGTCATGCGTTTCATTTCGAAACACAATAATCACAAAATCTCCAATTCCCCGTGCAAAGCTCCAGCTGCCTTAATGGACTGAAGTATAGTTATCAAGTCTTTAGGCGTGACACCCAACTTATTGAGAGACTGGACTAGATCCCCTACATTCACTCCGCTATCAAGAATTGCAACACGTTCTTCTTGGTCTTTTTTTCCTGGCTCTGCAGCTCCCACTTTTACTGATAATGTTCCATGACTGACAGCTACTTTCGATACTTTCACTTTATCGCCAATCACAACCGTTCCTGATTTTTCATTAATTATGACAACAGCTTTACCATCAGGGTTAATTTCAATCGATTCAATTGTTGCCATTAATTCAACACCGCGATTTTCATAAGCACTTGGAGTCACGATATCAATTGTTCCAGCATCTTTTGAAGTTGCGTATTGACCACCTAATTCTTTATTAATCGTAAGTGCCGCACGCGCTGCGGTTGTGAAATCTGGATTATGTAAAGTCAGACGAAACATTTTTCTATTAGAAAAGTCGGCTTGAATATCTTTTTCAATTATCGCACCATTCGGAATACGCCCAGCCGTTGTATGCATTTCTTTTCCATCACCACTAATGACAACGGTACCTTGAGCTACCGCATAGACCTGATCGTTCGCAGCACGCAGTGGTGACATAAGTAATGTTCCACCTTGAAGACTTGAAGCATCTCCTACTGTACTGACCGTAATATCCATTGGATTACCGGCTTTCGCAAAAGCAGGCAACTGTGCAGAAATAATAACAGCCGCAACATTTTTACTACTGATATCTTGATTTTCTAATTTCACACCTAATTTATCAAGTAACCGAACAAGTGATTTAGTTGTAAACTCGCTTTTACCATCTCCGGTGCCTTTGAGTCCGACAACAATTCCATAACCAATTAACTGATTTTCTCGGACACCACGAATACTTGCTACATCTTTTAAGCGTGCCGCATCTGCATGAATCGCTGCAAAAATGATAATAAAGATTTTAATTGCTAATTTCATCTATTTTAGCCCTTCTGATACTGACAACATCATATTGCGGATCGATAAGAATATTTGAACTGATTCCAGCATCATTATAGTCTTCGGGCTTAATCACGCCGGAAAGAATCACTTTGTATTCTTTTTTATCTATCATAAACGGCTGAGAACCTTTAATTCGATAATTTCCATCAGGCATTTTCTCAATTATTTTAGATTGGACACTGGCCAATTCACTTAAATCGATTTTGTCTTCTTTCGGTTTTTCAGCATTAGCAGGCGCCCTTGTTGCAGCAGCAGCTGCGGGTGCCCCTTCTTTTGAATCGACTGATGTCGCAGGCGCAACTGCAAGTGCCGGATTAAGATTTTGATTTTTTCTTCTATTTTCTTCTTCTTCTAATTCTTTTAAAAGAGTTCTGATATTTTTTACTTTTGTCTCAACTTGTTTCATTGCAGGACCTTCGACTTTCACAGCAATCGCATCACCTTCGCGACGTGATTTATTTTGTGCAAATAGATATGAAGTTTGACCTTCCATTTGCCAAAGACTTCCTGCGTTTGAATTAAGATCGGACTCTTCTTCCATTCTTGATTTAGTCATTTTCTTATACTGTCGATCTTGAACACTTCCAGCTTGCGGCGTTTCAGAATACTTCAACCCGGGCTCTGCGCTGACAAAAGGAAGATTTTCAGTGATATTTTGACCAAACCAATTTTGAAAAGATGCACATCCAATTAACAAAAAAGAAAGGCTGCTTAAATAAAGTACTGGCAAAAAAGACTTCATTAAGTTTTTCATTCGATTCTCACCATTCCTTTATCCATGATTCGGGCAGAAATAATTTTTTGATTTACCAAATTTCGAACTCGAATCGTATCACCGGATACACCCGATTCCTGCGCCACTGTCTGAAGAGTGATTTCATATGTTTCATTACCGGTTACGGTTTTAACAGTTTGTCCTTGTCTAACATCATAGTCTCTTTGAATTTCGTTTGAAGTCAGCAGGCTTCCAAACGTAATAAGCCGAGATGTTTTTTTCCCGATTAAATCAGATTTATTAAGATAGTAATCTTTGGCAAAAGTAATATCTGAGTAATCAATCATCAAGTCAGGCTCTTGCAGCGTTTCTCCAGACTTAACAACCCGAAGGGCTTTAACAACTTTTCGTTGAGCTTTTATTTGTCCACTAATCCAACTTAAATTATGTCCATCTGCAGATGTCACCGGCAACATGAATGCACCAGAAAAAGGAATATCTTTCCAATCCAATAAAATAAATTTCGAATTAACTAATGGCATATTGGAAATTTGTACTTGAAATACGCAATCTGAACACTTAACAGAAAGTCTATTCTGAATTCTTTGACTGATTTGCGACTTAACTAAGCCACTGAGTTTCTTAATTTGAATTTGCTGAGGTATTTTAAAAGATATCTGTTTTAAGTCTGGACGCTCTTGAGAAGCTACTTTTAACCATTTTAACATCTCTTCGTTTGAAATGACATTTCCTTGGAAAGGAATTTCCATGTCGATAAGAGATCGTATTATTTCAGCGTTTTGATTTTTAATTGTTACAAGATCTTCGAGATGAAAACTCAAAGCCGTTCCAACTTCGACAGATTCTTTAATCTTCATTTCTGTTTTTGCAGAAGCTGAGATGAAAATAAAAATAGAATAGAAAAAAATAAAAACTTTATTCATTTTATTTCTTACCTCATGCTGTTAATTGATTGAAGCATTTGATCTGATGTTTGAATGACTTTACTATTAGTTTCAAAAGCTCTTTGAGCTTTAATAAGATCCACCATTTCATCTACAATATTAACATTCGATGCTTCAAGCTGACCTTGCGCTAAATACCCAACACCGTTTAATCCAGGTCGGTTAGTAACGGCTTGTCCACTTGCCGAAGTTTGGGAAAAAAGATTTTTTCCCATTGCTTTGAGTCCTGCTGGGTTTACAAAATTAACAATATCAAGCTGTGCAATGGTAGAAGGTGTTGCATTCGGTCCTTGATAAACGACAACTTCCCCAGTTGATCTGACTTCCATTCCTGAAGCATCCGGTGGAATCGTAATTTCAGGAATCAAAAAATTTCCGTTTTTATCAACGACTCGGCCTTGTGGATCTTTCCGAAATGCACCGTCACGCGTATAGGCAGCTTGACCGTCTGGAGTTAAAACCTGGAAAAAGCCGGGACCTTCAATATGTAGATCAAGAGGACCTTTTGTTGTGATAGCACTACCTTCATCAAAATTTTTCTGAACTGATGCTGTTCGGGTTCCCAGACCAATCTGAACTCCATTGGGTGAATAAGAATTGTTTCCAGCAACAGCTCCGGGCTCACGCTTCGTGTGATAAATTAAATCTTCAAACTCAGCTCGAGATTTTTTAAATCCTGTAGTTTGTGAATTCGCAATATTATTAGAAATGACATCCATGTTTTCTTGTTGTGCTGCCATTCCTGTCGATGCTGTATTCAGACTTCTGAGCATGATCTACCTTCTACTTTCATCTTCATTCAAATTTAAGGTGTTGTTTTTCCAACAACGTTGACTAGTTTTTCCGACATTCCGTCATAAGCACTAATAGCTTTTTGTGTACTCTCAAAAACACGATGTGTTGTGATCATATCCGTCATTTCTTGTACGACATTGACATTACTTGTCTCGATAAAGCCTTGCTTTAAAGCTGGAGAAGGAATCGGATTCAGTTGCGGGACCATCGTCGGCCTAGGGCCGTATAGATTGTTTCCAATCTTAGTCAACGAATCAGGATTTGCGACGTTAACTAATGATAGCTGGCCTAAAAGATTTTCACCTTGAGTCACTTGTCCATTATCGCTGATTGAAACATTTCCTTGCGCATTAAATTGTATGACTCTTTCATTTTCAGGAGTGCCCGGCTCTGCCCCTCTCAAAACGGGGTAACCTTCTTTCGTTACGAGACGTCCGTTCCCATCGATTGTAAAGTTTCCGGAGCGAGTATATCGAGTTCCCGCTGGTGATGAGACTTCAAAAAAACCAGGACCATCAATCGCCAAATCAAGATTGCCACCTGTACGTTTTAAACTTCCTTGAGAAAAATCAGTATAAGTTCCCTTTTCATGAACGTAAGATTTATCTCCACCTTGCATATCATAAAAACTTTCGATGGCTGCAACATCTCGTGGAATCGGTATAGTCGTTGGATCTTTTTCGTTAGCTGTTAAATATTCTGAAAAGACTTGCTGATCACGTTTGAAGCCAGGAGTATTCACATTCGCAATATTATTCGCGATAGTATCCAACTTAGTACTTTGTGCTATCGCGCCTGATAAGGCCGTATAAACACCTTTGAGGGACATTGAAACTCCTTTAAATAACTGACTTATCTTTTTATGAAGCAACGCTTGTGCCATCAACTTGACTGGTCGAAGGGCTCTGACTTGAGTCTGTAAAAAGTCGAGCTTTCCATCATGAGACTCAAAAAATCCATATTTGGTGAGATGTCGCGACTTTGGATGAGTGTTGGAATTTTGTCAGGTCTAGTTGTATACGCCAAAACTCCCACTCCTTAGAAATGCCTGACAAAATAAAAGAATGCGTTTGGTAAAAAGCTTTGGTTTTCATTTATCTTCTGTTTTTTTTATTTTTTCAATCTTGAAGAGCTTCAATGCTGAAGCTGCAATTCAAACAAAAAACTCAGGACAATCTCCACTCATTTTTGATCTGCCAGTCACATACAATCATCAAGTTTCATTCTGGGTTAACAATTTTCAAATTCGAGGCCAAAGATGGTTTCGCGATTGGTTGAGCAAAGCCAGTCGTTACCTTCCCTTTATCCAAGACGAATTACGAAAAGCTAATTTGCCTTCGGATTTAGCTTATATGGTCATGATTGAAAGCGGATTTTCGGCACATGCAAGAAGTACAGCGGAAGCCGTGGGACCTTGGCAGTTTATAGAAGCAACTGGTAGCCGTTATGGTTTAGGAAAAAACTGGTGGCTCGATGAAAGAAAAGATATTCGCAAAGCAACGCTTGCCGCGATTCGGTACATTAAAGATTTACACGGAGAATTCAAATCTTGGTACTTGGTGGCGGCCGCTTACAATATGGGCGAAAATGGCCTCAGACGGATTATAAAAAAGCATGGAACTCGAGACTACTGGGAACTCGTTAAAAAAAATGCGATTCCTAAGGAAACTCGTGAATATGTTCCGAAAATTCTAGCCGCAATGTTAATCTCAAAAGCTCCCAGTCTTTATGGATTTCGTGATCTTGAAAGATTTGAGCCCCTTAAGTACGATGTTATCGCGGCACCTGGTGGAACTGACTTAGATAAGCTAGCTGATAATTTAGGCGTAACACGAAAATCAATCCGAGATCTGAATGCAGAACTACTACTTGGGTATATTCCGAAAGCAATTGATAATCATTACATTCGAGTACCCTATGGCTCGTCAAAATTAGCAGCGCAGACACTTTACCGAAATACCAGCACCCCACTTTCTTTGTCGACAGCGCGTTAACTAAGCCTTTCATACATCAAAAACCTTTTTTCGCCCTGTGAGCCAAAGTATAACTGGAGTCGATGAATATTCTTGGAACTCAAAGACCTCTTATTGTTCAAAAGTATGGCGGAGCGACTCTGGCTGACCCTCAAAAAATCCGCGCAGTCGCACATAGGATTTGTGAAAAATCTCAAACTCACCATCTAATTATTGCAGTCAGCGCGATGGGACAAACCACAAATCAACTAATCGATTTAGCTCAGCAAGTTTCAAATAATCCCAGTCGTCGCGAATTAGATATGCTACTCACAACGGGCGAGCGCATCAGCATGGCACTTTTAAGCATGGCACTGAATGATCTCAACTGCCCAGCAATTAGTTTCACGGGAAGTCAGGCCGGAATTTTAACAGATGATTCACACGTCAACGCTTTTATTCAAGATTTAAAACCACAACGAGTCGAACAATCTCTTAGAGAAAAAAAAGTTGCTGTAATTGCTGGCTTTCAAGGCGTTTCTCCTGTGACCAAAGAAATTACAACTTTGGGTCGAGGCGGAACCGATACCACTGCCGTTGCAATGGCGGCTTATTTTAAAGCCGAACGATGTGAAATTTTAAAAGACGTCGCTGGAGTTTTTTCAGCTGACCCCAAATTAGTGGCCAACGCAAAACCAGTTCATCATTTGAATTATGATCAGTTATTAGAAATGACGTTTTGGGGAGCCAAAGTTTTACATTACCGATCTGTCGAATTAGCACGCAACCGCGAAGTTGTACTCTATATTGGCCCGGCCAGTGATTCTTTATCTGCGGGTACCTTAGTTCAAAAGCCCTTGAAAGGTGTGAATATGTTTGAATCTTCGAAACCACTTTCAGTCAATTCTCATGAAACTGTTTTAGAATTAATCTTAGAAGGGGTTAAGCCGATCAAAGCCATGGAAACATTGCAGTGGCTTTTTAATGAAAAACAAATCGCTTTCCCACAAATCCTAAAAGCAATGCCAACATCAGAAGGGACACACTTATTAGTGACAGGCCCACTCGAAGTCATGCGAGCAATCGAAAAAGAAGTTGGCCACGCTTCAGTTAAAATAAATTTAAAAAGGTATTCTACAGTCACGATGACCAGCTCGGGCTCAACTTCATCACAACTGTACGATCAATTACTTAAAAACCTTGATAAAAACCAAATCATGTTCCACGAACTTCTCGTGTCGGGAATGAGCGTTACCTTAGTGATTGAACAAGAACACCGTGACAAAGTCGTGCAAGTCATTCACGGAATGATGTAATTTTAAAAAGATCGAGATCTTAAAATTGATTTACGGAATTAAGCTAGCGCGCTTACTCTGATATCGATTTTTTATATTTAGCCAAATATTAGAATGCGGTCCAGTCATTCCGTCACGGCCAATAAATTGCCCGGCAATCCCGCGATTTCTGGCAGGATCATTAACTGCGCCCGGTAAAAATTTACGCAAGTCTGGTCCGCCTTGAACATTACTGGAGCGATTGCCGTCGTAACTATCATTACTCTTATTTCCACCAAAAAAACTTTTCCATCCACCACCGCCAGAACCACCACCGCTACCAAAAAAACCGGAAAGAATATTAGAAAGCAAACCGCCTTCTCTTTTGCCTCCACCTCGTCCGCTACCGCCATCACCTTGCCCAGCAGAACCACCGGCTACACTACCGCCACCTTTTCCTCCACCGATTTCTTCACCGGGCCGAGACGGCTTGATATCACCAATGCCACGATCTTCGTCATCACCAAGGTCACTTAAGTTAAATCCACCATTGCGATCATTCTGAGCACTCTTCGCACCATCACCGCTCAAGCCTGACGTAACACCACCACCAGCCTGATCAGACTGAAAAGCTTTAGCTTGTATGGCTCCAGGCAATTCAAACTGGCAAGCCGCAGGATTAGTCGCACAATGCGCTTGGGCTTGAGTGTTAAGATCACCAAAAGCATTTTTACATGCAGTAACTGAGCCCCGCAAAGTCAACATAGCAGAAGAAACACTCTGCCGAGCTTCCGAAGCTTTTGTTCCGTTAGTTTTACATTGATCAGCTAATTTTAACTGCGTTGGATCTGTACACTTCTCCACGCACTCAGATGTTGCAGAATTGCACATCAGTTCAAATGTTGCGAGCGACGCCGCCGCACCGGAAGAAGCAGCCGCGATTCCACCACAGGTACTCGGATTAACTTGATTAACAACAGACCCCAATTTTTGCGTAACGTCGTTAATACCACTCATCCAATTCCCTTTTTCAGAATCACAAGAAGACATCGCACTCTCATGAGCTGCTATGCACAAATCGACCGGGGAGGGCTCGTCGGGGGAAGGTTGGGTAAGAGATGGTTCGGTTTTCTTAGTGATACAAGATTGAGTCGTGGGATCGAACTGTTGATTAGTGTCATTACAACTACCACCACCCGTGGCTGTCCTATTCTTCCAATCATCCATGCATTCATTAAAATCTTTGTCTTGATAAAGTGTGCAACTAGCAACCCACTCTCCCATTGGCGAAGAACTAGGTTTTTGTTCGTATTCGTCTGTTGCATAATCTGAATTTGGCAAAATCTTTCTATCATCACATATTAAATTTCCGCCTTCAACAACATAACAATCCCTCATGGATTCCTCCAAAGTTATCGATGGCATGCTGCTACTAGGATTACGATTCAAAGTATTATTTGATAAGTTTTTGCCTCGTTTATTGCCAGAGGGATTAGCGTTACTAGAAATTGAGACGAGAGAAAATGCCGTAAACAATAACATAAATATTATTTTTAAATACACAAAATCCCCCGATTACCTTTTTAAATTGTAGAACGGAGTCAGTCGTATACATACATGTTTGTAGTAACTGTTCTATTTTGATAAACAATTGTCCCAAATTGAGAATCATTAGCTAGACGATAGATCAGTTTTATTTTTATCATGTTAACTTAAATGTATCTGAAGTACGACAATTCAATTATGAATAAAGTGTACTATCGCAAAGCTATTATTTTGTTAATATTACCCTCAATGGCTTTATCATCACCAGATTTTGAGTTCACAACAGATCAAGCCTGTGGAACAAAACGACTAGACTTACCTCCCGAAGTATTATCTACAATTCCAGTTCAAGATCAAGACGGTACAAATTTATGTAGTGCTTATGCCAGTGCACAACTTATAGATGCATGGCGAATCGCTAACAACCCACCTGTAGATGCACTAACATCACCAATTGCATTCGGCGTGCAATATGCGGCAGTCACAAATCAATCTGGAATAAATTTTAATCCTGTTTTAGAAGTGATTGGATATGCAAAAAAATTAGATACATGTTCATATAACGTAATCAGAGACGAATTTAATTCGAAGAAATCAGCGGATTTTATTTATGAACTTGTAAAAAACTATCAGGATGCAAAAAATGACTCTTCGCAATTTGAGAAATCAGCGAAGTCAATTCTGAATTGTGTTCTAGCTTCAGGAACTAGCAATACAATCGATATAGAAAAAATAAAAAAATATATGAATGAAAAAACATGGGTGCAATATTCTAATAAGATTATTGAAGAAATTTGCAGTAATCATAAAAAATCTTTATCTTTTCTACCAGGTGTAACTGAACTTAAAGCACATACATACAAAAATAAAACATCCGCGATGAACTCATTTAAAAAAAATATCAATAACCGATTAGATCAAAAAAATGCACAACCTATCGGAATTAGCTACTGCAAGAAGGTACTAAAAGATAAAGAATCAAATGGCGTGAGTCCCGCAGGACTATTGAACAATAGCACCTGCAATAACCAAGTACACGCATCTGTTATAGTAGGACGACGATTACTTAAATATAAATATGGAAATAAAATAGAAACTATTTGCCAATTTTTAGTAAGAGATTCGTTTGGTAGCTCGTGTAATGGATATGATTTATATGAACCTGACTCAATACCTATGAATACGGGTGAAGATAGACCAAAAATATGTGAAAATGGTCAAGTTTGGGTTGATGAAAATTCGCTCATGATGAATACATCAGAAGTTTTCCATTTGAAGGATAAGTAGAAATGAAAATATTTTATATTATGTTAATAACTGCATCTTGTGCTGTTTATGCGGAAGATTCTACGTTTTTTAAAATTCGAGAAGAAAATATAAAATTTTATAACTACCCTAATTTAAGATTAACGATCTCAAAAAAATGCAACTTGGCGTTACAAAATAAAATTTGCAAAAATTTATCTTTCTTAAACAAAATTAGTTCTAATAAAACAAGAATGAAACATCCTAACGAACAGAATATAGCCTCCACAATTTGCTCTGAAATTATTGGTGGAAAAGTATATATTGGGATTGATAAAAACAATAATGAGACGTCATTCTGTCAGCTTAAAGATCTATCATACTTGGATGTGGCAACTATTGGTTACTATGCCGATAGAAATGATGGCCTTACAACCAAACCACGTCGTTCGAAAAAATAGCATTAGCAACATAATACTATAATATATACATAAATTAAATTGAATATAAATTTATGCAAGCGCTTTGCTTGAGTGACTAAAACTATTCGAGAATTTGCACCAGGTCAAGATTGACATGAAATATAGCGCCTTCACCTTCTTTTGAGGTAATTTTAAATTCTTCATGCCAAGAGCTAATAGTATCGCGAAAATTAAAAAATCCAAATCTGCTGTCGTCTTTTTTATGAAATTAAAAGCACATGACTCAAACTTTATCTAAAACAGTCTCTGATATTCCCTTACTATTTGTAGCAAGAAATTTATGATCGCCACCTATTAACATACTAAAGAATGCATTTTGAAATCACATCTAACCAAAGCACCATTTGTTTCGCAATTAGTGATCTCAAAATCACCACCCCAATTTAATAAAGATTTTTTTGCATTGTATATGCCTAAACCAGCTCCAGCGCTCTGAATATTTTCTTTTCCATAAGAAAAACCATTTTGGCCAACTTTTTTTAAAATAGAAACTGGAATTCCAGGACCGTTATCACAAATTTTTACTGAACAGATTTTATTTTTTAAATTTACTTCGATTCCGATACTAATTATTAAACTATTCTTAATTTTATTATCTCTTGAGATTTGATTAAAAAAATACGCTTCATATGAATTGTTAAAAATATTTGAAATAATTCTTTTTAAGATTTTTTCTTCAGATAAAATATAAATATCATCTCCTATCAGAAATGATTCCAATTCGAAATTAACAGTATTACTCCATAAGATTTTTTTTTCATTTACGATTTCTTGGATAATAGGCTTCAAGCTTAACATAACGGGTTCTCCAGGCGATAAATTAAGATCCTCAAATATCATCTCAGTTCGTTTTATTGCACTAATTAATACACTTTTAATTTCTGGATCTATATTCTTTAGTAAAGATACTATTGAATTTAAAGCTGAAATAGGTGAAGCCACATCATGTTTAATTTGTTTATTATGATCTAACATCATGTTTTTTTCAACTTCAAGCGCCTTAATTTTGAGATTATTATCATATTCAAGATTTTTTAAATACTTTTGGAAGACCAAGCTAATCGAAACCAAAATTAAATAAATTAATAACTCTGTAATTATGGCAAAGGCATCAATATTTTTTATGTATTTCAACTCGTATTTATTTCCATTAAGCGCTTTTAATATAATATTTTGAGTTCTTAAATTTGAAAATATACTACTTCTGCACTTTGTTTCAATTGAGTTATAGTATATATTTCGAGGCTTATTTTCTTCCCTTAAAAAGGCACATTTAAATACTTCTAAACTTTCCAAATCTACCAGAGTTTTTGAAATTGCATAAAAGTTTGAAATATTAGTTTCATTCCTTAGTAGAGTTTCAATATTTTTATTTACTTTTTGACTATCATTTCGGTCAAATTTTCTAAAACCAAAAAAATTAAGCAATATAAAAATAAAAATTATAAAATTGAGTGTATATTTAAATAAACTAGTTGTTACTTTAAATTTAAAAAGAGACTTACGCCGAAAAAAATATTTGTAATTCATGATTAGTATAAAAACCTATCGTCACCGCCCAAATGCCAACTTTTCCATCCATCAATAATTGTACGTGCTAAAAAAAATCCAATTTGACTATTCTCTTCACATTCGAAATGAATAATTTTAGGTATCGGCCATAATGACTGACTATTTTGGGGAATTTTACTTAATGCGTAATCTGCATTTTTACCAAAAAATCTAATTCTGTTATCAGGAAAAATATTTATTGGATTGTTGTTTTTTTCGATCAAAAAATGTCTAAAACTTTCCAATAGAGCGTGTTGCCATAAATTATTATCGTTAATCTGCGCTGAATATCCAACATATACGCCACTATTTTTTCGACCAATAGTTGCGCCGATTTGAAATTTATAAAACTCATTATGTAACATTACTATAATTTCTTTCTTATAAAAATAAACCTTGTCAAATTGTCGGTAAAACCAATTACTTATAGGATCAAGAACGCTTAGAGCATGTACATCAGTCACAGAATCCATGAGATGACCTTCATCAATCCATTTACTGATGACCCATCTTTCAACTGCCTCGCCAACTGATCTTATAATAGTATTATTATGATTGAAACCTGCCGCAAATCCACATCCGGTTGGCATTAAATCTAAGCCCCATTTCTTCTGTATTTGATAGTCAGAGCTTGAAATAGACTTATATGCATCTCTTTCAAGAAATTCTGCTAATGCGATTTTTCTTGATGTGTGCTTATCGCAGCCAAATCCACCCGATACAGGCAAATTGTTTATATCCATTAAGCAGCTGTGCCAGTAATCAAAGCCGGTCTGCGAGTTAAGACTATACTCTTGCAATTTCAAACAATTTTTTTGAATAATATATTCAGTATTAATTTGCATACTTAATTTCAACTTGATCAAACCGCATTATTGACATAATTGGGCTCACAGAATCTAAATATATTTCATTAGAAAAATACATTTGTATGCCATAGTGACTAACTGGCAGTATTGCAGAATCTTCATCTACTGTTTTTAGAAAATCTTGAGTCAACTGGTTTTCGTCTATAATATCTTTATCATATTCTTCAATTAATTTACAAACTCGCCCAGAAGGGTCTGGAAAATTAATTCCAAAAGGAGAACAAAATATAACAAATATTCCCCAGGCCTCTACGCCGCCGCCAATTGAGGATCCACGAATTCTAATATCATATTTTGGATTAACCATCTCTTCAAATTTTGCTTCTGTATCCGAAAATTTATATGAAAGATTATTTTTCTCTAGCGTGTTTTTTAGAATCTGCCATGCGGCAAAACGTGGAGTACCTACATCTGGCATTCGCCCCTCAATAATTAGTGGAACAGAATTTTTAGAAATCACACTAACCGTATTTCTTCTTACAGAATTCACATCTTGTCCTGGATAAAAACTTGAAGATCTAACATTAGAGCCAAATGAGTCTGGCAAGAGACTGTCTCTTTCTTGTCCAAAAAATGCTTTAAACGCGTTTCTATTTTCTACGGATGAAAAATATCCATCTCTAAGATTTCCTAGTAAAACACTATTTATATATTCTGGAACTAGAGAATACTTGTGAAGATAAGAGTTTTCATAATTATGCGTGAATGCATCAACAATTAATGGTCTTGAAAATGACTTGTCTGGAACTTCATGTTTTATATAAACTGTATCAGGCGCTTGATCTGCATATTCAAGCCAAAATGGATTTTTTTCTAGTTCGTATTCTTTTCCTATATCAATTTTTTTTACTTTGTAAGGACCCGATGAGACGAACTGACTATCATTTTTCCATGATCCATTTTGATTATAGTTTTCAATACTTATATAACCAAATGGCGAAAATGACAGAATTTGTAACAGTCCTGACTTGATTGGCAAATCAAATTCAAATGTTATTTCATTATTAAAAACTTTAATACCGCTAATTTCACTAATTTCATCTAATTTTAAAACTTGACTATTATCACTCAGAAAACGCTTATAGCCTTTTAAATGACCTAAAACCGGCACCTCACCAAGTTTAGAATAAATATAAATTGCCCTTTCGATACTTTTTTTAAATGATCTAGAGTTTATTAGCTCACCATTTTCGGTTTTGAAATTTTCTTTTAGAAAAAATGTCCAAATATGAGGAGCAACGCGCTCCCAACGTTCTGCTATTCTTGGTTCGTATCTACCTTTGTTAGAAAAATAGATTAAATTTCCTATGAGCTGCTGAACAACAACAGCTGATTCATATTTTTCTGCTTCGAATAAATTCAAGTTTATTACACTACGTGGATTAAAAATTACATAAGTAAGCTCTTTTTTCATACTTGATTGATTTCGAATTTTAGTATTTAGCGATTTTATTATAATTGCCAGCTGCCATATTAACAGGAATAACAATACTAATTTGGTCCCAAGTTTCGAAAGATATGCTCTGACCTTCATTTTTTGCACTCACTTTAACCAAATCGTTTAAATTTAATTTAATTCCCTTGTTTTCTTGGTATAACTCAACAACTTGAAGATGATTGATACCAATTCTTTCTAAATTTCTGACTTCTATAACAAGATCATTCTGTTGATTTATTTCCACATTAAACTCCCCTTTGCATCATAGCTGCAGTATGGCAAAGCAAGTACCGTTCCATCAGTATTTAAATACCTAAAAATTAAACTTTCTTAACTCAAAGCGAATACAAATAAAATGAAGCCTATTTTTGATTTAAATTTTATAGTTAAAGCTCATGTTAAATTTTTAATTAATAACATTTTTACATTATTTAGTATAATCTAGACACTCCAAGGAGCCAAAATGGCCTCACTACAAATTCTACCAAGTTTCTAATAATAACATTCCGGAACCTCTAAGCTCATATCAAAGTATTTTGACGAAACTCAGATTTATAGTATTCTCAAACTTCACGCATTACGTTTGGACAAGCGCACGTGACTAAAAATATTTTGACTCTACTCTTTGCAAGCTCAATTGCGTTCTCTGGAGAAACTTTCCGAATCGCAGTTCCTTTTATTCCCGCATCTGTTCAACCAAGAGATGGCCAATTGAATATTGGCCAGTACTTATCCTTACAAATCTATTTCCCCCTTTTAATAGAGGAATCAGACGGTATCTGGCAAAGTCACTTTTTAGACATGTCCCAATCAAAAGCTTTGAATATTAATTTTAATGTTTTTAGAATGTGCCTTAAAAGTAAGCTCACTTTTTCTGATAAAACTTATATTAAATCCCTTGATTTGAAGACTTCATTAGAAAGATTCCATTCGTTGATTGAGCAAGCTCCTCCATTAGAATCTATCATTCTAGACGGCGACTCCTGCGTAGTCATAAACTTGAAGAAAAAATCTCCGCGATACTTTTTGAGTCTTCAAGGCACAGCAAGTACTATTCTCAAATCATCAACAGAAAATGATATAACTCCAATTGGGCTGGGTCCTTATAAAATCAAGTCCTTCAACCAATCAAAAGTTGAGCTAGTGAACCATAAAGATTACAAAGTAGAAAGATTCACAAAAGTCATTTTTGAAAAAATATCTGAAGCTAATTTTAATCCCAACCTTTACGACGACATTAACCCTGTCTTTTCAAATTTAAAAATTGCAAACTTGACTGGCTTTAAAGAAGTGGAGGCTAAGAATTATAAATCTTATGCCTTGGTTGTAAATATTAAAGACTCCTCATACAGAAGCTGCATATCTAATTCTCTTAATATTTCAAATTTAATTCAATTTTATAATCTATCATTAAGACCCACTCCAGGCTTTCTTCCTATCGGAATATCAGGGTTTAACGTCAAATATGTAAAATCAGAAAACTGCAAAATTTCTTCTCATTTTAAGCCCGTAAAAATGATAATTCCATTAAAAAATCAATACGAAAATATTGTTTTGAATAAACTAGCTATTTTTGGGAAAATGGCGCGTTTCATATCTCCTGAATTAGTAGATCCCTCACAGATGGCAAAAATAGTTTTTTCGGGTAAGCCTTATGTTTCTGTGATTGGTTTTGATAGCTCAAGCAGCAATATTGCAACTTCATCTGAAGCCTCAATATACTTTGAATCTTTTTTTCGTGAGAATAGACTTCTTTCCGATCCGATTACTGGTCTTGAGAGCGAAGTATCAAAAATTAGTGACGTTTTTTCTAAGGAACAACGCGCTTTAGTTTTTAAAAAAGCCCATCAAATCACACTTGATTCTAGATACGTCATTCCCCTCGGCGAAAGTACAGTTAAAAGAATTTTTCCTGAAAGATTAGTCGAAGTTGTCACTGCAGACCCGATAAGTGGGTATTTACACATAGATAAAATTAAATGAATTTTTTGAATTATTTTTTTAATAAAAAAACATTTTTAATATTTTCTTCAGCTATTATACTATCGGTTTTAACCGCTGCGGCCGTCGACATAATAAGTTTTAGAAATTACATTAAAAGCATCTCGCCTACCCTTGCCATAGCTATTATAGATAGTGATGACCTTGCTATTCAGGTTCAGTTGGAAAAAATATACTCAGACCATGATCGAAATTTAATCATCAATACATTCGACAATCGATCTTTAAGTGCTTCAATCATTTCTTCTGAATTATGCTTAGCAAACTTTAATGCTGATATTATTCATATGGGGATTTCCGTCGCCAATATGAAATCTTGCGTAAAAATAACCTCATTAATTTATCGATCTATCACAAGTAAATTTTTCTTTCTCGCTTTTTCGCTTATTCAGTTTTTTGGATTTTTTTACCTTCTTATTGCCAAAACTACAGGTGAAGATAATCTTATTAATTTAATTTATTATCTCGAGAATACAGCCTTGCGAAATAAAGAGGGCCAGTTAATTTTTAAGGAAAATTCTCAGGTTTTATTAAAGCTCACTGAACTTTTCGAAAGTCGAGAAACTGCAAATAAAAATGAGTTGATTGCAAAAATTAATTTAGAAAATGAAAAAATTATTTCAAATCTTGCAAAGCAAGTCAGTCATGATATCCGAGGTCCTGTGACTGCATTAAATTTTGTTATTTCAAAACTTGAAAACCTAGAAGATCCTAAAACTCAACTCATTATTGAGTCCACCAAAAGAATTAGTGAAATCGCAAATGACTTACTCAGTGAAAGTCGTAAAGCGACTCATTTGGTAGAGGTTTCAGATTTCAATGTAATCGACTCAATTGATCTTCTGATTCGAGAGTTTCAAATTAAGTATCGAGTTCATTTTAATTATAGTCGTAAAATTGACATGTTTTTAAAAGTTAAGAAGTCTGATTTTGAACGTGTATTAGCAAATATATTCCAAAATTCTATTGAAGCCACTAGTCAGGATGTCCAATCTGAAATTAATATCGATTTAGAATTTATATCTGAATTTTTTAAAATTAGCATTTCGGATAAGGGCCATGGTTTCGACAACGAAGTTCTCGTAAATTTTGGAAAAAGATCTATCAGCAAAGGAAAGTCTGATGGAAATGGCCTGGGGCTTATGTCCGCTTTTGACTTTATGAAAAAGGCTGGTGGTCGATTTGAAATTTTAAATATGACTTCTGGAGCTCAGGTAAACCTTTATTTTCCAATTAGTTAGAATAAATTGTAGATCTATAAACTAATAACACTATTGTCCCATTGTATTTTTAGTCACTTTAACGTACTAACGATATTATTATCCTTCCTCCAAGGAGCCAAAATGACATCACCCAACACTTCCACTAGCTTCTATGATTTTAGCGTTAAAACCGCAGCTGATTCCACACTTGCACTCGCGGATCTTAGGAACCAAGTCGTGTTAGTTGTGAACGTTGCCAGCAAGTGTGGATTTACTTCTCAGTACGCAGGGCTAGAATCAATCTACCGTGAATATAAAGCGCAAGGGTTTACAATCCTTGGTTTTCCATGCAATCAGTTTGGTGGGCAAGAGCCTGGCTCAAATGATGAAATTCAACAGTTTTGTAGCCTTCAATACGAAGTCAGTTTTCCGATTATGTCAAAAGTTGAAGTAAATGGTGATAACTCAGCACCTGTTTATAAATGGCTGAAAGCTTCAGCTCCGGGAATTTTAGGAACTGAAGCTATCAAGTGGAATTTTACGAAATTTCTTGTTGGTAAGAATGGCCAAGTTTTGAATCGCTATTCTCCCCAGACCGATCCCAAGGAAATTTCGTCGGATATTCAAAAGGCTTTAAAAGCTTAGTCGATTTTAAAATATTTCGAATCATATTTTCAACTTCAACTGAAGCGGCAAGAGAAGGTGTGACCATTGTCATATGGGTTACATTCTGCAATCGCATGTGGGTCTCATCAAAAATTCGGGTTGATAGTAACGGCATGATACCATCGTTTAAGCCTGCATATTTTCCGATAAACCCATGAATGTGCTTCATTATTTTTTCAAAATATGTGAAGGCTGGCATTGGAGCTTCAAAGCTTGAGCCGACAGTAATAACTGATACATTCAGAATCAGTTTTCTGATTTTTTCTTTATTTAAAATCATATACACTTGTCGATTGAGCTCGCTCATTTCTTCAATCGCTTTCAAGCTACAACCTATTACTTTACAAACACCCATCGTAATAGTTCCAAATACTGGATGGCCGGTCAAAAAATCAGCAATTGGAGTTCCCCAGAAGGGGGTTTGCAAAGTTACAATCTTTTCAACTTTTTCCTGTAGTTCTGGGTACTGAATTAAACATTCAATTGCATCTAAACCAGCTTTTCCGTGAGCCAAAACCGTAACTGGATTTCGAGACTGTAAAATTTTTTCTTTAATACTTTTTGCTGATTCAGCAAGCGGCTTGTCCTGGCTCCACATAATTTCAAAGTCATGAATTTTTTCAGAATTCAAAACGTTCAATTGAGGCAAAAAATAATCGCATTTTTTGATGTTCTGTAATTTCATAAAAGAATCTGTTATAAGTAGAATCACAAGAACCTCCCTTAGGCCCATTGCCTTACAAGCTTCATTCCATTAATTCCAACGCTCTCATTTCATATAAGATCAAAATTTTTGAAAGCCTTACATAATAAGACACAAATTGAGTCCCAATACACAGAACTCTCCAAAGGGAACTTAAAAGTAACATTAGCTAATCCAGCTTTTTAAAGGGTTTGTAAGAATTGAATCATATCTTTTTTGTTTTCAAGGCTTAGAATCTCATTCCCTTGGAATATAAATATATTTTCATCATGACCACGATTCGACATGGCCGCACGCTTTGTATCATATTTAAACAGTGGTTTCTTCCACTTCTTCGGAGCTCGTGATGAAAGCGGATAACCGTTACATTCAAAATCAAAATCAGTTTTTTTATCTAAAGCCTCACCCGCATAGTAAAATGAAGCTCTTTTAGACGACGCAGTTAAAACATCACACAAACTTGCGACCGAGTTATTATGAAAGTACGGCCACCTTGCCCAAATCCCGACAAGTGGCGGTGGTACATAACCCTTTTGTGCACGAATTAAAACTCCAATTTTGCGAGAAATCTCCAGTTGATTCAGCTTTTCTAAACTCTTCATCATGAGATGACGATTCGGATCTGTCCCCACATCAATAACTTTTGTATTTCGCGGATATCTCACTTCGATAGTTTGAATCTGTTCTTTCCAGGTTAAATTTTGAGCGTTTGGCAAACTCCAAGCTTTTACGTAAGTACCGTGACACTTTGAACACATTTGGTTGAATAAGACTTCGCCTTTCAACGCCCGCTCAGGTTGAATTTGATATTCTGAAAAGTATTTTTCAATTCGTGGTGCCTCTGTAGCAAAAGTTGCCGTTGTTAATTCCTGAATGATCTTTTCATTACTCTGAAACCATTGATCAAGTTCTTCCAAATCCGTTCCGCGCCCAATTTCATTCCACAAAATATTAGTGTAAATCGGGTTTCCTGAAACAACGGAACCATCCGATAACCAGCGATTTTTATATTGAAGATTCCACCAAACCGCAGGCTTCGAGTCAGCTGCTGTTTGATCCAAAATATCAGGTCGCGGATGTTTTTCAAAATATTCACTTCGTTCAGCCCAAGGGGTCAGTTTTCTCTTATTTAAAGACAACGCCACTTGCGCTAAAGAAGTATCAAGCCCCAATTGCACAGGCATTTTAAAACCAATCGAATTCAGTCGAGCAATCGATCGATTTGCAATTCGAGTTTCTGCCCTTGTCGCTCCTGAAAAAGCCCTAAACCAATGAGGATTATAAAGCTTTCCTACTTTTTGGCCACGAATGAAAAAATGATTCGCCCTTGGAAATCGATTTGTCATTCCCATTATTTTATCACCGAAAAGATTGGCCGAGTGACAGCCTGCACAGCTCATGGTGAAAACTTTTATTCCATCTTTTTCCAGCTGAGAATATCCCATTAAATAATCAGGTCTTCGATTTTCTGGAAAAGGGATTTGTGATTCAGAACTCTCTTGAGGGTAATCATGTAGACCCACCCAACGAAATAAATCCCGATAATTTTTAACTTCGACAAGACCTTTAAAAATAGAATTGAGTAATCTTTTGATGGGATTATAAGTTTTATTATCAAAAATATTTTTAAAAGGTTTTTCCGGAAGCAATAGCCCTGTCACACTGACTGGATAAACTAATGTATGAAGTAGGCCTGCATGAATTATTTTTTGATGCTCTGGCTGTGGAATTTGAAAAGGATTATTTCGGCCACTGATAGGAACAAACGCACCTTCTGACCAATCAGGATTCACTTGCCCCCAAGCAATCGAAGTCAAAGCGCAAAGAATCAAAATTAAAATCCTATTCACTTCCTAAAAGTTTTCCACCACCTTTAAGCTTTTGCAATACGAAATAAAAAAAGGCCCAAGTTATGAACTTGAGCCTTTTTAAAAATCTTTGTTATTAAAAAATTTTAGTGTTTACGACCTTTTTTCTTTGTTGACTCTGTGACTTCAGTATCAGCTTCAATCGCTTTTACTTCTTTAGCATCTTCTAATTCGGCTGGCGTTGGCTGAGTCATCAAAAGTTGACCAATTCCATTCGCTGCCAAAAGTTTTTCACGAAGAGTTGCCTTATACTGAGGATTTTCTTTTAAAAATTCCTTCGCTTGATCACGCCCCTGACCCATGCGCTCGCCATTGTAACTGAACCATGCGCCAGCTTTTTCAATTAAGTTTGCAGTCACTGCTAAATCTAAAATGTCACCTTCTTCGCTGATTCCCTGATTGTACATCAAGTCAAATTCGGTTTTTGTAAATGGCGGAGCCATTTTATTTTTAACAACTTTTACTGCTGTTCTGTTACCCACAACGTCTTCTCCATTTTTGAGTGCGCCCACACGACGGACATCAAGACGAACTGACGCATAAAATTTTAAAGCGTTACCACCTGTTGTTGTTTCAGGGTTACCGAACATCACACCAATTTTCATACGAATCTGATTAATAAAAATGACTAGTGTATTTGATCTGTTAATCGCAGCTGTTAGTTTTCGAAGAGCTTGTGACATCAAACGAGCTTGAAGCCCCATGTGACTATCGCCCATTTCACCTTCGATTTCAGCGCGCGGAACTAAAGCTGCAACTGAGTCTACCACAAGAACGTCAATAGCGCCTGATCTAACTAAAGTTTCAGTTATTTCTAAAGCTTGCTCTCCAGTGTCTGGTTGAGAAAGTAAAAGATCTTCTGAATTAACACCTAATCGACGAGCGTAGGCTATATCAAGAGCATGTTCTGCATCTACGTAAGCTACGACTCCGCCCTTTTTCTGAGCTTGAGCAATCACTGACAATGCAAGAGTTGTCTTACCTGAAGATTCTGGCCCGTAGATTTCGACAATACGCCCTTTCGGAAGACCGCCGATACCAAGAGCAATATCTAAAGAAAGGGAGCCCGTGCTAATTGCTTCGACATCTTTCTGAAGTTTTTCGTTCGATCCAAGCTTCATGATCGAGCCTTTGCCAAATTGTTTTTCAATTGTGCTCACAGCTAATTCAAGAGCTTTCATTTTTTCGTTTTGTGCTTTTTCTGTATTGGCAGATGCCATTTATAACCTCTTTGTTATGGGTGTTTATCGTTTTTTATCGTTTCCGTTGAAAACATTATTTATTTCGCTACTTAGATTCAGCTACGAATTTTCTAATGCTTCCATGAGCAATTCAAATCCAGCCTGTACTGACTGTTCTTGAATCTGCTTTCGATCCCCCTTGAAGAAATACTGACGTGCTTCAACAAAAGATTCCGAAAGTTTTGAGGAGTTGTGATTGCCCGGGTTCTGCCCCTTGCTCATGGTTTGATTTATGTTTTGAGCAAACTCTGAAGTGAATTTGCCATCCATACCATTTGCAAAAGAAGCACCACTCACGGCAATCCAAACAGTGCCAACTGGTTTCTCTTTTGAGCCACCTGTCGGACCTGCTATTCCGGTAATCGAAACTCCCCAATCCGTGTGAAAACGATGGCGCACTCCTTGAGCCATCTCTTGTGCGACGACTTGGCTTACAGCACCTTGCAACTGCAAACTACTTTGACCAACCCCAAGAATCTCTACTTTGGCTTCATTCGAGTAACTGACCACTGAGCCCTTATAGATCGCAGAGACTCCAGGTACTTCTGCTATCCGAGCCGAAAGCATACCTCCAGTACAACTTTCGGCGAAACTCAACGTCTGCCTACTCTTAAGTAGAGTTTGGATCACTTGCTGAACAAGTTCTTCAATCGAGTTCGCTCCGGAACTGTCTTGAGAAAAACTACGCTTGTTATTCAAAGAGTCACCACTTGAGAACCAAGCCAATTTGTTTTGCTATACACAATCTGCAAAACTACGTTGGCTATCATTCCGGCAGCAACATCGTCTAACATAACGCCAAGTCCACCTTTGATCCGTTTATCTAATAAGTTTATGGGGAAAGGCTTTACGATGTCTAGTGCTCTGAATAAAATGAAGCTCAGAACGAAGCTCTGCCAGGTTATGGGAAGCCACGTCATTGTGATCAACAGCCCTACCACTTCATCAATCACAAGATCACCATCATCATGAGAATGACGCGATTTTTCAGTTATATCACAAGCGAAAATACCGACTAACAGTAAGAAAAAAGTAAAAGTCATATAAAGCAGAGGGCCCAAATGCAAAAATAAAAAAGCCAGGGGCAAAGCTGCAAGAGTAGCCCAAGTTCCCGGAGCTTTTGGAAGACGCCCAATGCCAAAAAAAGTAGCAACTTGTAAGGCCATTTTTGAACTGATTGACTGCATATGAGAGTTCTCCAGGACTCTTCAAGCCATGTCATTGAGTATTGCGATGCAAAAATGAGAGCTGTAAAAAAAGACAGCTCGCTCATTTCAGGTTAATTTTCTAGAATGATGATTTGAATCCCGCAAGTAGGATTAAGAGAAAGTGTGACGTCATGAAAAATTCTGAAGTTCGCAATCAATTCGTTGATTATTTTAAAAAACAAGGTCACACAAGTGTTCCTTCCAGCCTTCTCATACCTGAAAACGATCCGACGCTCCTATTTGCAAACGCAGGAATGAATCAGTTTAAAAATACATTTTTAGGACTTGAAAAAAGAGATTACAATCGAGCTGTTTCTGTTCAAAAGTGTGTCCGCGCAGGTGGAAAACATAATGATCTTGAAAACGTTGGTTTCACCGCTCGACATCATACTTTTTTCGAAATGCTAGGAAACTTTTCTTTTGGCGATTATTTTAAAAAAGACGCCATCCATTTTGCTTGGGAAATCCTAACAAAAGTTTATCAAATTCCAAAAGATAAACTTTATGTCACTGTTTTTCAAACAGACGACGAAGCGGCTGATATCTGGCACAAGCAAGAGGGAGTTCCGACCAATCGCATTTTTAGATTGGGTGAAAAAGATAATTTCTGGCGTATGGGCGATGTGGGTCCTTGTGGTCCTTGCACAGAAATTTTTTACGATCATGGTGCCCAATACGGAAAAGAATCAGATCCATTTAAAGGAATTGTAGCCGGAGAAGATCGATTTATCGAAATCTGGAACTTAGTTTTCATGCAATTCGATGAAAAAGCTCCGGGTCAGATGGTCCCTCTTCCAAAACCATCCGTTGATACGGGTGCAGGATTCGAAAGAATGGTTGCAGCCCTTCAAGGAAAACATAACAATTACAACACCGATCTTTTTGCAGGCATGATTGAAACAGCTTGTAAAATTTCAGGAGCAGACTACGTCACAGATTCAAAAAAACTTGAACTCAATCAAGACGCCGCAAAAGTGACAGCGGCTCTTCGAGTGTTAGCTGATCATTCTCGAGCTGCTGCTTTTCTTATTGCAGATGGCGCGTTGCCGTCTAATGAGGGTCGTGGTTATGTTTTAAGACGAATCATGAGACGTGCTATTCGTTTCGGTCGAAAGTTATCTCAAGACAAATCAATCATGCCGAGTATGGTTGAAGCCTTGATCCGAGAAATGACTCCTGCTTACCCAGAATTGAAACAGCGCGAAGCCCATGTGATTAAAACAATTCATGAAGAAGAAAATCGCTTTCTTTCTACTCTTGATCAAGGAACAGATATTCTTGAATCAGAACTCAAACGCTTATCTGATAAGGGACAAAAAGTTGTTCCGGGCGAAGTGCTTTTTAAGCTTTATGATACCTACGGATTTCCCTTAGATTTAACACGATTGATGGCGGAAGAAAAAAACTTTTCAGTTGATGAAAAATCATTTGATACGGAAATGGAAAAAGCACGAGTCAGGTCACAAGCTTCATGGAAAGGCAAAAGTATCGAAGCTTCTGAAGCTCATTTAATTACATGGTCACAAGAGGTCATGAAATCAAATAAGCCTACAAAATTTGTTGGCTACGACACACTTCAGTCTACATCAAAAGTTTTAGGACTATCGGATGGGCAAAAAGTTGTTTCTGAACTTGTAGAAGGTCAGATGGGAATTGCAATACTTGATTCCTCGCCTTTTTATGCAGAAGGTGGAGGCCAAGTAGGCGACGTCGGTGAGTTTAAAAAACAAGGCGGCATTGCAAATGTTAAAAATTGTACAAAAAAAAATGATGTCCATTTACACTTTATTCAAATTCCAAGTGGATCAATTAAAACAGGTGACGTTGTCACAGCTTCTGTTGATGTGAAGACGCGAAGAAATACTCAAGCTCATCATTCCGCAACACATTTAATGCACGCAGCACTAAGACAAGTTCTAGGCGCACATGTCACGCAAGCTGGCTCTTTGGTTGAACCAGATCGCCTTCGCTTTGACTTTACACATCACCAACCCGTAACAGCAGCTGAAGTGATTCAAATTGAATCGCTTGTGAATGAAGAAATTAGCAAAGCACATGAGCTCAACCCCCAAACCATGAAACATGACGAAGCTATGAAGTCCGGCGCTCTAGCTTTGTTTGGTGAAAAATACGGAGATGAAGTTCGAGTTCTCAAAATGGGTGATTTTTCTTGCGAACTTTGCGGTGGAACTCACGTTAAAAACACTTCTGAAATAAGGATATTTAAAATTGTTTCTGAAAGCGGGGTTAGCGCTGGAGTCCGACGTATCGAAGCCATCACCGCCGATGTCGCTGTCAATTTCGCAATGACAGCGATTAAAGAATTCGAGGAAGTATTAGAAGTTGAAAATCTTCCGAAAATTTATGCCTATATTACCAATAAAGCTGAAGCAACTTTGTCGGCTTCTCAGCATATTGTTTATTTAAAAACTCAAATTGTAGAAAAAGAAAAAGAAATTAAAAAACTGAAAGGATCTTCAATTTCAATTGAAGATCTTGTCAGTAAAGCTCAAAAAATGGGCTCTACGAATGTCGTAGCAGAACAAGTTGATCTAGAAGATCGCGACGTCTTAGCCCAAATTTCAGACCAAGTTAAAAATAAACTCCAAAGTGGAATTGTTATTCTATTAGGGAAAGGTGATACGTCAACGCCGCTTTTAGTTAGTGTTTCAAAGGACCTGTCGGTTAAAGTAAAAGCCGGTGATATCTTAAAAGAGTTAGCTGCTGTGATGGGTGGCAAAGGTGGTGGTAGACCTGATTTTGCTCAAGGAGCCGTTCCAAACGCGAAAGCCTGGGATCAAGCAAAAGCAAAGCTTCTAAATATGGTAAAGTGACAGTATCGATTGTAGACTTTTGTAAGCGGCCGTGCGCGTGGGCGGCTCTACCGTGAGACAACTTTAAAATCACAAGACCATTCGCTCCAGCGCGCGACAACATCTTTGAGAAGTCCACGCAAGAGCATTCCATCTTGACCACAAAGATCTAAATCTTTATGACAACTTGAAACAGCTTCACCTACTTTTATACTTTTATCAGACCAATGAATTTCACTGTAAGGCGCCGAATACACTTGAGCACAAGCGACTTCGGGTCCAGGCTCTGGCGTTTCACAAAGATTTGAATTCGCAAGCAAATCTAAAATTTCTGCACGAATAGAATCTGGTAAGCATTTTTTTACAATATTACCCCGCTCATCCTGAACTAATTCACCTGTTTCCAAACTAAGAGAAATTTTTTGATCATTTTGAGTTAAGATATCAATTGACTGAGCTTGGGACAAAACTGGATCTTCAATTTTATTTTGAGAAATTCCGCTTGAAGGAGATAATATTTCAGCTTGATTTTGAGCGCAGTTTTGAAAACTCAAAAGAAGCACACCAGATGCAATCATCACGGGTATATATTTCTTCACAGATTTCCCCCTCTTAATATTTAATATGAAATATCATAAAATCTCTAGAAATAAGACTTGAGTTCTCAGGTTGAAACACGCGCAAGATACTCAGTAATAGGACTTCTTATTGAAGGTGGTTTAGAACTGCCACAGTCTTGTGACTCAAAATGAGACGAAATCTTGAGCTAACTTAATAAATACAATTCGGCTTAAATGAAACTGATTTACAAAATAAAAAGCCAGCAATTGAAGCTGGCTTTTTACAAACTATACCTGATTGAGTTATATTCAAATTACTTACAAACTAATGGATAGAAAGTATCATTTAAAGATGCAAAACCACCAAATTCAACACCGTTTTTTTCTAAAACTAGAAATCCAGCACCCTTCAAAGCGCCGTTAACCATTTTAGCAGTTTCAGAAACAACAAGCGTTACAACAGAACCTGCTGCGATTCCTTTGTTGAAAGCTCCTTTTTCCATTTGATTGAAATAAACCAAAGCGCCTTCAGGTTGAGTAATTGTCAAAGTCACAAAGTCACCTTGAGATTCTTCAACAGATTCAACTACTGCTGTGATCGCAGGAGCTTCGCCCTCTTGGGGAACAACACAATTAAGAGTTGTTGCTTGTGCGACAACTGACGCTAAAAGAACGAATAATACATTTTTCATTTTTAAACCTCGTAGGGCCCGATTGGGGCGTTGTTTAGAGTTAACTTGCACCGCAGATCTATCGAGCCACTTTAATTGGGTCAATTGAATTGAAATTTATCTTTTCGTCATGCTGATCGTCAAAGTCCCAACTCTTAAGCCAAACTTAGACATTTGAGTGACGTTCAAAAGAACTTTATCCGATATAAGATACATCCAATCATCCATCTTAATATGGTACGTAGAGCCCTTGACTGGTACTGCTAATGAATAAGCCCAATTCACAGCATTGCCTGCGACTTGACCCAAAGCTGTACCCACAACGTCAATCGCTGTTCCTTCGTATAGACCCTGACCCTTTATTTTTATTGTCCAAATACGTTTTTGTTTTTCTCCATCAGACCAATCAAAAGATTCATCGAGTATTAGGTTGTCACCTTCTATTCGGCCATCGATTACAACTTGGAATCTTCGAGTTACCTTACCAGAGCGATTTTGAAGCATTCCGTAGCCATGCACTTGACCTTTAAAAAAATCTTCCAAAATTAATGCGGGCTTTTCTGTTTTATAATCTTTCACGGATAAATTTGAACATCCTGTTAAAAAAACCATAAAGATCACCCAAATAATCTGATTGAAATTAATTTTTTTCATAAACCCCTTTGCTCAAAGCCAAGCTTAGCCGAGTCCTAATCTAAAAATAAATAGAAATCTGATTGATTAATCACATAAAAAAAGTCCTTTGGTTTCCCAAAGGACTTTTTTGAAAATACAGATGAATTCTTTGACCGATTTTAATCCAGAACTGTTGTTCTGAAAAAAATTGATTCTGAAAATTATCTCTTAGAGTATTGGTATCTACGACGTGCACCAGCTTGACCGTATTTTTTACGTTCAACCATGCGTGGATCACGCATAACATAGCCAGCTTTTTTCAACTGAAGTTTCCATTCAGGATTGAAAGCAACAAGCGCACGAGTGACAGCGTGTCGAATAGCTCCGGCTTGTCCTGATTCACCGCCACCTTTTACAGTTACTTTTAAATCAAACTTTCCAGTTTGGCTTAAAAGTTCCATCGGTTGCATGATCACCATTTGAGATTGCATACGACGTAAGTAATCATCTGGCTTTTTGCCATTAATAGTGATTGTGCCTTTTCCAGGTTTCATAAATACACGGGCAGCACTTGTTTTACGTCTGCCTGTTGCCAAGATGAATTGTTCTTTAGCTTTTGCTGCCATTTACGACCTTCCCTTTAAACCAGTGTGTGCAGGAATCACGTAAGCTTCAGGCTTCTGAGGGGCGTGAGGGTGTGCAGCACCTGTGTAAGCATTCAATTTTAAAATAGTGTGGCGAGACATTTTATTTGTAGGAAGCATTCCACGAACAGCTTCGCTTAAAACAAAAGTAGAATCTTCACCCATCATTTGTCCTGCAGTCTTTTCTTTCAAAGAACCGAAGAATCGCGTGTGCGTAAAGTATTTCTTAGAATTTAATTTGTTACCAGTAAGTTCCATTTTGTCTGTGTTAATCACAACAACAAAATCACCAGTATCTACGTGAGGTGTATATTGAGGCCTGTTTTTACCTCTTAGAATATTTGCAACATGAGTTGCTATACGACCAACACGGTGTCCAGCGGCATCGATTACAAACCACTTAGGGGACTGTTCTTCATTCTTGGCTTGCCAAGTTTTCATCGTTTTCATAATTATTGACTCCAGTACGAGATCTGACTTTTTAAAGTTCGCGGCACTTGTTGTCAAGTTCTCCTGGATAATAAACTTTCCATAAGAACAAACCCTCGGGCGGCGCTGGCGGTCCGGCGATCTGGCGATCTAGAGCTTTCAGGATTCTTTTCATTTCTTCGGGGGGAAGACCGCGCTGTTCGAGCATAAGCATTGTTCCCACTAGATTTCTGACCATCTGCTTCAAAAAACCAGTACCTGTCACTGTGAACTCTAATACCTTATCATTTTTGCGGACCCATTTTGCACTCAAAATTTCTCGCACAGTATGATGGACAACTGTTCCAACTGATTGAAATGACTTAAAGTCTTGCTTACCAATAATGTACTGAGTGGATTGATTAAGATGATCGATATTAAGAGGCTTACGTATCCATGCTGCAAAACGGCATATGAATGGGTTTCGACGATTACTATTATAAATCATATACTTATATGTCTTATGAGTAGCCGAAAGAGTCGCATGAAACTCGTCGGGAGCCTGCCAGACTTGACGAATTGTAATTGAACTCGGGATGTGTCCTTTTAACGCCCATGGCAGGTCCATTTTGAAATTTTTTTCATCGCGGTCGATCTCAAAATGGCAAACTTGTCCCATTGCGTGAACACCAGCGTCTGTTCTACCGGAACCAGAGAGAGCTATTTTTTTTCGAAAAATACGCTCTAAGGCATCTTCTATTGAATGTGCAACGCTTTTTAATGGACCGTGTTTTTGCCTTTGCCACCCACAAAAATCAGTCCCATCATAAGAAACCAGCATCCGAATCTTCATAAGTGACAGGTACATGAGGCGTGACGCCGCGTCAAGAAATGGGTTGGGAAAGCTTCATTTTAAGTAAATAGAGTTTGTCTTAAGATGCATAATTTTTAGAAGATAAATGATCACTCGAGGTTATTTAATGATGCTCTATTTTTTGAAAAGCTCAACTTTATGAAAGCTTACCCAATTCGCTTATATCCAGACCAAGACTTGAAAAAAGAACTTAATTTTTACTTTCACAAAATGAATTTAAAAGCAGCATTTGTTATAAGCTGCTGTGGAAGTTTAAAAAAACTTAAAATCAGATTAGCGGATTCAAGTTCAGTTTTTGAACGAACTGAAAAGTTTGAAATTTTAAGTTTGCAGGGAACAATTTCTGAAAATGGAGCGCACTTGCACATTTGCGCAGCCGACTCCGAAGGAAAAGTTTGGGGCGGTCACTTAGTCGATGGTTGTGAAGTTTACACAACAGCGGAAATTTTAATAGCAGAATTGTCTGATTATCATTTCAATCGAGAAAATGATTCTCAAACTGGATTTGCCGAATTGAAAATTAAAAAAGTTGAATAGACGCCAATCTAATTTAACGCAGCGCCTACTGATAAGTGAGCACCTACATAAATTCTTGGGCGGATTTGCCTAGTTCTTTGAGCATGCTGCGAACACTATCGTAGTCGGAATCTGTTGTTGGCTTGAAATCTGTCACATTAAATAGGGCCTTAAAAACTTTTACGCCTTCTTCTGACTTCACATACTCTTGCAATGCTTGTACGATTTTTAATTCCATTTCCGGTGGAAAATCTTTTCTAAAAATAACAGGATCATTGGGAATGGGTCCCGTCTTTTCCAAAATAACGACTTTATCATCCACATCAGGATATTGAGTGCGCACTAATCTGCGCGCATCCATTGGCTGACCTTTTTCGTTGAATTCAGGAACATGAAAAGTTGCCCCCGCATCCACTTGCTTCTGATACACCATGCTGACAACTGAATCATGGCGACCTGCAAAGACATACTCTTGAGGCTTAATATTTCTTTCTTTAAAAATTTTTGCAGGCAGCAAATATCCAGAAGTTGAAGCTGGATCAACGAAAGCGAATTTCTTACCTTTAATATCAGCCACACTTTTGATTCCATCTTTTCGAGCAATAATTTGTCCGAAGTACTGGTCCCGACCAAAGCTAACGATTCGAAGTTTGGCTTTAACTCCATATTTTTCGTGAGCTAAAATATAACCAAAAGTATTCACAATACCCACATCGGCCCGCTTTGTTCCAAAAGCTTCCACAAGTGCAATATAACTAACAGGGACATCGACTTTGAAATGAAGATTCAATTTTTGATTCAAATATTCTTCTAATTTAATTGAAGTATGTTTCAGAATTTCAATTTCTTGTCCTGGAACGAGGTAAAATTTAATAGGATTATTTTTGGAGCCCAGTTCTTCATTTCGAGTACATGAACTTGTTAAAAAAAATACTAGAACAGCTAGTAATCTGCCCCAATACCAACGCCGATTTGATTCGATGTTATATCGAGTTCGTCGTTGAAAGCTTGAACTCTTCTGTATTCTGCGTTGATCCATAGCTGGCTAAAACCATACTCGCGATCCATTTTAAAAGCCAGTTCCTTATTAAAGGCCGTCAGGCTGATCAATATACCACCGCTTCCGTAGACTGCAGCCGTTCCAACTGTTTTAAGTTTACTATCATTTCTATATTCTATCAGGCCATTATAAATACCACCGCCCGCAACATAGGGCGCAGCCCATTGTTGCTCAAAATATTCAAACCGATAAACTAATCCCGCCGATAACGGAATCGAAAAGAACGTATAAGATTCCCGCGGAACTTTATCTGCCAAGCTAGCATCATTGCTTCTAAAATATCCCTTGCCACTTGCTGTTGCGAAACCAATACCGACTTGCACTCCAGATTTTCCGAAATTTTTGAAAGGCTGCCATTCGTAAACAAGATCAATTCCCGTTAGACTACTGACTTCATACATATCTTCAAAAGTAAACGTTCCACCATCAGTGCTACCTTCGATGGCAGGAGCCGTTTGAGAAATAATTCTAAAAAACATCGCATTATCTTTTTTTGAAATTGTATCAACTCGGTAATGATAAACACCCTCTTCATCAATTAAATATAAACCCTCTTTAGCACCTGGATGTTTAATTCTTTTTGTTTTGATTCTTGATTTACCATCAGCTTGAGAAATACTTGATTGAGCGTCCTGCTGTTCTAGTTTGGCAACTGTTCGTTTTTTTAAAGTTTGCTCTTTTTCAATTGGCACTGGACTGATTTTAGATTGCGCAAAAACAGCCTGAGACTTGATAGCGGATATGATAAGCATCAAAACGAAAATAATTTTCATGCTTTTCTAAATCTCCAAGTTTGAAAAAGTCGGAATATAAAAAAACATGAAATTAAAACTACGAAAGGTGCCAACAAAATAAACCCACCCAACTTCAGCGCTAATTCAGCCCAACCTAAAATTGGCCAAAGCATCCACCGCGCCCATTTTTTAGCTTGGTCATTTTCTGAAATCCACTTCGCAAGCGTTGGGCTCACGTAATAATAGGCTTTTACTATTTTTCGGCCCAACCAATAAGGAGCCATAAATTCATTACGAAACTTTCTGAGCATTTGCACATGCTGATCCATTTCACTGCCAAATGCAGCTGTCGCAATAAAACATTTTTTATCACTTAATATTCCAACTACTTCTGACGGAGTCATGCAGACATCGTCGCAAGGATCTGCCGCACAAACACTAAGCGGAGTAAAATATTCAATATTTTTAGCAGTATCTTGGCTTGCCATACGGAAGCAGTATCGGACATCATTCGTGAGATCATCAATAAAAGATCCACCTAAACTTGAATCATTGGCAACAGGTAGAAAGCTTGTACTGATACTGTTAGCAGAATCATTTGTAATTCGCAGGTAGGCATCATTGTCAGCTTCGGTTGGACCCACTTCAACAAAGAAAAAGAAAATTTGATTCGTCGTAATGCCCGAAGGTCCACCATCAACCGCTGGAAAACTGGTATTCACTGAAAAAGTCGAGTCTTCTAAATAAACTTTTGAATCTCCCGGAAACAAACTGAAGTGACAAGCTCCGTACTGGCCCGATGGGGTTGAAGGACAATCCACGTAATTACTTTGAACGGTTGGATCGACTGCCCGGGATAAAAATTTAATACTTATTTTTTCAGTACCTAAATTGGAACAATCCGTGCCCACACCGAGATACAAAGTTGATGTCGATAAAGCATCTGAACAGTCGCTATCGCCAGAATTAAGTTCTGAACAAATTTCTCCCCAGGTTGTTGTCAGCATTGTATCTTTATTTGCAGAAGGAGTTACAACTTCAGCACCGCCAGTTGTACATAAGTTCCATTTCGCACCTACAGTTGCCACATCAGATGTACCGCTAAATGTAAGTGGAGTATCTGCGAAAACACCCGCTGGATTACAAGCCCCATCATCAACACCATTTGCTCCCGTACATGTATTGCAAGGCCCCGTCACACCGCCCGTGCAATAAGCAGCATAATTAGGGCCTTGGATTCCACCAAATACCTGCCACGAACCGTCTGTTGAGGAAATAATAGTGTTTGATGCGCCCGTGACACTACTTAAAGTCGTAACTGAAAACGAAACTGACGAAAAGTTTAGTATGAATATAAGAACACTGATAATCTTCACTCTTATAAGCCGATCATAGTGAAGGACGAATGTCAAAAATTCCTTCGGCTATTTGAATACCATTTAAAGCTGCACCTTTTTTGAGGTTGTCAGAAACGATCCACATCATCCAAACTAGTGGATTTTCTGGATCATGGTGAATTCGACCTACAAAAACATCGTCTTTTCCCGTTGCATTTTGAGCCAGCGGATATTCAGATTTTTTGGGATCATCAACCACTTTAATTCCAGGAAATTTTTCGAGAGCAGCAACAATTGAAGCTCGATCTGTTGGCTTTTTCAGTGTCACCCAAACCGCTTCCGAATGAGAAACAGGGACTGGGACACGAACAGTAAAAGCAGATACTTTCAAGTCTTTTTGGTCTAGAATTTTACGCGTTTCTTTCATGACTTTAATTTCTTCACTGCAAAATCCGTTATCATCAAACGAGCCAATTTGAGGAATCACATTATGAAGTATCACATGCGGGAAAACTTTTGCTATTGGCTTACTTGTTTTAAAATTCGTGATCTGACCCATAAGCTCATCGTAACCTGGCGCCCCGGCGCCACTTACGGACTGATAAGAACTCACTTTTACGTCTTCTAAACCAAATGCTAACTGCAAAGGCCTGAGTGCCATCACTAATTGAATTGTTGTGCAATTTGGATTGGCAATAATTTGCGGTTTTTTGCGATCAATTTTATTTAAATTTATTTCAGGAACAATAAGCTCGAAATTTGGTTTCATTCTAAATGCCGCCGAATTATCAATAACAAAAGCCCCTGCTTTAACTGCAATCGGGGACCATTCAAGACTAAGTTCATCACCAGTCGCAATAAACACTAGATCCAGTCCATTAAAACACTCAGGACCTAAGGGTTTTACTTCCCACATGATGTTTTGACATTTGAGTGATTTACCCACGGAACTTTCACTTGCAAAAGGACGAAGTTCACTGAGTGGAAAATTTCTTTCTTCCATTAAACGAAGGAAAGTTTGGCCCACCATTCCGGTAGCCCCGACGATACCAACTTTATAATTTTTCTGATTCATCGTCGTTCTCTTCAACTAAGTCATGCTCATCGGTGTTGGCAGGAGCGTATACACTGCTTCGAATTTTTTTAACACTTTTACCCAGTCTAAAAATCCCAAAAACAGCACCCAAAACAGCATAAGTCATAAAAAGGATAAACAACATAACTTCAGGGTGAAGAGCCACGACAACAAGAACACCGACTCCCAAAATTAAATACTGGAATGGCATTCTTTCTTTTAAATCTAAATCTTTAAAGCTTCTATAACGAAAAGTGCTTACCATTACAAAAGCTAATAGAATTGTCATGAAAAGTAAGAGCCTGCTGCCTGTTGCTTCCCACTCTAAATCTGAAAAAGCTAAAACACTTGAAGCCACAATACCTGCGGCCATCGGAATTGGGAGGCCTTGAAAGTAACTTTTTTCAACGACTCCGACTTGAACATTGAAACGAGCGAGTCTCAGGGCACCACATGCAACAAATAAAAAACACGCAACCCAGCCGACCCGGCCGAAAGGCTCTAAGGCCCATTGAAACAAAAGAAGTGCTGGCGCAACTCCGAAACTGACAACATCACAAATTGAATCGTATTCTGCGCCAAATTTAGAAGTTGATCGAGTTAGCCGAGCCAGTCGGCCATCCAAAGTGTCAAAAATGGCAGCCACGACAATTGCATAAGCAGCCCATAGAAAGTGACCTTTTAAAGCTTGGATAATAGCAAAAAATCCAGCAAATAAATTACAAGTTGTGACCAGATTGGGAAGCACATAAATATACATTGCCAATTTTCGTTGGCGAATTTCTAAGCTATTTGATGAGTCTATCATTTTTTTACTCCATGAGTGCGGTCGAATAACTGAGACCAAATAATTGAAAAACGGCCCATGTTCCCATAGCAGACATAATTGGCATCGTTAAATTGTCGTCTAATTTTGCAATAGGAATCAGTTCCGCGAAGGCCCCCACAATTCCACACAAGACAGAAATAACAAGTCGACGACTGAGCATCAAATCATAACCAGCTAAAAATAAAAAAGTGAGTATAAAACAAACAGCGAAAGCCATCAAAAAGCCTTGCATACTTTTATTACCCATAATTTTGTCTTTTCCAAAACGAATACCTGCATAACTAGCAAGAGGATCAGCAAATGCCAGAAAAAGAAGTGAAAGCCCAACAATTGGTTTAGGAAAAAACAAAACAATCACAGCAACGCCAGCCAGAAGATAAGTGGTACCTGCAGTCGACTTAATTTCTGACTTTCGCATCAAAGGACCCATAAAAATAAGGGCCACATCATTTAGTTTTGGATATTTTAATCGAAAAAAATCAAAAGGAATCAAAACTGCGCATGCCACAAGCAAAATCGTCAAAGAAACTGGGAGTGGAGCTAACTGATAAACCAAGAACATGGCAAAAACTGTGACTATGTGCCAAATTTTTCGTGCCCAATGAACATCGCTACGGTTTTTAAAGTCCTGCCATTCCAACGCTGGTTCCGCCATGGACCGAAACTACAGAAAGCACCCCACAAGAGCAAGCCTTATCAAACTGCATTTCGCAACGTATAAGGTTCAAAATATACTGAATGGTTCTAGCTAGATAGTATTGCTTTCGATAACAATTGTTTGCTCTTCTGCAGGACCCTTTGCGGGTATGATTTTGACTCTTATTTTATTAGCCCCAAAATCAAGCTGAATCAAATCAGTTTGGTAGTTTTGAGTTCCAAGATTAAACACAGAAGCCGTAAATCCATTTTTAAGATTTGTGATTTCAACTGTTTTAATTTTACGACCGCTACATATTCGTCCTTTTAGCTGAGCCCACTGCCCTTTCACTTTAAGATCATGTGATTTTTTATTCACGCCACAATTCAAATCCATTTCTAAATGAGTTTTAAACTGGGAAAAAGAATCTTCAGACTGAGGGCCAATAGCTGCGGGCCTACGCACTCCGCCTGCGATAACTCGATTTCTTGAAACATCCGTTGAGCTATAAAGCTTAATAAAAGAATACGCATTCACTAAACTTAACGCCGCAAAAGTAAAAACGATCAAACGTACTGTCATCCATCTGACTTATCGGATGTCGAGCTTTGATATTGTAGTGTTTCATTGTCTCAAAGTGAGAACTAGATAGACAATTTTATTTTTTATCGATGCTGATTGCAAATTTTTTAACACCCACGCTTTTGATCAAATCTAAGATTTGAACAACGGTTCCATGGGGCACATCTTTATCCGCCGCGATCACAGCTTGAACATCAGGATTTTTTTGAAGCGCTTCCGCAGCTTCTGCCGAAACTGCAGCTGCGTCTGCGGCCTTTCCATTTAAAGTCAAATTTCCATTTGCTGCGATTGTAACACTGAGCTGAGTTTGAACAGTTTGTTCTCCGGTTGCAGCTTTGGGTAAATTAACTTTAATTGAAGGCTTCATAATCATCGGAGCTGTGAGCATAAAAATAATCAAGACCACAAGTATAATATCGACTAACGGAACTACGTTAATTTCAGAAATATCGGCACTGTCTTGATCCATCCGAATGGCCACGATTACAATCCTTTTTTCTTCGCATAAGCAAGGCCGAGCTCTTTAACAGCTTCTAAACTTTGGAAAATAGTTTTCACTTTTTTATTAAAGTGGTTATAAAAAATAACGGCGGGAATCGCGACAAAAAGGCCTGCAGCAGTTGCAATCAAGGCTAAGGCAATACCCGCCATAACCGTTTGCTGACCAGCATCGGTTGATTGAGCTAAATCGTTAAAAGCTTTCATAATTCCCAACACTGTACCAAATAAACCGATATACGGAGCATTCGAACCAATAGTGGCCAAAAACCCTAGATACTTTTCAAGCTCAGGTCTTTCAGTTAAAGAATAAGTATTAAAAACTTCTTCCAAGCCTTTAGTCCCGGATTCTTTTATGTGCCTGAGCGCGTAACTTGCCGCCCGGCCTTCCAATGAATCCGTGTCACGAGCAATCTGTTCAAAATCATCAACTGAGTTTGCTTGCAAGGCCATTCTCATTTTGGCTCGAATTTTCGCTGATTGCGCTGCTACTTTTCGAAGTGTGAAAAAGCGTTCCAAGATCATTCCAACGCTTAATATACTTAAAATAACTAAAATCCATAAAACAACTTGATCCAAATAATGAGCAACCGAGATAATCTTTTCAGTTAACATATGTATAAGCCCCTTGCCGTGTTTTTTATCATAATCGGACTTCTTTCTGGATGTCAAAACTCCTCTCGTGACTCTTATCTCATTATTGCAACTGATCACCTCAGTTTCCAAGACTCTAATTGTAGTCGTGATTGGGCTGAGCAAAATTCTGGAATTTCATTGCTTTGTCGAGAATCAGTACGTTGGACTCACGCCTTTACGACAAGCTTGTTGAGCGGCCCGGCTATGGCAAGCCTTCTGACCGGACTACACCCCAGACAAACTGGATTTCGCCACCACGGGCAATATCTTGAACCTCAACATAAAAATATCGCACAAATAGCACTTCAAAAAAAATACCGCACAGCTTTTTTTTCAGGTGGCCCGCCTCTTTTTAGAAAATCTGGTTTAGATGCAGGGTTTGAACTTTTTGATGATTCATTGAATTTAAATGAAAGTTTTTTCTTAAAACCCTTTAAAAGCTCTATAAAAAATTTTTTCGAATGGGTATCAGAAATTGGAGGGTCTCCTTTTTTTGCAGCCTTTTATGTTCCTGACCTGCGTTATTCAACAAGAACAACAGTAGCCCCAAGCGGGGAAACTCGGAATAAAAGCTTTGAAAGTCAGCTTGAAGAGTTTGATACGGCTTTGTATGAGTTAATTATAAAACTTAAAAAAATTAACCGTTGGGACAAAACCCACGTTATTCTAGTCGGACTTCAAGGTCGAAATCTTTATGATCGCCAAGGCGCACACCCTAGCCTTAATCTTCATAGCGAAAACTCACAAGTGGCACTGCTCTGGAAGCCCGCGCAGAAAAGAAGAGACGCTCCAGTCTCTTGGACGATGGATAAAAATATTTCTTTAGCAGATGTCGGTCACACACTTTTTGATCTTTTTAATGAAAATCCAGAATCATTTTCCCGTCCCGAAACATCTTCACTTACGATCACTCTCACTCAACCAAAATCTTCTTTTCAAACATCAAGACTTCATTTGATTGAATCTGCTTGGGGACAATGGAAACTTGGAACCCCCATTTTTTCAGCACTCCTAAGTGAAGAGGAACTTTATTTTCACACCAAACCAGCAACTCTTTACAGAACACTATCTGATCGACTTGAAATAAATCCCTTGATCGAAAAAGAAGAGACTCAAGATTATTTTGCGTTTTATCAACAAGCTGCTATCGAATTAGAACTTGTGCCCTTTTCAAATCCACATTCTGTTTTTAGAAAAAAGGCTCTTTCTCTTTGGAATTTAACTTATGAAGACTGGCTTTCTCCTCGTTTGCAATCAATTCTCAAGCTTTACGAATCTATTAGCCCTCAAGAAGTACCTTTAGATGCAAGAAGCTGGTACGCGCGATCATTAATTGAAAATAATAACTGGAAGAAGCTCAAAATTGTTGCCGAAGTTTGGCAAAACCCCGCGTTTAGCTGGCTAGCTGCTAAAAATTTAAATTTACCCAGATCAAAAAAATCATTACCTTGTTTAGATCTTGTGAATGCCCCTTCCATATCCAGCGCCGATATTAAAAACTGCCCTGATTCACAATTTTTAGAAGCACTTGAAAGCTTAGAAGGCGAAAGGAAATCTAAAAAATGGGAAAAAATTCTGGAAGATAAATTCATATTAGTTCAGATTCTAAAAACAAATAGGGCACTTGGATCGATATGGGATGTGACCGAGTCTCATGAAAATATACTTTCGTTGGTTGAAATTCTTTTCTGGTCTCCTGAGTATCGTCATTTGATTAGACCTGTTCAGAAAAAAATTAAACTAATCCAGCTTGAGTCGCCCTAACCAAAAAGGCTGAGCTTCATCTTTCTTCGCAAGCGCTTGAGTCCAGTCATCCAAAGAAAGTTCATTTTGTAATGACCAAATTTCGGATGGTACAATTGCTGAAGATAAAAAGATAATTTCGTCTCCATTTTCTAAATACAGGTCTCCACAACGGGGAGATATTGTTGGTTCTGCACCCAAAAAATGAACTGGCAGTGGAACTTTTTGTAAATCAGTACGTGATTCAGGAAAACAAGATAAAGGCTGCGGCTTTTCATTTTTTTTCTTAAGAAGAAGATGCGGGCTCCCCATTTGGCTCCAAGCCACATGCCGTTGTTTCAAATTAATAAAACAAGATTCAATTATAACTTGATACTTTTCTTGATTGAGAACTCTAAAAACTAAATCATTTGTTATCAAAGTTGCAACCCGTAAGTCATTCGCCTGATCTGACAAGCTTAAAATATTTTGAAAAGGTGTTGTTAATTCATCATCCTGTCTGACGGTTTGCAAATGCTGCTTAATATTTTCAAGAATACGGCTCAAAGCTTCTGAAGATCCCCAGGCTGTTAATAAAATAATAAAGTTTTCAGCAGGATCGATATAAATTAAGGGTCTTGGACGTATCAAATGAGAACTGTATGAGCGTTCTTCAAATTTCATTATGTAGCCCCGTATTTTTTTAATTTGATATAGGCTTTTTGGTAGTATTCTCCGTCCGTCACATCCAATTCCAGAATTTTTTTCCATTTTTCTTTCGCGCCAATACGGTTGTCCCCGCCCTCAACGTTTCCGAAGCTTTCTTCCAAAACACCTTCTTGATAATAAACCATCATCACTTTCCGAAGTTCATTCTTAATTTCATCTGCTTTATCTTTTAAATCTTCACGAGTTGGATCAATTTTCACTGCAGCTCTTAAAACCATAATAGCTTGCTTTAATTCTTGCTTTTTTCTGAAATCTACCGACTGGGATTCGTAATCTTTTATTTTTTTATCCATTTTAATTTTTAATTGTGCGAGTCTTTTTTCCGACAAGTTTTTAAGACCCTTAGGATCTGGAAGAGTTGACCCAATTACTTTTCTGTAAGTCGCAATTGTTTTAATGTAATCATCTTCGTTTTCAATTTTACGAGCTAATTGGTACATATTTTCAAGCTGACTGACTCTTCTATTGTAGTCTGCTTTTTGTCTCAAGCGAGCTTCTTTTTCAACCATCAACGCTTGCATTTTGATTTTGAGATCAGAAATTTTGGAATGAGTCGGATTTAATTGAAGGGCTTCAACTAAGCAATTATCAAGGTCTTCTTCTCGATTAAATCGACTTAAGTCTTTTCCACAAGAATCAACAACAGACATGATCCGAGCTTCCATTTGTTCGCGTTCTTTTATTTCTTTTTCTTGTTTGATTAAAAGCTTTTGCGATTCAATTGCAGCTTGAGCCGTATTTCTAACCCTTTCAAGTTCTGGATCTTTCACACTAAACTTTTTTGCGAGTTCTTCTGTTTCAGATAAAGAGAGATTATAATTTCCTTCCATATGATACCGCTTTGCGAGCTCTAAAGACTGTTTGTACTCACTTTTTTGTTGAGAAGTCAGGGCGGATAAAGGATCCGCTCCAGCAGGGGCAACATTCGATAGTTCATCTGTGTCTGAAGTATTCTGTGATAAGTAAAAAATGACCCCAAGCAAAATGACTGCGATTAAACCAATTCTCATTCTTTTAGTTCGAACTGCTGCCGGATCTTGAATTGGCTCGATTTGAGGTTGAGCTGTTCCATAGAGATCAGATGGCGGCGGCTGAATTTCCTCCGAAATATTCATCGGTAAAAAATCCGATTCTTCTTCCTCTATGGGTTCATTTAATGCTGGCAAATTTTCAATTTTATCAAAAAAATTAGGATCTAAAATTTCGAATACTAACTGATGATCCAAAACACGAATTATATCCCCGCTCTTCAGAATAACTGTATCATCTGCTTCAAGCACTTTTTCATTTATAAAAGTACCATTCACACTGCCCAAGTCGACTATTTCATAACCTAATGTTGTTTTTCGTATTTCAAATTGTCGTCGACTTACTTTATGATCTGAAATCATAATTTGAGCATTCACATCACGTCCTGCGACCCAAGTGTCTCCGCCTTCTAATTTTATTTTTTGCTGAATATCGCCTTCATCATTAATAATTTTAATATATGCTGATAAGTTGACTTTATGAACGACTGTTCGATCTGAAAAACTAATGGACTCTGGGATTACTTCACTGACTGAGTGTGCTTCAGAGTTTTCTTCGGTCACAACAAATTCAAATTCATATGGTGGCAATGAAAACATCATACCTGAACTTAAATTGACTGCCGTGATGACTTCTCCGTTAGACGTCATGGTACTGAGCTTAGACAGAACTTCGATTTTCCATACACCATTTTCTTGGAATATTCTAAAATGTTCTCGTGATATTCCTTTTTCGCTATCAAGATAAATATCGGCATCATGCTTTCGTCCCGCAACCCAAGATTGTGAAGAGTCGAGTATTACTTCATTTAGAACCTGGCCTTTTTGCCTGATGATGAATTTCGTCATTAGAATCTTCCTTCGAGGCCTAAATTGCATTCATCAAAATAGTCTTTAATTTCTCTGTATTTGGGGTGCCTATTGTTATTCTGAATCATTACGAGTGCTGACTGAAAACTTGAACGACAAAGTCGATAGTTCTTTTTTTCGCGATAACGAAGACCTTGTAGAATATTAAACTGTAATAATTCATCAAATTTAATGCCCGATAGATGATAATATCTTTTTGCTAAATCATTTTCTGGATCTTTGATTAGAACTGAAGCGAAATTTTCTTTTGCTCTGATGTAATTACCTTGTTGAAAATCTCGAAAACCTTTAACTAAATTTTCTTGAGACTGCCTGACGAGCTGATTGTTTTGAGAGCTGAGCCTTTCTTCAAGCTTCAGCTTTTCAGCTTCAACTTGTAAGCGATCATATTCTACTTGTTGAGATGATCTAAAAGTGAGTTTTTCTTTTGGCTTCGTATCTTGGCTAGCAAGCCATATAACCAGACCCACAACAGCTGCTACAATTAAGTAAAATGTGGATCTTGAATTTGACTGAATTGGTTTGTAATTCTGCTGTTTTTCTTTTTGCTTGCGTGGTGCCGAATATGCGAAAGGCTCCATTGGTTTTGTCTGAACAGATTGCATCGTAGACGAAGTCCCAATAGAAACAGACACTGCAGCTGCCGCAGCCCTAACTTGCGCAATAGACAGAGATTGATTTTTTTGAATAGATTGGGATGGATTCTGCTCGATATTTGTCGAAACTAAAATGGGACCTTCCTCAAATACTTCAATCAGAGTCTCTCCTAACTGAATTTTAGTTCCTGGATTCAAAGACTCTTCGTGAACAACTTTTTCATTCACCATAACAAAGTTTTTTTGAGATAAATTTTTAACTTTAAAACCAAATCCCGTCCAAAATATTTCGATATGATGACGGCTGATTCTAGCATCTCGAGGCAACTGAATAGTATTATCATCACCACGACCAATTTTAATCAGATCTTGATCAAGTGCATGAACCTCATTTTGATGTGGTCCTGAAATAATTTTGAGTCTGAATTTTGGTCTTGATTTTATGGCTGGTGCTGCACTCATGCATCGCCTCCAGCTGGAACAATTGTTGTGACATAGAATTGCGGTTGACCGTAATTCATGAAAACAGTCATTTGAATTTGACAACTGTGTCCAGAGAAATCCAGCGTATCTGAGTGCGGAGTCAGTGGCAATTCTTGGCACTTTCGAATTAATCCTTCAAAATTCTGCTGAAGTGCCGAATCTGGAATAGACTTATAACTTGTACCGACCCCGCTCCATCCGACAAGTTGTACAAATTTTTCGTTATGACACCAAACGATCTCATCGGGACCGACAACAATTGCAGGAACACCACATATTGAAACTAAATTATAAGCTTCTTGTTGGTGGTCTGCGCTGGTTGTTTGCTGCTGAGCCGAAGCTTGTGGGTCAGAATGTAAAGCTCTTGATAAAAGAGAATTGACGTTTCCGATTAATGCTTGAAATTCAGGGTATAAGTACGGAATCTGAATATTATCCCGACGCTCTCTCATTGCATGGTCTAATTGAATATTAAGCTCTCGAACAGGTTTCTCAACTAATTTGGACAGAAAGAAAAATAAAACACCACCCAACGCAGAAGCAATCAAAAGAATCTGCATAAACAAACTGATGGCGCGACTTTGATCCAATGCCATTCCACTAACATCATAAATAATAATAGCATAACCTTTAATACTGGGTAGACCTGTTGCTGGATCAAATTGCCCAATGGGTGCGCTTGCCCCGATTTCAGTCTGACTGATTTCTTCGGCCAAAGGCCTATCTTCAGCTCGAGCTTTGTGTACAAATGGAGCACTTGAAGTACGCCCAGCACGTGATGCAGGAGCCAGAATCATTCCATCTGATTTTTGCACAATAAAGACGTCTTTAACACCTTCTTCAAGTTCTGCACTATGAGTGCTGAGATTGCCATACTGGCCATCCAATAATGCTTTTTGGTTAATTTCTGCTAAGTGTCTGGCAACAGACATAGCCCGCCGTAAACTTTCACCAATACCACTTTCTTTTGCGCTTCTGAATGTTGGAATCATTGATAAAAGGGTCACTGCGAATATAAAAATGATAACAAAGCCACCAACAACCCAACGAAACTCAAACCACTGTGGAAGTTTATAAATTCCTGGCAGTGCCACTTTTTCTAAAAACTCTTCAGCTTGTGCCCCACCTTGCTCAAATATATTTCGATATTGAGGCGTTGCCGCTGCCGTCGGAGTATCTAAACTTTGCGAATTCAAATTAGCAGAAAGTTGTCCTTGTGAAATTTTATTTTGTGCAGTTTGAAGGGCTTGTAGTTTTTTTTGTGACTTGATTCTTGCTGGGGCTCGAATTTGAGGTTCTTGGGACGGAACGATATCAAAAATGACATCATGTACGCCCATTTTATCACCAAGTCTCATGGTCGCACTTTGAACTCGAATGCCATTTAGAAAAGTTCCATTTGAAGACTTTAAATCGGCCACTACAATTTTATCTGGATAGACATTTACTTCGCAATGTTCTTTAGAAATACCATTACTTGGAATGTGAATATCACAAGACGCAGCTCTGCCTAAAAGATTTTTTCCACTCTTCAGGTTATAAACTTTTCCAGCTGAGGCTCCGTTGAGCAGTCTCAAGGCCCACATTCTAAGATGTCTCCGATTTTTAAATTTTTACTTTTTGCCATTCCTGCCGCCATTTCAATCACTGCAGTTGCCCCCCATACGGGACCAGCAAAACGCCATGGCTTTAATTCGTGATATATTTTTTGAACTGCGCCTTTTTTATCAACAAACACACAATCAATTGAAAATTTCATAAAAAAAGTATGAATCGCATTACAACGAGGAAAGTAAAGCGCTTCTTCTGCAGGTAAACCTGATTTACCTAATAAGCCCACTGTACGCGTCACATAAGATTCCGCATAAACAAGATTTTCAAATATAACTTGTGAGTTTATTGCATTTTTCAACTTCATCATTTTTTCCCATAAATAAAACTTAAAGCCACCGGCCCTAAAACCATAATAAAAACAGCTGGAACAATAAAGAGCATCATCGGAATAAGCATTGATTGAGATGCTTTTGCTCCTAACTTTTCAGCTCTGACAAATCTTTCCATTCTCATTTGATTACTTTGATCTTTTAAAACACTTCCGATTGGTGCGCCTGATCTTCCGGCGTCAATTAAAACGGCTACGAAACTGGTCATTTCTGGCATGTCAAGACGTTCACCCAATTCTTTTAGCGCTTGTTCTTTGGAAGAACCGATTTGTATGTCTCGTAAAACAATTGCCAACTCATCAGCCAAGACACTTTCTGTTCCTTGAGCTTTATCGACTATTTTTTGAATCGCTTGAAAAAGATCAAGACCCGCTTCAACAGAAAGCGCCAATAAATCAATATAAAACGGCATATCCATTCTAACATTCAGCTCCCGCTGCTTTTTCATTCCGCCAGCATGTAGCATGGGTAAATAAAAACCGAATGGAACAAGGATACCGATCATCATATTCGAAAAGCCCATCTCAAGAGCAAAATTCATAACAGCACAAAATCCTGGAAAGAAAAATGCCCAAAGAATTTGCATCCCAATAAACTCATCTACGTTGAGTTCCCGTCCCAAACCAGCTGTTTTAATTTTTTGGGCAACACGCTTACGATAACCCACGCTTTGTATTCTCAAAGCATGTTGCAAAGTAAATTGGTGAATCAAGGGCCTCGATAAATTAATAATTCCACTTTTTGATTTTACAGGTTCAGAGTTATTTGCCCAACTCAATTGCTGCTTGTCAGTTTGATTTCCAAGAATAGCGCTCATGAATAAATAAACGGCAAGACCCGCAAAGATCAAACCTAAAATTAGAATCCATTCAGCACTTCCCATATCATCCTCTTTGTGTTCAAGTGTAAGTATGTTCCAACTGGTGCTCGCTTCAGCTTCACCTCGCCGTCGCCAACTCCTTCAAGATGCTGGTTTTTATTTTCTGGTCCATCCCTCTCAAATATCGGAAACTTTTGATGAAAACATGACTCTAGATGATCAACTTCGTGATCTATCTAGACGAAAGGCTGAAACAGTTTTTCAAGATTATCTTCAAATTCATAAAGACCCTTTTTTAGTCCTTGCGGCAGATACTGAGGTTGTCATCCACGGAAAAGCTCTGGGAAAACCACAGGACGAACGTCAAGCGATTGCTTTTCTAAAACTTCTGTCTGGTTCTTTTCATGAAGTTAAAACAGCACTTTTTCTAAAAGAATCAGTCACAGGAGACTTTGTATCTCATCTTGAAACGACTTTAATTGAATTTAAAGAACTGAGTGACCAAGAAATCTATGATTACGTCCAAACAAAGGAGCCTTTCGATAAAGCAGGAGGATATGCCATTCAAGGTTTGGGTGGAAACTTCATTAAAAAAACTGTGGGATCCTGGACAAATGTCGTGGGCCTGCCTGTGGAAATTATTGTGGATATTTTAAATAAAAAAAATTGGGCCCTTCATAAATGACAACTCCACTAGAAGATTTTCGCCAAAAACTGATTTCAGTTTGCCAAAATTGCAATCGTGACCCTGAAACCGTGACCTTGGTGGCCGTATCCAAAAAACAATCTCTCACTAAAATTCACGAAGCCTATCGACAAAATCAAATGGATTTTGGAGAAAATTACGTCCAAGAAGCTCTGGAAAAACAGCAAAGTTTGAAAATTACTCAAATTCGCTGGCATCTGATTGGTCCAGTTCAAACTAATAAAATCAATAAGGTAATAGGACACTTTTTTCTGATTCATTCGATAGATTCTTATGAAACCGCAGTTGAATTCAATAAAAGAGCTGAAAAAAATAATTTAAAAATTTCCATTTTATTACAAATCAACTTGGCGAACGAAGAAACAAAATCAGGGCAGTCAAAAGAAGAACTTTTAAAGAAATGGGAAGATTATCAAAAATTAAAATATCTTGAAATCAAAGGCTTGATGACTATGCCTCCCCTATCGAACAATCCTGAAAGTTCTAGAACGTATTTCAAAGAGCTTAAACTCTTGGCAACAAAATTAAAACTCAAAGAACTCTCGATGGGAACAAGTTCAGACTGGAAAGTAGCAGTTGAAGAAGGCGCGACACTCATTAGAATAGGAACTGCGGTATTCGGCGATAGGAGCTCATAATGGTTTTTCTTCAAACTCGATTAAAAATTGGTTTTATCGGAGCAGGCAACATGGCACAGGCCATGATTAAAGGCATGCTTCAATCTGGAAATGTATCTCCTGCACGAATTTTTGTGAGCTCTCGGACCAGTCAAAAACCACAAAAAGTCAGAGATCTTTATAATATTCAAATTTGTGCAAACAATGAAGATTTAGTGGAAACCTGTGATGTCGTCATTCTTGCTATGAAACCTCAAGACTTGTCACCCGCCATCGAGCCCATTGCTAAACTTTTTGATGAAAAACAAATCGTAGTCAGCCTTGCCGCAGGATTAAGACTCGAAACTTTAGAAAAGATTTTACCCCAATGCCGCTTAGTTAGATTGATGCCTAATACGCCATCGCTAATTCAAAAAGGATCCATCGGCTGCTTAGTTAATGATGACACGGATGAAAGTTTGCCAGACTTGATGGAAGATATGTTTTCTTGTCTTGGAACTGTTCACCGTATGGATACTGAAGATCAATTCGAATCTTTTATGATCGCCTGTAGCGCTGGTACCGGATTTGTTTATGAATTAATGGTTTACTGGCAAGATTGGCTTGAAGAACACGGATTTGATTCCGCTGCCGCAAGAAGAATGACTCAAGAGGTTTTCTTAGGTGCTGCCTTAATGGCAAAACAAAACATCGACCAAAGTCTAGAAGAGCTTCAAGGAAAAGTGACATCTAAAAAAGGTGTCACATCCGCTGGATTAGATTCCATGCGAGAGCTTGAAATGGAAAGAGCCTTACGAATTAGCTTCGAAAAAGCGGCTCTTCGTAATAAAGAAATTAATCGACAGATGAAATCTTCTTGATTGCCCTTGCTTGCTGAACCTCGCCCAGACTAGAATTAGGTTTGGGTCACCGATTCAAGGAGGAATCTATGCACCTTTCCCCTCTCGAAATATCACAAAAGCTTTTTACAAAGCGGATGATGGGTTACGACCTCCAAGAGGTCACCGATTTTCTATATATTATTTCATCGCAATTAGAAGAAGTAATTCAAGAACGTAACAAGCTTCGCGAATCACTTAAAGAAAAAGAATATCAACTTTTTGAATATAAAGAGCGCGATAAAATCTTAAAAGATACAATCGCAACAGCAGGACAAATGGCTGAAAAGATGAGAGTCGATGCAGAACGAGAATCAAAAATGATTATAAATGAAGCTCGAACAAAAGCAGAGTTCATCACTCGTGACGCAAGAGACTCAATAGGTCGCACTTATGAAGAAATGACAAATCTTAAAAAAATAAAAATACAATTCGAAGCCCAGATTAAAGCTGTGATTCAGTCCCATTTAGAAATGATTCAACAACATAACAAAATTGTTCAGAATCCGCCTATGCAATCACAACAAAATGTAAACTTCGAAAACGATTTATAACAAATTTAAGAGATCCTCATAGTAAAGATTTCATTCTTTGATTAAAATCATTTTATTTTCTATTGATCCCTATTCAAAATAGCTATTTTAGAATGAATTCTTTAACAAAGAAAGTACTCGATTCCATGAAAAGATCTATTCTCTTTATTGTTTCAATTTTTCCCCTCTTTATCGGCGCAAAACCTCTTTCACCTATTAGTGAAATAGAACTTGAATCAAGAATTGCTCTGTTGAAGCCGTCGCCTTATACAGGCGGAGCAAAACTAAAATATCTGAAAGACGAAGCTAACTGTGCCCTATTCGAGCTATCGTATCCAGTCAAAGATCCTTTTTCAGAAAAAGTTCTAACTTATGAACTCAAATTTTCTTGGCCGCAATCCACGAATCCGATTCCGGTTGTCTTAACAGTTCCTACTATTGAAGGTGTTTCTGCTGTCGAAAAATCTATCGTACAACAAATGTGTAAAATGAACATTGCAACCATCATTGCCCATGTGAACAATGAAGGAGTTGATACAAGTGAACACGGTGTTCTTTTAGCTGATCAACAATTGATAAAAGGAGCGGTCGCCCTTAGAAGTTTAGTTAATGTTCTTGAACAACTTCCTCGAGTTGAAAATCATCCTCGGATTCAGAATGTCTTGATCGATAAAAACCGAATTGGACTTGTTGGGCTAAGCGTGGGTAGCGTTTCATCTTTGCTTGCAATGGCTGTTGACGATCGATTCAAAAGTCTTTTTATCATGGGTGCAATTGGAAACGTGCCTTTCGCTTTAGCGTACAGCGAGCAAAGAAAAATTAAAAGTTTGAGAAATTTTCAAATGAAATATCAGGATTTTAAAAACCAAGAAGACTACGAGTTTTATTTACGGACATTGGTAAAGTCTTCTCCGGTAGAACTTTTTTCTTTATTAAAAAAAAGGAACATTTACCAAGTCCTCATTGAAAATGACAAAACGGCACCCACCGACGGTCAATACGAAATAAAAGAATCGATTGGTGTATCAAAATTTCATATTGATCGAAGTTCTTTTAGCCACGGAGCCGCCATTGCCGGAGAAATCATGGTGAACAAATACCATCTACCTTATTTCATAAAAACTGAATTGCAATAGCATCAAAAGCTAATAGCCGCTTTTGATGCAAATCCAACTGCGCTTGTTGTACCCAAATCACCACTTGCACCGGTACCATTCTTAAAAGCTTCACCCGGAGCTAAGACACCGATTTGATTAATCCACTGTACTTTTTCACGTGGAAAATAAACGAGTTCCACATCGAGCTCTACGCCTAAATCTTTCTTCATGTCGCTTGGAGAGTCAAATTTAGCCATGAGTTGAGCGTAAGTTAGAGTATAGCCTAATTTCCAACGTTCTTTCCAATCATGATTTATTTTGAAACTGATATAACCAGCATTGCCAATAGCTTCATCATCAAAAGAAGTCGCAGGAGTCAAACTGCTGTCTTTGATTAAATCTGTTTTCAGAAAATCTCGTTGTCCCAATCTCTGATTAAATAAAAGCATTGCTACATCATAGTTGCGATCAAATTGAAAACTTTCATACTTGATAGAACTTGCATTATCACCAGAAGCAACACCGAAATTAAAATTATAACCCCATTTTGATTCTGGTTTTTTATATTTCAATTCAGCTGCAATCCCATAGCTATCCACTTCAACTTCGGTTCCGTCCGCAATAACACCTGTTTTTGTTTTCAGAAAACTTCCTTCAAGCTCAAATCCAAATTCAGTCCATTGGCGACCTAAGAAAAAACTTGTCCGCTCTTCTTTATAGGCTCCTGTGCGATTACAAGTAGTGGCCCCATTTGTAGCACCTGTCTTACAAAGAACGTCTGACCATTCAGCATTTACGGCATCGCCAACAACGCCCACGTCAGCGTTTCCTCTTTCAAATAAAACACCTAGCTTGGCTCCGGCGTCTACATTGTCATACATGATTTCAAAAAGTTGCTGCTGATTCGTTTTTCCATTTTTTGGGCTAGCATCGTAAGAGCGTGCTAGCATAGGAGTAAAGCTGACATTTCCAACAAAAAACTTATAAGCCAGCATATCTTTTGTATCATACCAATGATCAAAAAGACCCAAACCTGCATTATGAGAAATACCTAAACCAAATTGATAAGGAGACCGTCCTACTAAAAGCGCTCCGTTTTCTTGTTCAACTTTTAAAAAAAGCTCCCTGATTGTGAGGTCTGAATTCACTTGGTTTTCGCGACTTGTGTTGTTAACCCCTGCATTATTTGCGTTGGCAGTCCCGTAACCAGAGCCTCCCCACAACTGACCCATCTGTGAATTTGCATAATATGGATCTTGATTCGTTAAAAGATCAAATCGACTGTAAATGCTTATTCCATCAGATGCTAATACTCGAGGTCTTAGTGTTAAAAAATGAAGTCCATAACTTTTACTTCCGCTATTCAAAGTGTTGGGATCTTTGCCTAAAGCAGGCTTTGTGATATCAAACCATTCAAAACGATATGTGCCTGACCAATCAATACTGGCCGACTGTGCCACAGCAGAAGCTAAAATAAGAAATAAGATTTTTTTCATTTTTTTTCCTTAATCCAAAACGCCCATGACATCTGTTTCGCGCAAAATAATAAGATCCTGACCTAGATAAATTAATTTTGAACCCGTGAAGTCTGGAAAAATAATTTTATCACCCGCTTTAACATCCATCGGACGAACCCGCCCTTTTTTATCACAGTGTCCACGTCCAACAGCCAGAACCACACCTTTACGGTTTCCCGCGGCAGTCGAAATCGTATCAGGAATAATAATTCCACCCGGTGTCACTTTTTCACTTTCACTTGCTTGAACAATGATTCGATCGTCAAGTGGAGTTACAAATTCAGAAAGATCGACTAATTTTGTTTTTGTTTTCGCAATTGATTTTGACGGTTTCGCAACTTGAACTTTAGCCTTTGTTAAAGGCTTTACTGTTTTACCCGGTTTCGCTTTCAACTTTTTATTTTTTTTCGGTTGAGCTTTTTCAGGTTTGCTCTTCGTCATTATTTTTTTCTTACTTTTTGCTTTAGCCTTGGCCACGTTTGCCTCTTTCTTCTTCGTAATATTTTTTATACATAATGTCCCATTCAGGAGTGCCTTCCATGACGCCTCGCTTGAGACTTGCCACTTTAGCTTTGGCTTTCTGATCAATATCCTCATGTTCTTTAACGAATTCCATAATCGCTTTTTTTGCTAAACGTAAAGCTTGATCTTCGTCAGAATAATCAACCAAATCGTCATGCCAGATGCCATCAGTCAGAAGGTGAGCCCAATGTGTTAATCTGTCTTCTGAAATGATCATAAAATTAATTTTCTTTCTTTCGCCATTTGCTTTCGCAAAAGAGGATACATTTTATATCTTTCGAATTGGCCTGCATTCGTACGCTCAAGCTCATCGAGTTTTTTATTCACATCACGATCTAAATCCAGTTCTTTTTGAACTTCTGCTTTTAAAATATCATTCATTCTAGCTAGAACGACATTTTCATCTTTTTTAAAAATAACAATATTTTGCTGCTTCCAGTTTTCTAAAACTTTTGAAGCAATCATTTGAAGTTGCGTAGTTGATAATTTCATAATTACATGCCAACTTTGATGTTATGTTTTCGTCCCGATTAAACACGCTTTCCTATGGGTTTACAATCTTTATGGCGCTCCTCGTCGTGAGCCCTGCTGCAAAAGGCTTTAACCCCTTTTCTCTATCTGCTGATTTGGATAAAAAATTAAACGAAAAGCAATTTCTGCCGACCACAGAGTTTTTTATTGCCTCAGAATGGCTTAGAAAAGAAGGCGTTATTGTTGCAAAGCAACTTCGCAGCAGACTTTTAGAACTTAAATTTCAAGAAAAAAATCATGAAAACCTAAGAGCCGGCGAGTTTCAAATGACGGAACCCAGCTTTTGCCAAGAAAGAATGTCGCTCCGGACGCCCCCCTCTTCTTGCATTCGCTTTCGAGACTTTTCCGATAGGGGCTCTGCGCAGACTCCCGTTATCCTAACGGCTCTTCAAAATTCGAATGATCCCTTATCTTCAGATTTAGTTTTATTTTTATTGAACGAAAACACTTCTCAAGAAATTAAAAATTGGGCTCTTAAACCGGTTTTACTGGCCCAAACAGTTGGATCTCAACCCATTATGCAAAAGCGAACAACTCTTTCTGAAATTCCAGCTTCATGCCTGCATGCTGTGCTTTCAATTGAAGATACAGCTTTTCTTGAGCACTCTGGAGTTTCAGTAACAGGCACATTCAGAGCTTTTTTAAAAAATATTTCGTCAGGCAGAAAAGCACAAGGTGGCAGCACAATCACTCAACAACTTGTTAAAAACTATTTTTTAACATCAGAAAGGACCTACAAAAGAAAAGCACAAGAAATAATCATTTCTGTTTTACTTGAAACAAAGTATACAAAAGATCAAATCCTAGAAACTTACCTTAATATCATCTACATGGCACAAAATGGCCCCTATCAAGTCTTGGGATTTCCAGCTGCTGCTGAGTATTATTTTGGCAAATCAATAGAGTCTTTAGATATTCACGAGTGCGCTTTATTGGCTGCTGTTCTAAACGGACCCGGTCTTTACAATCCCTTTAAGAATCCGGATAAATCTCTGGCTAGAAGAAACTTAGTACTTGAAAAAATGTCTTCTCAAAAATTTATCACTGAAAAACAGCTCAATATAGCCAAGACAAGTGCTTTGCCTAATCGAGCTCCTGCCCAAGCAAGTGAAACTTCTCCTTATTTTTTAGATTCGGCCAGACAACAACTTGAAACATTAGGTTACACATTAGAAAATAAAAGAATTCTACTGACTTTAGACTTAGAGGCACAAAGTGAAGCCCAAAAAGCTTTGCAAAATCATTTGAATAGTTTAGAAAAAGAAAATTCATTTATTAAAAAAAATAAAGACAATCAGAAAAAAAACTTAGAAGGTCTTATTCTATCTTCAGATGCAGATGGAAGAATTATTGTCGCAGTTGGCGGTCGGAATTTTAAGCAAAGCCAATTTAACCGTATCACAAGAAGCCGTCGTCAAATTGGATCTCTTGTAAAACCATTTGTCTACTTAACGGCAGTCGAAAAGGGCTACAAACCCCTTGATTTTATTCTCGATGAAAAATTTGAAATTAAGCTGCCCACAAAAAAAACTTGGTCACCAGAAAACTATGATAAAAAATTTCTGGGACCAGTTCCTCTTTATTTTGCACTGAAGAATAGTTTGAACGCATCCACAGCAAAAATGGGCTTAGAAATTGGATTAGACCCTTTGATTGATACACTTAAGTCAGCTGGAATAAAATCTGAAATTCCCAGTTTGCCGTCTATTACTTTAGGCGCTTTAGAGCTATCTCCGTTAGAAGTCTTACAAGCTTATCTGACAATTTCTCAAATCGGTAAAAGTCCAGAAACAACTTTTATTGAAAGCATGTGGGACGCCAATCAAAACCAACTTTATCAGAAAGAGTTTCCCAATTTAGCTGAATACTTAAGTCCTTCATCTACTGCAATTACAATCGGCATGATGAAGCAGACTTTAATTTCTGGTTCAGCTGCTTATGCCGGATCAAAAGGTCTTCGCAATTTATGGGCCGGTAAAACCGGAACAACCAGCGATTACAAAGACACGTGGTTTGCTGGATTTAGCCCTTTCGAAACCACGATTGTATGGGTGGGCTATGATGACAATACACCCACAAAGCTAACAGGATCTTCAGGAGCAGTTCCAATCTGGACAGATTATACTTTATGGTCTCAACATCGCCACCCATTAACTGACTTTTCTTGGCCAGATGGCGTTGAGGAAAAAGTTATAACGAATCAAGACCTGATCAATAAAGGCTTCACGCTTGAGAAACAGCCTGAAATAAAACTTATTTTTAAAAAAACTTTGTTTGGTTTTTGAATAGACTCTACGTAAACCAGATTTAAACTTTTATTTCCATGCCTTCATGAGCAAATTCCCATTGGACTCGGGGAAGTTCTTCTTGTTTTTCTTGTGCTTTCAGCAATCGGTAATTGTAGTAAGTCTCTGTTTGTTTTTGCAGGTCTTGCAAAGTCATAATCGTTGCACCTGGATCATGATGCGCAAATATCACTCTTTCAACTTTTTCACGAAAAGCGATATCAAGTCCGATTTGTGCAGCACTATGTCCCCAATTTGCTTTTTCAGCTAATTCTGGAAATGTATACTGAGCATCAAAATACATTAAATTCGTATTTTGATAGAGCGGCAAATCTTCTCCCATTTCTTCTCTGCTAACTCGAGTGGCTTCCGTGTCTACACAATGGGAATAAGTCTTTTCACCACTTTGAACTTTAAATCCCCAACATGGGTCCGGATGGTCAAGCTTGTAAGGAGTCACTTTAAATCCATCGACTTCAATCGTTTTGCGAGGCTCCATGGTGTGGAAGTGAACTTTAGCTTGAAGAGCTTCAAATGCCACCGGAAAATAGGGTTTCATAAAAACACCACGGATCAGTTTTTCCAATTCAGGTTGGACAGCATAATAATGCACTTGGCTTCCGGGCAAAAAATGTGGAGTAAAAAATGGCAAACCAATCACATGGTCCCAATGAAAATGCGTCATAAAAATATGATATGGGCCACGCGGTCTACCGTAAGATCCACTCATAATTCTTTCACTCAAATTCCGAATTCCACTTCCACCATCTATAATAATAGTGGAGCTCCCATTTAATACTTCTACACAAGTCGTAGCCGTACCATGACCTCCTATATAAGGAAGTGGCATTGACGAGAGAAACTTTTGAATCTGTGAAGGGTCTCGATATCCCATAGAAAAAAAATTTCTCATCAGGCCTTCGAAATGAAGCATCCAACCTTCTGGCTGATTCGCAGAAGGAAGAGATCCTCGCACTCCCCAATATTTTACCATCATCGACATATCTCTATAGTGACGAATGGATCACATACGCTCAAGCAAGATAGATTCAATTCACAACTAAAATCCAGCGAACAGCTGTTTATATTTTTGACAGTGATGATAAAGAGTTGCCGTAGATTGTCTTTGAGCTCAATTTCAAGCCTTAAGTCCGTATTATCGTATTTACACAAGGCCTTTGATTTGCTCCTTGTTGGTCGTTATCAATTTTAAAAACGAGGTCGCAATTGAAAAACAAAGTCTCTTTAAAAGTACTAATCGCATCAAGCTTAATGCTGTCATCAACCGGCTGGACGAACGACAAGGCCAAAAACTTTGAGCTAGACCCTGCCCTGATCACATTTGAACAAATAAAACAGCATGCAAACAACAAAAAAAGTTTACTTCACAAAATACAAGAAGCGACAACCAGTATTTGTGCCCCCGCCAACCGGTCAGTAGATGAACAAGACAGACAAATTACAAATAAGAAAACTTTGAGTTTTTTGAAAAAAGAAGCGGCAAGATATCGAATTCAATTTTCATTAGGAGAGCTCAATAATTTAATTGATACTAAAATTTTTAGAACCGGAGTCAGTTACAAGTACGTTGTCGAACCTGCTTTTAGAAATAATGAACAGCTGAGAAAAGATATTTGGACATTTGGCTTAGGGGCCGGACTTGATTCCGATCAAGTTGCCAGCGTGAATACAAAAATTCGGATCACATTTAGTCGATTCTACAGTGGTTCAAATGCAAAATGGGATGCTATGAAAGCCTGTCCTTATACAGTTCTTCATACTCCGATGGATTCAAATGACGTCAAATCTAAATTAAGCAACGGCGACGGTTTCCGAGTTGAAATTATTGGAAATACTGAATTAGGTGTCGACCAAGATATTAAAGCAGGAATTAAAACTGAGGCTTTATTTTTGTTAGATCTTTACAAACTTAATAATCAACTGGCTCGTATGCGCTTGCTAGGTGTTAAAAACAAAGGTGAAGTATCAGTTGGACTTAAATTAAAGACTGATTCACCAGCTGGAATCCTGGGTGATTTGTTAACAACTGGAATTGGTGGACTTATTCGAAAAAATATTTCGCTTCTTTCGCCTACAGAAAAATATCCACTTGATACGATGATGGTTGATTACTTATTTAATTTTTCAACTCCTGATCTTATTAATTTAGATCAAATCAAAGGACGAACAGATCTAGCAGAAGCAGCTTATGAAGAGCTCGCCAGCAATATCAACAAAGCTGGATTCGCCAGTTTATTTTTTAGTCCTATCGGTGAAAGTGATGACGTTGATTTAGATCTTGGGAATAAACTTCTTGAAAACGTCAAAATTGCAGAAGACTTAGCAAGAGAAGACCTAAACCGCTACCGACGTGGTGATCTTGCAGCGAAAGATATGAGAGTTCGCAGTCTTTTTAAAGGGCGAATGCAATCTAACCTTTTTGCTGGTGAAGGCAAAATCTGGTTTAGTGAAATTGTGTCTAAAAAAGGAATCACTGGAAACTTAGATAGCTTTGTCACTTCATATGATGAAAACATGAGTCCTAACTACTACTATCTCAATAATACTTTTCAAAAATCTCGAACAAGAAAATACTTAGGCCGTGTATCATACAATTATTCACATGATTTAGATTTAGTTGTTAACTCAGATAAAAATCGCAATGTTGGAGCTGTTGCTGACCTTGTTCTAAAAACTGAATATCGTGATACAGATTTAAGTGCAGAAGAAATCAATCGTATCAAAAATAACTTGGCACGATCACTTCCTGAAAATTTTAAAAACAATGATTCTTTTAATCGTTTCTTTCCAAAAACAAATCAAACAAATGCTTTCTTAAGCCACCAGTATGTCTTCGGTAAAAAAGCACTTGAAGCGGTCAGCCTGATTCCAAAAGAAAACTTAGGACAAATGATTTATGAATACTTGAACAACCACCCAGAAAAATCACAAATGAATTTAGTATTGGCCGACCAAGAGCAATCTGGTGGTCTTGGTACTTTTGCTTATGAAAAAGCTTTTGAAGCTTCAAGTATTGTGAACACAAGCGCTGACAGCAAAGATAAAATTAGAGCTTTTGAAATCGCAAAGCGAGATCCTATTTTTGATCAATACATTGTAAGCGAATTTTTCCCTAGTATTTTGCCTAAAAAAAATGCTCAAGAATTATTTGGCTTGAATGTGAAATTTTCAAGTGTTGAATCAGGTTCAATTCCGGATCTCAACTTAGGCGATCAAAAGATATCTCCCGTTTACACGGCTGTTGCATTCCTAAAAAATGTGCTGAGTGATCGATCTTTTGATTTACAACTGGGTACAGATAACGAAAGTCCCGAAGAAGTTTTAGTCCCTTCTAGCAAAGCTCATGCTCTCAAATTAAAAGCCTTGCCAACTCGTATTAAACCCTAATTAACGGCCCCTGGTTTGCAAATATCTAAACGATGGTGCAAGCCGGGGACAAAATGACACTTGATATGAAAACTACAGAAATCAGACGCCACAAAGACTTTGTCGCTTTCAAAAAAGCAGACTCTGCACCATTTTCTTTTCATTCAAAAAATATTCAAGTCGCTGAAATTTCTGACGAATTATGGTCTTTAATGCCGATAAGTGATTTCTCTTCAGCCGTTCCATCAGAGTTATCAATGAGTCAGGATTCTGATATCACGGCCCTGATCAAAGCTTGGGAACAATCTTCTGTTTTGGTCATGCCTGAAAATAAAGATCATAATCAGTTCAATTTGACCCTGAATGTAACTCAGCTTTGTAATTTGCATTGCCACTACTGCGCAGCCGGTGGAGATGGCACTTACGGTGACCCCGTAGGACAAATTTCGGTTGAAAAAACTCTACCCCAAATAAAAATTTTTATGGATCGTTTAAGATCCAAAATTTCGGATCACATAAACACAAAAAAAAGGGACCCTGAATTACGCGGTCAATTTAATATCACATTCTTAGGTGGCGAACCTTTGATGTATCCTCAAGCAATTCAGTTGATCGGCAAATACGCTCGAGATCTTGGAACACAAAATAATATCCGCACTGAGTTCCAAATCATTACAAATGGCACTTTAATTAATGATCAAGTCCTTGATTTATTAGCACCACTGAAGCCCACCATCACTTTTAGTTTAGATGGACCACCCGAAATCAATGATTCCCGCCGACCCCAAAAAAATGGAAAGAGCTCAACGGTGCAGGCGCTTCAAGGTCTTGATACTTTGTTGGCGCGTAAAAATGAATTTGGCATGATTTTAATGCATGCTGTTTTCAATCGAGATCATTTAGACGTCGTTCAAACTTGGAACTTCTTTCAAAAATTGAATATAGATCAAATGGAATTCACTTTTGACATTACAGAAAAAGATGAAGTGGCCAATCAAAAGTTTGTCGAAAGCATGAAAAAAACGGCGGAACTCGCTTTTGCAAAAGGCCGTGAAACAGAACTGCGCCGAATTCGCTTTTTTGATATCTACTTTTCTCAACTCGACAACCCCTATCAAAAAGAAAATTACTGCGGCACTGGTAAATCTCTATTAAGTATTGATTCTCGTAATAACGTTTACCAGTGCCCCTTAGAAGTGAGCTTCAAAGATCGAATGATCGGTCAAGGCGCAGAAGTGAACTGGAATCGCCTTAAACCACTACAACAGCCCTTAATTGAACTGAATCATTGCCAAACTTGTTGGGCCCGCCATATGTGTGGCGGTGGATGTTTGTTCAATCATGAAAGTTTAACAGGGGATAAACATACAAAACACATTACTTATTGCTATCGAACTCGCCACTTGCTGAGCGAGGTCTTTATGTATTATAAGAACAGCAGAGAATCGGAGTAGTTTATGAAAAATACGAATACTGCAAAAAAACAAACTTCTCAGTCAGCTTCAGCGAATAAAAACACAGCCACTCATATCAAGCTGGTAAAGCCTCGTCCCAGTGGAACCGAAGCTGGAACTCAAGGACCACGCGACTGCTTTCCATTAGGTTAAGCGCAGTCTTGAAATTGATTATTGATTGGCTTCACGTTCTGATTTTTCTTCATCTCAATTATCTTGGAAATTTTGGCTTTTAAAAGCCTGCCTGGCTGCTATTTCAGCCGCAGGACTCAGTTACTTTAAACTAGATTCTATTGAATCATGGCTTTACGATACAAGAGTTCGCTTATCCCCAAAGACTTCTGTATCAACTTATTTTAAGCTTGTTCTGATCACAAATGACACCATCAAAAAAAATCAAATTGTGCCCAGAATTTCTGATCTCAAAAATTCTTTAATAAAAATAATTGATTCAAATCCACGCACTGTTCTGATCACTTTTCCACCAAATGACTTAGAGGGTACTTCAGCTGAAAAAACTGACTTTGCAGAAACTTTTAAAAATGAAAAAAGAGTTCATTTTACACGAGATGAATTGCGTCCTGAAAATGATTACGAATCAAATCCTTTTCCAAAACCTTTCGATGTTTTACAAGTTTCCTATGCACCTAAAACTCATGACCGGAAATCTTTTGCACAAGATGGTGTTACCAGACGTCTTATTTTAAGTTATCAAGGCAAAACGATGCTGCAAAAAGATTTAGCTCTTGATTGGAACCCGAGCTTGGCTGACGAAAATCAAATTCGAGGATTGTTTGATTTCTATGGTGCCAATCAAGTTTATGTTGATTTTAGACCTGCTCAAACATATCCCTCAGTCGATTTCAATAAAATCATGTCGGCCCCATCAGCAGATTGGGAAAACAAAATCGTGATTGTTGGATTTGATTCACAAAGAAAATTTGATGATTACATCATGACGCCCCATTCACGAGACGCAACTTATATGAATTTGCCTGAAATGCAGGCCAATATGATCGACACTCTGATTCAAGGAACATGGCCTGTCCGATATTCTGAAATTCTCAATTTTATTTTAACATTTTTAATTTCGCTTATCACAATTCATGGAGTACTGGTTCTTCGCCCTTTACGGGGCTTGATGTTATTGGGTGGGCTGATGGTCGGCTACACTTTATGGACGTGGGCCCTTTATGCCGCTTTTAGATGGTGGTGGCCTTTGTCCCACCAGCTTCTGGCTGTGTTTCTTTGTTATTACTTTTTTATTCCCTACCGACTGATTATTGAAAACAGAAGAAGCTGGGAATACTACCAGAAGAACCAACTTCTTAAACAAGTTGAAGAACTCAAAACTAATTTTATTTCTATGATGTCGCATGATCTCAAAACTCCTATTGCCCGAATCCAGGGAATGCTGGATATGATTTTAAAAGACGCCACTTTATTAAGCCATTCGCAACGTGACGCTGTTGATACGATCAAGCAATCCAGCAATGACTTACTTAAATTTATAAACTCGATTCTAAATTACGCAAAAATTGAATCCGAAGGTGTTGAACTTCACAAAACTTCAAAAGATATAAATCAAATATTAGAAGACGTGATTAAAAAGCATGAGTTCTTAGCAAAAATTAAAAAAATTCAAATAAAGCTTCACTTGGAACCGCTGTTTCCAGTTTTGATCGATCCCGACCTTGTCAGGCAGATTTTTTCAAATCTGATTGAAAATGCTATCAAGTACAGCCCCGATGAAACATCTCTTCAAATCTTATCAGAAGAAAAAGAAGGTCTTATATGGGTTCACTTCAAAGATCAGGGACCTGGAATTCCAGAAGATGAGTTACCCCATGTTTTCTCTAAGTTTTTTCGAAGTAAGAACGCCAAAAGTTCACCGATAAAAGGCTCTGGCTTAGGTCTTTATTTGGCTCAGTATTTCACGGAACTGCACGGCGGCGAAATATTTGTAGAATCTACATATGGTCAGGGCACAACATTTACGATAAAACTTCCCACAAGCTAGATGAAGCTTATGGTGTTACAATTTTGTAAAGCCCTTACAAAAGCTTAGCGCAAGAAGTCAGGTCTACCTCCAGGGGGAGTTATTTATGCTGAAAGTACTTGTTGTTGATGACGATCAAGGTCTGCGTCTGTCTGTTAAATCTGCATTAGTTTCTTCAAATCGATTCGCAGTTGATGAAGCTTTTGATGGGATTAATGCCCTCGAAAAATATGAAGCTTCAAACCCCAAATATGACATCGTTATTTTGGATGTCGACATGCCACGACTCAATGGCTTAGAAACCCTTAAAAAATTAAAAGAAAAAGATGTTGGCTTGATCGTCATTATGTTGACTGCGAATGCGACAGTACAAGATGCAGTTCAAGCTGTGAAAGATGGCGCATATAATTATTTATCGAAGCCCGTTTCCGCTGATGAACTTTTGGTCCTTATTGAAAAGGCTGTTGAAGCTCATAGACTGATTTCATCAATCGCTGCGAGCTCACCTGTTCTTTTAGAAGAAGGTCGAAAAATTATTGGCTCTAACTCTCATATGCAGAAAGTTTTCAACATTATTCATAAACTCGCCCAAGTTGAAACTCCTGTTTTAATTCGTGGCGCCTCTGGAACGGGTAAAGAACTTGTAGCACGTGCCATTCACTTCAATTCGTCTCGCAAAGATGGAAAATTTGTGGCCATCAACTGTTCTGCTATTCCTGAAAATCTTTTTGAGTCTGAACTTTTTGGCCACGAAAAAGGTTCTTTTACGGGCGCTGATCAAAGAAAAGTTGGAAAGTTTCAATTCGCTGAAGGTGGAACTTTATTTCTAGATGAAGTGGGCGATATGCCGGCTCTCATGCAAGTTAAAATTCTTCGCGTGCTCCAAGAAAAAATGTTTACTCCAGTTGGTTCTAATCGTGAATTTCCAACGAACGTCAGAATCATCGCGGCCACCAATCGACCCCTTGAAGAAATGATTCAAAAAGGGACTTTTAGAGAAGATCTTTTCTATCGCTTAAATGTTGTACCCGTGATTTTGCCAGCGCTGGCGGAACGCAAAGATGATATTGATCGCATGATTCAAAATTTTATTAAAAAATTTAATGAAACACATCGAAAAACAATCCGAGGCATCAGTCACGATGCCCTTAATATTCTTAAAAAGCATAACTGGCCAGGTAATATTCGTGAGCTTGAAAATGTCATTGAACATGCTTTTGTACTTGAAAGCTCGCAAGTGATCACGCCTATTTCCTTACCTGAATCATTACTAGAAGCGGTTGGTGTTGATCTTTTAAAGCCAGAAACACTTCAGTTTTTTAAACCTTCGCAAACGGCATCTGTGGCGGTTGATCCTGGTATTGACGTCATGGATTTAGATGGGGATGATGACAACTCTTCTGAAGGGCTTGCGATTGAAAGCGACTCTAGCTCTGTCAATGAAAATTTTGATTTCAACGCACAGAAAGAAGCTTTTGAAAAAGAATTTATCATTAAAGCGCTTAAAGCTTTTCGAGGCCGAATCAATCAGACTGCACTTCACGCAAATATCCCTAAAAAAACACTTTTAAGGAAAATTGAAAAATACGGAATCGTTGCTAAAGATTTTCAATAAAAAAAATATTGGGTGACTCATCGTTGACAGAGATGAGCCTTTCCCTTTAGCCTCATTGTCCCATGACATTTGATTTTTTACCGCCTCAAGCTTACACAAAAGAGACTCTCTTGAAAGCCTATAATTGGCTTCAATCCCAGTCTGATCAAGTCAAAGAATTAGCAACTACTCCTGATCAACTTGTCAGTTTATTTTTAAAATCGACACGATTGGGTCAAGAATCTTTGCAGCGTTATACGAATTCGACAATCAGCACTTTTGCAAATACGGGCTCTGCCGGGCCAAGCATTCCCCCGTTTGCCGAACAAAATGACCGCCCAAGTCTTCAAAGCTTTAAGTCGGAACTTAAAAATCTCGCTGGAATTATGGGTGACTTAGAAAAACCTCCAACTCCACAACAGAACGCTCCTAGTATGACTTCAAACTCGGGAATGAGCTCAACCACTGCTCACTATCAAGCGCCCCTACCTCCTTATCAAGGCCCCACAACGACACATGGAAATTCGTCTCAACCTGTTCCGAAAGAACTGAATGTTTCAACTCAGTCGCCTAGCTACGACGAAATGACTCAAATTTTGATTCGAGAAGTCAAAAGTGAGCTCAATTTGTCTTCAGATTCAGAAGCTCTTCGGATGCTTGTGAAAATTGGCTACCAAAAAGTCCGATCCCTCTATAAATAAAGAGAATGACTGAAAAACCTGATTACAAATCAACACTTCGCTTACCGCAAACAGAATTTCCTATGAAGGGAAACCTTCATATCAAAGAACCAGAAATCATCAAAAACTGGCAAGAAAAAAATATTTATCAAAAAGTGATGGAAAAAAATAAAGGAAAGAAAAAATTTTCTCTTCCTGACGGCCCTCCTTACGCAAACGGTTCCATTCATATGGGGCACACACTCAATAAATGCCTTAAAGATTTTGTAATCAAGTATAAAAATATGCGTGGATATCACGCTCCCTTTATTCCAGGTTGGGATTGTCACGGACTTCCCATCGAGCATAAAGTTCTCAAAAACCTTCAAGAAAAAAAACAAACTAAAACTGATCATGAAATTCTAGCTCTTTGCAGGGCCGAGGCTTCCCAGTGGATTGAAAATCAGATGGGGCAGTTTCGACGCCTAGGTGTTGTCGCCGACTGGGGTCACCCTTATATGACTATGTCAGCTGATTATGAAGCGGAATGTGTTCGTGAATTTGCTCGTATGTATGAAAAGGGATTGGTTTACCAAGGAGTCAAACCTGTTTATTGGAATTGGACCTTAAAAACAGCATTAGCAGATGCTGAAATTGAGTATCACAACCATAAAAGTCCTGCGATTTACGTCAGATTTAAAATTGAAGATCCGGCTACCTTAAAAAAATTAGGTCAACCTCAAAAGCCAACTTCTCTTGTGATTTGGACAACGACTCCTTGGACAATTCCGGCCAATGTTGGAATTTGTCTGCATCCTGAATTTGATTATGGCGTTTATGAAACTGGCGAAGAAAATTTGATCATCGCAAAGAACTTAAAAGACGCTTTTGAAAAAGATGTGAATCTTCAGCTCACAATAAAATCTGAATTTAAAGGCCAAGCTCTGGAACTTGGCAAAGCTCGTCATCCTTGGATTGATCGTGATTCGATTGTTGTCTTAGGGGACCATGTGACTCAAGAAGCTGGAACTGGAGCCGTTCATACAGCTCCGGGGCATGGTGCTGACGATTTCAAAGTAGGGCTTAAATATCAATTACCAGTTCTCTGTCCCGTTAGCGAATCAGGAACTTTTACAGATGAAGTCCCTGAATGGGCTGGAATGAATATTTTCAAAGCTAATCCCCTAATCGTTGAAAAACTACAGACTTTAGGGTCGTTAATTTCAGTAAAACAAATCGAACACTCTTATCCTCATTGCTGGAGAAGCAAAACTCCACTTATTTTTAGAACAACTCCGCAGTGGTTTTTAGGTTTGGATTTAGAAAAAAATAATCTTCGTAAATCAACACTCAAAAGCCTTGAAAAAGTCGGATTCTTTCCAGAATGGGGGCGCGCACGTTTTGTCGCCATGATGGAAGGACGCCCTGATTGGTGCCTGAGCCGTCAAAGAATTTGGGGTGTCCCAATCCCTCTTTATTATTGTAAAAAAACAGGTCAGCCCTTAGCTGATGTGAAAATCATGATGAAAGTGGCCGATTTGATCGAAACAAATGGCGGGATTGAAGCTTATACAACCGCTTCTCCGGAATCGGTGATTGGGGATTTTAAGCCCGTTGGAGACTTTGGCTCAGAAGGCTTCCGTCACGGAAAAGATATTTTAGATGTTTGGTTCGATTCAGGTGTTTCACATGCCGTTGTCTTAAAACGTCGTGAAGGCATGCAGTTCCCAGCAGACCTCTACCTAGAGGGCTCCGATCAACACAGAGGTTGGTTTAATACTTCAATGCTTGCATCCCAAGCTGTTAATGGGGTGCCTCCATATAAAAATCTTTTGACCCATGGATTCGTAACCGACACAAAAGGTTACAAAATGAGTAAATCTGTTGGCAATGTTGTCGACCCAATGGATATCGCCAATCAGAATGGCGCAGAAATTTTGCGCTTGTGGGTTTCATCTGCAGACTATGGACAAGATGTTCCTTATGGCAAAGAGGACTTGGCTCGAGTCACTGAAGTCTATAGACGATTCAGAAATACTTTTCGCTACGTTCTAGGGGCGATTGCAGACTTCAATCCTGTAACTGATTCAATTCAATACAAGGACCTGACTGATATTGATCAGTGGGCTCTTCATCAGACAGCCTTGCTTTATGAACAGATTACTCAAGCTTATGATCATTTTGAGTTTCACAAAGTTTATCATGCCCTGAATCAGTTCTTTACTGTGACCCTATCTGCTACCTATTTAGACGTTTTAAAAGATCGTCTTTATACTTGGAAATCAACGGGCACAGCGCGCCGTGGATCACAAACAGTTATTTTCGAAATGACTTCTATTTTAATGAAACTCATGACTCCCATTACAACTTTTTTAAGTGAAGAAGTTTACAGCTACTTTCCAGGGAAAAAGCTTGAAAGTGTTTTATTGGAAGACTATCCCACTCTACCTGCTGAATGGAAAAATCAGGCTGTTGCAGACAATTTCGAAAAAGCGTTAAAAATTCGAAGTGATGTTCAAAAAAAACTGGAAGAACTTCGTTCTATAAAAACAATTGGCTCAAGTTTAGAAGCGCATGTTAAAATCCAAGTTGACAGTGCCGTTTTTCAAGCCCTTAAAAAAATTCAAGATTTAAGGGAGTTTTTTATTGTTTCAGTTGTGGACTTGAAAGAAGGACCCTACAATTTAGAAACGATAAAAGCAGACGGTGAAAAATGCGAAAGATGCTGGGTCTATTCGACTGAAATAGGAAAAGAAGTTAAACTTCCCGGAGTCTGCCCAAAATGTGTAGAGGCTTTAAGATGAACAAAAAATATTTGATCGCAAGTACTTTAGCAGGTGCGATTATCGCTTTAGATCAGCTGACTAAAATTTTAGTTCTTTCACGATTTCGCTTAGGCGAATCCTATACAATTATTGAAAACTTTTTTAATCTGACTTTTGTTAAAAACTTTGGCGCTGCTTTTGGATTTTTATCCCAATCTCATCCCCAATTCAGGGAAATTTTCTTTCTTGTTATGCCACCGGCGGCAATGGTTGTTATTTTTATACTCCTGAAAGGAGTCCGTAAAGATGATCGAACTCAAATCTTAGCTCTGAGTTCAATATTAGGGGGCGCTATCGGAAACTATATCGACCGATTACGATTTCGATATGTCGTCGATTTTTTAGATTTCCATTGGTTTAATCAATATTCGTGGCCCGCCTTTAACGTTGCGGACTCTGCCATTGTGATGGGTGTTGGCGTGTTAATGTACCAAATGTTTTTAGAAGGCCGACAGAAAAACACTGTTAAAAATTAAGTATTTTAGTGACAGTTGCCAATATCAAAGTAGCTGTTGCTGCCTATTTTGTACACCCAGCGATTTTTTAATAATGAAACAAAACCACACTGTCCATTTTGATAGGCACAAGGAACTGAGATCTTTTTTTCGTGCCACTGCTTCATGGGTAAGACATTTTGAGCTTTAATTCCACTTCTATTCAAAGTCCACAAAACCAACTGAGACCCTTCTTGATAAATAGACACCTGTTGGTAGTCTCCGCTCGAAACATTGCATTCCATGAGCTTTACTTTTTGAGATGACATGGCATTTGAAAAAGAAGAAATGAACACAATAATAGAAAAGGTTAGATTTTGCATAGCCGTGAAATTAGCACTTTTATGAATAGATTTTTTAAAAAAAACTGAAATTATCTTTATTTCATAGTCCGATGGTTAAAAGTTGGACAGACGGTACGCTTCTGCTCTTCTTTTTGAGGGCTCTCCAGATCTTACCCTAGCAGTTACGCCTTACGTTTTTGTTCAATCAAAATACGTAAAGCTGAGCTGTGGGTTTTCACCCATGGGGTTTTCTTTTTGCCAAAAATAGCTGACAACTCGTGTGCATTTGCCTCTTTTAACTTGAAAAACGGTTAAATCAGCTGACTCAACGATAATGTGAAGACCGCGGCCAGCCCCACCTTTGTTCGACTTTTCGTTAATTTCGCCTGCCCGACCCGAATAACAAGAATCAAGATAGTTAATTAAAATTTCTCGGGTGAGGCCTCCAAAAGGATCTGAAATAGATATCGCAACAATTTTATCTTTTGCGCAGTATTCAAAAGTTGAATACTCCTCTGGCTTTAAAAGCACTTCGTCTTTGCGAGACATGTGATTATAAACAGATTGCCCTGTTTCATTGATGGGCGCATCGTAGATAGCATTCATCAACATTTCTTCAGCCACTTGATAACAACGATCAGTTAGCGTTGTCCTCACTTTGAGGCTTTTCAAATGGGCGACCATTTCGTCTTTTAATTCATGCCGTTTTTTAGCTGAAGTGACGGTTACAACCCGTGCATCTTTTGTATTTTGCATCAAGTCGCCTAATTTTTCAAAACGCTGACCTGAAATATCTTTCAACAATTCAGCCAATAAAGGCCAAGATTCCACTGAAAATAATCCTTCACAAACAATGCTATCAAAATTTTTTGAATTTTTAAGATCATTCAAACGCTGATGAATAGGCGCGTGAAATGCTAGTACTTTTCTACCCGCCGTCGCCTGTGCTGTAATTTCATGCTTCAAATCGATATGATGGGTTTTCATAAAAATAACAAAGTCATCCCAAGGTTCTGGGCGATTTCCAACAATAGTAAGTTCTGCGTTTGACCCCATGCATACATTATCTAGACTGCTTTCCGAACTGTCATCTCGTCAAGAGTCTAGATTAATCAATAGAGTTCAGAGAAAATGAAAATAATTATACTGTATAAGAGTGCAGTCGATCATCTATTTTTTCTGGATTAGCCTGACTTTTACCAGCTGCTTTGTTTTTTCTCTCAAGCGGGCTCGATCCTTTCGTTTTCCTGAAAGTCTGTTTTTTTCAGTCACTGGCTGGATGCTCATTACAATTCCAATTGGTGCAAGACTGCTACATATTTTTTACGAAGCTCCTTCTTATTATGCCGAAGCTCCCTTCAGAGTTTTCGAAGTCTGGAAAGGGGGCTTTGTTTATTTTGGGGGCCTCATTTTTTCAATTTTATTTTTCGCATTTTATTTTAAAAAATATCGTGAGCGGACTTTTTGGCAAACCGCTGATTTTTTCACACCCATCTTAAGTCTAGGAACTGGATTCGGGAGGTTAGCCTGCTTTTTTCAAGGCTGCTGTTTTGGAAAAAATTTAGATGCATTTTGGTCCTTTCGAGGCCTGCATCCAACCCAACTGTATCTCTTTTTTTGGGAAGCGGGTCTTTTTCTAATTCTCTTAAGACTTGAAAAATTAAAATTAAAAAGTGGAAACTTATTCCTTATTTGGATTGTCACAAGTGCTTTTGGAAGATTTATAGTGGAATTTTATAGAAATGATTTCCGAGGGCAAATGATAAGTGGGTTTTCGATCTCACAAGTGGTGAGTTTTATATTAATGGCTTGTGGACTTTGTTTATTCGTCGCCCTCAATAAGCTGAATATCGCCTTTAAAGATTCAAATAAGAAATCATAAAGAACTCAGTCTCAAATTGAGATTATTTTGATCTTACAATGGTTACTTTTTTGATTCTCAATTTGAAACGTCTACCCAATTTTGTCATCTCTAGAATGAGTTTCGCCTCAATTTCAATTTAAACAAGAAAGATGCACATAAGAACCCTTACGGATTTGGCACGTTGAGTGAATAGATCTTATGTAGAGGCCAGTCCTCGAAGGGAAGAAGGATATTATGGAATTCAAAAAATATAGGCAATTCGGTCAGACAGTTCTAGTCCTCGCAATTGCGGTTGCTTTAACAGCTTGTGGCAGCAACAAGTCGTCTTCATCTTCATCTGGAAACTATATTAATGGCTACACAAACGGATATGTAAATCCTTATATTAATTCCAACGATTCAGGCTATTTAGCTGATAATTTTCAATACCGAAATGTGACGATTACAAACGGGAATTCTTATAAAGCTTTCCTTAAAAAAGCTCTGGGAGTTTGTGACCGCGCTGCGAACTCTGGTGGTATCTATAATTGTGACTCTTGGCTGAGCAGCTATTTTCGAATTATTGTTCAAGCGCAAAGCACTATCAGTAATCAATTGCGCGCTGTTTTTATGGTTTATCCACAAATCAACAATTACGGTTGGTATGGTTACCAGTTGCCTTCATGGAACCAGTTTTTTATGGGCACTTTAGGCTTTCCTGTTCCTCAAGAAATTGGAGCCGTGCGAAATCCTTTAGCTGTTGATATGACAGTGTCTTTAATTAATAACTCTCAAGGTTTTGAAGCTCGTTCTTATGGTGCCGCAGATACTTTAGCGAATAGAAGCTTAATTCAAGTTCAAGTTTTAACTGGTAAAATTTTAGATAATCAAATACCCGTTCTGCTTCATTTTGAAGGTCAACAATTTGCGTCAGGAACTCTGTACCGTTGTAATCAATCGAACTGTCAGTAAAATTACGCCTATGGAAAATTCAGAGTCCAAACTTCAAGTTAAATGCCCACAGTGTGGGCTTTTAATATTTTATTCGAAAGAAAATAAAAACCGCCCTTTTTGCTCTGACAGATGCAAAATTTTAGATCTTGGAGCCTGGGCTTCAGAAAAGTTTCGAGTACCCACTCAAGAACATGCCGATTTTGCACATCCAGATTTGGAACCGACTGAATCGGATGATGATGCCGATACTTAAAATTCAAACAAAATACATATTAATTTAAAAGCTCACATTTTTTCTTGACGAAATCACGAAAAAGTCTTGTGATCGGACCCGTCAGAGGATGACAAATTTTAATAATTCACAAAGGAGTGATAATGAATAAAGCGCAATTAATCGAAAAATTGGCTACTGATGCTAAAGTTTCTAAAACTCAAGCAGAAAACATTTTGGATTGCACACTTGAGAACATCAAGAAAGCAGTTAAAAAAGGTGACGATGTAAAACTTGTTGGCTTCGGCACATTCACAAAAGCTAAACGCAAAGCACGTATTGGCCGCAACCCACAAACTGGTAAAGCCATCAAAATTCCCGCTGCTTGGGCTCCTAAATTCCGCGCAGGTGCTGAATTTAAAGCTATGGTAAAGTAAATTTCACTTAGCACTAAACTGATTAAGTGTGATAAAAAGGTCAGCTCATGCTGGCTTTTTTATTTTTATGACGCTAATACTTTTAAGTTTTTTCTCTTTTTATTCTTTCGCTCAAACTTATGAAACTCTAGTTGAAGATATCGTTTTCAACAGCTCGAGTCGAACTGTCATCACAGAGAATCAAATTCAAAAATTACAAAGCCGTGACCTGAAAACCTTATTGGCCACCGCTGCTAATCTTTCAATTATAAGTAACTCATTTCAACCGCCTTCTATTTCTATTCGTGGTGGGGATTCTGGACATGTTCTAATCCTCATTGACGGAATTCCATTTTATGATCCCTCTACAATACAAAGAACAGGAAATTTATCTGCTTTAAATATTAAATCGATTAAACGAATTGAAATTATTAAAGGCAGTCAGTCAGTCTTGTATGGCGGACAAGCATTGGGTGGAATTATTAAAATCGAAACAATTCCTTTGCAAGATTCACAATTTATCACATTAGAGACAGGTTCTCAAAGTCAACGGGCTGTAGGAGCTGAATATTCAAAAAATCATTTTTTTATTCAAAGTTTTTTAAAAGAAAAAAATGTTGAGTCTCCGGCCAAGAGCTCTTCCAAAAATTATGTTACAAATGAAAAACAGCTTGATTTGGGTTATCAATGGCAAGATCAAACCGAAGGCTTTATCAAATCGACTTATTTAACCGATTCAAGCTTTTCGCCTTCTTCTGATACGAACTATCAAATAGTAGATGTGTCTAATTTCAAACTAGCGAATGAACAAGGATTCCTTTCAAGCCACATTAAGTTTAAAAATACAAACGGATCCCCGCAGTTGAGCTTTGGAATACAAAAAGCAACCAGAACTTTTGATTTTCCGTTAAGTAGTTTAAATACTTTTCCGATTCAAGAAAATTATAAATCTTATTTTCACTTTTTTCGTTTAGATTTCAGACCTTTTAAAAGTGACTTTATGACTTTAGATTTAGGTCTAAACTACTCTTATGAAAATTTTATTTTTAAAGATTTTAACATCAAAGAAAATGATGCTTTTTTAGAACAGAGAGGGGTCTTCACCAAAATAACGAGCTTACTTGATGCTCAAACCGTTCTTTCTTACGGAGCACGTGTGGAAAACTGGTCTGGAAAAAACGTTGTCAGTGTTTATCAAGTTGGATTATCACACAAAAAATCAAAATTCGAAATTTCAACTGGCTATAAAGCACCCAGCCTTTATCAGCTAAAGTCTTCTTATGGAAATCCTAATTTAAATGAAGAACAAGGAGCTCAAATCAATTTAACCCAAGATTTTGAAATTGATAGAAAGATAAATTTTTCAATGACTGTTTTTTATTCGCGATTTAAAAATCTTATTTCAACAACTGGCACTTTCCCACAACTTCGATACATCAATCTTAATGAAACTGAAACAAAAGGGGCAGAAGCTTATTGGACTCAAGAATTTAAATCGGGACACTCGATCATGGCAAATCTTGGTTATCAGGAACCAAAAAATCTTGAGACTAATCAGTGGTTACCTCGAAGATCTCTTTTAAATGCCAGCCTCAGCACTTTGTTGGCTCGTCATCGCCACGGTGGAAGTGCTGAACTGCTTTATCGGGGGCCTCGAAATGACAATGGGCCGTCAGGAGTGACAAAACTATCTGGTTATTTGACTGCCAATATAGGTTATCATTACGCAATAAGTCTGAATGATAAAATTTATTTCAGACTCGATAATATAGGAAATAATCGATATGAAGAAACTTATGGATATTTTGCCGAAGGCCTTTCCGCCCTTGCAGGATGGTCTGGTCATTTTTAAGCAAAATCCTATTCAGAATAGGATTTACTTATGATGTCATTTTTAGAAGATTCAGGATTTCAATCATTAGGCTGGTCATTGCATTTTCAATCTCACTTTGATCAACTCAAAAATCCGATTTTAGTTCCCGCTCGTATTTTATCCGAAGACAGAAGTCACTATAGCGTTCAGTTGCCAAATGAAATCCTGGGCCGCGCCATGCTGTCCGGAAAATTACGTCAACAAATGGATCAAGGGGAAGAAAAACCTGCTGTAGGCGATTGGATCGCTTGTGAAATCCCACAATCAAAACACGATGCCGTTATTGTTCATGCACGACTCCCCAGAAAAACTTGTGTCAAAAGAGCCAAGCCTGGCGGGCAAACTCAAGTGATTGTTTCAAATGTGGATTCACTTTTTATTGCCACTTCTGCTAACGATGAGTTCAATCTGAATCGCTTGGATCGATATGTTTCCATCGCTTTTGATTCCGGATCAGAACCATTGCTTATTTTAACAAAAACAGACCTTTCAAAGAAAAATGAATTGCAGCAACTTAAAGATCATTTTCCTACAGTGGTAGTTTATGGCGTAAACCAAAAAGATCAGCTGACCTACACACCTCTTTTTAAATATCTACAAAAAGGCCTTACAGTCGGATTAATTGGATCCTCCGGAGTTGGTAAATCAACTTTAATTAATCATGTTATGGGTTATGAACGGCAAAAAACAGATCCGGTTCGTGATGCTGATGCGAAAGGTCGCCATACAACAACAAAAAGAGAATTTTTAATAACTCCCTTCGGTGGGTGGATTGTTGACACACCTGGAATGAGAGAACTTGGAATGCTTGATCAACAAATTGGTGTTGAATCACAATTTGCTGATATTCTTGAGCTCGCTAAAAAATGTCGATTTAATGACTGCGAACATCAATCGGAACCGGGCTGCGCCATTACAAAAGCTCGGCAAAAAGGTGAACTTTCAGAAGAAAAGTGGCAAAACTATTCAAAGCTGAAGTCTGAATTAGACTTTCATGAAAGAAAATCCCATAAAGCGGCTGAATCAGAAAAAAAAAGATCTTGGAAAGAAATCCATAAAGATTTGAAAAAACGAAATTAAAATCAAAATTTTGTCATTTTAAAAAATGAGTGACCACAGGCCCTTTTTGCCCCCATGATAAGGATCATGGCAGTATTTCAAAAATCAGTTAAAAGAATCGGTGTATTCACAAGCGGTGGCGATGCCCCTGGAATGAATGCTTGCGTTCGAGCTATCGTCAGAACGGCTCGAGCTCGCGGACTTGAAGTTTGGGGAATTGAAAAGGGTTATGTCGGATTTATCGAAAATTTAATGCGCCCACTTGAAGCTCGAGACATGGCCAATATTATTCAACGTGGTGGTACCGTTCTTAAAACAGGACGATCTGCTGAATTTATGAAATCTGAATATCGCAAAAAAGGAGCTGAAAATTTAGCTCTCAACCAAATCGATGCTGTCGTTTGCGTGGGCGGAGACGGTTCATTTCGTGGAGCTATGGCCCTTTGGCGTGAATTTCAAATTCCGATCGTGGGCGCACCGGGAACAATTGATAATGATTTATATGGGACTGATTTTACGATTGGTTTTGATACAGCTGTGAATACTGCCCTTGAAGCAACTGATAAAATACGAGACACTGCCGACAGTCACGATCGACTTTTTATTGTTGAAGTCATGGGTCGAAATTCTGGTCACATCGCTTCTTTTGTTGGATTAGCTTGTGGCGCTGAAGAAGTTTTCACTCCTGAAATCAATACGACTGTGGATAAAGCTGTCGAAAAAATCATGGAAGCGTTAAAAAAAGGGAAAAGATCTAGTATCATCATCACGGCTGAAGGACAAAAACCTGGACGCGCTTATGACTTAGCAGAAGCCATTCGAAAAAAAACTGGTTTGGATGCAAAAGTTTGTATTCTAGGTCATATCCAGCGGGGCGGAAGTCCCACTGCAACTGATAGAATTATTGCAAGTCGAATGGGCTCTTCGGCTATCGATGTTCTCATTTCAGGACATTGCGATCTGATGGTTGGAATCGAAAAAAATGAAATTGTTCAAGTTCCCTTTGAGCTCGCCACTCAAAGGGAAAAAAAGACTTCTTTAGACTACGTTAAGCTCTCGAATCTACTTGCCATTTAATCACTGATTCGAGACATTTTCAGTTGTTATTAATGTTTCAACAAATGAGGTCTGTTCGTGAGATTTTTAATTTCGATTTTATTATTATGCGGACTTTTTGGATTAAATGCTTGTACCGAAAAATCCGATGAGCTGGCGATTGGGGAATTCGGATCATTAACTGGTAACGAAGCGACTTTTGGTCAATCCACAAATAAAGGAATTCGCTTAGCTCTTGAAGAAGCGAACCTAGCAGGCGGCATAAAAGGAAAAAAATTAAAACTTATTACTTATGACAACCAAGGTAAGCCCGACGAAGCGGCTTCTGTTGTCAAACGTTTGATTACTCAAGATAAAGTTCTTGCTATCATCGGTGAAGTCGCTTCATCACGATCTTTGGCTGCGGCCCCTATCGCGCAACAATACAAAGTCCCCATGATCAGTCCTTCTTCAACAAGTCCTAAAGTGACCGCTGCTGGAAACTACATCTTCAGAGTTTGTTTTATTGATCCCTTCCAGGGCAAGGTCATGGCGAAGTTCATGACTGAAAACTTGAAATTAAAAAAAGTGGCCATTCTCAGAGACGTCAAAAATGAATACTCAGTTGGCTTAGCAGATGTTTTTGCAAAAGAAGCTGTGGCAAAAGGTGCCGAAGTATTAGCCGACTTGAGTTATCAGGCAGGTGATATTGATTTTAAAGCTCAGTTGACTCAGATTAAATCAAAAAATCCTGAAGCAATTTTTATTCCTGGATATTACACAGAAGTTGGGTTGATTACTTATCAAGCTCGTCAATTGGGAATCAAAGGAGTCTTTCTAGGTGGAGATGGTTGGGACTCTAATGATCTCGAAAGAAATTCGAAAAAAGCTGTTAATGGAAGTTATTATTCGAACCATTACTCGACTGAAAGCACAGATCCAAAAGTCCAAGAATTTATTCAAAAATACAAAGCTAAATTTTCAGAAGTTCCTGATGCCATGGCTGCCCTTGGCTACGACTCTGCTAAAATTCTTTTTGCGGCCATGGAGCGAGCTTCAGAAATGAAGCCCGAACAAATCAGGAATGAGCTTGCAAAAACTCAGGATTTTTCTGGTGTTACTGGTAATATTACGATTGATGCTGATCGAAATGCCATCAAAAGCGCTGTCATTGTTCAAGTAGAAGGTGATGCTCGAAAATTTATTGCTAACATCGCTCCCTAGAGCAAAAGGATTATGCAAGATATAACACAGCACCTCATTAATGGTCTCAGTCTTGGAAGTATTTATGCATTGATAGCATTGGGCTACACGATGGTCTACGGTGTCTTGCAACTTATTAATTTTGCTCATTCTGATATTTATATGATGGGTGCTTTTGCTTCTTACTACGTATCGAGATGGTTTCATTTGGAAGACAACCCTGGAATCGCTTCTTTAAGTTTAGCTTTAATAGCATCGATGACCGCGTGTGCTCTTTTAGGAGTCGCGATTGAAAGACTGGCTTACCGCCCACTTCGTGGCGCTCCTAAATTGAATATTTTAATCACAGCTATCGGAGTCAGCCTTTTTTTAGAATTTAGTGGCCAACTTATTTTTGGAGCAGATCCTAAAGTTTTCCCATCTCTGATTGAAGATGTCCCTTTAATCGACACTGAGTTTGTTGTTTTGAAAAGCTTAGAAGTCACAGTTTTTGTGATTACCCTTCTAGCCCTAGGAATACTTCATTATTTAGTTTATAAAACAAAATTCGGAAAATCGATGCGAGCCATTTCTCACAACATGACCACAGCCAGTATTCTGGGAATTAACGTCAACAAAGTGATTGTTATTACTTTTATGGTAGGAAGCGCACTTGCTGGTGTCGGAAGCGTACTAGTTGGGCTCAAGTACCCCAAAATTGAACCTCTTATGGGTGTGATGATTGGTTTAAAAGCTTTTGTCGCGGCAGTCCTAGGGGGAATTGGAAATATGACAGGCGCAGTAATTGGCGCACTTTTGATGGGGTTATCAGAAGAATTTGTTGTCGCTTATCTTTCTTCGACTCTTCGCGATGCTTTAGCTTTTGGATTACTAATCGGAATTCTTATTTGGAAGCCTTCGGGCCTGTTTGGAAAAAACTCAATCGAGAAAGTCTGATGAAAAACTTTAAATTACCACTTCTGACTTATATTGTTCTACTCGTTTTAGGATTGATACTTCAATTCAGTTTTAATGCTTATATTCAGATTTTAATTTTACAAATACTCATGTATTCCATCGCTTCAATGAGCCTCAATTTGGTCAATGGTTTTACAGGGCAGTTTTCTCTAGGTCATGCAGGATTTATGGCAGTTGGCGCTTATACAAGTGCCTTTTTAAGTCAAACTTTTCCGGCATTTTTGGAAACGACACATCTTTTTGGATTTTTTATTTTCTCGCTGATAGCGGGTTTAATCGCTTCATTTTTTGGATACTTAGTTGGATTGCCTTCACTTCGCCTGAAAGGTGATTACTTGGCGATTGTGACTTTAGGTTTCGGCGAAATCTTACGAGTTTTTCTTCTCAATATTGAACCTCTTGGCGCAGCTCGGGGCATTTCGGGAATTATTCCCTACCCAGAGCTTGGATTTCTTGACCGCTTTTGGGTGAGTTTTGCTTATGTCTCTTTTTGGTTTTTAGTTTGCTTGGTATTTCTTTGGAGAATCACGCGTGGTCGCTATGGTCGACAATTTATGAGTGTCCGCGAAGATGAAGTCGCAGCTTTAAGTTTAGGACTGTCGACAACTCAAATCAAAGTCAGTTCTTTTGTTATAGCTTCATTTTTTGCAGGCGTTGCAGGCTCCTTATACGCTCATTTGATTAGCATCATCACTCCCACTGTTTTTGGATTTATGATGAGTGTTAATATTGTCGTTATGGTTGTACTTGGTGGAATGGGAAGTTTTTCAGGATCTATTATCGCAGCCGCATTTATGACTGTGATGCCGGAAGTTTTAAGATCACTTCAATCTGTGACTGGCATTGACCTGCGTATGATTTTATTTTCACTGAGCTTGATTTTAATTATGATTTTTAAACCTCATGGATTATTAGGCGAACATGAACTACCCTATTTTTTAAAAAAAATGAGAAGGAAAAAAGTATGACTCTGTTAAAAGCAGAATCACTTTCTATTCAATTTGGTGGTTTAAAAGCAGTCGACAAAGTGAGTCTTGAAATAGAAAAAGGACAACTGTTCGGACTAATTGGACCTAATGGCGCAGGTAAAACAACTTTTTTTAATCTTCTCACCGGCGTTTATAAACCTACTGAAGGAAAACTATTTTTTGATGGTCAAGAAATAACAAATGTTCCAACTGTATCAAGAAGTCATTTAGGAATCCGTCGAACTTTTCAAAATATTAGGCTGTTTAAGGGACTGACGGTTTTAGAAAATGCTCTGATTGCTTTTGATCAAAACATGTCCTATTCACTTTTTGATTCTTTTTTAAAAAGCTCTAAATTTCATCTTCAAGAAAAAGAAGCCTATGATAAAGCTCTTAAACTATTAACACTTTTTAAATTAGATCTAAATAAAAATGATAAAGCTAGCGACTTATCTTATGGTGCACAAAGAAAGCTAGAGATCATTCGTACATTGATGTCAGACCCTCAGCTTATATTGCTAGATGAACCTGCCGCAGGTATGAACCATTCAGAAACTGCTCAACTGATGGATTTGATCAAAAAAGTACGAGATGATTTTAAACTCACTATTCTACTAATTGAACATGATATGAAACTTGTGATGGGACTTTGTGAACAAATTGCGGTTCTTGATCATGGAAATAAAATTGCGCAAGGTAGGCCTGATGAAGTCAGTCGCGATCCTCAAGTGATTGAAGCTTATTTGGGACCCGATTTGGATTCCGGAGTAACCACATGAGCTTACTCGAAGTTCAAAATTTTCATGTTTATTATGGTTCGATTGAAGCCGTAAAAGGAATCAACTTTGAAATTAATGAAGGTGAAATCGTTTCGCTTATCGGTTGCAATGGAGCAGGAAAATCTTCAACACTACGAGGACTTTCTGGAGTTGTTAAAACTTCAGGATCGGCCCGCTTAAATGGTCATGAACTTCTTTCGCTTGCAACTCATGAGCGTGTTCAAAATGGCCTTGTTCATTGTCCAGAAGGGCGTGGCCTTTTTCCCCTCATGTCCGTGCGTGAAAACTTAGAAATTGGTACCTTTTTTAGAAAAAACAAATCAGGAATAAAAAGTGATCTAGAACTTTGTTTTTCACTTTTCCCCCGAGTTAAAGAAAGACTCGATCAGTTGGCGGGGACTCTTTCAGGCGGTGAACAACAAATGGTTGCTATTTGTCGTGCTCTTCTAGGGCAACCTAAAATTTTGTTTTTAGATGAACCTTCTTTAGGCTTAGCTCCGATTGTAGTGGCTCAAATTTTTTCAGTTATTAAAATTTTAAATGAAAGAGGCGCTACAATTTTGCTTGTTGAACAAAATGCTCGACAAGCTTTGAAGATTTCTCATCGTGCGTATGTTCTTGAAACTGGTGAAATACTTTTTAAAGGCACTGGAAAAGAACTTCTTGAAAATAACGAAATTCAAAAAAGCTATTTAGGTATCTAATCGTTTTATTTTCATAGAAATTTTATTAAATTACATATGATTAAAAAATGGGGAAGCTGCTTCTCGAACAGCTTCCCCATGGTCATTTGGGTTTATGATAATTCCATTAACGCGGCTTCACGCCTAATTTATCTATCACCTATTATCTTTTGAGTTGGATTACTTCGTTTAGGAGTTCGTCGGTTGTGGTGATTGTTTTCGCATTGGCTTGGAAGGATCGCTGATTTTGAATCATGTTAACAAACTCTGTTGCTAAGTCGACTGTTGATCTTTCAAGTGACTTTGCGTAAATCGATCCACGACCTGCTGCTTTCGGAGCACCCATCGCTGCAACACCTGAATCTCTTGATTCACGAAGTCTATTGTTACCAACTTTAAACATGGCTTCAGGATTTTCAAATTTCGCAATTGCAATTTGTGCTAAGTCCTGAGCTTGTCCATTTGAGTAAACAGCTGTTAACATTCCTTCATCATTAAATGAAAGTCCTGTAATTGTTCCAGCAGCTGCACCATCTTGATTCCAACTAATCAAATCAGATGTTTTTCCATACTGTTTTGTTCCATCAAGACCTTTGCCACCAGCATCAATCGCATCACCAAAATTGATCTTAATCTTTTGATCTTGCAACGCTCCACCTGTGAAATTGAAAGCTTGTTCTGTCACTTCTTGATTTTTTAACTTACCATCAACTGTGAACTCTAAACGACCCGCAACAACTTGAGACAATTTTCCTTCGTCTCCACCTGTTACAGCTTTTCCGTCACACATTCCCTTAAATTCCCAAACACGGTCAGCTACTTTATTGAAGAACATGCTCACGAGTTGCTTGTTACCTTGTGAATCGTACATCTCGATACCTGTTGAATAATGAGATGTTGCGTAAGGATCTTTCACATCAAATTTCTTTTTTGCATCAACACGAGAATCTAAATTTAAATCAAATTTAATTTCTGTTGTTCCTTTTGCCGGCGTCAAAGCCCGTGGGAATTTAATATCGTCAACTTTATTAACGACCATTCCCTTTTCGTCAGTCGTAAAGCCTTGAACTTTTTGTTTATCTTTTGTTACGAGGTAGCCATCTTTATCGAAGTAAAAAGCACCGTCACGAGTATAAGTATCGCCGTCACTTCCTTTAACTTTGAAGTAACCATCACCCGAAATTGCCAAGTCTGTTACTCGCTCTGTTGAATCAACATTACCCTGTGCCATAATCGGATTAACGGCTCCGATTTTCACACCACGTCCAATTTGATTTCCACCTAAGACGCCTTTTAAACTCTTGGAAATAATATCCTGAAATTCGGCGCGACTGGCTTTAAAGCCGATCGTATTAGCGTTGGCAATATTATCACCGATAACACCTAACGCTTCACCTTGTGCAGTTAAACCGGATACGCCGGTATAAAGAGAAGAAAGAACACCCATATGACCTCCATGTCATGCAGGATAAGGCGACCAAACCTTATCCCTAATATATTAGACAACATTCATGTTGTCTGTTTTGGAGGGCCCCCTCTAGGAGGACCGGCCCTGTTAAAATCTTAAATCAAGAGACCCAATGCCTCTTTCATTAAAAAAAATTACATTACAATAGTTGAATCGATATTGGTAAAGACATTTTCTTTAAGAGCTGTCTTATCCATTACCGTTACAACAGTTTTATTCTTCACACTGACGATAAGCGCAGAATCTTTCATGAGGATCAAAGAATCTTTGGATCCTTTAGAAGCTGCACGATTAACCGCGTCGTTCAAACGAGTCATATCTTCAGGTGTGAATCGAATACCACGAGACTGCATTCTATCAATAGCGTGGTTAGAAAATTTTAAACCTTCGATCGAATTCGTCTTCAAAGCCGGGTTCGATAAACCTGGCTTCGGTGCCATCACATCATTTAAAGCTTCTTTGAATGATGGACCGCGAGTCACGTCACTCGATGATGGTTTTTGTAAACCACCGATTCCGCTTTGTGCTGGTACAAGATTTTCAAAACCTTGTAGACGTTTCAAATCCATTATTCTTGAATCTCCTTTGCGAGTCTATCCTTCATTCCACTCGACATTCCAACATTCTCCATCATGTTCTGTTGCAACTTGAGTGGAGCATCTGGAGCGCCTTCTAGAGAAGTCGAAGTTTCCGTTGCACTTTGCTTGTTATCAGTTTCGTTTGAAGCAACTGCTGTTTTCAAGTTGGACTCGACTACAGAATTCACTTTCTGGTCGTTCTTCATAAGGCTTGGGTCTTGGATTTTCTTAATATCTTTCAACTTCACCGACTGATTCCCTACCATTAGTACGGGTCCTTCTGCTGTATAATTTACTCCGGTGATGACACCTTCAAAATCTGTTTTGATCATTTGCTTATTTCCTGCATCATTAAAGGCTTCCGCGAACATCTGATAATTTCCGACTGGAGCTGGCTGACCTTTTTCATTCTGACCATTCCATACAAATTTGTTGTCACCTTCTTTTAATTTTTGCAAATCGACTGTACGAATATTTTCACCTGTATCATTATTTCGAATACGAATTACAACTTTGGCTGCTGGATTTGTTAGACTAAATCGGAAATCATGTTCTTTATCACCTTTAGCTCGTGTAATTTTAGAACTGTCACCTCCCACTGCTTTTCCAATAAAGTTCAGAGCTTGAAATTGCTCCATAGGCTTTTGCCCATTTTTCAAATCAGTTAAAGTTTGATTCATGTTATTCATTTGTTCAAGACTCGAAAAATTGGCTAACTGCGCGGCCATTTCATGTGATTTCAGTGGACTAGAAGGATCTTGATTTTTTAATTGAGTCAGCATCAATTTAAAAAAAGCGTCTTTGTCGAGTTTATCACTACCCACAGTCCGCAACTTTTTAGAAGGATCGACCCAATTTGGATCTGCAATTTTATTAAGAACCTCGCCAACATTTTCGCCGCCTAATTTTTTAAGCTCTTCAACTGATAAATTAGAAGAAGAAGGGTTTGTTGATTCAAGAGGCGCTTCGGTTTTTCCAAAGGTATTTGTTGATCGGCCAACGTTCACGACTCCCATAAATCCTCCTGATAAAATGGGGCCAAATCACAATTGTGAAATGGCCTTCTTATACTATGCCACGAGATTTAAACTTTTGCCTCGCCCATCGGTTCGAGCTCGACTATTGGATGATGTCGCATCAAATCCGGGTAAGGTCTGGTTCTTAACCGGCGATTTAATGTTTTGAGCATCGATAAATGCCTCGCGCGCTTGTCGATTTCCAAAATTTTCATTGAACTGCTGCCAAAATTGTTTGGTTCCATCACGCTGTTGATGGTTCATAAAATTTTGCATCTGATTTTGCAGATCATTTTGAGTATTTTGGGATGAAGACGCTTGGTGCACCACATCCACCTTCACTAGATCCATAGAAAGTTGGTGAGCTGCTAATGATTGTTTTAAGTCATTCATAGAAGACTCAATCATTTTTTTAGCTTCCTTCGTTTCTGTGTTCATCTGAAGTTGAACTTTACCGTCCAATACCCGAAGTTTCATCTGGATTGAACCCATACCTTCCGGAGTCATTTCAACTTTGACTTCGCCTCCACCATCCTTCAGAAGAATTTGAGCTTGGTTCATAATCTGCTGAATATTTTCGGTTTTCTGAACTGGTGATAGATCCACAGTCGGTTGCAAACTAAGGGTAGGTAAGATCGAATTTGATGTATCAATTTTAACTTGAGACATCGAACCCGCGTCTAGACTGAGCATAGCTTCGACATCCGCTTTAACTAATTTCTTAGTCTGCATTTGTTCAATTGGCTTGATTCCAAGCCTTTTGAATTCTGCCTGAACGGCTTCTTGACTAATCGCTGGTTTCGATAACGGTACTTCCTGACCTAAATTTGCTTGCTCCTGGTCCTGCTGATTGTCAGCGTTTGATCCTTGAGACTTCAAATTCTGAGTCAAAGCTTTCATCCCAGACGATTCCGCCATAAATGATGTTTCACCCTCAAGAGACAAATCTGATGAATCCTCCTTCGAGAATTCATTTAATTTTTCTGACTTCAACTGTTTTAATAAATTTTCAGTCGATGACATCATTTCAGGTGAAACGGCTTCAGCTTGATCAAGTTCAATACCTGCAGATTCAGCTGTGATCATTTTATTCAAGAACTCACGCACTTGAAGTTGATTCACTTCTGGAGTCATTGTTTTTTCAGCTTGCGCACCCCTCATCCAAAACTTGTCACTTAAGCCTTGAACTTGGGAACCGATCATTTCTTTCTTATCTGCAGACAATTGAAAACGCTGGGCCGAGAGCTGACTGAGCATGTCATCGTGAGCCCTTGGTAAAGCCACACGAGTATCAATTTGCTTCAATTCGACGACTAAACCCATATACATTTTTTTTGCTTCAGCTTCATCTTGAGAATCAAGATCAAGATTTGCAATAAGTGTATCCACCGTTTTTTCGGGTGGCTTGTCGAGATCTTGTGCTGTGAGTTGAGACATCGCTTCCACCATCTCTTCTGGTGGTATTCCGAATTCACTCTCGAATGAGTCCATGAATTTTCGGATCGCTCGATCTCTCTGTTCTCTCGTGGCACTTGTTCTCGGATCCATCACTTTAGGATCCGGGGGACTTTCAGTTTGGTTTTCAGAGTCTTCCTGACTTTCCACTCTTCCCTTATTTTCTGTCTTTTGAGATCTAACAGAATTATTTTGGGTCTGAGCTTTGTCGGGTTGCCCTTTGACGATGTCTTCTTTTTTTGTCGCTCGTTCTGATTTAGAATCAAGCACATCGCTAAAGTTCTTCCCTTGTGTCTCTGAATTCCTATCCTTGGAATCCGGCACCGGTACGTTGAGTGTTGGACCCGTATTTTTTACGAGTCCTGATAACAAAGTTCCTCCCTTACCTACTTATGGTTTAGTAGGTGCTTGAGTCGCATCGTTGACTGGCTGATTATTTTCACCAGCTTCTTCCGAAGCAACTGTTCGTTTATAGCCTGCAAATTTTTCTGTGAACATTTGAGCTTTATCCGCTTTCATTAAATTTAAGATTTCAGCTGCACTTTTCTTTTTCATTCGGCCTAATATTTGAACACCTAAATCTTCATCAAGTGTTTCAAATATCTTAGCAGCTTGAGGTGGTTTCATATTTGAATAAAACTGAACAAGAGTTTCAATTTTCTGATCATCACCCTTTACACGCTCTTCCAAGATTGAAGAAATTGAGTTTCTCATTTTTTCTAAATCAGATACTTGCTTTTGAAGTTCTTCCTTTTGCTTAGACATTTCAGTTTCCATACGATTGAGCTCTTCTTCACGAGCATCAAGTTCTTTTTTTCGATCTGCAAGCTTCATCAGATGATTCAATTCTTCACCTGTTGGTTCTGCTACGACAGGCTTCGTAAAAGTTGACACCTCTGAAGCTGAAGTCGCAGGTACAACATCAGATTTTGTAGCTTCAGAAGCATAGGCAGGTGAAAAAAATGAAAATTCAACTTTACCCAAAAGAACACTTATTTTTTCATAGTTTTCAAAACCAGCGTAAGCAATACAAAAACCCATCACTGAAATAATAAATGAAATTAAAGGAAACTTAGCTGAAACTTTTCTTTTCTTCTGATGAGATTGAGACTTTTGCTGAACGGGCTTAGAACTTTTAATAGAAGCAGGCTTGCCATCAGCCGCTTTGCGAGCACTTTTAAAAAACTGATCGTATCCCGACTTCATATATTCTTTAACTTCCTTAGCAAATCAAATCTCATACTCGAATTATCATCTAATTCTTTTTGCTCACTGATTCGTTCTTCTTCTAAAAACTGTTGTTTTTTGTTTTCTTCCAGCTTCTTTATTATTTTCGTATCCATTGCTTTTTGTCGCAATACTTCCCGCATGGCCTCGACCAATTTTTCACATTCTTCTATCACTTTGACCTGTTTTTCTATTCGTATGTCCTGCAATTGAATAAAGTCATGTATTTGTTTCAGGCTCTCGAGGACCTGGCCACCCGTCTGGCTTTGATGGCTAAATGCTTGTATCCGAGCTTCACTCTTTTCGTTTTTAAGATTTTCTAAAATGGTAATCTGAGAATTACATTCAGCTTGTGCTTCTTGAAAATCTTTTTGCGCGATATTTTCCAAAATTTTTCTATGTACTAAAACTTTTTCGAGTTTAAATTTAAACTTCATGAAGCACTAACGAGAATTTGCTGCATCATTCTCAAGGTTGTTTGATAGTTAGTTGGATCATCCACTGACTGTTTTAAAAAATGATTAATTTGATCAATATATTTTATAGATTTATCAATTTTTGGATTACTACCCGCTTTATAGGCACCAATATTAACTAAATCTTCCGCGTCTTTATACGTAGCTAATAGTTCTTTCATTGTTTGGGCCCACTTAATTTGTTCGCTGGGCGCAACAGATTTCATAACTCGGCTTGAGCTTTGTAGAATATCAATTGCTGGATAATGTGCTTTGTGTGCGAGTGCTCGTGACAAAACAATATGCCCATCCACGATTGAGCGAACAGCATCCCCGATGGGATCATTATTATCATCAGCTTCAACTAGAGTCGTATAAAGTCCCGTAATGCTTCCTTCTCCTTCATAAGACCCCGCTCTTTCAAGCAGCTTAGGTAAAGTAGAAAAAACACTGGGAGTATAACCTTTCGAGGACGGCGGCTCTCCGATACTCAAGCCAATTTCACGCTGAGCCATTGCAAAACGTGTTACCGAATCCATCATCAATAAAACATTTTTCCCTTGAGCACAAAAGTGTTCAGCTAAAGCTGTTGCCACAAAAGCTCCACGCATCCGAAGCAAAGGGCTTTGATCACTTGTAACGCAAACTACAACTGATCTTTGCAAACCTTCATCCCCTAAGTCATTTTCAATGAATTCTCTTACTTCACGGCCACGCTCACCAATCATTGCAATAATATTAACATCAGCTTTTGTATTACGGGCCATCATGCCTAACAAAACAGATTTTCCAACTCCTGAACCCGCCATGATCGAAACCCGCTGCCCTAAGCCAACTGTGAGCAAGCCGTTAATGGCACGAATTCCCAGATCCATAGGTTCCCGAATCGGTCTACGCTCGAGTGGATTTCGAACTTCTTTATAGAGTGCTTTTTCTTCAAATGACTCGATCTCGGGTCCTTTATCAAGTGGATGACCTAAACCATCAATCACTCGACCCAGCAATTCATTAGAAGCCCTTACCGTTGCAATCGATTTAGATAAAATAATCTTAGAGCCAAGCGAAACACCCCGCATTTCACCGAGAGGCATCATGAGAACATGTTTATCCTGAAATCCCACAACTTCTGCTAATGTTGTTTTGTCAGTGTCTTGCGGGAAAATTTCGACGAGTGAACCAAGAGAAGCACCTGGCAAATATCCTTTTACAAGTAAGCCTTTAACTTCAATCACTTTACCGCTATCTCGAGATAAATGAAGCTTATCAATTAATTTCGTATATTTGTTAAAATCAACTTCGATGCTCATTCTAACCTACTAATTTCGTTTTGACCCTAGGTAAATTGTCTTTTAAATTCGACCAAAGTTTTTCAACTCGTTGTTCTACCCTTGCATCAACTTCTCCGTAATTTGTTTCAATGATACAACCACCCGGAGCGATTTCAGGATTCGATATCAGCTTTACTTTATCTAAAAAGTCGAATTCGACTTTTTTTTGACTTTGTAGATTTTCGACAAAAGCCATTTGTTTTTCGGACAAATGAATCAAAACCTCTTCTTCTCCTTGAGCCAACTCTACCGCTTGCTTAATGACTTCAACCAACGGTTGATGGTCGTATTCGAGATGATTCTGTGCCAATTTAGAAGCCATATGAAACAAAAGTTGAACCAGATGAGATTCGTTAAAACTCATCATGTCTTTTTTCATATTTTTTAAACTCGATATGATTTGTGACATCTCGGAAACTCTGTCTTGAATTAGCTTAAGACTTTCTTCGAAAGATCGTTTTTCGCCTTCATCAAAACCCAGTTTGTAACCTTCTTGATAAGATTGTTCTTGAATTGTTTTTAATTTTTCAAGAGCGCGTGTTTCAATTCGCTCTTCGTAACTATCTTGTTCTAGCTTTTCAACGCCTGTTTGAACGCGGATCACGTCGTTCATTCGAAAATCGGCACCGCGCTTTTTAGTTTCTAAGTAATCTAAAGCCTGAGACGGCGTGCCCAACTGAAATTTCGTTGGATTGTATTCAAGCACGCTATCGGCAGCCTCAGATTTTTTAAGAACTGATTTATTAAACCATGGCATCTTCAGAACCGCCTCTTGCAATTAGAATCTTACCTTCAGCTTCCAGTCTTCGAGCCGCATTCACAATTTCTTGCTGAGCCCCCTCTACATCTGATAAGCGAGAAGGACCCATATTCGACAAGTCTTCACGTAGCATTTCAGCCGCACGTTGAGAAAGATTCTTGAAAACTTTAAGTTTAATTTCTTCACCAGCAGTTTTAAGAGCCAACAGAAGCTTATCGTTTGCGACTTCTTTAAGAAGAGCTTGAATACCACGATCGTCAATTTTGATAATATCATCAAATACAAACATCAGTTTTCTAATTTCTTCAGCTAACAACGGATCTTTTTCTTCTAGACGCGACATAATAGATGTTTCTGTATTTTTATCCATAACGTTCAGCATTTCAGCAACTGGCAGAACGCCACCCAGTGTACCTTGCTCGACGCTGGCCGTATTCGAAAGTTGGTTCTTCAATACTTTATCAATTTCAATAATAAGCTCAGGATCAACATGCTCTAAGTTCGCCATTCTGAGAACAACTTCTGCTTGTAAAGCTTCCGGCAAACGTTTTAAAACTTCGCCTTTCTTCTCTGGCTCTAGGTGAGAAAGAATGACGGCAACAGTTTGCGGATGTTCACTGACTAAGAATGTTGCGAGCGACTTTGCATCAACCATTTCAAGAGACTCAAGAGACCTTGAAGAACCAGAAGCAATATTCAGACCTCCCAAAATTCCACGGGCGCGGTCTTCTCCCAGAGCATCGACAATCATATCTTTGCTCGCAACTTGTTCAGAAAATATGTACTCTTCTGATTCAGAAATCATTTCATAATATTCTTCCAAAACACGTTTTGTCACATGAATCGGTACAATTCGATACTTGTTCATCACGCTCAAAAGTTTTCGGATATCACCATCTTCCATTCTTTTGAGAAGAATTTTAACTGCATCTTTTCCCAAGTAATTGATTAAAATGCCCGCTTTATCAAAGCCTTTAAGAGTTTCGTATTCAATATTTTCAAGTTTATAAACTTTAATCGACATATACTAAGTCCCGTCCTTTCGAACTAACCACATTCCAAAAGCGCTCGCGGCTTTTTCTTCATCAGTTGTCATAATGTTCAGAATTCGATCTTTCAACAGTTCACTCTCTGCTTTTTCAGGGTCGACGGATTCTTGTAAGACAGGAAGGGCCGCACTCATGCCAGGCAAAGTACTATCAACAGATTGAAGTTCTTCTAGTTCTTCAATAGTACGAGGCAACATTTCATCAACAGTGTCCTGAAAACTGTCCGTAATCCACTGCATAAAAGGTCTGACTACAATAAAGAAAAAGAGGGCTAATGAAAAACCTAATAAAGCCCACTTAAAGAGCGCGTGAAGTAATTTTCTTCTTTCAAGATTTGTTAACAATCTTTCTGCTTCTGAAAAGTCTTCTGGCTGAAACTGAATATTTTCAATTTTAACACTATCTCCACGGGCAGCATTGAATCCAATGGAGCTTTTAATCAAAGTTTCATATTTTGTTAATTCTTCTGTACTTCTTGGTAACCATTTCGTTTCAGTTGTCCCATCTTCTTTTGTGGTTGTTTGATTAAATCCATCTACCACAACTGCTACACTTAAACGTTCTAGATTACCTGCCGCTTCTCTAATATTTTTAATTGTTTTAGGAACTTCAAAGTTGGTTGTTTTAATTTCTTTCTTAACATCTTGCTTAAAGCCAACTTGTTGAGAATCTTCTGCGCCTGGTAAATTTGATCTTGAACCGGGAATTCCAGCTGGATTGACTCGGGCTCCGTCCAAAGATTCTTCTTCTGATTGCTGACTTCGAATCGCTGTTTTTTCAGGGTCGACAGATTCTTCTACGGAAGAAATCACACGATGCTGAAGTGTTGCATCAACTTTAGCGACAACTTTTGCGTTACCGACAACTTTTCCCAATATAGTTTCAATACGCTCTTCCATGGCGGTTTCAATTTTTAATTTTAAATCCATGATCTCATCACTGCCCGCTGTCGAGCCATTATTTTCACGAGTTAAAACTTTTCCACGCTCATCGAGCACTGTGACACGATCTGGGTCCATGCCTTCCACTGCATTTCCGACTAAATATCGAATACCACGAACTTGATCAGGACTTAATTCTTTCCCTTGATGAAGCTCTACAACAACAGAAGCTGATGGTTTGCCACCTTCTTCAAGGAAAGTTTTTTTAGCCGGAATAGCGAGTATCACTTTCGACTGTCTAACAGCCGTTAGAGTATTAATCGCTCTCATGAGTTCACCTTGAAGGGCTCTTTGATGATTAATTTTCTGTGCGTAAGAATTAATACCGAAATCTTGTTTATCGAATAGCTCCAGTCCAATATTACCCATTTTCGGAGAACCAATTTCGGACATCAAGGTCATTTGAGTTGAATGCAAAAGATCTTTTGGTACAGAAATTGTTTTACCATCATCTTTCAATTGATAAGGGATATTTTTTTCATTTAATTTTGCAACGATACTTGCGATTTGATCTGTTGGAATATTACTAAAAAGCGTTGCATAATCTCTACCTGAAACCATAAAGAACATCATGGCAACTGCCGCAAGTGCCACAACTGAAACTGTTAAAACCGAAAGCCTTTTGGTAGGCCCTAAATTCTTAAAGAATTCCCGAAACTGTAATATTAATCCGCCAAAAATTTTATCCAATCATTACTCCTTACAGCTGCATTCTCATGATTTCGTTGTACGCATCGATAACTTTATTTCGGACCTGCACCATCACGCGCATCGCGATGTCCGCTTTTTCAGCAGTAATCATCACATCTGCGACGTTGTCCGTTTTTCCGACAGAAAGTTCTTGTATTTTTTTATTCGAAATTTGTTGCATCTGATTGACTTCGCTAATGGCACTTTTCAAAGTGTCAGCAAAACTTTTATCTCCTGGCACAGCTGATGGCGATGAAACACGAGCTGTCTCAGCTTGAGACGCTTTATTGAGATTCAAATTTCCTGATTCAAGAAACCTGTTCGAGTTCGAAATAGTAAAACCGTCCATGGATTCACCTCTATCAAGACAAATTAAAATCGATTGGATTCCAATTAGGTCTTATTAATATTATAACGTCAAAATTCTCTCAGTTCCAAAATCCAGTTATTAAACAGTTCTAACGTCCTATTTCGAGAGCGCTCAAAGCCATATCCTTACTGGCTTGCATCGCCGAGACGTTAGCCTCGTAAGCGCGAGAAGCTTGTATCATATTGGTCATCTCTTCCATTAAGTTGACATTTGGATACGCCACAAATCCATCAGGATTTGCGTCTGGGTGATTGGGCTCAAACTTCATTAATGGCGCTCTTTTGTCTGAAATAATATCCGTCACTTGAACTCGTTGCATTTGACCTTTGGGATCAGTTGAAGAAAATATTTCACCGAAATTTCGAGCATCAGGCATAGCTTCGAAAATCACGTCTTTTCTTCGGTAAGGACCACCTTCAGGAGTTTGTGTTGTGTTAATATTGGCAATATTTGAAGAAATCGTGTTGAGTCGCTGTCTTTGAGCAGCCATACCTGAACTCGAAATTCTCATACCTGTTATAAAATCAGCCATGATTTAACTCCTTACCGACCATCTGATGCTGCATATTTTAATGCCGCCAATTTTTTATTTATTAATTGTAAAGCTGCTTTGTACATAATGGCATTTTCCGATAAGGATGCCATTTCTTTTTCAAGATCGACAGTATTCCCATCGTTACTGACAGCCCCTTCAGGATTGTTATAAATTTCAGGTTTTACTTTTGCAGTATGACCACCCACTGTCATGTGATCTTCGCTTGAAGTACTCATTCCCCTGAGGCCATCTAAATCAAGAGCTCTTTCAAGAGCATTTTCAAAATCAATTTTTTTTGCTTGGTAGCCAGGAGTTTCTGCGTTTGCTATATTTGCGGTCGTCACATTTTGTTTTAGCTGTCGCATCGACAAAGCAGTTTGTAAACCGCTTACTGTTTTATCAAAAAAGCTCATGCGTTACCTCCTGGCGATATTCGTTCAATTTATTTCTTAGCGTTCGAATACTGATACCTAACATTCGAGCTGCTTGTGATTTGTTTTGTGCTGTCAAATGAAGCGTTTGCATAATTAATTTTTTTTCAAGAGTGGCCAATGTCAAGCCCACTTCAAGCTCTGAATAGTCATGGCTCCAATCATCAAATTTTATATGCTGATCACTGATTTGACCTTGTGAAAAAGAAAGAGCTCTTTCGAGAACATTAACGAGTTCAGTAAAATTCCCCGGCCAACGATGACTTCGCATTTTTTGAATAGCAGAAAATGACAACTCCGCTTGAGTCGCTCCTGATGTTAAGCTGTGAACTTTAATCCAGAACTGTACAATTTTTTCGAAATCAGATAAGCAGTCACCTATTTTGGGAAGCTCAATCTTGCGGATAGCTAAAGTGTAATAGACATCAGACCGAAAATGATCTTCTCGAACTTTTGCTATGATCCGCGTAGAAGCAGTTGCGATTATTCTTTTGAATTGTCTTTTATGTTCTCTAACAAATTGAGCAAAACTACTTTGAGTTGCATAACACCACTTATCGATATCCTCTAAAATAATCGGACATTTATCCCAATTATGACTTATCTCTTTCCAACCCTTTATAGTCTTCGGAACTTCATGACTTTCAAATACAATTGGGATCCCACCCAAACGCCCAATGACATGAGCCCAAGATGTTTTTCCTGTCCCAGAATCTCCTAGTATGAGCACAGAAGATTGCGCAGAACTTAATGAACGGACTTCAGATTGAATGTTTTTTAAAAAGTCCGATTCAAAAGCAAATTCTAAAAAATCCATTATTTTTTTTCTCCTTTGCTCATGGCTGGAATTCTTTCGATATATTTTTTATAGTCATCTCGCCAAGTCAGATTTTTTATTTGTTCTTTTGCTAATTTTCCCCAAAATTCTGACTGTGCACCTTTGAAGCCTGTCCAAGCCTGTTCTGCCTTTTTAATTTTTCCTTGTTTGTAATACACTTCACCCAGTTTGTATCGTATTGAAGCAATTGGTTTAGTTTCTTCAAATAACTCCAACATTCTTTGAGTCGCAGTTACGAGCTCAGCTTCATTCTTTGATTTTTCTGATATCTCAATTCTTTTTTCTAAAGATTTAAAAAGAATTTCAAGTTTTTCACTTTTTGAATCTGATATCAGTTCATCGATTTTTTTAAGTGACCTCAGGGCATTTTCTGGCTGATTGGATTGGGCTTCTATTTCCGATAATTTCATATATGGCGCTACCATTTTCTCTGGCTCGCCTTGCCATGTTTTTAAAAGCTCCATGACAAATCTTTTAGCCGAATCATATTGTTCTTTTTCAGTTAAAAGATCAGCAGACAGAATAACTCGTTCGATTTGCTCATCATCAGTCATACTTTGAGCTGTTCTGATTTGTTTTAATGAATCATAAGCTTCTTGCAACTTACCTTGTTTAGATTGAGTTTCCGCAAGCCTTAAATATAACTGTTCCTTAGACGGCAAATGCTCTACAACACGAATTTCCTTTTCTGCCGCTGTTCCTTCAACGCTTTGTAAACGATTCAGAATTTCTTTATAATAGTTTTCTGCTACTTTAGGCACTCCTGCCATTTCAAAAGAGCGACCTAAAAAAAATCGCGTATCAAGACGATTTGATGACTTAAGCCAGCCATCCGAAAACTGCTGATGAGTTTTAAGTGCTTGTATAAAATCACCTTTATCGACAGCTTCTTTAATTCTTTCATTAATATTTGTCGTAATTCTTTTCGTGAATTGCTGAGCATCGGACATCGTCGGGTTTTTTTGATAAAAATCGATTAACATCTGTGTTGCTTTGGAATAATCTCCGCGCTCGCTGTAACCTTCAGAGATCAGAATCGTTGCTAATTTTTCGACATCCGGCAGATTCGCTTTTTTAGTCAATGACAGTATCTGCTGTGTTGCATTTTCAACTTCTTTTGGTTTCATTGATTTCATTCTTGCCGCTGTCATACGAATACGAGCAATAACAGCATTGGAAGATTCACCAAATCTAAAGTAAGCTTCTAAATATGCGCCCATCGTACGCGATTTATCGGCACCTAATATTTCCATGTTCTCACCAATACGGGTCAATGCTAGTGGAGCATGAGTATCAGCCGGAAATTTTTTGACATAATCTCTAAAGTCTTCTAAAGATTTTTTGTAATTTCCTAACCAAAATTCAGCTTCCGACTTATTAAAATATGAACTTGGAAATGAGTTTTGCGCAGATGGGTACTTGGATTGAGCCTGAGTATAGTTTTCGATTGCTTGACTGAACTTCTTAGACAAGACATTCACATCACCTAATCTGTAAGCCGCTTCGTGCTTGATTTCGGAATACTGACTCGATTTTTCAAGCTTTCTAAGCAGCTCTTCGGATTCTGCGAATCGCCTCATATGCATCATACTCAGTGCGACTCCTAATTTTGCTAAATCATTCGAAAGCTCTGTTGATCGCGTGATGTTTTTATTATCTAAATGTTGGCTAAAGGCTCTGAGTGAGCCTATATAGTCACCTTTTTCAAATAATCTAATAGGTATTAGAATTGATATTTTTTCAGCCATTGGACTTTTAGGATTATTTTGAATCGCATTTTTATATGATTGAAGTGCCAAGTCAAAATCAGCTGCTTTTTTCCCATCCTGATATATTTTCCAGCGAACATCCGCCGACATGAAATCAATCATTTCTTTGTATTGTGAGTTTGGATATTTTTCGTTAAACCACTCTCTCGTTTGTAGAAAAATAAAATTTCTATTTTTTTCAAAAAGTCTTTCTAACAAACGCATCTGTTTATTTTCGTCTGATGTCGAAGGCTGAACGTTATAAACAATTCCACTGTCTGCCACATCACTCCACTTTTTAGGCTGGCGAATGAGCCACGGATAAGGAATGTAGAATCGATCTTTGTTTTTAATGATTGATTCCTCTTTGATTTCATAATCTTTCATGACAAACCGATCAAATTCAGGATCAGCGCCGTCATATAATCCGTACTTCGCAACATTTTTTTCTACGTTAAGTGGGCCCTCATTCATAATTTGTATCGTTTCGCTTGCAAGCGAACGCTGAGAATTTTTTTGTTCAGCCTGAGGTTTTTTAGCTGGTGGTATTTTATTTTCTGGAGACGTATAAAAATCAAAAATAAGCCGAGAAGGCTCATCTGTTAAGTAATCAAAATGTTCAACATTCGCATTTGCTAGGCGAAAAATAATCTGATCTTTTCCCTGGCTCGTGTTTTTATTTACCTCAATTGATTTAACAAGTTGGCTTTTAAAGTTCTCAAGTGCTGTTAAAGAGTCTTCTGACAACGAATCAACTTCCAATTGGACTTCAGTATTGCTTCCGGCATTTTTACGATTCACGTCGTATTTCCAACTTTGACGACCCGTCATTTCAAGATGAACTGTTTCATTTTGAAAACTCACTTGAGCTTTTACGGGGTTTAAATCCGACGCAAGAACAACCGACGTCAAACTAAAAAACAATAGATAACTAAGCCAGACCAAAGTTCACTCCTTGAACGACGGTTTTTAAAAAGAACGCACAACTCATTCAAATCTATTACTAAGCATATGTGATGCCAGTCTTATTTTTGGTCTGATTTGCAGTTGATAACGGATAGGTCGTTTTTTCCTACAGAGCCTTGACTGGACCGACAAAACCCTGACTCAATCTTTAGTCCTAATTCGTTGTTTAAGTCTTTTGAATTACTTTGAAAAGTCCGATGAATCTCACATGAAAAACCACTTCATGACTGACTTAATAAAAATTTGTCTGATTTTCTTCCAAGGTCTTGTTTTGGTCATACTCACATCATGTGTTTCAGTTCAAGTTCCTTTTGGTCCCGCCCGCAAAGTAGAAAGAACTTTAATCACAAAACCTGCGATTCCTTTTGTTGCTTTTACCTCAAATACCGCAGATGAAGCTTGGATCAGCGAAAAAACTGGCAACACGATTTCCTATTTAAGTGAATGTAAAAAAACGAATGAAAATATTGAAGATGTCGCAGCTGATGCCGCAAATGCAATAGAGCATTCTCGAATAGTTAAATCAAGTCGCGGCCTAATTGATACAAAACAATCTGCTGAACTTTTGGTGAGTGGAAAAGTCGATTCACATAAAGTGAAAATGGCAATCGCTGTTTTTCAAAGTAAAAACTGTCTTATTTCCTTGATCTACGGAGGACTCGATGAAAAATTCGATGAAGAATTAAATGAGTTTGAATCTTTTAAAAACGGTTTTCATACTCCATGACATCACTCATCAAGCAATTTCAAGATTACTCTTTTGGTTTACTCAAAACAACTGAACAAAGTTTAGTTTTTGTAGGTGGTATTTGGAAACTAATTGAAAATATCTTCAAGGATACTTTCAAGGGTAAATTTTATTGGAAATTGTTAAGTGAACAAATCTATATTATTGGCTGGAGATCACTCCCTCTTATTATCATCACGGCGGTGAGCATTGGAATGGTCATGTCGCTTCAATTTGGATTGGGTTTGGAAAAGTTTGGTGGAAAACTTTATGTTCCAAAACTAGTTGCGCTCACGATCATACGAGAAATGGGTCCTGTTTTCACAGCGCTTATGATCGCGGCTCGAGTTGGCGCTGGTATCGCAAGCGAAATCGGGTCGATGACTGTGACTCAACAGATTGATGCCCTAAGAGCTTTGGGCACTTCTCCAATCAAGATTATTGTCATTCCCAGAGTACTAGCTTGTCTTATCTGTTTACCCCTTTTAGTGGCACTGGCAAATTTGGTCGGAAATGCTGGCGGACTTTTTATAGGCTCAAGTGAATTAAATCTTGATCCCCACTTTTACTATCAGAAAGTCATTACCACTATTACTTTCAAAGATTATTTTTCAGGAATTTTTAAAACAGTATTTTTTTCTCTCTTTATTTCAATTCCTTCTTGCTACTATGGACTCAATGTCAAATCCGGCACAAAAGAAGTGGGTCAAGCCACAACACGCGCAGTTGTGATGGCTTCAATTTTAATTCTAGTCGGTGATTTTTTTCTTTCTAAACTTTTTTGGATATTCGAAAAATGGATCTAAAATGATTGAAGTTAAACATTTTCAAAAATCATTTGGTTCAAAAGCCGTACATCAAGATGTTAGCTTTTATGTCAGAAAAGGTGAGTGTGTCGGGCTGATTGGCGGTTCGGGCGTCGGGAAATCAGTGATCTTAAGAAGTTTGATCGGCCTTGAAAAGCCGGACTCGGGATCTATCATAATTGACGGAAAAGAAATCACTCAGCTGAATGAAGATCAATTATTTTCAATTCGACAAAAAGTGGCTTACGTCTTTCAAGGTGGAGCCTTATTTGACTCTATGACAGTGTTTGAAAACTTAGCTTATCCAATTTTAGAACATATGAACTTAAATGAAACTGCAATTCGTAAAAAGATATTCACAATATTAGAAGAATTGGGTTTAAAAGGAAATGAAAACGTATTGCCGTCTCAACTTTCAGGTGGAATGCAAAAACGTGTGGGATTAGCGCGGGCTTTGATGATGGGACCAGAAGTCATACTTTACGATGAACCTACTGCTGGACTTGATCCCTTTAACACAAAAAGAATTCAGGAACATATTCTTAAACTTAAAAAACAAGGTGCCACTTCAATTCTTGTTACTCACGATATGCCCACCGCTTTAGCTGTTTGTGATAAGCTTGTTTATTTACTTAATGGAAAAGTCGAAGCCTCCGTGGTTTGCTCTGACATTTATGATAATCCAAATGATTCGCTGATGAAGTTTATCGAAGGAGAACTGGCCTAATGGAAACACGTAAACAACTTATGATGACAGGTCTTTTTATTGTGATTGGGGCGATTGTTGTTCTCACGACGATTCTGATGTTGGGTGGAGAAAAAAGTGTTTTTAACAAAAATGCTCAACTGTCTGTTTTGTTTGACCAAGTCCAAGGATTAAATCAAGGTTCTATCGTTTCATTGTCTGGACTGCCGATTGGTAATGTAGATGGTTTTGAATTTGATTCAAAAAGTAACAAAGTTCGTGTTTCGTTAAAAATTCAATTCGACGAGCTCAAGAAATTATCAGTTGGCACACAAGCTGAAATTAGAACTCAGGGCGCATTGGGTGATAAGTATATTTATATATCTCCTGGAAGTCCCGATGCTGAACGCCTTCAAAGTGGCGCGGAACTAGACACTGTTAAATCGACAGATATTCTAGCTATGTTAAGCGAAAAGGGAAATGAAACGGAAAAGATTTTTGATATTATTAAAGAAGTTCATATTTTGATCAAAACAATTAATAGTGAAAATAAAGTCGCGAAAATTATGAATAATTTGGAAAGCGGTTCCACATCACTTTCAAAAATCGCACAAAAAACAGAAGTCTCAATGGCCAAGCTAGACCGAATCATCACAAAAGTCGACAAAGGCGAAGGCACTCTAGGCGCACTCATTTCTGATCCAAGCATCCACGACCAACTTAAAAATATTCTCGGCGGATCCCAAAGAAAAAGCCAAGTAAAGGACATGCTCCGCCGCTCAGTTAATGGGTACCCACTTACAAATCAGTAGGCGGCGTGTCACTTTTTAAGGGATTTAGTTGAAATTTTTTTGAATTACTTTTTCTTTTGAATCATTTGTTTGACGAACTGTTTCGCTTGAGTTCGCTTGTCTTCATGAGTAGAAAGACCTTTTCTATCCAAAGTGAATTTAACTTCTTTAATTTTGACTTGGGGAAATGTTTTTCGTACGGCTAACAAAATATTTTCTTTTAAAAACATCATCTGCTGCATCACAGTCGAGTGCGGCACCCATATAATCAGGACACCCCACTGAAGCCCCACAGGTTCACAAGACTTTGCTAATGTAGAACCTACAATTTCTTCCCAACGAGCCCACATTTTCCAACGCAAAAACTGTTCGGAAAGTGGCGACTTGCCATTCTCAAAAAGCCCCTGTAGGACTTCCGTTCCTGTTTTAAATTTAGGATCAAAATCTTGATCAGCCATACTTATTTCCTAACCACGAGGTGTAGCAGGTGAGCCCCACTCTTTCCAATCAAAAAGTGCATGAAACTGTGACAGTTGTCGGCGCCGGTCTTGCGGGCAGCGAATGCGCATGGCAGCTGGCAGAACAAGGTTTCCAAGTCGAACTGATTGAAATGAGAGGCCAAGCTCAAACTCCTGCACATAAAACTGATAAAATGGCTGAACTTGTTTGCTCTAATTCATTCGGAAGCTTGACTCCAACTTCTGCTCCTGCCCAGCTTAAATGGGAAGCTGAACAAATGGGATCTCTTATTTTAAAGGCCGCTAAAAAAGCTTATGTGCCAGCTGGCCAAGCCCTAGGCGTCGACAGAGAATTATTCTCAGAACTTGTCACGGAAATGATTCGGAATCATCCCAGAATCAAAGTTACAAACCGTATCGTAAGCTCTTTAGATGAAGTGCCAAGACCCGCGGTCATTGCAACTGGCCCGCTGACTCACGATAATTTAAGCTTTTCACTTCAACAACACTTCGACGGAGATTTTCTTTATTTCTTCGATGCAATTGCACCGATAATTGATACTGATTCCATCGACATGAACATTGCTTGGAAAGCAGACCGTTACAATAAAGGCACTGCTGACTACATTAACTGTCCTTTGAATAAAGAACAGTATTTTAAATTTATAGAAGAAATTAAAAATGCTCGAAAAATTGAACCAAAACATTTTGAGATCACTCCATTCTTCGAAGGTTGCATGCCCGTGGAAGTGATGGTTGATCGTGGCCCCCAAACACTTCGATTCGGTCCGATGAAGCCCGTTGGACTTGATGACCCCAAGACAGGTCGCTATGCATTTGCTGTTGTTCAATTACGACAGGACAATAAAGAAGGCACAGCTTACAATATGGTGGGATTTCAAACTCGTATGGCTTACGGTGAACAAGTCCGAGTTTTCAAAATGATTCCAGGCTTAGAAAATGCTGAGTTTTTAAAACTGGGTAGTATTCATCGAAATCTTTATATTAATTCTCCAAAGCTATTGAACAAAGATTTATCCTCCAAAAAAGATCCTTTGCTTTTTTTCGCAGGACAAATCACCGGGGTTGAAGGTTATTTCGAATCAACTTGTATCGGCTTAATTGTTGCGCGTTTTTTAAATCAAAAAGTTAAAAAACAAAAATTGAGTGCGCCACCAAGAGAAACTGCATTTGGCTCCTTATTGGAAGCCATTACTGACGAGTCTCGTGCAGAACATTTTCAACCAACAAATATTAACTTTGGCTTAATGTTGCCAGTTGACGAAAACAGTGGTGTCAACACACGTGATAAAGCCGCTAAAAAACAGTTTCAAATTGAAAGAGCACAAAAAGCCCTCCAGCATTGGTTGTCACAGGATGTAAAGTATGCGAACAGGGACCAAATTACCTGACAAATTTTTCAAAATATCACTGAATCCGAGCGTTGCGTCTTGCTAGGCGTAAGTATCGGCAGTAAACCCAGCCCACAGTTATGAATGAAATTACGCTAATGCGTCAAAATCTCATCAATAAATCAACCGGTGGCTTAGTTTTACTTCTTGTCACTATTTTGATGGCAACATCTGGATTTGATTTACTCCCGTTCCAAGAATCAGAAGCTCTGAAGCGCGTTCAAAGTTTGCAGCCGGTTGAAATTCTGATTCTTGAAAACCCTTTAACATCATTAAAAGATCGCACCGGTTCTCAATGGGGCGTAGATCAAGAACGCTTAGAAATATTTGCGAAATACACGGGTTTAAAAATAAGAACGATCGTCTTCAAAAAATCTGAAGATTTAATAAAAGCTTTCCATCGCGGACGCGGACAAATTATTATTTCTAGACAGCATCTTGATTTAGAAGGAGTTGTTCTTGGCCCTTTATTCGAAGAAATTCGGAATGGACTTTTTTGCCATCGGCAACTCAAAGTCACAGATGACCGGGATCTTGCCGATCTTAAACTAGTTGAAGCTCGATGGCCCATGCAAAAAGAAATCAAAGACATTCAAAATAAAAAATTTGATTGTTTAGTTTCCGAACTACAAGAAGGACTTTTTGCGACTCAACCTTATTTTAATATTGTAAAAGTGGGAGAAATCCCTACACGCTTTCACTACGCTTGGCAAATTCGCCATACAAATATTGATCTGCAAAATTTGCTGAACTCTTGGTACCATAAAGCTTCTCGTAACGGAGAATTGACCAATGTGAATCATCGTTTTGAAAATTCCCTCAAAACGTTGGGACCTTATGAAATACGGTCTTTATTTCGTGGTCTGAATATGGATTTCAAACTGTATCAATCAGCTTTTCAAGAAGTGGCATTGGAAGTAAAACTTCCATGGACTTTACTGGCAGCAGTCGCGTTTCAAGAATCTAAATGGAATCACTCTGCTGTCAGCTATACCGGCGTTAAAGGTTTAATGCAGCTAACGAAGCAAACCGCAGAACATATGGGCGTCAGTGACCGCGAAGACCCTTTCCAGAGCATTTGGGGAGGATCTCGTTACTTAAAACACCTTTGGGAAGAGTGGGCTGAAATACGCAATCCGCGTGATCGCATGTTGGTTACTTTGGCTTCCTACAATGCGGGCATCGCACATATGTTTGATGTGATGGAAATTTTAAAACAAAAAGGCCTTAACCATCACCAATGGCAGAATATTGAAAGTTTTTTACCAAAGCTTGAAGATCCCAGCGTGTGCGAAGAACTTCCCTACGGCTGCGCACGCGGCAATGAAACTTTGGACTTCGTTAAAAGAACTCAATCCTATTACCAACTTTTAAGTTTGGCTCGATAACCAACCAGTATATCTGACCACAAAACACATCACAATTAACGCGACGCCTACTGGTAAGTGAGTGGGTGCCTTTTATTCGACGGTGACGGATTTTGCTAGGTTTCTGGGCTGGTCAACGTCATATCCTAACTGAAAAGCTAAATGATAAGCCATCAGCTGCAACGGAATAGTTGAAAGGAGTGGGTTGACGATCCAGTGGGCTTTTGGCAGTGCTAAGTAGAAGTGACTTTTTCTTTTCAGATTTTCATCTTCACCAGTGCCCAATGCTAAAACTTCCCCACCGCGAGCTTTCGCTTCTTCTAGATTTGAAAAAGTTTTTTCATACCATTGATCTTTCGGACAAAGCATCACGATGGCCATACGATTATCGATCAAAGCCAAAGGGCCATGCTTCATTTCACCGGCCGCATATCCTTCCGCATGAAGATAAGCGAGCTCTTTCATTTTTAAAGCGCCTTCCATTGCGATCGGATAAGAAAGACCACGACCCATGTACAAAAATCCACGATAATTTTTTAACTTCTGAGCAGTTTCTTTAAAATATTTATCGTAGGCTAAAACAACTTCTAGCTGAGCCGGCGCTGCCAACAAAGCTTGAACCATTTCTTTTTCATCTGCTTTTAAAAGAGTTCCTTTCGACTTGGCCCACTGCAAAGACAAACAAGAAAGAACAGTCAGTGTTGAAGTAAAAGCTTTTGTGCTGGCTACTCCAATTTCTGGGCCACTCAACATGTAAAGTTTAATATGGGCTTCGCGATCGATTGTTGAATTCTTCACATTACAAAGACTGAGGATTTGAAGACCCTTTTCTTTTGCTAAACGTAATGCGGCCAATGTGTCCGCAGTTTCTCCACTTTGAGAAATCGTCATAAATAAAGTGTCTTTTTCTAAAACAGGCGACCGATAGCGAAATTCACTGGCGACATCGATATCAACGGGAACTTGAGCCAAAGTTTCTATTAAGTATTTTGCGACTTGAGCTGCATAGAAGCTAGTTCCACAAGCCACAATACAAAACCGCTTTGTTTTTTTCAAAAGATCTGAAAATTCTGCTGAACCCAAGCCTTCGGTTTTGAGATGGACTTCATGAGTCTGGGCATTTGTGTGGGGTTCAAGAGCCGCCGCAACCGAACGTGGTTGTTCATAAATTTCTTTAAGCATAAAGTGCGCGAAACCCTGCTTTTCAACCATTTCAGGGTTCCAGTTGATTTCGGTTACTTTTTTTATAATGGGAGCACCTTGCGCAGTGAAAATTTCAATTTTGTCACCTTTGATACTGACGATTTCACGATCTTCTAAATAGATAAATTTTTTCGTGTAATTTAAAAGAGCTTGAACATCACTCGCAACAAAAGCTTGTTTTTCACCAATACCAACCACAAGTGGTGGGCCATCTTTGAATGCCACCATTTCGTCTGGGGCTTCATTCCAAATAGCGACAATCGAAAAAGCACCCCGAAGTTCAGGCAAAATATGTTCTACAGCCAAATAAAGATTTTTTGTTTTTTTCACTTCACGAGCTATCAAGTGTGCAACAAGTTCCGAATCCGTATCAGATAAAATTTGAGCTCCGCTTTTAATTAAAGTTTCGCGAATATCTTGATAGTTTTCAATTATTCCGTTGTGAACAAGACTGATTCCATCGACTTGATGCGGATGAGCATTAGTTTCCGTTGGGGCTCCATGAGTCGCCCAACGAGTATGCCCAATACCCAAATGACCATCAAAAGTTTCATTTTTTAATTTATCTTCCAAGGCCGATAGCTTGCCCGGTGCTCGAACTTGTTTTGCTTTTCCATGATGAAGAATCGCCACGCCGGCGCTGTCATAACCTCGGTATTCCAACTTTTTAAGCCCTTGAAGAATAACGTCTTTTGGATTTAAAGGTCCTAAATAACCGACGATACCACACATAAATTAAATTTCCTTTTTATCTGATGAAGAAGTTTGACCATCGGCTGCCACATAGTTTTCTTTTATAAATTGTTTACCGCGCGCAACGGCCAGCGCTCGAGCAGGAACCGATTTTGTCAAAACAGATCCTGCACCTAAAATCGCTTCGTCACCAATTTCGATAGGAGCAATCAACTGGACATCACTTCCAACAAAAACTTTGTTCCCAATTTTAGTTTTATATTTTTTCTTATCTGCTGAATAATTCACTGTGATCGCACCGCAACCAATATTACATTCATCACCAATTTCGGCATCGCCAATATAAGCTAAATGTCCTGCTTTTGATTTTTTACCAAAAACTGTTTTTTTAAGTTCCACAAAATTTCCAATATGCGCTTCTTCTTTCAACAGTGTTTCAGGACGAAGTCTAGCATAAGGACCCACACTACAATTATGATGAATTTCACTTTTTTCCAAATACGATCCCTGCTTGATTTGAACACTCTGACCAATCACGCAATCAGAAATATAGACTTGAGGCTCTAAAACACAAAAAGCCCCGATTTCAGTTCGGCCCCGCAAAAAAACATTGGGATAAATGACACTGCCGGCTGCTACTTTGACGGATTCTTCAATATACACGGAATCTGCATCGATCATGAGGACCCCGTCTTCCATTAATTTTTCAGCTTTTTTCTTGAAAAGATATTTTGTCGCTTTTGATAATTCAGCTTGATTATTAACACCATGGGCAATTCGCCTACTCCCACAAATCGCTTCTATTCGGTATTCATTTTCTTGTGCCAAAGTAATCAAGTCTGTTAAGTAGTATTCACCTTTGGTGTTATTATTTTTAATTTCAGGCAATAAATTTTTAAGAAGTTCCGCTTTCATAATATAAAAACCAGTGTTGATTTCACGAATGCCCAAAGTTGCAGGTGAAGCGTCTCGAGCTTCGACGATGGCCTTCAAAACACCCTTTTGTCTGACAATACGTCCCAAGTCTCCTGGCTTTTTAACAATCGCAGTCACAACTGCAATATCAGCTTTAAGTTCACGAAAATTATCGAGAAGATTTTTTAAATCTTGAGCTTCAACCAATGGATGATCACCGTTCATGATTAAAACTTCACCCTCGAGGTTTTCAATATCAGCTGACTTCACCGCGTTTGCAGTTCCAAGTTGTTCTTTTTGTTCAAAACAAATCACGCCCGTACTTTCTACGACATTTCTGACTAAATTTTGGCCATGCCCCACAATTAATCTGATTTCAGAGGCTCCAGCGCCACGAGCCGCCTGAATACTTCTCAGAATCATAGGCTGCCCGGCAACAGGATGAAGAACTTTGGGCAAAGGGGACATCATGCGCGTGCCCTTACCAGCTGCTAAGATAATAGCCGTAATAGGAGCCGCTTTAGTTTTGAGGACTTTTTCTTGAATGAGTGTTTCCGACATCTTTATATCTCTCCTGGTAGAAAGTCATCGCTGATGCAACTTTTACGCTCTTTCCTTTCTACAAAAAATCAGTTTGAATGAGACTATGCAAGGAAAAATTCTTAAATACGACAATCCCTGGATTGAACAGATGCCCCAGTGGGTGAAAACAGCAACAGGGAGATCTGTTAGCCTATTTCAAAATTTACATCGAAAAGATGTGAAACCTTATCTTTTTGTCGGTGGAGTTCATGGTGACGAGCCCGAAGGTGTTCGTTTAGCAGAAGACTTTCTTTTGTGGCTTAAAACACACTCAACAGAAAATGATCACCCTTGGATCCTAATTCCATGCCTGAATGTCGACGGCTTTCAGAAAAATCAACGCACAAACTCTCAAGGTGTGGATCTGAATCGTAATTTTCCATCTTCTGATTGGACTTTTTCTGATGAAAAAAACCGCTACTATCCAGGACCCCAAGCTGCAAGCGAAGTTGAAACTCAAGGTCTTGTTAACTTGATATCACAATCAAAACCGTGTGTGATTATTCATTTTCACTCTTGGAAGCCTTGCGTAGTCTACACGGGAGAAACAGGCCAAGCTTACGCCGAATTCTTGACCCAAGGAAATCACTATGATTCGCATCCTGATATTGGGTATCCGACCCCAGGAAGTTTAGGACAATACGGTTGGCTCGAACATAAAATTCCTGTTGTTTGCATTGAAGAACAAGAAGCAGAACCTCTTGAAAATGTTTGGTCTCACTTTAACGAGGGACTGATTGGACTCATACAGGGAAAATTAAAATGATTAAAGCCATTGCATTTGATCTCGATGATACGCTTCTTGATACGACTGGATTACTTGTGCCCATGGCATCGCTTGCTGCTTATCAAGCCATGGTAGCAAAAGGTCTTTCGATTGACTTTAAAACTTTTGAAGCAGAACGTAAAAAAGGTGCTTTATCAATGAAGCATCAAATTATTTTTCAATTTATTGCAGAAAAATACGGTCATTCCGTTTCCAATTTAAAAATGGGCGACGCTGGCAGCGAAGCTTTTTATAATCCTCCGATTCCTGCTCATCTTGATTTGTTAGCTGGGGCTCAAGAAAATCTGATCCGCTTGAAGGACAAATATAAAATATTTGTCGTTACGTCAGGTGCCGTACAAACACAAAAAAGGAAAATTCAAGCCACTGGTGTCGAAAAACTGCTGCAAAAAGTATACGTACTTGATGGTTTCAAAAAAGAAAGAAAACGAATTGCTTTTGAAGATATTCTAAAAAGTCTTAATCTAAAGCCTGAAGAACTCATTTCAATTGGCAACAGACTGTCTCAAGAAATTCATGACGCAAAAGAACTGGGCTGTTTAACTTGCTACTTCAAGTATGGCGAACACGTCGGAGAAGTGACTCGAAATAAATTTGAAATTCCAGATTTTACCGTCGAAAAACATCAGGAGCTCATCGCAACATGTCGACTGTAGATTCTCAGATTTTAATGATCGGAAATTGGAATCAAAGTTTTATAAACGAATGGGGTGCCGATTCCGCAAAAGGTTTAGATTTTGCCCGAGATCGAGAATATGATGTTGTGCTTTTGTCAATTTCGTATTTATTTGATCCCTCATTTAAAGAAGTCTACGAATCGTGGAAAAAGAAAAATCAATTCCTGCAACTGATAGTCGAATGTCCTGAAGACTTTTTGCTGGAAAAACTACATGCAATCAATAAAACATTTCCAATTCGTCATTTTGTGCATTCACCTGCAGACGATCGATTGCAACAATATTTAATTGAATGTTCTTCTGAAGTTCAATCAGCTCGACAAATCGAAATGCTTTCGCTCTTACAAAGAGAAGAATCCGAAAAACTCATTTCTTTACAAAATGAACTTGAAATGAGAGTTGAAAAAAGAGCCCGCTACTTAACTGAAACAAGAAGAAAACTTTTTATCAGTTATGAAAGAGTCGAAGCTTTTCAAAAACTTCTGATGCAGTTGCCTTCAGTTAGAACATTAAATGATTTAGAAATTCTTCTAACAGAAAATTTATCTCGAGTTTTTGATATCCAGTGGATTAAAATTATTCAAAAATCTGAAGATGATCTTTTTAGCTTAGAAATTAGAAAGAAATTAGATTACCAAGTTCATCGTCTCTTTTTACATAGAGGATCTGAAAAAATAGGCTCCTTATTTTTGATGGCGTCACAAGCTCATACTTTTACAAAAGATGAAAATGATTACCTAATGCAAATTGCAGAATCACTTTCATTATCTTTAGATGCGATTCGTGAACTTGAAAATCTTGTTTCAATTCGTCACCAATGGGAAAAAACTTTTGAATCCTTATCTGATCCACTCATTTTGCTAGATCAGAATTTTAATGTGATTCAATCAAATCAAAAAATTGAAATTGATTCAAAACCTAAATGTTATGAGCTTCTTTTCAAACGATCAAGCCCCTGCCCTGGCTGTCAGCTAGGACAAGTTTTTCAAGTTCAGCATGAAACAAGTATTTGGGAAGTCAGAGGCCAAAAAATTGAGTCTGTTCCACAAGCTGTTTATGCCCACTTTTACCGGGACATCACCGAGAGTATCGAATTACAGCGCCGCTGGCTTGAAACTTCAAGGCTGATAGAAATGGGAACAGTCAGTAGCTCACTGGCCCACGAACTGAATAATCCTTTAGCAGGACTTCTGACTTTCGCACAAATGTTAAAAGGTGATTTAAAATCTGACGACCCGATTTATCCTGATATCGTTGAAATCGAAAAAGGGATTTTAAAATGTCGCGACATTGTCCAAAATCTTCTTGTCTACGCGCGGGATCCAAGCCTTGATCCTGAAACTGAAGTTGATTTAGTTGAGCTCATGCAAAAGTTCATCAAAATTTTAGAAGTTCCCACACGAACCAAAGGACTTAAAATTCGTTCACTGCTTAGTGACAAGCCTATCATTTATAAAACAAAACCGTCTTGGCTCTTGAGTGTATGGAAAACTCTGGGTCTTTGGGCAGTTCAAGCTTTAGACCGCATTCGAACAGAAGATCCCAACGTGAGAAACGAAATTTTATTTTCACTTTCCGAAAGTACGACTGAAATTCAATGGATTTTAGAAGTAGATGCCAATTTGATTGAAGAGCAAACTCCCGCAAGCTTTAAAAAGATTTTGGAAGAACTACACGGAGAATTACAATTTGAACGCGTCCATGGTCGAGGCTTGCGGGCAAAAATTTCCTTCCCCCGAGATACTCGACCGGCACGAAAGCCTTAATCCACGCGGTTTTTTTGACAGTCCCGTCAAATTTTCATTATACTAAGCTGACTAGAACCCACCATGGAAGGAAGGTTCATGAAAACAAGCCGTATTTTAATCGTTGAGGATGAATCAAGTCTGAGAACAGCTTTATTCAGAATGCTTGATCGCAAAGGTTATAATGTCATCACTGCCAATCGAATCGAAGAAGCTAAAGTTGTCATCCAAGGAGATTCGTCACTTGATTTGGCTTTGATTGATTTGAATTTACCTGACGGCGATGGACTCGAATTTATGGATGTGCTTCAAAAAATGCATCCCAACTGCGAAATTATTATTCTAACGGGCCATGGAAGTATCGAAACGGCGATCAAAGCAACTCAAAAGGGTGCTTTTCATTTTGTCACAAAGCCTTTCAATATTGAAGAACTGATGAGCCTCGTTGATAAAGCTATGACACACAAAAAATTAGCTCAAGAAAATCAGCAGTTAAAATCAGCATTGAAAACAAAACATAAATTTGATCAAATTATTGGAAGCTCGGAAGGAATTCGTCATTGCTTAGATCTTGTTGAAAGAGTCGCAGATTCTGAATCAACGGTTCTTGTCACAGGCGAATCAGGTACAGGCAAGGAATTAGTTGCCCGTGCTATTCATTTTAGCTCTTCTCGGTCGACAGGTCCATTCATACCAATTAACTGCGGCGCCATTCCTGCCGAATTGCTAGAAAGTGAACTGTTTGGTCACATCAAAGGGGCCTTTACCGGTGCAATTTCAAATCGCGTGGGACGCTTTGAGCTAGCCGATGGAGGAACATTATTTTTAGATGAAATCGGTGATCTTGAGCCGACTTTGCAAGTTAAAATTCTTCGTGCTTTGCAGGAACGTTGTTTTGAACCTGTTGGTTCTACAAAAACCGTACAAGTGAACGTTCGTGTTATTGCGGCGACTAATATTGATCTTGAAAAAGCCGTGACCACAGGAAGATTCAGGGAAGACCTTTTTTACCGCCTGAATGTTATTCCGATCCATATTCCTGCTCTACGCGAACGAAGAAGTGACGTTCCTTTGCTCTTAAGTCATTTTTTAGATCTTTACGGAAAATCAAAAGGCCGAATTTTAGCTGGCTTTACAAATGACGCTTTAGATTGTTTAGGTCATTACAACTGGCCGGGTAATATTCGCGAATTAGAAAATCTGGTTGAGCGTCTGACGATCTTAAAAGGCTCTGGTATTGTTGATGTCATAGATTTGCCAATCAAATATCGGGCACAAAGTCCGACACAAACAATCACTTCTTCACGAATGGATATTCCAGAAGAAGGCATGGATTTCAACACTGCTGTCGACGCTTTTGAAAATAGTTTAATTTTGAAAGCTCTTGAAAAAACGGGTTGGAACCGCAATCAAGCGGCCGCTTTGCTTCGACTCAACCGTACAACACTTGTTGAAAAAATTAAGAAAAAAGGTCTTCGCCCACCGCATGGCCAAGAAGATTTTCTTTAGAAAAGGCATTTGAGCACACTACGACTTGCTATAAAATTTATTTTTTAATATAACCACGATCAGATGATCCGTCATTTGAAGTTTTTTTTTCTTACCTGCTTTTGTTTTTACCTGACCTCTTGTGATATTAAAGATTCGATTTTTGATACTGAAGTCAGAATGACTTCAACTTTGTGGAACCAAAAATTTTCTGTTCCCACGTATAACCTCGTCGGCGGGGATATCGCTCGCTTTGCTGTGCTAGCAGATTCTCACCAAAATTATGCTGATCTGAAGTCGACACTTCGACATATCAACAATTCAGGCGCGCAATTTGCTATTCACACGGGTGATTTCACAAATTTCGGATCAGGTGATGAATATGAACTTTTCATGGAGTATATTAAAGATCTTAAAATTCCCCTTTATGTCGTTCCTGGTAATCATGATCTGACGACACATGGTCGAAAAATCTATCAAACTGCATTTGGACCCGAAAATAGATCCATTATCACGGATTTTGGAAAGTTGATTTTTTGGAATAATAATCGCTTGGAAACAAAAATTGTTGATTATTCTTTTTTAAGTTCTGAAATGACATCGGCAGATAACACAAAACCAGTTTTTTTATTTCATCATCAAGACCCCTTTAATAACCTTCCGTTTACACCGGCTGATAATGCCCTTTACACTTCGATTCTTCAAATTCATCCCCAAGTCATTGTGATTCATGGTCATCTTCATCGATTTTCGAAACAAACTGTCAGCGGGATTCCCATTTTCCAAATCAGTCGTACAGAAGGCGACAACTGGGGATTGGTTGAAGTTGATAATTCTAATATCAGAATTTATTACTGCCGCGAAAAAAACTGTTCGCTGGAATCAACTTTATGATTTCTTTGAAGAAAATATTCATCATTTTTTTCTGCTTTCCAACTTTGAGCTACGCTGAATATTTTTTCGGATACGGCACCGGTGCGTACTTAGGGAGGCACCAGCTTCAAGGCGAATGGGTTTCAGAAAATACGAAGCATCACGTTTTAGGTATTTTGGGATACACAAAAGATGAACGAATCAGTGAAATCAAACAATTAAGTACAGCTTATCTTTGGAGCCTCGACACAAAACAATTTGAAAATTTCAAATGGACCCCAATTCTGATTGGTGGTTTTTTAACATATACCAATCATAAAAAATTTTATTTCAAGTCACCTTCAAAATATCGCGACGAAACTTATTACGATATCACAAACTTGCGTTTTGGCTTCCGCTTTGGAACTGAAGTTTCTTTGATAAGGAAATCAGGAAAATCCATTAAGCTTTTGCTTGATAGTGGTTTAGCTGAACAAGCGCTTTTGATTTTTTTTAACAATCCTTCAGAAATTGAAATCTTCAAATCTTTTTGGAGCCTGGGTCTTTCTGTTCGACTTGATTACTGACCTTTGGCCCCATAAGCCATCAGGCTCAAACATTCGAACATCACGTCAACCCCAACCAAAGAAGTCAGATCACTTAAATCATAAGCGGGACTGATTTCAACAACATCTGCACCCACAAGATTTTTAATTTTAAGACCCCGAAGAATTTTTTGAGCTTCATAGCTAGTCAGACCGCCAGGAACTGGAGTTCCCGTACCTGGAGCACAGGAAGGGTCTAAACAATCCACATCAAAACTGATGTAAGTTGGACCTTTTAAAAATTCAGGTAATTCGGCAACGAACTGATTGATATGTTTTTCACGGACATCGTCGACAGTGTAGGTTCTAATTCCATGATCACGTACAAATTTAAGATCTTCTCTTTCTGCTAAAGGCCCGCGCAAACCAATTTGAATCATGTTTTGAGGATCAACAAGACCTTCAGTTACAGCATGACGAGCAAATGCCCCATGATGATACTCACAATCCCAAGCTGCAGGATAAGTGTCTAAATGAGCATCAAAATGAATAAAATTAAGTGGAACACCGTAATGTTTTCTCATCGCTCGCAAAACAGGCAATGTCGTGGAATGGTCTCCGCCAACGGCAATTGTTTTTTTATTTGTTTGGATAATATCGGAAATAAATTTTTCAATTTTTTCATAAGTGGCTTCAAGATTAATTGGAACAACAGAAGAGTCCCCGACATCTGCCACTTTTAAACGATCAAATATCTTAATATCACGAGACCAATGATATCCACGTCCCAAAGCCGACATTTCTCGGACTCGAGTCGGAGCAAATCGGGCGCCCGGCCGATAAGACACGCCGCCGTCAAAAGGCAAACCTAAAAGTGCCACATCAAAATCATCTTTAATATCAGCCCACGGTAAGCGAAAAAATGTCTTAATTTGTGAAAACCTTGGGAACTCTCGACCGCTCAGAGGCTTGTATTCCATGAGGACCTCCATTAAAAAGATAGACAGATGAATCAAGAAAACCGCTTAGACCAATCATCACTGATTTCATGGTACCATGACAACCATCGTGATCTTCCGTGGCGTCGCACCAAAAACCCCTATTTGATTTGGATCTCAGAAGTCATGTTGCAACAAACCACTGTTGTGGCTGTCTTGCCCTATTACGATCGATTTTTAAAAAGATTTCCAGATTTAAAAACTTTAGCCAATGCGGATCTTGAAAGTGTACTAGAGCTCTGGTCAGGTCTAGGTTATTATTCCCGAGCTCGAAATCTTCATAAAGCGGCTCGAGCTCTACTTGCAGAAGGTGGTTTTCCAAAAACTGCTGCTGAATTAGAAAAGTTTCCTGGTTTTGGCCCCTATACTTCCAGGGCTGTTTCAACATTTGCTTACCAAGAAAAAGTCGGTGTTTTAGATGGCAACGTAATTCGAGTCCTTTGTCGGCGATTTGGCCTGCCCGTTCGACACTGGCTGCCAAAAGAACGAAATACTTTGCAAATCAAAGCCGACCAACTCGCCCAAACCGAAACACCTGATCTATTAAATCAAGCCATGATGGAACTCGGTGCTACGATTTGTACACCAACAAGTCCGGCGTGCTTACTTTGCCCCTGGACGTCTCGATGTTTGGCTCGGCAGGAATCTAAAACAACGGAATGGCCTTTAAAAAAACCAAAAATGAATTTTGAAACTTGGGTTTGGCAACCTGAAATTTCCATCTATAAAAATCAAGTTGCTTTTGTTCAAAATGAAAAAATGCCTTTTCTTAAAGGCCAGTGGGTTTTTCCAGGCGTGATTAAAAAAGTGAAAGTAAAGCCTAAAAATTTTGACGTGAAACATGGAATCACTCGATTCGATATTTTTATTCAAATAAAAAAGAAAACACGAAGATCCAATCAAATTAAATCAGTTAAATGGGTTGCTCTTGATCAAGTTAAAAGAATCAATCCCACAACTTTGATCCAAAAGATTTTACAACAGGGACTGAAATGAATTTCAAGTTTATAGGACTTATTTTTCTTGCAATAGGTTGTGCACAAAAGCCGTTATCGGAATCAAATAGCGCAAGTTCACAATCGAAAAACAATCTTTCATTTTTATCTGATTGTTCTCAAGTGAGGGCACTGGACTCGTCGCATTGGCTTCTGACTTGCCAAAAGCCTCCGCACTCAGAAAGAACGGAAATTTACGAATGGTCAATTGATACTCAAAAACTAAAAAGACTGACTTACCAAGATGGTCAAATTTGGGATATCGCCCCTATTGATAAGAATCACTTTTACTACTCTTCATCTTACGATGAATTCAAAGAGCAATTTATTTCAATTTTAAGCGGAGCAAAGCCCGGCTCTGATATTTATTTGAAAAATCGAACAGCAACTGATTTCAAAAGAATGACAAATCAAAAAGGTCTAGAGTCTTCATTTTTTTGGGAAAAATCAAAACGCTTGCTCTACTTTATTCATGAAAATGAGCTCGAATCAAAAATTATGACTCTGAATAATCAAGAGGAAATTCAAACTCTTTATTCAGTTTCAAAAAAAATGATTCGCAATCCCATTCCCATTCATAAAACACGAAGTCTTTACTGGATTGAATATGATCCAAATGAAAAAGGAGCCGTTCTAAAGTCGCAAAATAAATTTAATCAAGTTATGCTTTTATTCAAGTCAGATTCAAAAATTTTCGGTATGACAACTGCATATAAAACAGAAGAACTCCTTGTTGGCTTTGCAACAGGTGTCGGAGTTGAAATTTGGAAACTTAATTTAACTGATAAGTGCTGGCGATTGGCCTATCGTATTGCCGAACCTGTTTCTGAGTTTTATGTACTCGATGATAAAACAATATTTCTTACAATTAAAAATAAACTACATCAAGATTTGTTTTTACCTGTCAGTGAAGTTTGCCACCCGTCTCCGCCTGGACTTGGAGTCACAACACCATGATAAATATTTTCATGAAAGCCGAAAAATGAAATTTACAATGACTCTTTTATTCTTAATGAATCCTTGTTTTTTATTAGCTGCACCTTATCCTCTGACCGGATCTAGTTTTTTTTTAAATAATAAATTGAATCCTTATCTTTGGCCTTTTAAAATAGATTTAAACTTACAGCGAAGCACCTATGAAATAGATTTATCTCAAAATGATTCTGAAAAGTGGTCTGTAAAGTCTTTAGATAAAGAGCTTCAAATTTTTATCCGTTTAAAAAAACTAAGTTCTAAAGAAGATTATGATAAATCGCTTAAAAACTGGATCCGTGAGTATGAAAAAAGTGGCTTCAAAATCATGGGACAACAAATTCCTACGAAAAATGCAGAAAATGGCTGGATTCACTTACAAGATGCTCAAAGTGATAAACAACTGGTTCAATACTTCCGCTATCAAAACAGAACTTGGATTTACTTTAATTGCCTTGGAAACAAAGAAAAGTTAGCCAGCTTGAAACAAAGCTGCGCGTATTTAAGTTCTATTCTTATATTTCGTTAAATCCCAAATAGAATTAAGGCCAAGTCATCGCTGCTTTTAAAATCGCAACAGAATCAAGTCCATGCTTACGATACAAGTCGATCGCATTGTAAGCACTTTGACCGAATTCACCTTTGACACCTAAAGTTTTCGCTTTAACAGGAATGCCCGCAGTCACAAGATTATGAACAAGCATTTGACCGAAGCCGCCTATCACTTGATGGTCTTCTACAATCACCACTTTACCACTGGTTTTGCCTAATAAGTTTTTATAGAAACTGACATCAATATGATTCAAACAGTTTGCATTCACTAAAATATAACCTTTATTGAGCCGCTCAAGTTCTTCACAAGCTTTAACAGCTTCAGGCATCATGCTACCAACTGCCACAATCGCGATCGCATCTAATGTTTTCTTTTCTTTTACAATTTGAGGCTCAAAAAGTTTGTAACTTTTTGCGCCGTAGGATTTTGGAAAGTTTTCGCGACCTAAAAAGAACACATGGGAAGTGGCCAATTCGCCTTTTTTTCTTTTTTCTGCCAATTGTTCGATGGCTTGGGTCATTAATGAATCGGCTTCATCACTGCATGTCAGCGCATGAATTTTAACATGAGGAATGCTGGCCGTCATCGCAACATAACTGAGAGCTTGGTGACTGGCCCCGTCAGCTGCATCCTGGAATCCCGTATGAGAATAAACACAAATCACTGGAGCTTCACTTAAAGAAGCCATCGTCAAAGGTAACGCACCTTTAGTCACACCAAATTGAGCGAAAGTATCGACGACAGGAATATAGCCTAATTTTGAAAGACCTGCTGCCGTGCTAACCATATTGCTTTCTGCAACACCCACATCAATTGAAGCTTGTGGATATTTTTTTCTAAAATCAGCAACACCTGTTGAACCGGCCAAATCAGAAGTCACAGAAAGAATCGGTAGACCCTTTTCAAAAGATTTCATCATAGCTGATGAAATTCCTTTCTGAATTTTTTCGCCCGCAACCTGAGCAGCTGGAATATTTTTTTCGATTTCAGTTAATTCAGCAATCCATTGATCAAATATTTCGGGATATTTTTCATTTTGATAAATTTCAGACAAGAAAGCTGGAAGTTCCGAAGCCGACTTCAATGGAAAGCCGTGGCCTCCGCTTGGGCTTTCCGCAGTTTTCTTGACACCATAACCTTTAATTGTTTTAGCGTGAATCACAACCGGTTTTGAAGGCTGACTTCGAGCTTTTTCAAGAGCTGCATGAAGAGTTTGAACACAAGCTTTCAAATCATGTCCCGCTTCCAAACAAATATATTCCCAACCTAAGCCTTTTAAAGTTTCAAAAGTTGGATTCATAGAAAAAGAATCTTGGTCAATTCTGCCAGAAAGTTTTGTGTTATTATCAGAAATAATCAAAACATAAGGCCCTAATTGACCTTTAGAAGCAAGACCAGGGACCGCAGAAAAAGCTTCTTTCGCTTCACCTTCCATGGCAGCACCATCACTGAGAATACAAACAGTTGTTCTCATTTTTCCGTTCAGCTTTTCGCCGATTGCAAGACCTTGTGACTGAGGAAAAGCGGATCCCAAAGGACCGTTGCTTAAGAAGACTCCTTCAGGAAAACAGTGAACTTCACCGTGACCAGTCAAGCCCGACTCAATTGATCGAAATTTCTTCAGTTTGTCGAAATCGAGACCCGCCATTTTATAATTTGCTTTTAATGCGTAAAGACCATTTTCAGCATGTCCCACATCATTGACCACATGAAACAAATCAAACCATTGTTTTTTTTGTGAATTTGATTCTTCAAAAATAAGGGCATAAAGAGCTGACATCAGTTCAGCTAAAGCAGACGGTCCACCAAAGTGAGAAGCGGCTCCGCCGAGAACGGCATTCATGTCCATCAAAGAAACTAAAGCCCGAGTCGCTCTGGGGTCGACAGCTTGAAGCGATCCTTTCGGACCCTTCACGCTCACGGCGAATTGAGGTTCATTTTGTGGATTGCCAGCGAGTTTTTGTGGAACAATTAAATTCTGATTCATGAATGCGACCTTACATAAAAAAACCTCAATTGAATAGTCCGATTAGAAACTGAGAGTAAGTCGTGACGATGCGTTAATGAAGACATCTTCCACAAGAGCTGTTAAGAACTCTCAATGAATATGACCCTTCCACAACTTCGCAGCGTTCCTAAAATTGATTTGCACCGACACTTAGACTGCTCGATGCGTTGGAGCACAGTAACGGAAATTGCTCAGACATTAGGGATGGATTTAGAAATACCACCCGCTTTGTCGCGTGATTCATTTCTTGTGACAGAGCCCATGAAAAATTTGGAATCTGTTTTAAAAAAATTTTTACAAACACAAAAAGTTTTAGCCTCCGAAGAAATTTTGACCCGCCTTGCCTACGAAGCTTGTGAAGACGCTTTCAACGATCATGTGATGATGCTTGAACTTCGCTATGCGCCTACTTTTATATTGGATGGTCACTCCCAACTCACTTTTGAAAAAATCCATCAATCTTTTGCAAAGGGAATTGCGCTAGCCGAAAAAAAATGGGGAATGGCAGTTGGCCTGATTGGAATCATACAAAGAAATAAGCCGCTTGAAGAGGCGCAGAAAGTTATGAATTTTTTGATCGACCACCAAAATGAATACGTCGGAGTCGATCTCGCGGATAATGAAGACGGCTTTGATCCCAAACCTTTTGCGCCGCTCTTCCAAATTGCTCGGAAAGCAGGTCTTCGTGTGACAATTCATTCCGGCGAATCCCCGAGTTCTTTTGCTGGTCAGTGGATGCTCGATAGCATCGAACATTTGGGTGCTGAAAGAATAGGCCACGGAGTCCAATCCATTTATCACCCACATGTCATTGAAGTTTTAAAAGCTAAAGGAATTCCACTTGAAATTTGCCCGCTAAGTAATTGGCTAACTCAAGCTTTTCCAAGTTTTGAAGATCACCCTTTGAAAAATCTTTTCGAAGCGGGAGTACTTGTCACTTTGAATTCAGATGACCCTGGAATTTTCGGATCCACCTTGACTGATGACTACGATATTGCCCAAAAATATCACGGCTTTGGTCCGAATGAGTTTAAAAAAATAAACCAGATCGCATTTCAAAACAGTTTTATTCCTGCAAGTAAAAAGAAAATTTGGGAGAACGTTTTCACATGAAAGAATTTTACCCTTCAATTGAGCCCTATCAAACAGGATCATTAAAAGTTTCTGATCTGCATGAACTCTACTATGAAATTTCAGGCAATCCCAAAGGTTCACCAGTGGTTTTTCTGCACGGCGGACCCGGCGGCGGAACAGATGCTGATCACCGGCGCTACTTCGATCCTCAACACTATCAAATTATTCTTTTCGACCAGCGAGGCTGCGGCCAATCAAAACCTTCTGCAGAATTGCGCGATAATACGACTTGGGATCTCGTTCGCGATATTGAAAAAATTCGCGAACTTCTAAAAATTGAAAAATGGCTTGTTTTCGGTGGTAGCTGGGGATCAACATTAGCTTTGGCGTATGCTGTCACTCATCCAGATCGCGTTAAAGGCCTGATCTTAAGGGGAATTTTCCTTTGTCGACCAGAAGAGCTCAAGTGGTTTTATCAAGAAGGAGCTTCTTGGATATTTCCTGATGTTTGGGAAAAATATTGGAACCATATTCCCGCTTCAGAACGTTTCGACATGATGAAAGCCTACTATAAAAGACTCACTTCCGAAGATTCAAAAGTTCGCTTAGAAGCGGCTCGAATCTGGAGTCAATGGGAAGCTGCAACCTCCAGGCTTTTTGTCGATCCTCAATCGATTGAAGCTTTTGAAGAACCTGAAAAAGCTTTGGCCTTCGCGCGAATTGAATGTCACTACTTTATGAACAATGCTTTTTTCCCGTCAAAAAATTATTTGCTTGAAAATATTGCGAAAATTAAAAATATCCCAGGAGTTATTGTGCAAGGTCGATACGATGTCGTTTGCCCTGCGAAAAGCGCTTGGGACCTTCATCGACTCTGGCCCGAAGCTGAAATTAAAATCATCTCGGATGCGGGCCACGCGGCTTCAGAACCTTCGACCCGTGCGGCTTTGATTGAAGCCACTGATCAAATGAAGAGTTTGTAAAGTTTACATGTCTTAGGTATAAACACTTCTTATTGATTCCAAAAAAACGAACTGGTTGTATGTTGGCACCAGACCGTGATTTAAATAAAACAGTTTCAAGTTGGCCGCAGCCAACCAGGCTGTGTTTAAGGCGACAGCAAACAAAAAGATGTCGAATTTAATGGGGGTATAAATGAAAAATTTCACACTGAGTTCCATCTTGGCACTCTCTTTGGCTCTGCTGTCTGCGTGTTCTCCAAGCAGTCAAAATAAATCTTTAGATAGTTCTGAAGTTCAAAACTCTGACAGCATTATCGGTGGAAGAATTGTTGTTCCAGGGTCCGACTTATCAAAGCAAGTTTTCATGCTCTACGCCATGTCATCTGAAGGCCAATCAATCTGTACGGCTACTTTAATCACTCGCCATCATATTTTAACGGCTGCCCATTGTGTGGACGGTGTTCAAAAAATGTTTGCCGTATTTGCAATTGATGGAGTCTCTAAAATCAGATCTGGAAGTGTTCATAATAATCCAGATATTGTTCAAGTTTCGACTGCTGTGATTTACCCGAAGTGGGGTGGAACTCAAAATGGCAAAGTTTCTGGTATGGACGTCGGCGACATTGCTGTTCTAAAGCTTTCTAAACCGGCTCCTGCACATATGAAAGTCACAAGACTGCACAATTCAGCCCTACGCAAAGGGCAAGTTTTAATAGCTTCTGGATACGGAATTGTTTCTGGTGTGATTCGCTCTGGATCAGGTTTACTTCGTGAAACAAGAGTTGTTGTTGAAGAGCCTCTCCTTGGGAATTCAGAATTTTATGTCGATCAAAAAAATGGGCGTGGCATTTGCTCAGGCGATTCTGGTGGCCCCTCATTTGTGCAAAGTCCATTTGGAGAATTAGTTCAAGTCGGAATCACAAGTCGCGGTGACTCGGAATGTGCGGAAGCAGGTCTTTACACTCTTGTTCCTGCTTATAGCAACTGGATTACTTCTACAGTTCAGTTTCTTAAATAATTGAATTTAAAGTTTCAACCAGTTTTGTCGGTTGATCGAAGGGGACGCGGTGAGCGGCCCCTTTTTCTATTTTAAGGATGCTCAAGTCTTTCAAAAAACTTTGATAAAGCTGTATGTACTTTGAATCATTTTCGCCTAGAATAATTCTGAATTTATGAATGTATTGATTAATTAAGTCCCTTGAGTTGGGCTGGTGGGCTAAAGACCAATTTTCCAAACACAAGGCCAAAGTTTCACGGTCAAATTGATTTTCGATTCGTTTAGGATTGATTTGTGAATCTGATTTATTTTTAAATACACTTTGGCTGTCCCATTCAGATTGAAGCTGCTCCCAGGACTGCGTTCTAAATTTTTGAGCCCATTTTCGATCATGCAAAAGTCGAGATTCTTTTGCTTCAAAATTTTCCAAACCCGGATGTGATGAAATCAGGATGATTTTTTCGAACTCTTCTGGGGCCGCATTGAAAGCCTGTAGCAAAAGCCGACCCCCTTGAGAATATCCCACCGCTATCATTTTCTGATTCAAAAAATTTTGCTTTTTCCAATTGATAAAATTTGAACCCCAGTCGGATAAAAAGTTTTCAGGACTCAGTAAAGAATTTTCCGTATAAGAAAGTGCTTCATATTTTTTTATAAAATTTCGATCAAGTACCGATGTCCAATCAGAAGCCTGACCCCAAAAACCATGAAGAAAGAGAAGGGGTTGAGTTTCTATTTGATCTGATCCCATTCTTTCCAAAACTGATTTGTTTGGGTTTCGTCAGGCTGAATTTCAATTACATGACGGCTTCCCAAATCAATTTTTTCAGGAATCTTTTTCCAAAGAGAGTAATCCCATTTCCAAAGATTGGCGAAACTTTCAAATTCCATTCCATGTCGATTTAAATAAATATCTTGGCCAAACATTCGCTTAAAAATCATTCCACCTTTATTATTGATAATCACAATCTTCATTTTTGAATCTGGAACTTGTACAGCTGCCCAAAGGGCCGACATATCATAAAGAGCTGTTAAATCTCCGACGATACACCAGTTATCCGTCTGAGGCTTAGCCCAACCAATAAAAGTTGAGAGCTGGCCGTCAATTCCATTGGCGCCTCGATTAGCCACAACACGCTCTGGTGGCGAATTAAAATCCGCCGCTAAATCCCATTCACGAACTGGCAAACTATTTCCCAAATACAAACTCGTACCTTTTAAATGTTTTGAAAGTTCATGAAAAAGAGCAGGTTCGCTTAATGGATATTGATGAAAAAGAGCCATTCGTTTTTCATTCCACTTTCGATCAACAGACCAAAACTCATCATCTAGCTTTCGAGTATAATCGACTTCGATACGTCCCAAATCATCTAAATCTAAATAATGAAGAACGGGCCGACTCAGTCCCGTGAAATGATTATAACCTAGAGAAAGAACGGGCAAATCTTTGCGAACGTCTTCTAAGTCTCTCCAGAATCTAAGTGTCGGAACACCACCAATTCGAATAATTGAATCACAAGCGCTCATATCGAAAAGTTTTGAAATAATTTTGTCACCAGATTGAATTGTAAAATCCATCAAGTCTTTCGACCCTCGCAGATTCGATATTCCTTCTGCGTAAATGGGAGCTTTTAATTTAATCAAAAATTCCATCACAGCAGGCCGAACTTTTTCTGGCAAAGTACTGAGAATCACAAGAGGCTTATGATTTCGAATAAATCTTTCGATTTCATCTTTCATATCCATGGGAAATGCTTCTGGAAATTTAGCTCGAGGAGTCTTTTCTGGAATAGCTAATTTCGGAACTTCGGCGTCAATCAGTGGTTCATTAAAGCAAACATTAATATGAACAGGTTTTCGCCAGCTCAGACCGCGCAGTGACAAATGTGTATTTTCTTCGTCGATATCAAAACAAACTTCAATGTAATAAGAAAAAAGACCAATTTGTTCAATCGACTGTGGAGCCCCTGAGCCTCGGTACTTTTTGGGACGATCCGCCGTGACCATGATCAGTGGCAAAGAAGAATATGTTCCTTCGACGGCGGCTGGCAACATTTCGGCAGCGGCCGTTCCTGAAGTTGTAATAACAGCAACAGGTTTTCGTGTATTACCAATTCGACCTAAAGCAAAAAATGCCGCCGATCTTTCATCAAAAAAATGATACACTTTAATGTGGGGATTTTTATCAAAAACTTGAACAAAAGGTGAATTCCGCGCCCCCGCACAAAGACAAAATTCTTCGACTCCTGCTTTTAGAAGCTCCGAAATTACTTTTACGGCCACAGCAATATTGGTCATGAAATCCCCATTAGTTTTTTAACTGAGTCTATCTTAGCTAAAATTTCAAGCCATTCAAACTCTTCTTCGCTTTCCTGGACAACTCCGCCGCCAGCACCAATTCTGACTTCATTTAAGTCCCACTGGATTTGTCTAAGCGCAACAAGCGCTAAACTTTCTTCAGATCCGATCTGCAACAAAAATGGAGCACCAAAAAAATTTCGAGTTTTTTGTTCAGGTAAATCTTCAAGCTCTTTCCATTTATAAGAGGGCGAAATCCCCAAAGCAGAAGTCGGATGTAATTTTGAAACACTTTCCAGATCGTTCCAGTTTTTTTGCAAATGAATACTGAATTTTGTAAGCAAATGATAAAGAGTTGGAAGTTCTAACACAACCGGCCCGTACATTTCGACTTTTCCAAATGATTTCAGTTTTTCCAAAAGATCTTGAACAACGAAGTCATGTTCTTTCAAATTTTTAGAATCTGCCAACAAATGACAAGGTCCTTGTTTTTTTTCGGTACCTGCAAGTGCCATGGTTTCTAATTTATTTTTTTCACGAGAAAATAAAATTTCCGGCGTCAAACCAATCATTCCTGAACCCTGCTTCCAAAACCCGTAAGGAATCAAAGATTCTGGAGCATTCGAAACTTGAGATAAAATATATTTTTTATTTACTTCACTCAAAGTTCCGGAACTCCGATCAAAAGCAATCGGCACTGCTTTTTTCCAATTTCCTAATGCAATTTCGGCTTTAACTCGAGCAAAAGACTTAGAATAAAGCTGTCGAGATGGCCCAAACCACTGAAAAGAACAAGAGCCGAACTCAGGTTTAAACATTGTTTTCCATGAAGCTAAATCCATCGAAACTTGTTTTGAGGCTTTAAATGGGGCTGAATTAGAATCAAAAAAAGACCCGCAAGAGATTGAAAGTACTGACGAATTAGACTTATTTGAAAACTGATCTGCGCTTGCGGCAAGGGGTTCGAAAGGACCTTCGAAAACGATCCACTTCCCCTTCCATCGCACAAAGGCTCCCTCTTTTAAAAAATTTGAGGAATCCAAGGTCTCTATGTTACTCTGCTTTTCCAATTGGTAAGCCTTTTCTTTGTTAAGAGTCGGTTTTACTGAAGTAGTATGGCGAAAGAATGGATGCAACTAATTCAATGCAAACAGATATAATACGAACAACAATTCCAACTCGAACTGTCAAAGTTGGAAATGTCACAATCGGCGGACCTCAATTCACTGTTATCGCGGGACCTTGTTCAATCGAAAGCCGTGATCATTTTTTGAAAACTTCACATGCTGTTAAAAACGCAGGTGCCAGTCTTGTTCGCGCAGGAATTTGGAAGCTTCGAACTTCAGCACAAGCTTTTCAAGGACTTGGACAAAATGCTTTTGATTTAATCAAAGAAGTTAAAAAAGAAACCGGCTTACTTTTAGTCAGCGAAATTACAGATCCTCGTCAAATTGAAGAAGTTTCCGAATTCGTTGATATGTTTCAAATTGGCGCACGTAATATGCATAACTATGCGCTCTTAAAAGAAGTAGGAATGACTCGAAAACCTGTTTTATTAAAACGTGGATTTGCAGCATTAATCGAAGAATGGATCAAAGCGACTGAATACATTCGTATGGGTGGTAACGAAGACATTGTTCTTTGTGAACGTGGTATCCGAACTTTCGAAACTGCAACAAGAAATACTTTTGATTTAAATGCTGTGGTCTTTGTTAAAACAAAGACTCATCTTCCGGTTCTAGTAGATCCGTCTCATGCTATAGGATTAAGAGAATTTGTTCCTCAGTTAACTTATGCTTCTGCAGTTGCGGGCGCAGATGGCGTGATGGTGGAAGTTCATCCGAATCCCGATCAAGCCCTCTCTGATGGCAGACAATCTATGGACTACGCTTCTTTTAATCAAATGATGCAACAGCTTGAAAAAATTCTGAATCTGATTGGAAGGCCTTTGCAGAAATTATGACTTATCAAGGCCCCAACCCCGATATTATTAAAAGCATGTTTAAAAAAGTGGCTCCTTCCTATGACCGAGGCAATGATATTTTATCAGCCGGAATCCATCATTTATGGAGAAAAAAATTAGTTCGTTTAAGTCGTACCCAACCCGGAATGGCCGTTTTAGACTGTGCAACAGGAACGGGCGACCTTGCGATTGAATTTAAAAAAGTTGTCGGTCCTACGGGCTCTGTTATTGGAACTGATTTTTGCGAAGACATGATGCTCACGGCTCCACAGAAAGCACAGAATCAGCAACTGGATATTCAGTATCAAACAGCTGACGTTATGAATTTACCCTTTGCCGATGGTCAGTTCGACCGAGTCAGTATTTCTTTTGGAATTCGAAATGTTCAGGATCCTCAAAAAGCCATTAGCGAAATGGCACGTGTGACCAAATCCGGTGGTCAGGTTTTGATTTTAGAATTTGGCCAAATGAAAACACCTGTGGTTAAAGATCTTTATAATTTTTATTTTGAAAAAGTTTTACCTTATGTCGGCGGATTGGTAACGGGTCAAACTGAAGCTTATAAGTACTTACAAAAATCTTCTTCGAAGTTTCCTTGTCGAGAAGACTTTTTATCTTGGATGGATCAGACTCAACACTTTTCCACAACTTCTTACACATCTGTTAGTTTTGGCATTGCCTACATCTATCAAGGAATTAAACGCTAAATTCGATCTGTGCGGACCCAAAGTAAATGATCTGCTAAAGCTAAATAAGCCATACTTTCAATCACAGGAATAGCCCGTGTCCCAATAAAGGGATCGTGTCTTCCTTTTTTCGCGATATTTAAAATACTGGAAGTGGGTTTGACATGAAGTTTAAATGAAATTGTTTCGCCCGTCGAAATGCCGCCCCGGATGCCACCGTAATTTTCAGATTCTGCGACCTGATGAAATTCAGTTCCTTTTCGAGCCCCAGAAGAAAAACCAGCACCTAATTCCACTGCTGTTAAGGCCCCAATCGACATAAAAGCGGCCGTTAAATCAGATTTTAATTTGTGAAACACAGGTTGGCCTAAATTAGCTGGTGGATTTTGAATTTCGACTTTAATGATACCACCGTAACTTTCGCCATCAAGTTGCGCTTTTTTCAACATTTCTTGAACTTCAATATTTTCAGTTGAATAAGGTAAATTTCCAACTTGAATCACTTGAGCTAAAACTTTCATTTTAGGTGCCAATTGGTAGGCCAACATTTGCGCAACAGATCCTGCTAAAACACGTGTGACTGTTTCCCGACCAGAAGATCTTCCACCACCACGATAATCCGAAATTCCAAATTTATTTTTCCAAACATCATCCGCATGTCCTGCTCGTGGATTATTCTGAATCATATCATAATCCTGAGACTTGGCATCTTGGTTGCGAACAATCAACGCAATCGGCGTACCTATTGTTTTGTGTTCAAAAATTCCGCTTAGAATTTCATATTGATCTGCTTCTTGACGAGCCGAAACAACAGCTGAAGTTCCAGGGCGGCGACGCTTCAAATTTTCTTGAATGAGAGCATCCTGCCACTGAACGCCCGCAGGACAACCGTCAATCACGACTCCCAGTGCAGGACCATGACTTTCACCAAAAGTCGTTATCACAAATCGCTGACCAAATGAGCTTGCTGACATATTTTCTATAAACCATATTCACGCATGACGTGCAATTGAATTAGATTAAATGATTCCCGATCATATTTTCAAAACGCATTCCGACTTCTTTCACTAAAGTCCAATCTAAGTGATACAAACAATGTTTTTATACTATCATGTGAATAAACTTGAAGCTCATCAATTGTCAGTGGATGAAGCCTTAAAAAATGATACCGACCTTGAAGGGAGTCCCCGCCAAATCGATAGAAATCAAGACGCGCGCTACCCGTATCTTTTTTTCATCACTTATAGAAGTCCTGATTTTTGGAGTAAGGGCAAATAAAAAGTCGTGATTTTTGGACCCTCAGTTAAAAAATAGGATTTTTTGGAATTCTTAGTTAAAACCAGTTGTCCAAGTGATAAAGCAATCTGGGGTGCCGTCTGAATCGTCGTCATCAGCCACCAAGATGGTATAAGTAGACCGAAAATCAGTAGGCGCATTGGATGGACTAAAGTAAGAGTTTTCACAGCCCGAAAAAGTATAAGTTCTAGAAGTTGTGTCTGTGATCACCACTGTATAAGTTCCACCGATAGCTGGGTTTTGCAAAGTGATACTGGCAGTTGCCGGAGCACGCAATGTGTGAACGTTTGATAATGATAAATCGACTGTCGCGCCTGAAGCGATAATATTAGCTCTCGAAACTGCAGCTCCAACGATATCAAGCTTCGCGTTTGTCGGGGTTGTTGTACCGATACCAACATTACCTGAAGAATCAATGCGAACTCGCTCTGTGCCACCTGTGCTAGCCGCTAAAGTATCTGCAGCAGGACGAAACCAACCTGTGTCAGCGTCACCACTGAAACTAAATGTCGGAGCTGCTGCTGTTCCATTAGCCGACGTGATATTGGCGCCACCTGCAGTTGGAGAAATAATTCCTAATGAACTGATATTAAAAACTGTTGCACCACCTGATGAAACACCGATCGTGTCAGCCGATGTATTGTAAAAACCTGTATCTGCATCTGCACTAAAAGAAACACTCGGAGCTCCCGCTGTGCCCGCAGAAGCGGTCACGCTGGTTGCTGCTCCGCCACCACCACCGCCCACCAGATCCACATAAGCGCCGTTATTTTCACTGACTTTAAATTTATTGTCTGTCGAGTCGAAGTAGATTTTTCCCTGAGACGCAGCCGCCGGCACTGACGCAGCCGCGACTCCGCGATAAGTCATACCACCGTTAATATCTAAGGTTGTTGACGGAGCTGTCGTCCCGATACCGACGTTGCCGGCGAAGTAATTGAAGTCATTGCTACCGGCTTGGTAAATACCAAATTGATTGGTAATGCCAGCCGTGCCACCGACATCTTCGATATAAAGGCCATAGCCATTTGTCATGGTATTCGAAAGATTCTTCACCCGTGAATACAGGCCATAAGCATTTGCGGTTGTTCCTGTTGCGCCATCGAGTTCGATTTCAGAGTAAACTCCGAACAGGTTCGTTGCTCCGCCACTGCGCAATTTCACGTGCGATTTAGTGCCATACGCGTTAGCAACAGTTGTGGCGCTACGTGCATCTATATAGCTATTCACGCCCATCGCGGTGCCGGTACCAGTATAGTCCACCGTCGTTGTGACTCCTGACATTTGAGTAACGGGTCTCGTTGTACTATTCCATGCATCAAAACTGCCCGCTGCTATTTCAGAAACAGTTCCAGTCCCATTATTATAAGCTGTTCCCAAAATGCCGTAAATTTGACCGGTGATGTTCGAGGCCGAGACCGACGTAGCCTCACTGTAGGTACCGGTATAAGTCGCAGACGACGCTCCCCCGGGGTTCGCTGTCAATGTTCCTGAAGTTCCGTCCACATAACCGCTTGTCGCTGTGCTTGTATTGGCGACTGTTAAAGACGAAGAAGGCGACGCAGTCCCAATTCCCACGTTTCCGCTAGGAAGAATCGTCATTTTTGTCGTCCCGTTGGTTTCAAATTGTAAAGCGTTATTATCATTCGTT
>JAOASS010000008.1 GCA_030158485.1 Pseudobdellovibrionaceae bacterium | reverse complement strand
TGGACAAACAAGAAATTATATTGCGGCTCTTGATGCAACGACAGGAAGTCCCACAACCTGGAACCCGAACGCAAATAACAACGTCTATGCCCTTGCCTTAAGTGGTTCGACTGTTTACGTAGGTGGGGTTTTTACAAGCGTTGGCGGTCAAACAAGAAACCGAATTGCGGCTCTTGATGCAACAACAGGAAGTCCCACAGCCTGGAACCCAAATGCAAATAGCTTAGTTTATGCCCTTTCGTTGAGCGGTACCACGGTCTACGCAGGTGGGGGTTTCACAAGCTTAGGTGGTCAAACAAGAAATTATATAGCGGCGCTAGATGCGACGACAGGAATTGCGACAACCTGGAACCCGAACGCAAATAGCTTAGTTTATGCCCTTTCGCTGAGCGGTTCCACGGTCTACGCAGGTGGGAGTTTCACAAGCATTGGTGGTCAAACAAGAAACTATATAGCGGCTCTTGATGCGACGACAGGAATTGCGACAGCCTGGAACCCCAACGCAAACAACATCGTCTATGTCCTTGCCTTAAGTGGTTCGACAGTTTACGCAGGAGGGAGTTTTACAAGCATTGGTGGTCAAATAAGAAATGGGATAGCAGCATTTGATACGACAACGGGAAGTGCCACAGCCTGGAACCCGAATGCAAGTAACACAGTTCAAGGTCTTGCGGTGAGTGGTTCCATTGTTTACGCCGGTGGTCAGTTTACAAGCATTGGTGGTCAAACAAGAAATTATATAGCGGCGTTGGATGCGACAACAGGAATTGCTACAACCTGGAACCCGAACGCAAACAGCCTAGTTAGTGACCTTGCGGTGAGTGGTTCCATTGTTTACGCCGGTGGTCAGTTTATAAGCGTTGGTAGTCAAACAAGAAATTATATTACGGCCCTGGATGCGACGACAGGAATTGCGACAGCGTGGAACCCGAATGTAAATGGTATAGTTCATGCCCTTTCAGTGAGTGGTTCCATTGTTTACGCTAGTGGTCAGTTCACAAGCGTAGGTGGGCAAACCAGAAACCGAATTGCGGCTCTTGATGCGACGACAGGAATTGCGACAGCGTGGAACCCGAATGTAAATGGTATAGTTCATGCCCTTTCAGTGAGTGGCTCCATTATTTACGCTGCTGGACAGTTCACAGTTATCGGAAATCAACAAACTGCACGTGGCGGATTTACCGCGCTCGACGGCACCACGGGAGCCGACCTCTGGCTTCCGCCCTAGAATCTCATTTTGAGACGAAATTTTCCATCCAATACCCGCTAAAATCAGCGAGCTGTTAAAAGCTTAGGCAGTGATCTGCACTCAAAGTGTTTTTAAGCTGGAACGGGCTTTGCTTTGAACTGAAACATCAAAGAGGTGTTTCGATGAAAATGACAACTTTAACATTATTTGTGTTCCTCTATTCTTTCGCTTTTGCGGATATCAAAGCGACGATGAAAAAAGAAATCAATCCCGCTTTTAAAGTGATTGTGACGGATCTCAGAAAAAATAAAATTGATTCTAACACGAAAAGTGCAGCCGTTTCCTTGGCTCAAGCTTTTGTTAAAATTCGTGCAGAGGTTCCTGAGTACACGCCTCATAACGGGGACGTGAGACCGATCACGGCTGATGAAGTCAGACTTTATAAACAGTATATGGAACAAATGATTGAATTATCACAGCAGTTGTCGATCGAAATCGCCACTGAGCGTTTGGACGCTGCGAAAGTAATTTTTGTTAAAATGGATCAGTTGCGCACTCAATCTCATGAAATGTTTCGCCCCGAATAGTCTCATCACAATCATATTTGGAGAGGTGTTTTTTGAAAATCAGTTTGAAACTCTTATTTCTAGGTCTATTTTTAGCAAACTCTGTTTTTGCATCTGAAGAAGCGACTTCAAATTTAAACTCACAAAAAAACCCAGAAAAAAAACTGACTTTAGAAGCGATATGGAAAACGCCACTACATGCTATTTTGAAGTTTTCAGATGGCCGTGAAGCTCAGTTTTTAGCAGAAGAATTTGATTCCCAAAAACCTGTTGTCAAACTGGTTCCAACTGAAACAAACTGTCCATTGCAAAAAACCGCCGTGACTTGTTCCATTGAAATTCCGACAAGATCACAAGTAGGTGCTCTTGTTTGGACCCAGTATCCAGATCAACCGCAAAAAATCGGTCAAGTTGTTAAAAGACGATATGTTATTCAAGTTGATTCAAACGGTCAGAAGACTTTTTCTAAGGCTGAAGACGTGTTTTTAAATTCTGATATTTCTTATGAACTAACGACTTATAAAAATCAAGCTGTGACAGAAAATGAAAAGTGGAAAATGACTTGTGATTTAAAAGATTTCTTAAAGCCGCTGGTGTCGACTCATAAAAAGGAACTTAAAGTTTACACTATGGCAGGCGAAATTAGTTTTAGTAACAACGAAACCGGAGGAAATGAAAATAGGAGTTTTCAAATGATGGAAGATGTCATCTTCCATGAAAAAAGTGGAACCTACAGTCTTGAATCAATTGGAAATCTTATGGGATTTATTCCTCTTCTTTTGGGCCAGAACTTACATTGGGTAACCCAGTCTGCAGATAATCAATTTTGTGAAGTGAGTTTTTCTGTTAACAACAGTCAATTGGTCCAAATTCAATCTACTATTGACGTAAATTCACTGAATCCCAAAAAACTAAAACCTATCGAGTGGTCTGGATTTTTAATCAACCAAAAAACGATTCAAATGAAAGTTCGGCAAGTTGAAATGATGATTGCAAATGAGATTTTAGAATGAAAAAATATATTCTTTGTTTTTTAGTACCGTTAATTTCGCACGCCCAGCTTTCGGATGAAGGTTATTTGAACCGCCTATCCCAAGCCCTAAAAGGACATTCCCCCACTTCGTTAGAATATTCAGAACTCAATATCGCGCGGGAAAGAAATCAAACAGAAAGTTATTTAAATGGAAAAATAACTGAATACTTATCAAACCCTGTTTATGCTGACAAAATGCGGTCCCGAATTGTTGAAATGTTGAAACTCAAATCAAGCAATACGGCCTTTTTAGCCAGTCGGGAAGAGCTTGCTTATAACGAAAGTCCGTCTAAGGATCGGGACAATTCGACGGATGAATTTTTAACACAGTTAATTCGTCAAAACAAAAGTTGGGACTCTTTGCTGACTTCAGGCAGTTACAAAGTGTTTACTGCAGATCAGGAATATTTTGGAATCACGGATTCAAAATTCTACGAATTTGTTATGGACTTGGAAACTAAAAAATCAATACTGGAAAAAAATAACAAGTACTCCGTTCCACTGGAGTTTTCAGATGCTGACGGGCGTGTTGCGGGTGTTTTAACGACTCCTCGTTTTTTTGAAAGATATGCGACCACAGCGATTAATAAAAACAGAAGGCGCGCGGCTGCAATATTTAAAAACTTTTTATGTGATAATATGATGGCAGCTGTTCCGGACCCATCTGAAAACAAGTCTCGTATAGTTGAAATTCAATACCCGAAAGCAAAACAAGAAAGTTTTACGGAAGCTGAAATTAGAGCCATCATGCAAGACGACAGTCATGGTTCTTTGGCGGATTGCAAATCCTGTCATGACAAGCTTGATCCCATGGGAAATGTTTTTTTGGGTTCGAGGACTATTCTTTCCAAGTTTCAGTGGCCAGGGGCCTTGGCTTACAAAAATTCAAAAAATGAAGATATCTCTATAAAAGTTCAAAATATTCGTGAATTAGGAAAAGCGATTACTCAACAAGAAGATTACGTCACCTGCCAAGTGAGGCATTTCTGGGGCTGGTTTATTGGAAACGACATTCCACTTTCAAGTGAAGTTTTAAGCGAATTAAGTCAAAAATTTAATGAAGTCGGACGAAAGCCAAATGACTTTGTTCGTCATCTTGTGAAACGGTCTGAATTTAAAAATCGACTTGTGGAAAATCCTGAACAAAAAATCAACCGACAAGTTTATAACCTTTTTAAAAAATGTCAGTCTTGTCACGAAGGTCAAGCGGATGAAGTGACGGGGGAAGCTCTTCTTAATTTGGCCGTTTGGCCATTGGGAAAAAATCATGAATCAGAAAAAAATACTGGATTTTGGCTGGACCGAGTTTCTGAAAAACTCGATTTAAAAAATGGTGGACGTGACAGAAGCATGCCGCCGGCCAAGTCAAATTGGAATTTAACCCGTGATGAATTAGCACTGATTAAAACTTGGATTAGTTTAGAATCAAAAAAGCAGGTAAGGCCATGAAATTATTTTTACTGATTCTTCTGATCTCATTTCAAGCCCAAGCTTCTTTTGAAAACACATCGAAGCGCTACCTGATGCCCGGGGATTTTTATAATAAACTGATTCTTCTTTTTCCGAACGGATACCGCCCCTTCTATTCATATTCACTTGAAAAAGGTTTTAATCAATATGATATGCCAGATATAAAACAATGCTTTCGACCATTCCAAGATGAATCAAAACATCCTTTTCAAGTTTACGGAATTATTTCACCCGTGACCGGTGAAGCAGAATCCAGTCAGCCTGATATCAACACAGTCAACCAGCTTTTAAAGTGCGGGGGAAATTTAATCAAATCAGAAATCGAGCTTTTGACTTTAGATCCCTCTTTTGATTTCGTGATTGAAAGTGACCTATCAAGTCCTGCAGGTTTAGCAAGGGATACTTTAAATCGGCTTTTCCCTTATTTTAAAAAGCAAATCATTTCTGAAGGATATAAAATCAGAGGCGTTCCTGTTCTCGCAAATGATCCCAAAATTTTTGAGCACACAGTTCATTTAGTTCATTATATGTTAGGTCCGAATGTCGTTATTCAGGAATTTGGAGTAGCCGCATCTGCGGAACAAATTGCTTCTGATTACATTGCGGAGTTAGCCTTAATGAATCAAAAGAAATCAATGAATTTATACGATTACACAATTTGGGTTCTCAAGAATCTGATTATTCGAGATGAATTTTTATCTTACTAAGCCACGATCGTGAGGATTTATGAAAAGACGTGATTTTTTAGAATTATTTAGTTTACAAGCTCTGCTGCTGGCGTCTGGCCAGCGCTCGATGGCCCAAACTTTTCAAAATCAAACGACTTGGGGCCATGATGACTGGGAAGGCTTTTTTGTGACGGTTATATTTGAAGGAGCCTGGGATATTTCTTTATCTTTAGATCCTTGGATTAAGTCAAAACGTCCACTGGAATCAGATTATTTTCTTGAATACAGTCCCAGTGACCTTATCAATTGGGGTTCCAGTGCTTTAGGGCCTGCGATGAAAGCAATGACTCCGCACTTAAATGATATCAGTGTTATTAACGGAATTATGATGAGTACAAATGATAATGGTCACGAAAGTTTACGTGATTACGCTTTGACCGGTGATGTTCTTAATCACCGAGCAGCTTTGAATTTAGAATTAGATTTGACACTTCCGAAATCATTTTTTTCTGTTTTAACATCAAATCCCATTCCAATAGGCGAGCGGCCTAATCAGACAACAAATTTCAATTCGGCTCTGGAAGCTTTAAATTCGAAAAGTGATTTTTCATCTCATACTTTTATCAAAAATGCGAAGTCTGGCATTTTACAGAAAGTAAAAGAAGCCAACGTGCTTGAATCTAAGCTTCATTCAGCTCAAACTTTAATGAATCAGTACTTATCGCAAATGGGTTCTTCTTCCCAAGACAATGAAATAGGTTTGATGGCAGCTGCATTTAAAACAGGCCTGGCTCGGACTGCAGTTTTAGCTCCTGTGATGAATCTGGATACTCATGATAATCACCCAGGAAGACATCTGGAAGAGCAAGCAAAAGGTTGGGCATCTGTGAACAACCTGTTCAATCTCTTTAAATCAATTGAGTATAAAAATGGAAAGTCACTTTTTGATATGACAACTTTTATGATCACTTCAGAATTTTCAAGAACTCCGGCTTTAAATCCGGCTCGTGGAAAGGATCATAATCCTTGGGCTAATTCTGCTTTGCTAGCAGGACGAGGAATTAAGGGACAAGTGGTGCAAGGTGGAAGTCAAATTATTGAAAGAAATATTTCTGCAATTGGAATTCCTTATTTAACGGGGCTTCATCTGAACCTTGAAAAAAACCAAGTCATTGAAAAACGAAGTGAGATCGGATCCGGAATTCCAATTACGCCCCAGAATGTTATCAGGACCGTGTCGGATGCCATGGGTCTTAATATTAATTTGATGGGCGGAAATTTAAAAAAAATCAGTTCGCTTAAGCAGGTGCTTAAAACTTGATTTTTTTTTATAATTCTTCAGAATTAAAGTCAGAAGTCAGTCACGTTTTAACGGGAATAAATAAAGATGCCATTTTTTAAATTCAAAAGATTCATTTTTTTATTTTCCCTTCTTTTTCTGCAGACTCAGTTTTTAAAAGCTCAGGAATTTGGTGTGCGCGAAGACATTCAATCAATGACTGAAAGTACCCCAGAACCATCATTATCAAGTCTTCAGGAAATTGAAACTTATTTTAATACTCCTGGTTTTGGCGGTGACTCGTCAACTCTATTAGAAGATCAAATCATTCAACTTTTTCAACAAGCAGATGAGTCCACGAAAATCAACGTCAGTCTTTACACTTTCAGTCGCGTGCCGGTCGCGATGGCGATGCTTGAAGCTCAAGCTCGGGGTGCTTCTATCGAACTGGTGATGGACGATAAAAACTTAGATCAAGTAAAAAAAGTGGGAGCGGCACTGAATATTTTAGTCAACGGAGCGCAAGGGCTTCCGGGTTTAAAATGTGGAAAAAAAAGCTGCATCACATTTTGCAAGGGCTCTTGCACGGGACTTTGGATTAACCATAACAAGTTTTTTCTTTTTTCAAAACTTAAGCAAAGCTTAAAAGTTTCAGGACAAAATAAAATTTCAGAATACATTGTGGCCCAAACCTCTGCCAATTTGACGGAAGGGCAATTGAAAAACTATAACGATCTTGTTGTGATCAAAAACGACAAGCCCTTTTATGATGGCATGATGAATTACTGGAAAAAATTAAAAAAAGATTCTTTTAATTTAAAGAAAACTGAAACACTCGATGGTCAAAAAGGATTGAAGTCTTATTTTTTTCCACGTTTGTTAGGATCTGATCCTGTTCAAAAAATTCTCGAACAAGTTCGTTGTGATCTGCCAGGTTCGAAAATTCGTGTGATTCAATCCCGATTTGATGATGGCAGGTCCTATTTAGCAAAGCTTCTGGCTGATTTATCTGACCAAGGTTGTGATCTAAAAGTGATTGTACGTGACGAACCCGATCAGGATTCGCCAGGTCGACAAGTTGTTTCACATTTGGGTCGAAATCTAGCAATACTTCCTTACAAAGGTAAAGACGGCGAAATTAAAGCCAACAATTCTATCCATTCAAAAGTGATTTTGATCAATGCTCGAATGGATGGAATGAAAAAGAAAGAAACCCTAGTTTTGACAGGGTCGCATAATCTCAACACAACTTCACTTAGAACCAATGACGAAACACTTTTTAAAATCAACGATCTTAAAACTTTTAATTCCTATCTGAATTATTGGAATCGATTGTCCGAAGAATCAAAAGCCTTTTAAAGGGCTTATCTGCGGATTTCCAATTCATCCCCGAAGGGAGCCATGTGAATTGGAGCGGGAAACGGGGCTCAAACCCGCGACCTCTGCCTTGGCAAGGCAGCGCTCTATCAACTGAGCTACTCCCGCATTTATTCGTAAAATGAGAGACAAAACTACTGTTGCCAGACCCTTTTAGTCAATGCCAATCTATCAGCTATGAAAAAACTGATTTTGTTGGCCTTTCTTGGGGTCATTTTTTTTATTGGCGGGCAATGGTGGGGACTTAATTTGTCAGAGAAAAACCGCCGAACTACACCAGCTTCTGCTCAAAATGGCGGCGCGTTAGAAATTTCGGAATCGGCAATCGATCAGAATCTAAAGGATTCAGTTAAACAACCTATTGAGAAGATCAAAACTCATTAAGCAGATAAGGGATTTGAGCAAATTAAGGGCGCAAGAAACTAGCAGAAACAGTCGAATTTATTTTTAAAGGGTGTTTGGCTTTCGAAACTTTTTGAGCATGCAAAAAAAGACTCATGAGAATCGTTAAAAAAATCAGTGTCCAAGAAGAAGGCGTAAAATATCCCAACATACGAGTCTGCTTTAGCCCTTTCGAATTCCGTTATATGACTGCCAATATTGGTAGCCCGAAACTAAGCTTAAGACAACCGAGATCCATAAAACCACTCGTCCTGTGTCGCCTAACCAAGGAAGACCAGGAAAAGTTTCCAAGATCACCATGGAAATTCCCACCATCTGAAAACCTGTTTTCCATTTTCCTGTGGGCTTGGCATCCAGCACTAAATTGTCAGCGGCCGCAGCACTTCGGACCCCGCCGATAAAAGTATCACGTCCTAATAAAACCATCACTAACCAGGGATCAATTTTGTTTAAGTACAAGAGCACAATTAAAACGCTTGAAACCAAGATTTTATCAGCCACGGGGTCCATAAATTTTCCGAAATTTGAAACTAAGTTCCATTTACGAGCCAAAGCGCCATCCCAAGCATCTGTGAGTGACGCCAGCGCAAACAAAAGACCGGCGCCGAGGTCCCACCAAAAACCGGTGTGAAGAATCATCGGGATTAAAATCACCAAAACGTAAATGCGTGAAAAGGTGAGTTGAATGGGTAAAAATCGTTTCCAATTCGGCATATTATGAGGTTTAAATCAGGAGCGACAGGGATTCAACAAAAGGATTTGTCACATGGAAAGAAACTTAAGCCTTGAGTTTGTTCGAATAACAGAAGCCGCAGCGTTAGCCTCATCCCGCTGGATGGGTCGAGGCCTTGAAAAACAAGCTGATCAAGCGGCTGTTGATGCTATGAGAAAAGCTTTTGACTCTGTTCGAATTGATGGAACTGTTGTGATCGGAGAAGGCGAGCGGGATGAAGCTCCGATGCTTTATATTGGTGAAAAAGTAGGTTTAAGGGGGGAAGATTCCCCGGCCGTGGATATTGCTCTTGATCCTCTTGAGGGAACGACTATTTGTGCAAACGGTGGAGTCGGCGCTATTTCCGTGATCGCCGTTGCTGAAAAAGGGCGGTTTTTGCACGCACCTGATACTTATATGGACAAAATCGCTTGTGGTCCTGGTGCAAAAGGCGCCATCGATATTGATAAATCAGCAACTGAAAATATTCACAGAGTGGCTGAAGCTCTTCGGAAATCAGTCAGCGAAATCACAGTCGTGATTTTAGATCGACCTCGGCATGCGGACTTGATCGCAGAAGTCAGGAAATTAGGTTCACGTATTCAGTTAATTGGTGACGGCGATGTTTCCGCAGCTGTTGCGGCCGGATTTGAACAAACAGGAATCGATTTGCTTATTGGAATCGGTGGAGCTCCAGAAGGTGTTATCTCAGCAGCTGCCATGCAGTGCTTAGGCGGTGATTTTCAAGGAAGACTGAAGTACCGGAACGAAGAAGAAAAAGGTCGGGCCTTGAAAATGGGAATTAAAGATCTTCACCAGAAATTTTCTTGTGATGAACTAGCCAGCGGCTCCGTTATGTTTATTGCGACCGGAGTGACAGATGGGCCTCTTTTAAAAGGTGTTAAGTTTAGAAGCGGGCATCGAGTGGAAACCCATTCGGTTGTGATGCGTTCAAAAACAGGAACGACTCGCTTTGTTGAAGCAAGTCACAATTTAAATAGAAAACCACTTTCCGTTTAGCAGAAAGTTCTCGAATAAAATGGAAGTCTTTTGTTTTAAATGTCATGAAAAACTTGAAGTCCTGGAACCCGTTAGTCGCAAAGAAGAGTGCTATCGATGCAAGTCGGATGTTAGATGTTGTCGAAATTGCCATTTTTATGATGCCAAAGTTTACAATGAATGTCAGGAAACACAAGCCGACCGGGTCCTAGAAAAAGAACGATCCAATCTTTGCGACTTTTTTAAGCCTCGAAAAGGGGGACTTCAAATTATGGATGAAAAAGAAAGCGCTTTGTCTGCGGCGGAAGCTCTGTTTAAAGGTCTTAAAAAAAGTTGACCTTTAGCCGAATAAGCCGCCCAATAATGACATTATGGCAAAGGCAGCAACAACTGAATTATTTCCCTGCAGCACAGAACAGCTTTACAAAATTGTGACGGATTACGAAAAGTATCCGGAATTTTTAAGTGAAGTTAAATCTTGCAAAGTTTTAAAAACAGAAGGTTCGCGAAAGCTTGTCGAATACAAAGTGTCTGTTCTTAAATCTTTTACTTATACAATGTGGATGAATGAAACTCCGAATCTGGTTTCTTGGGAGTTTGCTTCAGGTGATGTGTTTAAGACATCAAAAGGATTCTGGAAAATGCAAGAAGAAGCCGGTAAATGCCGAGCCACTTATGACGTTGAAGCCACTTTTGGAATGTTTGTTCCTGGTCCCATCGCAAATGCTCTTGTCAGTGTGAACTTACCCAATATGATTTCAGCTTATCACAAAAGAATAAAGCAGCTTTATGGCGTCAGATAAAAACGATAAAGAAGACAAAGCAGGAGTCAGCGAAACTTTAAAAAAAGTTTTCTCGGCTGGCGTTTCGGCGGCTTTTATGACCGAAGAAGGTATTCGCAAATATGTGGCGGATTTAAAGCTACCAAAAGAACTCTTAGAAGCTCTTTTATCGGGCGCCAATAAATCAAAAGAAGAGCTCACTTCTCGAGTTGCAAAAGAAATCAATGGCATCGTATCAAAAATCGATTGGATTCAAGAACTCTCAAAATTCGCTGAATCCCACAAATTCAAAATCAAAGCCGAAATCGAAATCGAAAAGAAAAAATAGAACGTGCCATAAAGTGGTGGCCTCAAGTCAACACTTTGCAGAGCCACTCAGCGGTTCTGCAAAGCGTTGCAGCAGCCCTCGTGATTCAGTGGTTTTTTCGTAGGATTTTTAACGAGTCAGTTCGATATGGCTACTCCCCTTTTCGGTATCATTTCCTTTGATTCAATTCGTTCGCATTTTGAGGGTCAAGGATTTGCAATCTCAAAAAGGATGCAAAGTCTATCTCAGCCAAGCTTAATTTATGGCCTTTAGAAGTCATTTGGGTCGTTTTTGTCTGACAATTTTGGGCCTGTGCCTAGCTTTTGCACTCAAGCTTCAAGCCAGTCCCAGCCAGTCAGTCAATTTATCGCTGACTTGCAAAGCTGTTCTTAAAAATTCGTTTTTTACCGGTCGGGGACTAGGTGAGTACATTCAAGGGCTTCATTCCGATTTTGAACTGTCACTCAATAAGCTAGAGCCCCATCAAGTTTGGATTGATTTAGGTGGCGGAGAAGGCCGTGCTGTTGAAGACTATTTGAAATCAAAAAACCTGAATTTAAAGTCCGGAAAAGTCGTGTTGATCACTTACAAGTTAGGTCGTTGGTTTGGAATTTCGAATTATCAAAATCGTCTTCAGGTTTTTCAAAGTCGACTGTTGGAAGATATTCCAGTTCAAGAAATTCCAAAAGCTCAGTTGATGACAGATTTTTTTGGAGTCTTAAGCTACACACTGGATCTCGAAAAAAGTTTAAATATCATCTTGAACCGCTTGAATCTTAATGGAGAAATCTATATCTACTCAAGCCATCGACACACCCTTATTGAATCTCAAAAAGAGCGTCTTTCTTTGACAGAGTTTTTGAAAAGAATTTCAGGAATTCAAGTCGAAGGTCAACGCGGTATTTTAAAAATAACGAAAGTATCACAACAAGTGTCCATTCCAAAATTGGAATTAATCCAATTAGAGGAAGCTTCAAAGCCTCCTTTTCGTCGATTCAAAATTAAAAACTGAATTCAAAATTCTCTCAAGAAGTCTTCAATCGACATTCTTTAAACAAGCCGTAAGTCGACTTGTTTTTGATAAAAATCAAGGCTTGATTCTGGACTCTTCTTAAATTGTTTTCGTGCCGAAATGAGACTTATGATGAATTCTGATCTTATGATAGGGTCGCTAACTTCAGTTTGTCTTTTTTGTCTAGGCTGTTCATTTCTAATCGGAGCCATTCGCGAAAGAGTGCCGATCTACAATGAAACTCGGTGGTCTAAAAGGGCTCTGGGTGTCAAAAAATCTTATAAAATTTTTTGCTGGGCGGTGATGACTTGCTTTTTCTTGGCGGCCCTTGTCGTATCGTTTTACGAAGTGTTTACAGTCGCATAAGAACTGACTAGACTTAAATATGCCTAATTTTAAAACGACCAATCCTACGGATCAAAGCTTTTTATCAGAGTACTCTTTTCATTCATTGTCAGAAGCTTTTGAAAAGATTCGTGAATTTTCTGCTTTTCAAGTTAAGTGGAAAAATCAAACTTTAGAATCCCGAGCCCAAGTGATCAAAAAGTTAGCTCATCAGCTGAGATCGCAAAAAGAAACTCTGGCTCGACAAGCAACTCTTGAAATGGGAAAGCCAATCACTCAAAGTTTATCTGAAGTTGAAAAATGTGCTCTGGCACTTGAGATAATCGCGGATTTAGCGGTTCAAAATATTCAAGAAAAAGAAATTAAAGCTCATTATAAAAAAACCGCAATCAGACCCGAGCCCTATGGACTTATTTTGAGTATTCAGCCTTGGAATTTTCCTTACTGGCAGGCTTTGCGAATGGCCGCTTGCGCTTGGATGACTGGAAATTTAATTGTTTTAAGGCACTCTGTCGAAGTTGCGGGCTGTGCTGAGCTGATGGAAAAAGTTTGTGAAGTGGACGGGCAAAAGTTTTTGCTTAATTTGCGCTTGTCCCACGCGGATACGGCCGAAGTGATCAAGTCGTTTTTGATTCAAGCTGTGACTTTTACAGGAAGCACATCTGTTGGAAAGTCCATTGCCCAATTAGCGGGTGCAAGCCTTAAGAAATGTGTTTTAGAGCTTGGAGGATCTGATCCTTATATTATCATGCCCGATTGTGACCTGGAAAAATCGGTCCAAGCTTGTGTCCAATCAAGACTGATTAATAGTGGACAATCTTGTATCGCAGGCAAAAGGTTTTTCATTCATGATCAGGTTTTTTTGGAATTTAAAAAGAAATTCAAGGAAGCTTATGAATATTATAAAATTGGAGATCCTCTAGACCCTGAAACCCAAGTAGGACCTCTTGCTTCTGCAAAATTCTTGCAAACTTTATTAGACCAAACAAAAAGAGCCCACTACGCAGGTGCTAAACTTGATTGGACCCGTTTTGAATTACCAAAAACTGGGAACTACACACAATTAGGAATTCTTGACTTTGGATCAAGCTTAAAAGTTTTTGAAAATGAAGAAATTTTCGCACCAGTCGCAAGTCTTTATCGATTTACAGATTTGGAAGAAGTCATTCAATGCATCAACGCCGGCCCTTTTGGTTTAGGTGCAGGGATTTTTACAAAAGACTTTGAATTAGCAAATCAAGTTTCAAAAAAGATTCAAGCGGGAACATTTGTGATCAATTCTTATGTGCAATCCGATCCACGAGTGCCTTTTGGCGGTCTTAAGGAGTCAGGGATTGGGCGTGAAATGGGTGTCGAAGGTTTACATGATTTTATCAATTGGAAAGTCGTGGGCCAAGATTGAGTTCGCAAAAATGGTCCAGTTTACATCATCAAGTGTGGAGAACCTGCAATCAGAACTTGCCTTCAGGTTTTGCTCAAAAAAAATTCTTACTGTGTGTTTCTGGGGGAGCTGATTCGCTGGCTCTTTTTCAAGTGATGAAGGACTTACCGATCAAAATTCAAGTTTTTCATGCCCATCACGGTCCTGGTGAAAACTTCCACTTTAGAAATCAAGCTTGTCAATTTGTTCAAGAAATTTGTCGAAAAGAAAAAATTACTTTTCATTCGATTCGCAGTTCTGTCGAAATGAAAAGTGAAAATGAGTTTCGAAATTTCAGAAGAAATTTTTTGAAAGAATGGATGATAAAAAATCCTGACTCTGTGATTGTCATGGCGCACCACTTTCAGGATCTTCTTGAAACCAGGCTGATGAGACTTATTCGGGGCACCGGGCCCGCAGGACTTCAGAGTATGAAAATTTGGAACGCGCCCGTATTCAGGCCTTTTTTAGAAACGGATTCAAGTATTTTAAAAATCTTCTTAAATGAAAATAAAATGAAATGGTGTGAAGACCCCAGTAATAAAAACACAAAATACTTTCGTAACTGGATTCGGCATCGTTGGCTTCCTCTTTTAGAAAAAGCAAGGCCTGGAAGTTTGCACCGGATGGCTGAAAGTCTAGATCAAATTTCAACTTTAAAAACAAAAAATTCAATCATTCAAAATTCAATCAAACGTTCAGACTATACCACCCTGAATCAAAAAGATCAGCTTCAGCACTTGGCGTTGTTGCTTAAAAGCCAAGGATTATCCCAATTTACCTCAGGACAGTTAAAAGAAGTGCAAAAACGTCTGGACAATGTTCAAGGGCGACTCACGTTTAAGCTGGCAGGCGCAACTTGGTCTGTTAACGCACAGCGAATTTTAGTGAAGCCTCTTTAGTTTCACTGGTTTCCACTCTGCGAAAGCTCTACAATTTAAAGTGACGGAATGAAGGATCTGCGATCAAGTCGGATCGTGGAAACTTCGATTCCATGGAAGGATGATCGACTATGAAATCTGGGCAAAAAGTTTTAGCCTTTTGGTTTTTGTTATTTGTGATGGGGATTTTTCTTGTTCAAACTTATCAGACAAAGCAGCAAAAGTTTATTCAAGATTTTAGTTTTAATAAATTTATCACAGCTGTTGAAGCGCAAGAAGTTCAAGCCGATAAGCTTGTTATTTATTTAGACAGCGGCAAGTTCGTGGGTGAAGTAAAACCCGAATTTGAAAAAAAATACAGCGGCACACATTTTAGTTTTATTGGGAATCCCGGTGATGCCGTTTACAATCAATTAAAGGAAAAAGGAATCGTGCCTCGCTATGAGCGCGAAGAAGGAAACGGTTTTTTAGCAGCTTTCCTGACTAATTGGTTACCTCTTATTTTGATTGTGGGACTTTTTCTTTTCATCATGCGACAAATTCAAGTCGGTGGAGGAAAAGCCATGAGCTTTGGAAAGTCTCGAGCCAAGCTTTTAACGGAGCACAAAAATCGGGTGACTTTTAAAGAAGTCGCAGGTGTTGATGAAGCTAAAGATGATCTTCAAGAAATCGTCGCCTTTTTAAAGGATCCCAAAAAATTTACACGTTTGGGAGGGCGAATCCCCAAAGGTGTCTTACTCGTAGGGTCTCCAGGAACAGGTAAAACATTACTGGCTCGGGCGGTAGCGGGTGAAGCTGGGGTTCCTTTTTTTACAATTTCGGGATCTGACTTCGTTGAAATGTTTGTCGGCGTGGGTGCGAGTCGAGTTCGTGATCTTTTTGAGCAAGGTAAAAAAAGCGCACCCTGCTTAATTTTTATTGATGAAATTGATGCTGTCGGACGTCATCGTGGAGCCGGCATGGGCGGCGGACATGATGAACGCGAACAAACTTTAAATCAGTTATTAGTTGAAATGGATGGTTTTGAGTCTTCTGAAGGTGTGATTATCGTTGCGGCAACAAATCGCCCTGATGTTTTAGATCCAGCTTTGCTCAGGCCCGGTCGTTTTGATCGTCGAGTCGTTGTGAATAAGCCAGACTTAAAAGGGCGCGAACAAATTTTAGGAGTTCACATTCGAAAAACTCCAATTGGTCCTGATGTTGATGCGCAAAAAATTGCTCGGGGAACTCCGGGATTCACAGGGGCCGATCTTGAAAACTTAGTGAATGAAGCGGCTCTGGTCGCGGCTCGGCAAGATAAAAAATATCTTGAGATGGAAGATTTTGAAAAAGCAAAAGACAAAGTGATTATGGGCAGTGAACGCCGATCAATGGTGATTTCAGAAGAAGATCGCAAAATGACAGCTTACCATGAAGCAGGTCATACTCTTGTCGGAGTCAGTCTTCCAGGTCTTGATCCCATTCACAAAGTGACGATTATTCCTCGTGGAATGGCTTTGGGTTTGACTCAGACTTTACCTGAAAAAGATCAACTCAGTTTTTCTAAAAAACAAGCTGAAAACTGGATTGCTTTTGCTTTCGGTGGACGGGCTGCTGAAGCGATTGTTTATGAAGATTTCACAGCTGGTGCAGCCAATGATATCGAGCGCGCAACCCAACTGGCACGTCGAATGGTTTGTGAATGGGGCATGAGTGAAAAACTGGGACCTTTGGCTTATGAAAAGCGTGAAGGACCTGTTTTCTTAGGAATGAACAGCGGGCAAGCGGCAAGAGATTATTCTGATAGTAAAGCTGAAGAAATTGACGGTGAAGTTTCAAGAATAATCGATGAAGGTTACAAAAAAGCTTTCGCAATTTTGAAAGATAAAAAAGAAGCTTTAGAAAGAATCACGCAAGCTCTATTAATATTTGAAACAATTGACGGCGCAGAAGTTCAAATGCTTGTTGATGGCATGGATCCGGCAGAAATTGAAAAAGTACGAGCCAATAAAAAAGAAAACAGTGGTGGCGGGGGATTAGGTGTTGTGACTCCGGCTTCTGTGGGGCCAGCAAAAGTTTCTGGTAGTGATCCTGTTGGTAATACGGGTCCTGTGACAGCTTAGAAGATATAAAAAAATGCTACCAACTTTATTTGAAAATATTATTTTTCTTTTTAGTCAAATTCGGTTGGCCGATTTTTTTGATATCATTCTTGTTTGGATTATTGTTTACCGTCTTTTGCTTCTAGTGCAAAAAACGGGCACGGCCCAAATGTTATCTGGTCTGGCTGTTTTGGCGATTACTTACTTGGCCAGCCAAGGTCTTGAACTTTACACTTTGAATTGGTTACTGGAAAAGTTCTTTTCAAATTTATTTGTGATTGCTGTCATTTTATTTCAAGGTGAAATTCGTCGAGCCTTAGCCCATATCGGCAGCGGTGCTTTTTTTACAGGCCAAAACCGTGCGCAAGACACCCAAGTTGCAGAAGAATTGGCAAAAGGAATTATGTCCACAGCGGCTCGGGGTTATGGCGGTCTTGTGGTTGTTGAAAAAGATATTTTAGTCGATAATTACATTGAAAACGGCTTAGATCTTGATTCGAAAGTTTCATCTGAACTGATTACCAGCATATTTCATCCAACGAGTCCCATTCATGATGGTGCTGTTTTAATTCGGCAAGGTCGTATTCATAGCGTTAGCAACGTCTTGCCACTTTCAAAAAATCCGGCATTAGATAAAAATCTAGGGACTCGTCATCGCGCAGCCATTGGCTTAACCGAAGAAACGGATGCTTTAGTTTTTGTTATCAGTGAAGAGTATCAATCTGTTGGATTGGTTCAAGGGGGACACTTAAGACCCCATGTGGAATTAAGTGATGTCAGATTCGCTATCTATCAAGCTTTTGGACTTAAACATGATTAAAGAACAATTTCGTCATTTTTTTCAAGAAAACTGGGTCGCAAAAACGATGGCGCTGATCATTGCGCTTTTTTTGTGGACCACTGTGATGGGAAGACGTGATTTCGTTCTGACTAAAGTGATAAACCTTGAAATTATGACTTCAGATGATCAAGCCGTTTTGGCTCAAACTGCAGACCGAATTCGAGTCCGCGTTTCAGGGCCCAGGTCCGCTCTCAAGCATTTCATTGACGACCCAAAGACTCAAAAGCTGATTCTTGATTTAACAGGTGGCCGGACGGGTGTCACTGAAGTGGATATTCCGACTCAGTTGATTCAAGCTCCTGTGGGAGTCAAAGTCTTAAGCGTAAGGCCGAATATGATTCGAGTTGAAGTGACGGATAAAAAGTAATATTCTCATTTTCCTATGGCAATTGTTAAAAATGAAAAAATCATAAAAAATAAACTGTTCGGCACAGATGGTATTCGCGGCACAGCCAATGTTGAACCCATGACTCCGGGAACTGTTGTTAAAATTGGTCAAGCAATTGGTTTGCTTTTGCAAAGAAAAGTTTTAGCCAGTCAAAGTCCTAATAAAAAAGTCGTGATCGGAAAAGACACCAGGCTCAGTGGTTATATGATTGAACAAGCTTTGTCTTCAGGTCTTAATTCAATGGGCGTTTATGTCCAGCTCGTGGGTCCACTCCCGACTCCAGGAATTGGATATTTGACTCGCACAATGAGGGCTTCTGCGGGAATTGTGATTTCAGCTTCTCATAATGCTTTTATGGATAATGGAATTAAGATTTTCGGATCGGATGGTTATAAAATTCCTGAATCAGTTGAAAAAGAGATTGAGCGTTTAGTAAACGAAGAAGATCTAACAAAATATTTGCCCCAATCTCGCGAAGTGGGACGTACCAAGCGAATAGAAGACGCCCAAGGTCGCTACATTGTCTATGCAAAAAACACTTTCCCACTGGAACACACTCTGGATGGTTTAAGAATCGTGCTGGATACCGCAAACGGAGCCGCTTACAAAGTAGCGCCTGCTATTTTTGAAGAACTAGGTGCTGAAGTGATTCAGCTAGGTGATAATCCAAATGGGACCAATATTAATGATAAAGTCGGGGCTCTTTATCCGGCGAAATTAGTGGAAGCCGTAAAAGAATTCCGGGCCGATGTGGGGATTAGTTTAGACGGGGATGCCGACCGGGTCATCATGTGCGATGAAAAAGGTGAAATTGTTAATGGGGATCATATTTTGGGTCTTTGTGGTCTTTTTTTAAAAGAAAAAGGTCTTTTGAAAAATAACACTCTTGTTGTCACTCATATGAGCAATTTTGGTTTAGAAAAGAAAATGAAAGAAAATGGTATTCAAGTTTCAATTGTGGGAGTCGGCGATAAATACGTTGTTGAAGAAATGAGAAAGAAAAATTTGAATCTGGGCGGAGAACAATCAGGGCATATTATTTTCGGAGATCATTCAACCACTGGTGATGGTTGTATTGCAGCCCTAGCTGTTTTAGCTGTTTTAAAAGAATCAGGCAAAAAAATGAGCGAACTCAGCGCAGGAATCGAAGACGTACCCCAAGTTCTAATTAACTGCCGAGTCCGCAATCGAAAAGAAATCAGTGCCATTCCTGGATACACTGAATTGATCGAAAAAATTGATTTAGAACTGAAAGGGGTTGGACGAACTTTCGTTCGATTTTCCGGAACAGAACCTGTGATTCGGATTTTAGTTGAAGGGCCTGATAAAATCAAAATCAATCAATACGCTGAACAAATTGCCCGTTTGCTTGAAAAAGAACTGAGCTAAATTCATGAAAAATAAAATCAGACTGGGTGTGAACGTTGATCATGTCGCGACTTTAAGACAAGTGCGTGGCGGGAAAACCACTTACCCCGATATTCTCGAAATGGTTTTAGCAAGTGTCAAAGCTGGTGCTGATCAAATCACAATTCATTTGCGCGAAGACCGAAGGCATATTCAGTTACAGGATCTCAAACTTCTTTCAGAAAAGTGCCCAGTGGATTTGAATCTTGAAATGGCCGTGACCCAGAAAATGGTTCAATTAGCGAATAAGTACAAGCCCGAATGGTGTTGTTTTGTACCTGAAAAACGTCAAGAACTTACGACCGAAGGCGGACTTGATGTGATTAAAAATAAAAAAAATATTCAAAAAGCCATCCAAAAACTCCAAGCTCGCGGAGTCGAAATTTCTTTGTTTATCGCGCCAGATCTGAATCAAGTTAAAGCGGCTTTTGAAGTGGGAGCTGATGCGATTGAACTTCACACGGGTCATTGGGTCCTTTATCAGGGCGCGCGAAAATTAAAAGAATGGGATCGCCTAAAAAAAGCAGCCACTAGGGCTTATCATTTAGGTCTTAGAGTTCATGCTGGACACGGCCTTGATTACACTCATGCAAAAAAAATCACGCAGCTGCCGTTTTTAAAAGAAGTGAATATCGGTCATTTTTTAGTTTGTGAATCTTTGAAATCGGGCCTTCAGTCTTCCGTAAAAAAAATGGTTCAAGTTTTGAAATGAAAACTTTCAAAGCGAAAGACCTTAAAAGCTTTCATAACTTTGTAAAATCTGAAGTGGTTCCTTTAGTCAAACCGAAGACTCTTTTTCTTTTATCAGGGGATTTGGGCGCTGGTAAAACAGAGCTCGTTAAAACGGTTGCCGAAGCTTTTAAAAGCCAAGCTGTGCAGTCACCGACTTTTGCTTTTCATCATCTTTACCAAATTCAAAAAATGAATTTGCACCACGTGGATCTTTACCGGCTGAAATCCGAAGAAGATCTGGAAAGTATTGGTTTTTGGGATCTATTTGAAAATCAAGAAGATGTGATATTTGTCGAGTGGTCGAATCTGATCAATGATCAAGCCTGGCCCTGGGGTTGGGATAAAATTAAGATTGAAATTCTGAAATCTGATGCCAATCAAACTCGAGACATTCTACTTTCCATTTTCTAAAGAATCATAAACATTATAGGCTCGGCTGATATTTTCTTCTGCAGCGTTCATTTTATCAAGCTTTTTGTAAAGGGCCCACGCGGATTTTTTATAAAGATTTTTTAAATCTTTCATTTCAAAAACAACAGGATTTTCACTTGCTTTTTCATCTCCATTTGCAAGAACTGACTTCTCTGTTGGAAAACTTCGCGCGCCATTTTCTATTTCAAGTAAAGCGCTTTCCAAGTCGCCGCCTTGCAGTTTTTTTAATGACGAAGTAAAGTGATAGGCTGCATTTTTTAAACTGGGTGTCGATTTTGGTAAATCAGGACTAATGGGATCCAGCCCCAGTTGTTGGCCGAAAGCTTCATGAAGACTTCTTTTAACTGTTGCGCTTGTTGAATCCGAACTGAGGGATTGATCCAGTAGTTTGACTTTTTCTGGAACAAATTGATTATCTTGAAATATTTGTCCAATCAGCTTGTTGGTGGCGATATAAGTGAAGTCTTTATTAGACCAACCAACAAGTTCATTTAAATACTTTGTATCTGTGGAGCTTTCAAAATCACCTTCACAAATGCGGCAAGCGCTTTCAATTTTTTGTTTTTCAAATTCAAATTCGTATCGGGCTTGCTTTTCTTGGCAACACTGGGGGCAAGCGTACATGTATTCAACGTGGTGGTTATGTAAATGCCCACAATTATGCAAGAGTTCGTGAAAGACAGTGTTTTTTAATTCTTTCAGATTTTCTTTCCTCTTTGGATTGAGGTTGATTTGTGGGTGAGTCGCGTCTCCGGGAACAGTCGCAAAAGCCATTGTTGAATTTTTCCATGGAAAATTGAGATTGCTGCAATTGAGTTTTAATGGATTATCTTTGTTATTTAATAAGGATTGAATTTTTAAGAAGTTTTGATCTGAACCCTTTCCTTTCAGATCTTTTAAGCAAGCCATTGAATCTTGAAAAAGTTTTTGTAAAATTAAAGTAAGTTCTGAACCATAAATTTTAAGGCAAGCGGAATCGATTTTAACGTTCATTGTCGTTTGATAATAAGATCCTTCTTTTTTAAGCAAAGCTATTTTTCCAAATAACGGAGTTAAATCTTGAAGTTGTGATAATTTTTTAAGTGTCAACTGATCAGGTTTGCAAAAATTATTTCCTGTGACTTCTTCTGCAAGTGAAGATTGAAAAGAATAGACTTGGGGACTTTTCTGATCATGCTTGTATAAAATAACATCCGTTTCGCGGGTCATTTTCCGAGTCACCGATTTTTCTTTTCTAACGATTTGATTGTTTATGAAATAAGTCATTTCAATTTTATGATTCTTTGAATCAAAAAATCTCTCGATTCGTTCTTTTCCGTTCCATTCTATTTCTGAAAGCAGAACCCCTTCTTTTGAAAAAACCTGTCTTAAGCGAATTTGATTTTGAAGCTTCCAGTCTAGAGTTTTATTTTGGGTCTTCTTATCAATCGTCACATTGGGTGAAATTGAGTTTTCTGTCACTTTTGCTTTTGAAAAAACCGGATTCGCAATTAAAAGTGTGATAAGACTAAAAAAATAGAAGGCTCTATTTTTCATGATGATTTAGGCCGCGTCGGGCTTGACCCAACCTAATTTAAGAGAAATTTTATTCACAGCTTGTTCTAGACCTCTTAAAACAGATAAGTTGTAATTTGATTTATTACCCCATCCCATCAAAGCACCTAAAAGCACATCATTTTTTAGAATTGGAACAACTGTGATGTTTTCAGGCAACTGGCCAGAATTAACTTCTTTAAAAAACTTTTCGACCAAAGGACTTTTAATCACATAGCCGTGGTAAGGTTTTTGAGTTTTTGCTACAACAGCTAAAAAACTATCTTCAGTTAAAGAGTATGTGCTTGGTGTTTCTGAAGCTAAAAAATCTTGTGGCCAGAATTTTGCGTAAGCCGTTTTTTTCGATTCATTAAATTCAATATAAAGCTGTTTATCATAAAACTTCTTGCATTCTGTAAACACTTCTTTGATTGAATTTTCAGGCATCAGTGTTTGTTCAGCAGCAACAGTTTCATCTGAAATAATCTGTGGTTGTGCTTTTATTTCGACTTGTGGTGCAACAGTTTGTTTTGATGGGTTATCAACTTTTGCAACAAGGGGTGTCACTTCAGGTGTCGAAATGATTTTAAGTCCTGTGTCTTCACTTAAGTTCAAAGTGATTGGTTGAACTTTCACAGCTTCCAATTCTGGTTTTGCTTTTGCCGGAGCCGCACTTGAAGTTGTTGCTTGAGCTTCCGCTTCTGGTGTGTGGTCAGCTGCTTGAGCGAGCTTAACTCCAACAAAACTAAGGCTTGTATTTTGAGTTGGAGTCGATTGGTTTTGAAGACCTAAATCAATTCCTTCTGGCATTCCACCCAATTCATCAATTTCATTTTCTCTGTCCAGAGATTCAGCTTCTTCGACTTGCAAGTGTTTCCAATATTGAAGCAGACCGGCAACAGGAGCAATGAGAAACAGGGGTTTCAATTCCGGTGGAAAATCGAGAGGCTTTTCTAAACTTGCGATCAATAGAAACTCTTCCCATTCGGCTACAGGCACGCACTCAGGGCCCCAAGCGTAAGAGTCTTTAACTTTTTCGTAGACTTCTTTTGGCGGCGCATGAGTTTGAAAGAATTTCATATCAAGAGAAGCTAATTCGAATGTTTCTCGGGCCCAGTGTAAGTACTCAGTTTCAGGAATTTGCCTATGAAGTAAAGCGTAACCAAGCTCAGAAAGGCCTTGAGCTTCCACGGGGTCATATCCCGATATCGGTTGAGTAAAATGGGCTTTCCAAGAAGCATGACTCATACTGCTTTTATATCGGTGTAAATAATGGAAATCCTGATGAAAAGCCCTAAAAAACTGTCATAAACTGGACTTTTGATGTAGAACTTGAGCATTAAAAATCATATGAATTTCATCTACTTGGATCATAATGCGACAACACCGATTTTTCCAGAAACTCAAAAGTTTATGGGAGCTCATCTTGATATTTTCGGGAACCCTTCTTCAATTCATTGGGCTGGTCGGAAGTCAAAAGCTCTGATCCGCGAATCTCGAATTTCAATTGCTCAATTTTTAAAAGTCAGTCCACTGGAAATTATTTTTTCAAGTGGGGCAAGTGAAGCTAGTAACACAGTCATTAAAACAACTTTTCTACATTCACTCAAAAAACACTTTATGTGCTCAACAGTGGAACATCCAAGCGTCATTAAAACTATGCAGTACATTCAAAGTTTGGGCGCAAAAGTTGATTTCATTCCAGTCAGCCGCGAAGGTTTAATCGACTTGGAATTTTATAAAAAAAATCTGACAACAGAAACGGCTTTGGTGAGCGTCATGTTAGCCAATAATGAAACAGGCAGTCTGTTTCCAATTCAAGAAATGGCCCAAATGGCTCATGCCAAGGGGGCTTTATTTCATACGGACGCCGTTCAAGCTTTGGGTAAACATGTTTTTTCTTTAATTGAATTAGGTGTGGATTACGCTTCGTTTTCTGCGCACAAGTTTTACGCGATGAAAGGTTCAGGAATTCTTTATTCAAAAAAAGGAGCTCCACAAATTTCTTTGATTCACGGTGGGGCTCAAGAAAGACATCGTCGTGGTGGAACTGAAAATCTTCTAGGTTTAGCTAGCTTCGGTGAAGTGGCGCGGCAAGTGATCGAAAAAGGTGGAATTGATTTTATTCAAAAAAAGTCAGAAGAAATTAAAATACTTCGTGATCATTTAGAAAATAGAATTTTAAAAGAAATTTCGCACGTAAAATTAACAGCCAGCGAAAATCCCAGGCTGACAAATACTTCAAGCCTTATTTTAGACCAAGTCGACGGTGAAACTCTTTTAATGAATCTGGATATTAAAGGCTACGCTGTGAGTACGGGTGCTGCTTGTTCCAGTGGAAATCCCGAGCCCTCACCTGTGTTACTAGCTATGGGTCTGACTCGGGAAGAAGCGCAGACTTCTCTTCGAATTTCTTTGGGATGGGAAAATAGTTTAAAAGAAGTGGATCAGTTTATTGATGATTTAAAAATTTCAGTGCAGAAAATTCGAGACATCGCCAATTCTCCTTATAAATTTGATTTGAAATTGATGTCACCAGTGGGCGAGGTTTAAAAGTGCAAAAAGCAAGTGAGACTGTTCAGAAATTTCAAGATCAATTCGGGCGTAAACCCCGAGCGTTAGTCGCGATGAGCGGCGGAGTGGATTCTTCGGCAGCGGCTAGTCTTTTAGTTGATCAAGGCTATGATGTCGTGGGTGCCACTATGCAAGTTTGGGATTATTCCCAGTGCGATGTCACCGAAGGGAATGGGACTTGCTGTTCTTCCCTTGATGTGGATGATGCCAGAAGTGTTGCCGATCATTTAGGAATTCCTTTTTATGTTTTAAATTGTGAAGCCAAATTCAAACACGCTGTAATCGAACCTTTTTTAAAAGCCTATCTGGAAGGGCAAACGCCACTTCCTTGTGTCAACTGCAATACTTATTTAAAATTTGATCATTTAATTCGTAAAATGAAAGAGCTCGAGTGCGATTATTTAGCAACGGGCCATTATGCACAAATTCTAGCTGGTCATGATGGTCGTCCCGCTATTTTTACGTCAACAGATGACTGGAAAGATCAAACTTACTTTCTTTTCACAATCGATCCTGAAGTCGTTCCGAAATTATTGTTTCCCATCGGTCATATGAAAAAACCCGATGTCAGAATTTACTGTGAAGAAAAAGGTCTTGTGACGGCCAAGAAAAAAGATTCCACTGGTATTTGTTTTGTGGGCGACATGGGTTATGGCAAGTTTATTGAATCACAAGTCAGTCCTGAAATTTTAAAAGCTAAGTCTGGCTTGATCAAGCGCTATCCATCCGGTTTGGTGATGGGGCCGCACACAGGAATTCATCATTTTACCATTGGCCAAGGTAAAGGCTTGGGGTTGACTCATCATGAAAAACTTTTTGTTTTAAAAGTGGATCTTCAAGACAACACTGTTTGGGTGGGAGATGAAGAGTACTTGTATTCAAAAGATGTGGAAGTAATAGAACCTCAATTCCTTAGCACTGTTGAAGACGGGGAAGTCTTAGGCGTTAAAATTCGTTATCAACAAAAATCCAGTCAGGCTCAAGTTCATCGAACAGCGACTGGATTAAGACTGGAATTTTTAGAAAAACAAAGAGCCGTGACTCCAGGCCAAGCAGCGGTTTTTTACCGTGAAAAACAATTAGTGGGCGGAGGCTGGATTACTTTATGAAGTATCAAACTCACACTTTTGGTTGCAAAGTGAACACTTACGACACCGGACTGATTCAAAAAAATCTGTCGAATCAAGGTTTTGTGCACACGAAATCACATCAAGAATCTTTGAACTCTGAAGTAGCGGATCAACCTCGAATTCATGTTCTGAATACATGTGCTGTAACGGCTGAAGCTACCAAAGAAGCTGTTAAAATGATTCGAAAGTTAAAAGCTCAAGATCCTTTTTGTACAATTGTCGTCACGGGTTGTGCGGCGCAAGTCGATACGGACCAATTCGAAAACTTACCTGGTGCAGATCTTGTTGTTGCCAATTCTCATAAGTCTCTGTTGCCCGGTCTTTTGAATGATTATTTTAAAGGAACATTGAAACATAAGATTTTTAAGTCCAATATTTTTAAAAAAGAAGATCTTGAACAAGAAGGTGGAATCGAAAGTTCCCACACAAGGTCATTTTTAAAAATCCAAGATGGTTGTAATAGCTTTTGCAGTTTTTGTATTATTCCCTACGCTCGTGGCAAAAGCCGATCGATATCGATTCTTGATTTAGTCAAAAAAGTGAATGAGCTTCAAAGCCTTGGGCACCAAGAAGTTGTTTTGACGGGTGTTCATATTGGTGATTACGAAGATGGTCAAAATAAAATTGAAGATCTAGTCGAAACTTTACTGCTTCAAACATCAGTACCTCGATTTCGTTTATCCTCATTAGAACCGATTGAAGTCAGTGATCGTTTGTTAGAACTTTATCAGGATAGTCGGATGTGTCCGCACTTTCATATGAGCATCCAAAGTGCAAATACGGATGTGCTCTTTCAGATGAAACGAAAATACACTCAAACCGAAGTCAGAGACTCTTTGCTCAAGATTGATAAAAAAATTAAAAATGCTTTTATCGGAATGGATGTCATCGCAGGTTTTCCAACAGAAACTGAAGATCAGTTTGCCGACACTTATTTGACTTTAGCGACACTTCCTTGGACAAGACTTCACGTGTTTCCTTATTCTGAAAGAAAAGGCACTCGCGCGGCTGATGCTATGAAAGTCAGCGTGCCTTATCACGAACGAAAACAACGAGCACAAAGACTGCGGGAACTCAGTGCCAATCGGTACCAAGAACGCGGACAGGCTCAAGTTGATCAGATACAGAAAGCTTTAGTTTTAAAAAATTCGGCTAAGGGAAGTCAGGCTCTCACCAGGCATTATTGGCCCGTTAGACTGCCGAATTCGAATCTTGAAGAATTAAAAGGAAAAGAAATAAACGTTAAATTAGACCGTTTTGTGTGGAGCGGGGGCTCTTCTCAGGACGGTTATTTGGAAGGAAGTCTTATATGATGTCCCCGTTATCGATGATCAAAAATTCCTCGCTAAAAGAGGAAGCTCTGACCCATCGAAGTTTCACTCAAGAACTTAAGCTTCAGTTGCCCGATAACGAGCGACTTGAGTTTTTGGGTGACGCTTTGTTGGATTGGTGGATGGCCGAAAATTTGATGAAACAGTTTCCTCTTGATAATGAAGGAACTCTTAGTAAAAAACGCGCGAGTCTTGTAAATGAAGAAGTTTTAAGTACGAAAGCTCGGCAACTGGGGTTTGATCAGCAAATAAAACTGGGGCCGGCTGAAGCCAGAACGGGCGGGGCCTTGAAAGCGAGTCTTTTGTCTGACGCTTTTGAAGCTGTTTTAGCGGCACTTTATATTGATCAAGGACTTGATTCTGCGAATGCTTGGCTGGCCCAAGTTTTTACAGAAGATGTGAAAGCTTTAGAAAATAAAGAATTTGAAAAAGACTATAAATCCCGATTTCAAGAATGGGCCCAAAGTGAACTGAAGAAAACGCCACTTTATTTATTGACCGAAGAAGCAGGGCCTGCGCACTTGCGTGAATTTAAAGTTGAAGTCAAAATTGAAAATGAAATTTGGGGACAGGGATCTGGTTCAAGTAAAAAGAAAGCGGAACAAAAAGCGGCAGAAGTTGCTTTGCAAAGTTCACAAACTCGAAATTTGAAAAACCCCAAGCCCATGGAAAAGTCAGGAGTCCTTTTATGAAAGCCGGATTTGTCGGATTAATTGGTCTTCCGAATTCAGGAAAATCAACATTTATGAATTTGATGATTGAAGAAAAAGTTTCGATTGTCACACCAAGGCCTCAAACAACAAGACGTCGGGTCCATGGAATTTGGTCCAGTGAAGAATCTCAAGTTGTGTTTGTCGATGCACCAGGTTTGGTCACTTCGAAGCCAGGACTTTTTGATTTCTTAGCCAAAGAAGCCAAAGAAGTCATGGCTGAATCTGACGTGCTTGTTGCCGTATTATCGCTAGATTTAAAATCGGCTGAAGAAGCTGAAAGTATTATTGAACTCATCGCTCAAGCAAAAAAACCTTGGATTGCGGTGATTAATAAAACAGATCTTTCAGCTTTTTCCCACCGAATTTTAATTTTAAGAACCATGCTTTTAAAATATAATGTGCCGATTTTAACACTTTCGTGTGACAACAAAGATCTGTTTTTAAAAGAAGTCAGGCCTCAGGTTTTAGAAGTTCTTCAAAAGCTTTTACCGGAAAGCCCAGCCCCCCTTTATGATCCAGAACTTTATACAACTGAAAATATTCGGGACATGGTTTGTGAAATTGTTCGGGAAAAATGTTTTTTGAATTTAAAAGATGAAGTCCCCTACACTATCGCTGTCAGACCTATTGAATTTAAAGAAGAAGCCGCTCCGATGCCTCGAATCAACCTCGAAATTTTAGTGGCTAAAGATAATCACAAAGGAATTTTGATAGGTAAAAGTGGCCAGCTTTTAAAGAAAATTGGACAGGAATCCCGGGAAGAAATTCAGAAAATCATGGGTACAAAAATTTTCTTAGGTCTTCACGTCTCTGCACGTGAAGATTGGTATAAAAACAATCGAATTATGAAAGAATTAGGTTACCACCATGAGCATTGAGTTAATGACTGAAGCTGGGCCAGGAGGTCTTTTGATCGCTCCTAAAGTTGCGATCGTCGGTCGTCCCAATGTGGGGAAAAGTACTTTATTTAATATTCTGACCGGGACTCGAAAAGCCGTTGTCAAAGATCAACCCGGAGTGACTCGAGATATTCAAATTGAGCCCATTGATATTTGGGGGAAAAACTTTGATTTAATTGATACGGGTGGAGTCACAGAAAGTCCGGACTTGATTTCAAAATTAATCCGCGAACAGGTGAGTGATTTTTTACATTCAGTGGACTTGGTTTTAGCTGTTATGGACGGTCGAGGCGGCCTCGTCCCTGAGGACCGTGATATTATCAAAATTGCCAAACAAGCAGGCAAACCTTTTTTGCTGATTGTGAATAAAGTCGATCGTCAGCATGAAGAAGATTTAGCTTTAGCTGAATTTTTTGAATTCGGAGTGGATGTTTTAGGTGCAAGTTTTGAACAGCGCCGAGGCGTCGGTGAAATTATGGAATGGGTGCATCAGCACTTACCAGAATCTCAAGTTCAACCGGTTTCAGGGACACGAATAGCTTTTGTTGGGAAACCAAACGTGGGAAAAAGTTCTTTGTGTAATCGGTTTTTAGGACAAAAACGAATGATCGTAAGCCCCATCGCTGGGACGACTGTTGATAGCGTCGATTCACCTTTTATGTACAATGATCACCAGTATACGATTGTGGATACTGCGGGGCTTCGAAAGTCCGCTAGGCGCGATGAAGATGTTGAAATTATTGCGGCTTTTAAATCTCAAGAAAGTATCAGGCGGGCGCATTTAATTTATTTAGTGATTGATGGAACAATCGGCCCCACTGAACAAGATGCGAAAATCATGCAATCCATTTTGGAAGATCATAAAGCTGTGATCGTGGTCGCTAATAAATCGGATCTGGGTCGCAAGCAAGTGGATGAATATCAAAAAACATTTAGATCACAAGTGGAAAGGGTTTTCCATTTCTTTACTGATGTTCCCGTTATTTTTACCAGCGCAGAAAAAGGATTCGGAATTGAGGATTTATTAGATGAAACTGAACGAGTTTCTAAACTGATGAAGCTTCGAGTTCCCACTGCGGAATTAAATGAATTCTTTTTTCAAACAATTCGAAAAGCTCCGGCTCCGGTTTGGAACACGACGAATGTAAAATTCTATTATTTGACACAAACTTATCAAGAACCACCTGCTTTTATTGCTTTTGCGAATCATCCCGATGGAGTCAATAATTCTTACCGAAGATTTTTAATCAAAGCGATAAAAGAAAGATGGGATTTACACGGCCTTCCTATTCGGATTTTTTGTATGAAATCAAGCCGTGGGGGACAGAACTAAAAGTGATGAGACGCACTTCCTGGAGATCCACAATGGGTTTTTACTTGCTAGCCATGGGAAGTGCGCTGGGCTTGGGTAACTTATGGCGCTTACCCTTTGTGATGGGTGAAAATGGGGGCGGAGCATTTTTTCTTTTTTATATTCTTTTTGCTTTTCTGATCGGGATGCCGCTTTTGATCGCAGAACTGATGTTAGGCCGACATAGCGGACCTTCGCCTCTTAAAATCACAAGTGAAATATCTCGTCAAACTCAAAAACCTTTTTTAGTTTTTGGACTTCTTTCGGTTATTTTATGTGTTGTTGTTTTATCTTATTACTCTGTGATCAGCGGCTGGGTCTTACATTACCTTTCCAGATTTATTGCGAGCGGTTTGAGTTCCCAATTTGTACAGCTCAACTTTACGATTCTTCTAGAAAATAGTTGGCTTCAAGTTTTGTTGACGAGTGTTCACTTAGTTTTAATCGTCACAGTGGTGTCGGTCGGCGTGCAAGAGGGTTTAGAAAAATGGATTCGGGCAATCGTGCCTTTATTTTTGATTTTTGTCGCCGTATTGCTGACTCAAACTCTGACTTTGCCATCGACTTCTGAAGTTCTAAGATTTTTATTTTATCCCGATTTTTCAAAAATGAGCTGGCACACGATGGGACGAGCTTTGGCTCACGTTTTTTTTACAATGTCCGTTGGATTTGGACTGATCGTCAGTTTTGGAGCCTATTTGAAGCCTGAAGAACATATTCCAACTGTGGGTTTTAGAATCACGATGATTGATATGTTTGTTTCTATTTTAGCTTTGTTGTTTGTTTTCCCAGTGGCGTTTCAAGCCAATGAACAAGTGGCGACAACTAATCCGATTCTTTTGTTTAATGTGATCCCTGATTTTTTTCAAAACAGAGTCGGTGGAACAGCTTACGGTGTGATTTTTTTTCTCTGTCTTTATTTAGCTTCTCTGAATGCTTCTTTAGCTTTGATGGAGTCTTTGATTTCGAATCTGCAAAGCATGAAGCCTCACTACACTAGAAAAAAATCAGTTTGGATTTTAGTGGGTGTGATTTTTACTCTGACTTGTCTTTGGGTTTTAATTCCCTCTTTTGTTCATCCAGATTCAGGACCTGCGGTTTTAGAATTACTTGATAATATCGCTGTGAATTGGATTTTACCAATTGTTGCCTTAGGCCTGTTACTTTGTTTTCACGTGGCCACATCGTCACAAGAAAAAAGAGATATGTTTGTTGATCGCAGTCGATTTGTGAGCCTCATTATGGAATCTCATTGGTTTTTTGTGATTAAATGGCTGGCGCCAGCTTTGATTCTTTTAGCATTAGGTCTTCAAATTATGGGACTCGTGCTGGAATAATGAGAAACCTACTTTAGAACCCTTCATGGGGTTCTAAAGGGTTGCTGTTTGTTAGAAGTTCATACCTAAAATAAACTGAACATTCATATAATCACCGTTGATTTTATAAAGCAGTTGATCGACTCCGTTGACGGTGGCTTTATTTTCGTCGTTGAAAGTAATAAAGTGGTAAATCGCTTGAAATCCAATGTAAGCTTTTTTTCTTAAAAGAGGGATTTCAATTCCGCCTCCTAAGTCTGTGGAAGTGAGAGTTTCTTTAGAAGTCGTCAGCAATTCTACAATCGAATAACTTCTTGTGACTTGGGAAAGACCGCCTGTCAGATAAGGATTTAAATCGGCGATTCCTTTTTGCATATTTTGGGTATTCAAGTAGTACTTTAAGTGGAAATTGACTTCGTTTATTGACACGGTGCCGGTGTAAGTTTGATTCACAGTTTCAAGAGAAACGCTGTGATCCGCTGCAACGAGGCCTAAAGACATCGCAAGTCTCATGTCAAAAAAGTAAGAAACATAAAGACCCGTGGCTGGGGCATCCCCGTAAGCTTTTGACATTCCGTCAGTAAAAATTTGGGGGCCTACAGCCAAGCCCACTGTTAAAAAACGCCCATTTCTAAAAAAATTAATATCCGCTTCTTCATCTGAAGCTTCATCGAATTCACTGTAGTCTGAAAAGGGATCATAAGCTTCTTCGGGGTCAGTTTGAGCCCATGATGGAACAGGACTCAAAAGTAAAGTACTGGCTAAAGCCAACAGAATAACAAGACGGACCATAATTCACCCCTCAGTCTATTATCTAGTATTCAAGGCTTCAGAGCCAAGGTCAAATATTGGTAAAGATAAGGACCGTATCAAGGTGAGACACTTCTAAAAAGACAACTCAAAAGCCCGGGTTTGTTAGGGTTGTATTGTGCCAGATTGAGTCAAAATCAAATCATTTTCTTCTCGAACATTTTTACGTAAGATCCGGATCAACTCTATGACAAATAAAAACTCATCTCTTCAATATCAAAGTTCTGGTGTCGATATCAAAGCCGGCGATTCACTTGTGGATTGGCTTCAAGCTTCTCAAAAAAAATCTCATCCTCTTGTGGTTGACGGAATTGGGGGTTTTGCTAGTTTGACTCGGCTGCCTTTGAATCTGTATCAAAAACCACTTCTTGTCAGTTGCACTGATGGGGTCGGAACAAAAGCCATTTTAGCAGCTCAATATAAAAAGCTAGAAGGTTTGGGTCAGGACCTGGTCGCGATGAATGTAAATGATTTGATTTGCACGGGCGGGGATCCTTATTTTTTTCTAGACTATTGGGCCAGCGGCAAATTGGATTTGAATCAAACGAAAATATTTTTAACAAGCGTTCGTGAAGCCTGTGAAAAATCAGGTTGTGTTTTAATCGGCGGAGAAACAGCAGAAATGCCGGGACTTTACCGGGGTAATGAATTTGATTGCGCTGGTTTTGCCACAGGACTTGTTGACGAAGATCAAGTTTGGGGACCCCACCGCGTTCAGCCGGGGAGTGTGCTTTGGGCGATTGAAAGCTCTGGCTTTCACAGCAACGGCTATTCACTTTTAAGAAAAGTTTTTGAAAATGATATGGATCAGTGGGCTGAAAAGCTTCTGACTCCGACAGCTCTTTATGTTGAAACTGTGCAAAAATTGAAAAAAGCAAAAGTTCAAATTCAAGCAGCTGCCCATATTACGGGTTCCGGCTTTGAAAATATTCTGAGGATTTTGCCGGCTCAGACAAGTGCTCGATTGATTCCTTATAAAATGCCCCCCTTATTTCAAGAAGTTCAAAAAAGATCTCAGATGTCAGATGAAGAAATGTATATCACTTTGAACTGCGGAGTCGGTTTTGTACTAGCTGTGGCACCTGAAGAAGAAGAAAACTTGAAACATCACCTAAAAGAATCGGAATTTAAAAATTGGAAGTTAGGTGTTGTCGAAGTTGAATCTTCTGGTCAAGAAAGCACTTTTCGCTGGAAAGAAAAGGCTTAAAGTATGAAAAGCTTGCGGTGGGCTGTTTTGATTTCAGGAACAGGGTCCAACTTGCAAGCACTACTAGACCGGGGGCACGATCCGCTTCCTCTGAAAGTTTACAGTTCAAAGCCTGGTGTCCCTGGTCTTTCAAAAGCTAAGCGAATGGGGATACCGGTGCAAGTGCTTTCACCGAACTTAAAAAGTTTTGATTGGGAAAGCTTGCATCAGGATCTTTTAAACCACCGTATTCAAAAAATATTTCTTTTAGGCTTTATGCGTGTTTTGCCAGAAGATTTTGTGCAAAAATGGAAAAATAAAATCGTGAATCTTCATCCCAGTTTATTGCCACTTTATCCAGGACTTCATTCTTTTGAAAGGGCTTGGGCTGACAAAGCGAATCTCGGTGCCAGCGTTCACTTTGTAACTTCCGAGTTGGATGCTGGCCAAGTCATTCGCCAAAAAAAAATTTTTCGTTCTGAAAATCAAAACTGGGATCAGATGAAGCTGTCATGGACTGAGCAGCAATTAATCAGAGAGGTTTTTGATTATGAACACTTATGATGTCATTTTAGTGAGTTCTTTCGGTCAGCTCGATCCTTTGAGTGCTGAATTTTCAAGAGTCGGCCTTAAAACATTGCATCTCGATGTGACTGAAAAATTAGGTTCCTGGCCGCTTGAAGATCGCGAAGGACCCTTTGCCACTTTTAGTGCGGAAAAGCCTATCGCTTCTTGGGGGGAAATTCTCAATTACGGGGATTTGAATATTGATTGTGATGATGGCTTGGTGATTTGGACGGATTCAGGCCCTGTTAGTTTGCGGGGGCCCCTCAGCCCTCATCAATTAAAAAGCCGAGGTTGGCTTAAGGAAACACAAAACTATCAAGCTCATCATCATTTTGAAGAACTTGTTTTACCTTGGATGGCTCGGTCTTTACAGAATACTCGTTTTAAGATGTGGTCACCTGAAAATCTCACGGGCTCACGAGTTTCCATTTCAAGTCCCATGAGTGTTCGTTATCCCAGTCGGACGGGTTTAGAAAAAAGACAAGACTGGATTGAAGCTCAAGGTGTGACTTACTGGAAAGATGTTGAAATTTTAGATGCCGTGCGTTTTGGGTTAGAAAGTATTTCGGGTCTGGAAGTGATGGGTCCCGTTAAAGGAGTTGTCAAAGCTCACAGTGTTGTTTGGGGACTGACCAGTTTAGAAACAGATCATATGAGTTTTAAAGTGCGAGAAAAAATTTATGGAAGCGATGTGAAACGGCCTTTATGGGCTTGGGTTCGTTTTCGGTTTCAAATTAATCCGCAAGCTGATACGGCTCACTGGCCGCAAGCGATGGTTGTGATGAAAGCAAGCGAAATTCCTTGGACTCATTCTGAATTGATGATTGTGAAGCGCACGGTTTTAGAAGACCAGTTTGATGTTTGGGTTCGCATACCTGATTCGAAAAGATTTCATCAAAGCTATATCCATTCGATTCAAGATGAAATTGTGGCTACATTAAAAGTGAAACTAGAGACTTTACAAATTCAGTTAGTGCATGAACCGCAAGAAGCTTCATATACTTCAAAAGAACTCGGTCCTCGGCCTTTTTCTCAATATGCAGATGAAACGAAGCATCGAAATTTTCAATCCAAAAATCTTTATTTTGATAGTCCCGAAGTCTGGGAACAGTTTTCTTATCAAGATTTAATTTTCAATCAAAAGAAAATATTTGAAAGTGTCATGGTGGAATGGCGGAAGCGAATGAATAAAATGGCAGCTGCTCAAAAAGGGAAAGAAATATGATTAATCGTTATACACGTCATGAAATGGCCTTTATATGGGATGAAGAAAATCGTTTTTCTACGATGAAAAAAGTAGAAGTCACAGTGGCACAAGTTCAAGCCCGCATGAAATTAATTCCTCGAGCAGCGGCTTTGAGTATTTTAAAAAAAGCAAAATTTCAAGTGCCGCGAATTCACGAACTTGAGCAAGTGACGAAGCACGATACGATGGCATTTGTGCAAAGTTTAATGGAGTCCGTGGGCCCTGAACATGGAAAATATGTCCATTTCGGACTGACTTCTTCCGATGTCGTTGACACTTCTCTGAGTTTGCAAATAGGCCAAGCGGGTGCTTTAGTTTTACAAGATCTTCAAGACTTACAGAAAACTGTTAAAAAATTAGTCAAAGAACATGCTGTGACGCTTTGTTTGGGGCGAACTCACGGCATGGCCGCTGAACCTACAACATTCGGTTACAAACTAGCAGGATTTTATTCTGAACTTGTTCGTTGCGAAGAGCGGCTGATTCAAGCTTTAGAAAGTAATCGTATTTGTAAACTGAGCGGTGCCGTGGGGACTTTTTCAAGCTTGCCAGAAGACCTTGAAATAAAAGTGGCTCAAGAATTGGGACTCAAGCCAGAACATTTTGCGACTCAAGTGATTCCTCGGGACCGTCATGCGCAAATCATCACTTCTTTAGCATTTATTTTAAGTAGTTTAGAACGTTTGGCTGTGGAACTTCGGCATTTACAAAGAACTGAAGTCAATGAAGTGCAAGAAGGTTTCAGCCAGGGACAAAAAGGTTCTTCGGCGATGCCGCATAAAAAAAATCCAATCAGCAGCGAAAATATCACGGGGTTGGCAAGACTTCTTCGTGGTTATATGCTGAGCAGTTTTGAAAACATTGCTCTTTGGCACGAGCGAGATATCAGTCATTCCAGTGTAGAAAGAGTCATTTTTCCAGATGGTTTTATTTTGGCTGATTACGCTCTTGTGAGAATGCGAGGCGTTCTTGATAACTTGATCGTGAATAAAAAAAGAATGATTGAAAATCTGGATTCGACTCAAGGACTTGTTTACAGTTCACATTTGTTGCTTCGTCTTGTTGAAAAAGGATTAACCCGGGAACAAGCTTATTTTCATGTACAAAGATTATCTCACTCATTAAAAGTGGGTGATCATTTAAAAAAAGCGATCCTTCAAGATCGTGATGTTAAAAAACTTTTAAAGCCTTCAGAAGTCGAAGAGATTTTTCAAGCCAAGCGGTATTTAAAATCAATTAAAAGCAGACTTCAGAAACTACCAGTGGCTTCGGTTTCGAAACACAAGATCTTAGGTCTTAAAAAAGGAAAAAGAAAATGAAACTGATTTATGAAGGAAAAGCGAAGAAAATTTACGACGATTTTAAAACTGTTAAGGGTCAACCAACAGTCATAATGGAATTTAAAGACAGCTTAACAGCTTTTAACGCCCAGAAAAAAGGTCAGTTTTCGCAAAAAGGTCAGCTCAATTTAAAATTCAGCCAAAAAGTTTTTGAAATGTTATCCGAAAAAGGTGTGGCCCATCACGTCGTTGAAGTCTTGGATCAAAACCGAATTCGTGTTTTAAAGCTTAAAATGCTACCGGTTGAAGTAGTGGTTCGAAATAAAACGGCGGGATCGTTGGCTCAACGTTTGGGTTTTGCTGAAGGAATTCAGCTGAAGAAACCCCTTGTGGAATTTTATCTGAAAAATGATACTCTCCAAGATCCTTTGCTGACTGAAAATCAAATTGAAACTTTGGAAATCATGACTTTTGATGAAATCAAAGCGGCGCAGGTTTTGGCTTTAAAAATTAATCTAGAACTTCTTCAGTTTTTTAATCATGTAGGTGTGGATTTAATTGATTTTAAAATCGAAATGGGAAAAGACGAATCTTCTAAACTTTATTTGGCTGATGAGATCACCCCTGATTCGTGCCGACTTTGGGATCAAAAAACTCAAGAAAAATTAGATAAAGATGTTTTTCGCCGTGATTTAGGCGATGTTGGCGAGGCTTATAAAAAAATAGCTCAAAAAATAGGAATTGAAATATGAAAACTTGGTTTATTCGAATTTTGCCGCGTGCGGAAGTGTTAGATGTTCAAGGGCGCACTGTTTTACAAATGCTGAACCATAATCAATTGCCATTTTCCAATGTTCGAGTGGGAAAATTAATCGAACTAACAGCAGATCAAGAGATTTCAAATCCAGAAGCTGTTTTAAAAAAGGCTTTGGCTTTAGGGCTTTACAATCCTCTCGTTGAAGTGGCGGTGATTGAATGAAAATAGGAGTTGTTCGATTTCCCGGAACAAATTGTGACCGTGATGTTTATAAGTGGTTACAGGATCAGGGACATCAGCCCCAGTTTTACTGGCATGAAGATTTGTTTTCAAGCCAAGAAGTTGAAGCTTTGGTTCTTCCCGGCGGTTTTAGTTTTGGTGATTATTTAAGGTCCGGTGCTGTTGCCGCCCGCAGCCCCATTATGAACAGTGTCAAAGAAGTCGCGAATCAAGGAAAACCAGTTTTAGGTATTTGTAATGGATTTCAAATTTTATGTGAAGCGGGTCTTTTGCCAGGTGCTTTAATTCCCAATTCCGGCGGAGAATTTATTGATGACTGGGCGGAATTGAAATCGCCTTCGACCAAACAATTGATCCAACTTCCTATTGCTCATGGTGATGGACGATATTTTATTCATGAAGAAGATAGAAAAAAACTTTGGGATCAAAATCAAGTTTGGTGGCAGTACACTCAAATGTTAAATGGTTCAGTGGATCAGATTGCCGGCGTGACTAATTTGAGCGGAAATGTCAGGGGACTTATGCCGCATCCAGAACGGGCTTACCAAGACTGGATGGGAGGAATTGATGGGTGGAAATTTTGGATTTAACTTTAGATAAGACTCTTCAAGAAAAACTAAAAAAATACCGACTGCGAATCAGTGAGTATGAACTCATGAAAAATCTTTTAAAAAGAGAACCTCGAAGTATTGAGTGGGCTCTTTTTTCAGCTTTATGGAGCGAACACTGTTCTTATAAAAGTTCAAAAATTCATCTTAAAAAATTTGCTTGGAAGCACCCACGGGTTTTGACAGCTGAAGGTGAAAATGCAGGCGTTGTGGATTTAGGTGAAAATGAAAGAATCGCTTTTAAAATGGAAAGTCATAATCACCCCAGCTTTATTGAGCCTTTTCACGGAGCGGCAACTGGTGTGGGTGGAATTTTAAGAGACATTTTTACGATGGGAGCTCGACCGATTGCGATTGCTGATTATCTTTGTTTTGGAGAAGCAGAGGCTCCGCGGATGAAAACATTAATGAAGCGAGTGGTGAAAGGGATCTCTTACTATGGAAACTGTGTTGGTGTTCCCACGGTGACGGGAGCGACTTATGCGATGCCTGAATACAATCAGAATATTCTCGTCAATGCTTTTGCTTTGGGACTTTTCGAAAATAATCGAAAAGTGACAGTTTCAAGTGCTCAAGGTATTGGAAATTTAGTTGTTTATGTGGGTGCCAAAACTGGATCAGATGGGGTTCATGGAGCTTCCATGGCCAGTGAAGCTTTTACGGAAGATATGGAATCCAAGCGCCCCACGGTTCAGATTGGCGATCCTTTTTACGAAAAACTTTTGATTGAAGCTTGTTTAGAAATTTTGGATCAGGATCTTGTGGTCGCAATGCAGGATATGGGAGCTGCTGGTTTAACATCATCTTCTTTTGAAATGGCGAGTAAGGGAAAAGTTGGACTGCGCCTTCAGTTAGATCAAGTTCCCTTAAGAGACTCAAGGTTGGGACCAGAAGAAATTTTACTTTCTGAAAGTCAGGAAAGAATGCTCTTAGTTTGTGAGCCTTCAAAGCTTGAAGCCATTCAAAAAGTTTTTGCTCATTGGGGTTTAGAATCAACGCCTATTGGTCAAGTCGTGGCTGGCCGTGAAATCGAGCTTTTGTGGAAAAACGAAATTTTGACGAAAATCGATCCAGACTTATTAGTTGAAAATGCGCCGATGTATCAAAGACCTTATTCAAAATTAAAAATTAAAAATGAAATTCAGTATCCTGGAAAAAAACCAACGAGTGATTCTAAAAAATGGATTTACCGCCAGTATGATCAGCGAGTGGGCTTAAGAACGATGCAAGAAGCAGGTCATCCTGTAGCACTCGTGCGACTTGAAAGTGGTCGGGCTTTGTCAATTGCTTTGGGTTGTAGACCTTGGTTGATGAAGCAAGATCCTGTGGTGGGGGCTTATGACACAATTTTTGAACCCTCGATTAAGATGGTTTGTTCGGGAGCTTGGCCTGTTGCAATCACGGATTGTCTTAATTTTGGAAATCCAGAAAACCCTGAAATCATGTCCGAATTTGTTGCAAGCGTTGAAGCAATCGCTCATTCGGCTCGGCTTTGGGATGCGCCTGTTATCAGTGGAAATGTTAGTTTTTATAATGAAACTGAAGGGCAGAGTATTCCGTCAACTCCGGCCACAGGAGTCGTGGGGCTTAAGCAAAAAAATTCTTTCCCAGTGCACGATTACTTTGTAAAAGAAAATTTAAAAGTGGTCACAATCAGTCTTGATGAACCTCAGAATTTTGATCCGGAAAAAATCGTAAAATCTGCCAAAACTCTCTTTGAGTTAATTGAAAAAGGAAGAGTTTCAAGTGCCAGACTTATAACTGAAAAAGGTCTTCAACACACTTTAGATATGATGAGTATTCAAAACTTCAAATGTAACATAACATTTGAAGTGAATTTCAAGTCCTTGTACAATGTGGTTTTAGCTTTCGAATCCCAATTTGAAAATGAAATTAAAAATACTTTTCCAGATCATTTTATAGTTCAAGGTCAAACTGTTCCTAGCTCTGTTCCTTTTGATTTATCAGCAAAAATAATTCAGTTTTCGAAAACATGGGGAGTTTCATGAGTTTAAATTCTAGAAACTTAAATGTCGATCATGATAAGTCTTCCTGGAAAGAAGAGTGCGGAGTTTTCGGCGTGTGGAATCATCCTCAAGCGGCCGAGATGACTTACTTAGGTCTCTATGCCATGCAACACCGGGGACAAGAATCTGCAGGAATTGTGACTTCTGATGGTGAAAAACTTCATCTTCATAAAGGCTTAGGGCTTGTATCTGATGTATTTGATTCATATAAATGGAACGACTTGCCGGGAAAATCTGCAATCGGTCATGTTCGCTATTCGACAACCGGTCAAAATTTACTGATCAATGCACAGCCTTTAAAAGCTGATGTTCGTGGTAAACCTATTGCTTTAGCTCATAATGGTAACTTGGTGAATTCTTTAGAACTCAGGGAAAATTTGCAGAAGCAAGGTTCGCTTTTTCAAGGAACTTCAGATTCAGAAATTTTCCTGCACTTACTTTCAAGAATTGGCGGTGATAATTGGAGCCAAACTTTACCGCAAGCTTTGGAGTGGGTTCAAGGCGCATACAGTATGGCGTGGATGGGTGTGGATCGACTTGTTGCGATTCGTGATCCGATGGGCTTTCGGCCCTTGGTGATTGGTCGTTTTAGTGATTCAAGTTGGGTCGTGGCTTCTGAAACTTGTGCTCTTGATTTAGTGGGGGCGCAGTATGTGCGGGAAGTTGAGCCCGGTGAAATTGTCACAATCGACAGCCGAGGACTGACTTCGACACAGTTTAAGAAATCATCGAAGAAAGCGGCTTGTGTTTTTGAATTGATTTATTTTTCCAGACCGGACTCACAAACTTTTGGTCATCATGTTTATGAAGCCAGAAAAAAGTTTGGTGAAAGTTTGGCTCTTGAAAGTCCAGTTGATGCCGATATGGTAATTCCTGTTCCTGATAGTGGCGTCGCAGCCGCATTGGGTTATGCGAAGCAATCCGGAATCCCTTTTGAGTGGGGAATTGTGAAAAATGGTTACGTAGGAAGAACTTTTATTCAGCCGCTTCAGGGAATGCGGGATTTAGGAGTTCAAATTAAATTGAATCCACAGAAAGCTTTGCTTAAAGGTAAACGAATTGTGGTGATTGATGACTCTCTTGTCAGGGGCACAACTTCTAAAAAAATTATTCAAATTTTAAGAGATGCCGGAGCGCAAGAAGTGCATCTTCGAATTGCCAGTCCAGCCACAGTGAGTCCTTGTTATTACGGAGTCGATACTCCGGAAAAATCGGAATTGATTGCGACGCAAATGGATTTAGAAGGAATTCGAAAATATATTGGGGCTGATAGTTTAGCTTACTTAACTTTAAAGGGTCTCTTCAAAGGTCTAGGTGAAAATGAAGAAACTTTCTGTGCAGCTTGCTTTAACGAAAAGTATCCAACGAGAGTGAATACTTGATTGAGCTTTGAGTTAAATTTCGCCACAATGACAAAATGGCAAAAGTTTCAAATGCAAAAATTGCGGCTCTTAAAATTGGTGATGTAATTGATGTTATTGCGCCGGGTTTTGCGTGTTCTCAAAGTGACTTAGAAAATGCACGAGCTTTTTTAGAATCAAAAGGATATCGAGTCAGAATACCTGTTGATTTGATCGAAGATCATCCTCTCTTTTCCAATTCGGATCCAAAAAGAATTCGGAGTTTGATCAAAGCTTTAAAAGCCAAAGATTCAAAAGCTATTTGGTGTTTAAGGGGTGGTTACGGTAGTAATCATTTGCTTCCAGCTTTAAGGAAAATCAAAAAACAAAGTCCTAAAATGCTTATCGGAATCAGTGATATTACATCATTGCATGGATTTTTAGTTCAAAACTGGAATTGGACGGGACTTCATGGCGCGTTACTGGATCGGTTGGGTAAAGGCCAAGTTCCACCAGATGTCGAGAAAGAACTTTTTGAAGTTGTGCAAGGGAATTTGTCGGAAGTGGTGTTTTCTGATTTGGTGGCTTTAAATAAAGCAGCATTAAAAAATAAAAAAATAAAAGCGTCAGTTTTGGGTGGGAATTTAAAAGTGATCGAAGGTCACGTGGGCACAAAAGACGAATTCAATTTTAAAAATAAAATCGTTTTTTTTGAAGAAATCGGCGAACGTGGTTACCGAGTCGATCGAATGCTTTTTCATTTATCAGAAGCAGGTGTTTTTAAAAATTGTCAGGCTGTGGTATTTGGAACTTTTATCGGAGGAGATGAACCCAAATCTGATCCTGATTCTGCAACAACAAATAAAGTGGATTGGGTTCTTCAAAATTGGGCAAGCCAGCAGAAATTCCCCGTTTTAAGAGGGCTTCCTTGTGGACATGATACGATTCAAAGGGTTTTACCTTTAGGGACAGAAAGCGTGCTGACTTTAGGAAAAAAAAGAGAGCTTCGAGTTCAAACAGGAGTTAAAAAGTGAGATTTACGACGATGGAAAAAAACCTGACTCAACTGATTGAGCCCGAGATTCAAGATGTTACTCCGGGAGTTCAGGTCAGGGCCTTTCAAGCGGGAAAAATTGTTTGTGATATCGCTCTAGGGCAGACATATGCTTATTACGATTTGGCATCGTTAACAAAAGTGATATTTACTGTTCAAGCCATGATGCTGGCTTATGATCAGGGACGTTGGGATTTAAACACGGCCGTGAAAAAGATATTACCTTGGTACCGACATCAAACTTTAGTGCGAGAACTTTTAGCGCACTACACAGGTTTTGAAGCTTGGAAACCTTATTATAAAACCTTGGATCTCAAAAAATCTTTTCATGAAAAACGTTTGGATTTGAAAACAGCTTTGATGAAAGAAGACCCGAAGACTCCAGTTGAAAAATGTCTTTATTCAGATATTAATTTTTTACTTTTGGGTTTTATTTTAGAAGAAATCTATCAAAAAGATCTTTTGCAAGTTTGGGAATTTATAAAAGAAACTTTTTATATTGGGACGACTTTGGAATTTCATGTTGATAACCAAGCGACACAAAGAAAAATACTTTATGCTCCGACAGAAGAATGTCCTTGGCGAAATCGCCTTCTTCAGGGCGAAGTTCATGATGAAAACACATGGGCTTTAGGTGGGGTCAGTTCCCATGCGGGACTGTTTGGAACAATTGACGATTTAGGTTGGCATGCCCTTCACGTTAGATCTCAGCTTTTAGGAATTGCACGTTATGAAGTGAAACAAAAGACAGCTCAGCTTTTTGCAAGACGCGCGGTGGAAGAAGGGAAAGGGGACTGGGCCCTAGGATTTATGATGCCCACACCTGGACAAGCCAGCTGCGGCCATTATATGGATTTAAGTTCGATTGGGCACACGGGCTTCACAGGAACCAGTAGTTGGTATGATCCGAAAATGGATTTAGCTGTGTGTGTACTGAGTAATCGTTTGGTTTACGGACGAGAAAATAATCGTTTTAAAAGTTTAAGGCCCAAAATTCATAATTGGCTTATTGAAGGTTTAAGGAAATCGGCATGATGAATTTAACAGATTTAAAAAAAGGTTCGACCATTCACCTAATGGGAATTTGTGGGACTGCGATGGCCAGTCTGGCAGGACTTTTAAAAGATCGTGGTTTTAAAGTGAGTGGATCGGATGCGAATCCTTATCCTCCGATGTCGACACAAATTGAAAGCTTAGGAATCCAAATTCATTCAGGATACAAGCCTGAAAATTTAAATCCACGCCCAGATTTTGTGATCGTAGGAAATGTGATTTCGGCCCAAAATCCAGAAGCGATAGAGCTTGTGAGACTAGGAATTCCTTATACGTCGCTACCGAAAGCGATGGGGGAATTTATTATTGCAAACCGGGATTGTGTTTGTATTTCTGGAACTCATGGAAAAACTACGACTTCATCTTTAATGACGTGGGTGGCAGAACAAAGTGGTCAGGCTCCGGGTTTTTTAATTGGAGGAATTCCACTTAACTTTTCCCAGAGTTTTCGAAATCCTGAAAAAGATCTTTTCGTGATTGAAGGGGACGAGTACGACACGGCTTTTTTTGATAAAGTTCCTAAATTCACTCATTACCGGCCGAAGTACACAATTCTAACGAGTGTTGAATTTGATCACGCTGATATTTATAAAGATTTAGACGATGTTAAAAAAGCATTTGCTACTTTAATGAAAATCACAAAACCCGAAGGGCAAATTGTAGCCTGGGCAGAGGACAAGAATATTGAGAGCTTGCTACACTTCGCAAAAGCGCCGGTCTTGACCTACGGCCTTTCAAAAGGGGATGTGACCGCAAAAATTTTAAAAAGAGCCGGTGACACAACTGTGTTTACAGTTCGCTTTAAGGGTCAGGATTTGGGAGAATTTCACTTACCTTTGAGCGGTGAATACAACGTGCTCAATGCGCTTTCAGTGATTACTTTGACTCAAGTCTTGAATTGGGATTTGGCCACTGTGAAAAAAGCATTTACGAGTTTCCTGGGGGTCAAGCGTCGCCAAGAAATTTTAGGTGAGCCTCGAGGTGTGTTAATTATCGAAGATTTTGCGCATCATCCAACCGCAGTGAAAGAAACTTTGCGTGGAATTAAAGCCAAGTACCCAGATCGAAAAATCTGGGCTGTATTTGAACCGCGCAGTGCCACTTCAAGAAGAAAAATATTCCAGAAAGAATATGCTCAAGCTTTCCAATTCGCTGAAAAGACTCTCATTATGGAAGCTTTCGACCAAAGCAAGCTTGAAGAAGGAAACAAATTTTCTTCGGCAGAACTAGTTGGGGATCTAGTCGCCAGCGGTAAGTCGGCGCAAGTGTACGCGAAAGTAGATGATATCGTAAGCGACGTCGCCAAAGGAGCCCAAAAGGGGGATCTTGTGATGATCATGTCCAACGGTGGCTTCGACGGCATCTACACTAAACTGATGAAAGCTTTAATGTGACAGGTACATGAGGCGTGACGGTGCGCTGTTAAAGTGTGGAGAAAAAAGAGAAAACCCCGAGTACTTCATGTTCTCGGGGTTTTTTTAGTTTTTAAGTTTTATGAACTTGGATTATAATTGGCAGCTAGCTTTGCAGGAGATAAGAGTTGAATCAGCTTCAGCAATACAATCATTACGTTGTTGCGCAAGTATTTCTTCACAAATTAGATTTCCACCACATTCTGCTGGGTTGTATGTTGTCTGACAAGTTGTAACAGCAGTATTTCTTGAACTATCACAAGTTAGCACGCACTGGTTAACCCCAGCTAGGCATGTCACCTTCGCGGCTTTTGCATCGTTAACACAGGCTTTGTGAACTTCTGAACGAAGTTTGGGATCTACACTTTGAGTGTCAATTGACTGTGTACAGCTAGATAAATTTTGTCCAAAGTCTTTTTGACATTGAAGATCAGTTGCGGCTGTTGCAATTTGGAATTGAAAAAATAAAGCTATTAATATTAATGAATAAATTTTGTTCATAAATCACCTTTTGTAAGCAATCTTCAATCTCATGATTTGAAGAGGATTGTTGTTGATTCAAAATAAGAGTATTCAATGATCCCGAGAGCCGACAAACATGATTCCTTAGGATACGCGATGACAAAGTCTTCTTAACTTTGTTAACTTTTAATGTGTTTTTTCTGCCCCTCCCAACGATTTTTTTGTTATTAATTTTCTTTGCGAGAATCTAGTTGCTATCACAAGGTCTCGACTTAAATCTTTTCGGTTTACTTATATATTTATAAAGTGAAATTTTTTAGACAAAAAATTGGAAATTACTTTTTTATTTAAAGACAATCTTCGGGTTTGACTTAACATTTTTGATTCCCCTATTGTAATTAGTTTGATGCAAAATAGAAACCAGTTTTGAGCTTATTCTAATGCAATGTGTGGGTTGCTGGATGGGTAAAATTGACAGTTGTAAATTATAAATTCAACGTAGAAAGTAGATTGACGTATCAAAACTCTCAACTCGATACGGTTTAATTATAAAATATATTAAATTAAAAAAATGCGAATTATTTTGGGAATTTAGTTGGATTCTTTTGAGACCTAATTAGGATTTATATCACGTCAATTATATAGAACTACAATTTCATCAAGGCAACATCCACATACACTTCCAAGAAGTGCTCGGTATGTTGGCAGAGACGTTGATATTGACCAAGTTACCACTGCCAACCCATGCACTCCAGGTGGCGTTGTTTCCTGGGGAACTTGGAGTACATGTTACAATTGAACCAACAGCTATTCCGGGGCAACTTTGTGAATTTGCACTTCCCGAAGTTGCTGAGAATGCCGCGATGGCGCAATGGCCAATGGACGAAAAAGGAGTTCCGGTAGCGCCAAGCTTTGTTGTCCCATTTACATCTAATTTAGCTGCGGGGGCATTTATGCCAAGCCCAACGTCACCGGCGTTTGTAACTCGGACGCGTTCATTTAGAGTACCAATGCCGCCTGTATAAATCCTAAGATCACCAGTTGTTTTACTTGATATCAAATCTAGACCATTCGAATTCGATGTACCCAATATATGTATTCGTGAAGCTAAATGAGCAGCACTGTATGAACTTGAGAAAGTCCCAACTTGTCCAACAGTGCCGACATTATTTTTAAACGTCACTGCTGCGCTTGCTACGTTTCCGTTTGTGGTGTTTTCAATAAGAGCATCAGTCGTAGCATTAGTTGAACGTGAAACATGCAAGGGCGAGAGAGGTGCGGTCGTGCCGATCCCAATATTTCCGGTAGAGTAATAAATATCTGAACCACTAGTCGTCCATTGGCTAGGCGTCGTGGAGCTCACGAGATCAACGTAAGCTCCGTTATTTTCGCTCACTTTAAATTTGTTTGCAGTTGAGTCAAAATAAATTTTTCCTTGAGAGGGAGCTACTGCAGGACCCGATCCTAGAGCCTGAAAAGTCATTCCGCCATTGAGGTCGAGAGTGCTTGCGGGCGAGCTTATTCCTATTCCAACGAATCCACTAGTAGAATCAACATTAAACAAACTCGCGCCTGCTGCACTTTTAATCTGTAAAATTCCAGCCGCATTAGTATTCGGTTTAATTATTTGTCGACCATGAACATTGACAGTTGAGTTTGCTCCAGCTCCAGCGACGGTGTCGATGCTAAATGCATTCACGTTATTTACGTTATCATTTTTGATATCTAGTTTTGCGAGTCCTGCCAAATCGGGGGCAAGTGTAATTCTATCAGGAGTAATTTCAGCGTAACCTTGCTCCCCACCAGTCATATCTCTTACCCGAACACCATCGCTCGCAGAAGCTACGTCGAGATGTAATTTAGTTGCAGGGTTAGAAGTTCCTATTCCAACGTTACCACTGAGATAGTATGCATCCAAGCCTGATGTCATCCACGGCGTCGGTTTAAGTTCATCCCAGCTACTTCCATCATAAACATTGATCGAATTTAAAGTTGTATTGTAGATTTGCAATCCATTAGTCGGAGTAGAAATTGCATCACGTTGTGCAGTTGTCATTCTGGGCAAGAGAAGTCCTTTAGATGTACTCGATAAATCTAGAATTGCACTCGGTGAAGGCGTCGTAGTTCCAATTCCCAAATTTCCATTTGAAGCAAGAGTCATTTTTGTCGTACCGTTTGTTTCAAAATTAAGTGCGAAGTTATCGTTTGTTCCTAGAGTCGAATCAGCACCAAAAGAGTTTCCAGTTTGCACAAAAGCATTGGCACTTCCAGTATCATCGGCCGCACAAGTGGCAAAACCCGAAACATCAAATTTAATGACTTGCCCAACTGTACAATTCAGTGAAGTGAGTGCCGTTGCAGTGCCGTTAGCTACGATCACACCATTTGCACCCAAAGCAGTCCCGCCAACTTGTGGGATTTTATTAGCACCCAAGCCTGCATCAACTGCGATATCATCAGCATTCACGATCATTCCGTTTCCTGCTGAAACATTCAAAGTCGCGCTTCCAGAAGCGGCACCGCCAGTGAGTCCATTTCCTGCTATAACATCATTGATGTCACCACTCGAAGCCGCAATCCATTTTAACCCCGAAGCTTCTGCGGAATCAGCGGATAAAACTTGTCCATTCGTTCCTGCTGGCAAACGAACATGAGTCGATCCATCTCGTGAAAGTAGATCACCTTTGGTCGTAAGCGGTGAAGTGAGTTTTGCAACAAAAGAATCGTAATCTGTTTTTGAAATCGTTCCGCTTGTCACACTTGCGGTTGATGCCAGTGGAATATTTAACGTATGAACATCTGAAGCAGAAGCGAAAGCCGGGGCGGTGCCCGCTGCACCGATTGCAAAAGTTTGAGTCGCTCCATTTTGTCCATTTAACGACTGGACTCCGGAACCCGCAGCTCCTGCGGTGAACCATTCCCACTGGCCTGTGCTATTGTTCCAACGCAGAGTTTTTCCGTCTTCGCCCCCAGTTGGGGCCGCGATCGAAGCTGGAACTCGGGAAGAAAGACCTAGTTCGTTAGCGACAGTTGTAAAGATAGAGTTCGGAGCTTGTTTCGCCCAAGCTTGCACGCCTGGATCAGTTTCAGAAGTAAGACCTGCGTCAGCAGAAGGGACGTAGTTCGAGCCATCAAATTTTAGAACCTGACCTGTTGCGGGAGCGCTTGCGGAAACCCCAACACCACGGATTTTTTCAACGACAAGAGTGCTTTGAGTGCCCGTAACATCACCAGAAAGTGAGCCTGTAAAATTAACAGATGTCGCCGTATCCCAAGATAAATTTCCGCTACCATCGGTTTTTAAAAATTGGCCCGTGA
>JAOASS010000007.1 GCA_030158485.1 Pseudobdellovibrionaceae bacterium | reverse complement strand
GTATCCCGATGCGGTGATGTTTGTGATTGTGGGAGAGTTTCATGTTCAATACGGTGGAGGACTGCCTGAAAGACTAAAAAAACGGGGAGTTTCTGATATTTTAGTTATATCTCAAGTGAACACTTCGGATCTGAATCCTGATGAAATAAAAAAAGAAGTGCAGCCAGACCGCGAATATGGACCAAGGGCCGATTGGATTTGGACCGCGCCTGCCGTAGACTGATCGCATGTTTGCACCTGAAATACGAATTTTAGTAATAGATGATATGCCCTCCATCAGAGACCTCGTTAAGTCGCAACTTAAAACGATGGGTTTTAAAACAATTTATGAAGCCGAAGATGGTGAAGCCGGACTTGAAGCTTTGTACCGTCATCATAAAGCGGGAGAACCCATTGAGCTTGTGATATCGGATTGGAACATGCCAAAACTAAAGGGTCTTGAGCTTCTTAAAAAAGTCAGATCAAGCGCTGAGTTTAAAGATCTACCATTTGTTTTACTGACATCAGAAGCAGAACGAGAACAAGTAACGGAAGCTGTTCTTTCGGGTGTGTCACAGTATGTGGTGAAGCCATTCTCGGCAAAAATTTTCGAAGATAAGCTTAAAATTGTTTGGGATAAGCACAAGAAGTAATCAAGCTACTTTCTTAAAAGGCTCAGTTTGTGAATTGATTGTTATTGCAGGCATCAAGGCAGAAGTCGGATGCGGCAATTTGAAAATGAAAGTCGTTCCCCTATTTATAATAGATTCAATTTGAACACTTCCACCCATTTTTTCAAGTTCTGTTTTAACAGCATCTAGGCCGACGCCTCTTCCTGAAATGTCTGTCACTTCAGTGCGTGTTGAAAATTGAGGTTCAAAAACTGTCATTAAAATTTGTTGATCACTCAAGTTCTCATTTTGAAGACCCTTTTCACTTCTTCGAGCTTTTATTTTTTCAATTGGAATTCCTTTTCCATCATCTGCGATACGAATTTCAATTTCATTTTGATTTCGTTGAGCATAAATTGAAATCTCACCTTGTTCTGACTTTCCAGCAGCCATTCTTTCTTCGGGGCTTTCAAGTCCGTGGTCAACAGCGTTCCGAAATACGTGCACAAGAGTTGAAGCAAAAGATTGATACAGTTCAAAATTCCAGCGAAATTCAGGATTTATAAAATGAAGCGGCTTTACTTTTTTATTCAGAGAGGTAGCGGTTTGCTGAATCAAGTAATCATAGGATTCGAAGCTTTGAGTCAGAGGCTCAGTTAGGTAGTGGGCTGTTAATTGTTCTGCCCAATCTCGAGTTTTAGACCAAGCTCCCATAATAGAAAGTATTTGAACAAGTTCGGGCTTAGCTATTTCAACTACAGGAATTTGATGAGTAGGAGATTTTCCTAAAAGATTCTGGACGTCATGGCTGAGCTGAGTAAAACACAGCTGAAGATTCTCCATGAACTGATCCCATTTCGATTCATTAAACTGATCCCAATTTTGAATAACACTTTCTAATTCATGAGCATAATGAGCCACGTCACGCACTGAAAAACTAGCCGCACCGCCTTTGATTGTATGCAGTATTCTGAATAAAACATCACGGTCCCAAGAAGAAGGTGGAGACAGTGTCACACGATTTAATTCCGACATAAGTTTTTGAGATTCTTCGAAAAATGATAGAAACGACTTTTTTTGTTTGAACATTTTTAGAATAAACCCAGCATGGGCTTTTTCTTTTTCAGCTTCTTCTTGCGCTCTGATTAAAGAAGTAATATCAGTTGCAACAAGAACAACCCCTTGGATTCTGTTTTCAGCATTACGAATCGGGTAGTAATCGAGTTTGACTTGTTGACCCTGGCTGTGCGGAAATTGTGCAGGACCTAAGCAAGAAAGATCTTCGAATGGAAGAAGTTCTGAAAAAAGTGTTGTCAGCCACCTTGAAAAACCACGAACTTCATTTTCAGGAAGTTTTAAAACATCCCATATTTTTTTTCCAGCAGGTGAAGTCTCTAAAACAGTTTCGCAAGCTTTAGAAGTTATTTCCCAACAAAGTCCATTTTCATCAAAAATCAAAAAGCCTTGATCTAAGCTATCGAGTAGAGCTTTTAATTTTTGATTCAATCCCCGAATTTCTGCAGTTCTATCTTCCACCATCTTTTCAAGATTACGAGAATAGTTTTCCAGTTCGGCTTGAGCTGTTTTGAGTTCTTCGATAACCCCTTCTTTTGCGTCCAATTCTGCACGATATTTGTTTTGAAGCCTTTCTTCGAGTGTCACATCACGAATAAAAGTAATCCAATGAAGAGCTTCTGGTAATTTCTGGATTGTAATTTGAATTTTTCCGCTGAGGCCTTCTGTTGTCGTGAAGTTTACTTCCTTATAGGGAGTTGGATCTTGAATTTGGACTAAATTTTCCAAGGCTTCAATTTTTTCACTGAATTGAAAAAGCTCAATAAATAAAGGCTGAGATCTCATAATTTTTCTGACTGACGACGAAATCAATAAAGCCGCCGCTTCATTGCAATAAATAACTTTACAATCTGAATTCAGAATGTAAACAGGCTCAAGTAAAGGGTCAAATAAAGCGTAATTCAGACTCATTCGAAAAAAATGTCTTTCTTTTTATAAACCAAATAAAATCGATTAGGTGTAGACCAATCAGAATCAGTTTCATCTTTGTCGGCTTTGGCTTTAACCCGCCAGTAATATCTTCCGTTGGGAATTCTTTTTTCTACCAAAAATCGATTTCGATCTGTTTTTTCATCCCAAATAATATTGTTGAATTCAGGATCTGAAGAAATTTGGATTGCGAAAAGTGTTGCATCTAGAACGGGCTTCCAGTCGAGCCACAGATAAGGATTGTCTTCTTTTTGTAGAAAAACAGTCGTTTCGCTGAAGGGTCGTATCAGCTGTGGAGTTTCTAAAGGATTTCTAAGGTCATAACTAAATCTTTCGATATTAGAAGACGGACTAATTGGAAAGCCGTCTTCGTTTGCAGCGAAAACCCGAACATAGTAATCACCAGGATTTTTTACATTCAGCGAAGCGGGGCCGCGAATTGATTCAACGACTTGTGCATCACGGAATGTTCCATCTTTCGAAACTTCAATTCTGTATTTGGCTTGTTTCCCGGAATGCTGCCAGCGTAATTTCACATCTTGAGTTCCCACATTTTTTTCTCGAGACCTGATCAACAACGCAGGAATAGGTTCTAGGTTTGGCGCAAGAGAAGAAACTTCAATTGTTCCAATATCACTGGGCTCACTTTTAGAGTCGCTGTTTTGACTAAAAAGTCGCACAAAATATGTTCCTGGTTTAAAATCATTCCACGGATAGAATGATTGTCCTGTTTCGTAGCGTTTGACTTGTTCAAATCGAGGAGTATCGGAAACTTCAATTTGATAGTTTTCTGCTGAAGTAACCGCTTCCCATTTTAAAACAGGAGGAAAATTGTAAGAATCCGAGTGAGCAATATTTTTTGTAATCAAAATAGGAGCCGGCAAGAGACTTCTTTTTTGATCAAACATTTCAAAAGAATTCACGTTTGAAGTGGCGGTTAATTTTCGATCTTTAGAATAACCTTTAAGTCTGACATAGTATTTGCCGTCAGGTAGTTCTATGGGAATTCCGGAATCGTTTCGTACAGTTTTAATTTGTCGATCAATAACTTCAAAATTTGGATTTGTTGAAATCTCAACAATTGTTTCTTCAATATTTCCAGATTTAACCCAACTTAAGTTTTGATAAGTCCGGGGATCTTGTTTATTCAATTTAAAAAACCGGGGACTTTCCCAAATTAACTGATTTTTTTGAGATGCGATATTTCGACTTGGTTTTTCAAGAATTTGACCTGCGAAATCTTTTTCGAAACGAAATTTTTTTCCATCCGTGCCATTCAAATTTTGGAATCCATCTTTTGTTTTTAATAGGAGCTTCGAGTTTTGGCTTAGATCTCCGGATAGAGATCCCGACTTAAGATCAAGTACGAGTTGTCCCTGGTACATCGACATAACAATCAGCGACTGACCGTCGATTCTTAAAATACTGCCGTCGTCTAATTTAATGACGGCAGTTGAATTTTCACCTGTAAAAAGACTGTCAAAGGGGAAAAGCTTTTCTTTTGTTCGGGCTGGAGCCCAGTTGAAGCTTTCATTCATTTTAAGTCGAACATCTTTATTTCTTTCAATTAATTCAGCAATCGGGGCATTGAGGCTTTCCCGGTTAGATAATAAAATTGAATCGTCGTATAACAAATACGAAAAAACGATTATCAGCAAACTACAGAAGACAAAGAGTCTTTTTTCAATTTTATTAAGCTTCATCTACTTTAGTATTTCGGAAATATTGTGAATAATATTGACACTAAAAGGTCCAGGAGAAGTCCTGAGATTCTCCCGCTCGACGAAAGATCATGAGAGCCTAGGAAAACGTGAGTCTTTCAAAACTTTCAATTCGTTATAAGATTCTTTTAATTCTGACAGTGATGCCGGCAGTGGCACTTTTAGTTTACTTAGCCATAGCTTTGAAAGTATTTAAAGATGACAAAGTGGCTTACGTTTTCGACACAACAAGCCAGATGTCAAGTTCCATAGCTGGGCAATTGAAAACCAGGTTGGATAACATAGTTAAATTGACACAACCTATTTTACAAGATTTAGGTCAGTTCCAAGACTTCAGTCGATTATCACGCGCGTTTCTTCAATTCGATTCTTCACTTCAGGCGATGGCCATCATGGTTTGGGATGAAAAAACATCCAGCTATAAAGTGGGGCCTGTTTTAGAAAAAGAAGCTTACGGATTTGAAAAATTTTGGATGTTGTGGAAGGGACAGTGGAATCCTAATTTAGTCCAGCTTTTTATGAACGAGACTGTCGTTACAAATCCATTTTTAGACGATCGATTTACGCTTATTCAAAAAATTGAGAGACCTGAAGGAAGGCCATATCTTGTCGTGCTTTTATTTCAACTCAGTGATCTGGCCCAACAGTTTCAAACTAAATCAGCACAAAATTTTTACCTCATACAAAAAAGTGGAAAAATTCTTTTAGGTCCAGAAAATTCTTTAGGCCAGAATTTAAAAGATACTTTGCCTGTTCGTTTTTTAGATTTGAACAAGCAAGCTTCTGGAAGTGGTGTTGAGACAATTAAAGATAACCAAGGCGCGAATCGACTTGTTTCCTATGCTTCTGTTGGCTGGGGAGATTTATATGTTATTTCAACTGTCACTGAAATTAACGCACTCAGTGCCGTTGAAATTCTTAAAAGAAAATCTCTGTTATTTTTAGTTGTTTTGATATCAGCCACGACTATTTTAAGTCTTTTTGCTTCCAGTACATTGACCCATGCTTTAACTAAACTTTTTGAAGCAACGGGTGAAGTGACAAAAGGTCACTTTGACGTCCAAGTTGTTGTTGAATCGAATGATGAAGTCGGTGCATTAGCACAGAATTTTAATAAGATGGCGGCTGAGGTTTCAAGACTTATGCTGCAAACGGCAGAAAAGGCCCGAATGGAAAGTGAGCTTCAAACGGCTCGAATGGTTCAAGAAACTTTATTTCCCGCACCGCGCGCCGACTTTGAAACAATCGAAATTGCAGGTTTCTACGAGCCAGCCAGTGAAGTGGGCGGGGATTGGTGGAGTTACACTCGAATTGATGACCACGTTTATTTGTGGATCGGTGATGCCACCGGACACGGAGCTGGTGCGGCTTTGATCACGAGTGCTGCAAAATCGGCAGCGGGTCTTATTGAAAGTTTAGGATTCAGCCCAGGACAAGCACTGCAAGAATTAAATAAAAGTATTTTTGACGTTTCAAGAGGAAAAGTGATGATGACTTTTTTCTTAGGAAAATTAAATATCAAAACTTATGAATTAGTTTATTGCAACGCATCCCATGAAGCTCCTTTTTTATTCAGGAAAAAAGAAGGTCCCTACAAAAAGAAAGACATCGAGCTTTTAGATCAGAATAATAACCCTCGCCTGGGTCAAAGTCGTGATTCTCAGTATCAGGAAACAAAAATTCAACTGGAAAAGGGAGATCTTGTTTTCTTTTACACGGACGGCGTTCCAGATATTCGGAATCCTCAAAATGAAGCATGGGGTGAAAGAGAATTTATTAAGGGTCTTTTAGCTTCACTTAATACTTCAACCCAAAGTTATAAAGCTTTATCCCATTTTTGCGAATCATTTCAGGTCTATCGTCAAGGCACAACATTAGCTGATGACCTCACCTTTTTCATAGTGAAAAATAAAGAAGAATCAAACCAAGAGGTAAGCGCCAATGAGCAAGTTTCAATGTAAAGTCGATCGACAAGGTCCTAAGCTGACTCTTCAACTAGGTGGAATTATTGACGAGGATGCTGATTTTGCGCCCCTGGCAATTAATGGAGCACATGAAGTAAAAATTGATTTGGATGCCATCAAGAGTATCAATTCATGTGGTATTCGTGAATGGATTAAATGGATTGGAGCTAACTCCTCAGCGAAAGTAATTTATGCTAAATGCCCCAAAGTAATTGTCGATCAAATGAATATGGTTGACGGCTTTCTTCCAGCTTTCGCGCAAGTCGAGTCCTTTTACGTTCCTTATTATAATGAAGACTCAGGTGCTGAAAAAAATATTTTATTCCGTTACGGTGTTGAATTTAAAGAAGGCCAAGTTCAGCCGCCTTCAGAAGTTAAAGACGAAACCGGTAATACAATGGAAATGGATATTATCGAATCCAAGTATTTTAAATTTATTAAGTCAAAAGTCTAGAAGTCGTGATTCATGTTTCAGTTTGAGACATGAAGACTCTAAAAAAGGTTCCCTTTAACCGATACTTAATCGTGGCAGAAGTCGGTTTTAAAATCTTAGTCATAGAAGATGATGCTCATCTTGGCGCAAGCTTAAGAGAAGCTTTAACGCGCAAGGGCCACTTCGTATTTCACGTTATGAAGCCAGAGGAAGCTCTTCAGCTCATGACAAAGCAAGTTTTTAATTACGTATTAACAGATTGTTTACTGCCGCAAATGACAGGAATTGATTTAATCAAAAAAATCAGACAAGAAATTCCAGATGAAAGCACGACAAAATTTATTTTGATGAGTGGTATTTATACAGATAAAACTTTTCAAAATGAAGCTCTAAGTGAAACAGGAGCAATCGGTTTTCTAAAAAAACCATTTCAGCTAGAAGAGCTCGATCAATATATTGTAAAAGTTCAAACGGTTTCGGCAACATCAGATTCACTTCAGGAAAGTGCAAGAAAAAATCTTTACGAAATATTTGAAAAAGAAAAAGTTTCGCCACGAGAAAAAAGAAAACTTATTGAGTCTCTTGAAGAAGTCGATGGTTATGATCTGCCTTTTATCTACAGCTTGTTAGCTGAAACAAAAACTTCAGGACACTTGAACATATTCACTGAAGGTGGAGTTGTTTCTGGAGTTACCTTTTTTCAAGGTGCAATTGTGGGTGTTGATGTTGAAGATCAATCAACATTTTTAGGTCATATGTTGATACAAAGCGGATATTTAGCGCCGCAAGATTTAAAAGAGATTTTAAATGATAAAAGTCCTAGGCGAATTGGTCAAAAGCTGATTGAAGCTTCTAAGTTAAGTCCCCACGCTTTTGATATGATCTTAAATGAACAAATGAACGTTCGTCTGACAAGAACCATTATTGATGGTAAAGTGAGAGTCAATTTTGTTTCAACAGAAGTGGAAGAAATATCTCCGTCAATTGACTCTGATCAGTTGACGGAATATTTGCATGACTGGGTGGCTTCAAAAATTCCATTGAATTGGCTTGAATCCCTTTATCTTATGTGGTCAGGTCAAAAAATTTTAAAAAGTTCACAATGGAAAGATGAACATGCAGTTTTAAAAACATCATTTTTAAAACGTTTAAAAAATCTTCCAGAAAAAATCACTCAAGGTGCCAATATCAATGAGCTCTTAACAATTGAAGGCTACGACGCTATTTCGATTTACAAAGCGTTACATTTATTGCTACTCAAAGGGCTTATTATATTTTCATCGGAAAAAGTTTCACTTGATGCGAGTGCTCAGAAACAGCACGTCAAAAAACTTCACGATCAAATTAACAACAAAGAATCAAGTGAAGTCCTAGAGCTTTTTAAAGAAATATTAGCTTCAAAACATGAAACTGAATGGCTTGATGAATTAATGAAATTTATAGGTCCTGCCCCGCAAGATCAAGACGTTCTAAAGCTTTGGAAAAGTGTAAAAGATAAATTTGATCGGGCCCTCAGAATCCACTGGAGCGAAACGGATACGCAAGTAACTTCGATTAAAAAAGAAGATAATTCTGAACGTAAAATTAAAGCAATCCGAATGGTGGATGAGTCAAAAGTTCAACTTCAGTTGAATCGTTATGCCAAAGCAATGGAAATTTTAAATGAAGTGGCTAAAATTTTTCCTTCTGCAGCAGGCTTGCGTGTTTGCAAAGCCTGGGGACAATTAGGATTAGTCGATCCCAATAAAAAAGTATTTCAACTAAAAGAAATTGAATTGGAGTTGATGCAAGTACCACCAGATGAAAGATATGATGCAACATATCCATTTGTTATGGGTCTTTATCAAAAAGCCAAAGGTGACTTTGTTAATGCAAGGAAATCATTTGAAAAATCCCAAGCCATTGACCCAAGCTTTATAGCTCCTAAGCGTGAACTATCAATGCTCGACAGCGCTAAAAATACTCCAAAACAAGATGTCTTTAACATGGATTTAAAAGATGTTGTTGCAGGTTTTTTTAAGAAAAAAGCTGGGTAGTCATAACTCGTAAAGGGCTTGTTCAAAAAACCATGACCCAAGCCGCTTCAAGCAGCGCACCTGATCTTTTGACTGTCGATTCTTCGTTGAAAAAACCAACTGAATAGCGAATCTGGCGTTGTTCTTTCAATGGGCGATAAAGTTTCCATTTGAGCTCTGTTTTGGATTTTAAATCGAGATTTGTTGTTTTGGCAGGAAGTGATTGTTTGAAATAGATTTCTTGCCAGCTAAAATATTTCATTTTTTTAAAAGAGGGTCCGAACCATCCAACGAAAGGAGCTAAAGTTTGTAAACTTTGTGATTCATATGTCAGACTTTGTAATCCCAGTCCTGCATAAAATGAAGGGTCTATCATTTGTAGCCCTTTTTTTATTCGCCAGTAAAGATCAAGCTCGATCAAAGCAGTTTTTGTATCTCCGGTTATATCTTGATTGTAGATGAACCCTATACCTATTTTTTGCTGACTGAGTTTTGAAAATAAAGAAAACGATTCTAGCCAGGATTGCGCTTCAGCCCCAAAGTAAAGATTGCTTTTGAATGTGTTGATTCCCCCTAGAAGTTCGACTCGTCTGGAATAAGCTCTCGAAAATGAATACCCAGCTGTGAATATTTCTTTACCATCTGCAACTTGTATCGTGGACATTTTACTTTTACCCACGCTCAAGCTTTTTAATGACCACGCAAATCGATCTCCAAAAACAGAAACTTCTGAAGCTGGATCCGATGCTTGAGGAACTCCTTTTTGTGGTGCCCAACCCCGAAGCTCTAGGCTTGAAGCATAGGCATTTGTAGGACTAGTATTTTCTAAATAAAGACGATTTTCTTCAGAAGGAAGGGGGCCTTCAACGACAAATTCTTGTCTCAGGGGGACTTTTCCTTCTCCCGCAATATAAATCAGGGCCCGATCTTTTTTAAGACTGACGCTCCAAATGTCATCTTTTATAATTTTGTATTGAGCCGGGGCTAAGGGGAATGGGCCTTTTACCGTTATCGACATCAGGGCTTCATTAACATTTATGATATCTAAAAAATCGAGTTTGATACTTCTGGTGTCCATTTTAAATTCAGCCCCTGATGCGGCAATCGCTCTGAAAGATAAACTTTCATTTTCATCATTCAAAAACACGATTCCATGGGGAGTGACTGCGCGACCATTAATTTGTATCCTAGGTTTATTGGGATAAGGCTTACTTTCGATCCGCAATTTTCGACCAGAACCTTTCGCAATTAATTCCGGAGAGCAGATTTCCATACCGGTATTAAGTTCATATTGGCTGATACAGAATTTAAAAAATGAAAGTCCTAAAAGTTTTTCAATTAGAAAATTGGCTTTGGGAATACTGATAAAGTTTTGATTTTTCTGCAGACTTATTGTCCATGTGGCAACACCAGAGGGATTAAGAATGCTCAGGGTGCCACTGGAAAATATGTTTTCAGGCCATTTCATATCAACTTGAAGAGAAGAGTCATTTGGGTTCAGTTGAAATTCAAAATGGGAAGTATCGATAATTCGGTTACCCAATAAAAACCTGTAAGCATCACGTAAGCTGTATTCAAATTTTTGCGGCAATACTTTTATATTATTTTGTTGAGCAGGAAATAAAAGAGGCTGGCCTTTTTTTTCGGCTGCGAATAGGCAATAAGGTGCCCATAAAAAAAACAGAAAAGGCACAATCAATAACTTTTTTATGATGCTCACTTCTTATTTCCTTATGACGATTCATGTTTATAATACTTTGAATTATGAGCGATCATGAAGTCATTTTTGACAAAACGGCAGGACTCAACAAAAGGCTAGTTTTTTCCCACTTCTGCAAATGCCACGAAATCATGTCCGATCCAGCGGACCGCCTTTTCGGGTTTGTAGGAGTCATGAAACATTCCCCAACCGCAGGAATTAAAAACAATTTCGCTCATGAGTCCGACCATTAGCTTTTTGTCGTTCTGATGACAATCAACAATTTCATGAGATACTCCCAGCAATTTTTCAAGCTGGTATTTTGTGCTGTGCGAGGGCCAATGGGCATAATCAACAGTTTTTTTAACTTCTGGATCTTGATAAAAATCATCAACAAGCGTGTAGATTTTTTCTAAAAGCTGGGGTTGTTTAAGTAATTGTGTCGTTTCGTGTATGAGGCGATGAGTTCGGCCATGTTCCGGGTACATTTTTTGAAAAATTCGAATCAGGGAATAAAGAGCGACTTCGACCCCTTGAAAAATGGAGCTCGAATTAGTCAAAATTTCAGGGCAGTTGTAAACACAAGTTTTAACACCTTGATCAAACCATTTTTGAGAAACATTTTCGAGTTCAATTTTTGCATAACCTTGCAAATAAGGAGAATAGCTTTGCCATTCTAAATTTGTTCCAATCCAAACTTCGGTTCCGTGGTAGCCATAGGCGACATAAGAGACGTGACCACCGGAAGCTTCAATTCTTTGTCTGAGGTCTGTCGTTTCTTCGATTAAAATGTCGAGAGTATAAGCCGTTACTTCGTTAAAGTTAAGTGCACAAAGTTCGCCAATAGAAGAGTTCCAGAATTCAGAACTGGGCATGTAGCGATCGCCAGTTCCTTTAAAAACTCGATTCATAAGTGGCATCACAATTTTAGCTCTTGGGACTCCGCCAGCCATGAGATGAGCGAAAAGAAGATGAGTTTCTTTTGTTGGAACTATTTTTTCGAGTTCTTTAATATAATCTTTTACACTTTGTCGAAATCGTTCATGGCCTTTTTTTTGAGATTGTTCTAACGAATGACCTGGCCACTTAAAATCAGCCCAGTCTTTAAGGCCCAATTCTTTAAGGCGATCAACGGGACTTAAGCCGTCGCTATCTTTTTCCATATCGAAACCGGCTTCAAGAGGGACGTTGATAAAAGCGTCACAGTCAGTAGGCTTTTCAGATTCAAGAAGTGGTCTTAGTTTTTGTTCAAGGTCTCTTCTTCCGACTGTGCTTTTGACAATTTTGTAACCATGTTGTGTCGCTTCGTCGACTAAACCGTTTGCATATCCACGAGAGAAGAGTTCACCAAATAAAACAAGATAAGAGCTTGAGTGTGACTTTCTTTGACTTTGAGTTTCCCTGAGAGGAGAAGCTGAGCTTTTGAATGACTTTTGCATGTTTCTTAAGTTCCAAATTTTCTTAAAAGAGGTCAAGAGAGCGCGCATCATGGTAGAGTTTCCAGTTTGACTATAAAAGCCAGTGATGTCAATTGCTTACGATGCTTTAAAAGATTGACCTCAAGCTCACTTACTTCGGTTATTTAATCAAAAAGCCCTTCAGATTTTAAACTCTTCATCATTTTTTCGGTTGTACCTTGTCGAAGCTGGATTTGTCGAAGAAGCTCAGGCTTCATTTCAATTAAATGAGCTTCCCATTTTTCGACTGTTGTCACGAAATCAGAAGTGCTATGAACAACACTGACAAAGCCTAAATCTTTGAATTCTAAAGCTTCCCGATTATTCAGGTAAAAAGGTCCCACAACAACAGGGGATAAAGTAGCCAGAGCTTCCATGACAGAATGAACTTGTCTTTTAAAGGAACCTCCAATAAACGCGATATGCGCTTCAGAATAAAGAGAAGCCAGTAAACCGACCTGATCGATTATCAAAACATCACATGTTTCCCAAGAAAAAGATTTTAGGCCTTGGCTGTAAAAGTGATACTTCAAAGTTGTATTTTTCATTCGGTTTCGGATTCCGTTCAAATGAGAAGCCGATATTTCATGCGGAACTAAAATAAATTTCCAATTTCTTTTTTGTAGCTTTTCAAAAGCCGGAATAATCACTTGCTCATCTTCTTCCCAAGTGGACCCTGCAATCAGAATTTTATCAGCATGAGGGATCTTAATTGGCGGAGCTTCGCGCAGACGGAAAAGCACTTGGTCGTAGCGGGTATCCCCTAAAACTTCACCCTTCAAGCTGGGGAAATAAAATTGACAAATTTTTTGATCTGCCGAGCTAACGAAATAAACTTTTGTTATAAAAGTCAGAACAGATTCTAAAATTTTTCTTGAAAAAAAAGAAATTTTTTTGCTGCCCTGGCTGAATGTTGCTGAAAATAAGTAAATCGGAATTTTTTTGCGATGGAGCTCTAAAATAGTTTGTGGCCAAAGATCTGTTCTAGCAATCAGACAGGCTCTAGGTTTCCAAATTTCAAGAAATTTTTTAATATCTTGAGGTGAATCCAAAGGCGCAACCCCCCAAGCTTCGACGTCTAATTCGCGGATACTTTTTTCAGATGAAAGGGAAGTGTGAGTCACAAGCAAAGACAGATGCGGATAGTGTTTTTTAATTTCTCGAATCAGTGGTTTTGCGTACTCAATTTCACCACTGGAAGCATGAATCCAAATAGGATGGGATTCAAAGCGACTTGTTTTTTTTATTTGGCCTTCATTTTTAAAAAAGTATTTTACCTTTTCGTGTGGCAAGTACTTAAAAAAAGGTTTCAAAATCCAAATAACTTGTAAGATAAATTGATAGAAATAAATCATTTTTTTATTTTCGCATGTAAGTGCATCAGGACTTCCTCTGGTGTAATACTCGTTAAACATTCGTGGAAGTTGGAATTATAACAAGGTTTTTGTCCGTGCTTGCTACAAGGACGACATTTTAAATTTCTTTCAAGTATCAGGGTGGTCGATCTTGATGGAAAACCAAATGGTGCGGGCCCCATTAAGGCAATGCAAGGATGGCCTTGCTGCTCTGCCGTGTGAAGAACGCCGGTATCGTTTGCAATAAGAGCCAAAGATAGTTTCACAACAGCACTTGTTTGCCGAAGATTAGTTTTTCCAGCTAAATTCAAAATACGATCGGGTGCTATTTTTCTAATTTCATCTATAAAATGATCATCAGGTCCACCCAGGAGCACAAAGTTTTGTTGATCTGCTGTTTTGACTAATTCTTTCCAGTGCTCAAGTGGCCATCTTTTAAGTTCAAATGCGGCGGAAGGGGCCAGTGCAACGAAAGGTTTGTCGGGTAAAAAACTTTTGACGTTTTCTAATTCTTCATTACTTAAAAAAAGCTGTGGAGCTGAAGGGAGTTGATTTGAAATGCCCCATTTTGCCAGAGGCTCGAGTAAGTCTCTTTGACCACTAAACGGCATTTGATAAGTATTTTTTCGAAAATTAAAAAGTAAAAATCTTTTCCATCTTTTTTGTGACTTACGAACTATTGAGATTTCAAAATTGATCCATTTTAAATAGAATGAAATGAAAAGAGACCGGGTGCTATTATGAGCATCATAAACATGAGTGAATTTTTCCTGATTTAAAGTTTGAGCTAATTTTAAAAGGTCCCAAAAGCTAGACTTACGAGGTAAAGCCCAAACTTTATGAATATGAGGGTGATTTTCTAAAAGACTTAACAGATCAGACCGAATCGCCCAATGAATCGATGCTTCTGGAAATGTTTCAGCTAATCGAGTGGGAACACTCAGACACTGAGTGACATCACCAAAACTTGAAAAGCGAAGAATAAGAATTTTTTTTTGACCCATTTATTTTGCTCCAAAGTCTCATGAAATGCCACAATTTGGCAAGTGACCAAGCTTTGGACAGTCTCCCATTTGAATAGGGCTAGGGATCAGCGTCATGAACAAATAATGAATCAATTCTCTGGCATAAAACTTGGAACTCTAAAAAGTACTTATGGTACGTCTTCAGTTAAGTCTTTTGATTTTAATTTTGTCTCGATTGGGCTTTGCTCAGCTTAATTCTCAGGTTCTTTTGCAAAATGGGTCATTTTTAAGCTCTGAGTTCGAAGCAACCAATCAAAAACAGTATTCATTTTTAGGTTTTAATCTTCGTAACAGCTTAGATTCAGAGCATATTATTTTAGATTCAGAAGCGATCATTGCTGTGGGTAACCCCATCTTGAATTATGTCAAATTTAAAGAAGCTGCTGTTGTTATTTCGAATTCGTCACAAAAGTCGAGATCAGGAGAAACTCTGATTTTAGGGCGAAAGAAAATTCTTTGGTCAGAAATGGACGAGTCCTGGGCCTTGGGTACGATTGAACCCGCTTTCAAATGGAATCCTTTAAACCGGGACAGTCATGGCTTAACAGGATTATTTTGGATTTCACAGCAGCCCTGGCTTCAGTTGACAGCTTTTGTATCACCTGTTTTTTTACCAGATCAGGGGCCCAATTTTGATATCGACAGTCGGGGTCAATTTTCAAAAGTCAACCCGTGGTTTCAAAGACCTCCCAAAACCTTTCAACCTTTTCCTGATTCTCAAGCAAGTTCCGATATTCAGTATAGTGTACGCAAACCACCTGAATCGGAAATTATATCCCAGACAAGCTTGGGTGGCTCTGTTGAAGGGACCATCGAAGAAAACTTTTTATGGAGATCTTCCTATTTCTACAAACCAATGAATCAATTAGCTTTGGCCTATGATGGTGTTTACAACACTGGAACTGATACAGGTGAAGTCGAAATTTTACCGCAAGTCGGATATCACCGCGTGACATCGGCAGACATCATTTATTCAATTAAAGCTTTTCGTTTTGGAGCTTCCTATTTGCAGGATCAACCCGAGGCACTTCAGTTTGATCCCGAGTGGACTTATCCGATTTTTCGTGAAGCCCAAATGTATTCTACATTTGTTCAAATGAATTTTAAAAAGCAAAGTCTTAAGTTTGAATACTTAATAATTCAAGGTGGTAAAGTTTCGGAAGTCGGGGAATTCGCAAATCCAGAAAAAGCGCCGATTAATTCTCGGTACCCATTTCGACAAGCTTTGAAGGGAAAGTATGAATTCGAAATGAACTTTAAGCGACAACAAAAAATGAAAATGAATTTTTCATGGACTCATAGCGAGCAGAATCAATTCGATTTGATTCAAATGAAAAGTCAGTATGATTTTTCAGCCAGATGGCATGCCTTTGCAGACTTACAACTGGTCAAAGCACAAGCTTTAACAAGCAAAAATTCGAATGAAATTTCTCCGCATGAAAATAATGACCAAATCATGATCGGGATGTCATATGAACTTTAATTATATCTTCATTTTAATCATGATTTCGTTTTCAATGGGCTGTTCGGATTTTTTGAAAGGTCAAAAAAAGGAAGAAGAAGTTTTAAAATTCAACAATAAGAAATTCAGTTGTTTGAATCAAGCTTCTGAAACTATGCGAAAAATATTTTCAGAGGAATCGAATCCAGAAAAAATAGAAGAATCCTTGAGCTGTTTGGAAGCGAGTTTGAGTTATTTTAAAAAACGAACGAAAGGAACCGTTCCAGAGGGCTATTCAGTGCAAGATATTCGCGCTTTTTTTGGTAATTACTTAGGTGACCGAGACCGCGTATCGGATGAAATGTCAGTTCAAATGATGAAAATTAAAAAAGGACTTTTTGGAGGAAATGAACAAGTTGTGATGAAGTCTGAACTTCAAGCCCTGATCGATATAATTGGCACGATAAGGCAGGAAGTCCAAAATCTAAAACTCTATTGGAATGATCTTCTTGTAAAAGAAAAGAGCAGTGCCGATAGGCAGTGGCTTCAGAAGGGTCATCAAGCTTTACAGGATTCGATCATTCGAATAATATTGAAAACAAATCTGGTGACATCTGAATATAGTTTTTCCGATTTTAAATCTTTATTAAAAGAACTTAAAATATTTACGAATCCAGAAATCTTAAAAAACGAAGAGGAACTGAAGCAGTTTAACAAATCAATTGCATTGGTCGAAGCTACGAAAGTTCATTTGTTGGGTGATGTTGCCGAATTGAATTCATCCTCTAAATGGAAAGAAGCTATTCGTATGGTTCTTGAACTTCACCGCATGTACAGTCTTTACTATTACCATTTTAAAGGTCTGGATCGCTTCAGTCCTCGAGCTTTTAAAACGGGTGATGAAATTTTGGTTTCGAGTATCCGATTACTTGATCAGTCATGGTGGATGCAGAAGGAAGGAATTCCTTTTGTCGAGACCCAAAAACTTTTGAAGGCACTTTTTGATCAAAAACTTTTACCAACTGGAATATCAGACGAAGCTCTTTTTGAAGCTTACCAAGCAACAGTCAGAAATTTTTTAGATCGAGATACGAATCAAAAAATCGTGACCCTGAAGACTTTAGCCAAAAAACATATTACCACATTAAAAAGTGAATACCGTGGATTTAAAGCCGTGCAAAATTTTAACGACGAATTACCAGATCGATTTGAATACAAAGAAATGATTCACCGTTATAATCAAATCTTTTCTGTTCAAGTCGATGCTTTTCCCGAAATTGCCGATAACTTTTTGAAGTTGTCTTGGCGTGACTGGGGTACTCATTTAAAGCAAAGGCATCCTTTACTTTACCTTGAAAGTGGAGAATTGCTTTTAGCTCGGGACTCGAAGAATTCAACAGATTGGTCTTGGAAATCGCTGACAAGATTAAATGTCATGAAATTTATGAACCGTCTCATGATGCTGAGTTATGGGACTGAAAGAACAATGGATTTGGCAAAAGAAACTTTAAATGAAGAATCCATGAAGAGCTTTTACAGAGAATATTGGAAATTAGGACTTGAACTTAAAGCTTTTGATAAGCGAAGTGGAAATTCGGGTAAAAGAACATTTTTCGAAGCGGATCATTTCTTGTACTCTAGTGATGGTAATCAAGCTGTCAGCTTACAGGAGTCTTTTGAGCTTGCGAATATTATTTTTTCCTCAGGTTTGGGAGGATTGACCCAAATTCAAAATGATATTGCCAATTCAGGGTGCGCACTTTCAGAAAAAGATCATTTTGATAATCCTTGGCTTGATGAAAATTGTTTTAAAAAAACTCTTAGAAAAAACTTTGGAGGTTACTTTAAAAATTTAACGGGACTGAAAAAATGGGTTTTTCAGCTAGGTGATAAAGAATGGGATTTATTCTATCAAGAGCTAGTTGATTTTTCGAGAACTTCACCCCATACAGTGGGTCAAATTGAAACAGGTGATTTAAGAGGTATCGTTGTGATTCTTCACTATGTCGAGAGCATGTATATTAAAATTGATGCGAATGAAGATGACCGTCTTTCTGTTCCAGAATTAGTTGCTGGTTCGCCGCGATTTATTCCATTTTTTAAAGATCTTTTTAAGCTTAAACCAAAGGGCCCATTCCTAAAAGAAACTCAAGAGCGTTCAATTGAGGCCTTCGTTTCAAATGCTTTTGCTTGCATGGTAATAACGGGTCAGTTACCTCAAGTAAAAACGTGTGGAGCCACTTTTTTCAAAAATGCTTTTTTGACCAAACCTTTTTCAAATCGCTATTTAATTTTGAAAACATTGAATGCTTTTAAAACTTCTTTTAAGTAATTGTGAATCACGAGCTTGCATTGGTCGGGTCTTATCGATTACATAAACAATATGAATAAATTCACTCAAAGACTTTGGCTTGCACTCACTTTTCTGAGCATGCTGGCTCTTGGTTTCAATGATAATTTAAGAGGCCCGCTTTTTTTTGAAATTCTTCGTGATTTTAAACTGACTGATTTACAAGGAGCTTGGTTTTATTCTGCTTCTTCTTTACTTGGTTTTTTTGCAAGTTTAGGTTCCGCCTTCATTCTTAAAAAATGGAATTTGCTTCAGTTGCTTGCGATATCATTGGCTGTCATGGCGGTGGCCCTCTTTGGTATTGGCTACTTTAAAAATTACGCACTTTTTTTATTAGCCTCAGGTTTATTGGGAATTTCAATGGGTTTTATGGGAGTCGCGCAGAATTCTTCAATTAGCAGCCTTGTCACTTTGAAGAATCAATCTCGAGTCTTTGCGGGGCTCCATTCGATGTACGGGCTTTCTAGTTTTTTAGCCCCCCTTGCCGTAGGTTGGGGAATTTCTCATCATCTGATCTGGAGAGATTTTTTTACAATTTCAGCAGTTGTTGTCCTTGTGTTGTTTTTGATTTCTCTTTTTTTTCCTTTTCCGGATTGGGCTCGTCATCACCGGACGGTAGAACAGCCAGCTCAAAATACAATTAGAGGTCTTGGGAAAGTTTCGATTTACATGAGCTTCGCCTTGGCTTTTTATGTTATCGCAGAAATTTTAGTGGGCTCAAGACTTTCACTTTATACAATAAGAGAAATGGGATTGACTACGGAACAAGCCAGCCGTTACGTAACAGGATTTTACTTGAGCTTACTCTCGGGAAGAATCTTAGGAACTTTTTTTAAGTGTCCAGGACGCTTAACGACTCAGTTATTAGTTTCGCTTGTATTAAGTTTTTTAACATTGGTGGCGGGTTTGTATCATAACCCTTGGTGGTTTGCTGTCACGGGACTTACCATGTCGATGTTTTATCCTACTTTTATGGTTTATTTATCCGATATTTATCAAAAACGTATTGGTGTGATGATGTCTTTGGCTATTGCCATTCAGTCTATTTCAATTGTATTTATGCATCAAATTGTTGGATTCATTTCTGATTTTTCAGGGATTAAGATGGCTTTTCATACGGGTCTTATCTTTTTGCTCTTAAGTGGTTTTTTTATCTGGAGAAGCGAAGTTGCAAGACAGCACGACTAAAAACATAAAAGAAGATTTTTTTCTTATCGGACCTTTGGGCTTTGAAGAAAGTTTTCAAAATGAAATAGCAAAGCTTCAGCCCTGGATATTAGGTTCTGACTCAAGACCTACCAGTCATGGAATTGATATCGTTAAAGTTCGGAAAGGTGGCTTGGAATTAAAAGCTCCAAAGCTGGAAGGTTTTCAGTTGGTTCATCATCTGAAAACTCCAGTTCGAATTCTTTGGCGCTGGAAATCAAAAAAACTTTCCCATGTAGCAGAACTTAAAAGTTATATTCGCAGTCTTCGTTCCACAGAAATTTATGAAGGCCCCTTAAAAGTAATCGTGAGCTCACGTCAATCAAGATTAAATAATGAAAAAATGATTGAGCGTGTTTTTGAAGAAGAATGGAAGTTTATCGATGATAATGCCGATCAAGCATTATACGTTGATGTGTATAATGATCAATTCACTTTAAGTTGGGATCTTTGCGGTGATCCACTTTACAAAAGATCATGGGCTCCGGAAAAGGGGCAGGCTCCGATTCGAGAAAATCTAGCTCATCTTCTATTGCAAGACTTAACGGTGGATTTTACTGGGCCCGAATTGGCCCAAATGACCTTACTTGATCCCATGATGGGTTCTGGTACATTTTTAGCGGAAGCTCTTGCTTGGAATCGCCCCAACCTTGAAAGAAAGTTTTCTTATCAAAATTTAAAAGGATTACCCAGTCTTCTTAAAATTCATTGGTGGACTAATTTATCATTGCCTCAAGTGGGTCTTTTTGAAAGTTACGTTGGCTTTGACATCGATCCGGAAATGATTTTAAAAGCACAAAAAAATCTGTCATTTTTCAAAATTGGAAACGTCTGTTTAAAAAAACAAAATATTTTACACGAACCGACTTTAAAGTTGAATCAAGATCAGACTTTGATGATTTGCAATCCTCCGTACGGTGAGCGACTAGCAGTGGATTCAATTGAAAAACTGATCGGTGCAGCACTTCAGTATCATAAGCCTCTCAAAGCCTTATTTGTTTGGCCGGAAGGGAGATTTTTTGAATTTCCAGGCTATGAATCTAAGAAAATCAGAAGTTTTTCGCAAGGTGGCATTCCTGTCCAAGTTGTTGTTTTTTCAAGATTTGGTTAAAACTTTTTTTTCAAAAAAATGGACACAAGATTTTTGAATCATTTTGTGACATAAGAAGTTATGAAAAATTTCCTGAGATTTTTGATTTTATGTCAATTAAGTTTAATTTTTACTTTCATCGGCTGTGCTCCGAAAGATAAAAATCTGAATCGTCCTCAATTTGGAAACGTAAGCCAGTCTTTTAAAGGTTTTCGGGTCGGATCTTATGGACAAGCAATTTGGGCAGTTCAAAATGTGCAGCAAGCGGGATCACTTATTAGATTCTGTGTGGCGAGTCCTCAAAGCGAAATTGAATTAAAAAGTGGTCGATTGATTAAAGTTTGTGAGTTCAAGCCTGCGTTTATTTCGGAAAGTAATTTAAATTCAAACACTTTTATAAATGAAGCTTGGAAAATAACAATCGAGTTCGAATTGAATAATTCTAAATACACAGTTTTATCGGCGGTAGGAAATCTTGAAAATTCAAATTCAACAATTCTTTTCAACGGACAAAAAGCCACCATTCAATTCAATGAAAAATTTTTTAGTTTAAATAAAAGTGAAAATGGTTTCTACCAATTTAAACTTCAATCAAAAGGTGAAATGAAGTCAAATCTTGAAAAAATTGAATTAACCCATCAAGTTTTATCTGGGGTTCAAATTGAGAATAAAATTTGGAATCTGACTCAATTTGAACATCAACTTCATATTTTAAATCGGGGACAAATTTTTAATATTTCATCACCGCAAATTACTTTGAATTGGGTTTATGACCTATGCGCAGAAGCCAGTGGCGATTTACAAACGGTTGAAGTGGGTAAACCAGCGGCTTTAATCTTACTTAATCAATCACAAGCAAAACAAGTCACTGAACCTGGACGAAGAGGCTGGTTTCAGAAACTCCCCCCTTGTAAAAGTGAAAAGATGTCGTCTTTTAACTTTGAATTTCTGTTTTATTAAATTTTTTTTATTCAATTAGAGGAATAGTTAGACCGATAGGTTCACAAGTAACAACAATCTTGTGAGGCAATATGCAAATCAGTTCATGGTTTAGAGGCATTCGCGGAAAACTAATTTTATTATCAGGAATTCCAGCCGTTTTTTTAATTACAATTTCAGTGGCAAGTTATAGCTCGCTCACTCGGATGCAAGAAAACTTAAAAAAAGCGAACTTGGTGAGGGGACCACTCATTACTTACTCGGGTGAAATGTTGTTATTTTCAACGTCTGTTTCACGCTGGGCTGTCACAGCTATGTGGAATTACGAAGACACTCAAGAGCGAACAATGGCTATTAAAAATGTAAACGATAGCATTCATCATTTTGATGATATGATGAAAGCCTACTTGGCACTACCCAGATCCGATAAAGCCAAAGAGACTTTCAAAAAAGTTGAAACAGTATGGCCTCAGCTAAAAAATCAAATGGGTCAAATTTTACCCATGATCGCAACAGGCAACAAAGAAGAAGTGGACAAAGCAAAATCATTATACATCAAAGAAGTTCGGCCACTGACAGCTCAAGTCATTCAGACAATTGAAGATATGGGCGCGGCTCGAAAAATTTTAATGGAAACTGAATTGAAAGCGGAAACAGAAAGTTCTAACAGTGCCATTATGTGGATGTTAATTGAACTGAGCGTTGCGATTGTGCTCACTTTAATTGTGATGTTTTTTGTTTCAAGAAATATCATGTCAAATTTAGGAACGGTCACAAAAGACTTAACAACAGCTGCAGAAGCATTAGCTTCCGCAAGTGAAGAGCTTTCCGCGTCTTCAACAGAAGTGGCAGCAAGTTCTTCAGAAACAGCTGCAGCAATCCAAGAAACAGTTTCATCTTTAGAAGAAATTACTTCAATGGTGCAAACAACTGATTCTAGTAGCCAAGCAGCACTTGCTATTACTCAACAAACTCAAGATCAAGCGCAGATGAGCGAAACAAAATTGGGCGACTTACTTCATTCTTTAAAAGAAATTTCAAGTAGTTCTGAAAAAGTAACAGCGATCATTCAAGTAATTGATGATATTTCATTTCAAACAAACTTATTGGCTTTAAATGCAGCTGTTGAAGCCGCTCGGGCTGGTGAACAGGGAAGAGGTTTTGCAGTTGTCGCAGAAGCTGTCCGCGCATTAGCACAAAAAAGTGCAGCTTCAGCTAAAGAAATAAGTGACTTAATCCGTGAAAGTGTTGAAAAAACAAAAGGCGGAGTGAGTATCGGTAACGATTGTAAAGAGTTGATGGGAAGCATGTTTGAATCACTTAAGAAAACAGCAGAAAAGAGCCAAGAAATCGCCCATTCAAGTCGTGAACAAAGCACGGGAATGGATCAGATATCAAAAGCCATGAATCAATTAGACCGAGCAACGCAGCAGAATTCTGCTGCATCACAACAAATCTCAGGGGCTTCAAATGAACTCTCGACGCAAGCGAGTTCATTAAATCAAACTGTGACTTCGTTGAAACACCTTGTTGATGGTGGTGGTCAGTCCCATTACGGCGGAAGAAGTCATAACGATCATGCGGACTTCTTAGCAGCAGTACCGAAAGGTAATCGAAAAGCGCCTGGTCGCGCTTTAAGAGTTATCGATGATAAAAATTCGGATCACGAATTGCCTCGAGTTGTTTAAGCTATTTTGATTTTTCAACCACGGCTTCTTTTAAACGGAGTCGTGCATAGATTGGGAAATGATCAGAAACTCCTTCGCCGCTGTCAGTGAATCTTTTAGGAGTATTGCCTTTAAAAAGATGGTTGGGTGTGTATTTTACAACATCAATAGTTTCCGGTCTAAGTTGATAAGATGCAGACCCTTTTTCTTCCAAATTTTTAGAAAAAATTAACACATCAAGAAAAGACCAATCATTACGGTAATGGTGTGTTCCGTCACAGTGTTGGCATCCTACTAAGTGCGAAACCAGTCCGACACGAGACATATCTTGGCTGAAAAATGAAGTTTCAGAGTCTTCATCATCCGTGATATTCAAATCACCACCTAAAATCATCATTTCATAAGGACGATCTTGCATCAGTTTTTGCGCAAACGCGATTGATTGAGCTCGCCAGTAGCGAGGATTTCTTTGAGACGGAAAATGCGCGACGAGGGCCGTTAGTTTCGAGCCGTTTGGTAATTCAAGTGGAACTTCTAAAATACCACGAGACCGAGACATCCATTTTTGATCATTTTCATTTTTTCCCACATAAGGAATTTTATGAAGAAAAGGTTTTCCAGCGAGTGGAAGCCGAGAAAGCAGAGCCACGTCAATGCCGCGCTCATCGGGTCCTTCAATGAGGACTTGGGTTTGGTACTGGGCATTTTTCAAGTAGTTTTGATTGAGTTGAGTCAGAATACGATCATTTTCAACTTCAACTAAAAATAAAATATCAGCCCCTTTTTTGTCATCAACACTTAAGATAACTTCTGAAACGTTCTTCAATTTTTTTTCAATTATTTGTTGATTCCAGTCAGTTTCAAAGCAGTCCCGCTTGTAGTAACCTTTTTGATTTGCACAAAATTTTTGAACTTCGGGCTTCTTTTTTTCTGAAAGGGGCAGATAGGTAAAGTCTTCTCTTTTGTCATCATGTTGATCGTCAAATAAGTTTTCGACGTTGAAGCTCATCACGCTGACTTCTTCCGCCTTTTTCGGCATTAAAGCGGGGGATGACTTGCCCCCAGTTGATGTACATCCAGGCAGGTTAAAAAGAGATATGGCAAGGATTGAAAGTGTGAAGCAAAGCAGTAAGTTTTTCATTTAAAGGACCATAAATTTGTGGAAAGCGTTGCGCAAGCAGAATTACAGTGAGGATTTGGTTAAAATCAAATTGTCCTCTTGAATGCCACTTTGCATCAGGTTAAAGCTTTTCTGGGCTGAATCGAAGAGGAGAATATAGATGTCATATTTATCTCAGTTACTCATTTTGTCCGTTTTTTGTCCGCTTTTCGTTTGGGCGCAATCAAACAATGAACTGAACTCTTCGAGTACTGAACAGATTCAAAACAGTTCAAGTCTTAAGTTTAGAGGTTTTAGGTCTGCAACTGAAGATCTTCCATTTATGAGCGAAGACTGGAAAATTAGTTTTTTTCAATTGGCAGCAACAGAGCCCGCTCGGTTTGATGACAAAAAAACAACGGCTGTTTTTTTCTATCAGTATTTTTCGTTTAATTATAAAATAAATGACTCGTCTCGATTTTCTGTCAGACCTGTTTTCACTCTCGAATCCCCAGGTGTTAACAAATACAACGATACGGTTCCTGAATGGGATGCAAACTGGGGTGATTGGTATATTCAATATTCGAAATTTGATCTGTTTGAAATCGGACCCTTTGGAAGTCGAATCAACTTGCGCCTGTATGCTCCGACCAGCGAAAACTCAATAGCAAATGGAATGATATCACAATTTCACCCCGAACTTTACTTTGAAACTAGCATCAGACGTGGAACGAGCTTTCAAATGGCCTTTAAAGGAGATGCTTATTTTCACAGCCAAAAAGCCTTTAAATTTAAAACTGAAAGCGGCAAAGAAATTTTTACTTCTAATAAAGAATATGAACTTGAATCTTACTTGGAACTCAATCAAAAAATTTCCAGCAAATTTAATTTAAAACCTCGTTTAACCTGGTTTGATGAGTGGAAGCACCGCAGTCCTGTCAATGGCTTTTCCAGCACACATAAGACAAGCTTTGCGCCAGGTTTAGGAATTGATTGGCATCCGACATCAAACTTTAACACTTTGCTGATTTATTCAAATGTGACGACTTACTACGGTAATCGTCCTTTTATTCGTAAGGATAAACGTTTTGATCACAAAAATGATCAACTCGTTGCCTTAACAAATTATCGATTTTAATTTTTAATATCCAAAGGTTTATTTAAGTGGATCTCAAGCAGTTGATTTTGCCATAGGAAACTTAAAAACTGGCAGCGCAGCTGGATGACTTCGTCTTGATTTCTTGATTCTGCATCAGAGTAAAGACTGTCGTCTAAAATTGGAAAACCTAAATAGGAGAGCTGTGCCCGGATTTGGTGAGTTCTTCCCGTGATGAGTTCAATTTCTAATCTTGTGTATTTTTCTAAATTTTCTTTTTTTAAGATATTGAGTTGGCAAACTTGCGTGTTTGGTTTTTGTCGATCCATGACTGTCTTCGGTGCATACCGAGTCTTTTCCATATAATGTTCGTGAAAACCCAGCTCCGGCCCGGGATTGTTAACAAGAGCTTGATAAACTTTACGGACTTTTTTTTCTTTTAATAAATTTTGAAAAGTGATTTGAGCTTCTGGAGTTTTTGTCAGAACGATCAGTCCTGATGTGGGAACGTCAAGCCGATGAGTTGGGAAAAATGTTTTGTTTAATTGTAATTGCAAATCGATCCATAGGTTTTCTTTTAAGTTATCAACAGTGGGGTGGCAGGGAAGACCTGCGGGCTTATTAACTATCAAAAGATGATCTGTTTCTAAGATGATTCGATTTTGAAGTTCAATTCGGGGAAATCGCCTGGGGTTCGTATGAATTCTTAAGTAATCTTGATCTTTGATCATGATATTTTCAAAAATTCGAGAATCATTCAAGTATACGCTGCCGAATTCAGCAAGTGCTAAGAGTTTGGGAACTTCAAAATGAATTTCTTCAGAGACTAGTTGCGCCCAAAGTCCAGCACTATTGCTGACAAAGTGAACAATTCCTGTGTCTGTTTTTTTCCACGGCATTGAACAATCGATGATAGCACAGTGTGACGAATGTGTTCAAGCAGGTCCGCACAAGCCAAGATAATGAACGAATGGAAATAGCCAATCAGCCGATTTTTCAGTATCTTGCTCAGTACGCTTATCAGCCAGAATGGGTTTATGCAGCTGTTATTGGGATGATGCTCGCAAGCGGATTTGGCCTTCCCTTACCTGAAGAAGTCACTTTAATTAGCCTTGGTGTGCTGGCTTTTATGGGAACTCGTCCTGATTTGTTTCCACCACCTGAAGCGGGTCTCAAAGCAGTTAATATGCATCATGCAGCACTGATTGCTTTTACAGCCGTCATCTTAAGTGACAGTTTGATTTATTGTTTGGGTAAAATCTGGGGCCGTAAAATTCTTTATCATGATAAAATGCGAAGGCTCGTTTCAGTTGAGTCTTTGAATAAAGTGGAAGAGCAAACAAAGCGCTATGGCATGATCGCCGTTTTTGCATTTAGATTTACTCCAGGAGTTCGATTCCCAGGGCACTTAGCCTGTGGGGCGATGAAAATTGAATACTGGAAGTTTTTATTGGTTGATAGTTTTGCTGCTTTAATTAGTGTTCCGACGCAAATATACTTGGTTGCAATTTACGGTGAGCCCATTATTAATTTTCTAAAAGAAGTGAAAGTTGTTATTTTTATTGCTCTTGGCACTGTCGTCAGTGTCTATCTTTTCCGTCGGTTCGTTTTAAGGAAAAAACAACTGACTTGAAAGCCGTTTTTTAAGCGGCTTTTTTTCTAAAATCAGTTTGACTCATCTCGCAGGCAATTTTAAGTGCATTTGGCGGTGACCAGTCACGATCTTGCCACTCATGCCAAAAGACTTTTTCATAACCATGTTCAAGACCGTAGACTTCTTCTCGTATTTTAAAAATTAAACCCAGACCTGATCCCATCAACCAATCCATTTGAACAAGATAAAGCGCTTCTTCAAGGTCTTCAGGTCCCATTTGAGACAGAAATTTTTCAGGCAATTGATCAATCAGTGAACAGGCATTATGAATATGTTTTTTAAAAGATTTGAAAATTGGTTCAATTAGAAGTTTATCGACTTTCACATCACTTTTTGTTCCTGATGACCAAGGCGTGGAAAGTTTTTTAAAGTTCCAGTACATCAGAGCATCATTCACAACGTAGTCGGCTCGTGGAATATAGTCTTGTACTGAATCGACTTTAACAGCTTCAAAAGCAGGTTCGCTGACATGGGCGTTGTGATCAAGCGCAACAACGCTTCTTAAGTGAAATAAAAATGAATCTAAGGCTAATAACTTTTCTTCAAATTGATTTGAAAATTTAACGTTAAAATTATAAATTAAAGAGCTGGATAAAGCAGCTTCAAATCTTTCAATTTCACTGACTAATTCTGAAAAATCTCTTAAGTCAAATCCCCAGGGCTGCTGAATTTGATCCAGAACATCGCAAAATCTTTTTTCAAAATTTTGAATCAAAGCGGGAGGTGCTGGTTTCACTTCATTGTAAAGTGCTTCAACTCGTTTTTGAGATTTTTTAAAAAGTTCACGATGAGGTTCAAACTCATTCCAAACTGTTTTTGCAAAAGCCGCATCAATAAAAGGAATGGCCAGGGGAGAAGCACAGTAACTGTTGAGTCTTAAAAATGAAACTCCTAGAAGTAAATCAGAGTTGAAAGAACTTGGCTTTGTAGGGGGATTTTTTTCAAAATCAGATACTTGTTTCCAAAAATGAAAAGCTAAGGGCCGAAAAGTTGAACCTTTTTCTAAATTAATATGATAACCCAAACGAATTCCATCTCGTTTCATTCGAAGCCTCCGATATAAACCTTCTCGGCGGCTTTGTCGTTTGGCTCAAGTCAGTTTTTTTGTTTAACAAAAGTATAGGACTTGAGTCCTGAAACTCCCGTGCTATTGTCCTGCCATGATGAAGTGGATTGATGCTCATTCGCATTGGACTGATAGTCGTTTGGATAAGTTGCGAATTAAATGGATGACTGAGGCTTTAAGCAAAGGACTTCATTTTACTTTGCAGGGAGGCGTTGATCCTTCAGATTGGAAAAAGCAGAAGTTATTTCAAAAAGATTTTCCACAAAATGTAGGACTTTGTTTTGGACTTCATCCGTATTGGGTTTCAGCCCACAATGAATTTGAACTGAATGAAGCTCTGGATTTTTTATCTCAAGAAATTCATCAAGCTTTGGCTTTGGGTGAAACCGGTCTTGATTTACGTCCTCCCTACGAAGACTCGTATTCTCTTCAAATGGATGCTTTTGAAGCTCAGCTTGAAATTGCAGCTGTGGCTCAAAAACCTGTGGTTTTTCATATCGTCAGAGCTTTTGATGAAGCGATCAGAGTCTTTGATTTTTGGGGAGTTCCGCCTCAAAAAGGTATGATTCATTCATTTAACGGCTCATGGCCACAAGCTGAAGCTTATCTGAAAAAAGGTCTTAAACTGAGTATCGGAGGACCCCTTTTGCGCTTAAAAAATGAAAAACTACGACAAGCGGTCAAGGAAATTCCAATTTCCGAACTTTTAATTGAAACGGATTTGCCTGATCAACCCGGCGATCAATGGAAATCTGAATTAAATCCACCTGAAAGCCTTTTGAGTGTGGCTGAAGAAATAGCTCAATTAAAAAAACTAACTCTTGCAGAAGTCTTGCATTTCACGAGACAAAACTTTAAAACTCTTTTCCAGGTTGAAATATGATTGAAAATGAACAAGCCATTTCTAAAAAGCCATTTGTTATCAAAGAAGACGATTACGTTCTTCATCGTCGTTTTGATCGAATGGGTCGGTTAGTAGGTGATCAAGTCATGTCAAAGCTTTTCAAGACTCACGTGATGGTGATTGGTCTTGGCGGAGTGGGATCGTGGGCTGCTGAAAGTTTGGCTCGAAGTGGTGTAGGACGTTTAACACTAGTCGATTTTGATGAAATTTGTATTACAAATGCGAATCGCCAGTTGCACACGCTGCAAGGTTTAGTGGGACAGAAAAAAGCCCATGTCATGACTGAACGGTTGAAAAAAATCAATCCGCAATCACAAGTTGAAGGCTTAAGTCTTTTTTATAATGAAGAAAACAACATTGAAATTTTCTCTCGTAAGCCAGATTACGTCATTGATGCAATTGATAATTTAACGGCTAAATGTCATCTCCTTCATTACTGTCGACAAAATAAAATCAAAATCATCACCAGTGCGGGTTCGGGGGCACGCCTTGATCCATCAAGAGCACGAATTGTGGATTTAGCCGAAACCACTGTTGATCCGATGGCTCATCAAGTAAGAAAAATATTAAGACAAAAATATAATTTTCCTGCAGAAAAGTTTTTTGGAATTCCCTGTGTTTTTTCCGATGAAGAGCCGCTGCCTTCGGTTGATCTCAAATACGATAAAGGTGAAGGCTTTAAATGCGTTTGTCCTCAGGGACAAAATAACCTTCATTCTTGCGAACATCGCCCCGTTATTTGGGGCAACGCCAGTTTTGTGACGGGCGCATTTGGATTAAATATGGCTTCGTGGGTCATTCGTGACATAATAAAAATTGAAATACCGGAGGGCAACCCATGATCGGTTATGCTTTACTCGTTTTGGTTGCATCAGCTGTTGTGATAGTCGGAAGTATTGTCGTTGGTGTTGCCATTTGGGGTTGGAAACAAGAAAAAAATCAGAAGGATCAATCCACCTGACTGTTTTAATTTTTCTTGCTCTTGGATAAGTTTGCTGATTTAAAAGAAGCGTTTAAAACTCCGGGAGTAACCGTTATGACAATCACAAATTTTATCGAACATCACTACCGCCACTTTAATGCCAGCGCTCTTAAAATGGCAGCCCAAGGTTATAAAGCCCATATGGAAAAGGGCGGTGAAATGCTCGTGACAATAGCTGGTGCCATGAGCACCGCTGAATTGGGAATTTCTTTAGCTGAAATGATTCGCCAAGGAAAAATTCACGCCATTTCTTGCACAGGCGCAAACTTAGAAGAAGATATTTTTAATCTTGTGGCCCATGATCATTATGAATTGATTCCAAACTACCGCGACTTGACTCCTCAAGATGAACAAAAGCTTTTAGAAAAACACTTAAACCGAGTCACGGATACTTGTATTCCTGAAGGTGAAGCTATTCGTCGAATCGAAAAAGTAGTTTTACAAGAATGGTTGAACGCGGAAAAAGAAGGAAAACGTTATTTTCCGCACGAATTTATGTACAAAATTTTACTTTCCGGAAAATTAAAAGAGTTTTACCAAATTGATCCTAAGAACTCTTGGATGCTGGCTGCTGCAGAAAAAAATCTTCCTATGATCGTGCCTGGTTGGGAAGATTCAACTGTGGGGAATATTTTTGCTGGTCACATTATTAAAGGTGATATCAAAAATGTTCACACGGTTCGCACGGGAATTGAATACATGACATATTTTGCAGAATGGTACATGAGCGTTGCCCCGAAGAAACCTGTGGGCTTTTTTCAAATCGGTGGTGGTATCGCAGGCGACTTCCCAATTTGTGTGGTTCCGATGTTAGATCAAGATCTTCAGTACGATAATGTTCCACTCTGGAGTTACTTCGCTCAAATTTCTGATTCGACAACTTCCTATGGATCTTATTCAGGTGCGATTCCAAACGAAAAAATCACTTGGGGTAAACTTTCGATTGATACTCCTAAGTATGTGGTTGAATCGGATGCATCAATCGTTGCGCCACTTATTTTTGCCTATGTTTTAGGTCAGTAATTTAGAAAATTATTTTTTTTCAAACCATTGGCCACTGTGACCAATGGTTTCATACAGCACTCTGTCTAAAATTAAATAGCCAACACTTCTTTCACTTGAGGAAAAGCTTCTTTCAAGCGAACTTCAATACCATCTTTCAAAGTTGCTTGTGAGCTTGGACAACCCGCGCAGGCACCTTTCATTTTTAAATAAACAATTTCATTTTCAAATTTAACAAAACTGATATCGCCACCATCAAGAGCCACGACGGGCCTGATTTCTTTATTTAAAAGGGCCTTAATTTCTTTTATCAAAGGAGTGTCATTTTCATCTGATTCATCATTGATATGATCTGCAACTTCGACAACAACGGGTTCGCCCCGGTCTAAGTGCTCTTGGATAAGTCCTGATAAGGGTTCAGCTAGCACTTTCCAATCAACCCAATCTTGTTTTGTCACAGTTAAATATTGAGGACCGACGAATACACTTTGAGTCCAAGGAAACCCAAATATTTTTGAAGCAAGGGGTGAGCGTTCAGTTTCTTGAGCGGTTGCGCATTCAAAGCCCACAACAGTGACTTCAAATGGTAAATTGAACTTTAAAGTTGCAGGGTTCGGAGTTGATTCGTAAGAGACTTTTATTGTGCTACCCATGAAATCACCATTTCTTTTAGAGTTAACCATGCTAACGCAGCGTTACGACTTGTCGTTCGCCCATTATGTACATGTCGTCATTTATAAGCTATTTTGCTGGCTTCTTAAAGGAGAATGTCATGACCCCACGTGTGCGTGAAATTTTAAGCTGGTATGGATCTGATAACCCCGGCACTTTAGCTAATTTAGCTCGTCTTTTAAACCATGGTAAGCTTAAAGGGACTGGAAAAATGGTCATTTTACCTGTGGATCAGGGATTTGAGCACGGTCCAGCCCGATCCTTTGCAAAAAATCCAGATGGCTATGACCCTCATTACCACGTGGAATTAGCAATTGAAGCTGGATGCAATGCTTATGCTGCACCTTTGGGATTTATTGAAGCTGTGGCTCGCAATTATGCGGGTGAAATTCCTTTGATTTTAAAAGTGAATAATTCCGATGTTTTATTTGGAAATAAATCTCCGATTTCAGCCGTTACTTCTAGTGTTGATGATGCTCTTAGACTAGGTTGTTCGGCCATTGGTTTTACAATTTATCCAGGATCTTCTGAACGAAAAAATATGTATGAAGAAATCGCACATGCTTCTCGTGAAGCTAAAAAAGCGGGTCTGGCAACAGTAATTTGGTCTTATGCTCGCGGTGAACAAATTAGTAAAGAAGGGGAAACCGCAATCGACGTGATTGCTTATTCGGCTCAGATTGCATGTCAATTGGGAGCTCATATCGTGAAAGTGAAACCTCCGACATCGCATATCGAACAAGATGCGGCTCGAAAAGTTTATGAGTCTCAAGGAATTAAAATTACACAATTGTCGGATCGCATTCGTCACGTTGTGCAAAGTTGTTTCAATGGAAAGCGAATCGTGATTTTTTCTGGCGGTGAAGTGAAGACAACAGATGAGTTACTTCAAGAAGTGAAGCAATTGGCTCAAGGTGGGGCTTTTGGATCGATTATGGGAAGAAATGCATTTCAAAGACCTAAAAAAGAAGCCATTACTTTGCTTCATAACGTGATGGAATCTTTTTCCGGTACCAATATCTAATATTTTTGACAAGGACTTTAAATGAGCGATCAGCATGATAACCCGATCAAAGCCGAAAAACGCAAAAAATTACATGCGCTAAAAGAAAAAGGCATCAATCCTTACCCTTATAGTTTTGATCGAAATGGCGATTCAGAGCAGATCAAAAAAGATTTCGCACATTTACAGTCCGGTGAAAAAAAAGAAGATCAAGTATTTAAGTTAGCAGGAAGAGTTATGACTTTTCGTGCGATGGGAAAAGCGAGCTTCTTTAACCTTCAAGATATGAAGGGTCGTTTGCAGATTTATATTAAAACCGAAGATTTAAATGAAGCGGATACAATCGCTTTTGAACATATTGATTTGGGCGACATCGTCGGAGTTGAAGGGTATGTGTTTCGCACTCAAAAAGGCGAAATTTCTCTTTATGCAAAAAAACTTACGATGTTAACAAAGACTCTAGAACCGTTACCTGAAAAGTTCCACGGAATTCAAGATGTGGAAATTAAGTATCGTCATCGACATCTAGATCTGATTTCAGACCCAGAATCCCGAAAAGTTTTTGAAACGCGTTCTCAAATTATTCGTGAAATCAGAAACTTCTTAGATGCCCGCGGCTTCTTAGAAGTCGAAACCCCCGTCTTACAACCACTTTACGGCGGTGCGGCTGCGAAGCCTTTTAGCACTCATCATAATGCTCTTGATATGAAGCTTTTTATGAAGATTTCTCCGGAGCTTTACTTGAAGCGTTTAATTGTGGGTGGTTTTGATAAAGTTTATGAAATTGGTAAAAACTTTAGAAATGAAGGAATTGATCGATCTCATAATCCTGAATTTACAATGCTCGAATATTACGAAGCCTACACAGACTACAATTATCAGATGAAACAGTTTGAAGATCTTGTCTGCCATGTTGTAAAAAAAACGAAAGGCACTTTGAAGTTTGAATATCAAGGTCAACAAATTGATTTCACAACTCCGTGGAAGCGTTTGACCGTATATGACGGAATTCAAGAGTACGCTCAAATTGATCCCGAAAATGAAATTTCGGTAAACGACTACTTAAAATTACACGGTGAAAAGAAAAAAGATTATTCAAGAATGAAGATGGGTGAAAAACAGATTGCTATTTTTGAAATAGCTGTGGAACCCCATATTTGGAATCCCATTTTTGTTCTAGATCATCCAGTTGAGATTTCGCCCCTGACAAAGATTCATAGAACAGATTCAAGACTTGTCGAACGTTTCGAGCCTTTTGCCGCAGGTATGGAAATTGGGAATTCTTACTCAGAACTAAATGATCCAGAAGAACAAAGGAACCGGCTTAAAGAGCAAGAAGCCCATCGAGTTATAAACGATGAAGCCCACCCTATGGATGAAGATTTTCTTCATGCAATTGAAACGGGAATGCCGCCAACGGGTGGGGTTGGAATCGGCATTGAAAGACTGGTCATGATTTTAACAGATCGCCCCAGTATTCGAGATATTATTTTCTTTCCAACGATGAAAAAGTCATAAATGAAAGTTATTGGATTTTTTTTACTTTTAAGTCTTATGGGTTGCCAACAGAAGCCGACATTAGGTGTGACGGAATCAGGATTGTTAGTTCAGGATCAAGACTATAGAAAAGTGATCTTAGAAAAATCTGTGGTTTTCGATACGCGATCACCATTTGATTTTAATATCAGTAAGGTTCCCCGCTCTATTAATTTACCTCTATCCGATTTTCAAGCGTCAAAAGACCTTCTTGATGCGGCAAGAAGACTTTCTTTTTATGGGGTCAATCCTGAAACTTCAGTGGTGATTATTGGTGATGGATTAGGTGATGAACAAGCGCTGGCCTGGGAGTTTATGAAGTTGGGGGTTGTTCAAATTGAAACACTTAAAGCCAGTGTTTTCAGAATGATGAACGTGAGACCAGAAGGATCGCAAAAAAATGTTTCATTATGGAAACCTCATTCTTTCTTTACTGAATTAACAAAAAGTGAATTTGAAAAAAAAATGAATTCGATTAGGCCCAAGCCAACAAGTCGAGCCAAAGCTGAAATTAATCAAGGTTTTCCGGTTGCAAAAGCACTTCGGGAATCGATCTTAATTGTGACAACGGCTCCGGCCGACAGCTTAAAAAACCAATTTTACTATGCTGATTTTTTTCAATTAAAAGATCAAAACTTATTCGATGAAAAGGGTCTTTTAAACAGTACTTTCTTGATAAGCCAAAATAATTCTTTCGACATTAAAAAGTATGACTATGTTTTTTTAGTGGATTCGAGCTCACGCAAAAAAGCTCACGCTTATGCTTTAGTTAAATTCGGTGCAAAATCTTTGTTCCTTGTTCATTAAAAACAATTCAATAAGGGTCCCCAGGGTCTCATTTATGCGGGACAGTTTTAAATTATTTAATCGCTTTATCTTTTTGAATCATAAGATTCTGATAAGGTTTTTTGAAGCTTGCAGGTGAACGATTATTTTTTAACGACATGATGCAATCGAGGATCGCATCGTCAGAATCATCCGGATTTTCTACACATCGACCTAACGCTTCCGGATTGAATTCGGCACCCGAAATACTTTTCCAACAACTTAAGAATACTTTATCGTCATTCAGGGCATTACAAGCAGTTGCGGCATACCAATCTAATTTGAGCTTTGAAGCTTGAATGTCACATTCTTTTTTTCCAGTTTCGTGAATCATTCGGCTGCAAAGCGAAACTGGATTCATGGCTTCTAAAGCAAAAGAAGTTTGAGAGTTCAATAAAAGAAAAAGAGATATCATCAGCATTACAAAATCCTTATTCAAGTCTTTTCAAGTTTAAACGAATCTAAGCCGCTCTGATTTTAAATAAAACAGAATGCATGGCTTTCAGCATGTCAGGGTCATAGCGCCCCGCGAGCTTTTCTTTCATCATCGTCAGCGAATCAAGCGGAGACATCGGTTTGTTATAGGATCTTTGCGTTGTCATCGCATCATAAGTGTCTGTTAAGGCCACTATTCGGGCGAACGGGTGGATTTCTTGACCCTTTAATTGTTGAGGGTAACCATTTCCTTCCCAAGATTCATGGTGCTCAAAAGCAGCCGCTTTGACGGCATCAGAAATATTGGGATGCTGGTTTAAAATTTGTAATCCGAAAGCGGCATGCATTTTCATTTGAGCCCATTCCGCTTCATCAAGCGGTCCTTTTTTACATAAAATATCAAGACTGACATTTCTTTTTCCAACATCATGAAAAAGTGAACCGAGTCCTAATTCTTCTAAAGTTTTTTTATCGTATCCCAGAACGCCGCCTAACCCTAAAGCATAAATACTCACATCGAGCGAGTGATTGTATGTGTAGAAATCATGACCTGAAAGAGAAAGCATAAAATGAATGCTATCAGGGTGAAACTCCATAAAATGAATGAATTCTTTAATGATAGGTTTGGCTTCATCCATAGCTTGATTGACATCTGCAACTTCAAAGAGATCTTCCATAATTGCGATTGATGATTCACGAAGAATTTTAGCTTTTTGTTCAGGCGTTAGGAGGTCTGAGTTCATTTCTTCTTTAACCCAAGCACGGTAAAGTTCTTTATCTGATGTTTTGACGAAAAATGAAGCGCCAGTATCACGGTTGTGCAGAGCTTCTATTTTGCCATCTGAAATGGGATCTCCCGCTTTCAAGTACAAGTAGTACTTTTCATCGATAAATACATAAATATTAAAGCTCGTGACTTTGTCCGGGCGAATCGTTGTTAATCTGATGCGAAAATAAGTATTCTTTTCCATTGCTATCTATTCTGACATATCGGATGTTGACCGTGGCATTTAAAAGGGGAAAATAAAATCCAGACATGGCCATTAGTCTAGACACTTCCATTCAGTTTATAAAAGGCGTGGGGCCAAAGCTCGCAGAATTATTTTCACGAAAGGGCCTCAAAACTGTACAGGACTTTTTAGAGTTCTACCCACGGTCTTATGAAGACCAACGTCAAGCGCGAAATATTTCTTCTTTGAAACCCGGAGAAACAGTCAGTTTGAAAGCGCAGATTGTTAAAGTGGCCAGTGTACCATTGGGAAAATCATCAAAACGTATTTATGATGTCGCATTAAAAGATTCATCGGGGATCATTCACTGCAAATTTTTTAGAGTTCCATATAAAGGTTATTTCGAAAGATTTACTCCGCTGAAAGAAGTTCGAGTCGTAGGGGAAGTTAAAGACTACCGGGGAAGAATTGAATTCCATCATCCTGATATTCGCGATATCGAACCTGATGAGGAGCTTCAAGATCAACTCATTCCGCTTTACATTGAACTTGAAGGAACAAGTTCCAATAAAATAATGAAACTGATACGTGGAGCTTTGGATCAAGTTGATCTTTGGCCCGAAGAAAAATTTCCTTCATTTGTGCTTAAAAAATATGGACTCATGTCGCGTAAAAAAGCTTTTTATGATGTGCACAATCCCGCGATGGAGCAAGGTTCTGAGTTTTTGAACTTCCAAGCGCCAGCTCAAAAAAGAATTATTTTTGAAGAATTTTTTTGGCTTGAACTTTTTTTGGCTGCTAAAAAAACAGGTTTGCAGCAGGAGCGGGGGCCTGTCATTCAAAATGCGGGCATTTGGGTTCAAGAAGTTTTAAAGAACTTACCATTTAAACTGACGAATGCTCAGATGAAAGCTTACAAAGAAGTTGAAAAAGATTTACAAGGCCCTAGTCCGATGAATCGCTTAGTGCAAGGTGATGTTGGAAGCGGAAAAACACTTGTTTGTTTACTCGCATGTGCTCAAGCTGCGGAAAGTGGTCTTCAGTCTTGTTTGATGGTTCCAACCGAAATTTTAGCAGAGCAGCATTTTAAAAGTACTCAAAAATTTTTAAAGTCTGATATCCGAGTCGCCTTATTGACGGGTAAAACAAAAACTTCTGAACGACGTGAACTCTTAAAAAAATTAGAAGAAGGAAAAATCGATCTTTTGATTGGGACACATGCCCTTTTGGAAGACGATGTGCAGTTTAAAAACTTAGGGCTTGTCATTATTGACGAACAACATCGTTTCGGTGTCGAACAGCGTGGAACGTTGAAAGTGAAAGGTAAGAATCCCCACTTTTTAATCATGACGGCGACTCCGATCCCAAGAACCTTGGCGATGACCGTTTACGGAGACTTAGAAGTTTCTATCATTGATGAGCTGCCTCCGGGGCGGTCTCCTATTCAAACTCGTGTTGCTTATCAGTCTAAAAGGAATCAAGCATTTGATTTTATGCGAGATCAAATTTTAAAAGGCCGGCAAGCTTACGTGATTTATCCACTTGTTGAAGAAAGTGAAAAGATTGATTTAAAGAACGCAGTGGAAGAATTTGAAAAATTGAAAACTCAGTACCCAGATCTTCGTTTTGGATTACTTCATGGCCGAATGAAACCTTTTGAAAAAGATGAAGTGATGGAAAAATTTCGAAATCAAGAGTTTCAAGTACTCATCAGTACAACTGTAATCGAAGTTGGCGTGGATGTGCCGAATGCGACAGTTATGATCGTAGAACACTCGGAAAGATTCGGTTTATCTCAATTGCATCAATTGCGTGGTCGTGTCGGGCGGGGTGAGCATAAAAGTTTTTGTATTTTGATGTTAGGATATGCTGTCAGTGATGAAGCGCGTGAACGAGTCGAATTTATGGAAAAAACAACAGATGGTTTTAAAATTGCAGAATTCGATCTTAAAATGCGAGGCCCTGGTGAATTTCTAGGAACAAGGCAGTCGGGTCTTGCGGGCTTTAAAATGGCTCATCTGGTAAGGGATTTTTCTATTTTACTAGAAGCTCGTGAAGCGGCTTTTGAGATATTTAAAAAAGATCCAAAACTTAAATTCCCTGATCATCAGGCTTTAAAGACAGAATTATTTAAAGCTCATGGTCCCGCCGCTCTAGCTTCAATTAGTTAAAAACTTTGTCTGAACAAACATTGACGCGGAAAGCCTTCTAATTTGTCCAAAATTTCTTTTGTAAAGTAAAAACTCATGATCTGATTTTTAAACAAAGAAACGAGAACACTTTTAAAAGGAGAATGCCATGGAATTAAAGGCGTTTGTGATGACAGTGATGTTTTTTGTATCGACAGTCGCTCAGGCAGGAAGCTTAGTCCGAATCCAAGATAAAACTTTTGATCCAAGTCAACAGACTCAAGTTCCACAGTTTCAGGAAGTCAGTCGAACTTGGATTGTTTCATTTTCTGTTCCGATAACTGAAAAAATTAAAAATGAGCTGACTCAGAAAGGAATGGAGATTCTGTCCTTTATTCCGGATCAAGCTTTAGTTGTTCGCGGTGAAAAGCCTACGGCAATTTCCAATCAAGAAGCTTGGTTACCTTTTCAGCCTTACTGGAAGTGGTCATTAGACTTAGAAAAGCCTTCAGTGCTGAATCAATCCGTATCAAGAGTTGTCATGCTCAGAAGCTATTCAGTTTCTGATGCAAACAAAGCTTTAAAGGCCTTGAAGAAAATGGACAAAGTTTTTGTTTTACACAGTCAGGGTTCTTATTTTGTTATTCGTGCTCGATTGGGAGATCTCTTTCAAATTTCAAAAATGGATGAAATTGCTTACCTTGGAGACTTATCTCATTTTGAATTAATGAATTTTGATCTAGGATATTCTGCCAGCTCCGTGAAAGCGACGGAAATAACGGGTTTTGAGACTGGTACAAAAGTAATGAATTTTGATTCAGCATGGACTTTAGGTTTTAAAGGTCTGAATCAAGTTGTTGCCATGGGTGATACGGGGCTTGATCGTGGTGATATTCAGAACATTCACTCTGATTTTTTGAATGCTATTTCTGGTGGCAAAAACTTCGCACCTTTTGGGCGATCCTGGGAAGACCCAATGGGGCATGGAACTCACGTCGCAGGATCTGTACTAGGTCGTGGAACAGCTTTAAACGGAGCTTTCAAAGGTGGTGCTTTTGAAGCTCAGCTTGTAGTTCATTCTTTGTGGTCACCAATGCTGAATAATCTCATGGTGCCAACCAAGTTAGGTGATATGTTCCAAGCAGCTTTAACTTCTGGAGCAACGGTTCATACAAACTCTTGGGGACAAGCCAAAAACTTTGGTGGTTACGATTCTTTTTCTAGGCAAGTTGACGAATTTACTTTTCATAATTCAGATCTTTTAATTCTTTTTGCTGCTGGAAATAGTGGAATTGATTTGAATAAAGATGGCCGCATTGATTCAGACTCGATTGGTTCTCCTGGTACTGCAAAAAATGCACTGACAGTCGGAGCCTCAGAAAATTTTGAATTGTCGGGCGGAATTCAAAGAAAAGTTTCCGAGCTTGGGCCGGCAAAAGAAAGCTGGTCTGCTGAACCTCTGTGGAGCTCTAAATTATCAGATAACCCACAAGGGCTGGCCGTTTTCTCATCACGTGGCCCCACTGATGATGGCAGAACAAAACCTGAAATCGTTGCTCCTGGGACGAATATTTTAAGTACAATTTCTCGTCATCCAAAAGCTCAGTTACTTTGGGGAAAATACAATGAAGACTATGTTTGGTCAGGCGGTACTTCGATGTCGACACCACTTGTTGCAGGTGCAGCCGCTGTTACTCGTGAAATACTCCAAAAAAACTTTGCTCAAGAAAAACCTTCTTCAAGTTTGATAAAAGCTTTTCTCATGAGTTTCGCGACAGATTTGTATCCAGGTCAATTTGGAGAAGTGGGAGCTTCGCGCGGCCAAGAAATTTTAAAAACTCGACCTGACAGTGATCAAGGTTTTGGCCGTGTGAATATGCTCGCCCAAGTCGAAGCGAATTCCCTGAGCACTCAAGTGTATGATCAGAAGCAAGGGCTTGCCACAGGAGATTCTCAAGAGTTTGAAGTGACTTTGGCGCGTGATTCTCAACTAACTGTAACTCTTGTTTGGAACGATGCTCCAGCGGCAGAGAGTGCTGGGAAAGCTTTAGTGAACGATTTAAATTTAGAAGTGACAGGTCATCAAGTTCAGTTTATTTCAAATGATTCAGTGAATAATTATGAGTTCTTTGAAAAAACTGCACGTGCAGGGCTTTACAAAGTAAAGGTTGTGGGTCGGCAAGTCGCTTTCGGTAAAGAAGGTAAGCAACCGTTTTCACTTGTGATTAAGACAAAATAACTTACTTTTTAAAGGCAAAAGCCGTTTTTGGCTCCAATTTGAAATGATTTTAGGCCCAACGCATTCCTTTCGAGGAAATGAGGGCTTTCATTGCGACTTCGCGTCAATTTTGATATACCTGTTGAGGCTCAAAAACTGGCTCACGTGGAATCTTCAGTGATTCGAGCACTGTACGTATTTGAAAGAGGTCTCAATGATGACATTTAAGGTTGGGGATCACGCAGTTTACCCAGGTCACGGTGTTGGTCGAATTATGGCCATCGAAACCAAAGAGATTTTAGGAAATAAACAAACTTTCTACTCCATACTTATTATTGAAACTGGCATGAAGATTATGATTCCAAGTCATAATGTGGCTTCAGTGGGACTTCGCCCGATCATTTCAAAAGATGAAGCACAAAAAGTTTTAGGTATTTTAAAAGAAAAAAACGTCAAAATTGATAACCAAACTTGGAATCGCCGTTACCGCGAATACATGGAAAAAATCAAAACGGGTTCTGTTTATGAAATTGCGGAAGTGCTCAGAGACCTTTTCGTTCTTAAAGTGGATAAAGAGCTTTCTTTCGGTGAAAGAAAGATGCTCGACACAGCTCGCAATTTGCTTTTAAAAGAACTGACTTTAGCAACAAACAAAGAAGAGCTTTTTCAAGAAGATGAAGTCAGACAGATTTTTGGTGTTTCATAAGTTCTGATTCGTGACAAATTGGATGTCTCAGGGCATCCTTTTCAAATTATGTCTCAAAAAAAAATAAGAGTTCGATTCGCTCCTAGTCCGACAGGTTACCTTCATGTTGGAGGAGCCCGTTCAGCCCTTTATAATTATCTTTTTGCACGCAACCAAGGTGGCGAATTCATTCTGCGAATTGAAGATACTGATGTCGCTCGTAGCACTGAAGAGTCTTTAAAGATGGTGATGAGTGATTTAAAATGGTTAGGGCTTAACTGGGACGAGGGTCCACAGTCTGATGGTCAAACTGAAATTGGGTCCTACGGTCCTTATAAACAATCTGAGCGTTTAGATATTTACTTAGATGTAGCAGAAGAGCTTTTAAAAATAGGCAAAGCTTATTACTGTTTTATGACGGACGAAGAACTTGAAATTCAGCGCCAAAAGTTTATCGCTGAAGGAAAAAATCCCCATGTGAGTTCTCCTTATGAAAATTGGGATTTGGAAAAAGCCAAACAAGAACTCAAATCAGGTCGACCAGGAGTTGTTCGATTTAAGTCTCAGCATCTAAAAAAAGATTATATTTTAAATGACTTGGTTCGTGGTGAAGTCAGGTTTCCTTCCGATATGGTAGGTGATTTTGTACTTTTAAGATCTGATGGCATGCCGGTGTATAATTTTTGTTGTGTTGTTGACGACCACCTTATGAAAATCAGTCATGTCCTTCGAGCAGAAGAACATTTGCCCAATACGCTTCGTCAAATGATGATTTATGAAGCGATGAGTTGGGAGTTCCCTTTATTTGGACATATTTCATTAGTCTTAGATGAAGACCGACAAAAAATGAGTAAACGTCGAGGAGCCACTTCTTGTTTTCAGTTTAAAGAAGAAGGCTACTTACCCGAAGCACTTTTAAATTTCGTGACACTTTTGGGATGGTCTCACCCTGAACAAAAAGAAATTTTTTCTTTGGAAGAAACAATTCAGCTTTTTAATGTCAATCGATTACATCCATCCGGAGCTGTATTTGATAGGGTCAAATTAAAGTGGATGAACTCACAGTATTTAAGGGCGCTGTCTAACGAAGACCTTTGGAAAAAAACTGAGCCGTTTTTAAAAGCTGCAAATTTAAAACTACCTTATGAAGACAAACAATGGGCTTTCTCTTCTATTGCTGTTTTTAAAACATATATGGAAACATTAGTTGACGGTGTGACTTTCTATACCGCTTTAGATGATTCAAAGTTTGAAATTAAGCCAGAAGCTTCCGAGGTTTTAGCTTGGGAGCCAACGAAAGTGGTTTTATCTGAATGGGCTGAGTTATTAAAAGTTCATGTGGGAGAGAGTTTTACAGAAGCAGAATTTTTAAAAATTCAAGAAGTTGTAAAAGTAAAAACGGGAGCAAAAGGTAAAAATCTTTTTCAACCGATCCGCGTGGCGGTGATCGGGCAGCCACATGGAACAGAACTTAAAATTCTTGTTCCACTGATGACTAAAACATCACTTTTGAAAAGAGCTAGTCAAGTGCTTGCGAGTTTAAAATGAATCTTCATATTTATAATTCCTTGTCTCGACAAAAAGAAGAATTTAAACCTTTGGAAAGTGGAAAAGTTCGAATCTATGTTTGTGGTCCGACAGTCTATGATTTTTTACATGTCGGTAATTTCAGAGGTCCTGTTTTTTTTAACTTAGTTCGAAATTGGTTTGAAAGAAATAGTTATCAGGTTGAATACGCACTCAATTTTACAGATATTGACGACAAAATTATTAAAAAATCTTTAGTTGAAAATAAATCGGCATCTGAAATAACTGAAAAATATATTTCCGAGTATAAAAAAGATTTTGAAATTTTAGGTCTTAAAAAACATGAGCACAATCCTCGAGTCACAGAATACTTACCCAGTATTGAATCTCTAATCCAAAAATTGATTGTCACAAAAAAAGCTTATGAAGTTGACGGAGATGTTTATTTTCAAGTGGATCAATTTCCTGAATATGGGAAATTAAGTGGGCGCAAGATAGAGGACCTTCAGTCGGGATCTCGGATTGAAGTTGATGAAAGAAAAAAATCACCAATGGATTTTGCCCTTTGGAAAAAAGCAAAACCTTCAGAGCCCAGTTGGCCATCGCCTTGGAGTGCCGGTCGTCCGGGTTGGCATATTGAGTGTTCTGCGATGGTAAACGAGATTTTTAAAAAAACTTTAGATATTCATGGTGGAGGAATTGATCTGTTGTTTCCACATCATGAAAATGAAATTGCTCAAGCTGAAGCCGCTACTGGTCATAAATTTGTTCAATATTGGATGCATTGGAATTTACTTAATTTCAGTGGACAAAAAATGAGTAAATCGGTCGGAAATATTATTTCCTTAAGAGAATTTGCGACGCAGTATCCTCCGGAAGTTTACAAGTGGATGATTTTGTCGTCCCACTATCGATCCGTTCTTGATTTTGGTGATGAAGCGATTCTCAGGGCGATTTCAAGTCTTGCAAAAATTTACTCTTCGATGAGTCTGGCTGAAGAGTATTTCAGTCTGCTTGAATTGACTGAAGCTGATTTAAAAAAAGCTGAGATTGATTTAAATTTAAAAAGTGCTCAAGAGTCAGTGGCAAAAGCTTTAAATGATGACTTTAATACACCTGAAGTTTGGGCTGTTCTTTACGAAGTTCTGAGAAATTATAATACGAAAGTGAAGCGTGGGGCTCAAGCAACAGCTGGGATTGTCGCGCTTTCGAAAGTTTTTTTAATTTGGATTCGTGATTTGGGTTTGTTGATGAGTCTTTTTCAGAAGTCTCCGCAGGATTTTTTGGTAGAGCTCGATGATCTTTTGCTATTGAAGAAAAATATTTTGAGATCGCATGTAGATCAACTTGTTCGGGCCCGTGCTGAGGCTCGAGCTATGAAAGATTTTGCAAAATCAGATGAACTTCGCCAAGAACTATTGGCATTGGGTATTTCTGTCATGGATTTGCCCAAAGGAAGTTTTTGGGAAGTGACAAAGTAGATTTTCGGTGTAGATTTTCAGCCGTGTTTTTTAAATGGAAATTTTCTTAACGTTCTTGATAAAGAACAGGATGGCTGAGCTTTTCTTGTGTCGGCCATAAGTATTGAGTCAAGACAGCCCCAAGACCAACGACAATCAGTGCAAGGGTTAAGAGACCAAGTCCGATATAAATCATAAATCGAGTGGGCGAAATTTCGAGATCACGGCCGTTTTTGATGACGGATTCAAGTTGATTTTGATTTGAGTTTTGTGATGCCGGGGGAATTATATCTGACATTCTTCATATTTAAGTTTTTTAACCTTAAAAGTCCAAGAAATTTTCATAGAATTTCCATAAGCGTGACAAGAGTTTTAGAAACCTTTAGGATCTAAAGCTTGAGATTCAGATTTAATTCAAATGAGGGTTTCTTGAATGCGACAGTCCCCAGTAAAATCCTTCAAACTTGTTTCCGACTTTAAGCCTGCAGGTGATCAACCTAAAGCGATTGAGCAAATCGTATCTCATTTTAGGCAAGGACTCGAACACCAAACATTATTAGGTGTTACGGGCTCTGGTAAAACATTTTCTATGGCTCACGCGATTGCTCAAATGAATATGCCAGCGCTTGTGATGGCGCCGAATAAAACTCTTGCAGCTCAACTTTACGGAGAGTTCAAAGAACTTTTTCCTGAAAATGCGGTGGAGTATTTTGTTTCATACTATGATTATTATCAGCCGGAAGCTTACATTCCCTCTTCAGATACTTTTATCGAAAAAGATTCAGCGATTAATGAACAAATCGATCGGATGCGACATTCTGCAACCAGATCTTTATTCGATCGTCGAGATGTGATCATTGTGAGCTCAGTGTCTTGTATTTATGGTTTGGGAAGCCCTGAAGCTTATGAAGGTATGATGGTTCAAGTCGTTTCAGGGGGGGCGTTAAAGCGGGATCACTTGTTAAAAGAACTTATTCGAATACAGTACCAGCGAAATAATGTTGATTTTGCTCGCGGTAATATTCGAGTCCGTGGTGATATTGTTGAAATTTTTCCTCCTTATGAAGAGCAAAGAGCCATACGAGTCGAATTTTTCGGTGATTTCGTGGAACGTCTCAGTTGGATTGACCCTTTGACAGGTGAACGTTTGGACGAGCTTGATCAGATTGGCATTTACCCGGGATCTCATTACGCGACTCCAGAAGATACTGTAAAAAAAGCGATTGCTTCTGTTCAAGAAGAATTGCGGGAACGAATAGTTGAGCTTAATCAGAATATGAAATTTTTAGAAGCTCAGAGACTCGAACAAAGAACTTATTATGATATCGAAATGATGGATCAAATGGGTTTCTGTCCTGGAATCGAAAACTATTCAAGGCATTTTACTTCAAGAGGACCGGGTGAACCACCTCCAACTTTGCTTGAGTATTTTCCCAAAGAATTTTTAACGTTTATTGATGAGTCCCATATCACAGTTCCGCAAATTGGTGGAATGTACCGGGGTGATCGTGCGCGAAAATCAACTCTTGTTGAGCACGGTTTTAGACTGCCTTCGGCATTAGATAATCGTCCTCTCAATTTTCAAGAGTTTGAAAGAATGATGGACCGAGTTGTCTATGTGTCAGCCACACCGGGGCAATATGAATTGCAAAAATCCGAAGGTGTGATTATTGAACAAATTATTAGGCCAACAGGTCTGATCGATCCAATCGTTGAAATCAGGCCTGTTCGCCATCAGGTGGATGATCTATTAAAAGAAATTAAAGATCGAATTTCAAAAAACGAAAGAGTTCTGATTACAACTTTAACAAAAAGAAGCGCCGAAGATTTAAGTGAGTACTATGAGTCTCTTGGGCTTAAAGTTAAATATTTGCATTCAGATATTAAAACAATGGAAAGAGTCGAAATTTTAAGGGATCTTAGATTGGGTGTATTTGATGTTTTGATTGGGATCAATTTACTTCGAGAAGGACTTGATATTCCAGAAGTCAGTTTAGTTGGAATCACGGACGCAGATAAAGAAGGTTTTTTGAGATCGGAAAGATCTTTGATTCAAACAATTGGAAGAGCTGCTCGAAACATCAATGGTCGAGTCATCTTGTATGCAGATGTCATCACGGATTCGATTCGAAAAGCAATGGCAGAAACCGATAGACGTCGAGATATTCAAAGACAATACAATACGGATCATGGAATCACACCTCTTACGATCAAGAAAAAAATAAGTGAAGGTTTAGGTGATCTTTTTGATGGCTCCGTCGGTTCTCAGAGATTGAGTCAAATGGGAGATCCCTTAAAGTTTAAAAAATTAGCTGAGAAACCAAAAGCGATTGAAATGGAAATTGATAAACTTCGTGCAAAAATGCGACAGTTATCGCAGCAGCTAGAATTTGAAGAGGCCGCCAAAATTCGAGATGAAATCAAACGTTTGCAGATATTGCAGCTTCAAATAATAAGTGGTGAAACTGAAAAACAAAGTCATGCGGTTATGGATAAAATAGGTTTTGATAAAAGTCAGACTCAAGATAACGATCAACAAAATGAAAGTAAAAGTTAAAGCAGAGACTTATGAATCCAAAGTGGACAGAACTAAAAGAGCTCATTAAAGACTTTCCCACGCAAAGTGGAGTGTATTTGATGAAATCAAATGCAGATAAAATTCTTTATGTTGGTAAAGCTAAAAGTCTACGTAATCGAGTCAGAAGTTATTTCCAAGATTCTTTAGAGCACCCTAAAACAGTTGTTTTAGTGAAACAGATTTTTCATATTGAATATATTGTAACAAAAACAGAAGTAGAAGCGTTTTTGCTGGAAGCTTCATTGATAAAAAAGCACCGGCCCAAATATAATATCAGACTCAAAGATGATAAGTCTTATCCTTATATCAAACTCACTTGGAAAGAGCAGTACCCAAGACTTTATTTGGCAAGAAAAGTCAAAAAAGATGGCAGTCTTTATTTTGGTCCTTACACCAGCGGCGGTGCTGTTCATGGAACTATTCGATTTTTAAATCGAACTTTTAAAATCAGAGACTGCACAGACGCTGTTTTTAAATCTAGAAAAAGACCTTGTTTGAGCTATCAAATCGGTCGATGTACAGCGCCTTGTGTAGATTATATCAATCAAGATGATTATAAAAGTGAAGTCGAAGGGGCTTTGCTTTTTTTAAAAGGCCAAAACAAAAAAGTGTTAAAAAGCCTTAAAGAAAAAATGATGAAAGTCGCAGAAGAAGAAAAATTTGAAGTTGCGGCCCGATTACGAGATTCAATCGAAGCGATTCGGGCTGTATTAGAAAAACAAGCCGTTGTGAATGATACAATGGATAAAGATCAAGACGTTATTGGCTACTTTGGTGATGAGCGTGGAACTGTGATTCAAACTTTACATATTCGGCAAGGTCGTGTTTTGGGAACAAGGCCGCATTACATGCAAATGCTCAATACTCTTGATTCATTGGAAGAGCCTCGGGACTGGATGATTTCATTTTTGAATCAGTATTATGACGAAAATATTATTCCTGATGAAGTTATTTTACCAATGGATATTGGGTGGGATTTAACGAAGTTGCTGGAAGCTGTATTAAAGGAAAGATCTGGTAACGAAATTCGAGTTCGTGTTGGAATGAATCATAAAACTCATGGGTTAGTTGATATGGCCCATGAAAATGCAAAAGTCCATTTCGAAAAATGGGTTTCAAAAGCAGAAGAGAAAAAAATGGGTCTCAGGGAAATTCAAGAGAAGCTCTTGTTACCTAAAATTCCGTTACGTATTGAATGTTATGATATTTCTAATTTTCAAGGTGTTGCGAATGTTGCTTCGCAAGTAGTTTTCGAAGATGGAGTTCCCGCCCCGGACCACTATAGACGATATAAAATAAAAACAGTTTTAGGGCAGAATGATTTCGCTTCAATGCAGGAAGTGCTATCTCGTCGATTTCAGCATAGTGAATATGATGATCCTGATTTAATTGTGATTGATGGTGGCAAAGGTCAGTTGTCGCAAGCTGTAAAAATCTTGGAAGATATCAAGCGGACAGATATTCCCGTTGTGGGGTTGGCAAAAGCAAGAACGGAAAGTGATTTTCAAGGATCCCAAGTTAAATCAAGCGAAGAAAGATTCTTTCTACCGGGAAGAAGTAATCCTGTTTTATTTAAAAATAATTCGGAAGCTCATCATATTTTAGTGGGAATTCGTGACGAAGCCCATCGATTTGCTATTAATTATCATCGCAAAGTCAGAGATTCGATCAGTCTGGAAAGTGAACTTGATCTGGTCGTGGGTTTAGGCGAAAAACGAAAGCGTGATCTGATCGCGCGATTTGGCTCGGTTGAAGATATTCGTTTAGCTGACCCAGAAGAAATTGCTCAAATAAAAGGCTTTAACCGAGTTCTTGCAGAAAGAATTCTACTTCAGTTAAATGAGTCCCAAGATAATTTGGTTCCAACTTAATCAGCTCCGGCAGCTGTGCGACGTCATAAATTCGAATTCGGATATAAACTTCGTGTGCAGAAAATCGGTCTCATTCTGCTAAAAGCATTAAATCAATTTTGGTACTGGATTTAGTTAAAGAAAGTTCTTTACCATACTTCGAAAATGGCGTACACTTTCGAAGTATGGTAAGAAGAACTCAAAAACTAAGTAAAAACAATAACTTATTTCTATTCGGAGCACGCGGGACGGGTAAGTCAACGCTTTTAACGGAGCTTTTTGGGTCGAGTCGAATCTTGTGGATCAATTTTTTAACAGAATCGGACGAAGAAATTTATGGGGATCATCCAGACGCACTTTCCCGGCACTTAGCTGAAAATGAATACGATTATGTCGTGATTGATGAAGTCCAAAAACATCCTAAAATTTTAGATATCGTTCATCAAGAGATCGAAACAAAAAAGACTTCGAAGCCCTATTTTATTCTAACGGGATCAAGCGCCAGAAAATTAAAAAGAAGTAGTGGAAATCTTCTTGGTGGTCGGGCTTTAACTTATTTTTTATTTCCATTTACTCATCAAGAATTAGGTGCAGATTTTAACCTCCAAGAGGCTCTTCAGTACGGGACTCTGCCAATCGTTTGGAATGAAAAAGAAAGTGAAAAAAAAGAAGATTTTCTTAGAGGATACGTCAGAAATTATATTAAAGAAGAAATTTTAGTCGAACAGCTTCTAAGAAAAATCGATCCCTTCAAAGATTTTCTTGAAGTCGCTGCCCAAATGAATGGCGAAATTTTAAATTATTCAAAAATAAGTCATGACGTTGGTGTTTCAGATCAAACCGTTAAAAGTTTTTTTCAAATTCTAGAAGATACTTTATTAGGCTTTCATCTTCCGCCTTTTCATCGATCAATTCGTAAGCGTCAACGTGAATCGCCGAAGTTTTATTTTATCGACACTGGACTTCAACGAGCTCTCAGCAGAACTTTAAAAATTCCTCTTTCGCCAATGACAAGTGAATATGGTAAGTGTTTTGAGCACTGGATTGTAATTGAGATTATGAAACAGTGCGAGTATGAAAAAAATGATTTTAAATTAAGTTATCTTCGAACTAAAGATGATGCTGAAATTGATCTCATTATTGAGCGGCCAGCGCAAAAAGATTTAATGATCGAAATTAAATCGACTTCAAAAATCACACAATCTGACACGAAAACAATTTCAAAATTTTTAAAAGATTGGGATAAGCCGGCAGAAGCTCAAGTGTGGTCAAATGATCCACTTTCTCAAAAAAATGAAAATGTGCGTTGTCTTCATTGGCAGCAAGGTTTTGCCGAGCTTTTTACGAGTCTTCGAAAATAACCGGCGAAGTGAAATAGAGCATCCCACTGGGCCCAAAAATAAAGAAACTATTTTAAAAATCGCGCATACACTATGTCATTTTGAGACACTAAACTTAAGCGAAGCGTGTTGTGGTAGATTGCCATTATTCGAACATAAGAAGCTCAAGTAAAGTCCAAAAAAAGCCGATAAATCATCATGACTTTCGTCGAACGTCATCGGTTTATTCATAAGTCATTGTTTATTCTTTTGC
>JAOASS010000006.1 GCA_030158485.1 Pseudobdellovibrionaceae bacterium | reverse complement strand
TGCTCCACGAGGATTATTGTAGGAAAATAGTCGAGGCTCTAAATCTGGACATGAAAATCCGCACTCGGGACATGAAGAATGAAGAGAGTAAGCAACGCGAACACCTTTCATATCTTCTATGATCACGCGACCATTAGCTTTGGATAGAGCTGTATTTAAACTTTCTGCTAAACGCTTATGAAGCGTTGGTTTTAAAATGACTTGATCGACAACAAGATCAATATCGTGTGCTAAAGTTTTTTTAAGTTTATCAGCGCTAGCTAAATCAATAAATTTTCCGTCGACTTTTGCTTTTACAAATCCTGCTTTTGCCCACTTTTGAAATTCTTGTAAAAATTCACCTTTTTTACCTTGAGCCATCGGAGCTAAAACAAAAAATTTTGCACCTTCGCCTTTTTTAAGAATCTCTTCTAAAATCAGCTGCGGTGTCGTACTACTCAACGAAATATGGTGAGTCGGACATTCCGCTTGACCTAGTTTTGCGTAAAGTAGCCTGAGGTAATCATAAACTTCGGTTACAGTTCCAACTGTTGAGCGGGGGTTTGAGCTAACAGATTTTTGATCAATAGCAATTGCAGGACTCAAACCCGTGACAGACTCAACGTCAGGTTTTTTCATTTGTTCTAAAAAATTTCGAGCGTATGCAGAAAGTGATTCAACGTAGCGACGCTGACCTTCAGCGTATATCGTGTCAAACGCAATTGAAGATTTTCCACTTCCGCTTAATCCGGTAAATACTGTAATTTGATTCCGAGGGATGGTCACACTCACATCTTTCAGATTGTGTTCCCGAGCCCCCTTCACAACGATATCCATAGGTGAGACAGTTACCTTAGGCGTGACGGCGTGTCATCTATTGATGCGGGAACACTTTTGAAAGGACTAATTTAAGAAATTTTATTTAACTTGGCACTGAGGGCAAATTCCGTACAACTCGAGGACGTGGTGATTCAGTGTAAAGCCAAATTGTTTGGCTACTTTTTCCTGTAAAACTTCAATCTGCTTATTTTCGAACTCAACAATTTGTCCACAGTCAGAACAAGTCAGATGATCGTGATGACTTTTCGGAGTCAATTCGTAACGTGCGGGCAAACCACCCATTCGAACTTCCGTTACAAATTTTTGTTCATTCATATGACGCAAAAATCGATACACTGTTGCAAAACCAATGGAAGAATCTTTTTTTACAACTTTTTCATAAAGCTCTTGAGCCGTCACGTGCCGACGACCTTCACATAATGCATACAAAATCAGAAGCCGCTGTGAAGTGACTTTAAGATTCATTCGGCGAATCAAAGCCTTGAGTTCATCTTCGTTAAAAGAGTCATCATGAATGACAATATCTTCATCTTTTTGACGCGGTAAAAATGTGAATTCTGTTTTTTCCATGTTGAAGATATAGCGTGGGCTTTCACGATAAGTAAATAATAATCATTCTCAACTCAGGGCAATGCTCCGATTTTATGAAATAGATTCTTTATTTTTCTCAATAACCGCAACTGCGTTATGAGGATGCAAGCTTTCCTGGTGCTCGAAAGTGCCTTTATAGAAATCAATAAACTCAAATGAATTCAACCAGGATTGAACTTTTCGAGCCGCATCTTCACAGAACATAGGATTTTGCCCATTCAAACGGGCAAATTCCTGCTCGTCAATTCGCTTAACAAGAGTCTGGACAGGTGTCTGTAAAGATTCTTCAATCCCGACGATCAGATCGGTGGGACCAAAATCTAAACCGGCATCCGACAATTGCACTTGAACCTCGGCCCGTGATCTTTGAGCATGTGGAGTCCCTGGCATTCCAATTTGATTTTCAAACCACTGATCCACGCTTTGCAGTGACAACTTTTCGTTTTCAGAAAAAGTGGTCTTGAGATCTTGTCTCCAGAGTTCACGGCTTAAAGCTGTACTTGCTGGACAAGTTGAAGAGTAAAGAATTTCGGCTTTTAAAAGTCTTTGAATAGGATTTATTTTATTTAAAGATGGAACAATGGAACTTTTCATCACTTGCATTTCCACCGGGTAAAGTCGCCAACCCTTCATTCCACTTTTCAAAGCTTTTCTTTCTAGCGGCAGTTGAAACTTCACTTGAATTCGAGCGGCTTGGCTGATTCCATTTTGTGAATCGATAAACATTTGAACGAGTTCTTCTAACTGAACCCATGAAAGAGTTCGCGTTGTCAAAGAATCTGACATCAGAGTATACAATCGGGACATGTGAATACCGCGAGATGCTCCTTTACTTAAATCAACTTGAGCTTTGACTTCGGCACTTAAAATCTGCCCCTTCCATGAAATCGGCATTTGGACTTTTTCCATTCCAACCCACGACAATCCGCTAAAAAATTCTTTTGAATCTTTTAAGTGATTTATTTGGCTTGCGACATCGGGAAGTGATTTGAATTCCATAGTGGCTTCAGCTTATAACAGGAGTTCAGCTCCAAGGAGAAACATTATGCGACGCATTGTTCTAGGCAGCACATCTTTGTATCGACAAGCTTTAATGAAAAAGCTCGGGCTGGATTTTGAAATATCCAAACCGCTTCTAGACGAGGATCAAGCCAAAATAAGCCTTGAGAAACAAAAAACACCTCCTCTTGAAATGGCTCAAACTTTAGCTCGCCTCAAAGCTGAAAGCTTAAAAGATGAAAATTTATTGGTTATTGGCGGTGATCAGTTAGTACATCTCGATGGACAAGTTTTAGGAAAACCCTCTACTTTCGATCAAGCCGTTCGGCAACTTCAATTGATGAATCATAAAACTCACGAAATTATAACGGCTGTTTGTGTCACCTGTGGAAACCAAAATTATGAATTCCACGATATCGCAAAACTAACGATGAAAAAATTAAGTCTCGAAGAAATTGAAAATTACGTCAAAATTGATCAACCACTTGATTGTGCTGGAAGTTACAAAATCGAAAAAAATGGAAAAGATCTTTTTTCTCGTATCGAGGCCCAGGATTTGACAGCAATCGAAGGTTTACCCTTGATTAGTTTAGGACGACTTCTACAATCACTAGGGTATGAAACAAAAAAAATTTGATAAATTAAAAGCTTCTGAACTTAAAACTTTAAAAATAGAAGCTGAAAACGCCCGGAAAAAAGCTTACGCGCCTTATTCTGGTTTTAAAGTCGGGGCGGCTCTTCTCACTTCAAATAAAAAAATTTTTACTGGCTGTAATGTTGAAAATGCCAGCTACGGCGGAACAATTTGTGCTGAACGAACTGCCATTTTAAAAGCCGTCAGCGAAGGAGCTTCTACTCCATTTCAAGCCTTTCATGTGGTCAGCTCCAGCCCAACACCTTGGCCTCCATGTGGAATGTGCTTACAAGTCATGTCTGAGTTCTGTATCCCCTCAACTGTGGTGATGATTTCGGGACAAAAAGGAGAGGAAAAAATGTTTCATTTAAGCGATTTACTGCCCGAAAGTTTTAGCCCTCAATATTTGCTTAAATCTTAAGCTCCAAGTCGAGGTCCTAACACTTCGCCTTATTCTTCAAAAGCCAGCTTGATCTAACTTAAACTATTTGTCATAGTTATTGTTACATTTAACACTCTATTTCTCTAAATAAGGAGATTCTCATGAATTCAAAATTACTCGTCATGACTTGCGCCGCACTGGCTCTGTCTGCCAACACAGCTCTGGCAAAAAAAATGGACAAAGCTGAAAAAGCGGCCACTGAGATCTATAAAATTGATGCACAAGCCAGCACAGTTGAGTGGATAGGCTCAAAAGCAACAGGTGCCCAGCATAACGGGACAATTGCAATTAAAGAAGGACAACTTGAAGTTTTAAATAACGAAATTAAAAGTGGTCAGTTTTCAACACAAATGGATACTTTAACAAACAAAGATCTTGAAGGCAGCCCTGAATACAAAACCAAACTGGAAACTCATTTAAAAAGCGAAGATTTCTTTCATGTTACAAAATATCCTGAAGCTAATTTCAAAATTAAGTCTATCAAAAAAAAATCTGACACAGAAATCACTGTCAAAGGCGATCTGACAATGATCGGCAAAACTCAAATGATTGAATTTCCTGCGACAGTCAAAATGGAAGCAAATCAAATCACAGGAACTGCTGATATCAAATTAGATCGTACGAAGTGGAATCTGAAATACGGATCAGGCAAATTCTTTAAAAACCTGGGCGATAAGCTTATCAGCGATGAGTTCAGTCTTAAATTAAATCTCGTTGCAAAAAAGTAGTTAAGACTCAAATTTAATTTTCGAAAAACCCCCTCTTTAAAAATGGGGGTTTTTTTTGTAAAATTTGGTGAGCTCTTATCTTATATCAATTTAAATACCGTCATACTGAAAAGCTCATCAATTTCGTCAAATGAATTTTTCAGAAGCATTTAATTCTTGATTTTTTATTTCGATAAATTGAATTTCAGGTAACTTTTTTTTCAATACGAAAGCAAAATGGTCAGAAGAGCTCCACTTTTTTCGAAGCAAGCGAATTCTCCATGCAAGCGATAAGGGCTTTGTAAGCCGAATCTGCATCCTTCTTTGGACCCAAATTGAATCCGATAAAAACCACGAGCTTAACAAGTATGTCCTGTAAAACTGAAGTCCGTCAAATTCGGCAGTTACGTGGTCTAATAAAATTTCAACTTTTTTGAATGCTTTTGAAGCTTGGGTCAGCTTTAAGTGGTAATAACGAAGAGTATCATTCAAGTTTTCAAAAAAAAGAGAGTTTTCTTGAGCTTGCCAAATCCAACGATCGACGTCTTGAAGATTGACTGTCATCCCCGATAAACTATCGACTGGTGCGGAATAAGTCACTTTTAACTTCCCGAAGAGGTGATACCGACGATCTCCTCTTTGGTGTTTAATTAACAAATTTTGAGTTCGAAAAAAAATCACGGAATTGATAAAACAGATGGATTAATATCCACTTTTGAAGATTCCCGAAAGTTTTGAATCCAACTTTCAAATAAATCCTGCGCTTTGATTTTTTGAGATGAATCGTTTGCTGCTGTTTTCATATCCATCGTTGTCGTGCTTTTAATATTTTTCACTTTTACAACGTATTGCGTGTCACCATCTTTAATTATATGGGCTCTGTTACTTTCTGCAATTACATCAGCCAATGCGGCACTTACTTTTTCAGAAGCAATTCCCGGAATACTGTCTGCTGATAAATCAAAGGCAGCTGTATCCTTCCACGATAAGTTCATTTTTGCTAACCAAGTTTTTTCATCTCCATTTTTGAAAACTTCTGCCAATTTCCCTTTTTCACCTGTCATTTGATCACGAGCCAATAAAATTTGAGCCACATCACTTTTATGCTGCTCATAAGTTGCTTCGAGTCCCACTTTTCGATCAGTCACTTTTATAATGTGATAACCAAATTGAGTCTTAACTGGTTCTGAAATCTCACCTACTTTTAAAGCAAAAGCCACGTTATCAAATTCTGGAACCATTTGTCCTTTCGGAAAAAAACCAAGATCACCTTTTTTTGATTTGCTACCAGGGTCATCGCTGTTTTTTTCAGCCAAGGAGCCAAAATCGTTTGTTTTCAGAGCTTGTGCCTTGAGCGCTTTAGCTTTTTCAAAAGCAGCTGTCTGTACTTTTGGATCAGTTCCTTCTGCTTGAATCAAAATATGCTGGGCTTTGATTTGTTCTTTTTGATCAAATTGACTTTTACGAGCTTTGAATTCGTCTTGTGCTCGCTTTGCAAAATCAGGATTATTTAAAGCTTCTGTTACTTCTGCACTTGAAAATTTCAAGTTTTTTTCCAGTTCCTGCGAGTTAAAAGTAATATAGCTTAAAGTGACTTGAGATTGCTTTAACTTCTGAGCTTTTTCTTTTTCTAATTTGTTGTCTAAAGCAAGCCATTCAAAAGCATGACGAGATCGAACATTTTCAATTTCTTTTCTAATCAGATTTTCAAAATCAGCCGGAGTAAATCGGTTCATTTCAAGAAACTGAAAGTAACGGTCCCGCTGAAAGACTCCATTGATTTGAAATACAGTGTAATCTTTCACTATAAAATCAAGAACTTCAGCATCTGTAGCCCCAAGTCCTTCTTGACGAGTTGCTTGAGAAACGAGTTCCGAACTGACTAAATTTTGGACTGCTTCCTGAACCATATATTGTCGCTGCGCGCCAAGGTCCATGCCTCCAAACATTTGGGCATAAAATTGTTCGACTCTTTGTTTTTCACGATCCAAATCAGCCATTGAAATCAGTGTATTATTCACTTGAGCGACAGACCCCATGCTGAGGCTGTCTCGATTCTCAACACCTGAAAAAACAAAGACCAGAGCGATTAAAGAAAAAAGAATAACAGCGACAATTTTCTTCATAGAAAACTGTTTTTTTCCGATTGCGCGCTTCATTTCATCAGCAATATTTTGGCTCATTTCGACGAATTCCCTTCTTAAAGTGAAAAATAGACTGCACACTATAGGCTCTATGGAATTGTAAATTTGCTTTTTTATGAGCGATCAATTTACGATCCGATGGAACTTTTAAACAACGATCCCATGGAACGATAACTATCGCACGATTTCAAGAGAAAAAGTTGAAATCCTGCAACGATTTGTTAGCGTATTGAAGATGATCGATAAGTTGCACTCCGAACTTATCAGCCAACTTGAGGTGTTATTTGAATTTTTTAAATCTGAACTGGCGAAAACTAGCACTCATAATACTTGCAGCTCTTCTGCCGCTGATGACAATTAACATGGAGCAAAAGGGACGCGAAGCCGACTGGATAAAACAGCCTTTTCGCCTTGTCGCAGGTTTCGCCGAAGATTTATTTTACGGCTTTAGCCACGGTGTTAGATCTACAACAGGTTATTACCTTAATCTTCTCAACATCAAAACCGCTAATCAAAACTTGCTCGTTGAAAATGCTGAACTTAAAACACGATTAGATCTTTTTAGAGAACTGGAACTTGAAAATGATCGACTTCGAGAACTTCTTCAGTTCAAACAAAAATCAAAAATGGAACTGATTGCCGCATCCGTTATGGGTCGAGACTTAGTTCCTGATCACAAAACTTTGACGATCAATAAAGGAACCGCCCATGGGATCAAAATTGGCCAAGCTGTGATTGCCATTAAAGGAGCCGTCGGTACTGTCATCCAAGCTGAAATGAACAGATCACACGTGATGCTGATCACGGACCGCTACTCTGTTATTGATGGAATCGTACAAAGAACCAGAGCCCTTGGGATCGTCGAAGGCAAGGGCACGGATAACTTGGCACTCATGAAATATATCGATAGAACAACTGATCTCAAAAAAGGGGACCTGATTGTCACAGGCGGTCTTGATAAAGTTTTTCCTAAGGGATTCCCTCTGGCAAAAGTTGAAAATATTGAAGATAAAGCTTACAGCGTTGCAATGAAAATAGAACTTCGCCCCGTGATTGAACCCACTGAAATCGAAGAAGTTTTTGTTGTCCTAAATTCACAGGGTGAAGACTACACACTGTCGCAGCTGGAGACCCCATCAGATGTTCGTTAGAAAAGTCTTTTATTGGCTGGGGCTTGTAATCACCATGTTTTTAGCTTGTAGCTTTCAAACAGTCTTTTGGTACCAACTGTTTGGTCACCTTTCCCCCCCACTGCTTTGGCTTTCTGTTGCCAATTATGTGATCCTTTCGCAGAAGGCACCCCAATCTCTTTTCTGGGTCTATTTGCTCGTCGCAACAGCCAGTATTTTTAGCTCATCAAGTCTGGGTCTACTTTGGCTTGTCATATTTGCTTATTATTGGGCCGTTGTGATCTTTAAAAATAACTTTTATATGGAAAGCACAAGTTACTTTGTGCTGATCAATTTTGGTGGCTCACTCTTATTTCATATTTTATTCTGGATCTGCTCGTATTTAATTGAAGTCAACCCCACTAAAATTCTTTTCTTTGACAGACTGACTCAGATTTTACTGACTCCTCTTTTTTCAATTCCAATTTATTACTTTTTAAAAAAATGGGAACGCCTTTCAAACGCTCCCGAAATTTACATGGATACGGCACGATATGAGTCTGAATGAATATGTTAACAATCCTGATGAAGCGAAAGAATACTGGGATCGGTATCGCCTTTTCTATCTTTTGTTAACGTTAACTGCTTTTATTTTTGTCAGTCGACTTTGGTATCTTCAAATTTTTTCAGGCTCTGAGCTCAGGGACTTTTCGGACAAAAATCGCCTGAAAGAAGTCAAAATTTTAGCACCTAGAGGTTTGATTTTAGATCGCGATGGGCAAATTTTAGTACAAAACCTTTTAGGCTTCGAAGCTGTGGTTTTGCCTCAGTATATCGAAAACATGGAAGATCTAAGCTCTCGCATAGGAACAGTGCTCGGAGTTCCGACGGAACGTGTTTCCCAGCGAATCACGCGAAGTAAAAGAGTCAACGGCCCATTTAGTCCTGTTAAAATAAAAGAAGGACTTTCTCGGGATGAAGTTGTCAGGCTTAAAAAATTACGTTTGGATCTACCTGGACTTGAAATCAGAGAAACAATTTTAAGAAATTATCCTTTGATTGAAAATGGAGCTCAGCTCTTTGGCTACGTGGGTGAAATTTCTAAAAAACAACTTCCACTCTTGAACAAAACATATCACGGAAAATTAGTTTTATCTCAAGGAGATGTGATTGGAAAAAGTGGTCTGGAAGAAACTTTAGAATTAAATATTCGAGGACAAGATGGCGTCAGCCTTGTTCAGGTTGATGCTCACGGACGCGAAACGATGACTTCCACTTCACCTTCGATTTATTCTGAATCTTTGAAAAATCAAGAGCCAACGAGCGGCTCTCACGCTGTCTTAACAATTGATAAAGATATTCAAGAAAGTGCCTGGAAAACAACTTTGCAGCATCAGCGAATTGGCGGCATCATCGCGATGAAAACAAATGGTGAAGTTTTAGCTTGGACAAGCTCTCCGTCTTTTGATCCAAATGAGCTTTCGACAAGTATCAGTGCGCAAACATGGTCTAAATTAATCAATGATCCATTTAAACCCTTAAGAAATAAAGTCATTCAAGACCATGCATCCCCGGGCTCGACTTTTAAACCTTTGATTGCGGTTGCAGCACTTCAAGAAAAAGTGATCACTGAACACACAATTGTTGCGGCTCCTGGTGTTTTTTATTTTGGACGAAGACCTTACCACGACAGTATAAAAGGTGGTCATGGAAATATTAATGTTCTCACCGCGCTTGAAGAAAGTTCGAATGTTTTCTTTTATAAAATGGGTATCGCTTTAGGTGTTGATAAAATGTATGACTACATTTCGTCTATGGGAGTGGGGGCTCGAACTCGAATTGAATTAGATCGCGAAGTTCCAGGCCTTATGCCAAATTCAAAATGGAAAAAAGACAACATCGGAGAAGAATGGCAACCAGGTGAAAATCTAAGCACAGCCATTGGCCAAGGATTCGTCACTTCAACTTTGATTCAGCTGGCTGTCGCTTACAATTCGATTGCAACTGAAGGACAAGTCGTAAAACCTTTTGTGATTCGAAAAATCATCGATCTAGATGGAAAAGTTCTGAAAGAGTTTAACCCTACAATCTTAAGAAACTTACAAGAAAAACAACCAAATGGAGTTCAGATTTCAGAAAAAACTTTTAAACTCGTTAAAGAAGGCATGAGACGTGTTGCGAACGGGACCAAGGGGACTGCTCGCTTTTGGAAAATTCCTGGTGTCGAATACGCTGGTAAAACAGGAACCGCTCAAGTTATGAGCTTTTCTGCCGATCAAATTTATTCCAGTTGCACTTCAAGACCCATTCAGCAAAGACATCATGGATGGTTTATCGGATACGCACCAGCCGAAAACCCTGAAATTACTGTTGCTGTATTAGCTGAACATTCTTGTCATGGTAACACTGGAGCTGTTCCACTGTTTCGCGACGTTGTTCAAGCTTATTACAAAAAATATCATCCTGAAATATTAGAGTCTGGATCAAAGATGGCTAAAGTTAAAGCCCAGTCGCCTGAAAAACCAATCAGCACAGAGGGGGAATAATGGACATTTCACTTTCCTCGGGAGAAAAAAGTTTTTTTCAAAAAATTGATTGGTCATTTGTCGTATTAATTCTATGCCTTCATGGTTTAGGACTGATTAATCTTTATAGCGCAACCCATGGCCCGCTTGATAAAAATGTAGCAGACCTCTTTATCAATCAACTCGTCTGGCTTGGTATCGGCTGGAGTGTCTTTTTCATACTCACTTTATTTGATTACAATTTTGTAAGTCGGCTTGCTTATTTTGTTTATTCAATTAATTTAGCCGCACTTGTTTATGTGACATTTTATGGGAAAGTGGCTTTAGGTGCCCAACGCTGGATTGATTTAGGGTCTTTTCACTATCAACCTTCAGAAACGATGAAACTGGCCATGGTCGTTGTTTTAGCTAAGCTTCTAAGTCGCTATAACACTCACAGTCGCGGGCTTGGTTTTAAAGAATTATTATTCCCACTTATTCTGCTGCTTGCCCCTTTTGCACTTGTTGTTGAGCAACCTGACTTGGGAACTGCGATGATGATTACAGCGATTGCTGTTTCTATGATTATTTTTTGTAAAGTTAGAAAAAGTATTATCGTAGGCTCTTTGCTTGCCGTCTCAATCGCCTTACCGATTGCATGGAAATACGGACTTCATGATTATCAAAGAAATCGAGTCCTGACATTTATTTCGCCTAATAACGACCCAAGAGGTACGGGTTACAATAGTATTCAATCTCGAATCGCTGTTGGCAGTGGACAGTTTTTTGGAAAAGGTTATCGCAATGGAACACAGTCACAATTAGAATTCTTACCAGAGCGCCATACTGATTTCATTTTTAGTGTTCTAAGTGAAGAGTGGGGCTTTATCGGCAGCTTGCTCACAATTGGACTTTTCTGCGCTTTATTTTACACGATGGTTCGAGTTGCAAGTGGCGCTCGTGACAAGTATGGAGCACTTCTGTGCGTTGGAGTTCTTTGTTATATTTTCTGGCATATGTTTGTGAATATTGGAATGGTGATTGGGCTTTTACCCATTGTGGGCGTGCCACTACCTCTTGTTTCTTACGGGGGCTCCAGCATGCTCACAACCATGACTGGATTAGGTTTAATTTCCAGCGTAGCCTATAGACGGTATATTTTTTAAGGATGAATTTTATTCTTAGCTTAAAAGGAGAACTTTATGAAATCTGGATTTTTTTTAATACTACTTTTGACATCAATTTGTTTTTCTCAAAATGTGGGCGTCAAAGTTGATGGCCTTGATGCCAATCAAGACACAACAATTGAAATAAAAAAGGGAAGTAAAGGCCAAAATTCTTTGTATGAAATCACTGAAGGCGAAGAAAATATTGAAGGTGACCCGGCTCCACTTCTAAAAGAAGCACGCACAAACTGGAAAAAAGCGTGTCGCGATTGGAAAAATGAGTTTAAAGAAATGAACAAAGAAAATTCAATTATTTCTGCGGTTTGTGGCAAGATGAATTGTACTACGCAAGCCATGGAAAGTACTTGTAGCTCTAAAGCAACTTACAAAGTAAAGATCAAAATTAACTAGTTTGAATTACGAATAATCAAAAAAATAAAAACGTCTCAGGATGAGACGTCTAACTTTTATCTAACTGACTGCTTCCAGCCAACAGACTCCCTATCAATACGAAATCAAATGAATTAAGCCGCGTTTTATTTTGAGAACTCAATACTATCAAAGAGTTATCGGTCTGGCATTGTCCCTGCACTCTTAACTTGTACAAGTGTTGGGAGAAATTATGGATCAAAATAAGACTTTGTTAGCATTCGTTGGATCTTTACTGATCATGCTCACTTTTCAAAATTTTCAAGTGATGCCAGAAGACTTAGTTGGCCTGCAACCGGTTGATGAAAAACTTCGCGAAGTTCACGCACGCGAACTTTTAGGTTCTCAGTATCGAAGAAGTGATGCTGCTCAAAAGTCTGATCTCGGAGACCTGCATTTCAAGTTGTATCAAGAAGTCAGGACTCAGCTTCCGAAAAATCACAGACCTAAAGCTTTTCGATTAACTCAAGCTATCTTAAAAGAAAGTGCTAAATTTGGATTTGACCCCGTTTTTGTGGCAGCTGTTATCAAAACAGAATCTCGATATAATCCTTTAGCAATTGGCGGAGTCGGAGAAATTGGTTTGATGCAAATTAGACCAGAAACAGCTTTTTGGATTACAAAGAAATATAAAATTACTTTTAACCATAAAAATGAACTGAAAGATCCTGTTAAAAACATCACGATTGGAGTTGCTTACTTAGATTATTTACGAAGTAATTTTCCAGACAAGGCATACAGGTATATTGCAGCTTATAATATGGGACCTCGAAATGTGCGAAAACTCATCGCGCAGAATAAAAAACCTAAAGAATATTCAACTCAGATATTTAAACATTATAAAGAAACTTATGCCCGCTTAACAAGTCGACTCGTTAATACAGAAGCACTTTTGAGTGCTCAAAACTAAGCTTATTTTATACTTAAGAAAGTCATTTACTTTTAAAAGCCCACCCGAATCCATGTGTGGGCTACTTTTTTATTTAGCTTAGATGTTTGTTTAGAAAATCGACGATTGTATCTTTTGGATGATTCCCAACAAGCTGACCAATTTCTTGTCCGCCTCTAAAGAGAATCATAGCCGGAATTCCTCGAATCCCATACTTTTGCGGTGTAGAATGATTTTCATCAACATTGATTTTAACAACTTGAATTTTTTCACCCATTTCATTTGCTATTTCTTCAAGCTTTGGCCCGAGAGCACGACAGGGTCCGCACCACTCTGCCCAAAAATCAACTAAGACGGGTTTACCTGAATTAAGTACTTCTGTTTCAAATGTTTTATCTGTGACTGCCTGACTTGAACCCATATAAACGAGACCTCCGTTGGATAGACTATCACGTTCCTTTTAAATCATTCCTCTTTTTTGAACAAAGCTTTCACGAATTCTCGACGCAAAACGTCCTGATCTTGTAAGCCCAATTGGTCCTTATCTTTTATAAGATCTTTTAAACGCACTTTTGCATCTCGTCGTCTTATCGAAGCTAACTGCTTAATTGGAATAGTTTTCATATAAGCGTCGTACTTAGTTCGCCTAGCAGGATCTTCAATCAGCGGTTGAACACTTAAATCTGACTTTTTTTTCAGCAAACTTTCAAGTTCTTGCATGACTGGGTCATGAGGCAGGTTATTCATTTTAAAAGAACCCACATCAAAATTTCCAACCGCGACTTGACCCCCTTGAGAATCTTCCGAGCTTCCGACGAGAGCCTTTTTTTCTGGGCCTTGCTCTTGGCTTTGAAGGCTCAACGGGAACAATGGGTTGCTAGATGACAGCACGGATCCGCTTTCTACTTTTTGAATTTGATCCACTGGGATCTCTGACTTTGCTATCAGTTTTTGATTTGTATCTTGAATAACTTCGCCAGCTGCCAGTTTTTTTCTTTCCTCAGCGCCTGCTGCTCCGCCAAATCTTTGATTTGTATCTTGCGGGACTGACTTTCCCCCGCTGACTAAAACAGATTCATTTTCAGAACGATGAGAAAAAGTTGAAACTTCATCTTTCGACCCGGAGGTTTCTTCTGCTGTCATACTTTTAATCAACTTATCCAAGAGCTGATTGGCATCAAGTCCACCCAATTCAGCAACAACTTGAACCAGCTTTGTTGGTGCAGCTGGATGTTCTAATGCCACATCCATTCGAATTTTGAGTAACTCTGTAGCCTGTGGCTTTGAGTTAGAATAAAAAATCAGAACACAATGCCCTTCCCAACGCGTCGACTCACGAAGACGTCGTCCCACACTCGAAGTCGAAACTTTAGCCGTGCGCCCCTGTGCTACAACGATTTGAGGGTTAAACGACAGCAGCTGCTCCGCTAGGGAAAACTCGCTGGTAATTCCGACGACATCAAAACCCATTTTTTTTAAGAGAAGCTCAGCCGAAGTGAGCTCTTGAAAATCGTCATAGACCAGCAATATTTTCAGCATATAATCATTCTCAAGGAGATTAAAAATGAGGTCAATGCTTGAGTCCACTTGAGCTAGTCTCTTAAAATTATGAAAAACATGCGAATTCAGCTAGCCCTTTTTCTAGAAATGCTTCCAGGTTTTTTACTTGGAATGAGCGTCTTCCTTATGATTATTCTGATGTTTCAAATTTTGAGACTGACCGAATTTGCATTAATCCACGGGGTTGATGCGGGAACACTCTCTGAAATTATTCTCTATATTTGCATTTCAATGCTACCCGCGCTTTTCCCCATGAGTCTTTTGTTTGCGGTTCTCTGGACTTATGGTCGGCTTAGTCAGGATTCAGAAATTATTGCTCTCCGGGCATGCGGCCTTTCAATGGGAACGATCATGATACCAGCCCTTGTCTTGGGCCTTCTCATTGGACTTGTTTCCGCACAAACTTCATTTGAACTCGCACCTTGGGGCAATCGTCGATTCGAAGTTTTATTTAGTAATTTAAAACAAACAAAAGCTGCTGCCACAATCAAAGCTGGTACTTTTTCAGAAGGTCTTTTCGACTTAGTTGTTTATGCCAATAAAATTGATTCAGATACAAACATTATGCAGGATATTTTTATTTATGATGAAAGAGATCCTAAATTACCACTCACTATTATAGCTAAGACAGGTCAACTCAAACCAGACCCCGATACACCTGGGCACAAAGCTCTACTTCGCTTAGAAAATGGATCTATTCATAGAAAAACAGAAACTCACACGAAAATAAATTTTGAAACTTTCGACGTGAATTTAAGCGATCCACTTGAAATTCAAGAACGTGAAAAATCAGCCCAATCTTGGACTTGGAGTGATATTCAAAATCAGCTCGATTTAAATCCACCTAAAAGTGAAATGATTAAATTAAAAATCGAGTGGAATAAACGAATGGCGATTTCAATTATGTGTGTCGTTTTTGCTCTGATTGGAGTTGCTCTCGGCATTCAACCTCATCGTCGAGCGGCTCGGTCATCGGGTTTTATGATTTGTTTAGCTGTTATTATTGGGTATTGGGTTCTTTATGTCGCTTGCGAGGGCTTAGCACGAGGGGGACAAATTTCTCCGTCGATTTCACTTTGGCTTCCCAATATTGGTTTTGGTAGCTTTGCTCTTTATTCGCTAAAAAAAATCTGGGACTAAGAAATTACTTTTTGCTGACAAAAAAAGCCAATCAAAATCTGAATTTTTTTATTACTCACTTCAATTTTATTTTGATTTTTTTAAAGGAAAAAAACAGAGCGATGCCGTAGCATCCGTCCACAGAGGTCATCCTTGACCACATCGCCCCTCCCTTACATAAAATGATAAGCTGGACTTATGACAATTCACAAACCTTTTTTTCACTCTTTTTCATTTTATTTAAGTCTATCCAAATAGATAGAGAGCATCACTAGATCTAGAGTTAAATCTTGTTTAACTAAACTAGCCCAAGTGATTGGCTTGAATAATTTAAAAATTCTGCTTCAAACAGAGTGCTTAAGTCAGAAGCATTCCTGACGATTTGAGCATGATCAAAGCTCAGATCCAGCGAACCTGCAAAAGCTGGCATCTGTGGATGACCTGGTACAACCCAAACGGGCTTTCCTTCAACTAGCGCGTGGTGAGCCGTCATTAAAGTTCCGCTACGACGATGAGCTTCTATAATTAAAGTGACCAGCCCCCAAGCTGCAATGAGGCGATTGCGAGAAGAAAAATTTCTTTTTGAGATCTTAGCCGATAACAACATTTCGCTGACAAAAACAACTGTTTTACTTTTCCATTGCTGATGGTTCCAAAGTGCAGGGTATTTTTGCGCAAGACCTGAAGGTAAAACAACAACTGTCGGAACCTCAAGAAGAGTTGAAATCAAATGAGCTTTTTGATCAACCCCACGAGCCCCACCACTGACGACCGTTGGGCGATATTTTTTAAGAAAATGATACAATTCCATTTGCATCCAATCACTTGATAATTCGTGGGGCTCCCTTGATCCCACGATGCTAATGGTATCTAGAGTAACGGTTAAAAAATTGCCCTGATAACTTAACGCGAGCGGTGGATCAGACATTTTGCTAAGCGATAAGGGGAAAAGTTTTTGTCCATAAAAAATAAATTTAAAATCTTCATTCAAATACTCGAGCTCACGGGCATAGAGATCTTGAGTAACAGGAACAAGTTGATCTAACCAAAACTCATGAGAAGGAATCATCTTTGTTAATTTCTCAATCAATTCTTCATAGGTAAAATAATCAATTTGTTCGAGCGCTTCAAGGATTTGAGGTCGGTATAAATATTGATAAGGTGAAGCTTGAAATGCATGCAAGAAGGCCCAGAGTTTCAACTCATTTTCCATCAAGTGCTCCTTTTAAGAGTTTTGATAGAGCTTTTGCAATTTAAAGTCTTATTCAAGAATTAAGTTATCATCTTCAGAGCCCGTAGCCGTTCCGGAATCCGTTTTTTCAAAGCCCGCGAAATCGCCCTCGCGAATTTCTGTTTTTGAACTCAAGATATAGCCAGTCGAAACGGTATCTTGAGTACGAATAATTTTAATCGTACCAATTTCACGATAAGATTTTTTCTGTTTTGTATAGGACAACCGAGATTTAGGCTCTTGATAAACATTCAAGACATCGCCTTCACGTAGTCCCTCACGCAGTCCGCCGTCTAGAAAAACAATCGAATAAGGAGAAAACAGTAAATCTGTTGGCGATTTAAATCCACCAATAATTGAAACGAACGGAGCTGAAGTGACTTTTGGTTTTTCACTGATATCAACCATTGGAATTTCACCACTCACCAAAAAATCTCCTAATTCAATACTGTCTAAAAGCTTTGTGATACGTGCTCGGTAAACATTTTCAGAATCGTTGATTCGACTCAAAACTTCAATTTCACCCCGGTACTGAACAATGTAGCCATGTTTATTTTTTTCAATATTTTTAATAACTGAAAATCGACCTGGCGCCACACGGTCTTCCAACTCAACAAATACGTCACGGCCAAAATCAGCAAATCGCGCGCCTTCTTCCATTTCAATAATTTTCCCTCGAGACTCAGGACGATCCCGGAAAAGCTCAACGGGCAGAGGTAGAAGCGGAATTCTGACCAAAGCGGAACGATCTGTCGGTATCAACTTTGCAATTTCAAAACTAGGGATCTCCGGAATATATTGGGGAATGCTCGGAGGAATTTCCGTCACAGGAGGACTCACTTTTTGCGGAGGAATTGCGACACCTTGGTATTCGAGCACTTTTAAAGAGGGTGCCGAATCAACTGTTCCTGGGAAAAAACGAATTTTCCATCCCGGAAGAATTTCGTGAGGGTTTAAAACTTCACTCGTGTTGAACGACCATATTTTAGGCCAAAAAACAGGATCCGCAAAAAGAACCTGTGAAATATCCCAAAGAGTATCTGTTTTAACAACACTGTATTCTTTCGCTTTCACTAAACTGTAGGCTTTATTCCAACTTTCTTCTGAAACTGGATTTTCATTAAATTTTTTATAAATATCATGAAATTGATCCTCAATTCGATAATCAGGATCATCTTCACTTTGCGCCCCAGAGGCAAAATTGAGAAGATAAAGAAAAGACAGGAAAAAAATCTTTTTCATTATCTTCTCACAAGAAGCTTAAGCTCATTTTCTGCACGATAAGACTCCGGACTTCCCGGGTACTTCTTGCGAACTTTAAAAAAAGTTTTTTGCGCTAGGCTCATCAGCTTCATGTTGCGATAGGCCAATCCTTTTGCAAATTCTGCCGAAACTGCTTTATTGCTGCCTGGATAATTTTTTAAAAGTTGTTCAAAGTAATGAAGACTTTCTGCAAAACGATTTTTTTCCAAAGCACTATAACCTGTGATGTAAAGTGCGTTGTCTGCATGGGGACTATTTGAGTATTTCTGAGTTAAAATTTTAAGCGCTCTTTTCATGACAATAGTATCGCCTCTTTGATACTGGGCCAAAATTTCCGCGTACAACTGATCATCATTCATTTTATTCAAATTTTTACCCGTGAGCTCAGCTTTGAGATCTATTTCTCGATTGATCTGACGTAGAGTCGTTGGGGCTGCAAACGAAATGATACTTAAAAAGAGAAGTGTCAGATTTATAATCCATTTCATGTGAGTTCCTTTTCACAAAATTCATCCTTAAAACGCAACCATGTCACATTATGACATGGTTCAAAAGTGACTCACAAGCAGGAGATATCCACACGAAATGTTTAAAAACACTCCATCTAGACCTTAGACTGTTTCAAAATCAACGGTTTCAGCCAATTGTTGCAAAATTAAGCATGACTTAAATTACTAAATTTATTAGATTTATTTTAATTATCATATTTTTTTGTTTACTCATCTTACATGATTCTTACATCCGCATTTTGGCCCCTCGGACGGGATCTTTAGATTGGTCGAAACGAGACCTAGGTCGAACTCTTGCTAACTGCTTGATGCATGTGGGCTTTTTGCATAGGCTGCCTTTTTTTTATGCTCCTTTCTTACTTTTCCTTATTTTCCTATCTCGCTCACCATCTGGTTTTTTTACAACACTGGTGCGTAAGCTCAATGCCCACACAAATAGCAGAAAAAGTTTTGTGGCAAGCACTTGTCTGCGCACGCCCTATTCCTTCACAAGAAAAATGGAAAACTTATTTGCAAGTCAGTGGACTGATCCATTTATTTATCGTTTCAGGATCCCATTTTCTTGTTTTGCAGTGGCTTTTAAGAAAACTCCGAACTCCTCGAAGTTTCGAGTTCTTTATTTTATGGTTCTATAATGCCGTAACTGGCTTCTCAGCTCCTGGAACAAGAGCTTGCCTTGGAATTAGCATGGCTTTTTTTTTCAAAGTTAAAGAAGAACAAAAGCTACTTGCAATAGCTTTGCTATGCCTGGCCCTAGAGCCCTCTTGGATCAGGTCTCACAGCTTTTGGCTGAGTTGGCTTGCAAGCCTCATTCTCTTTGTTACTCCACGAATGAAAATCGAAATTTTAAGAAATTTTATTTTTTATGGAGTTTGGCTGAGTCTTGGCTTTTCAATTAGCTTTTGGTCTGTTCCACTGAATTTAATTTTAGGCCCATTTATTAGCTGGGTTCTCTTTCCGCTGGCTTTTTTAAGCTATGTTCCGGGCTTTAATTGGCTTTTTCAGTTAAGTATTACTTTTTTAGAAAAAATCTTAGACTGGTTTTCCGATGGAAGCAAAGCTCAAGCTTATCCTGTGTTAATCAGTCAACTTGCAGGACTGGTGTTAGTTACACACTTAGTCCTGCACCTGAGACGCCTGCAATGGAAAGGAAAATCAATACGTTAAAACTAGCTTGGTTTAAAAGGTTTGTATTCCATCTGAAGATCACGGGCTACGGGCTCATAAACAACATGCCCATTGTAAACATTTACACCTTTAAACAGAGCTCGATCTCGTGCACAAGCTTCTTCTACGCCCAAAGCGGCCAGCATTGAAGCGTACTTCAAAGTCACATTCGTCAATGCATAAGTTGATGTACGCGGCACCACGCCTGGCATATTCGGAACACAATAGTGAATGACGCCATTAACTTCGTAAGTTGGGTTTTGGTGCGAAGTTGGTTTACAAGTTTCAATACAACCACCTTGATCGACTGCAACGTCGACAACAACAGAGCCTTTAGCCATTTGCGCGACTTGTTCTTTACTAACTAAAGTTGGAGCCTTGTGCCCTGTAATTAAAACACCGCCAATTAAAAGATCAGAATCCTTTACTGAATCTTCGATATTTTTAGCATTTGAAAAAAGAGTTTCACAACGTCCATTAAAAATATCATCAAGGTATTCCAAGCGCTTTGTGTTAACGTCTAAAATTGTCACATGCGCACCTAAGCCGACCGCCATTTTAGCTGCATTCGTACCCACAACTCCACCGCCAATAATAGTGACTTTTGCGGGCTTAACACCTGTTACTCCACCCAACAAAACACCTTTACCACCATGGTCACGTTGCAAATAAAAAGCACCAATTTGAGTTGCCATACGCCCTGCAACTTCTGACATGGGTGTTAAAAGAGGTAATGACATGTCGTCGTATTGAATAGTTTCATAAGCGACAGCTTTCACTTTTCTGTCACATAAAACCTTAGTCAACTTGGGTTCTGCAGCTAAGTGGAGGTAAGTGTAGATAATTTGATTTTCTTGCATCAATTCGTATTCATCGGGAAGTGGTTCTTTCACTTTCATGATCATTTGAGCTTTTGCATAAACTTCTTTTTTTGTATCAATTATTTTTGCACCGGCTTTTTCATACTGTTCGTTTGAAATTCCAGATCCAACACCGGCGTCTTTTTCAACGATAAGACTGTGGCCTTCTTTGACTAACTGTCTGACGCCAGCTTCCGTCATGCCAACACGATTTTCAGAAATTTTAATTTCCTTAGGAACACCAATAATCATAGGAAAACTCCCTTAATAAATGATTTTTCAAACATCTTAAACGACGCCCATCTTGCTCTTAAAAGTAACAAAAGAAAAGACTAGCTCAGGATTGACGCGCCGTCGACAGAAGAATGCCGTCTTCAAAAGCCGACAGCGTCGCTTTACATTCCACGTTTATTTTTTCAATTTTAATAGCCAAGCTCAACGTGTTTATAACTGGTCCGAGCACTTTTAATTTTGCGAACAAGCTTATTCATCAAATCATGGCCCGCTTTATAAAGTACCACATGACCCATCAGTGGCATTTCAAGAGTCACCAAGTCCCCAAGCGCGTCTAAAGCTTTATGACGGGCAAATTCGTTAGCCCAACGAAGTCCTTCGGGATTTAAAACTTTTTGATCATCTAAAACAATCGCATTATCAAGACTTCCACCCTTTGCTAACCCCCGAGCTTGCAAAGCTTCAACGTCTTTCAAAAAACCAAAGGTTCTTGCCCCTGCAATTTCCCGTTCGAAAGTATTTTCATCCACATCAAGATCGATAGTCTGCTTACCAATAGAAGGATGGGGAAAATCAATTGTGACCGAAATCCTGAGCCCGTGATACGGTAAGACATGGGCAAACTTGTCATTTTCAGAGACCTGAATAGGTTCCGTAATGTAACAATATTTACGAGCGGACTCTTGCTCGACAATTCCAACAACTTGAATCGCTTTTAAAAACTCTTTTGCGCTACCATCGCAAATTGGAATTTCAGGACCATCCAGTTCAATAAAAAGATTATCGATTCGAAGTGAAGATAAGGCGGAAACACAATGTTCAATCGTCGCGACTTGGAAAGCCGAACTTCCAATCGTTGTTTGATAAGAAGTTGCTTCCACAGATTCTGCTGTCACTTTTAAAGAAGGCGATCCAGGTAAATCTCGCCTAACGAAATAAACTCCCGTATCTGGAGGAGCAGGTCTAAAAGTGAGCGTACATGGATCGCCGGAATGAATTCCAATCCCAGTCACTTGCGTAGATTTCCTAAGTGTTTTTTGAAGAAACATCGATACCCTAACCTTAAAACCTATTTTGACATAGGTTTGACCCGAATGACACCCACTTTTTCATTTCGCGAGTTCAAAACAGAAGGTTCCGCAAATTCTTTCAGCTTTTCAACTTCCCCTGAGCTCAAAGCTCCATATTCTTGAAAAAGAGAAAGTGCCGCCACTTCAGCAGCTCTAGAATTTCCATCCATTACTTTAAGCGCAAAAACAAGACCCAGCTGCGGCATAATTCCTACGTAGGCGCCTTCTGCTCCACTTTTTATAATTGCTCGACCACCGCTGACTTCAATTACTCGATGAACAAAGTCATTCTGACCAGACAAATATTCAGGGTATTTTCTAATGGCATTCAAAATCCGAAGTCTATTTGTTTTTCTAGATTCACTTTCCCCATCGCTGACAAAAAAAGCCATACCGATTGCTAATTTTTGAATCGACATTCCATAAGTTGGAATACAACAACCATCAATACCGTAGGGAGCATTCGCGAAGTTGATACCTGATAATTCTGTTAAATAGGTTCTTAAATAATCCTGATAAGGATGCTGGTACTGGTCGTAATGACTTGGATCAATTTTCATTTGCATCGAAGTCGTGACCATTCCCAAATGCTTTCCCGAACAATTATTTGAAAGTGGAGATAAAAAATTCGAAGCGGGCCCACAACGTAGAACTGAATCTGTATTTTGAATGATTCGAAGCCATTCACTTAATGCTTCTAAATGAAATTTTTGTGCTTTGTGAGAAGCACAAGCTAATACCAGATGTTTTTCACTTAATTGAAAAGTATCAAAGGCTCCACTTTCAAGAAGTGGCATAGCCTGTAAAAGCTTGATAGATGACCGGGGTGAAATCAGGTAATCTAGATTTCCTAAAGAATCTATGACTGTTCTATTTTTGTTGGCGATGACACAAATCACTTCGTGTATACTTTCAATCAAAGGTCCACGAGTCACTTCAACAACAAGAGGGCTTCGAGAGTTCATTCGAATTGAACCTGTGCTAACTGAGTCCGGGCAAAGTCAGTTAACATTCTGCCTCGCTGAGTTTTTTGAATAAAGCCTTCTTGAATTAAAAAAGGTTCGTAAACTTCTTCTAAAGTATCTTTTTCTTCACTTAAAGCCGCTGCTAAAGTATCAATCCCCACAGGTCCCCCTGCATACTTCTCTTTCATCAGAAAAAGAATTCGGCGATCCATTTGATCAAGACCATGGGTATCAACCCCGAGCTGATCGAGTGCAAAGCGAGCCATATCGCCGTCAACAATGCCATTCCCCTTTATTTGTGCGTAATCACGAACTCGTTTTAAAAGTCTATTTGCTATACGAGGCGTTCCACGAGACCTCCGACTGAGCTCTTCAGTTCCTTCAGAAGTCATTCCCACTTTTAAAATTTGAGCCGAACGCAAAATAATTTTTTCTAAAGCCGGACGCGCATAAAACTGCAATCTTTCAACAATTCCAAATCGATCTCGAAAAGGAGCATTCAAAAGTCCTGCACGAGTCGTCGCTCCGATCAAAGTAAAAGGAACGAGCTGAAATTTCATAGCCCGTGCGCCGATTCCTTCTCCGGTTACAATATCAATGTAATAATCTTCCATCGCTGTATAAAGATATTCTTCTATATGAGTATTCAGTCGATGAATTTCATCAATAAAAAGAACTGAATGGGGCTTCAACGATGTCAACAGTGCCGCCAGTTCGCCTTTTTTATCTAACGCTGGTGCCGACGTGACTTTACAATCAACACCCAATTCGTGAGCCACAATTTGCGCAAGAGTCGTTTTTCCCAAGCCTGGCGGGCCGCTGAATAGAACATGATCTAATGGTTCGTTTCGACCTTTCGCCGCTTCAATAAAAACTTTGAGTTTATCTTTTATTTGATCTTGACCAGGAAAATCTTCAAAACGAGTCGGACGTAATTCATTTTCCCATTTTTTTTCTATTTCCAGAGGGCTGGCTTCTAATATTCGTGTCATCTCTAATCGCCTCTCATTTGTGACAATTGTGAAAGTCCCAAGCGGATTCCTTCTTCAACTTCAATTTCTTCTGAAAGTGTTGTTAAAAACTCTTCGACAATAGCCGTCTTGAATCCCAAATTCGTCAGTGCAAATTGAATTTCTTTAAAAACCTTTGATTGTTGATTTTTGATAGGGGCTTCGATTCTCACTAATTTTCCTTGAAGTGTTAAAATAATTTGTTCGGCTGTCTTTTTTCCAACCTTTGGAATTTTAGAAAGAGCTTTTGCATCACCGGACTCGATCCAGTCTGTGATTTCTGCAGCCGAAGCTCCCGATAAAATATTTTGGGCTAATTTCGGACCGACTCCATTTACTTTTAACAGTTGAAGAAAAAGATTTTTTTCTTCAACTGTTAAAAAGCCAAAAAGCTGCAAAGCATCTTCTCGAACATGTGTGTAGATCCAAAGAAGAGTCTGCTCGCCCACTTGAGATTGCAACTCAACGAAAGCTCGAGCGTGAGGATAAACTTCATAACCAACACCTTGAACATCCAAAATCACAGAATCTTGATTTGCTTCAACTAGAGTACCCTGAATTCGACCAATCATGAACAGACTCCGTCTCTTATAAAAAAAATAATTCTTATTATCGTCAAACTTTAAGTCCTAATCGCATGGGTCATCAAATGAGCTTTTTTGAGCTCGAGTGAATGATGATAAGCTAACGCCATCGCGTCGGACGCATCATAGGAGTTGAAGCCAGAAATTGGCAAAAGATTTCTAAGAGCTTGATCCACTGTCATTTTGTCTGCGCCACCATGACCGGTGACACTTTTTTTGACAACTCTTGTCGCATATTCAGCAATAACCGCACCGAACTGCATCGCTTCGTAAATAAAGACTCCTCGGGACTGGCCTAGTTTAAAAGCTGTATCAGCGTTTTTAGCAAAAAAACTTTTTTCAATGGCGACATGATCAGGCTTGTATTTGACCAAAAGTTCACGAAACGAAAGTCCCAATTCCAAAATTCGAGACAAGACTTCTTTCTTCGGGTGATCTGGAATTAAGACACCGTGGCCCAAAACAAGATAGTCGTTTTTTTCCATAACCAGAGCGGCAAAGCCGACAAATTGGGTTCCCGGATCAAGCCCTAAAATTATTTTTTTCATACAGTTCATTGACTCGCTTTTGACTGATATGGTCAACTTAAAAGAGATGATTTCAGCAGACGTAATTGAAAAGTACCAAACCATTCTTCGACACAATCCTGGCTCGCAAGTATTTGCTCCGCTAGCAGACGCTTATCTTGAACGAGGTCTTACTTTACAAGCAGAAGAATTGGCTCAAACAGGGACAGAGCGTCATCCACTTTTTCCAACCGGTTTTTTGATATTAGGAAAAATCTACCTCAAGACAAATAGGCCCCTAGATGCGGAAAAAGCTTTACAAAAATGTATTCAACTTTCACCGCAAAATATTTTAGCCCATCAATTCTTGGGCGACAGTTACTTAGCTCTGAAAATGCCCATCGAAGCTCTCAGGGCCTATAAGATGACACTTTTTTTAAATCCCTATTCTGCAAAAGCTAAAAAAGCTGTTGAAAAACTTGAAAGTGCGTCGGCACTTGAATTTGAAGAAGATACTTTTTCAATGGCCAAGCTTTCGGATCTTAAGCAAATTCAAAAAAATCAGCCTGAAAACGAAGTTGAAGGAAAATCAATTAAGCCACTACTTCAACTGGTTGATGCTTTTTTAATTCGAGGCGACCGCGATCAAGCCGCTGAACTTTTATTCGAAGCCAAAGCTGAATTTGGGACTCATCCTGATGTCGAATCGAGACTTAAAAAAATATCAGGACAGGCTTCCATTGCAAGAATGCAAGCTAAAGCCCATGCAGATTCAAAACAAACTGAACAACAAAATTTTCGCAAACCAGCCGCAGATGCTCTTCGCTTACAAAGAGAAGCGCGGCTTAAAAAACTTTATGAAATGCTTCGCAGTGTGCGGCTTTCAAAACTCGTTTCCCCAGAACTTTAAATCAAGAAATAAATTGTCTACAGAACAGAAAATGTAGCAGCCAAATTAAAAGTAGTATTTTTGGGCTTCAAGTTCTGCGGGTATATTGTTACAAAAGGACTTAAATAAACATCTCTCTTGTAAGAATACCCTAGCCCTATTCTTTGGGTTAAAGTTCGATTCCAAAGTGCATACCGATTATCCAGTTTTCGAGGATTGTAAAACAAAACGGCTAAAGAAGTATTCAAATTCAGCTTATCTGAAATTTGGTACTTCATATTAGGATAAAATGAAATATAGTTTTGCGCTGCTAAACGATCTGATTTTTGGTAGTTTCGTTCATAAAAAAAATATTCAAATTTTGAATCAAGCCCTGCAGCGAATCGACTGAGTCCTAGGTTGTAAACTGAGTTTATTTCATAGGAAGCAGAAGCGATTTCTCCAATTTTTCTGTATTCGGGATTTGTGATGGCGCTGGCGCTGAAGATATTTCTCATTTGCAAATCATTCCATCTTGATGACCGATCATAAGAAATATACGGGTTATTAACATCCGTTCTTTCCCAACCATGCATGGGATGGATGGCAGAAATTCCAGTCCCAACACTGACCGTGCTGGTTCCATTGATACGATAACGCCCCCCGATTGATCCTGAAATTTTTGTTTCATTGGCGCTTGTAACACCATCTGGATTCGGCTGATTTTTATTACTCAAGTCGCCTAAGCCTGGGCCCGCATAGGACAATCCAAACTTAAGACTGTAGCGAGTTAGCGACCCTTCATCTGCTTGAAGTTTTTTATCTGTTATAACTTCAGGATCGGCGATTTTATTTTGCTTTATGACTTCACGCAGCTGAACATTTGGCATCAAAGTTGTTGAATTATTCTGAGCGAAAACTTGCACTGATTGAAAAAGAAAAATAGAAATTTTTAAAAATGATTTCATTGAAACTCCTGCCTCTGTAGGCATTAAGACTTGCCGCAAAGGATTAGCTCAAGGATGTTTACCTTTCAAGACTTACCTTTTTGAGGTTTTTTCGATCTAAAAGACTGCGAAATCAAGACCCTCAGGACAAAACCAAGTCCATTTGACTTTGATGCTTCATCTCAGTGTTTGACACAAGTTGTAATCTGCCGTTAAACCTGAATCCTTGTTGAGGAGTAACTTATGTACGAATTATCAGATTTCAAACGCGGTCTTAAAATTTTAATGGAAGGGCAACCTTTTACTGTTGTCGATTTTCAGCATGTCAAACCTGGTAAAGGCAATCAGTTCACTCGTACAAAACTGCGAAATTTACTGACAGGGCAAAATCGCGAACTCACTTTCAAACAAGGTGAACGTTTTGAGGTTCCCAATGTGGAAACAAGAGAAATGACTTTTCTTTACAAAGATGACAGTGGCTATAATTTTATGGACCAAACATCCTATGAACAAATTTTGATGACCACTGGTGACGTAGGGGAAAATGCAAATTACCTCACTGAAAATCTGAAAGTTGTTATTTTCTTCTTTAACGAACGTCCAGTCGGGATCGATTTTCCAACAACTGTCAATTTACGTGTGGCACAAACAGATCCCGGCATGAAAGGCGACCGAGTCACCGGCGGAAACAAACCCGCCACTATGGAGACTGGTTTAGTAGTCCAGGTGCCACTGCATATCAGCGAAGGTGATCTTTTGAAAATTGATACGGAAACAGGCCAATATTCAGAACGTGTTAACCAGAAATAATATCTTCACTTTTGGGTCCTAACGCAACACATTAAGTCTCGGTAAACTCAAAGAAAAAATGCCAAAATAGAATGAATGATTTTGGCTAATCAATGGGGAACAGATAGGCAATTAGAACTCGAACTTAAATCCGTTTTGGATGAAGGCCGTAGTTTATCCAGCGTATCCCATATTTTGATAGAAGCTTTCGAATCTACCGACAAAAGTAAAAGACAAACAGCCATGAGATTTTTGCAACTCCATCCCGAGTGGAGCTTATGGAAAAAAGATTTTGAAGCATGGTTACAATACGAACCTCGTTGGCCTTGGCAACTCATTCTTTCATGGCTGACACCCAATCGGCTTTTACTTTCTCTCGGCGAAAAAGAACTTCTTTTGCAAACTTTAGAAAAACAAAAAGTCATTCATATTTTATCTCACTTTCCAGATTGGAGCGTGGTTTACCCCCAAGTGACAGAATTAAGAACACAAGCACGTATCGGAGTCCAAAAAAAGATTTTAGAAATCAGAGACCTTCTTTTTGAAGAGCTCCGCACTTGGAAGTCTCAACGCTTAAGCGAACAAGAGATGAAAGTTCTAAAACGTCTGACGCTCAAGTTTCCAAACGACCCTGATATTCAAAGTGAACAAGAAAAGTTTAGTCAAAACCAAGCCGTCGAAAAACTAGGTTCACGGCTCAGGGAAAAGCGAACACAAAAAGTACGTAGTCTTCACTTCAAAGAAGAATTTGTTCAAGTTTCAGAAGAATGGGAACAACAACTTTTAAATCACATTGATCGTAAGCCTGAAGATGCTTACGATCTCACGATTGCTTGTTGCTTTATGGAAGATTGGGTAACTGCTTTAAAACTTGTCAATAAAGCCCATTCGAGCGCTCAAAGCGATTGGCTCGAGCTCGAAATTTTATTAAAACTTCAACGTTATGTGGACGTCTTACAAGCTCTTCAAATTGTTGAAGTCAAGTGGGCTGATGAAAGTGAAACTTTTTTTGCAACGGCCTATGTTAGGGCCCAAGCTCTTTTTGGCTTGGGACAAAAAGAAAAAGCACTTGAGGTCCTAGAAAGCCTACTTGCATCAAGACCTCTTTACCGCCAAGGTGTCGAGCTTCTCTTTATCTGGAGAGGCAGTCCAACTTGAAACGAATATTCTGGATTCTAATCACACCGGCTTTAATATTTGTTTTCTTTATTTGGAGCTTCCAGAAATTTTTAGCACCAAAAATACTTCACCTCGCATCTGAAAAAATACAACAAATTTCAAAAGAAAAAGGTCCTTTCGAAGTTGATATTGAAAAAATTAAACTTCTCTACTTTCCCCCTGGGCTTCAAGCTGAAGCCGTAACTTTGAAGCCCAAAGGGCTTTTGTCAGAATCTTTTTCTGATATTCAAATCCAAACCGTAGAAGCCAGGCTTGAAATTTTTAGTCTCTTGATTGGTCGATTAAAAGTAGCCCTGATTGAAATTGAAACGCCCCAGTTTGAAGTCAGTTTTCAAAATGATCACCAGCCAAAAAGTTCTTTTAAATTTCCATCTCGATTAGATTGGGCTCCCCTTCTGACTCAGCTGCAAGAAATTCCAGTTGAGCAACTTAAAATAAAAAATTTAAATCTCAAGATAAGAGACAAAAAAAATTCTGCGATTTTATCTTTCTATCCAACAGATCTCCAAATACTTCAGCTGAAAGAACTACTCCAAATTAAACTTTCAGTTCCTCAAGCAATTATGACTTGGGATAAAAAAGAGCGTATTAAAACTGAAATCCAATTTAATATTGTTATCACTCCTGAAAAAATCCGTATTCAGAAACTAAGCGTTCTGAATGAAGCTATGACTTTTCAACTTTCCGGCGAACTCAAATCTCAAGAAAAAAAGAGTCCTCGCGCGCAAGTACTTTGGACATCCTCCATTAACTTAGATCAACTTAGAAACAATCTGACATTATTATTTCCGAATAAAAAAATTCCCCACTTTTCAGGAGATTTAAAAGCACAAGGAAGTTGGTCACCTCAACTCAATGATATTTTAAATGCTGATTTCAACCTTGAAACATCACAAGTTAAAATCGACAGCTTCAATATTGGTGATGCGCAAGTTCAAGGTGCACTTAAAGGTCAAGAAATCAGCCTTGAGAGCTTGAAGGTTCAACACCCTGCTGGAGAACTTAAAATTGAAAAAACTAAACTCAGTTTACAAGACAACTTACCCGTTTCGATGAAGCTTGAAGTCAGTGAACTTGATTTGCAAAAACTTTTTTTATCTTTGAACCTCAAAAACATTCCAGTTGATATGCAATTAAAAGGCAATGCTCCATGCCGTGGACAACTCAAACCCCTTAGCTTCGATTGCGATTTCCAGGCACAAGCAGAATTAATTTCAATCCGCTCTGAAATATCACGCCAAGCATTTGAAATTCTTAATTTAAAAAAAATAACGGGACAAGGCCAAGTTCAAGTTAATACAGAAAAAATAATTTTCAAAAGCCAACTGTCATTAGGCCAATCAACTGGCGAAACCAATGGTATTGTCGATTTTAAAAAAGGATTTGATATCAATTTTAAAAGTCCCACTTTCAATTGGAACGAAATTCACAACTTAGCCAGTTTGAACTTAAAAGGAGTCAGTCAAATTTCCGGTCAAACAAGTGGCGATAGTCACGCCGCTCAATTAAAGCTCAATTTGAAAAATAAAAATCATGAAATATCTGATTTTTTTCTAGGTCATACGGAAATGACACTTCTGTATGATAAGGGTCACATTATTATACCCAATGCAAAAGGTGTAATTGATCAAACAGAATACACGACTGAAATGGATATCAACTTAATCGAGTCAAAAATAAAAGGCCAAATAGTATTTCCAAAAGCTAGGCTACAAGATATTAAAAAAGCCCTTGAAAGAGCCATTCCGATTCCCGTTCACATTGAAGGAAATGGAAAAGGTATCGCAGAATTTAATGGACCACTTGATTTTTGGAAATTAAACACAAAACTCAATGCTCAATTCAACCAATTCACTTTAGCAACTGAATCTTTCAAAGATCTTGATGTACAAATTGAAAGCACTGATGGACATTATGAACTCAAAAAAGTTGAAGCAAAAAGAAATCAAACCCGACTATCAGTTCAAGGATCCGTTAGTAATCAAAAAGAACTCAATATCGAAGCCTCACTTCAAAATTATCTACTTGAAGAAAGTGACTTTATTTCAATCATGAAATGGCCCCTCAATGGCCGATTAAATTCTCAGATGAAACTAACGGGAAATTTTAAAAATACAAATCTGATGGTCAATGGTCAATTCACTGATATTTTACTGGATGACAACGAAGTCCCGAATTCAAACTTTAAAGTCGGAATCGAAAATCAAAATTTACATGCGGAAGGATTATTTTTAGGAAATCAAATTCAAACAGTTCTGGATTACCCTTTAGCTGATAATGGAAAACCATTTCGCTTTAGAATGAAAACACAGAGCTGGGATTACACCCCATGGTTTTCACTGATTAATGCGGGATCACTGAAACAAGATACGTCCGGAAACTTAACAAGTGATATTGATATCACTTCAACGAATGGGCAAGCTGATCGCCTATCTGGATCCATAAAAGTTCAAAACTTTTCACTTACAAAACAAGATTTAACATTACAAAATAGCCAACCGTTATCTGTTACCGTGTCAGACGGTGTTTATAATATTCAACATTTTGTTCTCAATAGTTCAAAGGGCAAAGTCGAGGTCACTGGGGAAAATATTAAACCTCATTCATTGAATCTACAAATTACAGCGGACTCTGATTTAAAACTCGCCCAACTTTTTATTCCGCTATTTGAAGAAATTAGTGGAGCTATCCAAATCAGGTCATCCGTCGCTGGAAGTTGGAATCAGCCCCAATTAATTGGCTCCATGAAAATTAATAACGGTTACTTTAGAATTAAAAATTTTCCACATCCTTTCGAAAAAATGAAAATTGATACTACTTTTTCACAGTCTCGAATTCTTTTTAATGAGATCAAAGGTTCGCTCGGAGGTGGTGAGCTCAACGGGGAAGGAAGCTTACAGATTCGAAATCAAAATGATCTCCCTATCCTTCTTCGAATCAAAGCACGAGATATCTCACTTAATTTACCTGATAAAGTGAGAACTCGAGGCGATGCAGATTTGACATTTTCTGGTAACCAACTGCCTTTTACTCTAGCTGGTACCTATCGAATCGCTTCAACAAACTTTGAAATGGAATTCAGCGGAGGAAAATTTGCAAAAGAGGTCAAGCAAAATTACTATTTGCCACAAACGATCAAAGAAACAGCGATGGATCCTCTCAATCTTGATTTACAACTTATTTTTGAAAAACCCATTCAGATTAAAAATTCTCTTCTTGAAGCACAAGCAACCGGCCAGCTGGGACTCAAAGGCAACCCAAGTCTACCCGTTTTAAGTGGCCAATTAACAGGCCTGAAAGGCAGTCGGCTGTTTTTTAAAGATAAGCCCTTCGAGATACAATCCGCTTCAATTCTTTTCGAAAATCCCACTGAAATCGATCCTCAACTTTTTATATCTGCCCAAACTCGAATTGAAGAGTATGACATCTCACTTTTAGTTCAAGGAACTGCGCAAGATCCATCAGTCAGACTATCAAGCCAACCACCACTCGCTGAAAATGATATTATCTCTTTGCTCGCGCTGGGAGTCACCTCGACAAAATTGGCCACTGTCGATTCAAAAAAACAACAAAGTCAAACTGCGAATGAAGTTTTCGCCGCCGCTTTTCAAAGCACAGGATTGACGCAAAAAGTTCAATCCGCCACGGGTTTCAACGTTCAGCTTTCAAACTCATTTGATACCACTCGAAACATTAGCGTGCCCAAATTTACAATCAGTCGAAAAATAAATAAAAAAACAAATGCAACTGTCGCATTTCCCGTAACAGGGGATCAAAAAACACCCGAAGGTCGATTGCAGTACAATCTAAATGATCATTTATCGATCAACGGTAGCTATGAAACGAAAAAGTTCGAGCAAACGAATACCGGTATCGAAAATCGAGAAACCCCCAGCATTCTAGGTCTTGACCTCGAATTTAAGAGGGAATTTAGATGAGGCTCTTGATTCTTTTTTCTCTTTTTTTATCAATATGTCGAGCCAACACCAAGTATCAAGTTGATCTGAGTCTTGTTCCTCAAGAAATCCGACAATCAATCGAAGCTTCGGTTAAAAATCTAAGCCTTGAACAAATGTCAGGAAGTGAGTTGGATGACTTGGTTAAATTAGTCTATTTAAGTTCTCAATACGATCCAGTACGCGCCGTCCTGATTTCAGATCGCAATGTGCAAATCCAAATATCAAAAAGAATTCGAATTCATAAAGTTGAGTTTAGTGGACTTAAAGGAATGAACTTATCTGAAGCCCGAAGAATTATAACAGCGCAAGAAGGTGACGTCTTTGATCCTGATAAGCTCATTAAGCAAGGTCAGAGTCTGCAAGAGACATACAAGACAATGGGCTATTTAAATGCCGAAGTTGATATTGAATTTCCAATTAATTCCCAAAGGAAAGTCGATCTTAATATTATTGTTCGCCCTGGCCAACCCGCAAGAATTAGAAAAATTAATATAAAAATTGATAATGAGTCTTTATCCTACCCAATTCAAAATACGCTCAAAGGTTACAAGAATGATATTTTAACACAAGATAAATTGAAGGACTTGCAAGAAGAGATTGAAAGCTTTTTAGTTTCCAAAAAAGCTTTTCAGGCTACTTTTCCTGCTCCTACTGTAAGCCTTTCTTCTGATCAAAGATTTGCTTACGTTGATTATCAAATCCAAAATGCAAATGAATTTGAATTTAGAATTGAAGGCTCATCACAGATTTCTTCTCTTCTGAGTCTTGATGATACTCTGGAACTGGATTCAAAGCCCACCGCTGGAAATAATTTATTACCTGAACTCACAAATCGACTTCGAAGCTATTATCATCAAAAAGGTTACGCTCGAGTTGAAATCTCGACAGTCGAAACATTGATCCCAGAAAAGAATAAACAACTCGTGACCTTCGTCGTCAAAGAATCAAAAGTTGTGAATATTGATAAGTTTGTTTTACAAGGACGATACTCAAGAAAAGTTGATTACTATGAAAAATTACTTTTCAAAAATGCATCCGATGGCCTTCAGAGACGTCTGTACATCAAAGAAGATTTGGATAAAGCCGTCGCATTTTTAGCGCAAGAATTGCAGAACGAAGGCTACTTATTGGCTCAGGTTATTTCTTCCCGCGTGATTTACAATATGGATAAAGATCAAGTGAATATTTCAATCAATCTAGATGAAGGACGACAAACAACAGTCAAGTCAGTGGAATTTAAAAATGCTCAAGCTTTTGACAAATCAATACTTGAAAAAACGGTAGGACTTAAAACTGGAGAACCCCTTCAGCTATCAAAAATTGAAAAATCAATTAAAGATTTAAAATATTTATACAAAGAAAACGGATATCTTGAAATGCTTGTTTTGAATGAAAAACAAGACCTTGTTCGATATAATGAGGATAATTCTCAAGCGACTTTATTCTACCATCTTTTAGAGGGCCCTCAAGTTCGCGTTCAATCAATTGTCATTGAAGGGCTCAGAGCAACGAAAGAGTTTGTTGTTCGATTTGAAATTGACTTTAAAGAAGGTGATTTTTTAACTCCTACAAAAATTGAAGAATCGATTTCAAGATTACAACGAACAGGATATTTTTCATCTGTTGATATTCGCACAGTCGAAGATAAAACTGAAGTTTCACAACGAACAGTTCTGATTCGTGTCACTGAAGCAGAGCCGGGTCTTTTTCAAATGGGGGCCGGCCTGACGAATGAACGTGAACTGACTCTTCGTGGTTACTTAGGTGTTGGATATCGCAATCTCTGGGGTACCGGCAGAGGGCTTTCATTTAGAACAGACGCGAGTTACAATCTTGCAGACCTCGAGTATTTAGAAAATCGTTTTACATTAGGATATCTTGAACCTTTTTTATTTGATACTCGCTACAAAGGTCGATTTAATTTAACGCGCTCAAATACCATTACTGATTTTGAAAACAAAAGGGCCACAGTAACCGTTCAACAAACTTGGTCAGTTGAAAAAGATTTTACATCCCACATAACGGGTGTTTGGGATGTCTACTCACGAGCTAGTTCCGAAGACTTTAATATTGAAGGTGATCGAAACAAAGAACAGCTCGAAATCGCTGCTACAGGAGTTACTCTTGATTTCGATTACCGAGACAATTTAGTCCGCCCACGAACTGGAAATCAGTCTCGATTTAATGTTGAGTACGGTGCTCCTTGGCTAGGAAGTACAAAAACGATCACTTACTTACGAAGCTCTGCTTCATTCACTCATTACAAAAGTTTTTATAAAGATCGCATGACTTGGGCTAATGGTTTACGTTTTGGTTATTTACAAAATATTAATACCCGAAGTGATGGCGGAGTTCCCTATGATAAAAAAGGCTTTTATTTAGGAGGCCCGTCTACGATTCGAGGTTTTGATCCCACGCGTGAAGCTTTTCCTGACACTAACTTATTGAATTCGATGCTAGACAATAAAATGAGCCGTCAAACACAAATGTCACTTTTACGTTCAACATTTAGCTATCCTATCTGGGGAATCGTAGATGGTACTGTTTTCTATGATGGCGGTGAAGTGCGCGTCGACGGGCTTGAGTTGGGTTTTGGCTATCGGCACGCCGCAGGACTCGGAATCCTGATTAACACGCCTGTAGGCCCACTTAACCTAGAAGTCGGCTGGAAGCTAGGTCGACTCTATGAAAATGAATTACCTTCTGTCTTTCATTTATCGTTTGGCTCATTTTAAAACTTTTGACACCTTAGCACTGAGCGCCAATTCCTCTAGAGAATTGTGAAATATTTGTCTTTCCTACTCTTCTAAGTTAGCTTCAGGTCTCCTAAAAAATCGATTCTTCTCGACAATCCGGAGGACCCATGCGTTTACATCAAGTTCGCGTTTACCCATCAAAAGAAAAACTCGATCGAAAAGACCAATTGGCTTGGAAAATGGCCGAAGTTGCAACTGATACAACAAAAATTTCAGATGAAGTGATCGATATGGTCATCAATCGTATTATCGATAACGCTTCCGTTGCGATCGCGGCAGCCAACAGAAGACCCGTTGCTTCTGCGCGATCAATGGCTATTGCTCACCCACGTAACGGCGGCGCAACAGTTTTTGGAATGCCAAATGATCAAACATTTTCCTGTGAATGGGCCGCATGGGCTAATGGCACAGCCGTTCGGGAGCTCGATTATCACGATACTTTCTTAGCTGCTGATTATTCTCATCCAGGTGATAACATTCCTCCCATATTAGCAGTTGCTCAACAAAAAAATAAAACGGGCGCAGAACTTTTAAAAGGCCTTGTCGTAGGCTACGAACTGCATGTGAATCTAGTTAAAGCAATTTGTCTTCATAAACACAAAAAAGATCACATTGCCCACCTTTGCCCAGCTCAGGCTGCAGGAATTGGGACCTTATTGGGACTTTCGACAGAACAAATTTATCAAGCGATTCAGCAAGCTGTTCATGTTTCTTTTTCGACTCGTCAGTCGCGTAAAGGGGAAATCTCTTCTTGGAAAGCTTATGCCCCTGCTCACGCTGGGAAGTTAGCTGTTGAAGCTGTTGATCGAATTATGCGCGGAGAAGGTGCTCCGTCTCCTATTTACGAAGGTGAAGATTCGGTAATTGCTTACATGTTGGATGGAAAAGACGGGAAATATTCTGTTCCACTTCCAGAAAAAGGAGAAGAAAAACGAGCCATTCTTGAAACCTATACTAAGGAACACTCTGCTGAATATCAGTCCCAAGCTCTGATTGATTTAGCCTTTCGCATGGGATCTAAAATTAAAAATTGGGATGATATCAAAGATGTTCTGATCCACACTTCTCATCATACTCATTATGTCATAGGCACTGGGGCTGGCGATCCTCAAAAAATGGATCCGACTGCATCTCGTGAAACTTTGGATCATTCTATCATGTATATTTTTGCAATTGCTCTGCAAGATGGAAAATGGCACCACGTTCACTCTTATGAACCAGCGCGGGCCCAGCGGCCAGACACTGTTAAATTGTGGCATAAAATAAGAACCGTTGAAGATCCCAAATGGACTGAAGCTTACCATGATATGGATCCAAACAAAAAAATGTTCGGTGGTCGCGTGGAAATTACTTTAAATAATGGTGAAAAAATTATTGACGAGTTGGGCGTAGCCAATGCCCACCCTGCTGGCGCAAAACCTTTTAAGCGGGCTGACTATATTCGAAAATTTGACACTCTCACTTCTGAAATTATAACAAAGACTGAGCGTGATCGCTTCATTCATTTAGTTGAATCTTTACCCACACTCTCCGCGGATCAAGTAAAGCAACTCAACGTCCAAATTCCTGTCGATAAGCTAGCAAATAACAAACGAGACGATAAAGGAATTTTCTAATGTTATTTCAAAATGCAAATCCTTTTCAAAAGCGTCAAAATTTAAGAGAAAAATTGAAGTCCGGAAAACTTCTTCGATTTCCTGGCGCATTTAATCCTTTATCAGCGATGCTGATTGAAAAAAAAGGATTCGAAGGAGTTTACATTTCAGGTTCTGTGCTTTCAAATGATCTGGGTTATCCCGATGTCGGATTAACAACCCTGACAGAAGTTGGACAACGGGGCCGACAAATTGCGCGTGTTACAAATTTACCCTCTATAATAGATGCTGATACGGGGTTTGGTGTCGCAATGAATGCGGCTCGCACAATTCATGAGTTGATTGAATTAGGACTGACGGGCTGCCACTTAGAAGATCAAGAAAATCCAAAACGTTGTGGCCATTTAGATGGTAAAAATTTAGTTTCGACTGCTGATATGATTCAAAAAATAAAAGCAGCTGATCAGGCCCGCAAAGTTGATCCTAATTTTGTGATCATTGCCCGCACAGACGCTCGCGCTTCGGAAGGTTTGGAAAAGGCAATTGAAAGATCTAAAGCCTATGTCGACGCCGGTGCTGATGTGATTTTTACAGAAGCTTTAGCTGATGAAAAAGAATTTGAAATTTTCAGAAAAGCCGTGAAAGCTCCACTTCTTGCGAATATGACGGAATTTGGAAAATCAAAACTTCTCACAACTCAACAACTAGAAAACGTCGGATATAATATTGTAATCTACCCCGTCACGCTTTTAAGACTTGCCATGAAAGCCGCCGAACAAGGTCTGAATACGATTCTGCATGACGGGACACAACAAAACGCTGTTAAAGACATGCAGACTCGTCAAGAACTTTACGATCTGACAGACTACGCTCGATACAATGAATTTGATCAAAATATTTATAATTTCAAATTGAAATAAACATTTTTCACGAAAGGGATTTAAATGACTCAAGAATACATCAATCCAGATTATGTTGCTGAACCAGAAAAAGTGAACACAAAAAAAGGACTTGAAGGTTCAGTCATCGATACTTCTTCAGTTTCAAAAGTAAATCCTGATACAAATTCTTTAATTTACCGCGGCTATCCCGTTCAGGATTTGGCTGAAAATTGCCGCTTTGAAGAAGTGGCTTACCTGATGTACAAAGGCGAACTTCCTAATCGCACTCAATTATCTGAATTTGAAGGACTTGAAAGAAGCTACCGCGATATTTCAAAAGATAATTTAGGAGTCATCAAAGCACTCCCTAAAAAGTGTCATCCGATGGATTCAATTCGGACAGCAGTTAGCTTCTTGGGGTGCGAAGATGAAAGAATTTGGGATGCTACCCCTGCCACAAACTACGATAAAGCTATCCGCCTTCTGGCTAAAATTCCTACAATGGTAGCGGCTGACTATCGATTTAAAAAAGGACTTGATTTTATTGCGCCTCGAAAAGACATGACATTAGCGGAAAATTTTTTCCATATGTGCTTTGGAAAAGTTCCAGATGCCCAAGTGGTTAAAGCTTTTGATGTCAGTTTAATTCTGTACGCAGAACATAGTTTTAATGCTTCAACATTTACAACTCGAGTTGTAACGAGCACTGAAAGCGATATTTATTCCGCGACAGTTGCAGGTATTGGGGCACTCAAAGGCCCACTTCATGGCGGAGCAAATGAAATGGTCATGCACATGATGATCGAAATTGCTGACCCTTTAAAAGCAGAACAGTGGATGCTAGATGCATTAGCTAAAAAAAGAAAAGTGATGGGTTTTGGTCATCGCGTTTACAAATCCGGTGACTCCCGAGTTCCAACAATGAAAAAATATGCACTCAAAATGGCAGATCTATCTGGCAATAAAAAATGGATGCAAATGTACGAATCCCTAGAAAAAGTGATGGCTGAAAAGAAAAAAATCTATCCAAATTTAGATTTTCCAGCGGGCCCTGCTTACTACATGATGGGATTTGAAATTGATTTCTTTACTCCTATCTTTGTCATGGCAAGAACAACTGGCTGGAGTGCTCACATTATGGAACAAGCGGCAAGCAATCGTATTATCCGCCCACTCAGTGAATATGTTGGCGCAACTCAAAGATCCGTTAAACCTTTAAGCGAAAGAGGCTAATTCTTTTATGGAAAAGTTTTTGCATTCAACTTGTATTACAATTTTATTTTTTGCATTAACTTCCTGCCAAAACGCCAGCTCTTTGCTGACTAATCCTTACGGTACCGGTCCACAACAAAAAACTAAAGACTCCTTGGGCCTCGTACCTCGAGGCCTTGACCTGTCAAATGCTCCTAAGAAAATTGCATTTGGATCTTGTGCAGATCAAAACAAACCACAGCCTATTTGGAAACAAATCTTAAATGAAAAACCTGATTTGATGATTATGATGGGTGATAATATTTACTCGTCTCAAGAACAAACTCGCAATCAAATTGAACAGTATAAAAAGTGGACACAAATCAGTGATTATAAACAGGCTCGCGAAACAATTCCTTTTATGGCTATTTGGGATGATCATGACTACGGTGTCGACAACGGTGGAGTCGAAAACCCAAGAAAACAAGAAGTTCGAAAATCTTTTTGGTTTCATTGGCCTTATATAAAAGATTCGACTTTACTCGATCAACCGGGAATTTTTCATTCAAAAGTTTTAGGCGGAACAAAAGAGGGCAAAGGCCGCAGAGCTCGCACATCACAAAGTGTACACGTTATTATGCTCGACAATCGATGGAACCGAAGTCCCCTGAAATTAGCAACTCAAGAAGCTGTTGTTGCGAGCCCATATGATGGGGCTCCTAACACTCCACCTCCCGCTAGAAAGAAATTTGAACCCACTGATGATCCTCAAGCTACAATTTTAGGTTCTGAACAATGGGACTGGCTAGAAGACCAGCTGAAAGAACCCGCCGATTTAAAAATTTTAGTGAGCTCATTTCAAGTGATAGCAAATGACCATGGCTTTGAAAAATGGGGTAACTTTCCAAAAGAAAAGAAGAAACTTTACGACCTGATCGCAAAAACCAAACCTAAAAATTTCTTGATTTTAAGTGGTGACCGCCATTTAGCTTCAATTGCAAAAACAGAAATAAAAGGCTGGGGAACATTGTACGACATCACTTCTAGCAGCCTCAACAAATCAAAGAATCTTGAAGAAAAAGATTCAACTTATTTAACTGACGCTTACGGAAAAGAAAACTTTGGACTTATGACTATCGATTGGTCAAAAAAATCTGTTTTAATTGAGATCAAAGATCTAGAAGACAAAACAATTCAGCATCTTGATTTTAAATTGAAATAAAGAGATCTGGTTCTTAGTTAAGATATATTTTAAATTAAACATATTAATGCCAAAGCTTCGCGGTGAATGTAAGTATTTGAATTTACTAGAATTTTCTAAAATAAAACACCTTTTCTTTTTGTATTGACTAATTCTAGTTTTAGAACTATTCTAATTAGGAAGTTTAATTCACAACATAAAAGTTGAGAACCAAATGAAACGCAAAAATTATTCCTCTGAAGAAATTGAAAAAAAGCTGATTGAAAAGGGAGTCCAGCCCACTCTTCAAAGAATTGCTCTTTGTCAGTACATTCTTTGTGTTGCCGACCACCCGACGGCTGACGAAGTTTTTGATTGGGCACAAAAAAATATGGCTAAAATTTCTCAAGCGACTGTGTACAATACTTTAGGCGTTTTAACAGACTCAGGTCTTATTCGTGCATTTAAATTTCCTCATACTGAAAAGATTGTTTATGACTGCAATATTGAAGATCATTTTCATTTTTTTGATGAAAAATCAGGACGCATTCTTGATATCGAAGCAGACTCCGTGAAATTAAATTTGGATTTACCTAAAAAGTATAAAGTGAATAGTATTGATATTGTTTTTAAAGGCGAAATTAAGTAATGAGTTCGAGCATTTTGCTTGAATTCTCAATTTTATAAACACCTACACAAAGGAGAAACACATGTTAGGTATCGGTCAGAAATTCCCAGAATTTAAAATGCAAGCTTGCGTATCAAGAGAAAAAGGCAAAGAATTTGCTGAAATTTCCAATAAAGAAATGAAAGGCGCTTGGTCCGTTTTTTTCTTTTGGCCATTGGACTTTACATTTGTTTGCCCAACTGAAATTGCAGAGTTCAATAATGAACTCAAAAATTTTCAAGCACGGGAAACAAAGTTATTTGGCGTATCTTGTGATTCACATTTCGTGCACTTAGCATGGAGAAACAACCATGATGACCTTAAAAATCTTGGTTTTCCAATGTTAGCTGACGTAAAAAAAGAACTCACTGGTGGCTTAGGTGTTCTTCATCCTCAAGAATTAATTCCACTACGAGCGACTTATATTGTAGATCCAGATGGTATTATCCGTTGGGCTTCAGTTAATGACTTAAACGTTGGACGTAATGTGAAAGAAGTCATCAGAACACTTGACGCTTTACAAACCGATGAACTCTGCCCTTGTAACTGGGAAAAAGGACAAGCTACTTTAGGTTAAATTTACGAACAAGAACCTGCAACATAGATCTTAGTTAAATGTTAACTCAGGAGACTTTATATGGAACTCAACATTGGAATTGGGAAAAAAGAACGAAAAGAAATATCAGTTGCGCTTTCACATTTACTTGCTGACAGCTACACTTTGTATTTAAAAACTCATAACTTCCATTGGAATGTTGAAGGACCTCAGTTTAGTACTCTTCATGAAATGTTCATGGCGCAGTACACAGAAATGTGGACTGCGCTTGATTTGATTGCCGAAAGGATTCGAGCATTGGGACACTATGCTCCAGGTTCTTATAAACAATTTTCTGAGCTCACTTCGATAGAAGAATCAGATAAAGTACCAAACGCCGAAGAAATGCTGAAACAACTTCTTAAAGGGCACGAAGCTGTGGCTCGAACTGCACGCAAAGCTTTTCCGGCAGCTGAAAATGGCAGTGACGAAGGGACCTTAGATCTTCTCACTCAAAGGATTCAGCTGCATGAAAAGACAGCGTGGATGCTGCGATCGATGCTGACGAAAGGAAAATAAATATGAATATCTCAGAAAAAGTAGATGCCTTTTTAGATAATAATTATTCTGGCCTGACTTCTTCAATATTCAGAGATCTTTCTTTAAATTTTAAAAAAGTTTTAGAAGAAGGACCTTTAGAACCAGTTGAAAGATTTCAAAATCTTTTAGCCGCATCTGTTACTCTAGAAAACCAAGAGATGATGAAATGGTCCGCTGGAGTATTAAAAGAAATGGGTTTAGCTGAAGACGCACTTCGTGAAACCGCTGAAGTCGCTGGCATCATGGGAATGAATAATATTTATTATAAATTTCGCTCTTATTTGCCAGATGACGTTAAAGCGAACTATCAGCGAGCTGGCTTGCGAATGCAGTCTCTTGCTAAACATATCGCAAGTAAAAAAGTTTTTGAATCGATGGCTATGACTGTGTCTATTGTAAATGGATGCCCTGTGTGTATCGCTTCCCATGAAAAGGCACTGATCACCGCGGGTGCAACCAGTGAACAAATTCATGAACTGGCACGCTTAGCTTCAACGGCAACCGGATTAACTGCCCTTAAAAAAGCTCAAGCTATATTGTAATTTGATTTTTTAAAAAAAGCCTGTTTCAATTAACTTATGAAACAGGCTTTTTTGTTATTCACATTGCTTTATTTTACACAATTTTCTTTTGCAAAAGAATCCTCTTCTGGCTCAAGATTTACATACGACGTAACGGGTTCTCAAAGTACTCGCAACGGAAATCAGTACCAAGAAATCAACCTAGGACTTAATTGGTTTTTACAAGACTGGCTAATCTGGAGAAACTCGGCCTTTCAACGCCAGGGCGACAAAATCGATTCAATCTATGGATTAGACACATCATTACGCCTACAACAAGAATGGCTTAACGAGAGTCGAAGCTTAGGGTTTAAAATTTTTGGAGGCCCAGGGGCACGTTTAGCCAGTTCTGATTCTAATGCTTACTTCGGTGAAGCGGGCTTAGGTCTTCGACTAGGCGGACTTATGATAAGTGCGGGAGTTAAATCTTTAAAGTATTTTTCAACACGGAAAGATCAAGATGGAATTCAACTTCCAAAAGATGAAAATCAAGTATTTCTAACGGTATCAGGCGGAGGAGTTCTTTAGAAACAACCTCAAAGAGGTCGTTTTGTTGAGCAGTTCTTGATTAGGATTGAATAAGTTCAATCGAACGACCGTCTGGATCTATCACTATGGAAATAACTCCAGATTTTGTTTCAAGTGGTTCCATCATGATTTGCGATTTTAAAAGTCGAAACTCTTGAACTAAATTGTCGATGGCTTTAACTTCAAAGCTCATTTGAACACCAGGAATTTTATTAGAAAAACTCTCTTTTATGCTAAAAATTTCGAGGCTCAAATCACCCAGTTGACCATTCCAGGCTTGGCTGCCTTTATCAATGAGTTTTTGACTAAATTGGAAACCAAGAAGAGTATAAAAGCGCAGCAATAAATCTGGCTGAGCTGTGTTGAGTGTGATACGAAACAATTTCGACTGCATTGTCCCTTAGCTCATCGAAATAGCAACGAATTGTCAAGAAAACCCAAATTTTAGGCGCAAGATAGAATCGCCGGAAATGAACCTTATGAATACGACAGAAGCTCAGAAAATGTATCTAAAAGATTACAAAGCACCTGCCTTCGAAATCACTTCTCTTTTTCTAGACTTTGATCTGTTTGAAGAATGCACGCGCGTGAAGTCAAAAATGCAGGTCAAACGTCTGCGTCCGGAAGCACTTCAACTTGATGGTAAAAATCTAAAACTGATTTCTGTTTTACTTGATGGTGAAAGTCCCAATTATCAAATAGTTTCCGATAAGCTCATTATTGAAACAACGCCCGATATTTTTGAACTTGTCATCGAGACTGAAATAAATCCAGAAAAAAATAAAGCTCTTGAAGGGCTTTACATATCAAAAGGGCTTTTCACGACACAATGTGAAGCTCAAGGGTTTCGGCACACCACTTACTTTCTTGACCGACCCGATGTGATGACAACTTATACAGTTTCGATTACAGCCGATGAAAAAAAATTTCCTGTTCTATTAAGTAACGGTGATTTGATCTTAAAAGAAAAACTAGGTGGTGGCCGCCACAAATCTATTTGGAAAGATCCCTTCAAGAAACCATGTTACTTATTTGCGCTTGTTGCGGGCGATCTCGGAGTCCTCAAAGATCATTTTATTACTTTATCTGGTAAAAAAGTCGCTCTTGAAATTTATGCGACTCATGGAAAACAAAATCAATGTGAACATGCAATGGTTTCTCTTAAAAAAGCGATGAAGTGGGATGAGGTGACTTACGGTAGAGAGTACGATCTTAACACTTTTATGATTGTTGCAATTGAAGACTTCAATATGGGTGCAATGGAAAATAAAGGACTCAATATTTTTAACTCTTCACTTGTTTTTGCAGATCATAAAAGAGCCACGGATCATGATTACTTGGCCATTGAAGCCGTCGTGGCCCATGAGTACTTTCATAACTGGACCGGAAATCGCATTACTTGTCGCGATTGGTTTCACCTGTCTTTAAAAGAAGGTTTGACTGTTTTTAGAGATCAGGAATTTTCAAGTGATGTTCAAGAGCGCAGTGCCCAAAGAATTCAAGATGTCGACAGCTTGCGGTCTCGACAATTTCCAGAAGATGCTGGCCCAAATGCCCATCCCGTTCGTCCTGACTTCGGGGCTGCGATGGATAATTTTTATACTTCCACAATTTATGAAAAAGGCGCTGAAGTGATTCGCATGATGAAAAATCTTGTTGGATCAAAAGGATTTAGAAAAGGAATGGATCTTTATTTTGATCGCTATGATGGCCAAGCTGTCACTATTGAAGAGTTCGCATCTTCTATCTCCGATGCCAATAAAATTGATTTAACACATTTTAAAAAATGGTATCATCAATCTGGAACTCCACAAGTCAGTGTCAAAGAAAAGTATGATGCCAGCTCTCAAAGCTATAGCATTGAATTAGAACAAAAAACAAAACCGACAGCGGATCAACCTCATAAGGAAGCTCTACACATTCCTCTTCTGTTTGGATTACTTGATTCGAAAGGCTGTGGAATTGAAATATCCAGTCCTGATGCGACAATCAATTCAGATCAGCATACTTTACTTGAATTGAAAAAAGAGTCTCAAATTTATTTTTTTAAAAACATGAAAGAACAACCTGTTTTATCTTTAAATCGCCAATTTTCATCTCCCATTAACTTAAAATGGAAAAGAAGTGCCGATGAATTAATTCATCTTATTAAATATGATTCCGATGGGTTCAATCGCCGCGAATCAATTTATGAATTATTATTTCAATATTTTGATGCTCGTATTTTGGAAAATAAAAAAGAAATTTCGGATCAATTAGTTAATGTTTATCAATATCTAATTCAAGATCAATCAATCGCATTAAGCCTCAAAGCTGAACTTTTCAGTTTTCCGAGCGACAGTTTACTAGCTCAAAGATACGATCTTTTTCAGCCTCGCAAATTAGAGTCTGCAAAAAATGATTTGATTGACTCCTTATCTGTTAAGTTAAGGTCCGAATGGAAAAATCTTTACGATTTATTACCTGAGTCTCAAGGCTACAGCCCTGAAGATTTCGGCAGTCGAAAACTTAAAAATAAAGCACTCTCCTTCTGGGGAAAAACAGAAGATGCACAAGCTCACGCTTGCATTTCAGAACAGGCTTTGACAGCAACCCATATGGGAAATCGCCTGTCAGCGCTTTCGATGCTTTGCGATCAAAATTCAGCTTTTAAAAATGAAGCTCTTGAAAAGTTTAAATATGATTGGATGCATGACAGCCTTATTATGAACAAATGGTTTGCCGTTCAATCTATGAGCACTCATCGTAACACTTTTTTACAAGTGAAAGAACTTATTGATCACCCTTTATTTGATATTAAAAATCCAAATAAAGTTTACAGTTTGATCAGATCTTTTGGGACTAATCTTTTTAGATTCTTTGATGAAAAAACAAATCCATTTTCATGGTATGCTCAAAAAATTATGGAAATTGATCGATTTAATCCACAGCTAGCGGCTCGGCTATGTGAAGCTTATAATTTTGTACCGAAGCTAGAAAAAGAAATGAAAGTTTTAGTTCAAACAAGTCTTGATCCTTTGAAAAATCAAGAATTATCTAAAAACGTATCCGAACTGATTTCAAAAATTTAGAAACGATAAAGCAAGAGTAAGCCTGAAAGGGCTTGCTCTTTGGGGTTCTTGTTTTCTAAAACTGACCTGTCACTCCTAAATTAAAATAGTACTGCGTAGAAACAACAATACTGTCATAGTTTTGTGAATCTTGAGCTAGAGGTAAACCGGCTTCTGCGCTAAACGATACGTCGGAAGAGTATGAATAAGCATATTTTAAAGCGGCTGAAATATCCCAATTAATTTGCGAGTGATGATAAAATTCTACAAAACTAAATCGACCAAATGAGGAATCCTGACCTTCGATGGCATCTTTGTATTTATAATAACCTACGATCCTAGGTACCAATCCATTTTTAAGTGGAAAATCTGACCAAGCGTCTAAGCGGTACTGATTTCCCAACCGATACCCATTATCGTTACGATCACCCGTTCTTACAATTGTCGAAAGTCTACTTCCAAGCTGGTAAGTCGATGTCAAATAGAGAGGCGTTACACCTAAAAGAAAATCATAGGTACCGGATCCCATTTGCATGTTGTAGGGGTAACGAGTTCCTGGATTCTTTGGATTTTTTTCGTCAATAGATCCGACTGGCAACGATAAACCAATATCTGTTACTAATAAAAAAGACCCGCTCATCATGACAGGCTTACTGGCCGAAATGATAAAATCGGCCATTCCTTTAGATGAGTCTTTGTAGTCTTGTCCTCCCAGACGTGTGACGACAAATATATCGTAGTGCTGCGCTAACCCTGTCAGCATCCAACCGCTATCAAGTTGGTATTGAAGGGTCATCATCTGCATTTTTAATGTCGTGTCACCGAATTCATACAAATTATTTTTCTGAGGACGAGTTCCTTCAAAATCATAATAATAAGAATTGAAACTTGATTTCCATTTTGAAATTTCAGCTTTAGTATTAAGACTTGTTGCACTTGAGTTTGTGTCGTTTGCAGAAAGTGCCATTTGCATGAAAAATAGAGTGACTAAAAAAAGCTTCATGTTTTTCTCCGGTTACCAATATATTATTATTTTTTATGTGTTGAACAATGGTCTAAAAATTCACGACGAGTACTATCATTAAATTTAAAATCCCCGCGAAGGTCACATGTTGCCGTTGACGAATGAATGTCTTCAATACCACGAGCAATCACACAGAAGTGTTTTGCGTTCACGTGAACAGCAACATGTTCAGTTTCAAGAACTTGATGAAGGCAATCTGCAACCTGCTTTGTTAAACGCTCTTGAACTTGCGGTCTTTTCGCAAAATAACCGACGATTCGATTGATTTTAGAAAGACCAATCACTTTTCGATTAGGAATATAAGCAACTGTCGCAAAACCTTGAATAGGCTGAAAATGGTGCTCACAAGTCGACATCAGCTCGATATCTTGAACAACTATCATTTGATCATAATTCATTTTATTTTCGATTGTTGTCATCTTCGGAAAGTTTTGTGGATTCAAACCTTTAAAAATTTCTAAAACATACATTTTAGCTATTCTTTTAGGTGTATCACGAAGCGAATCATCTTTTAGATCAAGACCCAGTGCGATCATAATTTGTTTAAAATTTTCTTCTATTACTTTTATTTTCTGATCGTCAGTCAAATCGTGACTTTTATTAAGTGGACTCGGAACGACACCTTTTAGCATATTTTCAACCCATTTTTGAGTCGAATTCTGTTTCAATATTTTCAATGTATCAATTGCATTTGGATGCTTCGCCATAATTTAGACCCTACCCTTAACAGGAACTCAAACGCTCCAGAAGCTACTCCATAACACGTTTTACAAGCTAAAGGGCTCTGTTTTAATGACCTAAATGCTTTGTTTTGAAGCCTTTACAGGGCCTGATGTCTTATTTTTAGACACTCTCAATTGACTAAGTGCTTGATTATTCTTGCTTCAGAAATACCGTCGAGCGGTCTTTAGGTTGCATTGCATGAAGCTTGATTCAATCCCAGTCGCAGGAGAATGCCTATGAACAAGTTTTCTTTACGTCCTATCCGACGAGTCCTCAAAATGTCTTTAGGCGTCTGCTTAGCTTCAAGCTTGGCAGCACTCTCATCTTCTGCAAGCGAGATTTTAACTTTAGAGCAACACCCGGCTATTCTCAATCCGGTCTGGATGAAAAATGCCGTTCAAGTGAGAATCTCACCACGTGGTCAAAAATTGTTTTCAGAGCAATTGATGCAGATTTTGACCAACTTAGGTGTTGTCATAAATGAGAACTATTTTCCGGAATTTAATTACATCAGTGAAAATAAAATCAAGATTGATGAGCTTGCAAAAAATCAACCCGAAGAATTTGAAATGCTGATTAAAGTCAGACAGTTTTTTAAACAGTATCTGCAAGGAATTCAGTTTAATGATTTTCGACCTTCAATACAAATAGGTCAATCCGAATACGTTGCTGATTTTAATCGCCTTGCACTTGTCACAGATGAAACTCTGATGAAAGCGCTGGGAAAGTCTGATGGTGCTGTTCTTTCAATTGAATTATCGATTAAAAGCCTAAAAGCAAAATCTGAGAATATCCGTATGCAAGATTTAGAAAATCCATGGATTGGCAATATAGGAGTTAGTACTCCTGAACTGCAAATAGGTTCCGCAGAAATTCCTTTAATTGCCCGCATGCCATTTTATGTACGAGTTGATGAGAATGGTCTTTTGCAATTCGAAGCTCTAAAAATCGAAGAAAACCTTGATCGAGTTCCGATTGAAATAGCGTACCAAAAAATTGTTTTACCAGAATTTGAATTTCAAGTTGTAGGTCAAAAAGAAAACTATAAAATTAAATTAAATGAAGAAGAATTCAAAAAAATAATAGATGAAAAACTGCCCGACGGTTTAAAATTGATTAGAAAATACGTCAGAGAATTCTTACAAAATGAACTTCCTAAAAGTTTGAATCAAAAAGCGCAAACTTCTTTAAAAAATCAACTGGAACAAATTCAATCCATCGTCGCCCCCAACACCCAGCCAGGTGACTTGAGACCCGATTTTTCGTTGGGGTTAAAGCTTTCCAATATCAATCTTGTTAATTCACAGTGGGCTATTGGTCTATCAGCTTTCATGGAGGACACTGCGATTTTGCAAGGAACCCCTTTTTGGGAAAAATCTGGAGCTCGTGGATCACCAGTCTTCAATCATTTAAACCCACAAGACTACGACTTAGCGATCGCTGTGGATCGTGCTGTGTTTAATCGAGCTATCCATCTCGCTACAAATCGAAAAAATTTCAAAAAACTTGAGACTTGCCCTGGACAGCCCGCAATTGAGCTTTTAAGCGGCCCTTCGATCGACTTCAATTCCAATTTAACATCTGGAAATGATCTTGAAGCACCGCTTTCACTTTATATTAATGCATTGGTGGACGTACCAGAAGATCAAAGAAAAAAGTGGGGAATCCCTATTTTAAAAAAGAAACTTCACTTAACGATGCGATATCAAGCTGTTATCAAACCATCAAGTGTAGGTTCTGCTCAGCTTAGTATTTTTCCGATGGGCGTCGACTTGAAAACATTGCAAATCGATAGCGAGAGCCTTCGAAGTATCGGAAAGCTCTTCGCAGGTAAAGTGAAAAAGGAAATCGAGAAAATCTTGTCCAAAAGCGCAACTTGCGGTACGAGTGAGGCCATTGCGAATTTTGAACTTATTGATTCTTTACTCGGGATACCTCTCGAGTACGCGAAAATCAAAATGGATTCTCAAGGTCAGTTGATGCTGTACATGAATTATAAAAAAGCAACTCCTGGTCAATGGAACAAAAAGCGCAAATAGACAATAAATGTATGGGAGCACTTATGAAAAAAACTGTAAAAAAAATAAATCTTCCAGCGATTTTGACTCTGATACTAGGACTGGGAATTCTCAGTGGTTCATTTGCTCAACGCTCAGCTCTTGCCGGAAGAATAGATACTGTGCCTGCGATTCAAGTGACAACAACAAAAAATCAAATCGGTCGATATCTTCACGTGATCTACGCAGTTGGCAGACCCGCTTTTTTAAATGTCAGTCCCATTCCCTATGTTGATATCGTCAGGCCACAAAGTCAGACTCAACAAATCAGTTCCGAAGTTGTTGTGTTTCCAGCCGTACAAATTGAAAAAACTCCAGGACGGGGTTCTTATAATATGGTGATTTTTGCGATTTCAAATTCTGCAAAAATAAATTGGATCAACGCTGACGTGAATCCAAATCCAACTGAATATAAATTTCTTGGAATGATTCAAAAGCCTCAAATTGATGCTTTTATGAATCAAGATGGTATAGAAAAAGTTCTTCTTTTTAATTTCTAAAAAATTTAAGAAGAACGACTCGAACTTAACTTTTCGATAAGCTTTAAAGCTGCCGTTTGTCCACTCACAAGAGCCGCATGAACAGACCCTTTTTCCTGAGCAGGTACATGCTCTCCAGCCCATTGTAAGTGGTCATCAAAATCTGACGACTCAAACGCTTTTGAATAGAGCCCCCACTGACCTGGTGCCCAAAGACTGCGGGCTCCTTGAATAAAGGGACGATCCTTCCAATTTATCACTTGATATTCAAATGAATTTGTCGAGTTAGTATTGAGCAAGCCAGCTCTCCAATTTTCAATATCTGGTAAAGTCCACTGTGCTTGCTGACCACTTCTTAAGCCTCCCAACCAAATCTTTGAATCGCTCACTGACGTGCTTGATATCTGAACCTGGTCTCTTAATATTTGTGGAAGCTTGGCCAAGTCGTTAGGACTTAACTTTAAGGCCACTTCGCTCGGATTAAATGACACGTAAGTTTTTGCGGACTCTCCAAGTTGAATTTGGGTGAAAGCTTTCTTTTTTTGATCCGTGATATCAATTTTCATAAGCCCATCAATTTTTTGATACTGATTAATGGGAAGAGCTAAGATCAAATTTTCAGCTTCTAAGACTTGAGTTCCCTGAGGCGTTCTAAACACACATTGAAAACTATTTTTTGCTCGCCTCATTGCAACTAAATTCCAATTGAGTCGAATAAGATGATCCGGAATGACTCCAGCTGCTCTTTCGTAAAGAAGATGAACGAGTTGACCCCAACCGCCTTTTATTTTGTAAAAACTCTTTGTTTTTTTATCTGATTGCTGATCCCACAACCATCGTAATGCGCTAATCCGATTCGCTTCTGCTGAATAGTGTGAACGTGACCATGCATCCCAATAAGCAGAAACCCTTTCGTCTGGCTGAACCCAGTGTGCATTTAAGTACTGGGTAATCGAGTAGGAATCCATTTCTTCCGCCAAAAGTGGCGATAGAATTGGGACATTTTCAGAACCAATACCGACTGATCCAAAAGTTTGAATTCGATTCTGAATAAATTGAGAAATAAAGTGAGAAGAAATTTTTTGATACTCAACGTCCATTAAAACTTGCCCGTTAGTAGACTGCCAAAGTGGTGAAATCGCAGGGTTAAAGACCCGCTCTTCCCAATCAATTTGAAATTCTTTAAGTAATTCAAAAACCAAACGATGATGACTTTCAAAAAACTCAGCACCCATATCCAAATGACTACCGTCCGCATTTTCTAAAGTATAAAGTCGACCACCGGGTCGTGAAGAAGCTTCAAATAAACGGTAAGGAATTCGATTTTTCTTTAATGTATGAGCTGCCATGAGCCCCGCCGCCCCCGCTCCAATAATTAAAACTTCTTTTCCAAAGTCTTTTTTATCTGAAGCAAAAAACGAATCCAGACTGGCGCAGCCCGTCAGCGCCAACGAACCAACAGATGCGACTTGTTTTAAAAAATGACGCCTGGGAATTTTCAAATACTACACCTTTTGAATTTAAGTTGTTAGCATCAGCTCACCATGGTTTGGCTTGAATGTCTATTAGACCACCTCTCAGTTTCTGGAATTTGTTACTCAGATACAGCTTTATCTGCGACCACGCGCTCGGACTGGCTTGAAGTCCTAAAAAGTCATCAGACAGATGGACTCTTTAAACTTGCCGCCATAGGGCGGAAATCCACTTTGCAAAATGAAGCGAAAATTCGAAATGATCAAATTTCCTGGCTTGAGCCTCACCGCTCACTAGATTCTAAAATTTTAAATGAACTTCATAACTGGCGAATCTATTTGAATCAGGCTCTGTTTTTATCGATGCAAAGGACAGAAGCCCATTTTGCTCGCTATGAATCTGGGCATTTTTATAAAAGACACAAAGATCAGCATGAATCAAAAGCTTCTCGAATTTTAACTTTCGTCGTTTACTTGCACGATAAATGGGAAAATGGAGATGGCGGTGAACTTGTGATCAATGTTGGCGATACAAATCAAGTTAACCAAATAATAGAACCTCTACCAGGACGCGTTGTTATTTTTAAAAGTGACGAGATCTGGCATGAAGTGCGAAAGTCAAATTTTGCAAGGTCTTCACTGACGGGATGGTTTCGATATGATTCCGATGCCTTCACGCCTCCCGACTCAACGATTTGATCAGCCAATTTACAAGGCTCTTTTAAAAGATCGTTGGCCCTGGAGAGCACTTATTTTATTTGTTTCTTTTGGGGCTGCTGCCCTAACTTTAGTTGCAGCAGGCTTTCAAAAATCATTTATTGATAGCCTCTCTGGATCTTTAGTGGCTGAAGAACAACAACAAATATTTTTTTTAATTAATAGTTTTATCTGTTTTGTTTTGGCCTCACTTGCGACTCAATTGAATAACTACTGGGGACTCAAAGAAGCTTTGTTATCCCAAAGAAAATTAGCACAAGGTCTGTACAACCAGTCCTTGCGACTTAAAAGTGAAAGCTTAGAAAAAAAAACTGTTGGGGAAATGGTTGCTCTTTACGCTACAGATGTTCCCGCTTCAACAATACTTCTTGAGCAAACACTTCCTTTCGGCGCGAGTACTTTTTTTCCATTAATTTTAACACCGTTCGCATTAAATTATCTAGTCGGTACGCCCTTATTTGAAACGTGTGCTTTAGTTCTGATTGTAGCACTCATCAATACGGCATTAGCGCTTCGGCAAAGTCGATTCTTTCTTAAATTTAAAGAACTGGCCGCCCTGAGAACTTCTTTTGTCAACGAATGGATACAAAATATTAGAACACTTAAAATTCTTAATTGGCTTGAACCCTTTGAAGCTCGAATTTTTGAAGTCAGAGAAAAAGAAACTCAAAATCGAATCGAAATGGTCACAAACGGCCAGATCATGAACGCTATTACTTCCCATGCAACTTTTATATTCAATGTCACTGCGGGGCTTTCATTAATCTGGATTTATAAAAGAGTTCTCACCCCAGGGGAAATTTGGACAGTTTTTTGGCTTCTTGGGATTCTTCTGAATCGCCCCCTCAGACAGCTTCCCTGGTTTTTTACTTTTGCATTCGATGCTCTCACTTCTTCAAAACGTCTAGAAAATTTTTTAAAAATGACTTCATTTTCAGACTACGAAATCGAACAAAGACGCTTTAAAAATTCAGCAGCTGAAATATTGCCATTGATTGAAATTGAAGGCTTGAATTGGATTCATGATGAAACTCCCGTCCTTCAGAATCTTAATTTTAAAATTTATCAAGGCGAAAAAGTGGCTATCTTAGGCGAAGTGGGAAGTGGAAAGTCTGCTTTTCTTCACTGCCTGATGGGAGAACTAAAAGGACAATTTAAAAGTTTTTTATACAAAGGTGAACCCGTTCAAGGCGAAGTCACAAAAGAACTCAGAAGAGTTTTAAACTATGTACCTCAAGAATCATTTCTGATGAACTCAACTTTAAGAGACAACGTCGCCTTCGAATACGAAAAATCAGCACTGCTTGATCCTGAAATGGATTCATTTTTAAGTCATGTGGATTTTAATCCTGCTTATGAAGGACTCAGTGATGGACTTGACACTCGAATTGGTGAAAGGGGTGTTAATTTATCCGGTGGACAAAAGCAAAGACTGAGTCTTGCGCGTTCAATTGTTCAGGAACGCCCTCTTGTCTTAATTGACGATTCAATGAGCCAACTCGATGCTGAAACTGAAAATAAAATTTTAAAAGATTTATTTGCAGGCCCTCTTAAAAATAAAACTGTCATTATCACAACACACCGCAGATCTGTTCTACATTTCGTATCGAAAGTTTACGAAATGCGCTCTGGAGAATTGCATGAATTAAATAAAGAAAAATCTCTTGAGGTAAAAACGTGAGCTCAATCGGATTTGAACAAGAAAAAACTTTTGAAGGCGGCTTCAAAAAGACAGTCTTTCATACTCTTTTAATGGCTTATGCTCCATTTAAAAAGTCTTTGTTTCTGGTTCTGAGTGTAGGTTTTATCGGGCGAGTTCTTGTTCTTGCCAATACCAATATGGTCGGTTTTTGGGTTGATAGTATTACTCACCCAGAAAAACTTCCTCAATGGATGAGTCTCTGGAAAGCAGAAGATTTTGTTTGGATGCTCTTGGGTCTGACAATGGTAGGCTTCGCGCTCACAACATTTTTTCGAATTCGCTTTTCTCGGATTTCCTCACGGGCTGTTTCCTCCCTGTATGATGAAACAACTTTACGAGTTTCCCGTGCCCCCATGAGCTTCTTTGATCGCAATCCAGTAGGCCGAATTATGACTCGTTTTTCTTCAGATTACGGAAACATTTTTAGACTTTTTGGAGGGCCATTAGCTGAGTTCTTTTCGATTCTTTTTGATTTAATTGCTTTGGTCGTTTTACTGAGCTTTGTGCACTCTTCACTGTTTATATTGATGCTTGTTTACGCAGTTGCAAACCTCTTAATTTACCGTCTTAATCGAAATCAACTACGGGAAGCTCGTCGAACATTATCCTCTCAACGAGGTCCTTCTTTAGCACATTTCGCAGAAACAGCACAAGGAGCCATCAGCATTCGTTTATTCGAGAAAGAAACCCTCTTTCAAGCGCGCTTTGCTTATCTTGATAAAATGTATTTAGAATCAAAACGTAAAACTGTTGCTTTAGTTTTGGCTTATGTTTTCCAAATGAATTTTTTATCAACACTTTGGTTTCTAGTTGTCGGTTTTTATTCTTGGTGGGGCCTCAAAAATGGTTTTATGACGGTTGGTGATGTCGGAGTTTCGTTAGGTCTGATTCTTTTTTCATTTAACGCCGTTCAAATGTTTTTTGAGTGGCTGACTCAACTGGAAGAAGGTTTTGTCGGAGTTGAAAGAATGGATGATTACCTCAGAAGACCACTTGAATCTTATATGAAACTACCTTCGCGTGCTCGATATAAAACAGATCATCCACAAGATACAAAAACTGATGAACAAAACAGAAAACAAACAGAAGTTTCTTCTTTTGAAATTAAATTTCAAAATATTTCGTTTAAATATAACGAAGAACAAGACTGGATTTTTAAAAATTTTAGTCTCGTCATTCCTGAAGGGCAAAAGTTAGGAATTATTGGCCGCACAGGCAGTGGAAAGTCGTCTTTACTACAAATTTTGAGCCATCTTTACCCCTTGAGCGAAGGCTCGGTTTCAATTGGCAATAATAATCCACAACAAGAAGGCGATCTGCAGAATTTAAGAAAATCAGTCGCTTACTTACCGCAAGATCCTGTTATTTTTAAAGCTTCTTTAAAAGACAACCTGGACCTGGAAAAACTATGCTCAGAAGCCGAATTGATCGATTCATTACTTAAAGTTGGCTTAGGTCCTTGGTTTGAATCAATCGGCCAAAATCTAGACTATGAGCTTCAAGAAAAAGGTAAAAATATTTCTCTAGGGGAAAAGCAACTTTTAGGGTTAGCTCGGTGTCTACTGCAAAAAGCGCCTATTTTTGTATTGGATGAAGCGACAAGTGCCCTTGACCCTGTGACTGAAAAAATTGTTCTGAGCGTTTTGAAACAAGAGTATAAAGGGAAAACTCTTCTCTTTGTTGCCCATCGTCTACAAACTCTTGGTATTTGCGATGAAATACTTTGGCTCGAAAAAGGTAAAGTAAAATTCAAAGGTCGAGCTCAAGATGCTCTTTCTCAATTTGAGAAAATGAATTTGGACTCTAGACAAGTCTAACTAAGTACCGATACAACAGCTAATACGTATTGATGATCATCGGACACTTTGGGGACTCCAAATGGCAGACGAGAAAGACCAAAATAATCAAGCTGAAGAAAGCCCTGTTTCACCAGAAACAGAATTTATTCTTCTTGCAAGTACTTGGTCTGCTTTAGGACGACAAGAACGGAAAGATAAGTTTCAGTCTTTACCTCGCACAGATGCGGAAGAACTTTTCTTAAATCTGAATACCCATGACCAAGCCGAGCTTCTGCAAGAGTTTTCCACTCCACTTGAAAAGCGATCTTGGGTCCGTCTTTTGGCGCCAGATGATGTCGCTGATTTGATCCAAGAAGTTGATTCTGAGCACAGAGAAGACATTCTCGGCTTACTGGACCCACAGACTCGTCGTGAAGTAACTGCCTTACTTGCCTATGCAGAAGATAATGCGGGTGGTTTGATGAGTTCGCGATTTGCTCGACTTCGTCCTGATATGACTGCGGATGAAGCTATCAGTTACTTACGACTCCAGTCAAAAACTCAAGTTGAAACGATTTATTATGCTTATGTTTTGGATTCAAATCAGAAACTTCAAGGCGTTGTCTCTTTCAGAGAACTTTTTTCGGCGCAACCGCAAAAACTTGTAAAAGAAATTATGCAAACGGAAATGATTAAAATTCCGGTTGAAATGGATCAAGAACAAATAGGTCGAATTTTTTCTCAACAAAATTTAATGGCTTTACCCGTTATCGATCTGGATGGAAAGATGAAAGGGATCGTCACTTTCGATGACGTCGCAACAGCTATCCAAAAGGAAGCCACAGAAGATATTCAAAAATTTGGTGGTGTTGAAAGCTTAGATGCTCCTTATTTTAAACTAACTTTTCAAGAAATGTTACGCAAACGTGGCGGGTGGCTTTCTGTTCTCTTTATCGGCGAAATGTTCACAGCAACAGCACTTTCATATTATTCAATTGAAATCGAACGCGCTGTCGTTTTGACTTTTTTTCTTCCTCTGATTATTGCAAGCGGTGGAAACTCGGGCTCACAAGCTTCTACCTTAATTATTCGCGCGCTCGCTCTTGGCGAAGTTCGAATTAAAGACTGGTGGCGCGTTGTCGTAAAAGAAGTTGCAATGGGATTGTGTTTAGGACTGCTACTGGGAGCACTTGGGCTGATGAGAATTTTAGCTTGGCCAAATAATGAAGCTCAATACGGTCCTCATTACATGAAGATTGGTTTTACAGTTTTTATATCTGTTATTTGTGTCGTTTGTTATGGCACTGTCACTGGATCAATGCTTCCGTTTATTTTAAAGAAATTGAAATTTGACCCTGCGTCAGCTTCAGCACCCTTTGTTGCGACTCTTGTCGATGTCATGGGACTTGTTATTTATTTTAGCGTCGCAGCTATTATTCTTAAAGGAACTTTACTTTAAAAGTTAAGTTGTGTCCCCTGCTTTTCGCTGACTCCAACTTAAGATTCGATCTGTCATACTTTTCGTAGCATGTTGAAACTGAACACCATACGCTTCTTTTTCTTCGCTCCAAACAATTCGTCCCTGAACTTCGACTTCACCAACACCATTTGGATTTGTAATCTTCATCGTCACGAGTGATCCTTTTTCTATCATATCCTGTGCTGAAAACGATAGGCCGCCTTGTGATAAAGTATTCATATGACCTACAATTTCACGATCACCTAACTTCACTTTAATATTTGAAGAAACATTAAATCGTTCATACTGGCGACGACTTTGTGGCGACAATAAGTAGAATGACAGCCAAACTCCGAATGGTAAAAGACAAACAAAAAGAGTTAAAACAATTGCAAAAAAAGTTCCACTACTACCGCTGCTGCCAGATGCACTAAGGGCTTTGACAAGTCCGCAACCACCCGCTCCCCCTGCTGCACTTTCAGACGTGGAAGCAGAGGATTCGTAAGAAGGTTTGTACGCAGGTTGAGATGCCGTAACCGCGTTTGATGAGATAGCGAGATTGATTAAATTAAGTGCATTGACACGACCATTTGTTGTCACTTTATTTGTTAAACTTGTTTTTGTATTAACAGAACTTAGAATCATTTGCTTCACTTGGTAACCAGTTAATTGAGGTGCTTCTCGCCAAGCATAAGCTGCAATTCCAGCAACAAATGGCGCCGCCATACTTGTTCCTGACATGAGCGTATAAGTGTTTCCAAAGTAAGTGCTGTAAATATAATAGCCGGGGGCCGCAACTGCCACAGCCGCTGATCCGTAATTAGAGAATGATGCCAAATTATCGCTGTCAGTTGTTGCCGCAACTGCAACGTTACTTGGAACAGCATAAGCTGCGGGATACAAAGGTGTGCTATCAATATTGGTCGCACTATTTCCAGATGCCGTTACCACAATCACTTGTTGTTCATAAGCATAAGTGAGTGCATCTAAAAGAGCGCGACTATAAGAGCCACCACCCCAAGAACAATTGATTACTTTCGCCCCATTATCAACAGCATAGTAGATCGCGCGAATCGCATCGCTTGTACGCCCCGAACCATTTCCGTCCAAAAACTTGAGTGGCATGACAAGAATTCTTGATTGATCACGGGGAGCAGAAAAAATATTAAGTCCTGTTCCAACAATAATACCAGCAACATGAGTTCCGTGACCGTCGTCATCGGCAGGAGAGCTTGTGTTCGCGTTAAAGTTCCATCCGTTTACATCGTCAACATAACCGTTAAAATCATCATCAACGTTATTACTTGGAATTTCGGCGCTGTTGGCCCAGATAGCTTGTGATTCAGTAAAAACGGCATGATTGATATTAACCCCGGTATCTATCACTGCAACAATTGGAAGGTTGTTAACATCATAAGGAGCTTGCATAGCCCAAGACGAAAGAATTTGAACGGGTGCGTAGTTTTGACTGTAACTTGTTGAGGCTAAAGCTTCAATTTCACTTTCGGAAAATGCTTGTTGCTGAGAACCGCCATTCTTGTTGTCAGTCGATGTCGGAATTTTCGAAAGCATATAATTAGGTTCAATATACTCAACATCAGGGTCTAGGGACAGTGTCTGAAAATCTTGAGATTGATCTAATTTAAGTTGATGTACACCGGCACGAGATACTTGTCCCTTAAAACCAATTTTACCAGATACTTTCGCCTGGAGCGACTGCACCGATTTTCCGCTTTTTAATTTAATAAGGTACTCGCCAGGTGCGACTTCGGGAGTCTGCGCCAAGGCTGTACTCAGGAGCCAATACATCAACATATCAGTACTCATCGGCCAAAAGTCCAGGTAGCTTAAGATTCAATTTGAGACCTAAAGCATTTAGCTCGAATCTCATATTAAGACAGAACAGGCTTCTAAAATAGAAGCTTTACGAAGATCACTTAAGGATCGCAGGTATTAAATGAACCGAATTAGAACAATTTTTATACGTGGACTGATCACTTTACTTCCAATCGCTGTCACAATTTATGTTATTTATGCAGGTGTTTTAATTTTTGAAAATTTTTTAGGTGGACTGATTAAGGTTCTGATATCGGAAGACAGCTACGTACCAGGACTTGGTTTTGCTCTCACTTTGACACTTATTTTTCTTTTTGGACTTTTGCTTAATAATTTAATTTCACAAACAATTATACGAAAACTTGAAGAAACTCTTAAATCGATTCCACTGATTAAAGCTGTCTATTCTCCACTTCGAGATCTTATTAATTTATTTTCGAATAAAAATGGTAAAGGCTTAAAAAGTGTCGTACTTGTTAAATGGAATGAAGAAGGTCCTTACTCTGTGGGTCTTATCACAAGAGATTCATTTGAAGAATTTCCTCGCCTATCACAAGAGGGACTGGTCGCTGTTTTTATTCCTTTTAGCTACGCATTGGGTGGCAACACGATGTTGTTTAAAAGAAAACAAGTTGAATTAGTCGACATCCCAGTCGAACGAGCAATGCAACTCGCTATTACAGCTTGGGTTCAAGCAGACACTTATGAAAAAGATCTGACCCTTCAAGGAAAAAAATCTCATGAATAAACAAATTATTTTATCGCCCATCGCCAAAGCTCAAGAAATTAATTTAGACCAAGAAAAGTACGGTGCCTTTGCTGAAATCGGCGCAGGCCAGGAAGTTGCTCGACATTTTTTTGTTGCTGGAAAAGCCTCCCAAACAATTGCTAAAACAATTTCAGCTTACGATATGATTTACAGTGATGAAATTTACGGTAAAGAAAAAAATGGTCGTTACGTTTGCGAATCAAGACTTCTTAAAATGCTTGATAAAGAATACAACTTACTGATTCGACGCCTACAAGAAAGCAGGGGTGCCAGATCTACTTTTTTTGCTTTTGCAAATACTGTCGCAACAGGAACTGCTGAAACTCCTAAATGTCACGGCTGGATGGGTGTCCGCTTTCAAACAAAACCCAATGGGCCTGCCCACGATGTGATACTCCATGTTCGAATGATGGATCGACATCGCCTTCAGCAGCAAGAATCTTTGGGAACACTCGGCGTGAATTTGGTCCATAGCTGCTTTTATCATCGAAATAAACCTGATGAGTTCATCCATAATTTGGTCGATAATTTAAAAGACGGTCAGATTATTATCGATTATTTCAGAGCTTCTGGCCCGGATCTGGCTCATTTTGACAATCGTCGAATTAATCTTGAGCTCGTTAAAAGAAAATTAAGTGAAGCTGTTTTATTTGATGAAAACGAACACATCGTAAATATTGCAGATTCTACTTATCAAAAATCTTTACTGATTCAACGTGGGAATTACAGACCGATTACAATGAGTCATCTTGATATGATGGAAAAAGGTCTTGAACAATTGAAGTCTGATGTGAAGGCTTTGAAACTCAAGACTCAAGATGTTTTAGTTCTGAATGAAATTGAAATTTCATCTTCAGATTCAAATTTAGATGACATTCTTCTTCGAATGGAAGCACTTGCGAAATTGGGACTCAAAACTTTAGTCACGCAATTTCCACTATATTATCAGCTCAAAACTTTCTTTCGCAAGTACACACAAAATCCTATGATTTTAGTGATGAATGCTTCTCACTTGCCAAAAATTTTTGCGGCCCAACACTACAAAAATCTTGAAGGCGGAATATTTGAAGGTTTAGGGAAACTTCTAGATGAGAACACTCGTCTTTATATCTATCCCTACAAGACAGATAAAAGCTGTCTAACTGCGGTTGATTTTAAACCCTCTCCTGAATCAAAAAAATTGTTCGAACATTTTTATGGTACTGGATTAATTGTGGATATTGGCGGCTGCGATATCACAGCTAACTTTCTAAACTCAGAAGAAGTCCGAAATTTGATTACAAAAAAAGATAAAAAATGGGAAACGCTTGTTCCCATCAAAATGATTCCCTTTATCAAAGAAAAAAAATGGCTTAGGTGACAAATACACTATCTTTTTTCGAGCCAGTCGATGAGGGCTTGGACGGATTGGCCGTTTCCTCCTGCAAAATGCAGTGGACCAATCGCTTTGTCAGACCAAGAGTACATATCCAAGTGAACCCATTTTTTACCTTTTATAAATCTTTGCAGAAATAAAGCTGCTGTTATGGCTCCGCCAAAAGATTCTCCTGAGTTTTTAAAGTCTGCGAAAGAGCTACTGTAAGCTGCGAAATAGCGGTCCATCAACGGCAACCGCCAATTCATGTCCCCCGTCCGCTGACCTGCACGAGAAATTTCCTCTGCTAAATCATCATCATTTGAAAAAAGACCCGCCATCTCAACACCCAAAGCAACTCGACAAGCGCCTGTGAGCGTTGCCATATCGATTACAATTTCTGGACTTGGTTTTGAAGTCACGGCGACATCAAGCGCATCAGCTAAAACAAGCCGACCTTCAGCGTCTGTGTTATCAATCTCTACTCGAAGCCCTGATCGCGAAGTGTAAATGTCTCCAGGTCTCATTGAATTACCGTCGACAGCATTTTCAGCAACAGCTAAATAAAAATCAACTGGTCCATCATAAGCAGATTGATCCACCCAGTATGCAATTCCCAAAGTAGATGCCGCACCACCCATGTCTTTTTTCATAAGTCTCATGGCCGATGAAGGTTTGATATCTAATCCACCTGAATCAAAAGTAATTCCCTTACCAACAAAAGCCACTAGAGGTTTCGTTGATTTTATTCGAGGACGATACGCAATTTTAACCAAACAAGGTGAAGATGATGAGCCTTTACCTGTTGCTAAAATCAAATGACAATTTTCAGCTTTTAATTTTGTTTCATTCCAAATTTCAATTTTTGAATGCTTGGACCATTTTAAATCACGGACTTTTTTAGCGAATAGTTGAGGAGTTTTTAAATTAGGGGGCGTATTCACAAAATGTCGGGCGAGATTGACAGCTTGTGCTCGCGCAGAGGCTCTTTTCAAAAGACCTTCAGATAACTCACCTGACTCTTTGTGATAAATGATTCTTGATGCGGCTAAAGCTTTAAAAGATTTATCTGTGTCTTTGAATGTGTAACTTGCCATTTCAAGTCCAACAAAAGCACCTAATTCCATTTCTTCTGATGTTCCCCAAAAATAAAGATGAATTTCTTGAGCACTTAAGGCTTTCAAACTAGCTGTAACAGTCCCCAAAAGGTCTCGGCACTTAGCGTAAGCTGATTCTGCCAATAAACCTGAATGATGGCGCTGAGTCGCATCTTGAGGACGGAGAACCCAAACTGGTCCAGCTTCACTTTGAAAAGTCACCCATTCTTTTTCAGAGTTTCGAGCCTGTTCTTTTTCCCATCCGACACCCAGATCATCTACAAGACTTTTCAGAAGATTTCCTTGAGACTCTCCGAGAAGATAAATATGAGCTTTTATAACAGACGAAGCCACTTCAGTTTTTGATTTTTTCGCAACAGCTTTAGAAGATGAGCGTTTTTGAGGCAAGACTTGAGCCGGTTGAGCCTGCAGAATCCAAGATGAGAACATGGTGATCTCCTTATGGGATTGATTGTTGCACAATTTTCTTTAAAAATGGAAGGATGATGTGGCCCGCGCAAAATGATTCGACTCTTGATTTAAAGTTGACCTTATTAAATGCTGAAAACCTGTTCCTTTTATTTGATAAAAAACCTGACCCGAACGTACTAAAACTTGATGAAACTCAGTGGCAAAAGCTTTCAACTTCCGTGTATGATAACAAGCCTCTTAGTAAAGTTCTTGAGCTTCAAAAAGCAATAAATGAAATCAACCCTGACATTCTAATGTTGTGTGAAGTTGGAGGTGAAGAATCTTTACGAAACTTCAATGAACTTTTTTTAGGCAGTCGTTACTATACAGCATTGATGGAAGGTAATTCAGATCGAAATATTGATATTGGTTTTTTAGTTAAAAAAAGTCTGCCTCTATACTTTGATCTTCAATCTAACAAAAATCGACCCATCAATTTTAATTACCAGCAGGACATCAGCTCCGATAAACCTTTTACATCTCTTAAGTTTTCTCGAGATATTGTGGAACTCAAGCTGTTTAAACAAAGTCGTGATAATCCTTTTTTAATCATACTCTTGGGACACTTGAAGTCACATTTAGATCCAGAAAAAAAAGATTCTCATGGTTTTGAAAGAAGAAAAGCTGAACTCAAAACTTTAATCGAAATTCATCAAGAACTTTTAAAAAGCCACCCTAGATCGCCTCAAATTATTGCAGGTGATTTCAATGGAAACGCTTCTCGAAATCTCACAGAGTTAGAATTTCAACTCATTTATGAAGCCACTCAACTTGAAGACGTACTTCATCTTCAAGACGTAAATCCAGATAAACGTTGGACATTTTGTCAAATAAGGCCTGGCAATAAGGTTGACTCAAAACAACTTGATTATGCTTTTTTGACTCCTGACATAGTCAAACTTTTAAAGCCGCAGTCTTGTCAGGTTTATCGCTACAAAGATGAGTATGGATTTGAAAAAGACAAGCCAATGACGCTTGACGCAAAGATGAGTCTTCCGTCGGATCATTATCCTGTGATTTTTGAGCTTGAAAAATTACCGATTTGGTAAGAAACAAGGTTATATGCCTGTTCAAAAATCAGTTTCCACAGAGTTTGAAATCACAGCTTTTCCTCAGTTTATTAGCGAGGAATCAAAACCAGAACAGAATTACTATTTTTTTTCATACAAAATTTGTATTAAAAATAAAGGTTCTGAATCAGCTCAATTGATGAGCCGTCATTGGATCATCACAGACGCGACAGGACACAATGAAGAGGTAAAAGGACCTGGTGTTGTCGGACTCCAGCCAAAAATTCAACCCGGGCAAACATTTGAATATGAAAGTGCTTGCCCTTTGACGACTGCAACCGGAAGCATGAAGGGCTCTTACAGCATGGTCACTGAAAATGGTGACAGCCTTCAAATTGAAATTCCAGAATTTTACTTAGTCTGCCCGCAAGCTCTGCACTAACACGCTCAGCATTTTGCGAAGATCCTTTTCCGAAATATAAGGCCGGTTATCTTCTTTGCTGGATACTTGTTGTTCTAATAATGGGATATGAATAAATAAAATATCTGCTTTCAAACGAGCTTTCAGCAAATGAAAATATAAATGATTGCAAACATAACCTCCAGCACTCAGCGAAATCTCTGCAGGCAAACCAGCCGCTTGAAATTTATTTTTTAATCTTTCAAGAGACATTGTATTAATAAAAACTTGAGCCGCATTTTTTTCAATCGGTCCGACCGGAGGAACGACTCCCACATTATCTGGCTGCTGGCTTTCGATCCAATTGAGCGCAACTCTTTCCAAACTAATTTTTGAACGCCCAACCGCTAAACCAAAACAAAAAATACCTGCAAATGAATCTAAATCATTTCTCTGCAAAACAAGAGCATGCGCTCGCTCATATTCGACTGGTAACAGCTGGGTTTCAAATAAAGAAGCCCACTCTGGTGTTTCTCTAATCCATTTCAATAAAAGCTCCGTTGGATTAAGAGAGTCTTTACCAAAAGCTTCAAAACCCGTGACTAAATAGCGCATAAAAAACCAATCTTTCTTAAGCTTAAAACCGGAACAATCGATAAAAAGATAAACTTGATAAAAGTGATTTCAAAAAAATATTTATTCTCAAGGTGAACGAAGAAATGTACGCCAGCCTTGAGCTTGCTTTTGATAAACGTAGCGCTCATGCAACCGACCTTGGCGACCAATCCAAAACTCAACTTCGTGTGGAACTAAAACAAAACCACCCCAATGAGGAGGACAAGGAATTGTTTTATTTTCGAATTTTTTTTCAGTTTCTTTTAATTTACTCTGAAGAAAATCTAGGTCTGGAATTTCTGCACTTTGATTTGAAGACCATGCTCCCAATTGAGATAATCTAGGACGAGTCGCGAAGTAGGCTTCCGATACATCACGTGGAAGTTTTTCGATATTGCCTTCGAAGCGAACTTGTTTATCCAAAGCTGGCCACCAAAAATTAATGGCCGCAAAAGGATTGGAAATAAGTTCCCGACCTTTTCGACCTTCAAAATTGGTATAAAAAGTGATTCCGCTTTGGTAAAAACCTTTGAACAAAACAGTTCTGACTGAGGGACGCCCTTCGGGAGTTGCTGTCGCAAGGGACATTCCTGTTGGCTCTGGGAGGCCTTTGGATTCGGCCTCCTTCAAAAATTCTTGGAAATGAGCCAGCGGATCACGTCCAAAATCAAACATCTTGATTACTTCTTTTTCGCATCGGCTTTTACGATATCTAAAAGCTCAACTTCAAATGACAAAACTGAATTTGCTGGAATACCAGGACGTGCGGCAGGGCCGTAACCAAGTTCAGCTGGAATCCATAATTTAAACTTTGATCCGACTTTCATCATTTGCAAAGCTTCTGTCCAACCCGGAATGACGCCGCCAACTGGAAATTCAGCAGGCTGACCACGATCATAAGATGAGTCAAACTGTTCACCAGTCGTCAAAGTTCCTTTGTAATGAGCTTTAATAACATCTTCTTTAGTAGGAATCTTGCCTGTGCCTTCAGTTATCACCAAGTACTGAAGTCCACTTTTTGTGACCTTAACGCCTTCAGCAGATTTGTTTTTTTCAAGAAATTCTGCACCTTTTACTTTATTTGTTTCAGCTAATTCTTGTTGCTTCTTCATTGTTTGTTCTTGCAACTTAGCCATTGCTTCTTGAATCTGCTCTTTGTTCAATTTGCTTTCTTTTCCAGTCGCTGCGTCAGTGATTGCCATCGCCAAAGCATCTGAGTCGACATCAATATTTTGATTTTTTAAATTTTGACCAATTTGTTGGCCAATTGCATAGCTTGCTTTCTTTTTATCAGTGTCCAACTTTTTTGAACACCCAACTGTCATCGTAAGTGCCGCAATTGAGATTAAGACCAGTTTTAGTTTCATGAATATACTCCTTCATTTGTTTTAAAATTAACTTTTAAATCCATCACCTCAAGATTGTGAAATAAAAAAAACTGATTTGCAAACGAGATTTCTTACTTGTAGCTTGGTTAAGTGACGCATCTTTTCCTTTACTTAATCGCACTTTTTTGTCTATCCCAGTCCGCTGCTTTAGCAAAGTGGGCCGCAGCACCACCTGAATTAATCGGTTTCTGGCGACTTCTTGCAGCTGGGTTGATTCTATTACCTTGGGCTTATTGGAAAGCTGGACTTAAAGAACAATGGCTTAATCATAAATCTGACCGTAAGTGGATCTCCTTAACTGGACTTTTCTTTTTTGCCCACCTCTGGACCTTTTTTTATGCTTCACAAAACACGCTGATTTCCCACACTATGATTTTATTTGCGACTAATCCTTTATTTGTAGCTTTAGGACAGTGGTGGTTATTCAAAGAAAAACCACCAAGACGAAGCCTAATTGCCTATTTTTTAGCCTTTACTGCTGTAGCCCTCTTATTTCAAGAAAGTCGAAATAATTTAAATTCTCAACTGGGCGGAGATTTATCCGCGCTTGCATCTTCCTTGTTTTTTTCAATTTACATTTTACTCAGTAAAAAAAGTCGAGAAGTTTTTACGAACTCTGTTTTCACATCCGTCATGTACCTCAGTACGGCTGTCTTTTTTGCTGTTTTACTTTTTGCATCACAAAAATCCTGGACAGGATATCCTATCAACACTTGGCTTGCAATTGCAGGGCAAGTATTTTTTTCAACACTTTTAGGACACGCTTTGATTTCTTACTTAATGAAATATTTAAATGTCACACTGATGACAACTGGAAAGCTCGCAGAACCCGTGATGGCTTCAATTGTTGCAAGCTTTGCTTTCAACGAGAAGCTTTCAAACTACGTTGGATTGGCCTTTTTACTTACGGCTGTTTCTTTGTATTTACTTTTTTGGCCCTTTAAAAAATCAAGCGTTTCCTCAACGGAACCTTTAAACAAAACAACAGGCCGACGCTTTTCAAATGATCCGAAATAAAGTGGGTCATAGTAATGAAGCAATAGGCGCTTGATCCAAACTTTATTCTCTTCCAATTCTCCCCTGCTCTTCCAAGAACTTTCGCAGCTTTCAAAAATACTTAAAATTTCTTGGTATTGAAGACCCCCAAGACGTTTTTGAATATTTGACAGAGCTTTTTTATAGCGAGCAAAAAGCGCTTCATTCACATTCGCTTTTAAGATGTACTCGTCAAAAGTATTCTCGACTCTTTTTTCAATTGAAATATCAAGCCACACTATTGGCGATTCCCGAAGTTTAAAAAAAAAGGGATCTGGGATCACACATTTTCCAATCAATCGACTTTCATCTTCCATAATCAAAGGTAGAAAAAATTCTTGATTTGCATTCAGGGTCAATGTTTTTTCTGCTTTAAACAAATCCCAACCCAATCGATTTTCAAAAACGGCTTGTGAAGGTTGAACTGTTCCCAATCCTCCAAAAGCAGAACCTCTGTGCTCAGCATAACCTTCTAAATTAACGACAGGCCAAAACTTTATCACTTCAGATAAGAAAGGAGTTTTCCCAGCCCCTGTTGGCCCTGAGATCAGCAAAAAAGGCCATTGCTGACTCACATTTTCAATTTGATCTATCACAGACTGGCGAACTGCTTTGTAACCGCCTTTTATAAGAGGTCTTTCAAAACCTTCTTCTTGAAGCCATTTTTGCGTGATTTGAGAACGCTGTCCGCCTCGAAAACAAGTCAGAATAGCTTCCGGATTTTTTTGTAAAATCGCTTTCCAAGTTTCCAACTTTTTTTGTCGATTGGCTCCTGACACAATTTCATAACCTAATCGAACAGCTTCTTCGTTTCCTTTTTGTTTATATGTCAGCCCGACCAGTGCTCTTTCTGCATCGTCTAAAATAGGGGCATTAAATGAATTTGGTAAATGCCCCTGTTGGAACTCAATTGGCGACCGAACATCAATAAAAACTTGGTTCTCAGTGCTCCATTTTTCAATGAAAGAACTGTCAATCTGATTCAAGGCACCCAAATCAGGTCCTCTTGTTTTTTTGATAAAACTTCACCTATGATTCGCGTTGAAGGGAAATTTTTCTTTAATTTGTCTACGACATTTTGAGCTTGATCTGCTGCTACACTCAACAACAGACCCCCACTTGTTTGTGGATCAAAAAGTATTTTTTTCTGGAGTTCACTGACTTGTTCAAAACGAGAATTTTTTTGAGTGTATTCAAAATTAGTTCTGTGAGCTTTCGTTAAAAAACCTTTTTCTAAAGCTTCCCAGACTCTTGTCATAACCGGTAACTGATTAAGGAAAAACTGAAAACTGACGCCGCTCGCTTTTGCCATCTGCATCCCATGCCCGGCAAGACCAAAACCTGTGATATCAGTCGCAGCATGAATCGCTGTCACTTGATCTTTTAAATCTGGCTTTACTCGGTTCAACTGAGTCATACTCATAAAAGCTTCTTGCAAATCCTCTTCGGAAAATTCCTGCCTTTTCAGACCCGCCATTAAAGTTCCAGTGCCTAAAGATTTTGTCAGAATCAGTTGATCTCCAGGCTGAGCTCCGGCATTTGACCAAACTTTTGTTGGATCGACTATGCCCGTTACACTCAGACCAAACTTAAGCGTGTCATCGTCAATTGAATGACCTCCTACGAGTGGGACTTGAGCATTCTGTAAAATATCACAAGCTCCTTGTAAAACTTCAACTGCAATAGAAGTTTCAAGAGTCGCCATTGGAAAAGCTAAAATTCCCATTGCTGTTAAGGGATCTCCACCCATCGCATAAACATCACTCAATGCATTTGCGGCAGCAATAGCACCGAACAAATGAGGTGAATCCACAATAGGTGTAAAAAAATCAAGTGTTTGAACTAAAGAAGTTTTTCCCTTTTCTAGAAATTTTCTAACATCATAAATCGCAGCATCATCAAAAGTCGAAGCACTGACTGAAAGTTCTGGTGGAGCTTCAGGAAATCTGACTTTTGCTAAGATTTCTCTTAGTTCATAAGCAGCTACTTTCGCTGCGCATCCGCCTTTTTGAACGGTTTGTGTCAATTTTATTTTTGAAGCTTGAAGCCCATTTGGGTTTGTATTTGATTCGTTCATATTTACCACGCGCGAAGTTTACCCTGTATTGAAAACCGAAATGATTAAGATTGACGCTGTTTATCATTCTCTTTTTGAGCCTGAGAAGCCTGAGATTGCTGCTCTAATTGCTCTTTTACATCGCGAGCAGGGGGCGCTTCATCTTGATCTGATATTCCTTTTTTAAATCCGCGAATGGCTTCACCCATCGATTTGCCTAGACCTGGCAATCGTGAAGGACCGAACAAAAGTAGAGCCAAGCCTAATAATAATAAAATTTCAGTCCAACCTAGGTTCATGTAAAACCTCCTTTTGCAATCTGATACGTCACATGTTAGGGTACCAGAATGCGTCTGCTTATAGTTGAAGATCAAGTTAAAATGGCAGAGTTCCTTAAAAAGGGACTGGCTGATGCGGGTTACAAAGTCGATTCCACTGGAACCGCCAGCGAAGCTCAAAGCCTTTGCGGCTCTCAGTCTTATGACTTGATCCTATTAGATATTGGTTTGCCTGATATAAGTGGTTTAGAAATCGCAAAAGAACTCAGACAAAATGGCTTCACAAAACCGATTCTGATGCTCACAGCTTACTCTTCAGTTTCTGATAAAGTCAGTGGACTTGATGCTGGTGCAGATGACTACATTACAAAGCCTTTTGCTTTTGATGAACTTTTAGCTCGAGTCCGGGCACTTCTACGCCGTCAATCTCCAGGTGCTTCTAACAATACTTTGCTGAAATATTTCGATATTGAAATGGACTTGATCTTAAGAAAAGTTAAAAGAAGCGGCGAACCTATTATCCTTACGACAAAAGAATTTGGCTTACTTGAATACTTTATTCGTAATGCGGAAAAACCTTTAACACGGTCTCAGATTGCTCAAAACGTGTGGGATTTACAATTTGATTCAGACTCAAATGTGATTGACGTTTACATCAATTTTTTACGTAAAAAAATTGATGTAACTCCACACAAAAAGCTGATCCAAACAGTTGTGGGTGTCGGTTATATCTTCAAAGCTCCATTGGAAGCTTCACCTTAACACTTATTCTTGGCCTTCTTCTCTTAAAGAAAGTCTCAATTTAAGATGATTCAAGTTTAAATATTATTTTGATAAAAGCTTCTCATTTGGCACATCCTGAAAAAAGTTGCGACTCAATTTGAGAACTCACTGTATTTAAGTCCAGGACTTGCCGATAAAGAACTTATGGCTCGTCGGCTCTTATTATTTACTTTGCTCTGGTCTTTGACTTCGAGTCTTATTGGCTGCGTTGTGGCCGTACCCGAAGTCTCATCTTTAACCGAACTGCCTTCATTTTCCAACAAATCAACAAGTCCATTCCAGCAAGATAATATTGGGGGCATCCTTTATCTAAGTGGCGAATGCTTGCCCAATGTGACAGGCTTTGAATTTCGCATGGATGATAATACAATTTGGAGCTCAATCAGCTCGACTGCACCATCCCCTGGCGCAAACGAGTTTATTGTGGGTACACCAACTTATGATATTGACTGCACAGACGGAACTTTTGATTTTTATATTTTTATTTCGACTGCATTAAGTAACTACACTGATAATGGAATTTCAATCTCACCGGTTGAACCCGAACCTGATGTGATAGAACTAAAAGCTCTTGGTATTTCTGGTTTACCGACGATTACTTTTAAACGACCCGAACCTTACACTTTTGAAGTAACTCGAAATTATTTTCATCAAAGTCATTTCTTAGAAAATTCTTACTACTACAAATTTCAAGTGCGATTAATCGACTCATTAGGACAAAACGTCAGAATGAGCACCGGAGAAACTAAGCTAGTTAGTATTTCTTTAACAGATTTAGATGCCAGCATGTTGCCTGCTGGAATTCTATTAAATGAAACTTGCTCGACAGCGGTAGTTCCTGCTGACTTAACATTTGATGCTGGTGAAGATGAAATTAACCTTTGTTATCATGCAAATGGAACCACAGATCATCACACAATTCGTGCTGAAATTTCGGCTAGTGGAATGATTTCAAATTTTGTTAATATTCTCATTAAACCTCAGCATTCTGTTATTTCAAGTTTCACAACAACTGACTTTAATAGCAGCTTACCTCCAGTTTTACTCAAAGGTGTAGATTACACATTTAAAGCCACACTCAATACACTTGATTCTGTGATTGGGCGAAATGTCAGTAATTTTAATGGTCAATTTACAATTGGTTCGCCTCAAATTAATGTGACTTTAAGTGATCCAAGTTGTGTGGTGAATGCATCTTCTGATTTAGAATGCCCGATGACTTCTTCTTATGAAAAATCATTTACAATCAAAGTTGAAAATTCATTTCCCGCATCTTACGTTACACTTCAAGCATCAGCGGAACCTCAGACTGCATGCGGATCTGGATGTTCGATTTTCCAAAGTCCTACAACTTACCAGATCAGTCACTATATTCCACAATACATGACTTTTCAGGTTGTGAGCGGTTCATCAACTTACAATCAACCTTATTTTCGCCCCAGAGAATCCATTATGAAGTTGAATGAATGCAGGTCTCTTGATTTGGCCTTAGCAAATGATGATGGAACGATCATTCCTGCAATAGCAAAGACTTTAACTATTTCAACAGCTGGTTCAGAAGCCACTTTTTACACGAATCCAGACTGTACCACTTCAGCAGGAACTTCAAATAATTATGTTTTTGCTGCCAACAACTACATTAAGCAAGTTTACTATAAAGTAACTAGTTTCCCATCTGGTGGAATCATCACTTGGAATATTTTTGATGGAGTCACTACGTTTCAAAAACCTTACTACGTCAGTTCTCATTGATTTTGTAAACAAAGGTCTGAATTACTAAGAGCATAATTTCTGATTTTATTAATTTCTCTTTTTGAAAATAAAAAATCTTTTATTTGACATCGATTTTTTTCGATTTCCATTTCAATTGCTTGAGCTTCGATTAAAGTCATATTCAGGTTCCAAATAAATTTAATGGCTAACCAATTTTGCAAATGCTGACAAGCATAGCTCTTGTCTGAAGGCATCCAACCTTCAGGGCCTCGGTCACTTTTAGCTTTGTTTTCAGAAGAAGCCGACGAAATCAAATGATAATCAAAACCCATAAAGTTAGCAAACAAACAGCGTTGTTTAAAATCCCAAGACCAAGCTCCACTGTCATAAGCATTTTTCAAAGCAACAACATGATCAATTTCGATTTCCCTTGCAAGCTTTAAATTTGCGCCGCCGTAGGGATCATTCCATTCTCCTGAATAGACTTTACATGGATTGGCCGAGCTCATTTGAACTTCACTCAAGCTATCGCGCATAAGAACAAGAGCCCTTGTTTCAAAACATTCTGGAGTTTTGGGGTCATCAATCCAAGTTCCAAAGTGCTTCAAACGGTTGTATTTTTCTAAAGGAAGGGGACGTGTAGAAGAATGAAAAGTCCACTTAAGCAAATCATGTGATTTTTGAATTGCTTCATCAAACAAACTTTGAGGACTCTGCAAACGAGAACTTGAATTCTCTTGAAAAGAATAAAATTCGGCATGAACAAAAAGAGGTCCTAGTAAGAAAAACACCGCTATGCCTGCAAATAAAGCTTTTGGCATAAAACCCTCCTTGGTTTATATAATTTGAGCTTGGATTCGAGTGGATTTTCAAGTTAAGAAGTGATTATGACATTTTTAAGCGATATGCGTCATGCTCACCAAATGTTTTTAAATGAGCTTGAACAAGAGAATTTTAAACAAAAACTATCGGAAGCTGAACTTACAACTCTTTGTTTAATTCCAGAAATGCTCCAAAAAAAAATTACTTTTCAAAAAAAACCACTTTTAAAAACTCAAAAATCAAAGTCTGCCATCATGGAATTTTTAAGAAATTACAGTTGGAAAGGGCAATCTGATCGCATCAGGCGCTCAATTTACTATTGGCACGAAGGACACTATCCACTTGTCCTTTGGGATCAAATACCAACGCCTTTAGAACTCCTCAAAATTCAAGCAGAAGGCAAAAGAGTCATCACTGTTTTTAAAAAATCCTGTGATTGGAAAATCTTCCATCATGGAAAATCAGCATGGGATTTTACCGTTCATGATTTGATACACGCGGATCACTTTTTCCAAAATTGTGATTTAAGATTTGGCCAAATCGAATTCTATCAATTTATTTTAAAAAACTGGAATGAAGAACTTGTCGTGTCCGCCCGCCAATCTTGTTTAGAACAATTTAACTACTTAATTGCAGATATGAATTCTCATCCGAAGCACTTGTATCAGACGTTTTCAGCTATTTGCTTAATGGCTTGGAAAAATAAAATTGGAATCGATTTAAAATCCAGACTTCCAAAAGATGAAGAAGCCCTGTTTCAGTCTGAATTAAATCATCTTCTGATTAATTGTTTATCAAGATAATAAAGAATAATAAAATTGAATATCGCAGTTATAATTAAAATATATCCCAAAGTATTAAAATTTTCAATTTTACCGTCTGCTGCTTCATGAACAATGGTTCCTGCGATAACAGCGGCAAAACCTCCCGATATTTGCTGCAAAGAAGTACTGATAGCCATAAAAGCGCCGCGATTAGCAGGATCTGGAACTGCCGACATAAAAGCTTGCGCCGGTATCATTCGAGAAAAAATGCCGACGAATAACAAAGCATTGACGAGCATCGCTATCCAAAGTGGAGTTATTTCTAAATTTGTGTAAATAAAAACCATAATGATCGTCAGAATTGTTCCAAAGAAAAATATTTTGAGTTTCCCAAAATCATCACTTGCTTTGCCAATCAGAGGGCCGGATACAATCGCACCTAAACCGGTAACTAAATAAATTAAAGGAAGATTTTCAACTGGAATACCCAAATTATGAACAGTGAATGCACTTCCAAAAGGCATGATCATAAAACCACCGGTTGAAAGAAGTGCCATAAATATAAAGGATAATAAATAGCGAGGATTTTTAAGCGTTTGAAAAAAATGACGGGCTGCCGTTTGTTCCGATTGAATCAAAAGATGATCCCGAATTGGTTTTAAATTAAAAAAAATCAGAAATCCTGCCAATATTCCAATCAGAACAATCATAAAAAAAGGAGCATGCCATCCCCAAAGATTTGAAAAATAAAGTCCAATTGGTATTCCTAATATTTGACTGGCCGCAAAAGCTGTCTGAACAATGCCCATGACCCGACCACGTTTTTCATATTCAAATAAGTCCGTTACAATTGAAAGAATAATGGAACCAATGACTCCACCAAATAGTCCTGTTACAATTCGCGCAGCTAGTAAAAATTTATAATTAGGTGCAAGCCCACAGAATAAAGTCCCGACTAAAAAGCCAACATAAAAAAATAGTAGTAATTTTTTACGATCAAAGCGATCGGCAAATCCTGCTGCTAGCAAACCTGAAGCTCCCGCACTAAAAGCATAGGCCGATACCACCAGTCCAAACTGCGATGGTGTGATTTGAAGAGCTGGCATCAAAATCGCTCCAAGTGGAGATAATATCATGAAGTCTAAAATGATCGTGAACTGTAAAAATGCTAGAATTCCAATCACAAATTTTTCATAACGAGTAAACTTCACCAGTTTCATTTCAACATGCTAACTGATATAAGAAGCTATGTACAAGCTTAGGCCCTACCAGCAGGAAGCTGTTGCAGCAACAATTCAACATTTTAGGAAAGAACGAACACCCGCCGTGATTGTTTTGCCGACTGGTGCTGGAAAAAGTCTTGTTATCGCGGAATTGGCTCGTATTGCCAAGGGACGCGTGCTGGTCCTGGCTCATGTTCGCGAATTAGTTGAACAAAATGCATTAAAGTATAAAAGCATAGGTCTTGAAGCAGGTGTTTACTCTGCTGGTCTTAATCGAAAAGAAATGAATCAAAAAACAATTTTTGGAAGTATTCAATCCGTTGCGCTTGCGCCCGATGAGTTTTTCAAAAATTTTTCTTTGCTTGTAATTGACGAATGCCACCGAGTCAGCTTGGAAGGTGAAACCCAATATTTCCAAGTTATTTCAAAATTAACTCAAGAAAATCCAGAGCTCTGCATACTTGGATTAACAGCGACACCTTATCGTTTGGGCTTTGGATGGATTTATGAATTCAATTCTCACTTAAAAATCAGACAAACCGAATCGGAACGATTTTTCAAAAAATGCCTTTATGAGCTATCGACTCAATTCATGATAAAAAATAATTACTTAACGGTCCCTATCAAAATTACTTCTCCAGTTACGAGTTATGATTTTTCAAGTCTTAAATTGAATGGGACTCAATTTATCACAGCACAAATTGAAGCTCTTCTTAAAGACCAAAAACGCATCACTCCTTTGATTGTAAAAAATATTATTGATATGTCAGAAAATCGGAAAGGAGTCATGATTTTTACAAGCTCCGTCAACCATGCTCATGAAATACTTCAAAATTTACCCCAGAAAATTTCAGCTGTTGTAATCGGTGATACAGAAAGCCAAGATAGAATCGAAATTGTTAATTCTTTCAAAAATTTGAAATTGAAATATCTAGTCAATGTTTCAGTACTGACGACGGGTTTTGATGCGCCTCACGTCGATCTTATCGCCATCTTAAGACCCACTGAGTCCGTTAGTCTTTATCAACAAATTATTGGTCGCGGTTTACGTTTAAGTCCTGAAAAAACGGATTGTTTGATTTTAGATTACACAGGTCAAAATCATGATATTTATTCTCCAGAAATTGGAGAACATAAACCGAATAACGACTCTATCGTTGTCGAAGTGGAATGTCCAAAATGTCATTTTATAAATCACTTTTGGGGAATCGTTGATTCAGAGGGTTTTGTATCAGAGCATTTTGGCAGAAAATGTAAAAGCGCAATCGAACTTGATACAACACTCAAAATAAAAGAATGTGGTTACCGATTTCGGTTTAAAATATGTGATAAATGTCATTCAGAAAATGACATTGCGGCACGCGCTTGTCATGCTTGCGATCATCTTTTAATCGATAATGATAAAAAACTTAAAGAAGCCATGTCTTTAAAAGATGCCCATGTCATGCAAGTTGAAAATATTCACTATTTAAAATCACATGATCGTAATGGCAATATTCGACTTGAAATTCAATACTCTGATGTCGATGCCAATATTTTAAAAGAATACTTCTATCTTGAAACTCAAGAAAACCGTCGAGCATTCTTCTTTAACTTTATTCGAATGCACAACAAACGGCCTGAAATTCCGATCGAAATTAAAAACGTTGACGATGTGATCAATAACAAAATGAAGTTCAGAAAACCTCTTTATGTCATTGCTCGAAAACAAAGTCATTTCTGGAATATCCGTGAAAAAATATTTAGCTAATTAACGGAACGTGTAACTAATAATGGTACGGAAATTTTTTAAAATCACGCTGACGCTTTTCTAAAAATGCGTCCCGACCCTCTTGAGCCTCTTCCGTTCCGTAGGCCAGGCGCGTGGCTTCACCAGCAAAAAGTTGTTGACCCACTAATCCATCATCAATTGCATTAAAGCCATATTTCAACATTCGCATAGCTGTTGGAGATTTTGTGAGCATCTCTGCTGCCCATTCAAGAGCCACTTTTTCAAGTTCTTGGTGTGGAACAACTGCATTAACCATACCCATTTCAAAAGCTTCTTGAGCCGAATAATCGCGACCTAAAAAGAAAATTTCACGAGCCCGCTTCTGCCCCACTTGCCTTGCTAAATAAGCAGATCCATAACCAGAATCGAAACTTGCAACATCGGCATCAGTTTGTTTAAAAATTCCATGTTCTTTTGAAGCAATCGTCAGATCACATACAACATGTAATGAATGACCACCACCAACAGCCCAACCCGGCACAACTGCCATGACGACTTTTGGCATAAATCGAATGAGTCTTTGTACTTCTAAAATATGAAGTCGACCTAATTTAGCTTTCATCACGGGATCTGTTTCGATCGATTTATCAGAATATTGGTAGCCATCTTTTCCACGGATTCTTTGATCGCCGCCCGAACAAAAAGCCCAACCGCCATCCCGAGGTGAAGGCCCATTGCCCGTCAAGAGAACAACTCCAATGTCGGGACTTGTTCTGGCATGTTCAAAGGCTGTATAAAGTTCATCTACAGTTTGAGGCCTGAAAGCATTTCGAACATCGGGACGATTAAATGCGATTCGAACAGTTCCCTGATTTTTTGCTTTATGATAAGTTATATCTTGAAAAGAAAAACCAGGAACAAGATCCCACCATTCTGGATTAAAAATATTAGATACTTGAGTCATAGACTCAAGTATCTAACATTATTCTTTAGTTTTCCAAGATGAATCTAAGCTGCTGAAGTCTTTTTTCGAGCTAACTGCGAAAGTATGTGTGGTGTTATGTCTTTTAAATCGAGCACTTTATTGATGGCTCCCACTTGAACAGCTGCAGCCGGCATCCCGTAAACGACACAAGTTTGCTCACTTTGCGCGACACAATAAGATCCTACTTTTTTCATTTCAAGCAGACCCAGAGCGCCATCTTTACCCATTCCAGTCAAAACAACACCTATCGATCGAGAGCCCATGTACTTCGCAACACTTTTCATTAAAAAGTCAGCTGCAGGTCGAACCCCATGTAAAGTCGGCTCTTGATGAAGTTTGACAACATAATTAAGACCTGATTTCACAACTTCCATATGAAAATCACCCGGAGCAATTAGGACTCGATTTTCTTGCAATTTATCGCCGTCTTCCGCTTCTTTCACTTCAAATGCAAACATCTTGTTAAGATGTTCGGAAAATGTCTTAGTAAAACCCTTTGGCATATGCTGAACGATCACCATCGGTGGCACCCAACCATTAAAGCCTGCGAGGAAAACTTTCAAAGCTTCCGTCCCGCCAGTTGATGAAGCCACAGCTAATACTTTTGAACTGTCGTAATCAGAAGAATTAATTTTAGGTGTCGCAATCGTGACTTTATGACGACCCGCTTGAGACATCGTCACTTGTGATTTACCGGCTATTCTTATTTTATTAATAATCGTATCTCGGATTTGATCAAAACCTTTAGTCAAATCTTGGGGTTTTTCGAGGATATCAACGGCTCCAAGCTCAAGGGCTTTTAATGCCACTTGTGATCCTGATTTTGCATGACCACTGAAAATAAGGACTGGAAAAGGCTTATGACTCATCAGCTTATCTAAAAATGTCAGTCCATCCATTTTAGGCATTTCAATGTCAAGAATCATCACATCTGGAATTTGAGAAACCAAAAGATCACGCGCCTCAAATGGATCAGAAGCTTGACCCACAATTTCCATATCGCCAGCTTCTAAAATCATTTTAGTTAATATTTTTCTCATCAGAGCTGAATCATCTACAATCAAAATTTTTAATTTAGCCACTGTTAATTCCTAATCTTCTGAAAAATTGAATTCCCAATACTTTTAAGACAAGGATTCCGAACCACTCCAGACTCAGAATGTCCAATAATCAAATATCCTTTTAAATCTAAATTCGAAACTAATAAGTCGATTACTTTGTCTGTTGTTTCTTTATCAAAATAAATTAATACATTTCGACAAAAAACAACATCGAACTTTTTTTGAAATCGATGCTGAAAATTCATTAAATTGAATTCAGAAAAATGGACAGTTTTTGTAATATCCGGTATTAATTCAAACATTTGCTTTGAAATTTGAGTGAAATATTTTTGTTTATGATGAGGTTGTAAACCATCCATTTCAATTGGTGTAAAATGAGCTTGAACTGCTTTTTTTAATATTTCATTATCAATATCAGTTGCTAATATCTTAACTCTTTGACGATCGGATGCTGTCAACATTTCAGCCGCCATAATTGCCAAAGTATAAGGTTCTGATCCCGCACTGCAAGCGCTTGACCAAATTCGAACTTCAGGTTTTGTTCGAAGAAGTTCTGGTAAATGAACTTTTAAAAAATCAAAGTGCGCTTCTTCCCGGAAGAAATCAGTTTTATTTGTTGTTAGTGAACTGATAAAGTCCTTCTTCAAACCCTCACTTGGGATACGAAGTTTTTCATTGAGTTCTTCATAACTATTAAGATCGTATTCGCGAATCAGTCTTGTCAGACGGTTACTAAGAAGGGCCATATTCTTTTCATTATAAGGTATGTAAAGACCGGCCATTTGATATATTTTTTGCGAAAAAGCCTCAAACATATTTTGTTTCAACACCATTGTTTCAAGACCTGAAGTCCCGAACCCCGGAGATTTTTTAGCTGGTAGACTCAAGCTGCACCTACTTTTGATTGTGCTAAAGCATTTGGTTCTAAAATCAGAATTGTACGTCCATCACCTAAAGTCGCAGCTCCTGAAAACTCAGGAACAGGATGCCCCACTTGTAGCGGCTTGGCGACGACTTGGCTTTGTCCTAAAACCTCGTCGACAGGTAGAGCCGAAAGACCACTCGACAACTCCAAAACAATATAAGTTTTTTGAGCATCCGACTTTTCGATTAATTTAATATTTTTGCCATCTAAAAATGTGGAATTTTCCAATGTTTGTCTAAAATCAATAACCGGAGTCAATTTGTTTCGAATTTTAAGGACTCTTCCCAAATTTGCCACTTGAGTGACTTCGGCATCACGAAATTGAACGATTTCTCGAATTGAATGTATCGGAATCATGTATCTTTGACCTGAAATCGCGACAACAATTCCATCTGTAATGGAAGTTGTTAACGGAATCAAAATCTCGAATGTTGATCCTTTTCCTGGATTACTGCGAATTCTGACTTGGCCTTTTGCTTTTTCAATATTTGATTTAACAACATCAAGACCGACACCGCGACCAGAAAGATCCGTCACTTTTTCGGCAGTTGAAAATCCTGGAGCAAAAAGAAACTGATAGACTTGATCGTCACTGAGTTCTTCCGGCTTTAAGTGCGCTGGAACCAAACCTTTTTCAATTGCTTTTTTAAGAACCTTATCTCTGTATATTCCACGACCATCTTCTGATATTTCAATAATAACAGAAGCTCCGACTTGCTTTGCAGCAATAGTCAACTTGGCCATTTCAGGTTTACCATTTTGAAGTCTTTCCGCTTTGCTTTCAATGCCATGGTCCATAGCATTTCGGGCCATGTGCATGAGCGGATCTCCCAAAAGTTCAAAAACTGATCGATCAACTTCTGTTTCTTCTCCGAGCAATTGAAGATCTACTGGCTTATCAAGTTTGACAGAAACATCTCTGACCGTTCGTTGTAATTTTGTGAATAATGATCTTAAAGGTGTCATACGAATACCGAGTGTCTTTTCATAAAGATCACGAATCGACTTATCAAGTTGGTCTACAATAAAAGTCAGCCTTTGATTTTCACCTTGACTGACAACATCACTATGAAGAAGTTGATTTTTTAGTACAACAATTTCACCCACAACATCTAGAACAGCGTCGACACGAAGAGAATCAACTTTTAAAATTGTATTTTCAACCACAACAGCTTTTTTATGAGCACCTTCCGCAGGGCCTCCAGTCGTACTTTTAGGCTGGATCAATGGTACTTTATCTTCCATCAACACACTTGCTGGCTGCGCGACAACTTCAGGTGTAGCTTCTTTTTGTTGCGACTTTAATTCCTCTATTTGTTGGGGTTTAAAAAAGTCTTCAACTACAGGTTTTGCTGCTGCCTGTTCAGTCGATTTAATGTCAGCTTCAAGTTGTGCAAGTAATTCATAGTTTGTGATATCTTCAGCACCTGCTTCTGATGATACAGGCACTTCGCAATCTGCAAGTGAAACTGCCGAAGCTTCAGTACTTTGAAAGTTTTTAATCCACTTAAGTAACTGAGTTTCTAAATCTTCAACATCCCAAGATGCATCACGAGTTGTTTGTAGCTGAGTTAATCTCAGTTTAAATTGGTCACCGACTGAAAGAAAGAGTGTGATGATTTCTGTATTAATTTTTTCAGGAGTAACACGTAACAACGTTAAAAGATCTTCCGCTTTGTGTGCGAAGTGGGATAAGTCTTCAAACCCCACAGCTGCCGCACCACCTTTGATCGAATGCGCAACACGAAATATACGTCCAATATGCTCTTGAGGTTCTTGACTTGACTCAAGTGCAAGCATGGACTCTTCGTACTGCTCCATCATGAACAGAGCTTCATTCAAAAAGTCGCGCTTAAGCTCTTCCAAAAAATCATCATCACTCATAATTAACTCAATCCTTGAAAAATTTAAAAAAATTACGTATTACGCTGATTTAGAAAAACTACCCATAGATTTTGTGAACTCATCTTCAGAAAAAGCTAAATCGACATCGAGTAAAATAATAACTCGATCTTCTTGCTTACCAAGAGCCGACAAAAATTTCATAGCCGTTTCATCACCCATATTGGGTGGAACTTCGATCTGATCTTCTTTTAAATCGACAACCTCACGCACAGCATCGACAACAACTCCGACATGCCCCATCTCGGCTTCGATTACGATGATGCAAGTTTCCCTATTATAAACAACTTTTTCAAATCCTAGCTTTTGTCTTAAATTCACGACTGGTAATATTTTCCCTCGCAAATTAACAACACCTTCTACAAATTGAGGTGTTTTGGGCACAGGAGTGATTTCGGTTATCTGATTAATTTCTCTTACTTTACTAATCGGCACTCCGTAGTATTCGTCTCGCAACATAAATGTTAAATAACGTCCGCCTTCAATTTTAGACATAACTGACTCCCTTGTATTCACAGAATCAATCGGCTGATAAAGACTATAAGTTAACCGAAGCTAGACTTCGAAAGTGTCTCATTTTGAGAATTCAGGTCTGGAAAAGGAAAATAATTTAAATTACGAATAAAGCTTTTTTAATAAGATGCAACTTATGAAAAATATTTAATTAAAAACCTTTTATTGAGACCCATTAATTGAATACAAAATCACTGATTTTGCCCGTAAATTAAAATCTGCATCTGATCTGGCTTTAAGAAATTACGAAGGGCTTTATTGATGATATTTAAATCATAAGAATCAATATTCTGATTAAAACGAATCAAGTAATTAACTCCGATACCATAAAAATCCAAAGCAATCAGATTGTAAGCTAAGCGGTCAGAGGTCTCTAAAGCTCGGGGCAACTGGGCTTTTACTAAATTTTTGGCTGCAGTAAGCTCTGCCTGTGTTACACCTTCATCAATCATTTTTTTGAGTACTTTTAAAACTTCATCAACTGTCTTTTGAGCCGTCTCATTCTTTGAAAATGTTGAAATACCCCAACTTCCCGCACTATTTCTTGTATCCAATGAAGAATAAATTGAATAAGTAAGTCCTAAATCATCTCGAATTTTTTGATTTAATCGACTTGCAAAAGATCCTCCCAATATTTCATTGATGAGTCTCAACTTTAAGTAGTCAGGATGAGCCCTTGAAATCCCTGGCTGAATAAAGCGAATTTCAGTCTGAGCCTTGTGGTGACTAGACAGCTTGGTGACTGAACCTTTTAAGCTAGGCTGGAAATCAATTTTTTGAGAATCAAATTTTAAAGTTGGTTTCCAGCGACTCATTTGTTTTTTTATTTCGATTTCAATTTCTGGATTCAACCGTCCTGTCACTGCTAATCGAGCTTGATTAGGAACATAGTTTTTTTGATAAAATCGAATGACATCTTGACGGCTTATTTTTTTCAAAGATGGCTCAGTCCCCAGCATGTCTCGCCCGTAAGGATGATTTTGATAGAAGTTTTTTTGAGTTAAAAGATCCGCCCAATTTCCAGAACGGTCTTGCCGACTTTTTAATTGAACTAAAGTTTGCTGGCGAGCCCTTTCGATTTCCGCATGAGGAAAAGTTGGGTTCATCAAAACTTCAGAAAATAAATTTAAAACAGAATTGAATTCAGTTATAAGGGCTGAAGTTGCTAAAATTGTGAAATCGGATCCTGCTTGGACTCCAAACTCTGCACCGGAATCTGCGAAAAGATCTGCAATTTCCAAAGCTTTTTTATTTTCGGTTCCTTGATCTAGAAGTTGCGATGTCAAGGCATTAAGTCCAGCTTGCTCGATCGACTCATTTACAACCCCAACTGGTAAAAGAAGTTGAAGGCTCATACGAGGCAAGCTCTGATCGTCAATAAAATAGATTTTCAATCCATTTTCGAGCTGTTCGACTCGTTCATTTTTGTATTGAGTCTTCGATTGAAGATTAACATCCACAACTGACTTGTGAGAACAACTCAAAAAAATAGCATGACAAAAAATAAGAACCGAAAATCGATAAATTAGTTTTTTCATTTTGACGCCTTTTGAGTTGCTTGCGGTTTTAACCAGGCTAGAACTCTTCCATTCGGGTTAAGATACTTTTCTGCGACTCGACGAACATCATAAACTGTCACTTTTTGATACTTTTCGAGGTCAGTGAATAATGTTTTATAGTCTCCAGAAACAATTTCAGCAGAAGCCAATGCCCGGGCCTTTGAATCAACAGTTGAAAGACCCTCAACGAAATCTGACATAAATTGATTTTGCGCTCTTTTGAGTTCTCTTTGAGTAATTAACTGATGTCGTATTCGGAAAATTTCCCTATCCAAAACACTGACAACTTGTTCATCTTTTGCTTCAGGCTTCAAAGATAAGAAAACTCCCCAGATACCCGCCTGCTTTAAAGACCATTGGTAAGCTCCAGTTCCAGTTGCCCACTGTTTATTGTAAACTAGTTCTTTAGATAATCGACTTGAAGCCCCGTTTGCCAGGACTTGCGATAATACTTCTAGTGCATACGCATCTGGATGTTGATCTGGAACAGACGGATAACTCAACATCAGACTTGGAACCTGAACGTCTTTAAAAAGCTTGATAATTTTTTTTTCTTTGAGCGGCTTAATAGAATATAAAGGTTCTTTTGGTAAAGTTCGAATAGGTAGATCGGCATAATATTTTTCTACAAGCTTTTTAGTAACTTCAATATTGATATCACCCGCAATCACAAGAACAGCATTATTCGGACCATAGTATTTTTCATAGAATTCTCGAAGGGGCTCAATTGTATATGAATTAATATCTTTCATGTATCCAATAACAGGCCAGCGGTAAGGATGTCCTGAAAACATGATCTCCATTGTTTGTTCGCGCAATAAACTTTGCGGATTGTTATCAACTCTCCAGCGTCTTTCTTCTGCAACGACAGATTTTTCGCTTATTAAATCTTCCGGCTTCAAAAGTAATGAACTCAGACGATCTCTTTCCATATCCATGATCAGTTCCAATTTATCTTTTGGCAGACTTTCATAAAAACCGGTGATGTCGTATGTCGTAAAAGCGTTATTGGTGATTCCATTGGCATGTAAAATTTTATCAAATTCTTTATTAGAATATTTTTGAGCCCCTTTAAACATCATATGCTCTAGCATATGAGCAGCGCCTGTGATTCCGATTTTTTCATGACGAGATCCAACACGGTACCACGTGTGATAGCTCACAAGTGGAGTTGCTGAATCTCGATGCAGAAGAACTGTCAGACCATTTTTAAGAACATACTTTTCTACTTGTAACTCAACATTCAAAATCGAATTTTGAGCAAATGCTGAAATTGATAAGGCAATTATAAAAAATAAAACAGCTTTCATGGGAACTCCGTTCCTTGAGTACCAAAGTAGAAAAAATCAACCTTGGTTTGAAAGAATCTGTTTTATTCTATGTATTGAAATCCTATTGAACAACAAAATCAGTGAAGTATATATCCTTAACCACACCTTTGTTGAGAATGGAATTCACTTCCATCGCGATTTTATCTTTCAAAAAGAGTTTTCCTTGAATACTTTCAATTTCTGAAAAATTCTTTTCATTTAATAAGCGAACAATTCGATCACGAACTCGAGCACGGTTATCAGAAAGCATCACTTCTTCAAAAGCATCTCGACCTAACATATGTAAATTGACTTCAAGACGAACAGTTCGCCTTGGGTCGCCTAATAAATTCACTGTAAACTTATCCATCGTGTAAACGTAGGGTACGGCACTGTCCTCGTTAAAAATAAAGCTGGGATCTACTTTGATGGAAGCTTCGGTTAACGTTGGTGCTTTCCACCCCACGGTTGAAGCATAAACCAGATAAGTACCAAAACCCGTTCCACCTAAATTAAAAATGACAAACAATCCAGTTAGAATCTTTTGAACTGGTAACTTTGATACTTTCTTTTCACTTTGATCTTGTTCTTTTTTTTCTGCCATATACCTCTCTCATTCAGTTTCCTATCGGCTGAACTAGACCGAAGTCTTAAGACTAAATGACAGGAAGTTTAAAGATTCTCAAAATGATACAAGTGTTATTCGCGTTCGCAGAAAAAAGTTCATTTTTTGTACAACAAGGACCGATAATTTGACTATGCGACCACTGATCCTAATCTCGTTTATATCACTTCTTTTTATTCAGCCGTTAAATGCGACAGCTGATAACCTTGAAGTTTTTCCAGAAAATTTATTACAAATTTCTGCAACTCAAGCATTTTCTAAATATGTATTTGTCGTCGATAAATCCTTGAGAAAATTAATGGTCTACGAGCGAGATAGCGATACAATTAAAAAAGTAGAAGAAATGACTGCTGACATCGGAAAAAACAACGGAAAAAAAGAAAAGCAGGATGATCATAAAACTCCTGAAGGCATTTATTTCTTTCAAGAAAAAAAAACAAATCCAGAAATACCTTTTAATATATACGGCAAAATGGCTTTTACGATGGATTATCCGAACCTTTTTGATAAAAAAGATGGGAAAACAGGTTACGGAATCTGGCTTCACTCAGTGCCTGATGATGTCCCGCTGACACGCGGATCTCGAGGTTGCGTCGTTGTGCGAAATGATGAGATCGTTAAATTAGAAAAATATATTTCTTTCAAGCAAACACCAATTTTAATTTTTGATCAAATCAAGTATGCCACATCAGAAGCTCATAAAAAAATAAGAGATGAAAAAGCTCATTTTTTAAAAGAATGGGTTCAGTCTTGGGAGTCTCGAGATCTCAGCAAATATCTTTCGTTTTATGATGATAGCTTTTCAGCTCCAGGCTTTAACTTTAAAACCTGGAAGCGGCATAAGGAAAAATTAAATAATCGATACAGCACGATTCAAATCAGATTAGATCAACCTTTTCTTCTCGTACACAATGATCAAATGATTGTTAAAACACTTCAAAAATACACTTCGGATAAACATACTGATTATGGAATTAAAGTGGTCTATGCACGTCTAAAAGATGGCCAATATAAAATTATACGTGAAGAATGGACTCCAGCAAAAGAAACTGGAGAATCTTTAACAAGCAGCCAAGTCATTAATCCAGACTCAACTGCTAATAATTAATTTTTAAATTTAGTTATAGCTATCACGATCTTGTACATTTGAACCTAGTCGAACTAAATCAACTTTATGCCCTACGTCTTCCAAAGTCTCGAGGTGTTTTTGCAACTCTTCTTTTGTCAGTAAACCTTTGTTAAGATTGTACTCCGTCAATCTTTTATCAAATTTAAGACCTTTAAGAGATTTGTATAATGACATTTTGTGCTCCTGTAACTAGTTCCAGTATTTGGGACCCTTGCCACTTTTATCATTGTCGACGACGAGCTGCAAGTGTCGACCCTTTTTACTGCCAGTTCCTTTACGGGGGCCCTGAGCCTGCCATTTTTGAAATAAGATAAAAAGAAATCCAGAAACCAAGCCACCTAAGTGAGCCAAATAAGCCACTTCACTACCTGAAACCTGTGAAGTGACCATATTAGCAAACTCAATCAAGCCCATCAACATAACGAAGTAACGCGCTTTCATAGGAAAAAGCATAAAGAAATAAATCGTCCGGTCCCCGAAAAGAATTCCATAGGCCAGCATCACTCCAAATAAGGCCCCTGAAGCCCCGACAACAGGAATAAGTAAAGGCCTCGTATCACCAGTTAAGTAAGCGTAAAGCGCCATACCGAAGCAGTAAATGAAAGCTGCACCGACTCCAGTTACCAAATAATAAGTTAAAAACCGACGAGATCCCCAAGTTTGTTCTACTTCGCTACCAAAAAACCAAAGCATTAACATATTAAATAAAATATGTGTCACTTGCAAAGAATGCAAAAATAGATAAGTCACGGATTGCCAGATTTTATATTCGTATAAAATTTGACCTGGAACCAGTGAAAATAAATTTGAAATTGGCCACTTTAGAAATGATTCGGCAAGAACTTGAAGACCAAACCAAATCGCGACGTTTATAATAATGATTTTTTTGACCATTGGGGTCATTGGCGCAATAGAAAAAGACATCGGTCTATTCACGGTGAAATCTCCAAAAAATATTCGCTGAATTTTTGATAAGTCTGTTCAAGGGTTTCAACCACCGCTTTTGTTTCTGCAATCAAGGGGAAAAAATTAAGATCGCCTTCCCAGCGAGGAATCACATGATAATGAAGATGATCGGGCAAACCCGCACCCGCTGCTTTTCCATGATTAAGCCCAATATTGAGAGCCGCTGGCTGATAAAGTTTTTCAATTGCTTGCACAGCCTTCTTTAAAGTCAAATGTAAGTCTTGAAATTCAATTTCACTTAATGAAAGTAAATGACCTTTATGGGATCGAGGTAAAACCAAAAGATGTCCTGAGTTATAAGGAAACTTGTTCAGCAAAACCAAAGAGTATTCCGTTTTGTAAATACAAAGAGTCTCAAATTTTATTTTTTCTTTGCTAGCAAAACAGAAAACACAAGAATCTGTTTTAATCTTTTGACGAACATACTGATAACGATCAGGTCGAAATAAAACTCTTTTAACCAGGCCCAAGGCTAAAGATTTTGTTTTATTCTGGTCTCCATTTTTTTTCGCAGATTTTTTTTGCTTCAACGATTTGTCGACAATTAACGATTGGGATTTCTTTTTGATTCTTTTTTTATTCTTCAAAATCCCCTCCTTTAAAGCCAAACCCCTGGCATCATATAAACAGGCTGATTCAATAGCTCTGTACCCAAAACTTTCTTAAGGGACTTTTCTAAAAAATGAGTCGAACGATCTCCAAAAATATGACCGTTTATAGTGTCTTGTTCTTCTTCTTCACCCAAATCCCATATACTTTTCTTTTTACGAGGAACTTCAAAAAGATCATAATGATCTTTTTTCAAGCTTCCCATTTCTGCGGCAAGGGCAATCGCTTGATCTTCAGTACCTACAATATCAGCGAAACCCATTTCAACAGCTTTTGCACCCGTAAAAATACGGCCATCTGTGTACTCATCCAAAACTTCTTTTTTTATTTGTGGTCGAGAATCTCGAACTGCAGACTTAAACTGCTGATAGACTTCATCAATCATATCTTGAAAAAGCTTTTTCTCATCATCACGCATTGATCTGTACTCAGCACCAGAATCTTTAAACTTCCCTGATGTAACCGAGTAGCGAGTGATTTTAGCCCAATCATAAAGTTTTTCTAAATTAGCAAAACTCATAATAACTCCTATTGACCCAATCAAAGCCCCTGGAGCAACGACGATTTTATCGCAAGCTAACGAAGTGTAATAACCCCCACTGGCCATCAAGCCAGAAGTGAAACACACAATCGGTTTTTTAAATTCTTCACGTGTTCTTTTTAATTCAGCATAAATTTCCTGCGAAGGCCCGACGGCACCACCAGGTGAATTGACATTGATAAAGATCGCTTTAACTTTTGACTGTTCACGGTACTCTTTCAAATTATCTAAAAATTGTTGACCGTTCAAAATCACACCTTGAAGGTCTAGAACTAATATTGAGTGACTTGAAACAACAGTGGCATGGCCGTCTGCCCCTCCCCAGGATTTAAATGCTGATTTGCCTAAGTAAACTAAACCCACAAAAGCAAGAATCATAACAACAAATCGAAACCAAAATTTAAGCATACATTACCCCCGCCATGAGCCCCTTTATTTATGCTTTCACTGCATAATCTTTTAGTTTTCAAGAGCGCACTTAAAATAAAGAAATTGCCACGTAAAAATAAAGAGGAGGCCTGATAAGACTCACCTGTCCGACGATTCTTGTCATGATTCCAAGCGTTAGCTCTCCAACATTAACTTAAGAAGGGACCACGCAAAGCGCTAGTCCACAAACCAATTTTGCGCCGCACTGCCACTGCAGTTCTGCGCAAAGTCATTTTTACATTTTACCAGATTCAAGGACTTCGTTTTTTATTGAATCTTAATCAGATCTTTCGTTTCTAAAATCAATTAATTTAAATCCGCCAATAAAAAAACCCACATCTTTTTTTGATGTGGGTTTTAAAATTTTTATGGTTCAATTTTTAAAATAAAGAGCTCATTTCCGAAATCTCTTTATTGTTTCTTTTCAACTTATCCGAAGACACTGTTCAAAAGAAGTTGCTTACAAGGGTAACAAAAATTAGCCTTTCGGATCCGTCTTCACATTCTTCAATGCGTCTCCGAAAAGATCACCTAAAGATGTTTTAGAAGTTGCCGTTGCTTTTCTTGCGTAATCTTCCACGTCACCTTTTTGCTCTCTGAGCTTAACGAGCTTAGATGATAAGCCAATTTTTCGAGCCTCTTTGTCGATCGAGATCACTTCCGCTTTAACAGTTCCACCAACTTTAACGAAATCTTCCGGGTGGTTGATTTTATCAGTTGTGAGTTCTGAAATATGGATAAGACCTTCAATATCGCTTTCAAGTTCTACGAAAGCACCGAAGTCTGCAAGTTTTGTGACTTTCACATCATGCTGAGTTCCGATTGCGTATTTGCTTTCGATGTTTGACCAAGGATCATTTTCGAGTTGTTTAACACCCAAAGAAAATCTTTCGTTTTCAACATCAACGCCCAATACAACGGCACGAATCTTTTGCCCTTTAGCGAACATCTCAGCAGGATTGTTAACACGTTTTGTCCACGAAAAATCAGAAATGTGAACAAGTCCGTCAATACCATCTTCAATACCCACGAAGATACCGAAATCAGTAATCGACTTCACTTCACCTTCGATGATTGTTCCTGGAGCATAGGATTCTTTTAATTCAACCCAAGGATTTTGCTGGAGCTGCTTCATGCCCAAAGAAATACGTCGGTTTTCGCCGTCGATTTCAAGAACTTGAACATCAACTTCTGCCCCTTGTTGAATCAATTGGTTCGCGTGCTTCACACGCTTTGTCCAGCTCATTTCAGAAACGTGGATTAGACCTTCAACACCTTCAGCTAATTCAACAAATGCACCGTATTCAGTGACACTGACGACTTTACCTTTTGTCTTAGCACCAATTGGGAAAAGAGTTTTTACATTTTCCCAAGGATCAGTTTGAAGTTGCTTCATGCCTAAAGACACGCGCTCTTTTTCCTGATCATATTTCAAAATTTTAACTTGAATTTCATCACCCACATTTAAGATTTCAGATGGGTGCTTGATACGTCCCCAGCTCATGTCTGTAATGTGAAGAAGACCGTCCATGCCACCTAAATCAATAAAAGCGCCGTAGTCTGTGATATTTTTCACAAGACCCGTTACGATAGATCCTTCTTTCATTGCATCCAATGTTTGTGTCTTCATGCTTTCGCGTTCTTCTTCAAGAAGAGCTCGTCGGCTGAGTACGATATTACCACGTTTTTTATTGAATTTGATAACTTTGAACTTGTATGTCTTGCCAATGTAAACGTCCATATTGCGAACTGGACGCAGATCAATTTGTGAACCAGGCAAGAAAGCTTTAACACCGATATCAACGCTTAGGCCACCTTTGACTTTAGCTACGACGACACCTTCAATGACTTCTTCATTTTCAGCTGCCTTCGAAATATCAGACCAAGCTCTGAGCATGTCGGCTTTATCTTTTGATAAACCAATCATTCCATTATCAGTTTCGATGCGGTCAATTAAGACTTCAACTTGATCGCCAGCTTTAACTTGGCGAACACCGTCTACAACACGGAATTCGTTGATATCGATAAGTCCTTCGGACTTATAGTTGATATCAACAAGAACGTAGTCAGATTGAACTTCGACAACTGTTCCGCTGACAACATCACCCACTCGGAAGCTTTGGCCATCCAGAGTTGAGTCGAAGAGAGCACTGAAGTCTTCCTTCGTTTTTTCGTTCATGAGTCCTGGGTTGTTCGGGATTTTTGAATCCTCGGCATCCAAGAACGCGAGTACCGCCGCTTTTTCAGCTTTGGATTTGTTGAGAGTTTTACCCATAGTCAAAATATATACCTCCTGGGAAAAACAAGCCTCGTAAAATAAGGGCTGGGTTATGAGACTCTTATTGGACTCGTTTTTCGTTATTAGTCTGTCGGTTTTAAGGGTTGAGCAAAGTCCTGTCAAAGGAAAAGGCTCACAACCTTCAATCGAGAGCCTCAGGAAGCTTATATTGCGACCCAAAAAAGGAGTGTCTCACTGTGATACACTCCTTTTTTGCCCCAATAGCTTTTACAACTCGGCAAGAGTCTCTTGAAGTCGTCGTGTAAGCAGAATAGAAAGAGAATCATCAGCCCCTTTTCAAAGGTAGAATTTGACATGAAACTTCAATCTGTTTTGACCCTTATAATATTCCTAGGAATCTCGCATTCAGCTTCAGCTGCCCTTTTCGCGAGTGACTGCGCTGTCACAACAGGATTGACACAGAAAAACCGCTGGGCTTTTGCTTTAAGCAGTCACAGCCACAAATCAGCCTACAACCGACATCTCGTAAATGGTTTAGTTGTTGAAACAAGCCTGATTCCCGGTGAAGCAGCACTTTCAGATGTTGTCAGTATTCAAGTTCAAAACTCCCGAAGCCGCTTCCAGCTGATGACGTTTCTGTCAAACGACGGCTTCGCTAGCTTGATTTACAAAGGGCCTTTTGATGGAAAAAATATCTCGATTGAATGTTTTTTTAACAAAAATTAGCCAGACCTGCAGGATTTGAGAATGTCTTTGATTTATCAACAGCAAAACTAGACTTTCTAGATCACCTACCTGCACTTTATTCTAAGAACTTGAATGAGGTACTGAAATGCTAATTCTTTTCATGACAACTTTTTGGCTGTACATGGCCCACGCAGATACAAATAACAATCTCATTAAAGCGATTGCAATCGGTTGTGGAAATCAAGTTCTGTCAAATGAGGTTCAAGCTTATCAAGTTGACGAACTGGCCGCTTGTTATCAAAAAGGAATTCATGAATTCCATCGAAAACGCTTAAAACCTTTTCAAATGGCTTTTCACATTTGTAGCGCTTTTCAAGATGATATCAATCAGTATATTTGCCTGAACCGCTACAAAGACGAAGCGAGAGACCCAGAAATTTATAAAATATTTAATAGCTGTGCCAGCTCAAAAACAAATCTTCTAGAAAAATCACTTGAAACTTTGAGTTGTTTAAAAACAAAAAATGCCGAGTCGAAAGCAGACACTCGTTCAACTTTATTGGAAAAAGGTGAAGTCGCCATTCAAATCGTCGAAAACACTTGTGGAAAGAGTCACGCGATCCTGTACACGAACCAAAATGAAGTAGAGGAATTAGCCGACTGTTACCAAACCGCTTTGTTGAAATTAGAAGATGCCCCACCTAGCCAACCCTACCTGGCCCTTGAATTGTGTGATAATTTCAAGCTGAATGTGGAAAAGATAAATTGTATTCATCGATCTTATTCAAAGCCTTTAAATGAAAAAATGAAAACTGCAACCGAATCTTGCTTGAAACAAAACGATCAAAAACTCACTGATAGACAAAAAACAAAAGCCCATTCGACAGCACAAAAGAAATATGCTGCTATTTTTGACTGTATCCGCGATGAGTTTCAACTTATCATTTCGGATTCTCAAAACTTCCAACGCAATTCAAATCAAAAAATTGATAAAGACTTAAATAAAAAATAGTCTCAATTTTTTAGATTTTACTGCCGAGATCGAGCTTCAAGCTCTTGCCAACGCACATAGAGCTTTTCAATTTCACTTTCAAGCACTTGAATAGATTTTGATAAATTTAAAAGCTGAGACGAATCGCTTGCAACTTCTGGGCTTTCAACTTCTTTTTGTAATGCAGTTAACTGGTTTTCTTTTTCTAAAACAACTGCTTCGATTGATTCATATTCTCTTTGTTCATTAAAATTCAGCTTTGATCCCTTGACTAGAGCCACGTTTAAGTTCGATGTACCCGAGGCGACAGTGCTTTTCACCAAGGGAGTCAGCTTAACTGAGTCTGGCTGTTTTTTCCAATCTTGCCACTGCAAAAATGAAGCAAATCGAATTAATTCTTTGTGTCCCGAAGCTTCTTCTGGAAAATAAAGAATATCATCACAAACTTCATCAAGAAAAGTGCGATCATGAGTTACTAATAAAACAGCACCGTCATAATTGATCAAACTTTGCTTCAAAACTTCAAGTGTCTCAAAATCTAAATCATTTGTGGGTTCATCTAGAATCATCAATTGCGCTTTTCGAGTCATTAATATCGCAATGAGTAAACGATTCTGCTCACCACCTGACAATTCTTTTACTTTTAGATCATGTTGATCACGCCTAAATCGGAAACGATCCAAATAACTTCGGCCGTAAATCGGAGTTCCCTGCACATGAACATAATCACCATCTGGGCAAATATTATTTAACAAAGTGGCGTTAAAATTAAGTAAGGCCCGTTGCTGTTCGAAGTAGGAAACATTTAATTCTTCATAGCGTTTAATTTTTCCGCCTCGAATCACTTCCTCATTTTCGCCCATCAACGCTTTAATTAAAGTACTTTTACCGCTTCCATTTCTTCCTAAAAGACCTAAACGAGTTTTTCCGCTGATAATCAAGTTCAGGTCTTGAAAAAAAGTTCGATCTCCCCGACCTAAACTTAAACTTTCCATTTCAAGTAGCTTTTGAGGCATATGATCATGGCTTTTAAGTTCTAAATTGATTTTCTTTTTTCGATTCAATTCATTCAACAGATCAACTTCTTCAGCCAAAGCGTAAGCAGCTTCTTTACGTGCTGTTTGTTTTGTTTGCCTGGCTTTTGCACCACGTCTGAGCCAGGCTGTTTCCCAACGCAAATCATTTTCAAGCTTTGTTTGTTGAACGTTTTGAACACGAAACATTTCTCGTGAAATTTCTAAGTACTCTGCGTAGCCACCTTTAATTCTTAAATAGCCATCTTTGTATCGAGCATCCAAATCCATCACTTCGCCGACAACATTTTGCAAAAACAATCGATCATGGGAAATAATAAAAAATGTAAGATCACGTTTTGAATCTAAAAACTCTTCTAATTGCATGATACTTTCGACATCCAAGTGATTCGTCGGTTCGTCCATTAAAAGAATGTCAGGCTTCTGAATAAAAGCTTGGATAATTTGAATCTTCTTTTGTTCACCACCCGAAAATTCAGAATACTTTTGTTCAAAATCATAGACCGGAACATCAAACTTAGAAAACAATTCCCATGCTAATACTTCTTCATCCATGTCCAAATCCGCAGACGACTTTGTTTCAAGTCCCCTTGAAGCTAAGAATTCGCGAATGGTCTGGTTATTTGAAAATCTTGGATTTTGTGGAACATAGGCCACTTTTGTAGAGCCCGCCCAAGTTATTTGGCCTTTGTCGATGTGATCAAGCGCCGCTAAACATTTCATCAAAGTTGACTTACCCGAACCATTGGGTCCCACAAGGCCGACTCGATCACCTGAGTTTAAACCGAAAGAAAGATCTTTGAATAAAACCCGAGCCCCAATACTTTTTTGCGCTTGATGAACACTTAAAATAACACCCATAAATTAAACTGGTATTTTCTCGCGAACAAAAAATTCAACTTTTTTGACCACGTCATCAAGACTCATATGAGTCGTATCAAGAACATATGCACTTTCTGGAACCTGAAGCGGTGCTGTTTTGCGATTAGAGTCTTGTTCATCACGGTTTTTTTGAGCTGCTAAAATGCTTTCATGAGCTTGGCCTTCTTCAGCCGCTCTTCGCGCCGCCCGGTGAGTTTCATGAGCCGTTAAATAAATTTTTGCCTGTGCTTGCGGAAAAACAATTGTTCCACAATCTCGGCCTTCAGCAATCAGTCCCACATTTCCCATCGAGCAAGAACGCTGCCCATCAAGCAAAGCTTTCCGAATTTCAGAATGATGGCTGATGAGTGAAGCATAATTCCCCACGTCTTCACGACCGATCAGTTCTGAAACATCATTTCCTTGGAATAAAACTTTTGTTTTTGAGTCTGTCATTTCAACAGACCATTCTTTTGAATAACAAAGTTCAATAATTTTTGGAATATCATCAAATGGTATTTTCTTCTGAAGAGCCACGTAAGCAAGTCCTCGGTAAAAAGCTCCAGTTGAAACCCAATGCCACCCAAGGCGTTTTGCTAATTCGCGGCTGACAGTGGACTTTCCTGAAGCTGCCGGCCCATCAATTGTTACAACCCAACCCATATCAACTTCCATGCATCTTATTTCTTTATTTTTTCAATCATTGGAAGAACTTCTTCCAACGCTTTAATAGCCGCTTCATTTTCTTCTGGTAAGCCAACACTCATTCTGAGATGAGTCGGCAAACCATAATTTTTAACAGGTCTTAAAATAATTCCTTTTCTCAAAAGGGCTTCAAAAACCAAGCTCGAGTCTCTTTCGGTATCGAAAAGAACAAAGTTGCCTTCTGACTTATTAAACGACAATTCTAATTCATGGAGTTTCTTGTAAAAGTAATCAAGCCCTTTCCATGTGATCTCTTGTGTTTTTCTCATAAAGTCGTCATCCTGCAGAGCGGCAACAAGGGCGACTTGAGCCATTTCATTGACATTAAATGGTTTGCGAACTCGATTCAAAACTACAATCGTTTCTTCCGGAGCAATCATCGCACCAACACGAAAACCAGCCAGTCCATAAGCTTTCGAAAAAGTGCGCAACACCACAACATTTGGGTATTGATTGTAAAGCGTCATCGTTGATACGTAATCTTTTGCTCTGACAAATTCATTATAAGCTTCGTCAAAAACAACTAGAACTTCTTCACTTTTCAAAGATTCAAGTAAATTTTTAACAAAAGATCCATCTAGATATTTGCCTGTTGGATTATTAGGATTCGGAATAAATAAAATTCGAATTTGATCTTTTTGCTTTTGATAAGTGCTGACAAGCTCTTCAGGTTTTGCGACGATAATTTGAGCCCGATTGGAGTGGGCACTGACTTCATAAGCTGCAAAAGCATGGGGAATCGTCAAAACAGCTTGCCCGGGTTCACAATAAATCCGACACAACAAATCAATAAGCTCATCGGATCCATTGCCAAATGCCAGTTTTGATTCAGGAATATTCCATTTTTTGGACACCGCTTGGATCATTTGATAATGCCCAGGATCAGGGTACAAATGCATGGTATTTAAGGCCCCTTTGACAGCTTGAAGTGCCAAAGGGCTTGTGCCTAATGGGTTTTCATTACTGGCTAATTTAACAACTTTTGAAAGACCGTATTCTCGTTGAGTTTCAGAAATAGGCTTGCCAGGTTTGTATGGAACAAGATTCTTAAGTTCTGGAGAAATTCTCATGTCTAATTTCCTGGGTTGTGGGATTGGTATAAAATGAGGTAGCATGGAGGTCTTTGCGGTTCAACAGATGAAATTTTTTTTACACCGAGGACTTTCTTTTTGCGATGTCAGTGTGATTGATGACACAGGCCAAGATTGCGCAAGCAATCGCTGGCTTTATTCAAAACACAGATTCCGCTCCCAAATCGAAGTTTTTTTAAAAGACTGGGCTTCTCAAATCAAAGAGATCATTCTTTTGGATGAATTTGCTGATCGACTATCTGGTTTACGCTTGGGAGGGTCCGTAGCGGCAGTCTTTCCTCGAGGTCTCGAGAAAGTAACACAAAAAACTCAAAGTTCTCCGATTCACTCCGAATCCATGGTTTTTACAGAACCTGAAACTTGGAACGAAGAATGGATTTTGCAAACTCTGACCACTCTACAAAAAGAGACCATCAAGCGTATTGCATGGCAAGTTTCTGTCCCAGAGGAAGTTTTAAGTCGTTTTCGAGATGCTGGTTTTGAAAATTTCGTAACTGAAACCTTGCAGTCTGAAATGCTTCTAAATTGGAGACGAAATCTTTTGAACTCCTCTTGCTCGGGTTCTATTTTAGAATTAACTGAAGAGATCCAAGCCGTTGCTCTTAATCTTAAAATGGAAGTACCGATTCACTGGATTGATGAAGATTTAAAAATAAAAACTTCTTCCCAAAATCGATACGGACTGACTTCAGTTTGGACTCACTTAATATCTCGCTGGTCTCAAAATAAACAAAAATCTGATTGTGATATTTTTGTTTTAGATTGGGACGGTTGCTTTCATATTGGGCCAAAACAAAACCAACGGTGGACTCCGTGGGGTTGGATTGCTGCACATCCACCACTTCCAAACGTCAAACTTTTCAAAACTCAACCGACAACAACTCTGGGACAAGATCTTTTTGGTTCATGGAGCTGGCTCGGCCGAACTGATACTTACGAACCAGGTCCCGTTTTCTTAGGCAGAGGACTCAAACCCACGGTATTAGATGTTTTAATAAGTCGTGAAAGTTTACAAAAACAATTTGAAGTTAAAAGTGATTTCGAAGAAAGAACGGAAAGACTTTTATCTTCTTTGACTGGATCAAAAAATTTGGATCAAGTTCGAGCATTCAAAAATCGTATTTCAAATGACGCCTTAAAAGAGTGGTCTCAAAACATGCTCGAACTCTCGACCTCTCAAAACTGGCTCATTTTAGGCCCCTTAAGTCACTTGCTTAAACCTGAATTTAAGAATTTAAAAAATATCAAAATACAATACTCGGATACTCTCCCCACTCTTGCCGAGCTTTCTCCCTTCATAGAAAAATCCACATGATAGAATTAGAATTTTTAAGAACCGCTTTCAGTCAGACTTGCTCTTCATTTTCGTTTTTAACTGTTGAAGGTGAACTTCTTTTAGTTGAATCAAAAAATGGTTCGGAATTTTTATCAACGATACAAACAGCACGCTTTGTTCTTCAGTACTTCCCACTAGATAATCGCGATTGGGTTGCCGTCAATGATCCACAAAGCGGCGGTTATGATCCCTTTGGAATTAGTTTTGTCGGACGAATTGATCATCTTATTTGGTCTGTTCGTGTTGAAAATCAAGGACCTTGGAATACAACTGGTAAATGGGAATCTTTTGGTCTTCGAATTCCACCACTACCCTACAAAGTAAAAGGACAACTGAATCCTCAAGTTCCTTCGCTTTTTTTAGATAAAGTTCTTCCTTTTGAAAAAAAGATCGCTCAAGAATTTGAAAAACTTTGTCTTTTTATTTCTTGGAAAGAAAATGATTTAACAAGTTTATCATTTAAAAAATACTTTGAAAATTCACGAAAAAACTTAACTCAAAAGCTCAGTGACACGCCTTGGACTGAAGCTGTTCATAAATCGAAAACTAAAAGTGGAGAAGTTTTGTCGTCTCAAGTTACGATTAATCAAGATTTCTTTGCAGTTGATTTATCAGGAAGTACGAACAGCGTGCAATTAGGCCTGACCGAATCAATGACCGAATCATTAGTGACTTATGCATGCGTCCAGGCCTTGCAGTGCAAATCTTATTACAACAGCGGCACTGAAAAATTTTTTCAAATTATAAAACCACGTTCCAGCTGGCTGAGTATTCGCGAACCCTTAATCCCAGCACAAGTTCAATTTCTAAGTTTTCCGTTTTTAGAATCTCATCTCAAGCAGCTTTTACTCAAAATGAAGTTTCCAGTCCAAAATTGGAAATGCTCCGTCGATGGCTGGATGCAACTTCAATTTCTAGACCAGCCTCCGATCACAACAGATTCCTTACAAAAAAATTGGGGCCAAAACGAAAAGGGTCTCAAACTTTTGCGGACTGAAGAAAATTCTTTAGTTTTTGAAATTTCTGAAGATTGCAAAATGTTTCGCGTTGAATCTGGTGAAATTGAAATGCACAATCTTAAGCCTGGCGCTCAGTTTCAGTTGTCACTTTTATAAAAATAAGATCCACGTAAGTGTTTCATTTCTATTCATAAATTTGTTCTGGAAAATTAAGTCTTCTTAACGCTGCCGTCGCTGTTTCATAAGGACCCGTTAAATATTCATTTATAAAATCATCCAGATCCCACTTATCATTACAATTTCCATCAACGCCATCGCAATCGGCAGGCTCTGTTTCTCCTGGACGATCTGGATCAGAAGTGACCCCTGCGCTTGCAATATATGCCAAATAATCTGTGTATACGTCCCATTCTCTGACGTAAACACTTATTCGGTTTTGAATTTCATAAGATTCATCTAAACAAGAAAAAGTATAAGCTGGGTTCGCTACAGGTATTAAAGTACCATCGCGATCATCGACTGGATCTATAAAATAAGGTAAATTCGTTGACCGAGCATCAATATATCCATCATGGGTGTGCGTTGCCGGAGTATAATAATTTGCAGTCGATAAATTCCATGTATCAGTTGTTGCATTTAAGGGCGAAGTGATTTTGTACTCTTCAGCAAGCCCATCTTCAGCGTCTTCGACCACGCTGACAGGAAAATTACTTCTGGAAAACCAACTCCAGTTTGTTTTCCCAGCACCACCAATACAAGACTTCCAGTCACCGCCCCATTTGTTCTCACTTGTTTCTGTTGAAACTTCAGCGGTATCTGTATTTGTTGTTTGCTGAGTCAATGTGTATTCACCAAAACAACAATTAGCTAATTCAATTTGTGTACGATCATACTTACAAGTCACAGTCGAATCACTTGAGTCCACATCAATTTCAGTGAGTCCCGAACAAGCCCCAACGGCTCCACCATTCACAGAACATTGAAATGACAGAACATCTCCGGCGTCGTTCACAGTTTTGTTGATTCGAACTGCCGTCGGTCCATATCCAACTTCTTGATTATAGAACCAATAAGTTTCACGAGATAAATATCGACACATGGATTCTGGTACATTGTAACTAATTTCTAATCCATGATAGTGAAGATCTGCTTCTGGAACATCAATAATACAAGTCATATCTTCGCTAGTGGTATTAGCAGGAATAGAACAACTCGTTGAAAACGACGCGTCTGTTCTTGTGTGGGAAGTAATTTTATCTGAATTACCAACTCCAACAAAAAATTCTGCGCTATCAAAACCGGTATTATCATTCGTGATTGGAGCTGCCGCAGGATCCGCTGTGCTGCCACCACCAGAACAACCCGTGATGGTTAAAAAATTAAACCCGATTAACACTGAAATCACAAAAAATGTGGGTTTCATAAAGTCTCCAAATTAATAAACTCTCGAAAGACCTATCGGGCTTTGAGTCCTGCAATTCAAGAGACTTTAGTCGTTTTTTATTTAGTTTTAAGTTGGATCTTTTTAAAAGCTTGCCTTAAGTTGGATGCGCAGAAACTTGTCATTTTTTATCTAACTAGACTAAGCGCCCACCCATTTTAATAACGGCCTCTTTTATTAATTCAATATGATCAAGACTTGTTGTTTCCAGTTCAAAATCAATTCGAGTTTCACGAAGAAACAGACCTTGGGAGAGTCGATCGTGGTGCACTTGTAAAATATTAGCTCTGGTTTTTGCGATGATTTCAGTCAGTTGATTTAAACGTCCGGGAATATCTTCTACGATAACAGAAAGCTGAACCAAACGCCCACGCCTGATTTGACCTTTTTCAATAATTTTTGCAACAATATTGAGATCAATGTTTCCTCCGCATAAGAGCACGCATGTTTTACGGCCTAAGTTCAAAGTTCGATTCATAACAGCGGCCCAACCAGCAGCACCAGAACCTTCGGTCACAGTTTTTGCTCTTTCAAGAAGAAAGACAATGGCTTCTGCGATTTCATCATCGGTCACCGTCACAACTTCATCAACAAACTGAGAAATAAAATTTTCTAACATCGCGACCGAAGGTTTTTTAATTGCAATCCCATCGGCAATTGTCGCAATTCTTCTAGGTGGTGCCGACAAAGCTTTGTGATGAAAAAGTTCATACATGCCTGCTGCTTGTGAACTTTGAACTCCAATGATTTTTATTTTAGGATTTAAAGACTTTGCGGCGATTGCAACACCACTGATCAAACCACCACCTCCGATAGGAACAACAATTGTATCAAGATTTGGTATTTGTTCATAAAGCTCTAGCCCGATCGTACCCTGGCCCGCGATAATTTTCTCATCTTCGTAAGGATGAATAAAAATAAGATCTTTTTCTTTCGCAAGTTCTTGCGCTTTTTCAAAAGCTTCATCGTATATTTCACCATGAAGAATGACTTCTGCTCCGTACCCACGAGTCGCCGCCACTTTCGCAAGTGGTGCCGTGATTGGCATCACGACAATCGATTTAACTTTGGCTAGTGTCGCAGAAAGTGCGACTCCTTGTGCATGATTTCCAGCTGAACTGCAAATCACGCCTCTTTTTTTTTCAGCTTCAGTCAACTGTGCAATTTTATTATAAGCTCCGCGGATTTTAAAGCTTCCAGTTTTTTGAGTATTTTCAAATTTAAAAAAAATATCAGAACCTACCAGTTTTGAAGCGCTCGTGCTCAAGTCAACAGCTGTTGGTAAAATAATCGAAGCTAGTCTTGATCGTGCCTTTCGGATATCTTCCAATGTCACACACATTTTTTGACTTAGAACTTTATTTTCCACACGCTTATCACTTTCACTCACTTCGAATACCTCTTCGGAATTGGATCATCAAAATTTTCCCAGTAGGCTGTCAAACCCAATACGGGTGGGTATTCTCGCCACGGCAGAGCTGAACTTTTATATTCACTCAAAGATTCTGCTTCTGACTTAAGCCCCATGGCTTTACTTTCATCGAAGTAATAGAAGGGTGCAAGTGTCTTTCGGCAATGAGAACAAGATTGAATCAACCCTTGTTCACATTCGTTAACGTGATGACAATTATGACAACGTCTCAAATGAAGACGTCGGCTCGTCGAAGAAAACATGATGACCATCCTGAATTCACGACCCTAACTTAAGAGATTGGGTTTATTCTCCCCACACACAAATTTCATCGACCGATGCGATATGCCCGAATATCTCACTGGCTTAAGGTCTAGTTTATCGTTATCAAATTCAGTATGCAAAAAATGAGGCGTCTCATTCCCGCCTTGATTCAACTTAAGAAGCTTTGTACTGACTAATGACTTTACGCGTTATGTCGTCTTTTTTCCACTTTTGCAAAAAGCATCTTTCTTTAAGACATCATATTAAAAGAACCGATGAGAAACCTACTTGTGATGATAAAATTAATTTCTATTTTTCTTAGTCTTCATACTGTCTTAATCTTTGTGTTGAAACCTCAAAGTTTGAAGGCCGCGGAGCTTGAAACAGAATGCAATCAAGCTTTTGTTAAAACTCCACCCGTTTTTGTTGTTCCGACGGGTTACGATGCAAAATCAGATCAAGACGCTGTTGAAAGAGGCCGTGAAAATAAATATGCCAACTACTACCAAGGCCAAACAACTCTGGATGAAAAAAACAAGCCCGATGGAAAACCTTTTATTGTTCCTAAGAGATCTCTTGTTTTAGTTTCAGATCAATACCGTGATTTGATTGAAAAAACAGGAACGTTTTCAAAGTCTCAAGGTCAAGAGTGGGTGCCTATAAAAGTTATTTCCTTACCACCGGAAAATAAAAAACTACAGGAAGCTCATTTAAAAAAAACAAAAGAAGTCGCAAAAGCAGTGGGATCTTCGAATATTCAGCAAGCAGAAGTTGGAAGTACTGGTTTTTTAAAAATTGCAGATTTAGAAAAAGTTGATAAACAAAAAGACTTTATTTTTGTTGTCAAACAAGACTCTGAGCTTTTCACAAAACTGAATCATTATTTAAAAAATAATAACTATAAATCGTTATTGCCTTTAGCCTTAAAATTAAACCAAGGGCCTGATGGTTATGAAGTCAATCAATGCTGCTTAAAAGGAACCGATCGATGTACAAACTATCCTATTTTTCAATTAATGAATGTCGCCGATAAAAAAGGTGAACAAATTGATCTTCCCGTTGATGCCAATTGTTTTGTTTGCCAAAATAATGTTTTTAAATCTTTAGTGCCCCTTGAAGAATCTATTCTGAACCCAATTCGTCATATTTTATCCTTCCCAGCATTAGGTCTTCCAGCAGAAGCCAGTGACCTTAAAAAAACTTCTTCCTTATCTCAAATTAACTTTGTTGATTCGAGAGGATTCGTTCAAATACCACTTACGGGTGAAGGTCAAAAAAGAATAGGCCCTTTTAATTCACTTCATTACGGAGCAGAACCAGGAAATGCCGATGCTTACTTGAAACCAGATGTCGCATGCGGATTTATGCAATTTTTAAAGTCATGGAATCAAGCTTGTCAGGGGCAAGATGATTGTTTAATCGAATTCGGAGACGCCAGTCATGCATACCATAAAAATAAAGTTCGCACTGGTAAAAAAAACAGTCCATGGCCGCATGTTTCCCATACAAATGGAGAATGTCTTGATATTAATACTTCGCGAATGGCTGATAGCAAGTTGGGCCCGATGATGAGAATGCTTAAAAAACTAGGACAATCAAATTGTCTGACTATGGAAAGTCAAATTACCGGACAAGGTGGATGTAGTTACGATAAAACGGGTGTGCATGATACTCATCTGCATATTTGTTTTCCTAGTAATACAGGTTCCAAAGAAAATTCAGTGATTAATCCAAAGCTTAAAGAATCTTGCGAAAATGGAGTGAGTCTATGAAATTTTTAACCCTACTTTTGATACTTATTGGAAGCTTAAGGGCGTTGGGTAACACAGACTCTTATCTTTTAAACTCACAAGAGTTCAAATCCTTAAATCGACAACGACAAGCTGAGTATTTAAAATCAATTCAAAAAATTTTTGCAGCTATGGCCAAACAAAGTTTGTATATGGCTTCAGAAGACGAAACTTCAACATCGTCACGTAGTCCAGCTTCAGTTATCAAACCAACGACCTTGACGAGTCTAGATATTCAAAAATTAGTCGCACTTAAAACTGGAAAAAAAATGAATCAGGATTCAAGCACATTCACGGATGTTCATGATGTGAATCTTCAAAAAACAGTTTCTTCAGTAGCTTCTTCAGCATCTATCAAACCAAGCTCAAAACCTGTTGCTTCTGCTGATACCGCCTACTTTAGATGTATGTATTCAGGTTGGGTCATAAAAAGTGATCCCTGCCAAGCTCAACAAAAATTTCCTGAAAACTTTAAAATTCTAGGCGTTGATTCTTCTCAAATGATTTGCTTAAAAAACCAAACAATGTGCAATCCCATTTTATTTGGCCTTAAATTACCAAAAAAATGTGAAAAACTAAAAGGCTGCGAAAACGTAGCAAAACCACTTTGCGTGTCTAAAGGTGCATGGCCAACAGAAGCTTGTTCTAAGCTCTCGAGTGTTCGCGAAACTCAAATAGCTGCTGAAATAAACTCTGAATTAAACCCTGCGCAGTATGATAGCTTCGTTCAAGATTTCGCAAACTTATGTGATGATGATAGAATTCAAAATAATCCCTTTGCCGAATTAAAAAATGGAAAAAAACGCAACGTTCCTGCAAATGTCATTCGGCGTGATATTAAAACCACTTGCAACTGGGCTTTAGAAAAAATGAAAGTTGTTTCAGCACATATGAAAAACAATATAGATGGAGAAAAAAATTTGACGACAAACAAAAAATCAAATGAACCGTAAAGGAGCTGGTAACAATAATCGTCATTTTCTCATTTTTTAAACAGAGCAAATCTTCTTAAAAGATTCTGGGTCAAGAGACGCCCCACCGACAAGAAAACCACTTATGTGAGGCTGGGAAATAAGTTCTGCTGCATTTTCTGGTTTAACACTACCGCCATATAAAAGAGGAGTTTTTTTAAAATTCTTTTTTTCCAACCACTGAGAAATAAATTGATGGGCGGCTTCTGCTTGTGCCGCCGAAGCAGTTTTTCCAGTACCAATCGCCCACACCGGTTCGTAAGCTATCATTAAATTTTCACTATTGGCTTTTGATAGACCAGTTTCCAGTTGGTGGCTGAGCACTTTTTCAGTTTGATTGGTTTCCCTTTGTTCTAGGGTTTCGCCCAAGCAAAAAACAGCTTTCATTCCAATTGACTGAACAAACTGAACTTTATCTGCCAATATTTCATTTTCATGAAACAAAGATCTTCTTTCGGAATGTCCTACTAAAACCGACGTACAGCCCATGGATTTTGCAGTTGCGCTGCTATTTTCACCGGTAAAAGCACCTTCATTTTGAGGATAGGTATTTTGCATTCCGATTTGGATATTAGAACTTTTCGTTGCTTCTATCGCCGCTTCTACACACAAAGCAGAAGGAAAAAAAATCATTTCAGCTTTCAAATCAAAAGAAATCATTTTTTTGAAAAAATCCCGAGTCGCTTGCGGGTTTTTATACATTTTCCAGTTGGCAGCAAAAATTTTATGTTTCATTGAAGATCCTAACGTCCATGTTTATAACGAAGCACTTCTAAACCCGGCAAAGGTTCGCCTTGTAAGTACTCAAGGCTAGCGCCTCCACCTGTCGAAATATGGGTCATTTGATCAGCATACCCAGAAGCTTCAGCAGCTGCTGCACTGTCGCCCCCACCCACAATTTTAAGACCTTTTGATTCTGCTAAAATTTTAGCAATAGCAAAAGTTCCTTTCGACATTTCTGGATTTTCAAAAACTCCCATTGGCCCATTCCAAAAAATTGTTTCAGCAGAAAGAAGTGCTGACTGAAATTGAGAAATTGTTTTTGGTCCTATGTCGACTCCGAGATAACCTTCAGGAATATTCACATCACTTGTTGTTTTAAGATTCGAAGTGTCTTTAAGGCTTTTTGTGATCAAGTGATCCACTGGTAATAACAATGATTTATTACGAGCTTTAATTCTTTCAACCATTTCATTGGCATAGCGAAGCTTATCATTTTCGACTAAAGAGTTACCGACATTGTGACCCATCGCTTTTAAAAAAGTATATGCCATGGCACCACCAATTACGAATCCGTCGACTAGATCCAAAAGCTTTTCGATGACAGCAATTTTATCAGAAACTTTTGCTCCACCCAAAATGGCCCAGTAAGGACGCTTCGGGTTATCTAAAAGTTGATCGAGAAATTTAATTTCTTTTTCAATTAAAAGACCAATGCAACGATTTTTCATCAGTTTAGGCAATGCATGAATCGTCGCATGGGCCCTGTGGGAAGCTCCGAATGCATCATTCACATAGAAGTCAAAATACGGAGCGAGCTCTTCTGCAAATTCTTGTGAATCTTTTGTTTCACCAGGAATAAACCTGACATTTTCCAGTAATAGAAATTGATTTTTACGAAGAGTCATCAAGAGATGCTTCAAAGTGTGACCTTCAGGTTCATCAAGTAATAAAACTTCAGCTTTTAAATATTCTGAAAGTTTTTGCGCGACAGGTTCTAAAGAAAATTCTTTGTCCTCTGCCGACTTCGGACGACCTAAGTGGGAAGCCATTACAATTTTAGCACCTTTTTGTCGTAGAAATTCAATGGTCGGCAATGCCGCCAAAAGACGAGTTTCGTCTGAAATTTGCCCATTTTCCATGGGCACGTTTAAATCCAAACGCAAGAAAACAGTTTTATCTTGGAATTCAAATTCTTTCAAAGTCTTAATGTTTTTCAAACCATGCATGATAATTAAATTCCCTTTTGAGCCATGAATTGAATGATATCGACCATGCGGTTGCTAAACCCTGTTTCGTTATCGTACCAAGAAAGAACTTTAGCCATTCGACTGCCAACGGTCATTGTCGACTTTAAATCCACAATGGAGCTATGTGGGTTTCCGTTAAAATCAACAGAAACAAGTTCCGCTTTTTCTGCCTGCAAAATACCTTTTAAATTTTCGTTTGAAGCTTTAATAAAAGCTTGGTTGATGGAATCAACTGTCATGTCTTTTTCTGAACGAAATGTAAAATCAACTAGTGAAACATTTGGCGTTGGCACACGAACTGACATGCCATCAATTTTACCTTTTAAATGTGGCAAAACAAGTCCCACGGCTTTCGCCGCACCCGTTGTCGTCGGAATCATCGAAACCGCTGCCGATCGTGCTCGACGTAGATCTTTGTGGGAAGCATCTAGAATCTTCTGATCATTTGTGTAGGAATGAATTGTCATCATCATACCATTTTCAATACCAAAATTTTCATGTAGCACTTTTGCCAGTGGTGCTAAACAGTTCGTTGTACAAGAGGCATTTGAAATAAAAGTATGTTGATCAGGCTTATAACTTTCGTGGTTAATTCCGTACACAACTGTTATATCGACACCATCTGCAGGCGCCGATATAAAAACTTTTTTAGCACCAGCTGTAATATGCTTCTGATAATCTTCACGATTCTTAAGGGCCCCTGTACATTCAAGAACCACATCAACTCCCCAATCTTTCCAAGGAATTTCAGCTGGATTTTTCGTTGAACTGTAATAAATTTTTTTCCCATTCACGATAAGATTTTTTTCATCATGGGAAACTTCTGCATCAAAAATTCCATGAGAACTATCATATTTCAATAAATGAGCCGCCCCACTTAAAGAGTCTAAATTATTAATTCCAACAATTTCTAAATCTTGATAACCTTCACGAAAAAGCACTCGACCGATGCGACCAAAACCATTGATACCAACACGCACTTTTGCCATAAAAACTCCTCACCAAGAGATTGAAGGCCTGAGTTGTCTCACGAAGCTTTAAATGTGGCAACTTCGCCCTGAGTAGAAGCTTGCTGACTAGGCGTTCCAAGAATCATCAACTAGATCTCCAGAAAATGAGCTTCTAAAACTTAAACTAATTTCTTCATCAATTTAAAAGCATTTGCGGAAGTCGCTTGCGCCAATTGTTCAACTGAAATTCCTTTTAATTCGGCAACCACTTTTGCCGTATGAATAACGTATGCCGGAGTGTTTTTTTTACCTCGATGGGGAATCGGGGCAAGAAATGGAGAATCTGTTTCCACATGAATTCGGTCGAGCGGAATGTACTGGACAACTTTTCTTAAGTCTTCTGCATTTTTAAAAGTCACAACTCCGCTTATTGAAATATTAAATCCCAAATCAAGAGCTTTTTCCGCTAGCCACTGCGTGCCGGTAAAACAGTGTATAAGACCGGTCACTTGTCCCCGAAATTTATTTAAAATATCGACTGTGTCTTGTTCTGCGTCACGAGTGTGAATTTCAACTGGCAGATCAAGTTCCGAAGCTAATTGAAGTTGCTTTTTAAAAGCTTCTTGCTGAGGTCCCTTCGGAGAATGCTCATAATAATAATCAAGTCCGATTTCACCTACAGCTACAACTTCTTTTCGATTGGCATTTTGGCGAATAAAATTTTCAGCTTCATCTGTGTATAGTACACCTTCGTGAGGATGAACTCCTAATGTACAAAAAACTTTTGGATAGAACTTTTCAGCAATCGACAAAACAAGGGCCAAATCGTTTGGTTCAGTACCAATTGTAATAATTCGATGAATATTTTGTTCAGCAGCAAGTCGTATCGCTTCTTCTGCCGAGTGCTCAAGGCGATCTAGGTGGGCATGCATGTCGATCCACGATGAATGATTCATGAATTAGGTTATGACAGGCTCTGGTTTAAAAAGCAATCAGCGCTACCATCTTGTAAAGCTCACTCGACTTAAAACTCGGTGAGCAACCAAGTGTAAAATCAAACCCACCACAAACACTAACAACGCTGACAGGGATACGCTCACGTCCGTCATCCCGATCATACTGTATCGAAGACCGTTAATAAAATAAAGAAGTGGGTTCGCCATGGAAACCATTTGCCATACAGGATCTAGCTGACTGACAGGAATAAAAACTCCTCCTAAATAGGTTAGAGGCAATATGATAAATGTTGAAATCGCACTGAGCTGATCAAAAGTTTTAGCCCAGAACGCAGCAATTAAACCCAACTGTCCAAATACAAGACCCGCCATCACAATAAAATAAAAAAGCCAAAATGGATGAGCCGGAATCAAAAGTTCTTGGTACTGAAAATAATAAAAAAATTCACCTACAAAAAGTGTAATAGTTGCAACCATTGCACCGCGAATAACGGAAGCAAAGCTCATGGCCCATATGATATTTGTTCGGGACAACGGTACGATAGCCAAGTCTTCAATATCTCCGGTGAACTTACTTGAAACTAATGAAGAAGAAGAATTTTGAAACGAATTGTTCATCAGCCCCATCATCATCAAACCTGGAATCAAAAAAGCCAAATACCGAGTTCCTGCTAAATCAATATGCTGACCTAAAGAAACTCCAAATATAAGCAAGTACAGTCCAGCACTGATCACGGGGGTTAACACAGTTTGAACTAGAACTTTACAGAAACGATGGCACTCTCTGCGAAAAAGAAATAAGAAACTTGTCATGTGTTCAACACCTTCACAAAAGCTTCCTCCAAAGTCCCTTCCGAAATATTAAGATCGAAAACAGAATCTAGATTGATCATTTTTTCTTTAAGAGCTTCACCAAGAGCTTGATTTTTATTCAAGAAAAAACTGATTTTTTCCCCCGCATTAGTTACAATACTTACTTTTTTCTGAGTCAGTTGAGAAATAATTTCTTTTGTATGGCCAACATACTTTAATTCGCCTTTATTAATGATTCCTACTCGATCACACAAAGCTTCCGCTTCTTGTAAGTAATGAGTTGTCAACACAATGCTGACTCCTTCTTTTTGCAGTTCACGTACAAATTGCCAAAGTTGTGTTCTCAATTCAACATCGACTCCTGCCGTAGGCTCGTCTAACAAAAGTATTTGAGGAGAATGCACTAAAGCTTTAGCAATCATCATCCGTCGCTTCATTCCGCCAGAAAGTTGCCGCATCATTTTATGTTTATGATCAGCTAACTTAAGCCGATCTAGTAAATGATTAATTCGGACGCTATTATCTTTGATGCCGTAGTATCCTGAATGATATTTTAAGATTTCTTCTAAATTAAAAAAGCCGCTCGACACAACTTCTTGGGGAACAATTCCAATTTGAGTTTTTGTTTTCAGTGGATTTTGGAGCACAGATTCACCAAAAACTCTGACATCACCTGATGTTGGTTTTTCAAGAGTTGTGATAATTGATATCAAAGTTGTTTTACCAGCTCCGTTGGGTCCTAAAAGACCAAAGATTTCTCCTGGCTTGACGTCAAAACTAATTCCTTTCAAAGCTTCTGTTGAAACGGCATTGTGAGACTTATAAGTCTTTTTTAAGTTGTCGATTTCTAATGCCCGTATTTTTTCCACTGATTCAACCTTTAAGCTTTTAAGCTAATGTAAAGACTTTCTAATGATAAAAGAGGATCTTTATTAAAACTCATTTCCTTCTGCAAGTTAACTAAACTTTGTCCAACAAATTGCAGTTCTTCCGATGATAATGCGGCTATTTTCTGGAGTTGTTCGCTAAGATCTCGTGTCAAAAGAGATTTGTTTTCACCTTGCTGTAAAAACAGACTATCTCGAATCATTTTGAGCCACAAATCAAGTCCCTGTTTAAGATCTTCTTTATTCTTAATGGCGTCTCGCCACGAATCATCTGTCAAAACATCAGGACTTATTAAAAATTTCACAAAATGATCAGCCCAACTCATTCGAAACTGTTTTTCAGAAGGTGAATTCAAAACCTCAAGTAAATCAAAGCGACCTAAGCTTGCTTCAAGTACCCAATCAGGAAAGTGATGACTTTGCTTCATATCTTCAAGGGGAACTGGTTGAAAATGAAAAACTCTGAGCCGTGATCGGATTGTCGGCAGCACGCTTGTTAATGACGGTGCCAATAAAATCAAAGTTGTATTTTCACTCGGTTCTTCCAAAGTTTTTAAAAGTGAATTCGCTGTTGATGCATTCATTTTTTGAGCTTCATCAATCAACACAAAACGATGGGAAGTTAAGGATCTTAATTGTAAAAATTGAAGAATATTTTGCGCTTGTTCTACTTTAATAAGGGCTCCATCAGGCTCTATGAAAAGTACGCTTTCATGCTGATAAAGTTGGACTCTTCGACAAGGTCCACATTCACCACAGGCTTGGAATTGGATTGGTTTTTCACATAAAACTTGCTGAATAAAAGCCCAAGCCGATTTTTTTTTACCCACTCCAGAGGGGCCGACAAATAAAAAACTACCCGTTAGCTGCTTTCTTTGTAAGAGCTGAGTCCATTGATCAAAAAGTCTTTTGTGTCCAATGACTTCAGATTTTAATTGAGCCATTTTCTTTTCTTCAATTCATTAAAAAGAATATTAAAAAGCATTTCAGGAGTTTGAGCAGCATCCAAAACAATCCAGTGGGTAGATTCTTCAGCTGCTGCTTTTAAAAAGCCTTGTCGAACTTTTTCGTGGAATTCACGATTTTCAGACTCAATCCGGTCTGCTTGTATATTATTCTTCTTTTCACGATGGAATCTTCTTTTTTCAGATTCTTCGACAGTCAAATCCAGTAAGATAGTCAGATCAGGCTTCAGACCTTCTGTCGCAAACTGATTTAAAGCATGAACTTTTTCCCATCCAATTCCCCTGGCATGGCCTTGAAAAGCTAAACTTGAAGCTGAAAATCGATCCGTCAAAACCCACTTTTTTTGAGCTAAGGCTGGCTTTACAAGTTCATCTACGAGTTGAGCCCGTGAAGCTTCGTACATCAAGAGTTCAGCCCTCGGCAAAGGGGCCGAATTTGATTTTTCAAGAATTAAATGACGAAGTTTTTCACCCAGCACCGTTCCGCCGGGTTCCCGGGTTTGAATAAAAGAAATATTTTTTTGCTTGAGCTCGGCTTCAAGGCTTTTCATTAAAGAACTTTTGCCTGAACCGTCCAATCCTTCAAATGCTAGAAAATACATATGGTTGGAAATCCCATAGGTGTTTTGATTTGTCAGTGTATGATGCTCAATGCTTTGAATATTATGCGTTGCATTATCAAGTGTCAGCTCTCTTCGTTTGATCTACATTCCGGTGCTTAAGTTTAAGTTTTTGAATAATAATCTTGTTTGACATAAATTTGGACTGAACTCGATCTGTTAAAGATCTACTGATGAGAGAGGCCCCATGGAAACTTTGCTGACATTGATCCACGTATTAATTGCTGTTTTGTTAATTGGTCTTGTATTAATTCAAGACTCTAAAGGCGGGGCACTCGGTATTGGCGGTGGAAGCACATCGAACTCACTCCTCGGTGCTGGTGGTGCTCAAACCTTAGCTGCAAAAGCAACTCGATGGGTTGCCGCTTTTTTTGCTGTCACTTGTATCTCACTTTCAATTTGGACAGCAAAAAAGACTCAGTCTGTCGTCAGTGGAGTCCTTCCCACAACTGCCGTTGAAGCTGTACCTTCCACACCTAACGCAACTGAAACAGCTCCCACTTCAACGACGGCTCCCGCTGCGATTCCAGAAAAAAAATAAAGATGTCCAAAGGACTGGTCAGCAAACTTCTGATTATTTTATCCGGAGTTTTACTAGTCCTGATCGCCGTTCTCTTTCAGCTAAGACAAAATTCAACTTTTCCTGTTGTTACTCAAAAATCTGAAAAAAAAGATATGACCGCCGTTTTGATCGCCAGTCTTCAACAACAAAGAAGATACTTTCAACGCTGCTGGCTTCGAGGAAATACTCTTGCATCAACTAACACTTCATCTGGTCAACTGACTTGGCAAATTTTTTTAAGAATTGAACCTTCTGGTAAAACAAAAGATTTTGCTCTGATTAATAAAGGACTTTTTGATTCAGAAACTGAAAAATGCTTAAAAGAAATTTCTTACCGCCTTAAGTTCCCATCTTTTGAAGGTGAAGATATTGCGATTACAGTGCCCATCGTCATTTCAAGTCTTAACGAAAATCATTAAGATAATCGATCCGATCAGGTATCCACGGATCATGGACCACTGTTTCCTCATTTACCAGTGGCATATCCGGAGCAAAAGATTTGTGTAACAAACCCTTTTCACAGAAAAAAGGTTTTAATTTCTGATAGGTTTTTTCTTGAATGACTCCGCGACGTAATAGTTCTTGAAAAGACATCATAAGCTCTTCTGTTGTAAAATCATATTCAGAAGTCATATTATTTGCGACTTCGTAAACATCTTTTAGATCAAGAAAACCAAACTGATAAAGATCTAAAGTCGCCTGAAAAGTGTTCATCGTCGGCAACGTCCTGCGACCAAACTTGAGGTAATAATCAGGGTCTGTGTCTTTTGCCAAATTAATATAAATTTTTTCAACTGGATCACGATCAGGAATTTGAGATTGTAAGAGTAAAATTTCATCAATTTGATCACTTGTGCACTTTAAATCTTCTAGCACATACCGAGCTTCATTTGTGGAAAGACGTCTGGCGCAAATATCCGAATAAAGATTATAAATAATGGCATCAGATTCAGAATCATCACCCCAACAAATTTGCCTGACATCTTCACGGAGTCGAGTTCGAAGCTCTAATAAAGCTTGTAATTTAAACCCCACTTGTTTTGTCAGACGCCACCAACGATTTGGTTTTAAATTTTTTAAATTATCTTTAAAAAAACAACCTAATGGACGAAGCTGATCAAGCGCCATCTTTTCAATAATACGCTCTTCCATCTGCGGAGGAGAAGCTGTTATAAAGTAGATCGGAAAATTTCCAATTTGATCTTTTTGTCCAACTTGCGTGCGCCTTGAAAGCGCTTGAAGTAAAACTCCCGTGCCTGGAACATTTTTTTTGTTCATGGCTTTTTCAAGAATGGTCTGCAAAAGACCACTCATGCTATCAATTGAAGTATCGAGATAAGTTTTATCCAAATCCCAAACAAAAACTTGACTGGCTTCCTTTTCAACTCCAGGAGTCGTATAAGAAAAAAATGCAACATCACCTTTGATTTGAGCTCGCTTTTGCCAATGTTGCCAATTCGTCATAATTTATGATACCTCCTCTCTATGAAATTGAAACCTGATTTTTTGATGGACCTCGATTTTAAACCCTCAAATGAATGGCCCGCTTCTGTTCCCGCTTTGGCTTTAAGTAACCAACTTATTTGCGGTTTTAACCTCAGCTCTCATCACCCTGTGTTTGAACATACTTTCCAAAACCAGGACCATTCGCTCATTCTTTTAAAGTCAATTTATCCCCAACTCACACTACCTGAATTGGCTCGGCTCATAAAGTCACCCGTATTCAGTCAATATTTTGAAATCGATTCCTTATTAAAAGCTTATCAATATCATGCTTCTCCTGAATTGACTGAAATTCTCAATCTTCTTTTTAACTGCAATTCAGATTTTCAAAATTTCGTCAGCTTTAAAAAAATAGGACCCCAAGAACTTGTGCCTCTTCTTATGTTAGATGAAGATAACAGAATTTTTGTAACCCAAGAAGTTCTCAACGCCAACGAAAGCAAGCAAGACTCAGTTAAAAGAATTGAACTGTTATGCGACCTTATTCAAATGAAAAATACAACCGAATGTCTTCAAGATTTAAATCAAAATCAATTGTTGCAATTACGCCATCCTGTCACAACATCTCGAGACCAATCCTTAAGTGCTACGTCACTTCCATGGTCTTCACAAATTAAGAAAAAATTCAAACGCCAAGGGGACAAAGCTGGATTTGATATTCAGTTTTTTGCAGGAACCCCTGTTGAACTTAATAAATTAGCCCAAAATCTGACAAAAGTAGCACAAGAATGGAATTTGAAAGCATGATTCATAATCTAGAAAAAATTTTTATAGATAAAAGATCTGTTAATTCCGAAGTTGCAGATAGAGCTCGCCAAATTTTTCCAAAAAATAAAATTGAAATCGTAGAAAATGAACCCTGGAGTGAAATTAAAAGAAATTTAACTGCTGAAGAATTTGATCGATCAAAAAAAAATATTTTCCTAACACCTTTTGATGGACAGTTTTTCAAGCGCTGTCCTGGATCAACACAAAAAAAAGTCTTAAACTGCTGCAATTATCATGTTTTAAATTTAGGTTCACAGTGCCCCATGAATTGTAGCTATTGTTATCTCCAAAGTTATCTCAACTCACCAGTTTCAAAAATATTCACAAATATTGATCAAGCTTTATCAGAGCTTAAAATGATGGCTGATACGAATTCTCATTTGCCTTTTCGAGTCGGAACCGGAGAAATTATTGACTCTTTAGCTTTAGATCCATTGACTCTTTATTCGCGAAAATTGATCTCGTTTTTTACTCAGTACCCAAAATGGACTTTGGAATTTAAAACAAAGTCAGACCAAGTTGATCAATTTTTAGATCTTGGACCTTCTCAAAATACAGTTGTCAGCTGGTCCTTAAATGCCGATTATGTTATTCAAAAAGAAGAACATGGAACAGCTTCACTCAATGATCGCTTGGGCGCAGCTCTGAAGTGTATCCAAGCTGGTTTTAGTGTGGCATTTCATTTAGACCCACTCATCTACCACACAAACTGGCAAGAAAACTACACAGAGCTTGTTTCTCGAATCACAACTCAATTTTTACCTGAACAAGTTAATGTTATTTCTTTAGGAACACTCAGGTTTCAACCTGAGCAACGACACATGATGAAAAAACGATTTGGTTTAAATTCGCTTGTGACTCAAGCTGAAATGTTTCCTTCGGAAGGGGCCAAACTTCGTTATGATGCCAGTCTTCGAAATGAAATGTTCAAGTTTGTTTATAATCTCTTTAAAAATAATTCAGATAGGTGGAAGATTTTTCTTTGCATGGAAACTCCTGAAACCTGGATTTCGACTTTTGAAGCTCAACCTTTACAGAAACCAGAACTGAAAGACATGTTCAGACCCTTGCCTTCGATTGGTTGATGTGAAATATAATTCAAGTCCTTATTCAATATCTTTTAGCAAACAAATTACCGTGGATTTTTTTTTCGACCAACTGAGTTCTGGTAGGCTTTTGATCCAAAATATTTTTTAGCTGCTTTATTATAGGCTAAGGCTGCATCAGCTTCTTTTGCGAACTCACCTAAATTAATCTGCGAGCCCTCAACTTCAATACCAGCCCGCCACTTACCACTCAAAGTTTGCTTGGATACTCCTCGATACTGAGATGAAGATTCTGCGCGCCGCTTAGGCAATAATCTTTGCCTTTCTTTTAATGTACAAACTATTAAGTTTTCTTTTCTGTAATCCAAGCCTTCATTAAACCGCTGACAATAAACCTGTTTATTTTTCGCTGGATTCATTAAAAACTTGCCCAAAGTAACAGAACGAACCCCTTCCGGAGTCCGAATAGAAGTGACAACACGGGGGCGACCCGTTGTGCCTTTTGTAATTCTCCATGTTTTCTGTTCTACTTTTTTTAGATCTTCGCGATCTATCTTAACACTTTTTCCAGAAATTCGAATCTCACACCATGATTTTTTGCTCATCGAAATCCTTCCTTAAATTTGATAATAGCATTCTAAAACTTATCACAACTAAAAAACTTAAAAGAGCTGGAGCAAACAAAAAGATGGGTTGATCATCTAAGTATTTCCACCCTTCTTGAATCAAAAGACCCAAACTTGTTTGTGGCGGTTGGATTCCGAATCCTAAAAAACTAAGAGTACTTTCAAACATAATTTCCGCTGGTATCTGAAAACAAAACCAAGTCAGCCAGATACCGTAGACTGAAGGCCAAAGGTGTCTTCTAAAAATATGATACGGCGTAGCTCCAAGTGAAATAGCAGCTTCGACAAATGGCTCTTGCATCGTTTTAAATATTTGAGACCTGGTCAATCTTGCCAATTGAGGCCAATGAAAAAAACCACAAAAGAGTGCCAATGCAATCGTAGAAACCAAAGTTGACTTTGAAATATAAAATTGCATCATGACGGCCAAAAATAAGAAGCTCGGTAAACCTTGAATCACATCAAAAAAGCGGTTCAAAGTGTAGCTTGAATCAGTTTTTGACCAAGCAGACCAACTTCCCAATCCTACACCGATAAAAAATGAAACAAATGTACTTCCAAAAGCTATCAGAAAACTAGTCCGAAGCGCGAGCACTAATCGCCAAAAATAATCTCGTCCTAAGGAGTCTGTTCCAAGCCAGTGTTTTTCTGAAAATGATTGCAAAGCTTGGCTTGACTCGACTTCGACAAATGAATCTGGAAACTTAAATGTCGCAATCAAAATTAAAATAATCAGAGCGAAAATAAAAAGGGCTGATGATATTTTCATGTCCTTGAGCTTTCTCCTCGAGGCTCTAAAAATTTTTGAATAATCTCAATTGTTGCATGAACTATCATCATCAGAAATGTAAACAGAAGCGTCAGATATAACACAATTGGCAAGTCCCTATTTTGCAAACTTTGAACAAATAAATTTCCAATACCAGGAAAGGAAAATAGACTTTCAACTAATACAGAACCCATTAATGATTGAACTAAGAAATTTCCCATTTGAGAACTAAAAGGAATCAGAGCATTTTTCAATCCATGTCGATAGAAAACTTGAATTCGAGATAATCCTTTAGACCTTGCGACTAAAAAGTAGCTTTTAAATTCAACTTTTTTCCATTCCTTGAGCAAAATTTCAGTGCCGATACAAAGTGGGCGTAAACTGAGTGCCACCAAGGGAAGAATCCAGCCTCTTAACGTCGGCTCAAAACGAAGTGGAAAAAAATCAAATTTGAGACTTAAAGTTGATACCAAAAGTGGAATCCAAAACAGAGTCGGTGCCGAAATTCCAATTGCGACTGTTTTTTCCAGAGGAATAATAAGCCGTTCCCAATTAAGTGCGACAAAACTTAAAATGAATGAAAAAAATAAAACTATCAAAAAAGAAACGAGCTGCAAGATCATTGTGAATTTAAAATTCTGGCCAATCAAAGCAACAGCTGATTGATCAGGATTATCCCAAGACCGAGTCCAATCAAGACCTACTTCAGATGACTGAACTTGAAACTCATCCTGATGATAATGTCCAGGTAAAGACAGAATTAAACAAAGCGAGATCCCAACAGAAAGAAGAAATGTTCCGATCAAAATCAGAGCTTTGTTCAATCGGACTCCCAATCTTCTTTGAAAATGAGGGGACCTTTTATTTCATAATCAAATTTTTTATAAAGCTTCGTCACCAAATCTTTTTTACCTTTATAAAGCTCTTGATAAATTTGCATATTAGTTAAAACTTTTTTGACATAGTTTCGAGTTTCTGCAAACGGAATATGTTCGATAAACTCGTCGGCGTCTAAATGACCAAAAGACTTGCTCCAAATATCGGCTCTGTGTGGTCCGGCATTATACGCAGCTGCGATCAAACCATAATTCTGATTCATTTTTTTAGAAAGTCTTCGAAGATAAGCCGAACCAATTTCGATTGCTTTCGGTGGTGACAACAACTGTGCCGGGGTAAAATCAGAATCACCACGTAACTGGCTCATTTTATACCCTGTCATCGGCATCACTTGCATTAAACCTAAGGCTCCGACCGGAGACAACGCCTCTTTTTTAAATTGCGATTCTTGCTTCATAATGGCCCATGCCAATTCTTCAGGAATACTTTCTTTATCAGCCCATTTTTCAACAAGTTTTTTATAAGCCTTGGGATAAGCTGCTTCCCATAGATTTTTAGCTGAATATCCATTTTTACTTCTCTCTGAACTAAAAGATAAATGGGCAATCTGTGAAGAGCGATGAAACTGCTCTAACTTTTGATAATCTTGAATCAAATTTTTTAAATAATCTTTGTTTCTGGTTTTCTTTTCAATTTCATAATTTTCCCACTTTGCCCATTCGTTGAGACCCAGCGAAGAAAGAATTTGTGCTCTTTCAAATCTTTTTGCCAATATCGGCGACTTAAATTCTGTCACTTCAATTGTTTCAAGTTTTGTTTCTTCTTCAAGAGCAGCCACTTGATTCACATTTGTTTCTTCAATTTCTTCACGTTCTTCTTCAGAGATAACAAAAGATGTTTCGACTTCTTCCAAATCGATTTCTTCGCTTAAACTAACTGGCACGTCCATATCAGGGCTCATATTCTGAAAAGATGACATTCGAGAATATAAAAATGAAAAGGGACGTTTTGATTTCGCCGGCATACTTTCAAGTCTTGATTGGGCTGCCAGTGCATAATAATTACGAAGAGGATCTTGTGCTATTTTTTGAAAAAGACCGTGTGCCTTTTCAAGCTTATCTGTCCTTAAATAACTCATCGCAAGCCAGTACTGATACTTAGCTAGTTGACTACGATTTTTTTTGTTTTTACTTATTAAATTTTTAAATCGATGAATTGATAAATCATATTGACCGCGAAGGTAGTCCAACCACGCTAAGTGCCATGCCGCATCTTTTGCCAGAGAACTTTTTGGATAAAGTCTGACAAATTCTTTAAAGCGATACTCCGCGCCATCATAATCCTGAAATTGATAACTCATGATGGCAGATAAGAAGTGTGCACGCTGTCCTTGCTTTGTGAGTGGAAATCGGCGCGCAACGTACCAGTAGGCACCTGATCCGATCAAACTATCACCAGCTCGCGAAGCAGTTGAAGCAAAGTTAATCAGAAATTCTGGATTGTTGATTTCGGTCGCTAGATGAGGCTTCAAAAGAGCATAAGCTTTTCCTGTATCCCCTTCCTGTAAATCAAATTGAGATCGAATAACCGCTGATAAAACGGGCTGCGTCTGATGAATGCGACCGGATACTAATATCATTTCAGAGAACGCTTTTTTATCAAGACCCGCCCAAAGTAAAGCTCTCATCCGACTTTGAAAATCATCGATATCGTATCGACATTCTGTGGGGGAACCTAAAAACTCATTCTTATCAAGATCTGCATCCCAATGTTTAACTTGTGAGTAATCTGGAAATTTTTTGTAGAGTTCTATCAAATATTGGCAGCCTTTTCCTTTGCCACTTAAACGATCAGATTTAGCTAAAATAAAAAGAACTTTAGGTTCGTCTTCTGTGACTTTGATTCTTCTTAAAAGTTTTGCGAAAAGAGGTTTTACTTGTTCAGGCTGCTTAAGCTCAAAGTAGACTTGCGCCAATAAAAGACGTGAATCTAAAAATAATTTAAAATGGGATCCCTGAGAAGAGATCTCGAGCAAGTCTTTTTGAGCTTCTTTCCACTTCAAAGAAAAAACAAAAGACTGAGCTCGGTAAAAATAAAGATAGTCTCTGAGTGTTTCAGGTTGCTTCAAAGCTTGATTGAAATATTCAATCGCATCTTCATAAGATTGATCTTTAAATTTTTCGTAACCTTTTTGAAATAAGCTGACTTCTGTTTCAACTTCAGGCGCCGCTTCCGTCCGTAATCCGATCAAAAATAAAAAAATAATAATACATTTCCACATCAGAATTTAACTCCACTACAAGGATCACAAAGTGTCAGCTTTTACATTGTAAGCTGGTCTGGATCATGATAGCGAGAATCATGGTAAAATCTAAGCTGAAAACGATCTATGTGTGTTCAGAGTGCGGAGCGAAAAAACACCGGTGGGAAGGAAAGTGTTCTGACTGCGGTGCGTGGAATTCTCTTAATGAAGAACGCGACGTCCAACCTGCCGCTGGAAGGGGTTGGGTTCGAAATGAAAGCCCCACAAGCTCAATGACTTCTGTGGTCTCCCTCGATCATAGTCCTGATGAACAAAGATTGGTTCGACATTCAACACGTTTAGAAGAATTTGATCGCGTTTTAGGTGGCGGGTTAGTAGAAGGAAGTTTTGTCCTCTTAGGCGGAGCACCTGGTATTGGAAAATCAACAATATTGCTCCAAATGGCCGCTGGACTTGCTCAAAATGAGCACAAACTGCTTTATGTATCAGGTGAAGAAAGCGTCGTTCAAACAGCTTCACGGGCTCAGCGTTTAGGACTTAAGTCAGCTTTTGTTGAAGTGGCCAGCTCAAATTCCCTTCCTGAAATTCTTGATATGATCGATTCGCGGAAACCTAAAATCGTCGTTATTGACTCGATTCAAACTGTTTATCTGCCTGATTTAGAATCAGCTCCAGGGTCTGTCACTCAAGTTCGTGAATGCGCCAATCAACTTATGCAAGTTGCAAAAAAGAATCACATTGCCATTATTTTAGTGGGTCATATTAACAAAGAAGGCTCTATCGCAGGACCCAAAGTTTTAGAACATATGGTTGACTGCGTACTTTCATTTGAAGGCGATAACTCTTACCAATATCGACTTTTAAGAAGTGTTAAAAATCGATTTGGTCCTGCCAATGAGTTAGGCGTATTCCAAATGAGCGGTGTGGGTCTTGAGGAAGTTAAAAACCCTTCCGAACTTTTTTTACAAGAACGCGGAAAAGTTTTGGTAGGCTCTTCGATTTTTGCATCGATGGAAGGGACAAGACCTCTCCTCTGTGAAATTCAAGCTTTGACCTTATCCACAAATCAAGCAAACCCCAGAAGAACAACACTTGGTATTGATGCAAACAGACTTCACATGCTGGCTGCTGTTTTAGATCGTCATCTTGATATGAAATTGGCTTTTCAGGATATTTTTATCAATGTCGTAGGTGGACTGAAGTTAGTTGAAACAGCTTGTGATCTAACCGTCGTTGCAAGCCTCATGAGCTCTTTTAAGAATAGACCTTTGGATAGGTCGAGCGTTTTTTTTGGAGAAGTTGGCTTAACTGGCGAAGTCCGAGGCGTCCCCTTCGCTGATCTTCGCGTCAAAGAAGGGGAAAAATTGGGTTTTAAAACCTTTATGGTCCCGACTGCAAATAAAAAACACTTGAAGGACGTGAAACTTTCAAGCGATTCTCAAATTGTCTTTATCCAAAATATTCAAGATCTGCAAAATTGGATATAAAAAGATCAACTTGTGACAAGGAAGTTTTGATGCCCACACCAAGTGATATTCAAAAAGTAGCTTATAAAACAGGTGACTTCATATTTCTTGAAGGTGATCAAGAGTCTCATTTTTATATTATTGAACAAGGACGCGTACAAATTTTTACGAAAAAACCAGATGGGGAAAGAGTCAACATTTGCGAAATGACTGAAGGAGAATCCTTTGGTGAATTCGCACTTTTAGATAAAGCTCCTAGATCTGCTTCGGCAAAAGCTCTAACTGATGTGGTCCTCGTTAAAGTATCTGCCGAAGGATACGAAAAACTTCTATCTGAAATTCCAACTTGGGCTTCTAGCATGCTAAAGTCATTTATCATTCGACTTAAAAACATGAACACGATTCTTAAAACTCAAGATCAATTTATAAAAATCAAACAAGATAATTAGAAACTGCTCCATTTGACAAATAGTTCTCGTTGTAAATCCATAAAAACAACAAGTAATTTATTTTCCATGATGGTCGTGCCTAATTTAAATTGAAGACCAAATGTCTGAATTCCATTAACAGAATCCATCACGTGATGTTTTATCACGCAGTCAAGCTCAAGAGGCTTGCGATGATTCAAATGCACGACCCCTCTAACAAGATCACCTTGTTTAAAAAGCGGTAAGTGAGCCGGGTATTGGACTCGACAACCGCCGCTGCTAAAATCTATTAAAGAACACTGGTACATGACCATTTTATTTTGATAAGCAATGATATTCAGACCCGATGGGTAGGCGTCTGGAATATCAAGACGCGGAGTTTTTCGCCTTTGTAGAATATAGACATCAGACTGGGCTGAAATATGAACTCGATTTTCATAAACTTCTGCAATTGCGTGCATAAAATATCGATCTTCACCGTGCGAAAAATTGAGAACAACATTTTGATTTGTCAAAAGCTGAGGGGACTGAATCGCATAATTAAAAATCAAAACTTTTGTATCGACGAATTCATCTAACACTAATTTAACTAAGTCCTCAGTTTCACCTTTGGCATAAAAAGCCATTTTTGATTCACTTCCAATTTTGAAGAGCGCTTTTTTTTCGCTGATTGGGACTTTGCGAAAGATGTCTCTCATGAAGCTTTCCTGACGGCAGAAAGCCACTTTTTAATTCGCTCTTTTTTATTTTTTAAACTCATCTTGGGTAAAAATTCGGCATCTTTTTGCCAAATCTTTTCAATTGCTTGTAGGTTCGGAAACAAACCGACTCCAAGCCCTGCCATCAAAGCGGCACCAAGGGCTGTCGTTTCAAAAATTCGAGGTCTTTCAACTTGAAGTGACGAGTAATCTGATTGCATTTGCATTAAAAGATTATTTTTTGAAGCTCCGCCGTCAACTCGAAGCTTCTTCAGTGGTTTTTTCAAATCTTTTTTCATCGCTTCAAGTAAATCAACATTTTGTAAAGCCATCGCTTCTAAAGTAGCTCTTGCTAGGTGGGCTTTTGTTGTTCCTCGAGTCAGTCCCGAAATAACTCCTCGAGCTTCTGGCTTCCAATGGGGTGCGCCTAAACCGGTCAGCGCAGGTACAAATTCAACGCCTTCAGATGAGCTCACAGAAGAGGCTAAAGATTCAACATCAGAACTATTCGAAAAAATTCCTAATCCATCTCGAAGCCACTGCACCGCTGCGCCACAAATAAAAGCGCCTCCTTCTAGTGCATAGGTCGGTTTTTGTCCTTCGATTTGCCATGCGACAGTGGTCAAACTTCCGTACTTTGATTTTTGAGGATTCGAGCCCGTATTCAAAAGTAAGAAACTTCCTGTGCCAAAAGTACACTTTGCTTCACCTACTTTAAAACAATTTTGTCCAAATAGAGCTGACTGCTGATCGCCGATCATCGAGTGGATCGGAATTCCATTTGGTAAACCTGGAACATTTTGAGTTACTCCAAATCGATGATTACTTGCCTGAATGCTTGGTAGCATTGAAATCGGAACGTTAAGAATTTTACAAAGTTCAGAATCCCAATTGAGTGTTTTTAAATTCATCAAAAGAGTACGTGAAGCATTGCTTACGTCTGTTTTATAAGATTTGCCGCCAGTCAGTTTCCAAAGTAGCCAAGTATCGATTGTGCCAACAGCAATTTCACTTTTTCGGGCTTTTTCCTTAAGACTCTTATCGCGATCCAAAAGCCATTTTATTTTTGTACCAGAAAAATAAGGATCTAAAATCAAACCCGTTTTTTTTTGAAAGAGCTTCTCTTTTTTTTGTTTTTTTAAAGTTTCGCAAATTTTTTGAGAACGTCTGCATTGCCAAACAATAGCATTGTGAATTGGTAAACCTGTTTTTCGATCCCACATCACTAAAGTTTCTCGTTGATTAGTAATGCCAATTGTTTTTATTGCATCTTGACTGACATTGGCTTTTTTTAAACATTCCCGAATCGAGTCCACAACTGTTTGCCAAATTTCAAGAGGATCATGTTCAACCCATCCAGGCTCTGGATAAATTTGCCGAAAAGGTCTTTGACCTTCTGCGACCCACTCGCCTTTTTGACTTATCAGGGCCGCGCGTGAACTAGTTGTACCTTGATCAATTGAAAGGATATACTCCATACCTCTATCTTTGAGTTTTAAGGGAACAGGTACAATAGGCGTAACGGCGTGTTAAAAGAAGTGACTGAAAAATTATTTAATCTGCATCAACTCGATTACGATACTTTGTTGTATAGGGTGTTTCCCCGTTTCTTAAGCGAAATCTTAAGAAAGTATTTCCGCCTTGAAGTTGAAGGTAGCGAAAATATTCCAAAATCAGGAGCCGTTATTATTGCCCCCAACCATTCTGGCTTTAGTGGATTTGATGTGATTGTTCTGAACGATGTTCTCATAAAAGAAGGCCGTAGAATTCCCCGAATCTTGACTCATCATCTTTGGTTCCTAACCCGAACCACATCTGTCCCTGCGCAAAAAATGGGCTTTATTGAAGCCACTTATGAAAACGGAATTAAGTATTTAAAAAGAAAAAACATGATTGTCCTTTTTCCAGAAGGCGAAAATGGAAATTTTAAACCTTCTTCCAAAATGTATCAGCTTCAGGAATTTAAGCGTGGCTTTGTTCGAATGGCTTTGCAAACAAATGCTTGGATTGTGCCGACTTTAATTATTGGAGCAGAAGAGTCCAGTCTTAATTTAAAAACATTAAAATTCACGCGATTTCTAAGAGGTCCAATTCTTCCTCTTCCACTGAATGTGATTCCGCTGCCCGTTAAATGGAAAATTAAATTTTTAGAGCCTATTAAGCTTCCATACAAAGCTTCTTCAGCCACAGACAACGAGCTTGTTCATGAGATCTCAGATGATATTCAAGAACTGATGCAGAAATATTTAGTTGAAGAGTTAAAAAAACGCTGACATAAAGATGCGGTCGATTTTTTAAAAATTAATTTTTCTGTAGTAATGGCAAGTGTAGCCAGCAGGATTCTTAAGTAAATAATCTTGGTGATAGTCTTCGGCTGTAATAAATTTCTTGAGCGGAATAATTTCTGTCACAACTGGCTTTTTCCAGGCTCCCGATTGATCAACTTTTTTAATTATTGCCACTGCAACTTCTTTTTGTTTTTCGTTGTTATAAAAAATAACGGAACGGTATTGTGATCCAACATCATGCCCCTGTTGATTCACTGTTGTCGGGTCGTGTAGTTTAAAAAAATGTTCTAGAATTTTATCGAGCCCAATAATATGGGGGTCAAATTCAATGCGAACTGATTCCGCATGTCCTGATTTTCCTGTTTTGACTTCATTATATGTGGTGTCGTCGCTGGCACCACCCGAATAGCCAACATCTGTGTTGGTCACACCGGGAATTTTTCTTAACAATTCCTCAACACCCCAAAAACATCCGCCCGCTAAAACAATCATTTCTTTTTCCATGGAATCTTTCTTACTCTTCCGGATTGTCTTCGGCAATCGTCTTCAGAATGCTATGCCACTTTGCGACCAGAAGACCAGGCTCTTCAGAATTACGAGAAACTAATCCTTTGATAATAACAGCACCTAAGCCAGTCACAATGACCAAAAGCAAAATGTATTCAATAACGACTTGGCCGGATCTATTTCTGATCGACTGACTAGACCATTTGAACTGGTTGGGCCGTTTTGATGTCATGAGAACTAATCCACTTTCTCATTTCATTTTCCAGTACGATCAAGAAAGGTTCAAGTTCATCATCTTCAAATGGACCACGGACACCTAGAAGAAGGTCTTGTTCGAAGTGATCAATCGCAAATCTTTTATGAGGGTGCTCTGCCTGCGCGAAAGTATGGTCAAAAAATTCGACCGATGGATAAATAAGCACAAGAACTGTTGATCCCGTTTGACGTGAGACGTCTTTGGCTTCACTCCACAAGTTATGAAGCTTTTTCTGAGCCATAAAGTAAAGCTTCAAAGCCAAAGATTCATGAAATTGTGCAAAATAAAGTCGGAGTGGCCCATCGTAAATGGCCGAATTAAACGCCGGATGAAAGTATTGAGTTTGCATAAGTTGCGAATAAGATGACTTCATCTACAGAATCCCCCCAAAGCATAAGAGCTCAGTTGGCCTTAGGCTATTCAGCCTAGAGCCCTCGAATCAAATCATTTTTTAAGATTCTTACATTTGATTTCGCTTAGCGTTATCTTGGCTTGCCGATCCACACTCCGTAAGACACGCGTAAATCAAGAAATGGTGAGTGCTCAAATTTAAATTTTCAATCCCATTTTATAAACTTGATACGGTTTCATCCCGCCCACTTGAAGAAATAGTTCCTCTTCATCACAATTCCAAACTGTGAAATCAGCTTTTTTTCCAATTTCAATTGATCCAATTTCATTTTGCAGACCCAACGCTTGAGCAGAATGAAGTGTATATGCTTGCACAACTTCGTCCAATGTCATCTTCATTTCACGGCGAGCCAGCATCCCAACAAGCCCCAGATCCTGCGTTGGACTGGTTCCAGGATTAAAATCAGTCGCAAGTGCAACTTTGACTCCGGCATCGATCATTTTTCGCGCGGGCGGGTAAGCACATTTTAAATAAAGATCCGCCGCCGGCAAAAGAACTGCTACAGTTTGAGATTCAGAAAGTTTTTGAATTTCAGAATCACTCACTTGAATACAATGATCAGTTGATCGAGCTTTTAATTCACAACCTAATTCCGTTCCGCCAGATAAACTCAGTTGGTCCGCATGGATCGTTAATTCGAAACCAAGACTTTGAGCTTTAAGCAAATATCGTTTTGATTCTTCTTTTTCAAAAAATCCTTTTTCAATAAAAATATCGACCCGACTTGCTAAATTTTGTTTTTTTATTTCAGGTAAATACTTTTCAGCCAAGTCATTTAAGTATTCGGGATGCGTTTTGTATTCAGAAGGTTTTGCATGAGCACCTAAAAAAGTTCGAACAATTTCAATTCGAGAGTTCTTGGGAATTGCTCGAAGCATTTTTATTTCAGTATCAAGATCAAGCCCATAACCGGACTTGATCTCAAGAGTTGTCACACCTTGATCTATAAAGTTTTGAATTCGTTTTTCTGTGAGTACCATCAAATCATGAAGACTGGCTTCACGAGTTGCCTGAACTGTTGATAGGATGCCTCCGCCAGCTTGTGCTATTTCTTGATAACTTCGTCCCTGAAATTTCATTTCCATTTCAAGGCCACGGTTACCCGCAAAAACTGTATGCGTATGACATTCGACAAAACCCGGAAGAACTAATGCATTTTCTAAATCAATTTCATTTTCAATATTCGCGAAATTAATTCCATTTGAAATTTCTTTAATTCGGCCTTCAAATACTAAAAAGTTAATAGATTTTTTTTGTCGGTACAACCGTGCATTTCGAAATAATGTTTTCATAAATTAAAAGTTGAACCTTACTTACTTCTTTTTCCCTTGAGCTTCGACAGATGCTATTGCTTTTTGCACAGTCGCCTCGTCCCCAATAAATTTTTTATCTTGGATTTTTAAGTTAGCATCAAGATCATAAAGAAGTGGAATGCCAGTTGGCATATTCACTTCCATAATTTGTTCTGGACTTAATTTTTCTAGAATCATCATCAAAGCGCGCAAACTATTTCCATGAGCAACAATCAAAACATTCTGACCTGCCCTTAGTTTGGGCACAATTTCTGCTTCCCAAAAAGGCTGGAACCGAGATGCCGTCAACTTTAATGATTCGCCCGCAGGAAGTTCGCTGGGATCAACGTTTTTATAACGAGGATCATGACTTGGATGTCTTGGATCTTCTTTTTTTAAAAAAGGAGGTGGCGTATCAAAACTTCGACGCCAAACTTTTACTTGTTCTTCCCCATGCATTTCTGCCATTTCAGATTTATTGAGTCCTTGCAATTCACCGTAATGACGTTCGTTTAATCTCCAACTTTTGATAACAGGAAGCCAATGTTGATCCAATTCATTCAAAACTAAATTCAGGCTTTTAATAGCTCGCTTTAAAACGCTAGTGAAAACGATATCGAATTGGAGCTTTTGCTCTTTTAATGCCCGCCCTCCTTGAATGGCTTCTTGTATGCCTTTTTCAGCTAGATCAATATCCACCCAACCTGTAAAACGATTTTCTTGGTTCCAAAGACTTTCACCGTGGCGAATGACGACAAGCTGAGGCATTCGAGTTCTCCTTTTGAATTTCAACTAGGCAGAATATTCCTAGACTGTGCTTTTAGGCCAACGACCCAAGGCTTGAGTTTGTACTCCAGAGTCTTAAATCCTGCCCAAGTCACAAGGTCCGTTCTAACATAAACTGGGACCCAAGTGTCTGCAAAGTCACAATTGAATGATCGCATGCATTAAGTCGTGACGATTGGTAAGCATTTTGAAAAATTGCAGCTACTGAAGATATTCGAGAGGAAAAACACTATGAACCGTTCTAATTTGGAATACATCGAAGGCCTTTACTTGCAGTATAAATCAAATCCTGAAAGTGTCACAACTGATTGGAAAAAATTTTTTGAAGGCTTTGAGTTTGCTGCTGATGGTTCCATGGGGCTCAGCGAAAAAGAATTAGATGTTTATAATCTGATCACAGCTTATAGAAATTATGGTCACTTTGAAGCACAGTTGGATCCTTTGACAAATACAGCTTCCCCCTCAGACCAGCTTGCTTTAACGCGTTTTCATTTGAAAGATTCGGATCTAGATCAAAAGTTTCAAATCGGTTCCATGATCGGAAAGCCAAATGCCACTTTACGCGAAATAATTCAGCATGTTCGAAATTGTTACTGTGGAAAATTAACCGTTCAATGTGCGGAAGCATTACCTGAAGTCAGAAATTGGTTTATAAAAGAATTTGAAAAAGAAAATGCTCACTTTAAACTCTCGGCATCACAAAAAAAATCAGCTTACGAATCTGTCGCCCGAGCTGAATCTCTCGAAAAATTTATTCATACTCGCTACGTCGGAACAAAAAGATTTTCCATCGAAGGCGGAGATGCCCTTCTTCCCATGCTCGAATTTATGGTCCAAAAAGGTGCCAGCTTACAAGTTGAAGAATTTATTTTAGGTATGGCTCACCGAGGCCGAGTCAACGTACTCGCTAATTTTATGGGAAAAGCATTGGAATACATATTTGCCGATTTCAACGGCCCCACAGAGCTGTTAGAACCACTTGAAGATTACGATGGCGATGTAAAATATCACTTAGGTTACACTTCAACAAAAGAAACTCCGAACGGCCCTGTGCAAGTAAGCCTAGCTTACAACCCTTCTCACCTCGAAGCGGTCAATCCTGTTGTCTTAGGTATGGTCAGAGCCGCACAACGTAGGAAAAAAGATACTGCGAATCGAAAAAAAGTGGTTCCTGTCTTAATTCACGGTGATGCTGCTTTTGCAAGCCAAGGCGTAGGTCTTGAAACTTTCCAAATGGCACATGTCAAAGGCTACACCGTGGGCGGTACTGTTCACATCGTCATCGACAATCAAGTGGGCTTTACCACTTCTCCTGAAAACGGTCGATCATCACATTACTCTTCTGATGTCGCAAAAGTTCTTCATACTCCAGTTTTACATGTGAACGGTGATGACGCTGAATCTTGTGTTCGAGCAATGGATATGGCCATTCGCTACCGCCAAGAATGGGGCCGCGATATTGTTATCACAATTGTCTGCTACCGCAGATTCGGCCACAATGAAGGTGACGAACCCGCTTACACCCAACCTCTCATGTACGAATTAATCAAAAAGCATCCGACTCTTCGTGAAATTTATGGCAAACAATTAGTACGCGAAGGATCAATCGATCAAACTTTCTACGACAGTTTTTATCAAGAAAAAATGGACAACCTGCAAAAAATTTATGAAGAAACTAAAAAAGCATCTCCTAAAATTAAACCTTTTAAATTTGAAGGATTTTGGAATGGCTTAAGAAAAGCAAAACCTTCTGATTTTGAAAATAAGCCTGTTGATACTCGTTTTAATTTGAATAAATTAAAAGAAATTTGTTTTAAAATGGGGGAAGTTCCTTCCGGATTTACTCCGCACCCAAAGCTTATTAAACTTTTAGAAACTCGTAAATCCATGTCTCAAGGAAAAGAAGCACTTGATTGGGGAACTGCGGAATTACTTTCTTATGGAACTTTGCTTTCTGAAGGAACATCTGTCCGATTGACAGGGCAAGACTGCGTTCGTGGAACGTTTACTCACAGGCACGCTGCACTTTATGATGCTAAAACCGGTGAAGCTTATTTTGCGCTTGATCAAATCAACGGTGATCACGTGGAATTTTGTGTTTATGATTCTATTCTTTCAGAGTACGGAGTCCTCGGTTTTGAATATGGAAATGCGACTTGCGACCCCACTTTTTTAACTTTATGGGAAGCTCAGTTTGGTGACTTCGCAAATGGGGCACAAATCATCATTGATCAATTCTTATCAACTGGCGAAGCTAAATGGATGCAAATGTCAGGTCTGGTTCTTTTATTGCCACATGGTTATGAAGGACAGGGTCCTGAACATTCAAGCGCACGTTTGGAAAGATTTTTACAATTAGCAGCTCAAAATAATATTCAAGTCGCAAACCTTACGACACCAGCACAAATTTATCACTCACTTCGTAGACAAATGAAACGTGATTTCAGAAAACCATTGATTATTATGTCGCCTAAATCCTTGCTTAGACACCCACGTGCTGTGTCTACTCTTGAAGAGTTAGCACATGGTCAGTTTATGGAAATAATCCCAGATGCATTGCTAAAAGACACAAAAAAAGTAAAGAACGTGATTTTTGTTTCCGGTAAACTTTATTATGAACTTTTAGAAGAGCGTGAAAAACGTCAAGATGAAACAACTGCTTTGGTTCGCATGGAACAAATTTACCCATTTGCAACTCAGCAAGTGATTGACGTTATAAAAACTTATTCGGGCCTTAAAAATGTGATCTGGGCTCAAGAAGAACCTCAGAACATGGGAGCCTTCCAACATGTCTACTTCAAATTTAAAGAACTTTTTAAAACTGAAAAATTGAAATTTGATTTGGAATATATCGGCCGACCCGAAAGATCTTCCCCTGCTGCAGGTAGTATTTATCGGCACAAAGTAGAACAAGCTGAATTTATTAAAAATGCTTTCGAAAGTTATAAATAGGAGAACACCATGAAAACTGAAGTCAAAGTCCCTGCCGTTGGGGAAAGTATCACAGAAGCCACAATTGGCGCTTGGATGAAAAAATCAGGAGAATCCGTTAAGCGCAATGATGTCTTGATGCTCCTTGAAACAGATAAAGCGAGTGTTGAAGTTGTTGCAGAAAATGACGGTGTTTTAACAATTCAAGCTGAAGCAGGAAGCACTGTTAAAATTGGTGCTACTGTCGCAACATTAGATTCAGATTTAAAAGCCACTGCAACAATAATGTCACCAGCAAAGAAAACAGAAACTCCAACGCCCGTTCTAGAAGCAGTTGCTTCGGCTTCGTCTGCGCTTATGGGTCTCAGTGCTTCTGGACCTGCTGTTCAAAGAATTGTCGCAGAAAATAATATTGATACTTCAAAAATTCAAAGCACAGGAAAAGATGGTCGATTCACAAAAGCAGATGTGATGAATGCAACCTCGTCCTCGTCTGTTATCCCAGCATCACCTCAGGCAAAAGCTCCAGCACCCGTTTACGTTCCCGCTGGTCTTTCAAAACAAGGTGATAAAAAATTAGTCCCAATGACCACAATCCGAAAAAAAATTGCAGAACGCTTAGTTCAAGCTCAGCATAATGCTGCGATGCTCACAACCTTTAACGAAATTGACATGACAAAGCTAAACGAACTCAGAGCCAAGTACAAAGATACTTTCAAAGAAAAGTACGGCGTGGGTTTGGGCTTTATGGGAATTTTCGCAAAAGCTAGCATAGAAGCGTTAAAAGCTTTTCCAACAGCCAATGCTTATTTGCAAGGCGATAATATCGAATATCACAACTACTATAATATCGGTATTGCCGTCAGCACTGAAAAAGGATTGATGGTTCCCGTGATCAAAGACGCTGACCAAATGAGTATTTCACAAATTGAATTATCAATTCGTGATTTTGCATTAAAAGCACGAGATGGAAAAATTTCTGTAGATGATATGCAGAACGGTACTTTTACTATCACTAACGGCGGAGTCTTTGGTTCTTTGATGTCGACTCCTATTTTAAATGCACCACAAAGTGCTATTTTAGGTATGCACAAAATTGAAGACCGAGCTGTAGTTGTCACCACAGCAAAAGGTAAAGAAATTCAAGTTCGTCCTATGATGTACGTGGCTTTAAGCTACGATCACAGAATGTTAGATGGAAAAGAAGCCGTCAGCTTACTCGTAAAAATCAAAGAAGGCGTTGAAGATCCAGAAAGATTATTACTAGAAATTTGATACCGAAAGAGAGTTCGCCCTATCGGACTCTCTACTTTTAGACTCGAGATTCAAACAGCGGAGATTGAAAATGTACGACCTTATTATAATTGGCAGCGGTCCTGGTGGATATGTTGGAGCAATCCGCGCGGCACAACTTGGCCTTAAAACGGCGATTGTTGAAAAAGATAAAACATTGGGTGGAACCTGCCTTAATGTGGGCTGTATACCTTCAAAAGCTTTACTTGAATCAAGTGAACATTATCAATCTATCCTTCACGACATGGAAAAGCATGGAATTAAAGTCGGTCAAGTCGCACTTGATTTAAGCACCATGATGAATCGAAAAGAAAAAGTTGTTCTAGATAATACTAAAGGCATCGAATTTTTAATGAAAAAAAATAAAATCGATTGGCTGAAAGGTTATGGAAAAATTAAACCGGCTCAATCCGGCCTTCACCATGTGGAAGTTAAAGCAGTCGATGGGTCAACCCAAATCTATCCCACAAAAAACATTATGATTGCAACGGGATCTATTCCAGTGGAACTTCCATTTCTAAAATATGACGAGAAAAAAATTGTTTCTTCGACTGGTGCACTTTCCTTAAAAGAAGTTCCAGCCCAAATGGCCGTCGTTGGTGGTGGGGTGATTGGACTTGAAATGGGTTCTGTTTGGTCACGTCTTGGATCAAAAGTCACAGTAATTGAATTCGCCGATCAAATTTGTTCCATGATGGATCAAGAAACGATAACCGCCTTAGTTCGAGTCATGGCTCGCGAAGGTGTTAAATTTATGACGTCAACAAAAGTAACCGGATCAAAAATCACGGCTGAAGGTGTTGAGCTTCAATATGAAGATCTGAAAAGCAAGACGACATCCACTTTGAAAACAGATGTTGTGCTTGTTGCAACTGGAAGAAAAGCCTTTACGGAAGGCTTGGGTCTTGATGAGATTGGAGTGAAAAAAGACAATCGTGGCGTCATTGAAACCAATCCACATTTTCAAACAAATATTCCAGGAATTTACGCTATTGGCGACGTTATCAAAGGTCCTATGCTCGCCCACAAAGCTGAAGAAGAAGGGGTCGCTTGTGCAGAATTTTTAGCAGGCCATCATGCACATGTTAACTACGACACAGTTCCCTCCGTTATTTATACTCATCCAGAAGTAGCTTCAGTTGGACTAACAGAAGAACAATGTAAAATTCAAGGGCTTGAATACAATGTTGGAAAATTCCCATTCTCAGCTAATGGTCGAGCACGTGCGATTGGTCAAACTGATGGCTTTGTTAAAATTATAGCTGATAAAAAAACAGATCGAATTATAGGTGGACATATTGTCGGACCAAAAGCATCTGAGCTGCTAGGTGAAATTATTGTTTCAATGGAATTTTTAGCTTCAAGCGAAGACTTGGGCAGATCTTTTCATTCTCACCCCACATTATCAGAGGCCATCCGCGAAGCAGCATTAGCTGTCGAAAAACGCCAAAGACAAATGTAGAAACTGCCCCACATGCGTGAGCCCGAAGTGTCCTATTCGGTCGTGTTGATAATTTTGCGGTTTTGATAATTTTATCCGGATTTCAGCTCATTCTTGGGTTTCTATCCACTAAAACGAAAGCTCAAGTCGGCTTAAAATTTGCGCCTCAATTTTTTCTTATGACTTTAAAAGACGCTTCAAGAATCTACAGTTGCCCCCATTGTTGCAAAAAACAATTCAAAAAAAAGGGTTTCTACTATCGAAAAATTTCTAAGACTTATATCCCAAGATACTTCTGCAAGATTTGCAAAAAGTATTTTTCTACTCGAACTCTTTCAAAAACCTATCGACAAAAAAGGCCGGACCTGAATCTCCAAGTTTTTAATTATCTCACTTCTGGAGTCTCTCTGCGTAGAACGGCAAAAAAACTCAAATGCAACTATCACACAGTTTACCGGAAATTTCTTTGGTTATCCGCAAGAGCACAAACATTACACTTATCTCAAAATTTTTATATCAATGAACTTCAAATTGATGAGATGGAATCAATTGAACATACAAAACTAAAACCGTTAACGATCGCACTGGCAGTGAGTGACGAATACGAAATACTCGGCGTTAGAGTAGGAACAATTCCTGCAAAAGGTTTTTTAAGCGAAATCTCGAGAAAGAAATATGGACCCCGAAACGATGAGTCTCGAAAAATTGTAAAAGATTTACTCAAGAGCATAAAAGTACACCCAAAAGGACAGAGTATTTTAATTAAGTCAGACTCAAAACCCAGTTATAAAAATGTCGTGAGACAAGTTTTCCCTCACAACACTCACGAAGTTCATGTTGCAAGTGTGAATAAAGAAAAACGACGAGAGATGAAGTACCTGAATTCTGAGAAGAAAGTGTATGATCCCATTTTTGCCCTCAATCAAAGAATGGCCAAGTTTCGGGATCATATTAAAAGACTGACTAGAAGATCCTGGTGTACGACAAAAATAAAAGAGAATTTAGAAAAGCATATCTATCTTTATATTGCCGATAACAATAAATACCACCTGATATAACCAGATGTTTTGATCTTTTGTGTCAGAATTTTAGATTCTGGCTTAACGAGATGATTCGACTATTATTTAATCCTTAATCGAATTGAATAAATCATGACTAGCGCACGCTGAGTCGTACCTTCAGCATTCCGATTTTATTGAATAATATTTTTTTCAGAAATTGCAAAAAAAATAACCACGCAGAAAAATTAAACCTCTTGTGAGCAAAATTATCAACACGACCGAATAGGACACTTCGGGCCCACTCATGTGGGGCAGTTTCTATTTTTTAGGAGTGACAGATTATTTTTAAGTTATCCCATGCACGTTTAACACCTTTTAAACTGGGTTCAGCGATCGCAGTGGGCTCCCAGTCAATTTTAAGAGTGCTATAATAATTCTGACAGTTTTGTTTACGAAAACTCGAAGCCATCGGAAAACTTTCGTAAGGCCCGATTAATAAATCTAATTTAAGTTCAGTTGATGGCGACCTCGACCAAGAGCGGGCCCGGTAATTTTTTACTTTTTCATAAATCTGATGAATTGCCGTCAGTTTTTGTTCTGCTTTCCAAGGCGCTCTTGCAATTTTATCAATTGAATACACAGCGCTTTGAACTACTTTTCTAATTTCAGAATCTTCAACTAATTGAAATCGATATCCAGAGCCATGAGCAAATTCCTGACCGATACTAAGACTCACTCTTGCGCTGACGCTTGAACTAATGAGTGCTGCAAGAAAGATGGCTGGGTACATATTCCGTCTCCTATTTCGCGATTAAGCATTGTTGTTCGATAAGCAATTTTACTGACATAGCCTGGGGCACCACCACTTTGCATAAGTCGTAAAAACTGAGGAAGATTTCTTTCATAAGCAACATTTCTAACTTCTTCCAACTGTGCCAGTCGAGCCACTTTACTTTCTTCGGTTTCGCCATCTGGAGCCGTGAGCAATGCCATATCTCTTAAGCTATTTGCATTGATGAAATCTAAATCTTCTTCTTTGATTGTGAGGTTATGTGCTATTTTTGATTTTAAAAAATTATCAAAAAGTTTCATCGCCTGACTAGAACCTGCATTAAAAGCTAAGCTGACTAAAACTTGTTTTAAGTAATCCATATTGGGGTTTTCAATACCCGCAGTCTGCATTTTTTCAATAATATGAAGTTCATTTATGCTTCCCATCAGAGGTGTGTTTTCACTTTCTCTTCGTTCAATATATCCGCCAGGTGTTCGAATAAATTCCTTACCTGCCCTATAATAAATTCCTGTTATACGACTGGTAATGACTCGATAAAAAATTCCCGTGTATAAAATATTTCTTAAAGGATTTGATTCAGGAGTCAAAAGACCACATCGAACAGAAGGACTGGAGCCTACGATTTTCCAAGCAGATTTTTCTGCTAGAATTCGATTACAAGATGGCTTATCTGCTTTTTCCATTTCTTTTTTGTAATACTCAATTTCAAGCAAATCACGATCGGCGTATTTTGGTTTTGTGACTTCTTGAATTGCATCACCGGTTAACTGCCCGATTCCTGCATCATCACCTTTTCCATATATGTTCACATGAAATTGACTTTCATTCCAAATTTTAGGCAAGAGTTCTCTTTGCGGAATAGCCAAACAATCCATCACATCGACGAATGCGTTATAAGTCGAATATGCGTATTCTGAAGTGACACAAGCTAGCTTATGGCCCTTTACTTTTTTGCATTCATTTGACTGATTTTTTGATGAGTCTTCACATTCAGCTTTTTTGGAAAGAACTTTAATTGGCGCCGAATCTTCACTTTCACATTGAGTGATGGAAGAGCTCGGTGAGTCATAAGCACCCGCGCTTCTCATGATATGGACAACACAAGCATCTGCGAAATGAGCTTCGACAAAATTATTTCTTTTTAACTTGAATACGTCTGATATTTTTTCAAAGTTATTTTGATAATATAATCGATCAGAAGAACAAGATGTTTTACTTTCAAGCTGAACTGTTCCTGGTTCAGAATAGGGATTTTTACAGTTTGCACATTTCATTAAAGTAATATTTTCGATCTCATTTTTTTTAAAAATAAAATCAAAAAATCCAGAAGGTTTTCGAACATCAGATAAGCCTGATTTAAATCGAGATTCCTGTGACAATAGAATTGCGATCAAAACGACCGAAAGAACTGAAATCAGAAACAAAATTTTAAACTTCATCTGATAAACAGGTCGGTCAAAACGAAGAGTCTCTCAAGTTGATAACTAACAACTGGTCATTTCATTTCTTTCTGTATTTATTTTAATTGTAAATTACCAGACAAAGAACCTGCATTAATTAAGCCCTCTCGAGTAAAGTCTAGTCTCTCTGGTCAAAAGGGCTGCACAATATGTGGACGAATCGTCCTTGTTCAGCTTAGAATTTATAACAAGATGGCGCCACAAATTAGAATTTAATAAGGCGTCTTCAGACTTTTGCATATAAACCAGGATAGAGATGAGTTTAAAACAAAAAGTATTTGCCATCATTGCTTCAATTTTTATAGTTTTAATGATTGATCAATTTTTTTTACATTATCTTTTTCCGATTAAAAAAGAAGCCTACTTAAAAAATGTGAATCAAGAAGTTTTAGAAGCACTAGAAGGACAACCTCAGATTGAAAATTCCTTGCCGTCCCCTGCCGCTCAATCACCGCTAATCCCAAGACCCACACAGAAGCTGATCGACTTTAAAAGTGCAGCGGAAGAGTGTTTAGGGGGAAATTGGACAAGTGCTGAAAATTTAGCAAAGGATTTAGAAAAAACTTACGGAGTAAAAAGCAAAAATACAGATATTGAAAATTTTCATATTAGAAATATTGGTGGCGAAGAACGTCGAATTCATATCACATCTGAAGGTCCCGATAAAAAACAAATTCGATACTTTTCTCTTGATCAGGAAGGTCTTCCGATCCCGATTAGCCTTAGTTCTGAACAACGGAGCCTGAACGCTGATCAACTTATCAATAATTTAAAAGCAGAAGGCCAAATCTTTCTTCATCAGTCAAAAGAACGTTGGCTACTTGGAAATGGCTCGACTTTTATTGTGACTTTCGAAAATGACGTGATCCGAGAATTTCAAATATTTGGACCCACAAAAACGCTTTCCTGCCTTGAAGATTCCTGCCAATGTTTATAAAAAATTCCATAACGCCAAACTTTTATACAGTTCAACGACCTTGAAGTGTGATTAAAGCCAGCCCCCATTGGTACAATCTTAGCAATAGTTTAAGTCATGAAACATTTAAAAACAACAGCACTGAGTTTCTTCTTAGCGTCACTGGGCTTCGCAAAATCCAACGAAACTAGCTTCGCATTTTCCTGTACAATAGCGAACGACTCTATGACACTTTATCGATTTGCCTACGTCGAACCCACAAAACCAAAAATATCTGTTGATTTAGACTATGGAATATCTGTCGAGCTGAATCAGTTTGATCTAAATCGATTGTTGATTTCTATTTTTCACGATCGAAAGATTGTTTCTTCTCCCATTGTAATGAAAGTACCCGATACCACTCAATTAGCGATTTACTCTTCGGGTGCTTATCTCAATTGTCGATCACAGAAAAAAAATTGAGAAATAATAATCTAGAATTAAGCCGTAAGTAGTCCATTTCTTGATATTCATTATTCCAACCAAAGGCTTTTCACGTTCCGTTCTCGTGCTATTTCTTTTGCATCTTCGTAGCCAGCATCAACATGACGAAAAACTCCCATAGCAGGATCAGCATTTAAAACTCTATCGAGTCTTTTTGCAGCGGCCGCTGTTCCATCTGCAACAATAACTTGACCCGAATGCTGACTGTATCCCATTCCAACGCCGCCTCCATGATGAAGACTGACCCAGGTAGCGCCACAAGCCGTATTCACAAGTGCATTTAAGAGTGGCCAATCACTGACCGCATCTGATCCATCTTTCATCGCTTCAGTTTCCCGGTTTGGACTTGCCACAGATCCGCAATCTAAATGATCTCGGCCAATCACAAGCGGAGCTTTCACTTTTCCTGTTCGCACAAGTTCGTTGAACAAAAGTCCAGCTTGAGCCCGTTCACCGTATTCAAGCCAACAGATCCGAGCCGGCAATCCCTGAAAAGCAATACGTTCTTCTGCCATATCAAGCCATTTAAGAAGTGCTTTTTTATGAGGAAATAATTGGCGTAAGGCATCGTCAGTAACTTGAATATCTTGAGGATCTCCGCTGAGGGCCACCCATCGAAAAGGGCCACTACCACGACAAAAAAGAGGACGAATATACGTGGGAACAAAACCTGGAAAATCAAAAGCGTTTTGCACTCCGTGCTCAAAAGCTTGGGCTCGAAGATTATTTCCGTAGTCAAAAGTGATGGCTCCACGTTTTTTCATTTCAAGCATTCCGCGCACATGCTTTGCCATACTATCAAACGTTTTTTCAAGATAAAGTTTTTCATTTTCTTTTCTAAAAACTTCAGCCTGGCTGACTGAATAACCTTCTGGAATATAGCCAATCAGTGGATCATGGGCAGAAGTTTGGTCAGTTAAAATATCAGGAATAAAATTTTTCTGAAGCATTTCGTGAATGAGCGTCGCCATATTACCAAGTAATGCAATTGATTTTGCTTGCTTCGTTTCTTGGTAATGACGAACGCGCTTGATTGCATCATCTAAACTATCCGCGACTTCATCGACGTATTTTGTCTTCAAGCGTTTTTCGATAGAAGCTTGATCAACTTCCACAGCTAAAACCACAGCGCCCGCAAAAACTCCGGCTAATGGCTGGGCTCCACCCATTCCACCTAAGCCTGCAGTTAAAATTACACGGCCGCCCAAGTCTCCGTTGAAATGCTGACGACCTGCTTCAACAAAAGTTTCGTATGTTCCCTGAACAATACCTTGAGTCCCGATATAAATCCAGGAACCGGCTGTCATTTGACCGTACATCATCAAACCTTTTTTATCCAGTTCATGAAAATGATCCCAAGTCGCCCACTTTGGGACAAGATTTGAATTAGCAATTAATACTCGTGGCGCATCTTCATGAGTGCGAAGTATACCAATTGGTTTTCCAGACTGAACTAAAAGTGTTTCGTTATTTTCTAATGTTTCAAGAGCTTTTAGTATTTTATCAAAACTTTCCCAATTGCGAGCCGCTTTTCCAATTCCTCCATAAACTATGAGTTGGTCTGGATGTTCAGCAACTGCAGGATCTAAATTATTTTGAATCATACGGTAAGCGGCTTCTTGCAACCAACCCTTACAATGAAGTTTTGTTCCTATTGGCGCTTTAATAGTTCTCATATAAGCAGTCCTCCAATTTCATTTTCGACTTCTGTCAAAAGCTGATGGTTTCGAATTAATTCACGGATTTTTCTTTGATCATGAGAAAATACACGGTCATTTTCAGCAAACTGAACTTGCGAACGAATAACTTCATAAGCTTTTTGAACTCCGGCTGCTGGCTTAAGTGGTCGCAAAAGATCAAGGCCTTGAGTCGCAGAAAGTAATTCAAGCGAAATCACATTCGTTGTATTTTCTAAAATTTGAGAGAATTTTCGAGCTGCAATTGTCCCCATACTGACGTGGTCTTCTTTTTCCGCAGAAGTAGGAATTGAATCCACACTTGCCGGATGAGCTAAAACTTTATTTTCGCTTACTAATGAAGCGGCCGCCACTTGCACAATCATATGACCTGAATTTAAGCCCCCTTGATTGGTTAAAAACGCAGGTAAGTCGCTCATGGCAGGATTAATTAATTTTGCGACTCGACATTCACTAATACTACCTAAAGATGTAAAAACAATTCCCGCAAAATCCATAGCGAAAGCAACGGGCATTCCATGAAAATTTCCACAAGATAATATTTTATTTTCTGCAGCGAAAACAAGCGGATTATCAGTGCTTGAATTAGCTTCTGTTTGTAAAACTTGATAAATGTAATTCCAAGTATCTTTGACTGCACCATGAACCGCAGGCATGCAACGTAAGCTATAGGCATCTTGGACTTTTGAACAAGCCAAATGACTTTGAGAAATCTCTGATTTTTCGCCTAAAATTTTTCTTAAATTTGAAGCTGTTTTGGATTCACCCAAGTGAGGCCTTGTAGGTGCTATGAGAGGATCAAAAGCACTTCGTGATCCACGCATAGCTTCCAATGACATGGCACCTGCAATATCTGCAAGTTTAATCAGCCTGCGACCCTTTTCAAGCTCAAGTAAGCCAATAGCTGTCATGACCTGGCAACCATTGATTAAACTTAAACCTTCTTTGGCTTTCAATTCTAAAGGTTTGATATTTTTATTTTGAATTAATTTTGAAACAGTTTGAATCGTTCCATCTTCTGCCCAAGCTTCACCTTCACCAATGAGAGCTAAAGCTAAATGGGAAAGCGGAGCAAGATCTCCGCTGGCGCCTACGCTTCCTTGACACGGAATAACAGGAATCAATCCGGCATTTAAAAATTCTAAAATTTTATCGACAACGTGAACTCTAATTCCACTGTGACCACGTGCTAAAGCATTAGCCCGGAGTAACATCATAGCCCGAGTTTGTTCAATCGTAAAAGGTGTCCCAATTCCAACAGAATGGGACCGAATCAGATTTTTTTGCAGTTGTTCAATTTCAGAATCAGAAATACGAACCGAACTAAATGATCCAAAGCCCGTGTTAACACCGTACATCACTTCGCCCGCATGAATGCGCTTTTCAATATAGTCCCGCGATGCTTTCATTTTCTGCTGTGCTTGTAACCCCAACTCAACTTTTACATCAGGAAAATGAGCTACTTGAAACACATCATCAATCGTCAAATCTAATCCATTAATTTCCATAGGGCACAGACTCTAACAACAAAATGTGACAGGTACATTAGGCGTGACGACGCGTCAAATGTGGCTGATTGCAGTCCAGAGAACTACCGCTGAACAGGCTAAAACAAGAAATGAAAATATTGTTTTTGTTGGCTTGAACTTTTGTTTTTTTTGAATCGCTTGGAAAATATGATACCCAGCTGCCAAGTGCAAAACACCTGGAACAAAAAAGCTCATCACTGATGCAAAATAGAATTTTTTGGTGTGATCTACTTCATTTTCATGAAGTGAATCACGCTGACGTTCAATTTCTATTAAAATTTGTTTTGATTCTTCAATTTTTAATCGCGGCACATAAACAGAATAACCATCAAACAATGCAGAGTAACCTTCTAATGAAAGATTTGGGGAAGAGCTCAAATTGATAATAGCATCACGATCAGGGGCATAAGCTTCAATGCTATGCTCACCCAGCTTATGAATGAGTGCCCCACGGATAATAAGATCTGGAACTTTGACCAATAAAACCCAATTCTGGTTCATTCTAAATTAAACTCCGCTTTTCCCTGACCGGCTATGATTCCGTTAAGATAAGCTTGCCATCGAATTTCAACAACTCGTGAGACCATCGCATTCACAGAACAAAATTTCGAAAGCGATAAGTGAATAGCTTCTATCAGCTTTGCAGACTCCACTTCACCTTCAACAAAATAATTCATAACCGTATGAGTAAAAATTTGAGGCTGAGTCGTTACAGCTTCCGCCTCAACTTCCATTTTAAATGAAGTCAAAGCTTGCTTATATTTTTTAAGAAGTGAAATTACATCCATAGCGGTACAGCCGGCCATGCTTGAAAGTAAAAGTTGCTTAGGACTTGGATGTTTAGCTTCTCCGAAAGGTGGCGGAGCATCCATCTGGACTTCAAATCCCGCAACCTGAACAAGAAAATTCATTTTTTCGTTCCATGACAATTCAGCTTTCATCCTAGACCTCAAATGTGATATTGGAAACTTGACCTTTTTACTCATAGCAGCTGCAATTGAAGTATGAAAACACTTTTTATATTTTTTATTTCATCTAACCCCTCACTAACGAGCCTGACATGAGCCAAAAATTGAGAAGCCCAGCCTACCCGATTGAGAAAAATATTTTTCTTCAATCTCAATCAGTGAATGGAATCGAAATTGATGTTTGTCCGTTGTCGGGTGGCATTTGGTTTGATCGATTTGAGCTCAAAAAATTTGATGAAGCTCACGAGCCTCTTATAAGTCTTTTAGCATTATTACCCAAAAACCCAAAAGCTCCAGAAATTTTAAAAAGTCGTCGAAGTCCTAAAAATCCAGAAGCTATTATGCAACAGCACCCCTACGGCCCAAAAGGCGCTAACGGAGCTTTAATAGTCGACACTTGCCCAGTCAGTGCAGGCATCTGGCTTGATTACAATGAATTACAAAAAATTCGCGAACTTTACCCAACTGAAGCAGAAATGAAAAAACTTTCTGAAGAACTTGTGAACAAAGCTTTTAAAAAACCAATTTAAAGATCTTGAACTGGTTTCATCCAACTAAAAAGATCGGGGCTTAAACCGCGTTGAATTCCTGAAATTGTTTTCAAAAGCTCTTGGCTCAAAGGACCTACTTGATTTTGATTGATCAGAATACTTTGACCTTTATATTGAAACTCACCGATTGCTGTGATGACAGCCGCAGTTCCGGTACCAAAAGCTTCCAGAAGATCACCTTGATCGTGTCTTTCCACAAGCTCAGAAATCGTGATTTGACGTTCTATTATTTTTCGCCCTTGGGACTTCAATAATTGAATAACAGAGTCCCGAACTCCGCCAGCCAAAATGCTTCCATTTAATTCAGGAGTTACGATTTCATTTTTAAAAATAAAGAAGACGTTCATTGTTCCAACTTCTTCAATACCTTCATATTTTGAATCAAGCCAAAGAACTTGATCAAAACCTTTTTGCTTGGCTTCCAAAGCTGACTTTAAACTGGCCGCATAATTAGCACCGGCTTTGGTTGCGCCTAATCCCCCTGGAGCCGCGCGAATTGCTTTATCTTCAACCCAAATGCGGACAGGCTTTGATCCGCCTTTAGCGTAATAAGATCCCACAGGTGATAATAAAATATAAAATAACATTTCTTGTGAAGGACGAACCCCCAGAAAACCTTCAGTCCCAATCAAAGTAGGACGAACATAGAGAGCACAATTTTCTTCACTTGGAACCCACCTAGAATCGACTGTTAGAAGTTCTTTAAGTCCCTTCATAAAAAGCTCTTCTGGTGGAGGCTCTAAACAAAGACGAGAAGCGCCTTCCGCCATCCTTTGCCAGTTAAAATGGGGACGAAAAATAGAAATGCTTCCGTCTGGTTGCCTAAAAGCTTTCATCCCTTCAAAAAGAGCTTGGCCATAATGAAGAACTGAGGCCGCTGGATCAATCATCATTGGACCATAAGGAATAATTTTAGATTCAAACCAGCCTTGAGCCGTCGAGTACTTGCTATAGAACCAGTGGTCTGAAAAATGTTTCCCAAAACCTAAGTCGGTTGAAGGTGGTAAAGTTTTGAATCGCGAAGTCAGTTCTTTTTCAATCAAAATTGGGCCCGCTTTAATATTTATAAAAAAGTGTTCAATTCACTGGAAACAGTCGCTTTGTACCGGTTTCCAGTGAATTTTTCTAGTCTTTTTATATCAAAGGAGTGCTTGCAAAACTTGGAGCTCTGAGCGTTTTTTCGAACTGAGCTTCTTCTGTCGAACCCGTCATAGCCAAAGTTGAAGAGTTTCCTTGATTAATCACTGTGCTCACTTGATCAAAATATCCAGTTCCGACTTCGCGCTGATGTTTAGTTGCGGTATAACCAGAGGCTTCAGCTGCAAACTCTTCGTTTTGAAGCGCCGAGTAAGCTGTCATGCCTGATTCACGGTAACCTGTTGCCAAATTAAACATCGAATAATTCAATGCATGAAAGCCTGCCAACGTCACAAACTGAAATTTATAACCCATCGCATTGAGCTCAGTTTGAAATTGAGCAATCGCGTGCGCATCCAACTTTTTACTCCAATTAAAAGAAGGAGAACAATTATAAGCTAATAACTTATTCGGGTAATATTTCCGAACTCCCTCTGCAAAAAGCTTCGCTTCATGAAGATCTGGGGTTGAAGTTTCGCACCAAACTAAATCTGCGTAAGGTGCATAAGCGATACCTCTTGAGATAGCCATCTCAAGCCCACCAGTGATTTGAAAGAATCCTTCAGAAGTCCGCTGTCCGGTTAGAAAAGGATGATCATAATGATCCACATCGCTTGTCATAAGTCTGGCAGCATCCGCATCCGTTCGCGCCACTAATAAAGTTGGAACATCCATCACATCTGCTGCTAATCTTGCAGCATTTAATGTTCTCACAAATTGTTTTGTAGGAACTAAAACTTTTCCACCCAAATGACCACATTTTTTTTCGGAAGCTAATTGATCTTCGTAATGAACGCCGGCGGCTCCAGCCTCTATCATGCTTTTCATAAGTTCGAAAACATTTAAAGCCCCACCAAAACCAGCTTCTGCATCCGCTACAATCGGAGCAAACCAATCGATATCCGTTTTACCTTCAGCGTGAGTCACTTGATCAGCTCGCTGAAAAGTTTGATTAATTTTTTTTACAACTGCTGGCACGGAATTCGCTGGATAAAGACTTTGATCAGGATACATTTGACCTGATAAATTCGCATCTGCTGCCACTTGCCAACCTGAAAGATAAATTGCTTTAAGACCCGCTTTCACTTGCTGCATAGCTTGATTGCCAGTCATGGCCCCCAAAGCCCTAACAGCTTGAGGTTCATGCAATAGTTTCCAGAGTTTCTCGGCTCCTTTTTTTGCTAATGTTTGTTCAATTTTAAGTGAACCTGCTAAACGAACAACATCAGTTGCTGAATAATCACGTTTAATTCCACGCCACCGGGGCTCTTCCCACTTCGCAGCCAATGCTTGAGCTGAAATCATCAATCTCTCCCTTGTTTAAATTGGTCATTGTGTAAAAAAATCAGATAAATTTTCTTTTAAAAAAACTTGTCTTATATTTTGTTTTGCATTTTCAAAAGACTTCTTCTGGCTATCTGATGTGATTTCCAGATTCCGAATAATTTGGTCACACTCTTCATCGAAAAGACGATTCACTAAGTCACGAGTCACAGGTGTTTCATCATCCAACCTGACTTTATGGTGCAGCCACTGCCAAACTTGAGCCCGGCTGATTTCCAAAGTTGCTAAATCTTCCATCAGGTTTTCAAAAGCAATACAACCTTGTCCACGACTCCAGCCCTCTTGATAAGCGATTCCAACTCTAATGTTTTGTCTCAGTCCTTCTAGAGTCTTGGGTCCAGAAGACTGAGGTAAAAGTTGAGGTTCATTTGGCAAATCATTCGGTATCACATCAAGCTGGTTGGGACGTTCGAACTGAGCTCTGGCTGCTCTTATAAAAAAGGGGTGAGAAACCCAACAGCCATCGTGACCAATTTGAGCTTCTCGTTTTTTATCTGCTGTCACTTTAGCAACTTGAATTTTTCGAGTTTCTTCATCCTGACCAGGCGTAAAAGCGGCCATACCACCCATCGCAAAGGCCCCGTGTTTATGACAAGTCCGTATAAGAAGTTGAGCATAATTATCCATCCAGGGCTTTGTCATATCAATACTTGAGCGATTCGCCATAACTCGTTGAGGATGCATTCGCAAAGTTTTAATATCAGAAAAAATCTTATCCCATCTGCCACCATTTAAACCACAAGCTCGACTTCTGATCTCGTATAAGATTTCTTCCATTTGAAAAGCTGCAGGCAAAGTTTCAATTAAAAATGTCACTCGAATTGATCCGTTAGGAATTTCCAAACTTTTTTCCAGAGCTGTAAAAATCTTGTTCCACCAACGTGCTTCTAAATAGTGCTCACATTTTGGAACATAGAATTTTGGAGTCTTTCCATCTTTCAAAAAAACTTTGGCTGTATGAAAGACTGTACAAGTGAGATCAAAAAGTCCTGCTGAAATAGATTGTCCATTGATTTGAACATTTTTTTCTTCCATGTGAAGACCGCGAACTCGAACCATCGGATGAGCCATTTTATCAGGATCTAACTTGTAAACTTTTGAATCTTGCTCAAACCGCAAAGTTTTGTTGGCAACTCCGATCATATTTTGAATTCCAGCTATCACATTTTCCCAATTGGGAGCCATTGAATCTTCAAAATCAAGCATCGCTGTATTGGCTAATTCACCTTCAGAATTTGCTGACAGCATGTTTATAACCATTTTAGCGCTGTTAACTGGCCCTGTTATTTCAACTCGGCGATCAAGTAGATCTTTTGGAATTGGAGCTACTTTCCAATCAAAAAGTTTTGCAATGTGTTCGTAACTAAATTGAGGAATAACTCCTAGATCGAATCCATTTTGACGGTCTCTTCTTTCTGACAAAAGCTGTTGACGATCCCCTTCAAATTCAAAATGAAGCTCTTCTAAAAGATTTTGTAAATGAGTAGGAAGTAATGTTTCAAATTGAGTTGAGCTCAAATTATCTTTTGATATTTTTATCATCTAGGGCCCTCAAACTTTCGAATTCAACATGATAAAAAATAAAAAATGTTTCAAGATTATTTTATAGAGCAATTAATTCTGTTCTTATTTAGAGCGAATGCACGAGGTGCTTAAGCTCTAATGAAATAATTCGAATCAGATTTTTGCGTTCTTAAAAAAATACAAAAGCAAGTTCTTATGAAGATTTTCAACTTTCTAACGTCCCGCAAAAAAATATTGATCCGAACCCGTGATCAGCAAGGTCCGAAAATCGTTTTGCGTTAAGATGACAGATAGAAAAATGACTCGGTTAAGCGCATTCTTTGACTCGCAAAATGGTTACTTGTAGCTTCAAATTTCATGACTGAATTAGACTTGCAAGCACCTCTTAAAAAATATTTTTCTCTGACTTCATTCCGCATTGGACAAAAAGAAATCATTTCTTCCATTCTGAATAAAAAAGATGTTCTCGCCGTGCTACCAACTGGCGGTGGAAAATCTCTGTGTTATCAATTGCCAGCGATTGTAACTGAAAAATTAGTTGTCGTTATTTCACCACTTATTGCTTTGATGAAAGATCAAGTCATGGGACTTAAAAAACTAGGACTTCGTGCCGGCTGTCTTCATTCGGGGCAAACAGATGCTGATAAAATCGAAGTTTTTAAAGAGATCCAAAAAGGTGGGGCTTATGTCCTTTATCTTTCACCAGAGCGAGCCCATAAAGAAGGATTTAAGTCCTGGATTCAAAAACAATCTGTAACACTTTTTGCAATAGATGAAGCCCACTGTGTTTCACAATGGGGTCATGATTTCAGGGAAGAATACAAAGAACTTTATGCTCTTAAAAGCTTGCGGCCCGATGTTCCGATTTTAGCACTCACCGCTTCGGCTACCCCATTAGTCCTAGATGATATTGCAAAAAGTTTAAAACTAAAAAGTCCCGAAAGAAGAGTCCACGGCTTTTACCGCGATAATCTCTATTATCAAGTTGAAACTTGCCAAGATGAAGATGACAAAATCTCTTACATTCTTCACGCTCTTGAAAGTAACCCCCAAGGACGTATTTTAATTTATTGTGGAACTCGGAAACAAACGGAAGAAGTCTCCGCGACATTACAACGTCAATTTGAAAATGTTGGTTATTATCATGCCGGACTTAAAAGTGATGAAAGAAATCGAATTCAAACCGAATATGTACAAGGCGAGCTCAGAATTCTAGTCGCTACAAATGCTTTTGGAATGGGAATCGACCAACCCGATGTCAGACTTGTTATTCACTACCAACTGCCGGCCAATATTGACTCCCTTTATCAAGAAATGGGGCGAGCCGGGCGCGATGGCTTGCACTCAACATGTCTGCTACTTTACACAAAAGCCGATAAAGGACTTCAAAATTATTTTATTATCAGCTCAAATGCACCACAAAAAATTAAAGATACTCGCTGGAGAAACTTAGAAGCCCTTGTCAGCTACGCAGAGGGTGGAGAATGTCGTCACGCTGAAATTTTAGCCTATTATAAAGATGCTCAACGTATTACATCCTGCGGACACTGTGATTCTTGTGCGCCGTCTTCAATTCGAAAAATTAAGAAGCCAAAAAAAACGCTACTCACAAAAGTTGCAACAAAAGTACGACGCAAAAAATCCGATTCGACAACTGTGGAAATTGTTTTAAACCACGACCAGCAAGAAAGATTTCAATCACTCAAAGATTGGCGCCTTAAAAAAGCAACCGAATTAGACCTTCCTGCTTTTGTTATCTTTAGTGACAAATCACTTCGAGATTTATGTGTTAAAAACCCAAGTTCTCTTGAAGAGCTCAAGAGCATCTATGGATTTGGTGAAACTAAAATTGAAAAGTTTGGATGGGATGTTCTAGCCGAACTCGGTAAGTAAATAATTTTACTTTTTTAAATTTTGGATAGCTGTTTTATAGTTATTTCTGAAGATGTAATTTCCTGCAACTAAAACATCGGCATTTCCAAGAAAACTGACTGTCTGATCAGAAACTCCACCATCAACTTCGATCAAAAACTTATGGCTCTGCAATTTTCTTAATTCAACAAGCTTGTCTATTTTATCAACTTGATCTTTCATAAAAGCTTGCCCACCAAATCCAGGCTCTACTGTCATTACAAGCACAAGATCACAAATCTTCAGTAAAGATTCAATTTCAGAAAGGGGAGTTTTTGGCCTGAGAGTAATTCCAGCCTTTGCTCCCCATTTTTTTATTTCATATAAACACGCTGCCGGATCATTTGAGGATTCCACGTGAATTGTTAAGTAATCACTTCCAGCCTTAATAAATTGTTCAATGTATCTTTCTGGCTTTTCGATCATCAAATGTACATCAAGAGGTAAAGTTGAAACTTTCTTTAATGCAGCAACAACAGGAATTCCAATCGTTAAATTAGGAACGAAGTGTCCGTCCATCACGTCAACATGGACCCAATCAGCGCCTGCTGCCGCAATCGCTTTAACTTCATTTTCTAAATTTGCAAAGTCCGCCGAAAGAATAGACGGTGCAATCAACTTAGCCAAGTTGGACTCCTTTTTCGATTTTAAAACCCTTTATAAAATCTTTCGCACTCATATTTGATTTACTTTCAGGCTGAACTTCCAGAACTTCTAAAACACCAACCCCCGTTTGAACTAAGAAAGACTCTTTTTTAATTTCGATTATTTTTCCAGGAATCCCTGTTGAGGTCTCATCAAATATTCGAGTTTTATGAACTTTGAGTCTTTTACCTTCAAACAATGTGAATGTCCCAGGTCCCCAAGTAAAGGCTCTGACTTTGTTGTGAATGAGTCGAGCAGAATCATTTAATTTTATCTCACTTTCAATCTTATCAATTTTTTTAGCGTAAGTGACTTGAGACTCATCTTGCGGAAGGGCTGCTAAATTTCCCCTGATATAGTCCATTAAATCCACGTGCAATAAATCACCACCTAAAACCGCTAATTTATCATGCAATTCCAGAGAGTTTATTTCACCATCAAGATCAAGGATTCGCTTTCCAATAATATCACCAGCATCTAACTTCAACACAACTTTTTGTAAACAAACTCCAGTTTGATTGTCGCCGGCCTCAAGAGCTCTTTGGATAGGAGCTGCGCCCCGCCAGCGCGGTAGTAAAGATGAGTGCACATTCACACATCCAAATGGAAATAGATTTAAAAAATCTTGGTCAAGTATTTGACCAAAGGCGACGACAACAGCTACTTCCGCTTTCCAAGATCGAATCATTTCAAAAGCAGCTGGATCTTTTCTTAAATTTTGGGGTGTTATAGTAGGTATTTTATTTTCAAAAGCTAATTTTTTAACTGGGCTAGGAGTTAATTGTAGTTTTCGCCCTGCAGGACGATCCGGTTGCGAAACAACTCCTACGATTTTGTAATGCTCATCTGATAAAAGACGTTGCAATGAAACAGCAGCAAATTCAGGCGTGCCAAGGAAGCAAACTCTGATTTCGCTCACGCTTCAACTTTCTCGCGATCTGATTTTTCTTTTAAAAGTTCTTCTTGAGTTGGATAACCATGCTTTTTAATTTGGCCTTTAATTTTGTTTGATTTCACAAAACTAATTCGGTCAATAAAGAGCTTTCCATCCAAATGATCCATTTCGTGCTGAAGACAAACTGCCAAAAGTCCGTCTGTCTTAATAGTGAATGTTTGACCGTTTACATCTTCAGCTTCTAGTTCAATATAATTAAATCTTTCAACCGTTTCATAAAAACCAGGTACTGAAAGACAACCTTCATCGAAATTTTGTTTTCCTTCGCCCTTTACAATTCGTGGATTCGCTACGAAAAGAGGTTGTTGAACTTGTTGTTCGAGATCTGTCATTTCATCATATTTATATCTTCGGCCTTGATCATCTTTTGGACGAGTATCAATCACTAAAAACCTTTTAAGATGTCCAACTTGCGGAGCCGCTAGACCAATACCATGGGCGTCATACATTGTTTCAAGCATATCGTTTGCGAGGAGCTCCATTTCAGCGCCAAATTTTTCAACAGGCAAAGAAACTTCTTTCAATCGTGGATCAGGAAAAGTAAGAATTTTAAGACGCGCCATGACAGTACCTCGGGTTCGATTATATCCTAAAGACTTAGCCTTCTCAACGTCCAAAAAGAGCCACAAATCATTAGTAAATGGGGCGTCCAAGCTGCGACAAGGGGCGGTAAAACCCCATGAGTTCCAAGAGCTTGTCCCGAACTATAGAGAATCCAGAACAAAAAGACGACCCCTAAACACATTCCCATCGCAAGCATGGCTCCACCAGATCGAGCTCTTTGAGCCGTAAAAGGAAGCCCCAGTAAAGCCATCACTAATCCAGCCCACGCAAAACTAAATTTAGCGTGATAATCCATTTCATAGCGAGTGGTATCCAAACCCGCTTCTCGATTTTTGCTTATAAATCGAGATAGTTCGGCTTGAGAAAGCATATCGGAAGTCTGCCCTGTGCTTTGTAAATCTTTGGACTCTTCCTGCATTGAAATCGTTTTTTTCTTAAAATCACTGGCGAGCGGAAAACTAGAAGCTGAATCAAACAAAGTCACACTTCCTTTACTTAATTCCCACTGGGTGCCCTGAATAACGACATCTTGAGCCGTCATCATTTGCAAAAGTTGCCAGTCATCACTGAAGAAATACATCGTTAAACCCTGGGCTTTGTGACCATCAGTCGAAAGAGTTTTAATATTAAATATCGAATTTTGAGACCGATACCAAATTCGGTCTGTCCTCACAAACTGAAATTTTGTAGGATTCTTTTCAATTTCATTATAGTAAACAAAGTTTTTTCTTTTAATCAGTTGGGGCAAGACCTGATCTCCGACTAAAAAACTGCCAATACTGATCACGAAGATACAAATAAAAGAAGGAGCTGCAATTCTAAAAAGGCTCATACCTGAGGCAAATAATGCAATCATTTCGCTTGTTCTATTAAGCCCTGACATCATGATAACAAGCGCCATCACACAAGCCATTGGAATCATTTTTAAAAGGACTTCGGGCAAATAAAAAAGATAGTAAGTCACAACTGAAGCCAAAGGAGTGCCCGAGTATTTAACAAGAGTGCTTAAAGCATCAACAGCTAAAAATAATGTTGCGAACACCAAAAGTGCACCTAAAAATGCACCTAAAAAGACTTTGGCTGTATAGATGTCAATTCGGTTCATAAAATTCTACCCTCGTGCAGTTATGATTATACAGTTGACTGGCCCGAAAAATACCACTTAACTGATCTCATGGCGTTGCGCGTCTTGTTGGCAGATGAAAGCTCTACAATTAAAAAAGTCATTCAACTGAGTCTTCAGGACTTCGGCGTTGACGTTAAGTCTGTTACTGTCGGTCTTGATGTTTTATCGGTTGCTAAAACTTTTCGACCTGATGTTGTTTTAGCCGATGTTCTTTTAGCTAAACGAAGTGGATATGAAGTTTGTCATGATTTAAAAAATGACCAAGAAACATCACAAATACCTGTTGTCTTGATGTGGTCAGGTTTTATGGAAATTGATGAACAAAAAGCGCGTCTTTGCGGAGCAGACCGAAGAATTGAAAAACCTTTTGATGCCTCGGCATTAAGGCAGATCGTTCAAGAACTCGTTTCAAGAACTCAAAATAATCCTGTCAGTTCTTTTGTGCAGTTTCCAACTCTTCCACCATTCGAAGAAAGCAAAAAGCCTCCAGTCAATTCAAAGGCAGGAATTCCTTTTTCAGTTAACCCAACGACACCAACTTCAACAGATGAAAACGAAGCCCTTGTCATTGATGACTCTGAACTTGAAAACTCTGACGAATGGGTCCAACAACCTATCAGCCCAAAATCAGCGCAAACAACTGCGCAAGCCTCCCAGAACTCTTCTTTTAATCCGACATTTCCAATTCAAAATCGAAAGACTCCAGACTCAAAAACAAAAGAAGATGATTTTACAGAATTTTCACTTACTCAACAACAAACACCATCAAAAGCACCGACGGGCCAACAACAAAGCGTACCGTCAGCGCGAAATCCTGAGGCCGAAGCTGGTCCTCGTATATCGGAACATTTGGTGCGTGAAGAAATTCAAAAGTGGCTAGCTCAACACATGCCTGATATTGCGGAACGCCTCATCAGAGATGAAATCAATCGCTTGCTTCAGGAATCCGAAAAGACTATTCAAGCTCCATGACATTACTTCAATTAATTCAAACGGCTTTACAAGAAGATATGCCCCAAGGTGATCTGACGACCGACTGTTTAGCACTTAAACCACGTATCGGTCGCGCTTCACTTAAAGCAAAACAGGATTTAATCATATCTGGCAATGGCCCATTTGAACAAACGATGCAAATTTTAGATCCCACGATTAAAATTAAATGGCTTTTCGAAGAAGGACAAAAAGTTTTAAATGGCCAAAACATTTGCACACTTGAAGGTGATTTAATTCAAATTTTAAAAGCTGAAAGAGTCGCACTTAATTTTTTAGGACATCTTTCTGGAATTGCAACTTACACCCATCGCTTTGTTCAACAAGTTGAAGGGACTTCGACAAAAATTCTAGACACTCGAAAAACAACTCCTGGATTAAGAGATCTTGAAAAACGGGCTGTTGTTCACGGCGGTGGTCATAATCATCGAATGAACTTAAGCTCTGCGATTCTGATAAAAGACAATCATATTTCTGTCATGGGTGGACTCAATAATGCCGTTATCAGAGTTCGCGCTAACACCAAGCTTCCCATCGAAGTTGAATGTCGCACAATTGAAGAAGTTCAAGAAGCTCTTGATTTAAAAGTAGACCGAATGCTTTTGGATAACATGGACAATGAAAAATTAAAAACTTGTATGAAAATGATTTCTGAAAAAATTGAGACTGAAGCCAGTGGCAACATGAGCTTGGAACGAGTTCGTTCAGTTGCTTTATTGGGGGTCGACTTTATCAGCGTGGGCGCACTTACACATTCAGCTCCTGTAGCTGATGTCTCTTTGCTTATTGACTGGGGGTAATGCTTGGCCAGTATCGGACTTATCACTTATAATTGGTGTCAGAAACATCAACTAGCAGCTGATTTTTTCACTTCAGTTGATAGCACTTCAAATTACGCAAAAACTTTGATGAACGACCCACTTGAAAATCATAAATTTCTTCACGTCGTCATTGCCGATGCTCAAACCGCAGGTCGCGGCAGAGGTTCTCATACATGGATCAGTCCAGAGTCCGGATCAAGCTTGCTCTCGACTTGGTCTTTTCGACTGACTCGCCCCCCGCAACCTGTAACCAGCGCCCGTGCCGGTATCGCACTCTACAATGCTGCAACAAAAGCTTGGCCTCAAGCGGCTTTTTCACTAAAAGCCCCTAATGATCTTTATTTAGGTGATAAAAAAGTGGCTGGCCTTCTATTGGAAGCAATTGAACAAGGTCCCCATATTCGCTTGCTTATGGGTTTAGGATTTAATGTCTTAAAAGCACCAGCACTCGATTTAGCGACATCACTTCGGTCTGAAGTAGATGAGGAGCTGATCTTATCCAACTGGGAATTTTTCCTCAATGAGCTTTTTCGAGAATTGCAAATGGCATGCGATCAGTTGTCTCACCTTTTAAGTAGTTTTGATTGTGAAAGACTTCTGGAAGCACTTAATCAATATCCAATGCTTCAAAAAAAATACACTTCAATAGATGCGGATGGAAGTTTGCATTCTGGCCTCCAGGTTATTAACTGGCGGGACTTATAAAAAAGGAGCTCTTATGGCTTTGACACATACACCTCAAGATCAGCTCGGAATGAAATGCCCTGATTTTCAATTGCCATCAGTTGATGGCAAAGCTTATCAACTTCATGATTTTTGCAATGGCAATCCAATTGTCGTCATGTTTATTTGCAATCATTGCCCTTATGTTAAAACAATTGAGGACCGATTAATTCAACTCGGCACAGACCTGAAAAAAGAAAAAATTAACGTTATCGCAATTTGTTCAAATGATGAAAAAGGCTATCCTGAAGATTCTTTTGAAAATCTAAAAAAACGTTTTTTCGAAAAAAATTATTCTTTTCCTTATCTGCACGACAAAACACAAGAAGTAGCCAAAAAATTTGGAGCTGTCTGTACTCCTGATTTTTTTATTTTTGATAATCAGCTTAATTTAGCTTACCGCGGACGTCTTGATGATTCGTGGAAAGACCCTCACCTTGTCACTCGACGAGATTTATTTAACGCTGCCTTGAGCCTTAAAAATCAGAATAAAATTTCAGAAGAACAGATTTCGTCGATGGGTTGTTCCATTAAGTGGATTCAAGCATGAAATCATACCATGTTCTTTTTGTTGGCCTTGGAATAGTTGGAATTATTATATTTTACGTGATTTGGAATATTGGTCTTTTGAAACCTATTGTGATTGAACAAGTCCAAATTCCAGAACAACAAATCATTTTTAAAAAATACCAAGGTGCTTATCAAAATGCGGGACCTCTTTTTGAACAAGTTGAAAAATTACTAGCTGAAAAAAAAATTATTTGCAGTCAAACTTTTGGTCGCTATTACGACAATCCAAATGAAATAGAGCCCGAAAGAACTCGCGCCGATATTGGTTGTATTTTCAATGAAAAAATTATCTTACCACTGTCAACTGAACTTCAAACAGAAACAGTTTTAAGTTATACGGCATTAGCTGGAAAATTTGAAGGAGCCCCTTGGTTGACAGCTTTTAAAGTCTATAAAGCTTTGAAAAAAGAATCTTATCAGCGAAATATAATGTTAGATGACGCGGCTCCTGTATTTGAAACCTACGAAAAAATTGAAAATGGATTCCGCACAACAGTGTATTTTAAAATAAAATCGATTTAGTTTTTTTCAATTCTGATCTGGCACGATCTTAGCTTATGACCTCTGCAACTGGAGGTTTTTATGCGCAATTTAACGAAGTTAGTAATAGCAATTGGTTTTCTTTCAATATCTCGATTGGCATTTGCTCAAGAAATAGGGCAATTTGACCAAAGTTCAAATGAGCCTGTTTTTTCACAAAACAGTGAGGCTCAAAATTTTTTTGATAATCGAAATCCTGATGCCAGAATTCGCTGGTACTCTGCTGGAGAAGTTCGGACAAATAAACTCATCAACACTGAGTTCACTTTTAGACCTCGTCTGAACGAAAGAATAGATCAATTACGAATAGTCAGCACAAGGGGTAATGGTGTTGATATCCAGTCAGTTATTGTTGAGTTCCGCAATGGTCAAGAAGTGCGAGTCCGACGCCTTGAAAGAAGATTAAGAAAAGGCGATCGAATAACTGCAAATATTGGTTATCGTTTTGTTAAAGAAGTTCGAATTGTCGCTGTCTCTGATTCCTTAGTTGGATCTAGAGGACGATTTCGTTTAGATCTTGGAATATTCCAAGACTAGATTCATTTAAAAAAATCAGACTGGTTGCGAAAAAAAATATCAAGCAGCCAGTCTGATTTAATTTTTTATTTATTCTAACTATTTTAAAGACCACGAATCAAATTCAAAGCACTGCCCGCAACGAACCATCTAATTTGTTCTGCGTTGTATGTATGCTTTAAAGAAACTTCTTCTTTTGTTCCATCTTTATGTTTCAAAATCATTTTAACAGGCTGACCAGGCGCCAGTGATTTTAAATCGACAAGATCAACAGTGTCGTCTTCTTTAATTTTTTCATAATCAGCAGGATTTGAAAAATGAAGAGCTAACATTCCTTGTTTCTTGAGATTCGTTTCATGAATCCGAGCAAATGATTTTGCAATAACAGCAGTCCCACCTAAAAATCGAGGGCTCATCGCAGCATGCTCACGAGAAGAACCTTCACCGTAATTTTCATCTCCGATAATAATCCAACCCTTGCCTGACTTTTGATAATCACGAGCAATTTTTGTAAACTCAAGCCCTGTTTGACCTGTTATTTGATTTTTACCTTTGCCAATTTCTTTCGTAAAAGCATTGTCTGCACCTAAAAGCATGTTATTTGAAATATTATCCAAATGCCCACGGTACTTGAGCCAAGGCCCACCCGGAGAAATATGATCAGTCGTACATTTGCCTTTTGCTTTCGCAAGAACCAACTGATCTGTATAATCTTTGCCATCCCATTTAATAAAGGGTGCTAAAATTTGTAATCGATCCGAAGAAGGATTCACTTCGACTCGTGCGCCTCTTCCTGCTGGCGCTTGATAGCCTTCTGTATCGGCCACAAAACCATTTGCAGGAAGTTCTGGAGCTTCAGGAGCTTTTAATTTAATTTTACCTTTTGGACCAACAAGCTCATCCGTCATGGGATTGAAATCTAAACGGCCTGCAAGTCCTAAAGCCATCACCAATTCTGGTGATCCAATAAAAGCTAATGTTTCTGCATTGGAATCATTTCTTCCGCGAAAATTACGATTAAAAGAAGTGATGATCGTATTTTTTTCACCCGGCTTGATATCATCACGTTTCCACTGACCAATACATGGCCCACAAGCATTCGCTAAAACCGTAGCACCCACGGCTTCAAAAGTTTGCATCTGACCATCACGCTGAATTGTATTCTGAATTTGCGTTGAGCCTGGCGAGACTAAAAATGGCTGAAGCATTTTCACACCAATTGTCATCGCTTGTTCTGCAATCATAGCTGATCGGCCAATATCTTCGTAGGAAGAATTTGTACAAGATCCAATCAGTGCTGAAGAAAGCTGAGTTGGATATCCTTTTTCTTTTGCTTCCGCGGCAACTGCAGAAATCGGTCGAGCTAAATCAGGAGTATGAGGTCCCACTAAGTGAGGTTCCAACGTTGAAAGATTTAATTCATAATACTCATCGTAATATTTTTGAGGATCTTTTGCGATTTCTGGATCGGCCATCAACAGGTCCTTATTTTGATCCGCAATTTCTGCTAAAGCTGAACGCTGAGTCGCTTTTAAATAAGCGCTCATGCGTTTATCATAAGGAAAGACAGAACAAGTTGCGCCCAGTTCTGCACCCATATTCGTGATCGTTGCTTTACCCGTGCAAGAAATTGAATTCGTTCCTTCTCCAAAGTATTCGACAACTTTATCAGTTCCGCCTTTAACCGTCAGCATCCCGCAAAGTTTTAAGATGACATCTTTTGCAGAAGTCCAACCATTCATTTGTCCCGTTAGCTTTACACCAATTAATTTTGGATTTTTCAATTCCCAAGGTAATCCTGCCATCACGTCTGAAGCATCGGCTCCACCGACTCCGATCGCACACATTCCAAGACCACCAGCATTTGGAGTATGAGAATCTGTTCCAATCATCAAACCGCCTGGGTAAGCGTAATTTTCTAATATCACTTGATGAATAATTCCAGCACCTGGTTTCCAAAAACCAATGTTATAACGTGAAGAGGCCGATGCTAAAAAGTCGTAGACTTCTTTGTTGATACTGTTGGCAGTTGTCATATCAACAGATTTACCCTTGTAAGCTTGAATCAAATGATCGCAATGAACAGTTGAAGGAACAGCCGCATCATCTTTTCCTGCCAGCATAAACTGTAAAAGTGCCATTTGCGCCGTCGCATCTTGCATGGCCACACGGTCAGGACGTAAAAGTAAAAAAGATTTTCCACGTTCGAGCTCTTGGTTTTGTGGATCATCTAAGTGTCCATAAAGAATTTTTTCAGCTAAAGTAAGAGGATGGTTTAATCTTTTTCTGATAACCGTTAACTTTTCGGCTGTCGTTTTATAAGTTTTTTGGACTAACTCGGGGGTTGTTTCAATCTTAGATGCCATGAAGAAATTTCCTTTCAACAAATGAACTTCAATATAACTCAAAGATCTCCATGGTGACAGGTACATTTTGCGCAACGATGTGTCGAAAATGATCTCTAAAGGCCTCGAGCAAAATCACTATTTTGTTTGCTAATTCCTTTCTGTGAATAAGCACTGTCTTAGAAAGAGGTCCAGGTTACAATTCAAACATTTCGTGTTAAACAAAACCCATGTCGACTGCACAAATGAAAAAAGCCATTCAGGCCATCAACAAAGACGGCATCCTTCTTGTTTTCCCAATTGATAATAAAAAAGATCCCTCTTCCTTATGGTATAAGCTTCACCCCAAAACTAAAATGCGCTGGGAGTGGGATGATAAAGCAGACTCAAAAGTAGCTGAGCTTTGGCATTTACGAACTCAGCTGTCCACAACTCGAGAAGTCGTCTACACAAAATGGTTTAAGAACCGAGCCACCTTCTTTTCAAGGAACCTCTTTGTGGCCTGTCTTTGCCTCTCACGACAAAACAAAATCGAACACAATCGAGATTCAAAAGCCATTTTAGAACTTCTCGAAATGGATTCTCCTCTGAGTACACGTCAAATTAAGCAGGCTGTTCAATTGCAAGGTAAAATGCTTGAGTCATTGTATAATAAAAGTATGAAGAAACTTTGGGACTCAATGTCGATTGTAGCTTTTGGCGAAGTAGAGGATTCAAGCTTTCCATCTTTAGCCGTCGGAACGACTCAAACTCTTTTTGAAGATCTTTGGAAAAAAGCTTTGACCCTAAACCCCCACGACGCACAAAAAATAATCGATCAAAAGATGCCCCTTGGCAGCCCCTGGAGAAAGCACTGGGATTTACTCAAGAAATGACTTCTAAGTGCCATACTGAATGGCTCAGTCATAAAAAGTTCATAATCAGATTGAGTTCTTAGATATAAGAACCGCGTTTGATTTTTTCTAAAATAATTTTTTCAGTCTTAATTGGATCGTTTGGATCTACAGAAAAATAGCTTTGTTGTTCACAACGAACTTTTTCTTTTAAAAGCCATCGACAAATATCAGCCACACCTTTATTCTTCTTATCCAAAAAGAAAGGATCATTTTCTAACGCATCTTTAGCTTTTTTTAAAGCCCTGGCTTCCGCTGGATCTGATTCCTTTACTTTATAAAATGGCAAGTCGTAGCGTTTGATATCATCCGGCAAAACGCCTAAGAATTTAACATCAGGCGCAGAAAAATCAGCATTTCGAATTAACGAAGCCGCGGAACCAGCTTTTAAAGTTCGAAAAATATTTTGCATTGTATACGCGTCCAAGTCGCCGAAAAAATACATCGGAATCGCAAGCTCATCTTGAATCAACTTACACCAGCCACGAACCGCATTGGAAGGAACTCCCCCTGCTCCCATCAAAATACAGTTATTTCGACGAGTAAAACCCATACCTACTAATGTGTTGGCAGTACCTTCTGATTCCACAATTAATGCAAAATCAATTTTCTTTTTTGATTTAAGCTTCAAAGCTTGTGGTTTGTTTTTAGGCATGAAAGGCGCTGTTCCCAAAGTCGACAAGTCAACTGTTGCCTTAGTTCCATCCGCCATTGTTTCAGTTACAATCAGATTCTGGGAATAAGTTTGTCCACCTTTATCATTGGCAAAACAATTCAACTCTTCTCGGTAAACACGAAGCATATCACAAACGAAATCGATGATTGAATCAGATTCATCCTGATCTTCAAAGTCGAGAGGCTTGTACTTAGGACCTTTTTTAATAAGACCTTTACAAATATAGTAAATTTCCCTTTTTGTATTGATTTGGGAAGTTTCTAAGTTTCGTAAAAGAATTTCTAAAATAAAAACAACCCGAGCTAATTTCTGCACAGATGAAACATTCAGTTCTGTTCGAACAACTTTATCACCCGGAGTTAAATAGCCAACTTTGGAATTGTAAAAAGAATTATCAAGAGATGTTTTAACTGCTTCCAAATAGGGACGCTTGGAATTTTCCAAGTCTTTTAGCATTCTTTCAGCCAATATTCGGGCTTCTTTAGGAATATCAATTTTAAGATTTCTAATGCTTAAAAGTCCGTTACTTTGCGTCGCCATAAATCACCTTAATTCTTTATTCATTGCGCCCTGAGCGCATCACTTTTTCTTTGTGCCCTTAGGTTTATTTTCTTTTCCAGAAGACTCATTTAAATCCGCTGCGGTTTCTGATGAAGTCTCGACTTCTTCTTCGCCCATTGTTTTTCTATCTTTAGCTTTTTGAGCCGTTAACTTCATCGTCGCAACTTCAAGTTCACCGATAAGCTCTTTAGAGTCCCGGCCCAAAATTTTCTTGAGACCTTCCTCAGCACGCTTTCGACGAGCTTCATTGGCCCCGACTAGAAACGCTAGTTTTTCGACCAAAATAGGACCAAATTGTTCAATGTGAGCCAATTTTCTTTCTAAATCTGCTTCTTTAAATTCTTTATTGATATGTCTTGAAAGCTTTTGTCCCGCTTGAATCAGAGCTAGTCTAATTTCTGCAACTAATTCTTCAGATGCATCAATCGTTTCTTTTGAAGCATTTTTAAATTTAATAAAAGGAGAAACGACCGATACCGCAAAAACATAAGGCCCTGTTGGTAACGAATCTTTTGGCTGTTGAAGCCCATAAGATTTCCAGTTAACTGATTCAATAGCCCAAGTAATAGCACAGCCTGACTTATCAAACTGTAAAGGAACTCGGTTTGCGAATCTCAAAAGCTGAACAGGTCCATCGGCTTCTTGATTTCTATTTTTAAACCGCGCGAGTGCAACTTCAACAACCACAGGTTTAAAGTCACAGATCCGTGGTTTTCGAGTAACCACAGCAAAAAAATCAATCTCACCTAAACGGGCAATTGATTTTGATAAAGACTCTTCGCCAACAGTCAAAACTGATTTAGTCGAAGGCGCCATAAGTTCTGTATTTTGAACAGCTGTAAAAACTTTTTTAAACTCTTCTTGGCTTAAACTCGTAATGGGTTTTTCAAGTAAGTTTTTAGGTAAACCATTTTTAACAAAATCTTTAATTGGCTGATCCGTCACCCGAGAAAAACCTGTTTTCAAAAATTTGGACAAAGAAGTTTTTCCAAATAAAGTAGCGTGTGTAATAAACTCACCTAACTTAAACGTATGAGGATGCGGCAAAGTTGATTCTGGGATTTCTGGAGAAATATTTGCGACTCTTTCAATTGTTTGCTTATCGTTATCCGCGAGCTTGAATGTCACTGTTAGATGGGGGTTCAATAAAACAGTGCCTTCCATATAAGTCACAAGACCACCATCACCATTGAGCTGGATTCGACCATCCATCAAAAACTCAACCCGAACACCATGGTTTTTTTTCCACTCAAGAGATTCTTTATTTTTCAAAACTCCTGTGTTTGATTTTATATCGACATCGACTTGCGCTTTGATTGCTTTTCGCATGTTTTTTGTCTTTGAAATAACAACGACACCTTTTGCATTTGTGATTTGCGCCCAAGTCGTCGCTGCACTGATGCCGATTCCTTGCTGTCCCCTTGAACACTGCCCTTTTCCAAATTTAGAAGAAGCTAAGTATTCCCCGTAAACTTTTGCCAAATCCTTCTCTTCAATTCCAGGACCGTTGTCTTCCACTACGACTTTGACTAGATCGGTGTTTTTTGAAGAACCGACGCCAATTTTCTGTATCTCAACGTAGAGATCTGGAAGAATCCCATGCTCTTCACAAGCATCTAAAGAGTTATCCACGGCCTCTTTGAGGGTGGTTAAAACCGCTTTAGTTGGAGATGAGAAGCCAACTTGCTGAAGGTTTTTGGCAAAATATTCTGCTGTACTACTTTTGGTGATTTCATTACGTGCCATAAATTACAGTTAAGGGGAAAAGTGGCCGGTCGCGCAAGCACTTTGGTCTTAATCCGACGTGTCATCTGAATCCTGAACATTACTCAGGTCGTCGAGAGCCATCTCGGCCCGGGTCTTATAACCCTTTTTTGTATTGCATTCCTTACAGCTAGGAACACAGTTTTTCTTGTCACTTTTTCCACCGCGAGCAATCGGGATCAAATGATCCATAGTCAAATCGGTAGTTTTAAACTTCTGCTCACAATGATAGCAGATTCCTTTGCCAAGCTGCCCCTTCCACCAAGCCGATGCACGCAGTTCGCGGGCTTTCGACTTCTCTTTTTTCTTGTGGGCATCTGAAGCTGGGGTAAAAAAATAGTCCGACATCGTAGGTAACCTATAACACAAACTCAGTTAAAATGATCTGCAAGAGTTGCAGCTTCCCAATTAAATAAGTCTTCCATTGATTCAAAAATAAAATCCATTGTGTTTTTTGAGAAGGTGGAACCAAGTGATAAAAATTCTAAATTTTCAACTTGATTGATATGGTAAACTTCTGGACCTGTGACTTGAACTAACAGCTTCAAATGGGGGTTTTGAACTTGCATAAATTGAACCCAATCTTCCATCAAAAACGGCTGATTGGAAAGCAAAGGATCGACGAGCCAAATCTGTCCTTTCAAATCTTGGTATCCGGCCGTCACGTGAAATTGCCAATTGGCTTCTTGCTCAGTAGGCAATAAGATTTTCATTCTGATTTTTGGTGATTCTGTTTTAATAAAAATTTTGACTGGCTTGTGACCCGCTTGATGAATCAAATAAGCAATCCAGTGGGCTCGAATAAAACAACCACTTTTGTAATATCCTTTATTAAACTTCGAGTCTTGCAAAGTATTTTGCTGAATCTGATTAATAAGATCTGGTGCTTGAGCATTCGCACAAATGCACATTAAAAAAATACAACTTAAAATGAATCTGCCCAAACTCATCATAAACCCCGCGGCTCAAGGTATAGCTTTAAAATGATCGATTCAAAACAGGTCCTGTTCCATTTTGAAATATCTTTAGAGCTGTCTTAAAACAAGACAGTTTTCTGTTGGATTTTGAACCCCATAGGAAGTGTTCAAGTATCCTTCAACAGCTTGATAAAAAATAGACAATATTTTGTCTCCCCAACAATTCAGTTCGCTTTGAAACCCTTTTTTCTGGTTTTAGTTTTGCACTTATTAAAGCTAGACTGAGATAAAAATAAAAAGAACTTAATGTAACGGGGGATCAAAATGAGACACATCAGCGACAAGCAGGACTGGTTTTACGAATTCCGCCCTTACATTATTATCGGAATTGGAATCACAGGGCTCTTGAGTCGTTCATTTGTGAGTGCGTCTTCTGGCCTTAATCTTATCGGATTTTTTTCCTGCGTCGCTTTGCTTGGTATTGGCGCTCATATTCTTTCAATGCGAAAAAGCTACCGCAAATCTTCTTTTATGAAGTAAATATGAAATAATTTATATTTACTTTACTTAGGTCGAACACTACCGACCTCCAGACCTGTAGGATTCCCAAGACCTTAGGTTCATCAAGAAAAAACACGATAAGTCCGATAAAGTTCTACAAGAAATAGAGCGGAGGACTTCTCCTTATGTCATCATTGCAAAAAACTTATAAACGAGGCGACGTCATTTACAAAGAAAGTGACAAAGTAACGCACGTTATTTTTGTTCAATCTGGCGCTGTTCAGCAAACTTTAACACGCAATAAAAAAAACGTCGAACTGATGTCCTGCGGGGCGAATAGCGTTCTAGGAGAAGTCGGACTTGCCGGAGCACCTACGTATAATATTGCAGCGATAGCAACTCAAGAAACCAAGACACTTGAAGTTCCGCTTGAAACATTTAAAGCTCAAATTGAAACGGCTCCACAGTTTTTAAAAATTCTGATCAAAAGTTTCGGAGAGCGTTTACACAAAGCCCTTCAAGAAATTCGATCTCTTAAAATGGCAACAGATTCAACTCCTTGCTCGGATGATCACGTACCACAAGTTTACGGTGCTATTTTTTTTACAGTTTTACACAAAGGCGTTAAACAAAAAGACGGCAAGTCCTATGAAATTGATTGGACAGTTTTCAGACAATATTGTCAGCGTATTATGGGAGAATCCCTGAAGCGTGTCGAAGGCGCGGTTGATATTTTAGTCAAAATGAAATTAGCTCATTACATTATGGGAAAACCACCAGAAGACCCAGAAGGTCCTGATCAAAAAATGGGTGTGATGTTTTTAGATCTTCAGCCAATTGAATCATTTTTTGAATTCTTTCAATACTATTTTTACAAACCGGGAAAATCGGATCTCTTAAAAGTAGAAGACTTTTCAACACAAATGGTTCAATTGATGCTCAAATGTGTTGAAGGTGTTGAAGCAGATCGTTTTGGAACTGTGACAATCGAGTACTCTGTTTTTGCTGAAAAAATGATGGAAGAATTAGGTACAAAACTTTCAGCCGATCACTTTTCACGACTTGAAGCGAAAGGTGTTTTCAACAAACGTCGCACGACGGGCGACAAAGTTTATATCGACTTTGAGGTAAAAGAATATCGTAATATTTTTTATTCTTGGAAAATTATTCGAGAACTCAACAAGTGGAATGAGCGTGGTTTTGTTGATCTTGATGAAAAAGAAGAGGTCAGAAAAAAGAAGTCTGACAGTGGGCCCACATGCCCACAATGCGGAACAATCAGTTCAAATGAACAAAAATTTTGTGGCGAATGCGGTTTTAATTTGCTCACAAAAGCGGCTTCTTAAGTCTTTCATTTTGACAAAATTAAGAATCCGCTTCTAAACTCAGTTTCTATGAAGCATATTATTATTGGGACAAATCGCCCAGATTCAAATTCTAAAAAAGTGGCCCTTTTTGTTCAGAAATTATATGAACAAAAAGGAGAAAATGTAGAACTTCTTGATCTTGCTGATATCGAAATAGATCAAACTCACGGTGGCCATTTCGGCGGAAAAACTGCATTACCTCAAAAACTTCATGCGGCCATTGAAAGCATCACTTCCAGCGAGGGCTTGATTTTTATTATTCCAGAATACAACGGATCGATGCCTGGGGTTTTAAAATCCTTTATTGATTACTGGAAGTTTCCTCAGAGCTTTGAAGGCCGTCCCGTCGCCTTTATCGGCTTAGGTGGTCTGTGGGCAGGCCTCAGGCCCGTCGAGCACATGATGCAAGTTATGAGCTACCGCAATGCTTACCTATTTCCTATTCGTGTTTTTATGCGAGATGTTTGGAAGTTAATTAACAAAGAAGGACTGATTGAAGATCCTGTTATATTGGGTTTATTAAATCAACAAGTCGAAGGCTTTCAAAAATTTTGCCGCGCACTTAAGAGTGAAGGGCTGGACGCCAATCATCTGAACTCAAAAAGACCCCATTAAGTCAGACTTTTAGTTTAATTAAAAATAAAGAGCATTATCCCATAAACCTTCAGAAAAGACTTGTTTGACAGCTTTAAGGCTGATTTCAAGCTCTGGGTTTTCAGGTCTGATTTGATTAAAATTTTCAAAATCAATAAAAGTTTTCTTTTGCGCGCGTTCAATCAAGACAGTTTTCCCATCCGTGTGTAAGTAAGTTCCGGGAATAAAGGCCGTAAAGTTTTTCTGGCCAGGCCTAAAAACAGATCTTGAAAGTGCAACAGTTTCGGAATCCTTTAATCTCAAAAAATCATACAAACTGGCTGGAATATCAATTTGCTGGGCTAACTGGTTCCGATCAATTTCCGCAGGCCAGTTTGATATTTGGGGATGAAAAAAAACAAGCGGTATTCTGTAAGCTGAAACTTGATCTTCAAAATCAGTCATGACTTGGGGGCCCGTGTGATCTCCAACCAAAACAAAAAGAGTATTCTGATACCAAGACTGCCGCTCTGCCAATTTAAAAAAATCTTCTAAAGACGAGTCTGTGTAAGCAACTGCTTTTAAAATTGGATGTGGGGTTTCAAAATTTTCAAAAACTTCATATTTTGGAATTTTATAGGGCTGATGAGAACTCAACGTAAAAAGGGTTGAAAAAAAAGGCTCTTTCTTTTTTGAGAGCTCAGAAGAAAAATACTTTAAATAGGGACGATCGTAAATGCCCCAAACCCCATCATTGTCTTCTGGATTTGGATATTCATGGCTGCCAAAGTAATTTTGAATTCCTGCTTTTGCCGTAAAAGCATCAAAGTGCATCGTACCGTTCCCGCCCCCGTGATAAAAACTCGTGTCATATCCATTTCGAGTTAACACATGACCGACTCCCACAAATTCATTGGTCGAAAATTCCGAAGTAATAAAAGGCTCTTCCATTAAGGCCGGTATCCCAGAAAGAATGGCGGCAATTCCTTCAATTGACCTTCGACCACTGGCAAAGGCCCTGGGAAATGTCAGACTTTTTTTCATCAGAGTGTCTAAAAATGGAGTGTAGGATTTTTTAGATTGAAGATTTAAGCCTGTATATTCCCAAGAAAAACTTTCCAAGATAAGAATTACAATATTTTGCTTTTGACCAAAATTCAGATTTGGCAAATAAGCTTGTGAAGCTAAACGGCCATTAACTCTTTTCAAAGCTTCAGACTTTTCGGCGAAATGTTTTTCTCTGGTCAAGCTTGTTTTTTTAAAACTTTTTAAAAGAGTAAAATTCGTATTCAGCGTCAACTGATTCATCTGGGCTTTTTTAAAGTGATCAGCGTTAACTAGATTCAGTGGTTTTTTTTGAAATCCTCCCCGAGTTCCAAGAATTAACAAAATCAGAATAATAATTTGCTCTAAAATAATCCGTTTTGAATTCCATTTAAAAGGAGGCTTGGCTTCTTTCTTAAAGATCCGAACTGCAAACCATCCAAAAAGAATTCCAACAAGAATCGATAAAAAAATCCAAATCCCATAATCAGCCGCAATTCCAGTGGCTTTTCCTTGACCTTCTTTTAAAATTTCTAAAGAGGAAAAAGTCATTCTTCGACCCCAAAAGTTCCACATTTCAATATCAATGACACTGATGGCCCAAAGTGGAATTTGGAATAGAAAAAACGGAATCCAAGTCAGTCCCCTGATGAACCAACCCCATAAGACGACTGGCACCAGTGTCCAAGTAATCGCAACCAAATCAAACGGAATACCAAACCAAAAAGCTTTTGCTAAGTCTGATAAATTCTCGTGGGCGAACAAGGGGCCATTCCAAAATAGAAATTGACCCCTCAAAGTCATGTAAAAAAGGAATAGAATAAGGGCTAATCGCAAAAACAAGCTTAAACGCACAATTCAAATCATAGCATAGGTTGATTGTTCGGGTCATCTTCTGGTAAAATACTTTCCATGACACAAGAGCAAATGAAACAGCGCCTCGAACAATATTATCCCCAAGCGACAGTTGAAGTCTTTGATCTAACAGGAACTGCTAATCACTGGGAAGTTTCGATTGAAAGTCGGACCTTTAAAGGTCTCAGTCGGATTGAACAGCATCAACACGTGATGAAATGCTTCACTGATGAACTTAAAACGGGTGAAGTTCACGCTCTTTCGATTAAAACAAAAATTAAAATAGATTAAAATTTAACACCTTAAAACCTTAATTGGAGGCTTTCAATGTCTGAAGTTAAAACAAAGATCGAAAATCTTTTAAACCAAAACCAAGTTGTTCTTTTTATGAAAGGAACTCAAAGTTTTCCAATGTGCGGTTTTTCTGCACGCGCAACGAATATACTTCAAGATCTAGGCGTTAAATTTCAAGACGTAAACGTCTTAGAAGATGAAGAAATTCGTAACGGAATTAAAGAATACGGCAACTGGCCAACGATTCCTCAGCTTTATGTGAATAAAAAACTAATTGGTGGATCTGATATCATGATGGAAATGTACCAATCGGGTGAGCTTCAAGATTTGTTAAAAATAGAACTCCAAGCTACGAAATAAGAAATTTCTTTCGTTATGAAATGCAACTTAGCTTTATGGGACCGCTCGCTTCGTTTTATTTTAGCTGTGATACTGCTAACTTATGCTGTCGCGGGTGGGCCATTTTGGGCTTGGGGTGGACTCTACTTTCTTATGACTTCGGCATGGGGACTTTGTCCCGCTTATGCTTTTTTAAAATTTAAAACCATTCGAACTTCCAAAAACAGTGCCAATCTAGGCCCCAACATGAAGAGGCCCTAATGGATGTGCTGAACCAACTTTCATTACCACAATCGAACATTCAAACTGACGAATCTTCTCTAAAGCATTATGGAAAAGACTGGACGACTTATTTTGATATAAAGGCCTCGGCTGTTTTATTTCCTCGTCACACCGAAGATGTTGTTGAAATCACAAAATGGGCTCGAAAAAATAAAATTTCATTAGTACCTTCTGGTGGCCGCACAGGCTTGAGCGGTGCAGCTTGTGCTACAAATAGCGAAGTCATTGTAAGTTTTGAAAAAATGAACCAAATCAAAGACTTTAATCCGCTTGATCAAACTGTGACATGCGAAGCTGGCGTTATCACAGAAGCTCTTCAAAGGTTCGCAATCGAAAAAGGTCTTTATTACCCTGTGGATTTTGCGGCTCGTGGATCTTCACAAATTGGTGGTAATATTGCCACCAATGCAGGTGGGATTAAAGTTGTTCGCTATGGAATGACTCGCCAATGGATTGCGGGACTGACAGTTGTAACCGGAGCTGGTGAAGTTTTAAGATTAAATCAAGGGCTTGTTAAAAATGCGACAGGCTACGATTTACGGCAGCTCTTTATTGGTTCCGAAGGCACTCTTGGTTTTGTCACAGAAGCTCTTATTCAACTATCGCCGGCTCCAGCTTCTAGCAAAGTTCTTCTGCTAGCTTGTCCCGATCTCAATCAGATCATGAAAGTGTTCCAAGTCTTTAAAGAAAAAACAAACTTAGTCGCTTTCGAGTTTTTTTCTGACTTAGCCCTTCAATATGTGCAAAAGTCGACTCACTTACCAGATCCACTTCCAACAAAATCAGCATATTATATTGTGACCGAAGTTGAATGTCCTTCCGAATCGGCAGAAGAAAAAATTCTTTCTGTATTTGAAAATTGCTTAGAAAAATCTTGGATAGTTGACGGAGCCCTGGCACAAAGTGGTCAGCAATCCACTGATTTTTGGCGTTACCGCGAAGATATTAGTGAATCTCTTAGCTCATCCTCTCCTTATAAAAACGATGTGGCCGTTAAAATTTCAAAAGTGCCTGACTTCGTTCTAGATTTAGATCTGATTTTAAAGAAAAATTATCCTACGTGGGAAGTTGTCTGGTTCGGTCATATTGGTGACGGAAATTTGCATATCAATATTTTGCGTCCGAATGGAATGACGAAAGAAGACTTTTTAAAAGAGTGTCAAAAAGTTGATAAACTTGTTTTCGAAGCTGTTCAGCGCCAAAGCGGAAGCATCTCCGCAGAACACGGTGTTGGTCTGACCAAAAAACAATTTCTCAGCTACACACGTTCAAATGAAGAAATTGCCTTGATGAAAGGTATCAAAAAAGTCTTTGACCCCGACAATATCATGAATCCCGGTAAAATCTTTTAGTGAAGCCAGGGTGGATTATCGCCTAACTCAACTTGGGGGTTTCTTCCTAAGTTTTGTAAGCGTAACCATTCATAATCAAGAAAGTTAATTTGTGTTCGTATTGTATGCTCATAAGACTGCCCACGAGAATGAGTACAACTTTCTTCGGGACCAACCGTTCGCGGCTGACAAATAGAAAACTTTTCTGCCGGTCTTTCAACTTCCATTGCCGCTTTCCAAGCTTCTGCTGTCATGGGCGCTTTCGGGTCAATCGATGGGTCAATTACATACGGTTGATTGCCCACTCTGTAAATTGGAACAACATGGTACCACCAACGAACAACTCCATCCGGATGATTCGCACTTTTAACCGCGAGGTCACCAAAACCAAAAAATTTATAAGTTTCTGGTAAGTTTTGTTGCTTAGTAAAAAGCGAAACCATTTCAGCACGAATGTAACAACCATCATCTGGAAAAAGCCAAGAAAGTCTTCTTTCCGTTAGTGGCAGAGGCAATTTCGATATAAATTTTGAATCTCGAATGTAAATAAAAAGATGATTTAATTTTTCTAGACTTCCAACATCAGCCACTTGAGAAAAATCCAATTTTTCAAAACTTTGAGCCATACCCCAAGCGCTTGATCCTTGTAAATACAACTGGGATGTTGATTGAACAGAATTTCGCATGCGAGCTTGAAAAAAGCTTTCATCGGCTTGACGGCTTGCAGATACAGAAGCAAACGTTTTCGTTGAAAATAAAAAAGTGATTAGGATTAAAAAAAACTGAGAAATCATTTTAAACCACCCGTGTTTTGATACTGCGTTTTAACTTTTGGATCTCTTCCGCTAACGATTCAATATGCTTAGTTTCGACGTCCATCACAAGATAACCAATACGATCATCTGTCGATAATGACTGAGCCTGAATATTTGCTTGCGCTTCAGATACGATACCATTTATTTCACCCAAAACTCCGGGTTCATTTCGGTGCACATTCAATATTCTTTTAGCCAACTTTCCCTTTTGCAAATCAATCGCAGGAAAATTAACACTACCTAGTGTAGACCCATAAGCTAAAAACTTACGAAAACTGTCTGCGACTTCAAGCCCAATCGCATATTGCGCTTCTTCTGTGCTGCCTCCAATGTGCGGAGTCAAAATAACATTCTGAATTCCTTGAAGCGCAGATTTGAACTTTTCTTTATTACTTGCAGGCTCTTGCGGAAAAACGTCGATTGCACATCCTGCTAAGTGATTTGATTTTAAAGCCTGAACCAAGTCGTTAATCACAATCACGGAACCCCGGGAAGCATTAATCAAATAAGAACCTTTTTTCATTTTTTTAAGTTCAGTTGCACTGATCATATCTTGAGTTTGAGGAGTTTCAGGGACGTGCAGACTAAGGAAATCAGCCTGCTGAAGAACATCATCAAGAGATCTCATTAACTTGGCATTTCCAAGAGGCAACTTTTTAACAATATCGTAAAATATGACTTGCAGTCCCATGCTCTCAGCTAAAACTGATAATTGGCTTCCGATGTGACCGTAACCCACAATCCCCAGTGTTTTACCACGAACTTCCCTTGAACCATCAGCAGATTTAATCCACTCACCCAAATGAGCTTTTGAATTTCGATCTCCTAACTGTCTAGATAATGCGATCATTTCCGCAATGACAAGCTCTGCCACCGAGCGAGTGTTGGCATGTGGTGCATTAAAAACGGGCACTCCAGATAATTTAGCCGTCTGTAATTGAATTTGATTAGTTCCAATACAAAAAGCACCTATTGCTAATAAGTGAGGACATTCTTTTAAAACTTGATCCGTGATTTCCGTTTTAGAGCGAATACCAAGCGCTTGATAATTCGCAAGCATTCTAATCAAATCTTTTTCACTTGGAGATTCTTTGATCAGATCAACAGAGTATCCATCTTTTTCAAGACGCTCTTGAGCGACCGGGTGAATATTTTCGACTAACAGAATTTTAGTTTTCATGTTCTTCTCAGTCATCCCATCAAAAACGTTTGGTTACGACATGTAACGTGATGCGATAATGCTCGTCATATTGAAACATGAAAGGAAAAATAAAGTGATGACTCAAATTCGAGAATTTTCACTACTTTTTGTTGATGATGATCCCCTTCTTCATCAGTCTCTTAAGCTTATTATTCCTAAACAATGGCGAGTTATCAGTTGCCAAGACCCGCGACATGTCCCCTTTGATAAATTTTTTCACCTCGCTTTTATCGACATGCACTTGACTCGAAATTCGTCCAAACCAGAAGGATTAGATGTCATTAAAAAATTGGCGGAAATTCAGCCTCAATTAGAAATAGTAGCTGCTTCTGGCGATTGGAATCGCGATATCATGGAAAAAGCTCTTAAAAACGGGGCCCAGAAATTTCTTGGGAAACCGTGGCAAGTCGATGAAGTCCATTCCATTTTAGAAAAAACAGAAGCTCTTTGGTATCTACGAAACGCCGGCCATAGCCATCGTGAAACGGTCTGGATTGGGCAATCTCAAGTTTCTCAAGATTTGAAAAAAACACTCGCCCGACTGAAAGGTGAAGTCACACCTATTTTAATTGAAGGCGAAACGGGAACAGGAAAAGAAGTTGTCGCTCGAATTCTTCATGAGCAAGAAAATAGTCGACCTTTTATTCCTGTGAATGTCGCCGCCATCCCTGAAAATCTTTTTGAAAGTGAAATGTTTGGACACGTAAAAGGGGCTTTTACAGGAGCCGATCAACTTAAAATTGGTCTGATCGAAGCAGCCCACGGAGGCGATCTTTTCTTAGATGAAATCGAAGAGTTTCCAATTCAACATCAAGCCAAGCTTTTACGATTTTTAGAATCAGGAGAAATCCGAAAAGTCGGAGGTAAAGAAACTCAGAAAGTTCTAACTCGAGTGATTGCAGCTTCTAATAAACCAATCGAAACTTTAGTCAAAGAAGGTCTTTTCAGAGAAGACCTTTATTTTAGAATGGCTTCTCAAAAAATTAAACTGCCTTCTTTAAGATCACGACTAGAAGACATTTCAATGCTAGCCGAATTTTTTTTAGAAAAACAAAAACCGCGATATAATAAAACTCTGACTTCAGATGGAATCGAAGCACTTAAAAGCTATCATTGGCCAGGAAATGTCAGAGAACTCAAAAGGGTTTGCGAACAATTGGCACTCACGTCACCCTTGCCTTTGATTCGAAGTGATGACGTTTCACCTTGGATCAAAGTTCAATCAAGAGTTATCAGTACGAATGAAAAAATTGATTTTTCGCTAGGGCTCAATAAATTAGTCGAAGACTATGAAGCTCATTTGATTCAGCAATGCCTTGACCATGAATCTGATGTTGATCAAGTTGCTCAACTTTTGAATGTATCAAAATCAAATCTTTATAAAAAAATTAAAGAATATAATTTGAAAATTAAAGGTCACTAACTCTATATGCTTGAAAAAATATTTCCACTTTTATACGACCCCGATTATCGAAAAACAGTTTCCATTGTGCTAACTATTATATTTGCGTCGGGAATGATTCTTTTTTTCCTCAGAAAAACTGGGTTTTATTTTGTTTCGGCTTGGGCCTCGATTAAGTCTTGGTTATTTGCAGCTCCTTTGATGTTTTTAGGCTTTGCGCTTCCTGACCCTTGGCCACTTGCCATCCTTGTGCTTGTTGCTATTTACGGTGCTAAAGCTTTTTTTCAGATTATTGGAATGTTTCATCGTTCCTATTTTGTTTTGATTTGTTATGCGGGAATTCTAGCTCTCGGAGTTTCTTGTTACTATCAAAGACTCGAAGTTTACAATGCGATGCCGATGGTTGTGCTCGCCGTTTCATGTTTAGTCCCACTGATCAGAAATAACTATAAAAGAATGATTCAGTATATTTCAATCACACTCTTATCTTTTATTTTTTTAGGTTGGTCTTTTATGCACTTGGGGCTGATTTATTATTTCCCCAGTGGAATTTACCAAATTATGTTCCTTCTTATTCTAACGGAATTTTGTGATAATACAAACTTAGCCATAAGCCGATACTTTAAAGGTCCGCGGCTTTTTCGCAAAATTGACCCGAAACGAAGTCTGCTTTCAACATTCATTTCGATCCTTCTCACTTTGGCTTTGGCCGGTGCGATGAGACAACTGCTACCCGATTCCGCCGAAAAATACTGGCTAACGGCAGGTCTAATTGCGGCTTTTGCTGGAGTTATCGGTGATCTTGTGATGACTGTTGTCAGACGTGACGCCGGAGTTAAAATCGTAGGACCCTTCATATTAGGACGAGGTGACTTTCTTCAGCGCATGGATCGCTTGATTTTCGTGGCACCGATTTATTATTACGTTATGCTTGGCTTAGGAGCTTAGATGAAGGACTGGAGCTACGAAAATGAACAGTGGACCCAGCTGCCCACTTACTTAAAACACTTGCCCCTTTTTACAAGGCAAAAGGATTTAACGAGTATCTTTTTTCGCTTTATCTGGTCTTTGTATCTGCAAGAATTCGTTTTTAAATTTTATATTCGCTTAAAAGTTGTTGGGAATAGCTACCATGATATTTATAAAAAATACCCCAAGCTTTTATTGATCTCCAATCATGCTAGCCATTTAGATGCAACTTCGATTGCCGCTTCAGTTCCCAAAAGATACTGGCTTGATCTTTACATTGCGGCCGCAAAAGATTATTTTTTTACAAATCCATTTTTCACTTTTTTTTCTCAGCATTGTTTAGGCGCCATACCAATTGATCGCAAAGATCGAAAAGGCGAAGCGATCAATTTAATTATCCGAATGTTGAATGAACTTGATCGAATGTGGTTGATTATTTTTCCCGAAGGAACAAGGTCTCCTGATGGAAAAATCCAAGAGTTTAAAAGGGGTGTCAGCATTTTTTCGGAACGAACTCAAACACCTATTTTATTTCTTTATATTGATGGTAACGCAAAGCTTTGGCCGAAAGGCAGGGTCTGGGCCAAACCGGGCAAATTAACGATCCACGTAGGCCCCGTACATCCACCAGGCCCTATCGACGAAGTTTACGAAGCTTATAAAAGTTGGGTTGTTTCCGTTGCTCCAGATGCCGTGAAAGAGGAGGCTTCGAAATGATTTCAGCTGATAAAATAAATTTAAAAATTGGAGCTTTTGAGATTCATCCTCTACCAACAGGAATTTTTGGCTTGGATGGTGGCGCCATGTTTGGAACAGTTCCGAAAGTTTTGTGGGAAAAATCCAATCCCCCAGATGAAAAAAATAGAATTAGAATGGAAGCAAGAGCTCTTCTATTAAAAAGTCCCGGTTGCAATGTTGTGATCGATTGCGGAAATGGAACAGACTTTGTCGCCAAATTTGGAGCAAAATTAGGCCCTAAGTTTGCCGAAATGTATAACATTGACCCTGAAGGTCCGAGCCTTGAAAAATCTTTAGCCCAACAGGGGCTGCAATTCCAAGATATTCATCATGTGATTTTGACACACTTGCATTTTGATCATGCCGGCGGCGGAACTCGAGAACTCAACGGTCAATTAGTTCCCACTTTTAATAACGCTCGTTATTACGTTCAACAACTCAATTTGCAAACTGCACAGAAACCCAATTTACGAGAAAAAGCCAGCTACTTACCCGCAAATTTCGAGCCCCTCTTAGAAAACAATCAATTGGAACTTTTACTTGGAAACGTTGAAGATCTGATTCCAGGAATCAGTGTTTTTGTTTCAAATGGACACACTCAAGCTCAGCAGATTGTGAAGGTCACAGACGGTACAAAGACTCTTCTGTACTGTGGTGATGTGATTCCGACTTCAAGTCATGTCAGATTGCCTTGGATTATGGGTTATGATTTGAATCCCATGCTTCTAATTGAAGAAAAGGAAAAATTCTTAAGCCAAGCCGCAGACGAAAACTGGTTTTTATTTTTTGAACATGATCCTGATTGCGATGCTGCACAAATAGTAAAAAAAGGTCCTGATTTTGCTGTCGAAAAGAGATTTTTGCTATGATTCTACTTTATAAGCAAATCAAACAAAGTGAAATCAGATTGGTTGCCGGATCACTGGCTTTTTCAACAGTTTTGTCGTTGATTCCGTTCTTAGGCTTAACTCTTTCCGTATTTCAAATGATTGATGGCTTAGAATTTTTAGTTCCCAAAATTCAAGGACTTTTTTTTCGCTACTTTAGAGAAGCTCTCGGAAATGATATCACTTCTATTATCAAAACGACTCTTTTAAAAATTAATCCGCAAACATTAGGTTCAACTGCTGCTGCTTTTTTGTTTTTTACGAGCTTCCGACTTTTGCAAGATATGGAGTACGGAATCAATAGAATGTGGAAACCGCAAACAACCCGCCGACAAATTAAAAGTTTAGGTATTGTCAGCTTTTTGATGCTGATGATTCCAATCCTTTTAGCTGTTTATGCAGGGGTTCGTTCTGTTGATTTTTTAAAACCTTTTTTAAAATCAAAGCGCGATATTTTAGATGGTATTGTCGCAATATCTGCTCTTTTTCTAGTTTATAAAATACTACCTGAAGCCAAAGTGAATACTAAAAAGGCGCTGTTCGGGGCATTCCTCAGCGGAGTTGGTTTAATTATCTTAGAAAAATCTTTCGCTTATTTTACAAAATCTTTTATAGGGTTGAGCAAGATTTATGGCTCTCTTGCCATGATTCCACTCTTTTTGATCTTTATTTTGTTTATCTGGTACATTATTTTGCTGGGTGCCGCTTTTGTCGCGTATCTGCACAAAGTTCCTACAGATCGAATTGTAAAAACATAGATTCGAGACTTTGAATATCATTTCTTAGACAAAAACTGACTTTTCATCAAAAAATGAGTTCCAAAAGTGCTCAAAACGAACCCAAGCAACAAAAGATCTGCCCTTTTTAGTTTACACTTAGCATTACATTTCGTAATCTCGGAAAAAATAAGCTAGTTAACTTATTCAATTAAATGGTGCCATAGCTCAGCTGGATAGAGCAACGCCCTTCTAAGGCGTAGGTCCTTCGTTCGAATCGAAGTGGCATCACCAAATTCAACCCCTTCCAAATCAAATTTAAACGTATTTCAACCTAAAAATATTTCAGAAAATTGCCGAGACCATGCACGACTCAAACTCTTTTTTTGCGTTTATTTCGATTTGAAGATTTTGATTTCAAATAAACTGGCAACATCATTTGATATAAAATTTCGATAATTTCTTCTACCCGACGACCTGTCAAATCTTCGTCGGGTATATAGTGGACTTCGATTTCTTTAATTCTTCGAAGTGTTTTGGATTTTCTCACGATTCTATTTTAAATCGGTAATCAACTTTAAAATTTTCGTCACTGATTCCTCAGCCTTTGCGTGTCCGGCATTTGTGTTGATTGTGTAAATACGCTTCATCGATGGAGCAATAGCCACAATCGCATAGTTGTATGTATTGCTACCAGCCATTGCGAAAGCCGTTCCTTTAGCCCAAGGTTTTTCCATTCGACCAATTGAACTAAATGTTGACGGAGTTTCACCAACGTTACTTAACAACTTGTCGAAAGTATTTTGGGAAAGAAATTTGGAACGCACACCTTCATTATCAATAAACAGTCTTAGAAATTTTCGCCAATCGTTCGCTGCGCAGTGAACTGTTCCAGCGGGTCCAAGTGCAGGCGGATTATCGGCACCAAGCCCAGGAGGTATCGCTTTTAGCTTGTTAGCATCCAATTCATGAGACCAAGGCTGAAGTGCAGAGTTCTTGTTCTCAGCGCCTGCTGGGCCAATTCCACATGAATTCATTCCCAGCGCTCGAAACATTTCTTTTTTTATTACGGCTTCCCAACTTTTATTTCGAACTCGTTCAACGATCCAACCTAGAACAACGTAGCCGCTATTACTGTATTCAAATTTCGATCCCGATGAAAAACTCAGAGGAGATTTTAGCAAGCCTCGAACAAGTTTTTCTCTCATGACTTCGGGTTTTTCTTTATCCGTATAAAGTAGCGGCCACAACTTTCCGTTACCAGGGGTCGTAACCTCTGCTAATCCAGAACTGTGAGAAAGGAGTTGTTCAATTGTAATGGCGGCAACACTAGGAGCCAATTGATAATTTCGAGGAACAATCTTCTCAAGACGAGTCGTCCAATTCAATTTTCCCTCGTCAATAAGGCGGCCGATCAGAAACGCTGTCATTGGTTTCGTGCAAGAACCAATATGCCACTTATCCTTTGAAGTAATGGGAGCTACCTGTCCCTCAGCTCTAATTCCATTTATGTATTCAAAAATTGTTTTCTCTCCCTCTGTCACAAGGACCTGAAGCCCTGGCATCGCTGATTCATTTTGCAAAGTTTTGATATTTTGTTCGAGTTCAGTCATTTGAGACTCCCTGCCCAATGTCGTCATCGGCTGAGACGCACAAGCCGTTATTGCACATGCAAATACCCCTAAAATTGAAAATGAATTTAGAATCTTCATTTTTTCCTCCTTTTTTTAAGATGAATTTGCTTAAGCAACCCATAATCTACTGAATGCGGATAGAGACTGACATTCAAAGCATAAGTCTTTTGACCGTCTTTTGATCTCGCCGAAAATTCCTCAATGAGAGCCGTTAACTTTTCAGCAAATTCTTTAAACACCACTTCGTCAATTTTTGATCTTTTAATAAGCCCGATAACAGGCTCTGAATCATCGGGTTTGATTTTACTAATTGTAGCCGTTAAATCATTTCGCAAAAAAGTAAGCACTTTGGCATTTGCGCTATCGACTTCTTGATCAATTTCAACACTGCGAGCTGTTGCCAAGTAATATCGCTCTACAACTTTTCCAATATCGCGCTCTTCGTGAATTTTTATAAGCCCCGCATCCTGAAGTTTACGAAAATGATGGGTGAGGTTCGCAGGATGAACATCAAGCTCCTTCGCCACATGAGTTATCGTGAGAGGACGTTTTGCAAGCATTTGCAAAATCTTGCTCCGAAGCGGATGCAAGAAGGCTTTTCGTTGTTTATCTGTGGTTAAAACTTGAGTTTCCAACATTTTGACTATCATTAGAATATTTTCTAATGATAGTCAAGTGGAATAAATTGTCTTCAATTGTATAAGCTATGGATAGGCTTATTTCGCAAGCTTCCTTGGCACGAGAGCAATCTGCAAATCACAACCAACTGCGGAAGCTGCCTTACTCATTGTATCCAAAGAAAGAGCCGTGTATTCCTCATCAAAAACACGCGTCGTGGTTGTAGGACTGCCAAAAATTTTACGAAGCTTACTTTTTGTGGCTTTCGCCTTTGTCATTCGCTTTTCAAGTTGGTGAACAAAAGTTTTTTTGGTGGCCTTTGCTGCTACTTCAGCCTCAAGGCCTTCATCTTCAAGAAAATCAGCAAAACTAGAACCTGTGTGCATATTTTTTTTCAGTCCCATGAATTTACCTCTTTGCTTTGTTAGCTTTATTTTCGATATCTCTTTGATTGTGCATCCATTTTTTCATTCGATCCCAGCCAAGATCCAAATCTGACTTCGGAGTTTTTTTTGAAGTCTTCTTAAAAAAGTGGACTAAAATCATATCCGATCCAAAAACAAAAAATAGCGTTCTATATTCAATATCCACAACCGTATGCCGAACTTCAAAAAGCGTTTCTTCGAAACGTCCTTTCCCTGACCTTAGGCGATCCACATAGGGCCTATCCAATCGCCAGTTCAACTCTACAAAACGAATATCTTCACCAACGACCGTCTTTGTTGGTCGTCCTAACTCTAACAACGCTTCCTTCACAGGCTCGTTACCAGAATCACTGGCGTAAAACCTTGCGTGGATGCGTTTCTGTGGTGTTGATGGCTTTATCGTCATACTCAAAAATAACTGTACTCTATAGCGTACTATTTGTCAACAATCTCATTTTGAGACAGTCTTGGATTTGTCAGACTTTGGGCTAGATGAAGTCAGAAGCTCTGCTTTATTAAAAAATCTAGGACTTCCCCAAGTCGAAGTACGTGATTCATACACGACTCTGGCTTCTGCCCGCCAAATCCAATTTTGCAGAACATCAAGCCTTCCGGCAGCCGCGAACAAAAGGACCACGCCTACGAGCCACGCAAAAAGTTTATCTAAGTTCATACTTACCTCCATTTTTGATGATTAAAATTTTCTGCTCAAAGCGCTGAACGATATTTCGGATAGCAGCCCAGCTCCATTTTTTACCTTCACGAGATTTGATTTTTTGTTTATCCAATTCTTGATTGATCTGATGAATAGTGCGTCCCTGAGCCCACATCCGGTGGATCTTAAGCAACACAGGAAACTCAGTTGGATGTTTAGTCAAAGCGCCTTCGAAGTAACAGAACCCATAAAACGGCCTAGCACCGGATTTAGCTTTCTGTTGCAGCACTGCCGTCCGTGTTGTCACACTGTGCGCGGGCCTCATGTTAACTTTGCTCTTTTTTAACACCGAGAGAATCTTCTGTTTCGAACAGGAATAGAGTGCAGCAATATCCGACGCAGAACTGCCAGAAAGGTACTTTTCGACTATTTCCTTGGAATAATCGACCCTTTCTGAGATACAGATTTGAGTGATTCCAAGAGGTTGCAATCGTTTGGATATTGAGGCGCTAGGATCACCAATTTTGCAAACCCGCAAATTTCTGACCAATAATTTCGAATAGTTAGAAACGCAAAAGTGAATTGCTTATCTGCATGTTGGGTGAGTTTAATCAGCAGTCGCATGCTCAAAGGCAAAAGCAGGTGAAACTGTTTGAAGGATCTCGCTTTCAAAGTTTATCTTAAGATGAGTGGATAATAAAACGGCAGTCCCAGAATTGCGGTTATCGCAGCAAGCATGGTGATAATCGACAAAATTAAAAATATTCCAATGACTAGCAAATAGCTGAGACGCGTCCGAATCTTTGACTGCCAATGAACTCCGACAAAATAGCCGAAGCCAATCATGACCTGAAGTCCATGCAGACCAATAAAGTGCGCGAACCGAAGATCTCCAACTAGCGTATTCCAATTAAAAAATGGAATTCCTGGTCCGCCATCGGGCCCACCGAAACTGTGACTCTTATGAACAGACATGATCACACCAATAAAGCTACCGATGATCGAAAGCAAAAGGCCAAATTGAATTGATCGCATGTAAGGTAGAGGCAATTCTTTTGTTTTTGTTGAAATATGAATCGCTAGCCATGTAAGTAAAAGTGTATTGATAGCGATAGCGACACCCATTGAAGTATAAAAAAATACGTCTAAGACGGTTTCAAAATTGTGGTGCGAAGCACGGCCCCTTGTGGCTTGAATATAAATCGCTAAAGTTTCGATGACGATCAAAATAGTAAATCCCCACGAGTAGCGATCCTTAAGATTAGAAGGAAGATACTGAATGATCCATCCCATAGTTAATAAAAAAACGGCAAATGAAACACTGAATTTAAAAGGTTTAGTCCAAATATTCTGGGCTGCTATGATTCGGTCGTCGACGAAAATACCAATCAAAGTAATACTGGCAAGAAGAATTAATGCGGTCGCTGTTTTAAATAACAAACGATCCGCTTTTTTAAATTGAAGCCATGCCGATATCATTTTTTTCTCTTTTACTAAATAGCTTTGATAAACTCCACCCAACTGGGCCAAGCATAAAAATCATGAAAAGACAGAAGGCTCTAATAACAAGACTGCGTTGCTCAAGACGACTGAGTACCGCAGTTCCAATGAGCAAATCGAAAGCGAGGTAATGAATCCATCCCGCAAGCAAACCCCATTCACTTGTAAACAACTGCCTAACACCTTCAATAGTTTGAAATCCTGCGCCCTTTGGAATAGCGACAACTGCCATTGTGATCAAAGACAACCAATATCCGAACGCTAACAGCAACGACACATAAGAAGAGCGAACTAGCATTTTTGTCAGGATCCAGTTTGGAAAAAAAATAAGAAGAAACCATGATCCGAGTGCGATAAAATTCGCAACTTTAAATAAGTTTGAAGGTGTTAAAATAGTTTCCAATTCGATTCCTTTCCCAAAAAGCATCAATAAAAGACTTCGGATTTTCTTATTCGTATTGTGACCAATGGTAACATTCAATGTTTCCGTTGGCAACAAATTTAAAAAGATGTACTCTTTTGATATGGCCAAAGAATTGAAACCTCAAAAGAAAGCCAAAGACTTGTATCGTCACGGCGACTTAAAAAAAGCTCTCATTCGGGCTGCTATTTCAGCGATTAAAAAATCCGGAGAAATAGAATTCTCTTTGCGCGATTTAGCCGAAAAGATGGGCGTAAGCCACGCGGCAGCATATCGACACTTTTCGTCTAAAAAAGAGATCTTATTTGAAATCGCACATGATGGATTCTTGAGATTGAATCAATCTTTTATGACTATTTTAGAAAAAGAAGCTTCTGACATTGTTTCACTTGGCGTAGCCTACGTGAAATTTGCGATCGAAAATCCGATTCATTTTAAAATCATGTTCCATCCAGATTTAAAAATCGATGATAAACATCCGGAAATGATCAGCGTCGGCTCACAAACATTTCTTTCTTTAAAAAATTGTGTCGAAAGCAACAAGCTTGTTGGAAAGTTCCGCGATGACTCCGTACAAGACCTTTCAATTGCAGCTTGGTCTTTGGTTCACGGCCTGGCTATACTAGCTGTAAATGGAAATCTAGCACCACTTCCCGATGGCGTGATTGTGAATTCAAATGAAATTGCGGAAAAAGTAGCTCACATTCTGGTGAATGGTCTTAACAAGAGGTAAAAATAAACCCCCGAATCGCTTGATGTTTCAAAAGTAACTGAGCTCTTTCGGCCAAAAACCAAAAGTTCTCATCGAAATCGCTGCATTATGAACCTCTTCAAATTCAACGCGAAGTTCATCATTTAAATCAGCCGCTCCGATTATATAGTGAACAGGCAAAAAATGATCCATCGTCGGAATACTCAGTTTGCCAGCTTCAGTTTTATGGAAATCTTTTATCAAAGCTGAAAAATCACGAGCCTCTATTTTTGATTTAAGCCAAGCATCAAATTCGATAGCCCAATCATGTGGTTTTGCATGAGTCACCCAATCCATCTGACGCAAATTATGAACAAGGTTTCCACTTCCAACAATCAATACACCTTGATCACGTAAAGTTAAGAGCTGCTGCCCAATGTTGAAATGGTATTCAGGAGACCGAGCCATATAAAGACTCATCTGAAGAACAGGCACATCGGCTAGAGGATACATATGTCTCAATACCGACCAAGTTCCATGATCCAATCCCCACATCTCGAGATCATTATTAATTCTGGGATCAACGATGGTGCTTTCAATAAGCTTTGCTGTTTCGGGGCTGCCAAGCGCAGGATATTGAACATCAAATAGCTCTTGTGGAAAGCCATAAAAATCGTGAATGGTCTTTGGTTTTTCCATTCCCAGAACCCAAGTCCCTTCGGTCAGCCAGTGAGCTGATATCACGAGTATCGCTTTCGGTTTTGGAATTTTTCGAGCCAAACTTGTCAGCATGAAAGTATAAGGGTTTTTATCGATCGCATTCATCGGCGATCCATGTCCCACAAAAAGAATAGGCATTCGACTACTTACAGCTTCGTTTTGATTTACATTTTGAGTCATACCAAACCTTCCGCAGAAGTGAAGGGCCGCCGGTAGAACTCGACCTACCTCAAGATCTGCATTCCATGTTAGGATAAAATCTTTTGTAATCAAAGCTTTTATTGATCGAATACACAATTCAATGGTAATTCATGAAGATCATTCTTCGAAGATATTTTATGTTAGAGGTCAGCATGTTTGATTGGCTACAATGGAATAACCCAGTCGCTATCTGGTGGATTTTTTTAAGTGCGGCTAGTTTAATTAATATTTGCATTTGGTTTTGGCTGCGATATTACCGCTTTTCTGGCGTCAGCTTGCGAAGTGTTTTCAGCTTTCAACAAAACCCTCGAAGTATTATTTGGTTTTCCGCATTTTATGTTTTTGGCTGTGCTTTCAGGTCATTTCTACCAAGAGCTGATGTTCAAAGAATTTGTCTTTTTGATTCATGGATTTCCAGCGTTTTTGTCGGACGATCCGTTGCGACTGTCGCAGAGTTAGCTTTTATCGCACAATGGTCAATTATTCTGGGATTGTTTGGAACTGCCACAAATGACCGCTTTATTCAGAAGCTCTCTCAGATCATTCTGTATTCTATTTTGGCAGCAGAAGTCTTTTCCTGGTATGCCGTTATTACGACGAACTATTTAGGCAACAGCATCGAAGAATCTCTTTGGGGACTAACTTATGCTGGAATCGCTATCGCGATTTTAAAGCTTTGGTTTAAGCTCAAAGGACCGATGCGATTAACTGCGGGATTTTGTTTTATTGGAGCTCTTCTCTATGTCGCTTTTATGTTCACTGTTGATGTTCCAATGTATTTGACTCGCTTTCAAGCTGACACAATTACAAATAAATCTTATTTAGGCTTTTGGAGCGGAATGAATGATCTCCTCACCCGATGGCATGTGACTTACAATATCAGTGATTGGAAAACAGAAATACCCTGGATGACTTTGTATTTTACATTTGCTGTTCTTGTAAGTCTTACACTTTGTCTGCTGCCACTAACGAACGCCTCTCTTAAAAAGCACTTAAGATAAACTTTAATTAAAGCTTTCTCCTTACATATAACTTTCTAAGTTCTTCCACCCAAAGAACCAGGCTAGCAATGATTCCAATGACAAAAAACTCTTTTGGTTCGATTGGTACTGTGTGAAAAAAACGTGATAGGGGCGGCCAATAAATTACAAGTAAATGCAAAAGATTGCCCACAATCAGCCCACTTAACAACCAAGGATTTTTGAGAACGTTCCCAGAAAATATGGATTGAGTTGCGGAACGACAATTCAAAACATTGAACCATTGACTTAGAACAAGGACTGTAAAAGTTTCTGTCTGCACTTGCTCAACAGAAAGTCCCAACAAGGATCTATAAATAAACCATCCAAAAGTCGACACCACTGAGGCTATCACCATTAATGGCATCCTCAGAAGTAGTGTTCGATCAAATAAAGACTGATTTGCTGGAACCGGGGGACGCTTCATTTCATCACCTTCTGGAGGTTCCATAATCAGGTTCACAGTTAAAGCGCCTTCTGAAACAAGATTGATCCAAAGAATCTGCACAGCCGCAAGTGGTGGTGGATAGCCCGTGATAAGAGCTAAAAATAACACAATGACTTCATCAACTGATGTGATAAACAGAAATAGAATCAGCTTTTTTATATTCTGATAAACCAATCTTCCCTCTGAAACCGCAGCTACTATAGTTGAAAAATTATCATCCGTGATAACAATTTTTGCAGCTTCCTTTGCCACTTCAGTTCCAGTAATTCCCATCGCCACGCCCACATTAGCACTAACCAATGCGGGAGCATCGTTCACACCGTCGCCGGTCATTGCAACCACTTCACCTTTTTTCTGCAATGCTTGAATAATTCTTAGTTTTTGTGCTGGATGTACTCGGGCAAAAACACTGATTGAATCCAGTTTGCTTATCAAAGTCTGTTCAGACATTTCATCAAGCTCCAGACCGTCTATTGCAATATCATTTTTTTGACTAATCCCGAGCGTTCTAGCGATAGCAACGCCAGTCGCTTTATGGTCACCAGTCACCATAACGGGCCTTATTCCCGCCGCACGACACTCCTGAACTGCTGACGCAACTTCTATTCTGGGGGGATCCAGTTCACCAATCAGTCCAATTAAAGTCACTTTACCTGCATATGGTAAAAATCCTTTTGCTCCGTCGATATTGCCTTTATGTACAAATCCAACAGCTAAAACTCGTAGCGCGGAATCAGCCATTTTTTTTGCAGCTTGATTCACTTCATTCATCATATCCACGCTTAACGTAATTTCGCTTTGGCCGTTCTCTGTGTAAATTGATCCACAAATCTCGAGAAGAGCTTCAGGAGCCCCTTTAATGTAAACAACTTGTTCGCCCTTAATTTCATGCTGTGTCGCCATCATTTTTGTTTGTGAATCGAATGGTATCTCAGCCTTTCGAAGATATGTTTTTTTTAAAACGTCCGGAGCAACCCCAATTTTTAGAGCCATAGTTAGAAGTGCCGCTTCTGTTGGGTCGCCTATAACTTGCCAATTCAAACAAGATTCATCAGGTGGCAAAAGTTGAGAATCATTACATAACACAATAGCCTCTGCCAGTTTCAGCAATAGACCACTCGTCGAACCTTTGATAATTTCATTTTTTTCAATCAAATCACCTTGGGGATTGTAGCCTATTCCAGAAACCTGAAGGGTTCGCTTTCCAGCAGGAAGAAATAGAGATGTCACTGTCATTTCATTCTTTGTCAGAGTGCCTGTTTTATCAGTACAAATCACAGTGGTCGAACCAAGTGTCTCAACAGCAGAAAGACGTCTTACGATAGTGCCTCGACGAGCCATCCTCTGCACACCAACGGCCAGAGCAATAGTCATAGCGACTGGTAGCCCCTCAGGAACCAACGATACAAGTTGACTCATAGCGAGCATAAAAATTTCATAGAAAGGAATTCCACGCAAAAAACCGATTACAATTACAAGAATAAAAACAGCAATAGATACCAACACAACGTATCGGCCAAACTCTTGAATCCGAATTTCCAGTTGAGTTTTTTGTTGTACCGCGCCCGCAGTCAGGCCCGCAATTTTGCCTATTTCATTCTGAACCCCTGTTGAGGTCACGATGCCAACGGCCCTGCCCGATGTCACATAAGTTCCAGCAAAAATCATATTTTGGCGATCGGCTAATTGAGCCTTTTCGGAAACAGAATTTGTCGATTTAAAAACTGGCACGGATTCGCCCGTCAAAGACGCTTCGGCAACAGACAAAGAAGTCGCTTCAATAATCCTTGCATCAGCAGGAATCGCGTCACCGCCACTGATAAAAATAATGTCACCAGGTACGACTTGGCTCGCTTCGATTTCACTTTCGGCACCGTCTCTCAGTATCCGAGCTTTTTTCTTAGAAAGTTTTCGTAGTGATAAAAGGGATTGCTCAGCACGGCCCTCATGAATCGAGCCCACAAGAGCATTTAATATGACAACAACAATGATAACAATTGCATCTTTCCTATCACCTATCGCGAAGGCAATACCAGCCGCGATGACAAGTAAATAAATAAGTGGACTTTGGAATTGATGAATAAAAATTTTCAAAAAAGAGCGACGCTTGTTCTCTGGTAAACTGTTCGATCCGAATTTTTTTAACCTTGCCTGAGCTTCAACTTCAGTCAAACCAGTTGTCACACTTGTCCCCAGTTTTTCAACTACCTCATGAGATGAAAAACTGTGCCAATTTTGTTTCATACGGCTAACTCCCCTGCTAAAACAAATGACTGAACTTGAGCAACTTGCCTTAACAATGCTGATAAATGGCAGTTTATCTATACGGCCTTATAAATACCACGTAAACTATTTGCCTCATGCCTTTAATTTGACTTATTTATTAGTTCAGCAGATATCAATTTCATTTGTCCAACTTCAGAATCGGGAAATTCAAAAATGAGCCCACTCCAAATGCCTGCGGAATCACACAAGTCCGAACATATTAGCTGGCTCAGAGCTGCTGTCTTAGGCGCCAACGATGGAATTGTTTCCACAGCTAGTTTGATAGTGGGAGTTGCTGCCGCTCAAACTTCTCACGAAAATATTATACTAACTGGCGTTGCGGGCCTAGTTGCAGGTGCAATGTCGATGGCTGCAGGCGAATATGTATCAGTCAGTTCACAAGCCGATACCGAAAGTGCTGACTTAGCGCGGGAATCAGCAGAACTCGCTTCCAATCCAGAATTTGAACACGCTGAACTAGCTCAAATTTATGTCACCAGAGGGCTCAACCCAACACTGGCCTCCGAAGTCGCAAAGCAGCTGATGGCACATGATGCCCTCGGGACCCATGCTCGTGACGAGCTTGGGATTACCCAAGCTCTCAGCGCTCGCCCGGTACAGGCTGCGTTGACTTCTGCAGCTGCATTTTCAGTGGGTGCCGCTTTACCATTGTTGATGGTTTTATTTATTCGGTCAGACTCACTTATAATTTTTGTATCGGCTGCGTCTCTTGTTTTTTTAGCACTCCTCGGGATGTTGGCTGCTCGCGTCGGGGGGGCACCTATTTGGAAAGGAGCCACTCGAGTCTGTTTTTGGGGAGCTCTTGCTATGGCCCTAACTGCCGGGATAGGCTCACTTTTTGGAACTATTGCTTGAGTCCAAAAGCTAAACTTTGGGTTAAACCCAGCCTTACTTTGGGTTTTCTTCTTTTGCTGATTTGGCTATCTCCGAATTTAGCAATAGACTCTTGGAATCTCCTAAATCCCAAAAAAATTATCATGATGATATTTGCACTCGCCTTTATTCAAGTGATGGGATTGGCGCTTAATCAGCTTTTAGACGCAAGAAGCGGGGCTATTTTGAAAGGATTTTTTGGAGGTCTTATTTCAAGTACGGCTCTGACTGCTTCACTGGCACGAGAAAGCCAAACTTCAAATCGCAATCATGTCTCAATTGAAATTCTCACTTATTTATCGGCAATCGCAGCTATGCTATTTGAAGCACTTGCTTTGTTTTTTTTAGGGGCGACCGAAATCGAATTACCTCTTTTTATTATATTTTTAGGTCCTCTATTTGCAGTTGGAATTATGATTTTAATTCAAGCTCTCAGAAAGTCTGACTTAAATCTCAATCTTGAAAAGACAGAATTCAAGGTTTTGCCTATTTTAAAACTCTCAGCTTTCATTCTCACAATATTAGCAATTTCAAAATTTTTACAAAATATTTTTGGTCAAAATGGAATTTCGATTTTAACTTTTTTAGTTTCACTATTTGAAATTCATGGATCAATTATTGCAAATGTTCAGCTTTATAATATAGGCTCTTTTGACACTCAATTCTTGGGAAACCTACTCAGTATTTGCATTTTATCTTCATGCATATCAAAACTTTTTTTAATTTTTATTCTTGGAAGTCCGTTGTTAAAAAAACGCGCTGCTCAATTTACAATGCTCATTCTGTTAATCCTTTTGTTAAGCTGGTCTTTCTTTTCATTTTTGAGTTAAAACACCAGATTCTGTTCAGAAGATTTATATTTTTTTTCATAAGCTGTGCTGCATATTGCAAAGGGGCTCCACGCTCAACGCTTACGATGCTTTTAGAACATAAATCTGAAATTGGTATAACTTCTCCTTTAGGCATTTTGAAAAAAAGAGTGGTGGCGCGCTAGACGGAATTTTTTAAAACCTCGTCTAGCGGCTCCGCCACTGGAAAGAAGAACTGCCCATTGGGATTTCCCCAGAACAGCTCAAGAGCTGGCATTTCAAATAAAGCATTCCTTTGTGTCAATTTTGTTTAAGCCATTCTCCCGGCATTCACAAAATAAATCAAAGTTGACTTTATTCTTCGCAGTTCAAAAAACGATATGCTTACGAACTACCACCACTAAAACTTCCCTAAGTTTAACCCCAAAGAAGCTCTACTCCAAAGATCCTCACTTCTTGCGAAGCTTTCCGATCTTATCCGCCCCATTTCCAAGCTTGGTAGCTGGTTTTATTAACACTACCAATCGTTTCCAATCGGCATCATTAACTTGTCCAACCACTTTTGTTGACTTCGGAGAAACATCAACTACTCAAAAATGGTTCCGTGCTTTCATCACAACTCAGTCTCGACATGTTGTCTTCCCGTCCCTAGAAAAGTCATTGGCTGCAAATATCCAGTTCTTCGCCAATGATTTTAGCCTTCGCTTTTGTTCAGAAGCTCGGCCTCTTCTTCAATCTCCCGTTGTTCGTTCCGAACGTTCACGGACTGATGAACTTATGAAGTTCGCTTTCGCTACAACCTACCGACTTACCAAAATTCTGACACGAACATGCCAGATTTTTTTTCGATCAGCTTATTGGAATTTTTTAGCTTCCAATTGATCCAGGTTACAACAGTAACTGGACGATTCTGTTGGCGGGACTTTCACCCGCTTGAGTTCTGACTAGCATCGCTGCAGTCGAACATATAAATTAATTAAGCAGTTTCTGTGCCACCATCAAAACTATTTGATAGTCGTTTTTATTTGTTCTAATTAGGACTTTCACTTTTTATGAAGCATTTTTGGGAAAAAATAGCCTCATGTGCCCCAAATACTTTTATTCTTCACCTAAAATTTAAGATCTATTTTTTATGAATCTAAAATGCACAAAGGTCGAACTCAAATTATCAATTTAAAATAATTTTAGTTCGACCTTTTAATTTTATGAACTAGACTTTTTTTCCTATGAACTTTATTAAAATAAACTCGTTAGTTTTTAACGTGAAGATTATTTTCAATGCTTGTCACTCCAGGAGCACTCCAGGCTGCCCATTTTGCATCATTCATTTCTGTAAATGAATGAACTTGCCCAGAAAGAATTACTTTGCTTCCACGAACTTCAACGGAAATACGTCTTGCTTCACGCTCTGCTTCTCTTTTCAAAGCTTCTTCAATTTTTTGCTTTACCACTTCAGGCTGTATTTTCTTTGATTTGATTGTAATACTATTGATCACACCTTGAACTCCTGTAAGGCCTCGGGCGCAACTTTCAGCTGCAGTTCTTTGATAGTCCCACTCGACTTCTCCCATCAGTTCAACCCATCCATTTTCAACACTGGCTTTGATCTGCTCTTCGGGAACTTGCACATTCCATTTAAATTGATTCACAATTGTTTTTGCTATTTCTTGGTCATCTCGGACGTATACGCCTGGTAATTTAACTTCAATTTTTTCAACAACAGCTTTAACTCCTGCTACCCGCTGAGCTGCTCTTTCTGCAGCTGATTTTTCTATATAGCTTGGAATTGTTCCAGAAAGTGTCACGATGCCATCTTGGACTGATACCCCAATATGTTCATGTGTCAGACTTGGATCCCATTTTAACTCCTGCATAACGTCACTTTGAATTTTTGAATCTGTTTTCATTTCCTTCTCCTCATATACTAAAATTAAAAATACTATTTTATTTCATTCACAAACAAATGCAGTATTCAGGCCATTATAATAAGGGATAATGGTTAAACTTATACCAAAACTGATATCTTTTGATTTAAAACAGAGATAATTTGACTCATCAATTTTCAAAAATATTTTTACCACTGCACAAATTTATATCGGTACAAAGATTGCTACAGATTTACTTGTAAAAAATAGAAAATTCGTTATCACACAAAAGAGGAAATAATGTTTGGACATTGGTATGTGGTGGCAAGTCAAAAAACAGTGAAAATTTTCACTGAAACTTCTGATAGAAAAAAAATTAAGCAGGTCCGAGAGTTTGACAATCCTTTGGGTCGAGAAAGAAACAAAGCGCTTGTTAAAAAACGGGCTGGAAAAGGCATAAAATCCATTGGTCGGACTGGTACAGTCTACTTTTCTCAGAAAACAAGAAAAGAACCACATCAAGTCGCAGCTCTTCAATTTGCAAAAAAAATTGCTGTTGCTTTAAACGAAGATTACCGTTTAAAAAATTTTGAAACATTAAGCGTTGTCGCTGAACCTCATTTTTTAGGATTGTTACGAGCTTCGCTAGATCCAAAAATCAGCCACACAGTCAAAGAATGGAAAAAAAAAGATTTACTTAAGACTCCCAAAATAAAATTAGTTCAATATTTATTAGCTTAAAAACCAAGTTGAATTAATATCGCCTCAAGTGGAGTACCTAGAATACGAGTCCCATAGTTCATATTAATTTCTCCACCTTTGTGAATTCCCATAACTTTAAGGGTATCAGGATTCAAAAGCACGGCTCCGCTGCTGCCTCCGGATGTATCACAAGCATACTGAAGGAATTCTGCTGGAATCGGTGGATGAACTTGTGATTCAATAAGGCAGTACTGTGACCAATTGAGTGGTTGGCCATCTGGATGGGAAAAAATTGTCATCAGTGACCCTGAATAGACTTCATTATCTAAATCAGGTTTAATTGAAATATCTGGATAATTCTTCATTTTTAATAATGCAAAATCAGAGTCTTTTGTGTTTTGCATCGCAACTATTATTTCACATTTTGTATTTAAAATTGTTTCTTTCCCATAGCGATAGCCCCAGTCGACACTGACAAAGCTACAACTTTGATTTGTTTCAATTGCTTCAGTTGCATCAAAACAATGCCCCGCTGACAGTGCATACCCATTTCCAATATGGGTGACTGTGCATCCAAAATTTGTTCGACCGAAGGCATCGACTAATTTTTGATACTCAACTGGAATATTTGACGCACTAGCGTTAACTTGAACCCAATCATTATTTCCAATTACTTTTCCAATTTCAGGACTCGATAACGAAACCATAAGACTCACAAGAAAATTCATAGGCCTTCTTTCCTTATAAACAAATAAACAATCTCTGCCTATTATGTTAGGCCATGTCTTATTTGAAAAAAAGTCCTGTTATTTTAATTTTGAGTTTAAATAACTAAAAAATTGAATTTTTTAATGAAAAAAGAGCCTCATCTTACAGATTTTGCTTTTTTAATACATAAATGAGTTGCTCGTCACTCAATTGAAAATAGAGATAGATCTTTGTTTCGAAAATTTCTAATTTAACTTTTGATATTTTACCAACTTGCATATCGGGATCTTTTCCACATTCTGACGAATTTTTTGGATTTAAAGCAAAAACTTCCGTTGTGAGTTGATTCTGATCAATCGTGTAATGAGACCATCTTTCACAAAAATCAGGAGTTCCTCGATCCCAATAAAGCCGTTCTGTACCATTACTAAAAAAAGTCCAGACAAGATTAAGATCTGGATTCGGAATCGAAATCGTCTGTCCTTGATAAATCATTTCACTAAATTTCCAATGTCCAACAGGATTCATTCCGTAAGAAATTTGAGTGAATCCTAAAATAATGAGCATCCTTTTTCTAAATGAAAACTTCACTTTAATAAACCCATCCACGATTTTTCATAATTTCACGAGCGCTTAATTGATCTTGAATTGTTAGGTTTTTTAAAATTTCATTTAATTCAAATTCAAAATCTTTAAAATTTGATTGTGGAGACATTCTCAAAAGCACTTCCCACGCAATTTTGATCCCAGTTTCTTTTCCTAATTCGGAATAAAATGACCAAAACAGTCCTGATATAATTCCAGAATCAGAGTAAAGATTGCCGCTTTTACTGCCTAGACCTAGGTTATTTTGGACAGTTCGTTTGAACGGCGCCTTTTTATAAGACACTTCACCCATTATAGGACTTTCAAGCAAAACAGCTGTAAAAAAATCTGCAAACCCTTCGTTTAATGAACCTCCTTCATTTTGATAAGGAAGTCTTGAAACAGCTTCAATAACAGCATGGAAAGATTCATGAATCACGACAGAAGGATCAAGTGCGATGTGTGAAAATACGACGTCATCGCCATCTCCAAGTCGAATTTTTTGCCGGTAATAAAAAGCTGTATTTGTTTTTTCAGGATAGCCGATAGAAGTTTCAACATCCAAAAAAAACGGAATAGTAAAACTCAGTTCACTTTTACACCAGTTTAGCATTTTAGAAATATAATAGTAGACTTGAACTTGTTCAAAACGCCTGTCATTGACAGGATAAAAAAACTGAGAATCTTCTGAATAAGCTTTCTCATGAGATTGAGATATAACCCTCATCTGAGGAGTTGATAATGTTGTATTTCCTGATAAATCTTGTAACAAAACTTCTTGCAAAGAACTTTTAAGAGGCCCTTGAGGAAACAATTTAGCAGTAGAGGATTGGAATTCAGATCCCAGCTTTCGAACTTCTGTTATCTTAAACTGATCGTCTAAATAAACTCCCAATAGCTGACCAATTTTAGATTCAAGAATAAAGTTCCACCGGATTTTTTCATTTCGAATAATCACCCGAGGTTTTTCATATAAATTAAATTCTTTGTATTGAGCATAAATATTTCTAAATCTTTTTTCAAGAATCGGAATTTGAGCTTTCATATAAAAAATTTTAATTCGAGTTGCAATCGGAATATCGTAAATCCAATTTGAAGAAATAAATTCGACTTGAGATCCTGTGATTCTTTTATAGAAAGAATCTTCAACTTCAGCTTGGTTTATATATTGTTTTTCAAAAATGATACTTTTTGAACCCGCCCGCAGTTCAACACTGCGGGCTTCAAGATTCATTTTGTAAGGTGGTGACTTACTTGGCTGACTCCACCTAAAGTTTTCTAAATTCAACTCTTCTGAACAGCTGATTAAAAAAGGTAACAGTCCAATTGAAATCAACTTCAGGTTTCTCATGGCTATTCTACTTTCATTGTCTTTTCAAGGTATGTACCATCGCCGTTCAAAAATTTAAGCTTATGTTCGCCACTTGCCATTTTTCCTAAACGCACATCTTTTGTAAAGGGAATCAGAACCATAATACACATGCCTTGGCTGACAAGAGCTTTGGACTTTACTTCATGACTGAATTGATCAACATGAGTTACTTCTGCACCACTCCAACGGTAACATCCATTGGGAAAAATTCCATTCACAACAACATAAGCATCAGCTTCTGAATCAAAACCACCAGGAACAAAAACATCGTTGATTCCAACGACAACTTCTTTTGTTTGTGGTTGAGAATTATTTGCAGTCGCGAGGCTTCCGAACAAGCCCCATACAACCAAAATTAAAGAAGCTACTTTTTTAACAGAATTTACATTTTTCATCATTCCCCCGAATGTGTTTTGTTTTGCGGACATCAATGTCCAATGAATATAAGTACCAGCAATTAGTGGACCAACTTAATTAATGAGCCAGCTTCTTCTGAAAATATTTTTGAGATATAATATCTCAACTCCAAAACTGATCCGTGACTAAATGGCTCATTTTAAACTTAAAAGTCAATTCCTTAATTGAAACTAAATAAAAAATTATAACATCAAGAACAGAAGCTGACTGCAACCACGCGAATTTGCAAACCATAAAGCTGTCTAATGACTTAAGTGTTCTAGTTTTTCTGCTTTTGAGTGAATCGCAAGCACGGGACAAGTTGAATCTGCGAATAAACCTCTGACATGACGACCCAAAATAACTTGAGCCAAGGGCCCTCGCTTGATAGTGACGGTCAGGATATTAATTTTTTCTTCTTTTACGACTTCTAAAATACGCTCGCGAAAACCTCCTGATTTTCGATCGCATCTATATTCACATCGTATCTGGCGCCTCAATGCCCAGTTTTTCCACTCTGCACCCTCGGCCTTTTTAGATTCCTCCTGCACGCGCCAGTAATCTTCAAGCCACTTCATTTCATAACCCCATGGAACTCCATAAGCGATAGGACCGGCATCTAAATCTAAAAAATGATAAAGAATAATTTGAGCATCAAAATTTTTAGCAAATCGAGCTACTTTTTTAAAAGCTGATTTTGAAACTTCTGAAAAATCTGTTGGAAACAAAATTTTAGATATTGGAGTTGGCACTTGAATACTTTCACCGACTACAAGGACTGGTAACGGTGACATCGCAATCAAAGTCTCTGAAAAACTACCTATGCCGAATAAGTCCGATCTTGATTTAGCACCCGAACCAATTAAAATCATTTTTGCTTTCTTCCTTAACGCAAACTGTATTAAAGCTTGAGCCTTATTTCTGATTGAATTTGAATCAATTATCAGCAAGCTTTCTTTACTAAATGAAATGGACAACTTGTCCCATTTTTCCTTTATGCTGGAGCTCATCTCAGCAAATGCTTTTTTTTTCATTTGCGGGTCGGCAGGCACAACCCACCCTAAATCAAAAGGGGAAAAGAGAGTAACCGGAATGACATCTTCACTTTGATAATTCAGACTTTTCAAAACATCATGAAACTTTTTAATTTGAGTCTCGTCAATTTTTGCCGTATCAATGGCCCAAATAAGTGGCTCTATTTTCATAGCTGCCGGAATAATCAATTTTTTATTTTTTATCTTTTTATTTTGCAATGACAATTTTTCCATGATTTTCATATCCTCTGCTAGTTAATGCTTCAATCGAGTTTCAAGAAGTTCTGCAAATGCGTTGTAAACGTCAGTTTCAGTCAAAATCCCGGCTAATTTACCATTATCCATAACGACGGCACATCCATACTTTTTTCTTGCCATATAACTGACAACTTCACTGAGTGGTGTTTCTGGTGATGTAAAATAGGGATCAAAACTACAAGCTTCTTCAACTAAGACTTTTTCTGGATCTATGTTTTCAAAACTCGCGACAAGTTTAATATCTCGATCTGTTAATACTCCAATCAATTCACCAGCTTTTAAAACTGGCAAGTGGCGTATTTGCATATCACTCATCAACTTCATAGCTTGCGAAAGTGGCCGATCAAAACCAATACTTTTAGGTGTATAGGTCATATATTTTTGAACGACGGGGATAGCTTTATTCATACAGAACTCCTTTATTGACAGTTTATCCGGACTCTCAATATCCTCTATTCAATATTCCGGCCAAAGTTGTTCACAATTGAATGAGTCTTAACTTGATTTTCTGGGACAATCTGGAGATCTTTTCGATCTGACTATGTGACAATAAGTCCCAGTTTAAATTTGTATTATGACATGTTCGATTTACGAATGATTTTTTAACATAGAATAAAAAACTAGAGGTTCAAATGAAACTTAAATTTTTTGGAGCAGCTCAAACCGTCACTGGTAGCCGAATTCAATTTGAACACAACCACTTTATCGGACTAGTTGACTGCGGCCTTTTCCAAGGCTCAAGAGAATTAAGAGAACTCAATTGGATTCCACAACTTGAACTCTTGAAGTCAGATTGTGTTCTGATAACTCACGCACATATTGATCATTGTGGCTATTTACCTCGACTCTACAAACAAGGTTATCGAAAACCAATCTACTGCTCAAAACCTACGCGAGATCTTTTAAAAGTGATGCTGATGGACTCTGCAAAACTTCAAGAAGAAGACGCAAAGTATGCGAATGAATCAAAATACTCTCATCATGATCCCGCTTTTCCACTCTACACCACTCAAGACGCAATTGGATGTCTTGAACTTGTGCGATCGACTGATTGGAATACTTGGATCCCACTGACCGAAGCTATCAGCTTCCGATTGAATCCTTCTGGACATATTTTAGGAAGCTCTTATGTGCAAATTTCGTATACGAATGGAAATCAATCAAAAATTTTAACATTCACAGGAGATATCGGAAGTGACCGTTCTCAAGTCTTGACTGGTCCCGAGCCCCTTTTTGAAACAGATACTCTCGTGATTGAATCCACTTATGGGAACAGATCCTTTAAAAATGAAAATGTAGAAAGTCAATTCGCAGATATCATAAACGAAGTCTGCAACAGAGGAGGCACCCTTATTATTCCAGCTTTTGCAGTTGGTCGTACTCAAGACTTACTCTTGATACTCAATCGACTTAAAAAGAAAAATCTAATTGGAAATATTCCATTTTATTTAGATAGCCCAATGGCACAGGAAGTGACATCAGTTTATTTAAAAAATCTGTCTGAACTTAGAAAAACAGCTGATAGATCAGAAGTCGAACTGGCTCTCAAAACTGCTTTTTTTAATCCTGTTATACACCCTGAAGAATCCCGATTTCTGGCTCAATCGACAGAACCCAAAATCATTATTTCTGCCTCTGGGATGATTCAAGGTGGACGAGTTCTTCACCACCTCAAAGCCAAACTTCCTGACTCTAAAAGTGGAGTTTTATTTGTCGGCTTTCAAGCTCATGGAACAAAAGGGCGACTGATTAAAGAAGGGCTCAATAGAATTCGAATTCATCATCAACTTATACCGATTCAGGCTCAAATTTATTCGATTGAAGGTCTTTCTGCTCACGCTGATTCAAACGAACTTCTTGCACTTATGCAGAAGTTGCGAAAAGAACCTTTCAAAACAATTATTAATCACGGAGAACTTGAAGCAAGCGAGGCTTTGAAGTTCAGTATTCAAACTGATCTCGGCTGGAAGTCTGTTATAATTCCCAAGATGGGGGATATTATACAGCTAGACGACCTGTAGAGCGTATCTAAAATATCTTTTTTATTTCCTTAAAAAAAGATCATGCCAATTTTTCTTTAACGATTCTCTGTCCTCAGGATGGGCAATTTTAATCAATGAATCTGCTCTTTCTGCAAGAGTTTTTCCATAAAGATCACAAATACCGTATTCTGTTACAACATAATGTATATGTGCCCGCGTTGTCACAACCCCAGCACCAGGTTTCAGTATCGGAACTATTCTTGATATATTCTGACGGGTTCGACTGGAAAGTGCAATTATCGGCATTCCACCTTTTGATAAAGAAGCTCCACGCATAAAATCCATTTGCCCACCAACACCTGAAATGATTCTTGTGCCGATCGAATCGGCACAAACTTGACCCGTCAAATCTATTTCGACAGCTGAATTGATTGCTGCGACTTTAGAATTTCTTGCAATGATATTTGGATTATTAACATAACTAATATCTAAGTGAACAACACTAGGATTGTCGTCCATAAAATCATAAAGAGACCTTGTTCCAATAGCAAAACCAGCCACTGTTTTACCGGGATGAATTGATTTTTGAGAATTATCAATAGCTCCACATTGAATTAAATCTAAAACACCATCAGACCACATTTCTGTATGAACTCCTAAATGACGATGTTTTTTTAGCGCAAATAAAGTAGCGTCTGGAACAGCGCCGATTCCCACTTGTAATGTTGATCCATCGTCTATAAGCTCGGCAACAAATCTTCCAATTTTTAATTCATCTTCAGTCAACTCGATCCGACTGACTTCTGGAAGTGCTTGATCAACTTCAATTGCGTGATGAATTTGATCCACATGAATTAGGCCATCACCGTGAACTCGGGGCATTTGCTGATTAATTTGCGCTAATACTATTTGTGCAGAATCAATTGCGGCCCGGGCAACATCAACACTTGTACCCAGACTGCAAAATCCATGAGCATCCGGCGGAGATACTTGAACCAAAGCTGCGTCCAAACGCCTCCTGTTAGATCTAAAAAGAGCCGGAATTTCAGATAGAAAACAAGGTAAATAATCAATCCCTTCAAATCCAATAAATGGTCTTAAATTAGGACCCACAAACAAATTTGTAACTTTAAAATTTTTACGAAATTGAGATTCAGCGTAACGAGCCGGACCAATTGTGTGCAAATGTATAAGTTCCACATTTTGTAATCGCTCCACTTGCTCCATCATCGCATCAAGCAAAGCATTTGGTGTGGCAGCTCCTCCATGAACAAATACTCTTTCGCCGGATCTTATATATTGAAGGACATCTGCTGCTGATTGACTTATAACCATAAAAAATTCTCATTTCTAAAATCGTTAACCGGCATGATAAAGATAATATCGCTGCAAATATTTTCTACCCGTGGATAAAATTTCACTATCGGGCATCTTATCAACTTTTTCAAATCCGATAACTCTGTTAAAAAGCTCTGGAAAAGAATGCTCCAAGTACGTTAAAAAATGACTTGCACCGAAACTAGGCCCCATCAATAACCAATTTTTAGATTTAATTTTCGTCATTTTTTTTGCAAGTTGGCTATAAAATCTTTGCTCATCTGTTTGATGACGAGGATGATTTCTTCCTAAAGTTTCAGGAGGGTGCTCGGGACCTTCAAAACAGATTTTTTTAACATTAATTCGATCATTTTCAATCTCAAAAAGTTTAGCTTCTTGTTGATCCATCCAGACTAAAAGTGCTGACATATTTGCTCCTTATTCAGCTTTAATTATAGCAAACCTGACGCCAGGCCTAATTACGACCTAGAAAGCAACGAATAAAGTTTGAGACAATACGACTCAAAAACACAGTCGGTCTAGGATGACAAATCAGCCCATTTTAACCTTAGGAAGAGTCACAATAAATCGGGTGTGGGGGCTCAATGAGTCATATTCAAGATAGCCTCCATTTTTTGACAACAGACCTTGAGAAATACTCAACCCCAAGCCCGTTCCATATCGAACTGATTTAGTCGAGAAAAAAGGATTGAACATTTTTTTTTGTGTTTCGATTGAAATTCCACTTCCACTATCCATAACAGAAATTTGAACGCTCTCTATTTGCTCAATAACATCAATTTGAATCCAGCGCTCTTCTAATCCAGATATTGCATCGAATGAGTTGTTAAAAAGATTTACTAGAACTTGAACGACTTCATGACTTCGGCATTGGACAAAGAGATTTTTTGGAACAAAATATTTTTTAAAATGAATTGAATTTTTCTCAAACCGAGAAAAACAAAGCTCTTGAGAGTCCTCAAGTAAAGCTTCAATCGAAACTTTATCAGTTGGCTCTAGTTCCTGATGATGAGCCATTGTTTTCATACTTCGAACAATTTTAGCAATTCTCTGGCCTGTGATTTCGATTGTATCAGCTATGTGCTGAATTTCGTCTCGATTCAGGTTTTTTTCTTCTAAAATTGATTTTAACATTTCAGTACGACCCAAAATAACGCTCAAAGGATTATTAATTTCGTGAGTGATGGCTGCCGCCATTTCACCAATCGCGGATAATCTAGAAGCGGCCACAAGCTTTTCTTGCTGTTCATTGATAATTCGCTGCGCTTCTTTGAGTTCTGTTATTTCATACCGAATTGATAAGTACTGAATCGGTTTTGCTTTTTCATCTAAAAAAGGAACAATTGTCGTAAAGACCCAATAAAGTTCACCGTTTTTTTTCCGGTTACAAATTTCACCACGCCATACTTTTCCGCTTGAAATGAGTTTCCACAAATTGGAAAAAAAAATTTTAGGGTGTTCACCCGAGTTGATAATCTGATGTGTTTTCCCAATCAGTTCGATTCGGTCATAACCTGTGACTTCGCAAAACTTATCATTGACGTAAGTTATAATGCCGCTTGAGTTAGTCGCCGCGACAATTGCAGCTTGATCAAGTGCATATTTTTGGTCCGATAACTGCTTTAAAAGCTCTTGATTCATTTGCATTTGACGACTTGACCTTTATAAAAATCAATTACAAAAAAACTTGAGACAAAATGACTCAAGTTTTTTTACTTTTGCTAAGATTCTTTGTACTCGTCAAGGAATGTGTTAATAAAAACTATGTCTTTAGGCTCAATTGTCGTTCTTGATGACGATCCAGAAATGCGCTCGATGATAGCTGACCATTTAATACGTCAAGGCTATCAAATTAAAAGCTTTGGCCACAGCCTTGAGGCCGTTAGATACCTTTCATCGCAAAATCTCGATGCCTTGGGAACTGAGCTCGTCTTAACTGACTTGCGAATGCCCGATTTGGATGGACTTGATGTTCTTCAGCAAATTCGAAGACTTCCAAATCAATTTCCTGTGATTATTATGACCGCTTTCGCAACTGTCGATACCGCTGTGGAAGGTTTACGCAAAGGGGCTTTTGACTATCTTACAAAACCTTTCAAATTAACTGAACTGTCTCTCACTGTCGAACGCGCCTTAACCTTTTATCGTCTTAAAATTCAAAATCAAGCGCTCACCTCGGAAATAAAAAAAACTTGGAATCGACAAAGTATTGTTGGCAAAAGTGCCGCTATTCAAAATGTTTTTGATATGATCGAAAGAGTGGGTCCCTCTCATGCGAATGTCTTAATCACAGGGGAAAGTGGAACTGGTAAAGAAGTTGTTGCTCGCGCGCTTCACAACTCAAGTTCTCGATTAGAAAAGCCTTTTATTGCAATTAATTGCACGGCTATTCCAGAATCGTTGATGGAATCGGAACTTTTTGGTCATACGAAAGGATCTTTTACAGGGGCTATTTCCGATAAAAAAGGACTTTTTGAAGAAGCACAAGGCGGTACAATTTTTTTAGATGAAATCGGTGACTTGGATTTATCATTACAAGCCAAGCTGCTTAGGGTCTTACAAGAAAGAACAATAAAAGCTGTTGGTAGCAATCAATTCAAACCAATAGACGTAAGAATTCTAGCCGCCACTCACAAAGACCTCAAAACTGCCATTGCAAATCACACTTTCCGCGAAGATCTTTACTATAGACTGTCTGTGATACCTATTGTTATGCCACCTTTACGCCATCGGCCTGAAGATATCCCATTACTAGCAAATTATTTTTTACGTAAATACTCGGCTCTTAATAATGGAAAAAATGTAGCATTCACTCAAGATGCATTACGCAAGTTAATGAATTTTTCATGGCCTGGAAATGTCAGAGAATTGGAAAACATGGTTGAACGATTAATCGTATTAGCTCGTTCCTCGCAAATTGATGCCATCGATATCCCTGAATCAGATCAATCAACGTCAGAACAATTTTTCGGTCAAGCCACAACAGATTCTCCAACTCTCGAGCAACTAGAAAAAAGATATATCAAACTCGTTCTTGAAAAAACTGGTGATAAAAAAGAAAAAGCAGCTCAAATCTTGGGTATTAATCGCAGAACTCTTTACCGTAAAGAAAAAGATTATGGATTCGCAACAGGTCCTGAAGAAGTCGAATAATTAATAACTCTCTTTAGTTTTCTCTGACTTTTAAGCAGACCTGAGGTCTCAAAATACCTCCTGAGATTTTAATTAAATCGTGTGATATACTGACACTTCTGACAAAGAGTCTCAATTAATTTGTTATTTTTAAAGCCGGCTAAAATGCGTTTTGATTTCTCACTATTTAAAATAAACTCAATTGTTTCCTCTTTCACATTCCCAAGAGGAATTGCACCTTCTTTATCCAAACAACAAGGGACAACTGTTCCGTCTGCTAAAATTCCAAAGTGACTTGAAAGTCCATAGCAAGTTCCACGATCCCCTATTATAGGTAGATCAAGTGCCGGCCAAGTAAATTCAGTATCAAAGTGTAAAGAAAGACGATTTCTTATACGAACGCTTTTTTTCTTTCGAACATCAATATCGAAATCAAAATCGAATTCAAAGTAGGATTTCAATCGGTCCAACATTTCTCGATTTTTTTTACCAACCCCAAGAGGTTCATTAAGATTCCAAAGGCGATAATTGATATATAATTCTGGACGTTCTAGAAAAGATTTTTCAGTGAATTTTAAAATTTTATTTAAGTAGATAGAAGAATCTCGATCTCCGAAATTGTCATGAAAACTATGAAGAGAAAAGTTCACTTGGCGAATGATGGGGTCAAGTAGCAAAGCCTCATTAATTTCATTCACCAAGACACCATTCGTAACAAAGAAAATAGGAACTTGGTGATTCTTGCAAGTATTAATAAACTCTTTCAAGTTGGGGTGAACGAGAGGATCACCCATCAAATGCAAAGTGACTTGATCTGTGATAGGTGCCACTTGGCGAATAATATTTTCAAAAACTTCCAACTTCATCATTCTTTTTTCACGTTGAACAGGAGGGCAGAAGCTACACTGCAAATTACAAATATTGCTAATTTCAATATTTACTTTATTAAAGAGATTTTTCTTTTTTGATAAATGTCTCAACATTAAAAATGATTTTAGTAACCTAAAATATCAACATAAGTCAGACCTTTGTTGATAGCCGAAGAAGGCTTTGCACGTTGACCTTTAATTAAAATTTTCTCATCTTGAAAAAGTTTTTTAAAAGCACCGCGAGTTAGAATTTTTAAATTCAGATTTTCTTTTTGAGATCTCAATGCTGCTAGCAAAATATTATCGAGTCTTTTTTCTGGCCGCTTCAGATCCAAAATAACACGGTATGATTTTGGCGGCTGGGGTGGAACATGGTTTTCCATTAAATTCTCCTGAATTGCGTAATGTGCCATAAAGCGTCTAAACTGTCTATGCGATATATGACTCAAAAATATAGATAAATTCCTCTTTCTTATGATAGGATTGTGACTTTTACAGGGTTGACTCATTTTAATTTTAATCAAATTTGATCGCCTTTATCAAGCCAGAGGGGAAAATGAAAATATTCACTACTTTAATTCTCTTTTTAACCAGTCTTTCTATTCTGACTCAGGCACAAGAAAATTCGAATAAATTAACATATAAAGTTGAAACTCTTCTCAATTTAAAAACAACTGTCTGGGGTTTTGATTTTTTATCTGATGGTAAAATTCTTTTTACCCAAAAAAATGGGGAAATTAAAATTTTTGATCCTCTTAAAAAAACTATTTCCAACGTGGCAGGAGTCCCCAAAGTTTGGACTCAAGGCCAAGGCGGACTTCTAGACATCAGAATTCACCCGAAAGTTTCAAATAGAATCTACATTAGCTACTCTGAACCTCAAAATAATGAAGCCTCAACTTCGGTTATGATGGCTACTCTTGAAAATAACACACTTACAAAAACTAAAAAAATATTTACGGGTCATAACTTAAATGACGAAACTGTTCATTTTGGATCGCGTCTCGAATTCGATGATCAAGGACATCTTTTTATCAGTTTGGGCGATCGAAATGAACGTGATAATGCTCAACTGCTCAATTTTCATCATGGAAAAATTTTGAGGATTAATGATGATGGATCAATTCCTTCTGATAATCCTTTTATTAAAAATAGCAAGGCCAAGCCTGAAATTTGGAGTTATGGGCACCGAAATCCCCAGGGACTTGTTCGCGATCCTCAAACAGGAAATTTATGGTCAACCGAATTTGGACCTCGGGGCGGTGACGAGCTTAACTTAATAGTACCCGGAGCCAACTATGGCTGGCCCATAATCACTTATGGCCGAGAATATTATGGGCCCAAAATAGGAGAAGGTACTCATAAAAATGGAATGGAACAGCCTGTTGAAAAATGGGTCCCTTCGATATCTCCATCTGGCATGACAATCTATAATGGAAATCAATTTCCCGAATGGAAAGGAAATTTATTTCTTGCTACATTAAGTGGATCTCATCTGCGACGAATTGTACTTGAAGGAAAAAAAGTAACTCAGCAAGAAGAATTGCTCAAAGATCTAAATCTTAGAATCAGAAACGTTAGAACAGGACCTGATGGCTATCTTTATCTGTCAACGGACAGCGGCCAGATTTCAAGACTAGTTCCTCAAAAATAGTTTTTTAAATATTCACAAGACTAAAAGCTTGGGCCATTTTTTGTGCTGCTAGTGTTAAATGATTATTTGAAATGACCGCACTGATTTTAATCTCTGACGTTGTCACCAATAAAACAGGAATATTTCCATCTGCTAAAGTTTTGAAAAAAGTAGCCGCAACACCTGGATGATTTCTCATACCTAAACCAACAACAGAAATTTTGGCCATATCTTCCATTATTTCAACCTGTACCGATGACCCCAGAGATTCTTTAAGCACTTGACGAGCCAAAGGAACATCTTCTTTTGTAATCGAAAAAGCTAATCTTTGTCCTTTTTCCGTTTGGCTTTGAGTTATAATATCCACAATCACGTTTTTCGCTGCTAATTTTTGAAATAGTTCAGCTAGAAAAGACGTCCCCTCTGGGGTTGGATGAAGAGTAAATACAAAAGTATTTGCATCGTGAGTGACTGCTGTTACAAGAGGGTTTTCCATTATTTCTCCTTCGGGAACAATCCAGGTCCCTTCACGCTCTTCAAAAGTTGAGCGCAAATGAATTCTAATGCCAAATTTAGCTGCAATTTCAACGCAACGGATATGAAGGACTTTACTTCCCAAGCCTGCCATTTCCATCATTTCTTCATAAGAAACTTTATAAAGTTCCTTTGCATTGGGAATAAGCCTAGGGTCGCCCGTGCAAACCGCTGCTACATCGGTATAGATTTCGCAATCCCTTGCGTTTATAGAGGCCGCAAGCGCAACCGCGGTCGTATCAGATCCACCACGTCCCAAAGTTGTTATGTTATCATCCTCATCAACACCTTGAAATCCAGCTACTATGGGAACAAATCCATCGCGACAATATTGAATGAGTTTTGCTCCATCAATTTTTTGAATCCGCGCTTTGGAATATATTTTATCAGTTTGGATTCCCAACTGATAAGCTAACAAAGGCTGTGCTTGAATACCTTTTTTTTGCAAAGCAATCGCTAGTAGCGCTACAGAAACTTGCTCTCCGGAAGCGATCAGCATGTCATAGGCTGGTCCTCTGTAAGTTGGATCTAGCTTCTCGGCTAGGGTAATTAATCTATTAGTTTCTCCTGACATGGCTGAAACAACAACAATCGGAGTTTCACCTCGTTTAAGATCTTCAATAATACGATTGGCAACATTTTCAATGCGATCAAGTGTCCCAACGGAGGTCCCACCAAATTTTTTAACAACTAAGTTCATGGATGATCTCAACTTTTTGATTTAAATCAAAATAAGTATCCACATTTGGAACCATTTAAGCAAGGCCCTGTTAAATTTAGCGTGGCATTTTAGTAGCGAATCGACATCCTTAAAATACCAGCTTGAATATTAAGTAGTAAATACTCTTTTTTGAATTGGTAAGAAACTTTGAGGCTGTTCTTCTTCTATTATTCTTCGTGTTCTTTTAAAAATTAACATAATCGCGTACGTAATAAATACTGCAAAAATAACAGCACCGAAAGCAAATCCTACAAACAAACCAAACGTCACAAAATAAGATGATAAATATCCAAAAAAGTTTAACATACTGTTCTCCTCTAAATATTTTATGATAACTTATGACTACAAAAGTAACTGATTAAATAAAATGTCTTCTGCCATACATTCCTACGCAATAACATAAAAGTATTTGTACCAAAAACTCCCCACGGAAATTTCTAAAAAATCCACTCATTCCAATCTCGTTATTTTTAATAGCGTTATTTCGCGTTTGGTATTGGTCTCAATCTTGCTGCAACTTTTCTCATGTCATAACAAACTTAATTTAAAAGGAGATTCCAAATGGCAAATTTTAATGCTTCAGCAAATACCAATCAGACAATATCTTCAGCAGCAGAAAAGGCAAAGTCTGCAATCACTTCAGGACTAGCCAACTTAGATCCGGCTGTACATCAGTTAAGCCATTTTAAAGATGAGGCAATGGACAAAGCTGCAGTCTATTTTGAAAGATCAGAAAAAATAGTCAGAGAAAATCCTTTTTACTTTATTGGTGGCGCTGTCTTAGTAGGATATCTAGCTGGATATATGATTTCGAGAAAGCACTAATTCAATGATTATGACAAATTTGCTTCTTACAATCGCAGAGTTAGCAATAAAATCTACCTCTGCCGATAGATCGATTTCAATCGCAATAAGTAGTAAAATGAGGATAGTCGGCCTAGCGGTTATACTGAGTCTGTTTAGCTTAATTTTGGCGGGCTCAGCTCTCAACCTGATTATTGCAGATATTCTTCAATCGTCACAAGTCCAGAAGCAGTTAGCTTTGACAAGCGTTTCAGGCCTCGGATTAGCAGTCGTTTTCATATCTTTTTTTGCAATATTACTTCTTTTCAAAAAATCATTTTGGGGAATTTCAAGTTCACAAATCGAAGCAGATCCAGGTTCTCAAAAAAAAGAAGCTCAATTTGAACTGACTCCACTTGTTCAAGCTATTTCCGTGCTTATTTTAGATCTTGTCGACGAGCGAAGAAAAAAACGAGGACTCAGTTCCGATATAGAAAAAGTGGAAATGTAATCGTCTCTGCAAATATTCTGGAAAGAGTCAGGTCAAAACTTTAACTTGTCTTCTTGTCTCTTTTCGTAAAAAACTGATTGTATGAATAAAACTTATTTTGCAATCCTTGTGGCAGCGCTTGGTTATTTCGTTGATATTTATGATCTCATTCTTTTTAGTATTGTCAGAGTACCCAGCTTAAAATCACTTGGCTTAAATGAGGCCCAAGTGACTTCACAAGGCTTATTTTTATTGAATGTCCAAATGGCTGGCATGTTAATCGGTGGCATTCTATTTGGAATTTTAGGAGATCGAAAGGGCCGACTCTCCGTCTTGTTTGGCTCAATATTTCTGTATAGCTTAGCCAATATTTTAAATGGATTCGTTCAAACGATTGAGCAATACACAATATTGCGCTTTATTGCAGGGATTGGCCTTGCCGGAGAATTAGGCGCCGGCATCACTTTGGTTGCAGAAATGATGCCCAAAGAAAAAAGAGGCTATGGAACAACTATCATTTCAGCAGTAGGAATTTCAGGAGCCCTACTTGCTTGGTGGATGGCTTCAAAGTTTGACTGGAGAGTAGCTTACTTTGTAGGTGGCGGCATGGGCTTCATGCTCTTATTCTTAAGAGTTGGAGTACTTGAATCTGGAATGTTTGAATCTTTAAAAAAATCCAGCCACTCTATTAAAAGAGGTCACTTTTTAAGTCTTTTTACTCAACGTTCAAAACTTCGTCGCTTTGTTAATGGAATATTGATCGGTTCTCCACTTTGGTATGTGATAGGGATTCTGATCACTCTGTCTCCTGAATTTGCCAAAGCCTTACTTACAGTCGACGCTATTGATGCTGGAAAGTCAGTTTTTTATTCATACACAGGATTGGTTTTTGGCGATATTTTAGCGGGTCTGATAAGTCAAAAACTCAGAAGCAGAAAAAAAGTTATCTTTATATTTTTGGTTGCAACAACTTTAGCCATTATCACTTTTTTTAGAATGACTGGACTTAGCGCAGATCAGTTTTACTTCATGACTTTTATTTTAGGCTTCTGTGTCGGATACTGGGTCCTTTTTGTAACGGTCGCCGCAGAACAATTCGGTACAAATTTAAGGTCCACTGTTGCAACATCTACTCCAAACTTTGTCAGAGGCTCTTTAGTCGCAATTTCTCTCCTATTTACTTCACTAAAACCTTCAATTGGAATCTTATCAGCTGGACTTTACACTGGTCTGATAACTTTGGGTCTTTCATTTTTAGGACTTTATTTCATAGATGAAACGTTTCACAAAGATCTTGATTACACTGAATAGAATTATTTACCATTCATTTTTAATTTAAAATATTTGGTCTACTTTTCGCATCCACATGTCATCAACTGGGCTCACAGAAAGCTCTTGAGCCTGCATTCTTTCTGCGTCAGCCAAAAGCGTAGAAAGATATCTTTCCGTATAACTTGCAATGATCACAACAATTTTTTTGTTTTTATTTTCGGGACGACTTGCTACTTTTAAAGCTGCCGAAATTGCGGCACCTGAAGAAATTCCAATAGGTATGCCTTCTCTCTTAATAACTTCACGGGAAGTTTTTATTGATTCATCTGAAGAAACTTGCAGAATTTCGTCAATTATTTCTTTTCGAATTATGCGTGGAATAAAACCTGCCCCAACTCCTTGAATCTTATGAGGCCCTGCTTTTCCACCTGACAAAACTGGAGACTCTGTAGGTTCAACTGCAATAATTTTGATATTTTTATTTCTACTCTTCAAAAACTCTGCGGTGCCTGTTATTGTTCCACCTGTTCCAACTGCACTGATCAGAATATCGACTTGCCCTTCTGTATCAGCCCAAATTTCAGGGCCGGTAGTTTCCCGGTGAATTTCAGTATTAAATTCATTTTCAAATTGTCTTGTATAAAAATACTGCCCAGGATTTTCCTCATTTATTTGAATCGCTTTTGCGACAGCTCCACGCATTCCTAAAGGTCCTGGAGTTAAAATAACTTTAGCACCTAATAAAAGAAGCAAAGTTCTTCTTTCCATCGACATTGTCTCGGGCATAACCAAAGTCAGTGGAAACCCTTTTGCAGAACAAACAAAAGCAAGAGAAATACCAGTATTTCCACTTGTAGGCTCTAAAACTTCCATTCCACTTTTTAATAGACCTTGAGTTAGGGCCCGTTCAATCATGTTAAGTCCGATTCGATCTTTTACTGAGCCTAGCGGATTAAAAAACTCAAGTTTAAGTAAAATTTCACCAGGAAGATTTTGGCCAATTCTTTGCATTTTAACGAGCGGTGTCCCACCAACTGTTTTTGTAATATCAGAATAAATTTTCATTTAAAAATCCTTTATCGACAACTTTTGAAAGTCGAAATTTAAGTTAAGAATATTAAAGAATACATCTCCATTTTACCATCGCCAGTAAGCATCTAGAATAAAGAAATATCCTTCTTTTGCAGAGAGCTTAAACTCTCGAACGTTATTTGTGGTTAAAGATGTTTGGATATGAAGATTATTAATGATTTTGACATAACCAACATAACCACCAATTGCTTTTTGATCGATATTATAGCTTGGACCAATTAAAAATCGACTCCAGTTTGATAAGATATACTCGTAACCAGTCTGAATTGAGCTACTTCCATATGATTTTAAAGCTGCAACTTCTTTAGCTGAGTCAAAACTTATAACGGCAGCAGAAATCAAAGAGTGAGCTATTAAAGTGTCCGATAGAATTGAATCCCACATAAGATCGACGTTGAATAACTTCTCAGAACTATTTCTCTCTTGAGCCATGCTAAGTGAAACAGACCAAGTTTGATTCGTATTACGAAACATCTGAGTTTTAATTTTACCATTTGGAGATCCAAGAGCGAATGCTGGTAAATTTGCACTTGCCGAAATATTTTCTCGAAGACCGTAGCCAAGAGTACCAAAGACTGTAAAGTAATATTCATTTTTCCAGAGGGTTTGCGCCGTATCTCCGATCGTATCGCCCTGAGTAACAAGAGGTCTGTAACGATGCTTAGTGTTTGTGGGTAAGGCTTTAACTTTCCAAAGATATGAAGTACCTTTTAATTCAGTTTCATTGACAGAAAAATCAAGTTTTTCTAAGTAATCATTTTTCTGCAGAAATCGATTTTCACGAACTGAAACCAGCTTAAGAACATCGCCTAATTGAGAAATCTCGTCTAAACCAACTGCTGCAATCTCGTTTTGATCAGTAGCTTCACTTTTACTTTCTTGTTTAACAACTTTATCTCTTGCTGTTCCTTGATTAAGAGTTTTATCCGTAACTCTTTCTTGATTAATAACTTTATCTGCAACTGTTTCTTGTTTAAGTGCTCTATTTTTAATTTCGCTTTGATTAGCATTTTTACTTGTCGGCGGCTCCCGACTAATAAATTTATTTATCGAAGAATTAGTTTCTTGTTCTTGAGCAATTTCAAATTTCTGAGTAGCTAATAAGTCCTCTCCAGTCGCAATCTGAGACGCACGTAAGGGGCCCTCAAGTTTTTTTAAAACTCCAAATATATCCGCATTTTCATAGTTTTTTGAAACCTGAAGAAGCCCAACAATATCGCCATTTAAAGATTTAATACCAATAAGATCGCGTTCTTGCCAGTCGACTTTATTACAACTCAATAAAAAATAACTTTCATTCAACAAAGTTCCACTAGAAACAGTTAATGGTTCTAAACATTTTTGATGAGCTTCCAAATTTTTTGGATAAAAACAAAAGGCTAAGGGCAGAGTATAAAATAATATCTGCCTAAGCAATTTTTCGAATTTGATCGAGCTTGTTACGAAAGACACTTACTTCATGCTTGAGCATATTGTTCTCGTTGACAAGTTGATTTACTTTTTTCTTCAAAAATTCAATTTCTTCTCGCGAAGTATCACTTTTTGGATCGACTTTACTATCTTTTTTTAGTTCAAATTTTAGTTCATTCTCGACTGCAACTGGCGCAGCTGTCACCACGCTATTGTAACCTGCTTCGGCAAGTCGCTCTTCTATATTCTCAGGAATTAAGAGCATAGGATCTAGCTTATCGAGTTTAATTATGTTTTGAGCTATCATCGTTCGCGTCTCACTCAAGATTTTCATCTGACTTGTCATTTTTTCGCCAGGTGTTGGGTTTATTTCTTGAATAGTCATTTGAAATTTTCTCTGGTCAGTCGTTGTGATAGCTTTAAAAACAACATCAACTTTATCTTGTTCAGCTCCATGAAAAGCAGATGCCAAAGTTAAAATCTGAATTCGAGAAAAAATTTCTGCCAGATATGTTGGATTCCATGTCAGAATTTTTTCAAGAGTTAAAGTTTTTTTACGAATTTCAGCTTCCCATACAAGACTTTCCTGAGCCACAATCGCCAGAAACTGATCCTGTTTTTGCTTTCCTGATGTTTCAATCAGTTGTAGCAATTGAACAAATCCACCTTTTTTCTTATATCGATCTAACATTCCCATGAACATTTATCGGCTCAAGTTCATAAATAATGAAGAAAAAATTATCTCAAAAAGAAACAGTTCCAAGGTTTTTAATAACTTACCTAGGACCTGTCTTTAAGATGAAATTCTAATTGATTTAGTACCGATAAGAATATGTATTATTTTGCGCTCTGAACACACCGATACTTATACTTAACAGTTGATCCGACAGGTAGTTTTTTAGTGAATCTTATTTCTGAACCTACAATAAAAGAAGTTATAGAAGGATCACTTGATGTTATTGTAATGTATTCTGTTTCCAACTCAGGCTCAGAACATTTCAAAGCAATTTTATCAACAATATTTCCTTGAATTTTACTAAAAATATTTAATAACGGCTGAGTGTAATCGTTGGAACAAATATCTCCAGCAATTCCACCAGTTGCGACTGTCGCATTGTAGTATTCCCATCCAAAACTTCCACTCACAAGACCATTAGTCTGTGCATTCTGCATATTTAAACAATTTTGATCTTTCACGATAAAAGCATGGATACCATGTGTTTTTTGTGGATATTTTGATTTAATTTGATTTACTAAAGTTGATGCCTTATCAAAGTCAGCTAATTCAAAACCTGCAATATTATGCCAATACATCTGACTTCTCTCGTCTTCATCAGCAAGAAAAATCACAGCTAAATCTGCTTCTTGGCGAATAAAGTTGTCGGAATTATTTTGAATTACTAAATTTGCTGCAAAAATCCCTCTTTCATCAGTTGAAGGACAAGCATTGTAGTAGGACTGAGAATAAGCTAAAGTATCTCGACTACCCGCCCAATTTTTAATGAATTGTTCGCAGGAAATAGTTTCTTGACGCTTAATAACAGAATTAAACAGCTGCTCTTTATATTGCGTCGTTCCAGACGATGGGGTCAAATATTTTTGCGAGTTTGAAAATGAAATTAATTTGCCATCTTGTAGCGCTCCTCCCTGATTGATTGTCCGTGGAGCATTTTGAGCAGATGAAATATCTGTTGTAGTAACTGCTATACGGTAATCAACAAAGGATCCGTCAAGCTTAGATATAAACTGATTAAATTTTTCTGATAATTTTGTTTGTTCGTAAGACATTGAAGCGGAGTTATCATTTACAAATAAAATATCAACTTTTCCACCAGTGATTGTTTCTATACCTTCTCCATAGACATCGCTTCCAGCTTGGCTAACACAATTAGTATCGTTACCACAATTTGACTTAGTTGAAAATTTGACTGCTGAGCAAGCCGTTAAAACAGAAAGGCCTAAAATGAAGGTGAGTAAGCTTAATACTTTTGAAAGTATTAATGTATTGGTTTGATGAACCTGTTTCGTTTTCATGACGACACCTCTATCTGACACAAGTCCAAGTCCTGTACCAAATGGCTTTCTGACAAAGTAATCACAAACACCTGTAATTATTAATATATTTTCAATCTCAAAACGAAACAGATAAGAACTATTGACCAATGATTAGGCAGAGCGACGATTTACGCCTGACAATCCCATAATACGAAGTCACTCTTTATTTATGTCGACTGATAAAAGTACCTTAAAAACCGAATTGAATTCCAAAAATAAAAGTACTACCCAAAACGAAAAACCAAAAATGTCGTCACAGCCAACAAGGTGGATTCTCTTTATCCTACTGATAACAGGTGTCGGATTATTTTCAGAAGCTCTGTATCAAAAATCAATACCATTGATAGATCACATAGATTTGCGCTCAAAAACCCCAACTCACTTTGTGACCCGAGATTTATCGACACTATCAAACACTGGAAAGCTGCCAAAATACTTCTTTCAACTAAAAAATATAAAATGGTCATATTACGACGAAGAGTTAAAGCAGCAGATACCAGTAGAAAGTCTACCATTCAAAACCACATCAAATGGCTTGTACAACCTTGAAGTGGACGCTTTTAGTTCATCACAAAAAACACCTAAGGTTACTATTATACAGATGAGCCTAATTGAAATTAAATCAGGAAATAAAGTCTGGGAGCTCAGCCGAAACTACGAAATTAAAAAATAAAAAACGTAGTTTAAAAACGCAAAAAAAAACCCGGCTAAGTTTTCACCTAGCCGGGTCAAAATAAGAGCTGGCACCGTGCTACTCTCCCACACACTTACGTGTGCAATACCATCGCCGCAAGAGAGCTTAACTTCTGAGTTCGGAATGGGATCAGGTGTGACCTCTCTGCTAAAAGCACCAGCAAAAACTGCTGATAAATTTGCTCAAAGAAAATGAAACGTTTATCTGAACTGATTTTTAGACGGGGGATTAATCCCAGATTTCTCTACTAATATTAGCGGCTGAATAAATTCAGCCATATTTATTGTCTAGAAAAAAAATTTAAAAAAGCCTCACGACCTATTAGTACGAATCAGCTTAATGTATTACTACACTTACACCTTTCGCCTATCAACCTCGTAGTCTCCGAGGGGTCTTTAGAGAGCCGAAGCTCTAGTGAGATCTTATCTTGAAGTTAGCTTCCCGCTTAGATGCTTTCAGCGGTTATCTATTCCGAACATAGCTACCCTGCGCTGCCGCTGGCGCGACAACAGGAACACCAGAGGTTCGTCCATCCCGGTCCTCTCGTACTAAGGACAGGTCTCCTCAATTTTCCTCCGCCCACAGAAGATAAGGACCAAACTGTCTCACGACGTTCTGAACCCAGCTCGCGTACCACTTTAATTGGCGAACAG
>JAOASS010000005.1 GCA_030158485.1 Pseudobdellovibrionaceae bacterium | reverse complement strand
AAGTTTTCACCCTAGTTATTAGAAATAGAAAAATTACTTAAATGGACTTTGGCTTCGGTAATAAATTTAATAATGTGTTAAAAGTCTCAAGATCAAATTTCTATATTATGATTGGAGACGCCATGAATTTCTCTGTGTTTATATTCATATCTTTAGCCGCTAATCTGTTGTTCGCCGATACTTTACGTTTGAATCGAACGACAATCATGAAAAAGACATATTCGTGCTCTAACGGAGGCACCATCGTTTTACAAAATACTCGATTTGGAAATGTGAAAAAGGTGGTATTTTCTAAACCTGGACAGCCAAGCCAATACAACTATGTTAAGTTTTGGAATATGACCGACTACTACGAGGGCAATATGGTTTCATGGATTAAAATTCCAAATCGACCGGAACCGATTACAGATGATTTGCTAGAAGGTCGTACTACTGCGGACATGACAATTCACGATGACGGGAATAAGTTTATTATGACTATCACGCCTATCCGCACGAGTTATACAAAATTTTCCTGCGAAGGTTTGTAAAGGAAGAATATGCATTTAAGCCTTCCGCAATTCTCACCGATGAAACAGAACGTTACGGCGTACAATGCTACCGCCTTGATAAATAGATTCTGTCCTAGTAACACTAGCTTCTAAAAAAAGATTGCAACCCACAAACCCGCTTAATAAAAGCGGGTTTTGTATTTTCAAGATACTCATCTTCAATTTCCACAGACGGGGACAATAAACCCAGCTAGCCGGTAGGCTTTTTCTGAATCTACTCAAGCGTGATATCGCCGTTTCTATCTAGAACTAAGACTCCGCTGATTTCATCTCCTGATTTATAAGCGCAACTAAATTCAGTGATCATTTTACTTTTGATTCCAACGCGTAAGACTTCGCTTAAGTCGAGAGGACAGACGCCACTGACTTGATAAAATCGAACTGATTGGGAGTCAATTTGAGCGTAACAAAATTCAGACAGCTCCTGCTTAAAATACAACAGTTTGTCTATTAGGTATGAATTGTTTATTTATGAACTTTTATTCATAAGAGGTTTTCATTGAAGGCATCTCAGCAACCTGGTACCACATTGTTTTAACTATCAAATTTCCTCAAATAAGGTTTAAAATGAAACAATCAGAGATTTTAAAAGTATTAGCCCATGAGCTTGGGACTTCCGATTTAAAAGCTATTAATCAGGCTCTAAAGGCAAAAGGTTTCGACACAAAGTTTCGAATCACAGGCCCTTCAGTTGTCCACTTTGGTTTTACGGGACTTATTAAAAGCCTGACTCCTGATGGTGTTAAAGTTTATAATGTGAACAAAGTGAATTTAATTCGCTACGAAGATATTCAAACTTTTGCAAAAGCAAAGCTTCGGGAAGAACGAAAAGTACAGCCACCATTGATTTCTAAAAAAGCTCAAGCTTATCAAGATTCAAATAATGATGAAGAAGAAGATTATGAAAACGATGATGACTTTGATGAAGAAGCAGATCAAGAAGATGACATCATTGAAAATAAATCTGTTGCAGTGAAGTTACTGGCTCCAAAAAAGAAAAAACTGGCACTTGGTGTAGCGGGATCGGGAAGTCGATTCATTCCTCGTAAAAAAACAGAATGAATAGATTCGACTCAAGCTTTAGTTAAAATCAATTGAGAGAATTGCGAAAGGTCTTTGTTTTGATCAGATTTTATATTGGAATAGATCAGACTGGGGCTGTGAATTCGAAGGGTATTTTAAAGCCTCTTAAAATTTGCATTTATGATCTCAAAAAGCAAACAGTTCAATTTAAAAAAATCCCCCATTTAGATTGGAAACATTTAGCTATTTTATTAGACTTCAAGATTTGTCGGTCTGAAGTTTTTATTCTTGTGGACTCTGTCTTGGGGTTGCCTCAGAAAGCAAATGTTAAAAAGAAATCAATTCAGAATCTTATTCAAATGACTTCAGAATTTGAATTTAATCAGAAGCCATTTGGGATGCAAACAGCTCATCATTTCTTCAGTCAATTTATTTCGAATTTAAAAGAGCAACCTAAGCGACGAGTCGAAGTGCTAGCTTCTGCGAATAGTTTATTTAATTTGCATCCCTTTCAGAAAAACATCAGTTGTGGAACTTTTAGAATTTGGAAAGACTTAAGCGCGGACCCTAGCTGGTACCATATTTGGCCATATCAAAAATTAGAAAAAGATAAAGTTTTAATTGCAGAAGGTTATCCAAGCCATTATTGGAAAAGTATTTTTAATCTGAAAAGCCGAAATCCCGAAATGCTTTTTGATAAGCTCAAACCCAATTGGCAAAAGCAATTACTTCAACAAAAAGTTTTAACAGATCAAGACGCACTAGACTCTTTTGTTTTAGCTTGGAGTGCTCATCATTTTATGAGCTCAAACAAGTTGAACCACTTACCTGATGATATTTCAGAAGGTTGGATTTTGGGTCTTTAATAATGACGTCATCAAAATGAGACAGATCTCAAATTAAGACCCGTGTTGTTGTTGTTGTTGTCGTATTGAGACTGGTTTTACAATTGCAATTACTAACTGTATGAACTCTCAAAACACTCAGACATTTGATTTAACGAATATTTCACAGGAGCTCCAATTAGATGGAGTTGGTGGTGACGTTCAGGGGCATGGGTGTCGTAAATTCTACTTGGATCAAAACTTAAATTTACTAAAAGGAAACACAAAACTACAAATATGTCCCATTTTGGGAAGAGGAAGTTATGAATAAATTCTATTTCATTTTTGCAGCAGTAATGGCAGCAGGTACAATTTGTTCTGCCGCTTTAATTCCGGAGGCCTCAATTGAAATTCAAGGCATTGATGTTCGGAACAAAGAAGAAAAATACGTTTTATTTGTGGATAAAGAAAATCTACTACTTGAAGAACGAGATTATAAGCTCACAAAAGTGACAGGTTCACAAAAACAATTGATTGCACAGGGGTCCGCTGTTTACTTTGGATCTGATTTAAAAAATGATACTGAAGCAATTTGGGTTAACGAAAACGCTCAAATTAAAATTGGTCGAATGATTGGCAATCGTCATCCTAAGCAAGTCATTGTTTTAAAGTTGAAAGACTTAAATAGAACTTTTGCTTTTGAGCTTCTTCATTAATAATAGACTGGATTTAAAGGCCAAATAGCCTGAGCTGAGTTTGGCTCTGGCTTTTGGCGCGTTGCATATTTGCGTGAGATTTCTTCCAAGTAAAAAGCCCAAGAATTGGTCAGAAGTTTCTTCAAACCAAACGGCTTGACCTGATTCTGACAAGAATTGGTGCTTTCAAACCTTGCCAAAATTGTCCTTTTCAAATATCTCCTTTGAGGCTCATCGGGTCCGATATGAAGTGATAAGACTTTATTCGTTTAATCCCGGTCGCCAAGCTCGATCGAAACTTGAAGGAGAATCTATGGCTTTGTTACTTGTAGGATTAAGTCTTGTCAGTGTGATCATACTTTACTTCCGCAATAACCCGCTCAATCATTCTCGTAAGTTTATGGTTCGTCGTTTTTTCAACTGGTTTCCACTTGGAATGTCATACGCCTTTCTTTACATGGCTCGATACAATTTGAATGTTTCCAAAAATGCTTTGGGCGATATGATGAACAAAGAACAGTTCGGAATTATCTTTGCTGCGGGAACAATCACTTACGGATTGTCATTTTTGATCAACGGACCGCTCGTGGATAAAATTGGTGGAAAAAAAGGAATGCTGATTGCCACGCTGGGATCTGCTCTGATGAATGCTATTATGGGTCTTGTGACTTATCTTTACTTAATGGGGCGATTAAAAACAAATTTAGTTGTCGCATTTTCAGTTCTTTTCGCCATGAATATGTTTTTTCAAAGTTACGGTGCTGTTTCAATTATCAAAGTAAAAGCTTATTGGTTTCACGTTCGTGAGCGTGGAATTTTTGGAGCCATCTTTGGGACTTTAATTTCATTTGGTGTTTACTTTGCATTTGATTGGGGCCAAGCGATTGTCGAAGCTTCTAAGCTAGTTCCAACTGTAGAACTAGGGCCGATGCAAAAGTTTATTCAGCATATTTTTGCGATCGACACCGGAACAACAAATGCAACTTGGCTTGTGTTTTTTATACCGGCGGGCCTTCTTGTTATTTGGGCTTTAATCGATGTTGTTTTGCTTAAAGACTCACCTGGTGAAGCTAACTTTGATGATTTTGATACAGCAGATGCATCAACAGGTGATGATGACATGGATAAAGACCTTCCGATGACGATTGGTTTTATCTTAAAAAAGATTTTTACAAATCCTATTATGTACACAATTGCTTTAGTTGATTTTTCATCGGGAGTTTTGCGTAACGGGATCATGCAGTGGTATCTCGTTTTTGCTCATGAAACAAAAGCCACCAATGAGTCCTTCTATCTTTCGTCTGAGTTTTTTATTAAGAACTGGGGACTTCTTCTTTGTATGACGGGTATTTTTGGTGGTTTTATGGCAGGAACCATTTCTGACCGCTTATTTCAGTCTCGTAGGGGGCCTCCTGCGGCCATAAATAACGCTATCATGATTATTTTACTGATTATCATGACCCAGACAATTATGACCCATCCGACAGTGTTTGGTTGGGCTGCGGTGATCTTAACTTTGGCGGTTATCGGGGTTCACTCGCTTATGTCGGGTACGGCTGCTGCTGACTTTGGTGGAAAGAAACTAACAGCTACGGCCTCTGGCATCGTGGATGGTTGTGTTTACTTAGGAAGTGGAATTCAGTCTTTGGCTATCGGATACCTGTCGCAAAAAAGCTGGTCATATTGGCCGATGTTTTTATTGCCGTTTGCCTTTTTTGGACTTTTTCTATCTCTCAAAATGTGGAATGAATTGCCTCAGGCGACTAAGAAATATTTGATGGATGTGGAAAAACAAGAGCTCAAGCACTTGAATAAAGTTCCAGGCAAGCCAGGTTTTTTGAATTCTTTTAAAAAGACACCACGAGATCCAAAGAAGTAGAAGCTCTACTTCTTTTTGCTATAAAGATAATAACCCAGACCGGCTCCTAGAATCAGGATGATTCCAAGGTAAAGAGTTCCGTTTCCATTTTTAGTTTCTTCTTTATTGCTGTACATATCGGCTGGCATCGCTGAATTAATTGTTTGTCCAATCGTTTCGCTTCCAGGGCGTAGCGGCCCTGATTCAGGGCGGTTGCTCATATTATGAGAAGCAATGACTCTCATGCTCATAATCGCATTGTGAAACATGGTGCTGTATTTTGAGTAAAATCTTTCGTGGGCAGAAAAAGTAACAAGGACTGCAATTTTATTTTTTATTGTGGCCATATAGCGAGTGAAATAATTTGGAACTTCGCTCCCATTATGGAGTCCATCAAGCCATTGTTGATTATTGATTTGAACGTATTTCGCTTTGTAGATCATTTTTGACTGAGTTGCGACTTGTTTATTGTTTGCAGAAATGGGGCTGTTCAAATGGCTTTCATAAAATTGAAAAGAGTCAGTGGGGCCGACTTCTTTAGCGGTTAGAATTATGATCGCTTCCTTCATGTCAGGTAATTTGCCAGATCTGCAAACCCATTCGGTTTGTTCAAGAGTACAATTCCAATCATCAGGCATTTCGAAAGCAACGTAAGCATTTTTAAAAACTTTTGCCTGGACTAAAGTTGGAACTGAAAGAGCACACAAGAGAACCAATAAATTAACTATTTTCATGGTGATTTCCTATAAGTTTCTTTTATGATCATATAAGACATTGGAGGAAACGGTCATGTTGAATTTGCAACAGCTCTCGACTTTCGTCACAGTTCTTTCTGAAGGCAGCATGACCGCCGCTGCTGATAAGCTATTTTTGACTCAGCCAGCAGTGTCTCAGCAGATTCGAAATCTAGAACAAGAATTAGGTGTGGACCTTCTTGTCAGGGGAGTTCGCCAGATTAAATCAACTCCGCAAGGTGAAATCTTGTATGAACATGCAAAAAGAATTTTACAGCTTGTGAGCCTGGCTGAAATTGCAATCAGATCCATGGGAGCTGACATGCAAGGGACACTTCGAATTGGAACTCTTAATTCTTTAGGACTGCATTTGATGTCTCCTATTATGAGTCGTCTTTTGAAATTTAATCCTGATTTGTCAGTTAAAGTTCAATACGAAAAAGGCGAGGAGCTGATTAAACTTTTTAAAAAAGGCTCTTTGGATATTCTTATTTTGCCTGATGTTCAGAAAGAATTTAATTCCTCACTTGAGGGAGTGGAGCATAAGTTTTTACTAAAAGAAGAAATGTGGCTTGTCGGAAGTGGTGCGCAAGTGGACGCTGCTCATGAAATTGATATGATTCAAATTAAAAAATATCCACTTGTTTTGTTTAGTGATGAATATCCAACTTTTCATGAAAAATTGTTGAAAGTCATGAAAGAAAAAAATGCTCGATACGATGTTGTATTTGAAAGCTCGAATGTCGGAACTTTAAAAAGAGTGATTGAATCAGGACTGGGTTGGGGCTGGTTGCCAGCCCACTCTGTAAAAAAACAAGTCAGATCAGGTCGCTTAGTTCGAATTCATGTTAAAGAATTTCATTATGAATCTGACCTTATTTTTTATTATAAGGCTCAAGGTGATGCAAAAGTATTAGCTGAAAATTTTTATGACATTATTTCTCACCAGGAAAAAGTTTAGCAGCCAAAATTTCTTGCAAAGAGATTTTTCAAAACAAAGCTCAGCCCGAAAACCTAAGTCATCCATTTTCTAAAACAGAACGGAATCCGGCAGTCCTAAGCGTGAGGCAATGACTCGAACAATTTCGCTGGCGGTTTCTTCTAATGCTCGTTCGGTTACATTGAAAACTGGCCATCGACGATTTTGTTTGTAGAGCTGTTCGGCATACTCAATTTCTTTTGAAATCTGTGACATAGAAGCGTATTCACCACCGGCATCTTGGCCAAATTTTTCAAGGCGATTTTTTCGAATTCTTTGTAATGAATCCATATCAATAATCAACCCCACAATACGGCGCTGGTCCACTTTAAAAAGCTCTTCAGGTAAAGGGCTTCCAGGGACTAGTGGCACATTAGCCACTTTCCAACCTTTATGACTTAAGAAAATTGAAAGTGGTGTTTTGCTAGTTCGACTGATCCCGACTAAAATAATATCAGCTTTGTCTAAATCATTTAAAACTTTTCCGTCATCATGCTTGACCGTGTATTCAATAGCTTCAATGCGCTTGAAGTAAGTTTCATCAGTTGTTCTTAAAACATTGACGTGTGAGCCTGAAGTCATTCCAAAAAACTGATCCAGAACTCCTAAAAGTGGTCCCAATAAGTCGAAACTTAAAACGCCCTTACTTAAAGCAATCTCGTTAATTCTTTTTCGCATATGTGGAGAGGCAACGGTGTAGACGATGATGCCTCTTTTTTCGAAGCAGTCTTGAACTAGAGCTTCGATCTGGGATTCATTTCGCACATTTTTACAGCGAGTAATTTGAATATCCGCTTCTTGATATTGTACAAGTGCGGCACGAATCATGGTGGCGGCTGTTTCGCCAGTGCCATCGGATAAAATAAAAAGAGTGAAAATTGAATTTGTACTCATTCAAAAAATATATTTTTAAGTTCCTTCACGAGCAAGGCCATTTGATCTTGCATCCAAAGATCTGGTACCGGAGAAAAAAGGATATAGGCGAAATCCGAAGTGGGTCTCACTAAATAAGCTTTACACTTATTAGCGGGGTCCCAACTTAATTGCAGCTTTTTAGTAAACACGCTGCCTGGAGTTGTTAATATCTGTAAATGCTGAGTCGTTGGAAGCTTAAGCTTCAAGGCATGAAAAATACTAGAAGCGACTTGCACATTTCCTTCATCGAAAAATGCGACTGTGCTAAATTCCTGATCTCTATTTTCTAAAAGTAAACCATGTTGGAAATAAGGACTCAGGCGTTTAAAAACCGCCACTACTTTTTCTATGTGATTTGAAGGCAAGCCCACACTCATACTTTCTAAATCCTGAAAGTTAACTTGAAGTTCGAATTTTTGCTGAAGAGTTCGACTTCTGTAATCTCGGGACTCAGAGGTTGAATTTTCTTGAAGTATATTTTCTAATTTTAGGGAAAGGTCTCCCCAAGTTTCTAACAAGATGTCTTTCATTCTTTGATTCTGACTGCTGAATGTTGATTAATCAAGCACCACAGTGAGGTCTAAATAGTCAGATACTTTTTGCCAATTCCTTGAAAAGTCAGCCATTGCAATATTTTGTGGCAAAAAAATACGAGCTTGAGGTTTACTTAAGTTTTCCCAGTTTTGAAAAATGCTTTGAACCCACTTTTGCAGCTGACCATTCCAAGGTAGAACCAGAACCCAGCGCGCAGGTAATTGAAGCGAACAAGCAACCATCAAGTTTTCAGAATGCGCTTGGACATCATTCCAACTGATTTGATTTTCGTAGAGCAGACCCTTGACATTTGCATCGAGCATTTGAGTTTTATGAGCTAAGCCTTTTCTCATTTGGTGATTTAAATGCCAATCAAGTTGAGTCGCCCATCGTGAATTTAAAAGGTCAGGACAAACCCACATGTCGGCGCCGGGGCTCAGTGCACTTAGCTGATTAAGGCTGAGAATCGCCATAATTTTAAAGTCCTCGTCCGACTTGATCGAGTAACCCATTTACAAATGATGCAGATTCCGTTGAACCAAATTTCTTCGCCATTTCAACAGCTTCATTTATTGCAATCGCAGGTTTTAAAAGCTGTGGTGCAAAAAGCATTTCGTAGACAGCAAGTCTTAAAAGATTTCGATCAACACTGGCCATTCGGTCCATTTTCCAATGCTGAGAACTACTTTGAATTTTGGCATCAATTTCAGTTTTTTTAGACTGAACGCCTTCAACTAATTGTTGAGCGAATTGTAAAGTTTCGGCGTCGTGAACTTCGCCGGAAGATTCACTTGTCACTCTAACAGCTTCTTTGACCCCAATAGCCGGTGCAAAATCAGATTGAAATAAAATTTGAAATGCAATTTCACGTGAACTTCTACGCATAGTTTTAATTCGCTGTTGTTGGAGGTAAAGGTTGAAGTGACAGTTGAGGATTTTCTTTTTCCACAAAATCAAGAAGTTCGCGGTCTTCCAAGGAATCAACAAATTCTTGAACATCTTTGAAATGTCGATAAACGCTAGCAAAACGAACATAAGCGACATCATCAAGAATTTTTAATTCAGCCATTAATTTTTTTCCGACAACTCGTGCGGGGAGTTCATTTTCGCCACGATTTAAAACCCAACCAGCAATTCGATCGACAACTGACTCAAGTTGATCGTGGCTGATAGGTCTTTTTTGGCAAGCAGCTTGAAGTCCTTTTAAAACTTTTTCCCGTAAAAAAGGTTCTCGACGGCCATCTTTTTTTATAATCATTGGGTAATTGAGAATCAGAGTTTCGACAGTCGTAAAACGCGACTTGCAAGACAAGCACTCACGTCTACGGCGAATGGATCCGTCTTTTTGCACGCGTGTATCAAGTACGCGATCATTTTGATTATGACAAAAAGGACATTTCATCTGAGCTCTGCCTTTCAGGCTATAAGCAAATTAAAGTGTGCGTCGAGAGGGGTCAATGTTTAGGCGCGGCTTAACACAACAGTAATGCGTGGCGCTATTTGCGTCAAAGGTGCGATGCGCTACAGGGGTTGAGATTTTTAATCGATTCTCTTGCGGAGCCCTGATAATGTTTTTCATATGAAAATTATATTTTTAATCATGATTTCTATTTTTAGTGTCTCATTTCAGGCGTTTGCACAGCCTGTTGTTGGACGTGATGCTGCTGCTGGTTACATGGGCAAAAGTTCTGATGAAGAAGTGACTTCATCGAGAAATCGACAAGATCATTATATGGCACTTCACATAGGAAAACTTGTTAATGCAGATTCTTGGAAGTGGGGAGATGAAACAAAAAATCGAAATGTGGGTTCGGCTACAGTCGGAGTTACCTACCGGGTTAAAGAGTGGATGGATACAACAGATTTTTTAATCCGAATCGATATGAACGAATACGATGTCGACGGCAAAAAACCACAAAAACTTTCCTTTATTCCTATGATTTTATTTCCTGAAGCCGCTTCAGAATTTCCCCTCTATTTTGGAGCAGGAATGGGATTGGGAGTTTTCTTTAAGCAGCTGGACGGAGAATCGTCTCTCGCTCTTGACTACCAGATGGTGGTCGGAATTCGATTTTTCGACGTTTTTGAAAACGTTGGTTTTTTTCTTGAAAGTGGTTTGAAAAATCACATTCAGTTGACCGATGACGGCCAAGTGAATGCTTCTTATGTCGCAACCGGGGCATTGTTTAGTTTCTAGATGAAAATTCCAGCTCACTTAATCGAAGCTATTCCTGTCGCCTTAGTTGAAATTTTTCAGCAAAAAAAGCCAGCTGACCGAGTTGTCGACTTCGCTTTGAAAAGTCATCCGAAATGGGGAAGTCGTGACCGTCGATTTTTTGCTGAAAAAGTCTATACAGTTGTCAGACACTATCGAAAATTATGGATTCACGCCGGGCTTGACCCAGCAGTCTATTTAAAACCTGATCAAATGAATCTTCATTCGATGCAGACTCTTGTGAAAGCTCTGCTTGAAGAATCAGCAAAAAAACAAGAAGTAAAATCATTCGCCGAGAATGAGTCTTATGCTGACTGGTTTGATGAAAGAGGTCGAGCCGAATTGGGTGCTGATTGGGAACCGATTGCATCAGCGTTAAATTTACAAGCGCCAGTTTTTTTAAGAACAAATTTATTAAAAATAAATCGAGATAAATTAAAAAATATTTTAGATCAGGAAGATGTTCAATGTCGTTTGCGCTCAGAAAATGAAATAACGATTGAACTCACGGCTCGAAAAAATATTTTTAACCTAAAATCTTTTCAAAAAGGATTCTTTGAAGTTCAGGATTTTTCGTCTCAGCAAGTGGGCTTACTCTTGGATCCGAAGCCAGGTGAACTGATCGTGGATGGTTGCGCTGGTGCCGGCGGAAAAACATTGCATCTTGCGGCTCTTATGAAAAATAAAGGGCGAATATTAGCTTTTGATATCCATTCAAGAAAATTGGAGGAACTTCAGAAGCGTTCCAAGCGAGCTGGCTGTACACTAATTGACGCAAAACTGATTGATTCTTCAAAAAAAATAATTCTTGAGCTTGAAGGAACTGCTGACGGCGTCTTACTGGATGTCCCTTGTAGCGGTAGCGGCGTCCTAAAAAGAAATCCTGATACAAAATGGAAACTTCAAGTTTCTGATTTTGAAAAGCTTTTGATATTGCAATCGCAAATTTTAGAAGACGGTTCGAAAATGGTGAAACCTGGAGGACGTCTTGTTTATGCAACTTGCAGTATATTTCCTTCTGAAAATATTCAGCAAGTTATGAGTTTCATTAAAAAAAATCCGAACTTTAAATTAGAAACTTCAATGTTTCTGCGGCCTGATATTCATCCAGGAGATGGGTTCTTTATGGCCCTGCTCAAAAAAAACTAAAGTTGGCTCATGTTATGACACAAAAAAATATTTTTTATTATAAAATATAACGCTGTTTGTTCATATTGACTCGTTTCCAAGCCCCGACTACCAATTTACGTCGTCCTATAAACAATTACTAGAGGGGTTTAAATGAAACTATTTACAGCTTTAATTTTATTAGCTGGCAGCCTTTTGACATCAGTAGCACGCGCCGCGGATGCGAAGCATTACGAAATTAAAAGAATCGTCATCAGAGAAGTTCAAGACACAGAAAAGATGAAGTTTATGACTGAAAAAGTTGATAACTTCACAGATGGTTGTAGTTCAACAGCTGCGCCCAATTTAAATCCAGTTAACCCAGTTGAAGTCAACCCACTAAATCCAATTGATTATATCGAAGTTGTTGTTGATAAAATTATTAACATCGGTAAGAAAATTTGGGCGATTGTTGATGCGGGCCGACCTGTTGTTAACATCAAAGTCGATACTGCTAATGCTTTACCTGCTGGAATTCAATGTTGGGACCAGTTAGAAGGTTGGCAAGCTCCCACTTCTAAGCTTTATGAAATGGCATACGAAAATGGTTTCGGCGCAGAAGTCGTCAGTTACAATTTCAGAGTTTCATTTATTTCCGGCGGTTCTTATAAAGGACAGGGCAAGTACATTACTTTAGCCTCTGTACAGCCGGCTAAAGTCGATGTTGCATGGGGTTTCCGATTTGACGCTGTTGCGACTGTGCCTATGGTTTTCAATCAAGGTTCTAAAGCAGATCCTTTGGCTGGAATGCAGTTAGCGATGAATTGGCAGATTCGTTCACCAATTCAAGAAATTCAACAAGCTGAAAACTTTTTTGTGAATGGTCAGGGTATTTTACAAAAATTGAAGTAGGTTTGATTTGAACCGAGAAGTTCAAACTAAAAGGCTTTACGTTTTTTAGTTTGAACTTCTCGAGTTTACTTTTACAACCTCATCTTGTTCAATAAAGACCACTCTTTTAAAGACTTTTGAAACAAAATCAGGGTCTGTCTAACTTTTTGTCACTTCAATGAAAGCCATATCGATTCCATCCGAAAAGGTCAGAGGATCACTTCTTGCTATCAACATAGAGTCAAAGAAGGTTTTGGATGAGACAAGGTATCGGGCTCTTTTTACTCATATTAATGACACTAGTTTCAACAAGCTGCTCAGATGGAAAAAGCTCCAGTCGCGCTTCTGAAGCTGATGTTTTCAATGATGGATTTGAACTTGTTGAGCAAGGCCAGTATGAAAATGCGATACTTTACTTTCAGAATGTATATCAAAAAAATCCGACTGATAATGCCTTAAAAGCTTGGGCTTCAGTTTATTTGTCGCGAGCTCAAGTTAAAATTTCCAGTCTCTATCTTGCTTTTGAAGCGCTTCCGAAGCCTGGAAAAGTAAATCAAGAAAATATTTTAAGCTTAATAAAATCATACCAACAAGCTTTAGAAAAAATTCCTTACGTTCAAGTTACGGCTCGACAAGATTTGGAAATAGCATCCGCAATTCTTAAATCTAGAAATTCTTCTTCTGTCAGACTATTCAGAGCTGCGCTCAATTTAGTTTTGTTGCGATCTGCATTTTCAGATGGAAATTCAAGATTAATGGACGCTCATTTTAAATTAGACTTTGATGAAAACTTACAGCTTATTTGTAAGTTGGACTGGAAAAAACTTCGAGTCTGGATACTTGAATGGACGCGATTTGGTCTTGAAATGAAGCAGGATCTAAATTTTGCATTTCCTCTTAAATCAAAAAGTTGGGAAAGCTCGGGGAAATTCTTTACTGAATCAAGAAGTTTGACGACTTCTATTTCGCGAGTTTGTAACCCATGAAGAGTTCAATCTTACTGATTCTTATCCTATTAATTAATCAAGCATTTGCATTTGATATTCGCAGGCAAGCGATGGGTGACACGTGTTATTTTATCAGACAAAAAAAATCGATGAGTCTATGCCAACCCGCGAACATTGTACGGGATGATAAACAATTCTTTTTCGGTCATTTTTTATTTTCTGAAGATATGAGTCAATCAGAAAATTGGCGTAAAGTCGTGGAAGGCAAAGCGACTTCAAGAGAAGTTATTTCTCTTATTGAAGACGACCGTGAAAATTACTTATCAAATGAAACGGAGTTTGGATTCGTTGGTCAATCTTGGGCGATTCGCTTTAAGCCTTACGAACTTTGGGTTGAAAGTCGAATTCAAAATCCAGCTTATCCCTACGCCCAAATTGATTCAGGGATCGCACAAGTTATTGCTTTGGATTTTGGCCATTACCTGAGTCATGAAATTGCAATCGGTTTGACAGTTGAGTCCGCCCGTTTAGAAACTTTGAAAAAATCATTTTTTATTCCTGACTTATTAGTTGATGAAGATTCTGTTGAATTTAAACCTGATAAAAAAAACCAGATCGTTGCAAGTCCAGGTATTTCGTTTGAACCTATTGATGCATGGGGAGCGGCTCGTTACAGTGCTTTATTAAAACAATCATACGTTAGTTCAACAGGAATTTTGTATACTGGAGTCAGTTTTGAAAATGAATTTGTTGTTGGTCGGCTTGAATGGGGTTTAGGTACAAAGTTTCAAAAATCTGTTGCAACAAAGCCCCAGGTTTTTACTCACTATCAAATTGGGATTACCACGTTAACGACTTCGCTTTCGGCAGATGAACAAAGTTATGGCGCATTTTTAGAACTAAAAGGATTTGAATCGGGTCTTTCTTATATCATGACAAATGATCAGAGAGTTCTTTTCTTTCAACTGGGTTTGAGTCTTTGATATGAAATATTTTAAGTTGTTGCTGATCTGTTTTCTTCTAGTGTCTCAAGCTTCTGCTGAAACTTATTCCGAATTCTCGGAACGACTTAAAAATGAAACAGAAATAATAAAAAATGATGGACTGGGTCTGATGATTTCGGGTGGTTTGGCTTTATTAGGAGGCGGTTATGGCTGGTCAGCAGCTAAAAAACCAATCGAAAAAGGTTTTTACTCAATCGCGCAAACTTTGGGTTTATTGGCAATCGGCTACGGGGCAGAGTCTTACTTTCTGAAGCAAGATGAAGAAATATTCCTACAAGTTTTAAATTCAAGCGATATCAGTGAAGCACAAAAAAATCGGATGGTTCAAAGCTATTTAAAAGAAAAGCAAGACCGGGCAGAGGATGCTCGTTGGATTAGAAGAGCCTCTTCTGGTTTAGGTGGAATTATAAATTTAGTTTACGCAAGTCAGTCAAAAGATCAGACTTTAAAAAGTTTTCTTTATATTGCCGCAGGAATTCAATTTACTTGGGCTTTCAGTTTTTAAAAAACCATGTCCCACGTCAGCCAGAGATTTCGACCTTCGCCGTAATAATCGATACTGATTTCAGGTCTAAAATCTAGCAAGTTACTTGCGCGCAAAGCAAGGGTCATTGTTTTTTGAAGCTGATAAGTCACAGCGGCATTAATGAGGAAGTATCCTGGAAATTCATAGCGAAAAGTTTGAGATCCACGGAAAAAATCATGTCGCTGGCCAACCCCGGACCCTTCTAACATCCACGTACTTTTCTGCTCATTTTGAAAAAAACGTAAGGAGCCAGAAACTTTTGGTCTTCTACGAAGTTGTTCATGTCTGACCTGGTCCCACGGTTCTTGGTAGGCATAGGCTGCCTGAAGGCTTTGTTTGGGGTTGAATAAATAATTTGATGTGATTTCAATGCCTCTTGTTTTTACTTTTGCTGTATTCTGATATTGTAAAATACCCGCACCTAAACTTTGAGTTTCGATATAATTGTCAAAAGAAGTTTCAAAAACTGTGGCTGAAACTTCACCTTGTTCCAAAATTTTTAGATCTTGAGTCAAAGAATACGTTTGAGAGACTTCGGGTTCTAAGTTGGGATTGGGAAAGACGCCTTTGACTTGGCCAGATGAAGGGGCTCTGTAGCCTGTGACCCAAGCTAACTTTGTATTTTTAAATAAAGTCATTCCAATTTGATAGCTGGGCTTTTCTGCAAAGCTAGAAGCTTTTTCGATTCGCCCTCCGGCTTCTAGCAAAATATTTTCTTGAGGAAGATATTGAGTCATCAAATAAGCTCCTCTGAGCTCAGAAAAAGTATCTGCTTGAGAAGCAGCAGCGCTAAAAGTTCCACTGGCGGCATTCAAAAAGAAATCTTCCCTTAAATAACTAAGGCCAGAATTCAATTTTATTTTAGAATCTTCATAAACCGAAATATTCAAAAGTGCCCCGTGCAATTGAGATCTAAATTTGGCATCAACATCAGCTGAATTGGGATTCGAATAATAGTATCTCCAGCCTTTTTGTCCAAAAATTGAAAGCTGAGGTTTTAAAACGAGCTGATTTAATGTGAGCTGTGCGGAAGCACCGAACTGTTCATCTTGCCTTTCAACATCAGAATCCTGAATACTTTGCCCGGTGGCTCCATTAATGGTTGTTGGATTAATCGATTTGTCTTTGAAATAAAACCCTCGTGCTCTAAGAGTTGTCGCACCAGTTTTTTCATAACTGAGATCCAAATTTTGATTTTCTTGATCATAAAGTTGGCTGGAATTCAAAACTGGAGACTGGTTTTGTCCACTGGCTATTCGAGCGCTAGCAAGAAATCCTGATTTTTCATTCCAAGAGGTTTCATAGTTTAAACCAACTTGGTTATCAGTTACTTTTGTCAAAGATTTTAATAAACTGATTTTTTTTTCGTTTTTAAATTGAGCTCCAAAAGTATCGATTTTAATCACGCCCGCTAGGGCTTGGCCACCATGTAGAACAGTTTGGCCCCCTTTGATAATTTCAATTCTTCTGACGTTTGCAATATCCAAGCTGTTTAAGTTTAAAGTTCTCTGGGCCCAACTGACATCATAGACAGGAATATTATCAATCAGAATTAAAATATGGCTCGAATCTCCGCCGCGTAAAAAAAGCTGTGGAGGTTGAAAATTATTATTAAACAAAGTCACATTCGCTTGAGTTGTAATCAGAGATGTTAAATCAGGAGCTTTACTTTCTTTTATCGTTTTTTCATCGATGACAACTCGTGATGAAGAATTAAAAATCACACCTTCTACGACAGTTTCATAGTCGGTAGTCGAAGCTGAAGATTCCGATAATGTTTGAGCTAGTAAATTAGAAAAGGTTAAAACCGTTAGGATAAAAGACAAAATCATAGAGACCTCTCTTTTGATTCAAGGGCCCCTAATGTATTTTATATTCAACGAGATTCAAGTTTAAATCGGTAAATATAAACAATTCGTACTGGAACTTTTCGGCCTTCGGATTCTGCAGGAGAAAACACAAATTGCTGCAAAGCGAGCTGTGCGGCTTCATTCAAGCCGAACCCGGGACCTTCTAGAATAATAACGTCATCAACTTGACCGACTTCATTGATTAAAACGGAAAGTCGCACAGCGCCTTCGATGCGAGCTTCTTTCGCTTGTAACGGGTAAGTGACTTGAACTTGTTTCAGAACTTTTGGTTTAACGGCGACATTGCCCGCTTCGTAAGCAGATCGATCTATTAAATTTTGTGGGGATTCTGTGGACTTACGATTGCGATTATTTGCGTCAGGATTTGCAATTTCTTTTGTTTGAGATTTTGCATTTACGACAGGAGTCAGGCGCGACGGAGGTTCTGCTTTTGTTTGGGCCGGTTGTGGTTTTTTTCTAAAATCAATAGAAACTGAAACAATTGGATCTTCAATAATAGAATTTTTCTTGTTAACAAAGCTAACGAAAACAATAAAGTGTAATAGAATTGAAAGAGCCCAATAGCGTCTCATCTTGTTGAGTTTGTAACACGGTCTAAAAGAAAATAACAATTCCAGATTTCAAGCCTTGGCGTTTGTACCGAGTTTTGAGGCCAGTTGTCGCTTGATTGATTTGTAACTCATCACTCCAGCTTCCAAATATTCGAAGGGCACTAAAGTCGATAAAGATCCCACTTTCGATACGCGTACCGCTGACTTGCCCCAAAGTTGCATGGTCTGCTGGAAAAAAGTGTCGATACGAACCCTGGAGTCCGAAATATTTTGTGAAGTAAGCTTGAAGACTGAGTTGTCCTACTAAGTTTCGAACAGATTCTTTTTGTCCTGCTTCTAGATACTGTTTTGTTCTTTGTCCTACATGCAGAGTAATTGAAGTCGTTTGTAACGAGCTTCCTAAAATTCTTAAATTCAAAAGTCCAGTGACATCATTGTAATTTTCTTGAATATTATTTTCGTAATCTCCAGTGAGCCCAAAACTTTGTGCGTAAGCTCCTAAAGAGCCAGAATTTGAAATATAAGATTCCTTTGTTTCAAGATTTTTTTGAAACGCATAAGAGTTAGAAGCTCCTGATAAATAAAATTCAAAAGGCGATGGCGAGTTCATGAGAAGCCATTGATCCATTAAATTATTTTTTTGTTTCTGAGCCAGCCAGTCTTGCAAAGTCCATCGACTGCCTTCTTTTGCTTGAGATTTTTGACCCCATTTACTTTTACTATTTCCAAAAAGACTTTGGCCACCGGATTGTGCTTCTAAAATGGGGGGATGAAAAATCACGAGGAGAGCAAAGAACAAAGTTCCTGTGAGATTCTTAATTTGAGACTGAGTGTTGTTTTGAGCTTTGTTTTTTTCCATTCTTCTATTTTGTCAAAAACGCGGCGCGTGAGAATCTAAAATCTGTGAATATCTCAGAATGAGAGGTTGCTTATCCGCCACACACACGCAAAAATCACACACATTGAAGGAGTTATTTCAGCCATGGTTCACAGTCTCAGCCCCTTTCTTTTGCAGTTCACTGAAACTTTTGGAATTCGTTGGTATGGAACAGCTTACTTAGCTGGTTTTTTGTTCGGATATCTTCTGATTACTTGGTTGAGTGAAAGGCAGAACGCAGGATTATCCCGAGCCCTCGTGGGTGATTTTGTGACATCAATAGCAATTGGCACTCTGGTGGGCGGACGTCTGGGATATGCACTTTTTTATTCCCCTGATTTATTTTTAAAATTTAAACCTGAATTTCCTTATTGGGGTTTGTTAGCTGTCAATGAGGGTGGCATGGCCAGTCACGGGGGAATGCTTGGGATCGTCGCGGCTTGTTTGTTTTTTGCACGTCGCTACCGAATTAATTCTTTATATTTGCTCGATCTTGTTTGTGTTGCGGGACCGATCGGTGTTTTTTTTGGTCGTATCGCCAATTTTATCAACGGTGAGCTCATTGGTCGAATCGCTTCACCAGGGTTTCCTTTAGGTGTTAAGTTTCCACAAGATATGTGGCAGTGGCCAAACTCGGACGTCAGTCGACTAACAGCCTTGGTTGATGCAACAGAAAAAATTGGAGTCAGCAGAGACTCTTGGTTTTCGTGGATTGATAAATTAGGATCAGATGCTGTTAGTCGGCAAAATGTTTATGATTCGATCGGGAAATTAATTCTTGAAATTCAAAATGGGAATCAGGCTATCAAAGAAGTGGTCGCACCCCTTCTGGACTTAAGACATCCTTCGCAACTGTATGCAGCTGCAGGAGAAGGCCTTTTTATTTTTCTTCTTCTCTTTTTTATTTGGAGAAAACCCAAAAAGCCTGGGTTTATTTGCGCAACATTTATTGTGACTTACGCTATCGTTCGAATCGTCGGCGAACATTTTCGTATGCCAGATGCCCATATCGGGTTTCAGGCTTTGGGTTTAACTCGTGGTCAATGGCTTAGTATTGTGATGCTAGTTATCGGCTTGTCACTGATGTTTATTTGGAGTCGCGCGGGCAGTTTACAAATTAATGGCTGGGGTCGGGGGCAATCAATTCGCCTTCACCGAAAGTGATTTAGAAATTCAAACTTATTTTGCGAGGGGGATATCGTGATTAAGAATTTTGTTTTTGTAATGCTAGGAATGCTTTTAGGTTTAGGGGTCTTCGGCTATGGTTATTTTAGCAACAGCCTCAAGAATCTCTCGAGGACTCAGAATTTAGCTTCAAATCGCCTTGAAGAGGCCAAGAAAAACCTGATTATTGATCCAGTTCAGATTACCAATCCCGAAGTTTCTGAATTTGAAATGAATCAAATCAGAATTCAATCAGAGCAGTTAGCTCAAAATCAAAAATTGAATTTTAAAAATGATCGAACTAATTTAGAAGCTTCACTTTCGCAATCCAAATTAGGTTCACAGGAATTGAAGACTTTAAACGAGCAAAATTTTGATTTAGATCCTCAGTCTTTAGCGCAGGAAATACTTTTGCCACAAGACGAACCTGTCATTTACGAAGGTTGGGCGAACGCTGGTTTTTTGCCTGATGAAGCGCAAGAGCCTGAAATTCAAATCAATAACCTTCCTGAATCTGAACAAGAAATTCGTTAAATCACTTAATTTGAAGTCGTTTTGATTATTGAAGTTCAAGGCCCAGAGAAGCCGTGATTTGTTCACCTGTTTGAAGGTTTTTAACTGTTATATTTTTATTCTGGGCTTCAGTTGTGCCAACGATGAGTGCGTATTCAGCACCAAGGCTGGCCGCTTTTTTCATTTTTTTGCCGACGTTTCCATTCCATATAATTTCTGTTGTATAACCACGAGATCTTAAATCTTGAGCAACTGTGAGGGCCCACAGTTCTCCTGCTTCATCGGCAGGAATAAGAGCCGCTTTCAGTTTGGTTCGAGGCATTAAACTTTCATTTGTGAGTTCAGCTAAACGTTCAAGTCCTGCAGCCCAGCCGACCCCTGGCGTTTGGGGGCCGCCCATTGTTTGAATTAATCCATCGTAGCGGCCACCGGCCAAAACTGTTCCCTGGGCGCCTAATTTTTCAGTCACGAATTCAAAAACGGTGTGAGTATAATAATCTATTCCTCTGACAAGTGTTGAGCTGAGTTCAAACGCAATATTATTTTGATTTAAGCCTTGTTGGACACGGTCGAAAAATCTTTTAGATTCTTCATTCAGGGAAGCTTCCATTTTGGGGCAATCCACAATCAGCTTTCTGTCACCAGCATCTTTAGAGTCTAAAATCCGAAGGGGGTTTTTTTCCAAGCGAATTTGTGAGTCGGCGGATAATTCGTGTTTATATTTTGTAAAGTAATTGACCAATTGCTGGCGATAATGAGCACGAGAATCAGTGTCACCAATTGTGTTGATTTGAAGTTTACATGAGTTCATCAGCGCTAGTTTTTTTAAAAAATCAGAAGCCAGGGAAATGACTTCCACATCGCTTAAAGGATTGTCATAACCTAAAGATTCAATTCCAATTTGATGAAATTGTCGATAGCGCCCTTTTTGTGGTCGTTCGTAGCGAAACATAGGTCCTGAGTAAAAAAATTTGAGTGGAAGATTTTGTGCTAATCCTTCTGAAATAAAAGCTCTTGCGATTCCGGCAGTTCCTTCTGGACGAAGTGTAATGAAGTCTCCACCGCGGTCTTGAAAAGTGTAAGTTTCTTTATGAACCATATCAGAAGTTTCACCTAAAGTTCGATGAAAAACTTCTGACATTTCAAAAAGGGGAGTGTCAATTTCACCGTAACCATAATGGCGAGATTCTTCCCATGCGAGATTTTCAATATAACGAAATTTACGAGAAATTTCAGGCAATAAATCTTGTGTACCGCGGACGCGCTGCAATGTTTTACTCATAGGATGTTTCTATCATGTGAAAGTTTGAATCTCAAGTAGGGAACATTCAAAGCACCTTGCCTTTCAAAATATTCAGTTCCATGATAAGAAATGATGAAGAAGTCGTATCTGATTGGCGCAGGTTTTTCTTTTTTTATTTTAGGGATTATTCTTTTTTTTGTTATGAAAAGCCCAATCAATGCGACAGAAATTGATTGGAGATTATTGGGTGAACTCGACTATGTAACGGGAAAAACAACATCTGAACTTCAAACTTTTCATGCTCAAAAAATTAGAATTCCTGGTTTTATGGTTCCCTTAGAAGACAATCAGCGTAAAGTGACTGAATTTTTACTTGTGCCAAATCCTCAAGCTTGTATTCATATGCCGGCTCCGCCTCCTAACCAAATGGTTTACGTGAAAGTTAAAGGTGGTGGGTTTCCGACCGCTTTTGGCCCAATTTGGGTCTACGGAGATTTTAAGATTCTGACTTCTAAATCAGTTTATGGTGAATCCTCTTTTGAAATTCAAGCTGACAGTGTGGAGCCCTATCCATGATACATGCAATTGATATCAAGAATTTGGTCTTTTCTTATTCAGCACAATCAGAGGTGGTACTTCGCATCGCTGAGTTTCAACTTCAAGTCGGTGAAAAAGTCTTTTTAGCAGGGCCTAGCGGCAGTGGTAAAACGACATTCTTAGAATTAATAGCAGGAATTATTCATCCGACATCAGGTTCTCTTCAAGTATTGAGTCAAGATTTTTCTTCTGCAAATGGAGACTCTAAAGATTTAGTGCGAAAAAATGATTTAAGTTTCATCTTTCAAAATTTTAACTTAATTCCGTATTTGAATGTTGAAGAAAATATTAGACTTCCTTTTTGGCTGGGATTTCAAGATGGCAGGAATGAACAGCAGGTGACTGATGATTTACAAAAAATTTTAAAAGACTTAGGAATTAATTCTTTACAAAAAAAGAAAGTCACAGAATTAAGTTTTGGCCAAAGCCAAAGGGTTGCAGCAGCGCGTGCTTTTTTAAAAAGACCCAAACTCTTACTTGCAGATGAACCAACTTCAGCTTTAGACCAGGATCATCGTGACGCTTTTTTAAAAGTATTATTTGATTTAGCTCAAAATTTTGAGACTTCCATGGTTTTTGTCAGCCATGATAAAGGGCTACAAAATCGATTTGACCGAGTCATAGAAATTGGATCTTGGAAATGAAAAATTATTTTTTGATCAGCTGGAAGTCACTTCTAAATCGTTTAAGCGTTGTGGTTTTAACTTTGACATGTATTTCTTTAAGCACAGCGCTTCTTTTGACGTTAGAAAAAATTAAGGACAGTGCTGAAAGTGCATTCACTCAAACAGTCAGCCAAGTTGATTTATTAGTCGGAGCCCGAAGTGGGCAGCTTCAGCTGTTACTTTATTCTGTTTTTAATATGGGACAAGCGACCCATAATGTATCTTGGAAAAGTTATCAGTATTGGAAAAATCATCCGGCGGTTGATTGGACGATACCTTATTCATTAGGTGATAGTTATCGGGGATTTAGAACAGTTGGCACCGATGAAAACTTTTTCAAATACTACCGTTTTAAAGGGCAACAATCGATTCATTTCAAAACAGGTCAGGCTTTTAGTCAGCACCAAGAGGCTGTGATTGGTTCTGACGTCGCAAAGAATTTGAAGATCAATTTAGGTGAACCTCTTTTAATCACGCATGGAGTGACCAAAGGAACTGCTTTTGTTGCCCATGAAGATCATCCATTTAAAGTTGTTGGTATTTTAAAAGCGACAGGAACAGCCATTGATCAAGCTGTTTATGTTCCGTTGGAAGGCCTGGAACTTATGCACCAGGAGTCAGAAAGTGTCACTGATAAGTCTGAGGATCACGATCATGACCATAATCATGACTCATCAATTGAAATAAAAAATATCACTTCATTTTTTTTAAGAACAAAAAATAGAATTGAAGTTCTTAATTTACAACGCTCTATTAACCAATTTCAAAATGAACCTTTAATGGCTGTTATACCCGGAGCTGTTTTAAGTGAACTTTGGCAAAATCTTTCATACTTTGAAGTTTTATTGAAAGTGATTTCTTGGGTTGTAGCCGGTTTTTCCTTACTGACTTTGCTACTGATGATGTTATCAAGTCTTGAAAATCGTCGTCGCGAAATGACATTATTTCGCGCTCTCGGTGCCCATCTTTTTCAAATTGCATTTTTTCTGATTATCGAAGCTTTCTTGATCAGTTTTATCGGAGTTGTTTTAGGTTGGCTGATATCTCGGTTGGGATTTGTTTTTATCGGACCTTTTTTAAATGGGACGATTGGAATTGATTCAATTTCTTGGGGACTTAATTTTAACGAATATTTTTCAATTATTTTTATTTTAGTAAGCTCAATTTTAGTGAGCTTGATCCCGGCTTTTAAAGTGTCACATCAGGTTTTAAAAGATGGCCTGACGCTTAAGAATTAAATCAATATCTATGCAGAAACTTTCACTTTGTCGACTTTTTCTGCTTCATAATCAGAGTACTCTGTTCGCACAATGATATCGAGTCCATTTTCTTTGTAGCCTCTGACTTTAAACATTTTCAAAGGTTCAGATCGACCTTTTACTTCTGCAGCACCTGCCAGCTCAACGATAAAAGCATCACCAATTTGTTTGACAACTTCTTCGCTGATTAAAAGATCAGAACCAAAAGCTTTTGTTGAAGCTTCAATTCGAGAACCCGTATTGACGGTATTGCCGATCACAGTATATTCCATGCGCTCTGTACTGCCGATCGTTCCCGAAATAACACTTCCTGCATGCAGACCAATTCCCATTGCAAGGGGAGGCTGTCCTCGAGCTTTACGTTTATCATTCAACTCAACTAGTGCGACTCGCATTTGAATACAAGCCATTGTTGCATTGTGGGCATCTTTGTCTGTGCCTTTAGGCGCGCCCCAAACGGCCATGATCGCGTCTCCGATAAACTTATCAACAACGCCGCCTTGTTTATTGATAATTCCAACCATTACTTCGAAATATTCATTCAACATCTCAACAACTTCTTCTGGTGATCGTTTTTCAGAAAAAGCAGTGAAGCCACGAATATCAGAAAAGAAAACTACGACATCTTTTTTCTGGCCACCAAGTCCGACTTCTTGGTTCATCAAATCATCTGTGACAGATGACCCATGGAACTTTGAAAATAAGTTTTTTACTTTGTCTCGTTCTTTTAAGCCTTCCGTCATATTGTCGAATGCAAAAGCAAGATCTTTTACTTCATCTTGAAAAACAGACTTAATCCGATCAGAAGCTTTAACATCAAAATTACCTTTTGAAACGATTCCAATTAGTTCAGCTAAAGTTTCAATCGGTGATGTCAGTGACATCGAGAACAAGAAGATCAAAAAAATCGATCCTGACAGTACAAGTCCCGCCATGTAGAAAGCTTTTCTTTTTACTTCACGTGCGGGTTCTAAAATAATATCTTCAGAAATAATCGAATAGGCCGTGACCCCAAAACGAGTTTTTGAAAAAGCACCAAAATGATTAGCCCCATCGAGCTTAATCGGCTTTTGTCCTCTTGGGCTTTTGCTGGCTGTGGAAAGCTTAAAGATTTCAGATTGGGCTTGAGCTGTTTGTGTCAGAGCTAAATTTTCATCCGAGCTGCCTAAAACATAACCACGTCTGTCTAAAAGCAGGAATGATCTTTCCTTCTTTTCAGAAAAAGGCTTCTGAATCAGAGCTAATTTAAAGTATCCAATTGCAACGTGTGTGATGCGACCAAAAGGGTCTTTTATCAGTGGTATTCCCACTACTAGGATTGAAGGTTTTTGCGAGTGTGACCAATTCAAGACTTCAACTTGTCCTTGATACACACTTTTAAAGGGAAATGGCATTTTTTGTTTGAGTTGTGCAAAATACGTTTTATCGACTTTTTGTTTAATAAATTCTTCTTCTTTAATTTCAGAAGAGCGTGTTGTAATAGAACCTCCGGCTTGAGATTCATAAATTTCAACACCCAGCATGTCAGGTTCTTGATTAAAATTAAGTTTAAATTCGGAAGCTGCATCTTGCGATTTCATCAGCAGAGTCGATGCAACTTGAGTTTTCCCAACCAAGCTTGTAAGTAAATTTTCAACTTCTGTTGATTTTGCAGATGCGTAGTCTAAATTAATACTCTCTTCGCGTTGCTTTGATGTTTTTTCAAAGTAGCTAGAACTCTGAATTGCGATGGCAACAGTGACGCTAACCAACAGTAAAGTGGTGAGGACAATCAGTTTGGCTGAAATAGGAATACGCATAGTCAATCCTCCCATAATTAAAACGAATACTCTGCTATCAAATTAATATAGATCCCAGAAATCGAAGTCTTCACATTGGTCGATGATCTTCCTGCCAAAACCCCGGTTGACCAGCCCGTTGGATCTGAATTATCTGAATAAGTAAAATTTTCTTCTCTCAAGTTTACACCCATTAGTCCTGTGAGCCGACTTGAATAGCGGTAGCTACCCAGGACGCCTAAACTGTAATTAAAATCAGTTCCAGAATATTTTCCACCATTAGGAAGTTCTGTTTCTGTCATTGGCAAGTAAAGATGAGCATTGGCTTGAAATCCAATTTTTGGAGTAATTGAATACCAATATTCGATACCGCCGTGAACTCCGATAACTCCACCTTTCGTGTAGTTTCGATCTACATTATTAGGTGTTAAGGTATTCAGAATTGTACTTGTAGATGTTGTCCAAAGAGCTGGGAACTCTCTTAAGAAAAGACCTGTTAAGTATCTGACTTCTGCTCTGTCCGACGAGTTCTGTCTATAAACAGCAGAAACTTCAGTTCCAAAAAAATTATAAACTTTATTTTCGAAAATATATCCACCTGCATCCATAATAAATTGAAAGCCCCATGGGGAATCCGACTTTAAAAGTCCAACACCTAAGCGGCCAGTTCCGGTTACGGCGTTTGTACCAAAAGATAAAGTGTCACGAAATCGTGTTTTGAGAGCGATTGAACTTGCATACCAACTAGCGTGGGCAAACCAACCGTCTACGCGATCGATCGATTTTCTCATCGTTTGGACATATTCGGCTGCAGGAGTTCGATTTCCCGTTCTGACAGGAAAAGACACGCTTGCAAAATCCGAAGATTCTCGTGCCAATGCTTTTGATTTTATATTCAATTTGTATTGGCCGCCTGGCCAATCGGATTCAAAGTTAAGACTGGTTTCTTTTAAATTCTCAAATTCTTTAAATTTTTGCCATTTTTTTATTTGAGGATTGTACTTCCCAACAATAACTTCATAGTTTTCCGCTTTATCAACTGCAGACCATTTAACTTCCCTTACGAATTCATTATCGGGCTTTTCTATTTTAGTTTTGTCTAGTTTAGGACCAATCACACTGAATTTTGAAACTTCATTCGCTTCGCTTTCTAATCCGTCAGCAGAAATAGCTTTTACTTTCCAAGTGTATTCAGCCGCTGTATTCAAAGTTTTTGAAAACTTCGGTGATGAAACTTTTTCGGTCGCAATTACTTCATTTAAGCTATTTAAGATTTCAATTGTATAACCACTAGCACCAGGTGTTTCTTGCCATTCAAATTGAACTTCTTGTTTTTCAGGATCAGTCGCTTTGACTTGTTCTCCAGCTAGTGGAGATTTTGGTTTAACAGCTTCAAGTAAAACATCAAGTTCAGCATAGCCACTCCAATCCCCTGGAACTTTTCTTTTATCAAGTGAGCGAAGTCTAAATTCATAACGTCCAACACTCAGCTTTCCCGACCATTCTGGAGTTTCTGTTTTAAAAGTCGAGATTTTACTACTCTTACTTTTTTTTCTGATTTCTATTTCGTAGTATTTAGCTTCTTCAATAGGTTCCCATTCGAAATTCACAAGACGGCGATAGGTTTCAGAAGCTTTGACATGAACGCTTCCAAAAGAAAAAGTGAAAAACAAAACCAGGGACAAAAAGCGAAGCATCAATTGACCTTCACTTTCTTTAAAGCAGGGGCTCTTAAATTGCTTTTATCAGGAACAATCATGCTTCTTGTTGTCGGATTAGCACTCGGTCTTCCATGTTGATCAATTGTGACGATTTGAACTGAATATTCGCCTGGCATCAGATTCAGAAGTGTCATTTTATTATTCTTGAATCTTCGATTCAAAAGCTCTTTTCCTTCTTTACTGACAACTTTCATTTCGTATTCTTGCGCCCCTTCAATGGCAGTCCATTTTAATTCTCCACGGCCATCGGCTTGTGAAACTATTTGCCCTTCGGCCGGAAGTAATTGTGGTGCAGGAAGTACGGGCTTAGGTTCAATATTCACCAAGAGTGGTTCCGATTTTCCCATGATGCGACCTTGTTTGTCGAAGGCTTCAACACTAGCTAAATAGCGACCCGTTTTTTTTATTTTTGCCGCTAAATTTCGATCGGAAGTTTCAATCATTTCGCCAGCACTGCTGACGTCATTTTCTTCTTTCCAAGAAACTTTCCATTGGCTAACAAGTTCAGTTTGTGTTCCTGCTGTCCAAGCTAATTTCATGTTAGGTTCTTCTATAAAAAATTGTTGTGGATTAACTTGATCCCAAGTCACGCTCACGGAAACTGGTTTAGTATCAGCTTTTTTTATGAGTTTAAATTGTTGAACGGGACCGGTCCAAGGCTCTTTGATATCAGGGTAAAATGAAGTCATTCTCCAGAAGTAAGTTCCTTCTGCTAAATTTTCTAAATTGTATTTGTCAGTGCTTTCAACTCTTTGGGTCAGAACTTTTTGCTTGAGCTGTGCATCTTTTGCAACTTCAAGAATAAGCTGGCTGACATCAGTTGATTTTTGCCATAAGAATTCCATGCTTGTGGGGAACTTTTCAATTTCAATCGAAGCATTTGGGTTTGGCGCTAAAAGGGTCGGTGTGCTTCGAGCTAAAACTTCTAATCTGTAAATGGGACTTTCCGCTTTAATTTCATTTGAAGCAGGATCACGCGCTACCAATTTCCAGTAGTGCTTACCTAATGAGAGTGACGAAGTCAGTTTTTCGATACCAGGTTCAGCAGTTGTTGCAGAATCTTTAAGTTGTCGTCGACCAGCACCCACTTGGACTGATACTTTCCATGTTTTAGGAAAACCACTCCACTGAAAGTTGATATCAGGTCTTTTTGTGGCATCAATGTAAGTGGTTTTATTGGGTAAAGGTGAAATAATTTTAAGCTGACTTGAATCAAATTGAAGACCTGTTGAACCCAATGTTCCAGAGTTACCACTTGTGATTTCTTTAGTCTGTCCATCTTTCGATTTAATTTTCGCACTACCATCAACAACTTGAAGATTTAGTTTCTGACCTTCAGATTTTGATAAGCTAGCACTTGCGCCACTCAGATCAACTTTGCCTTGTGCTGAATTTAAAACGAGGCCTGACTGTCCAGTTGCGCTTGAGCCATCTGATTTTGCGTTAACGAAAAGTCCCCCTTCCATCAAGTCTAAAGAAATTTCACCTTCAGCTTTTGAAAGGACTATCAGAGAATCAGGTTCGATATCGATATAACGACCGTCTTCAAATTGAACTCGGACTTCACCCAGAGTACTTGTTCGAATTGCTTCGCCATTAAAAAGTGGATCACCTGTATTGACCGAGTGCCAAAGCAAACGAGTCGGTGGGCGTCGTAGAACTTCATCTGTTACAGTTCCGACTTGAGCAAGCGGAGTTTCACCTGTGTTAATGAGAGATTTATCCGTGGCTTTGTCCCATAAAATAGTGGCGGCAAATCCCGAACCGGAAAGTATGGCGGCTATGCTAAGTCTTTTTATTTTTGAGTTCACAAGATTTTTTTCGGTTTTATTTAGCAAATGATTAAGTCTGGAAAGTAAGATACAACTTTAGTCATGGCTCAAAATGCACAAAAAAATTATATGACCCCGACTGGACTTAAGCGTCTTAAAGATGAATATGCTGATCTTATGCACAAAGAACGACCTCAAGTCGTAGAAACTGTGGCATGGGCTGCAAGTAATGGTGATCTTTCAGAAAATGCAGACTATCAATACGGAAAAAGAAGATTGCGAGAAATCGATAGTCGCTTGAAGTTTTTACTAGACCGACTAGACGCGGCTGAAGTCGTGGATCCTGCAAAAATCCAGTCTCAAAAAGTTTTATTTGGCGCCACTGTGACCATCACAAACGAAGAAGACGAAGAAATTATTTATCAAATTGTGGGTGAAGACGAAGTTGATCCAAAAGTTGGAAAAATTTCCTGGAGATCCCCTGTCGGCAAAGCTTTACTCGGTAAACATGTTGATGAAGTCACGACGATTCAAAAACCAGCTAGTACAGAAGAAGTCGTTATCATGAAAATTGAATATAAATAAAATATTTTTAAAACTAAAAAACCCACATTTAGTTAAATGTGGGTTCTAGAAAAAAACTTACTTAAAAGTCTTTTTGACCAAAGTAAATAAAATTACTTAGTCATTTCTGGTTTACATTTGCCAGCTTTTTCATCTTCTTTAGTACAAGCAGTAGGAGCTGTCATTGTGTGAGCTGCATCCATTTTTTTGTCCATTTTCATAGTTTTGCCATGAGCTTTACCATGAGGAGCTGCGTGAGTTGTTTCTGTTGTTGTCGTTGTTGTTCCAGTAGCAGTTGGGTTAGCAATTGCTGCAGAAGCTACGAATGCGATAGCGATAGCGATGACTTTCATGTGTTCTCCTTTTGCGAATACGACCGGGGTCTTATTCAGTTTTTAATAAGAGTTCTTCGAACCCTTTTATTTTTGTAGACTCTGAGATTAAATCCCCAGTTAGGGCCGGAGAAAAGCTATTTCAAGCAACATATTGCAATGCGCAATAACTTACTCTTTTACTAAGCCCTGAAAATTTTGACAGGTCCAAATTGTGAAAGTTCGGGCCAGCTCTCTTTGTTTAAAAAGTGATCTATAGGTTTTAAATTCGAGAGGTTCACAAGAATCCCATTTTGCATAATCTCGAGGATCAGAAGGATATTTTTCCGTTGTGACAACTAAAGCGGGTTGTCCTGTAAAGCCTTTTAAAATTTGCCGCTGTTTTTGGACAACTGTGTAATGGCTTCTTGGTGATGAAAGCATAAAAGTTTTCTGTAAAGTACCCCAATATGTTTGGGCTGTGGTTTCATAACGGAGTGCTGCCAGGAAAGGTTTGAGTCCCTGATCACGATGGTAATTTTTTTGCATTTCTAGAAGTTTATCCCCAAGTTCTTGCCAACCAAAAAACTCATTGCTGAGATCCCATTGAGAATTCCACTTTACGTTTGGCTTTAAGCTTCTTGCGACTTGAGGAAGCCACGGACCTAAAAATGGACCATAAGTCATTAAATTCAGAGGAATGTAGAAAGCCAGAATCCCAGCCAAAAGAGATTTTGCTAATTTGGGTTTTTCTTCCCACCACTCGACTAATTGTGAACAGGCAGCCATCAGAAGAATTAAATGTGCGGCACCCGACCAGTGAGGTTTATAATCAGCCCAAAGAGGTTGGGGGTAAAACATTAAAATAGAAGGAATTGAAAGACTGATTATAAATTTCGATTGAATGTGAGGGGCTGACAAGGACTTAAAATTAAATTTTTTTAAACCTTTGAGCAAAATCACCAAGAACAGTGAGAAAATAACAGGAGTATAAAAAAGGAATTGAGCGCCAAGCCAAACGAGCCATCTATTGAAAGAAAATTCTCGGCCTGTGTGTCGATCGTAAAACTGGTAGTAGAAGCCAGGCCATTGAAATTCAATATTCCAAATAAAAATCGGAAGGCATAAAATCGTCGCAATCAAAATACCGTAATAAGGCCAACGAGTCAGAAGAACTTTTCTTTGAGGAGTTGATAAAAGGTAAATTCCAAAACCAGGAGCAATAAGTGCCATGATTAGTTTTGAGTTAAGACCCAACCCCATAATAAAGCCCAAGACAATCCAAGTTTTCGCAGCTGTCCATTGTTTTGAATCAGGTCGGACTCCTTGCCAAAAAACCCAAGTAGCCGCAAGCCAACAAAAAATAAAGGGAGCTTCTGGTGAGGCCACATATCCACCGAATCCATAAAAAGGACTCCAAAGAAATAAAAAGATGGCAAGCCAAGCTGATTTTTCATTGAAAAGTTCAAAAGTCAGTTTCCATAAAAGACCTACAGTGCCCCAGTAGCATAAAAAAGAAGGAAGTCGAACCCCCCAAAAAGTATCACCTAAAACTGAAGTTGAAAGGCTTTCTAGCCAAGCGATCATTCCAGGATGATCGTAGTAGCTGAGCATTAATTCTTTTGTCCACGACCAATGATAAGCTTCATCATCAATCAGGCCGACAAAAGAGCTAAAAAGAGTTCTAATCAAAAGTGTTAAAAGAAGAAAAAAAATTAATTTTTTTCTTTGAGCATTTGTAAGTAAAGAATTGAACATAGATGCGAAACTAACAAAGCTTAATCTCTCTGACAACCGATCTTTATCTTAGTTTCAATATCGGGAAATCATTCTTCATGATTTCCTTATCGTCGTTGGATACTGAGGCCTTCTTCTGATGAATCTTCTTCTGATTCGATCGATTCCATTTTGGGTGTATTTGGAACCAGTTCCACAGTTTCCTCAACTACTTTTGTAAATTCATTTTTATAAGTATCACCATCGTCACGCATCGCCGCTGTGACTTTTGCGACTTCATTTCGACGATTGTAATCACGAAGCGCGCATACGCGGGCTTCAAAGTTGAGGCCTCGATCATGTCCTGTGATTTTGGCTTTCGAGGGTTCTATGTTTTCATAGGCTTTTTGAATGTAATTGACAGATAAGTAATCGTTCAACAACTTTTTCAAATCAGTATCCTGAATATTTTGTTTGTGTAAGGGCGAAAGTAAAACCGCTTCTTTGCAAAGTCCCCAGTAAGCTTTCATATTAGGAAAAGCAAGAGTTTGAGTGCAAAGTAAAGACATTTCTGTTTGTGCTGTACCGAAGTGTGAACCCGGTGTGATGACATAATCTTTTTGACCCATCATCATTTTCCATAAATATGAAAAGGGATTGATTTTCCAAGAAAATCCAGGCGCACCATACTGTTCACTATCGCTCAAGCTGGCATCAGTCCACCATTGATGTAGTTTTCCTCTGATGTATCTTTGGACTTTATTTGTTTCTTCACCTGGAACTTGTTCGTATTCTTTGTTGAAAGCAGCTTCTTGAGTCATTCTAAAAACATCGCCTTCAGTTAAGTTTTTATTCAGAGCTTTCATTTTAAGATTTAGAATATGCCGAGTAAATACTGATTGAGAAACTTCTTCTAAAGCATTTAAATTTGTTTGGTAAATATTCAGAGCGCGGTCCATATCCAGCTTAGATTTTGAAAATTCAATTTGGGCCGTGTTCATCATTTGATTCAAAGCTGAATAGCCTGTGGCAAACATTAAGTCTTCTGTGTACTGATCAAAGTAGTCACGTTTTTTAAGACTCATTGTGTAATCATGAAGGACAAATCCTGCCATTCGATTTGATAACCATCCTGATCGTGCTAATAGAATTTCGAATTGGTCGTAAACTTCTTGCATCAAAGAATCGCCTAATTTTCTTAAATTTTTATCCATTTCAATCTCGTCCAAAGTAGTAAAAGTTCCATCTTTTGAAACTTTTTGTACCAGCTCAAGTCCTTGCGTTCTGATATCACTGTAGCGAGCTAAAATCCGACCAATTCGAACCCGAGTTTGAGTGATAATAGGTAAAATTGTTGGATCATATTTTTCTTTTACAATTCGAGAGCTTAAATTCTTTAAATACTGGTCAATGTTCACAAGAGCATCGCGCACGTTAGAATCAAGACCCAAAAGGGAATCATTTATGACTTGAAGTTTATCAACGATAAAATACTTATTGTAGTAAGCAATCGCGATATCTGTTGATTGCTTAAAAATAGTTTGCATATTATCTTTAACTCGTAAAGCCAGCTGTTCTGGGTTGCTAAAATCCGGCAATTTACGATACTTTGCATCCAACCAACCGCTAGGATTATTCAGGAAATTCATATTTCCACCTTGGCTGTCACCTAAGACTTCGCCTGGAACTTGCATACCTAAAAGTCGGAACATGAGTTCGTTATCGGAAGAAACTTTTGAGTAAAAATTTTCACTTGATCCACCGCCACGAGACATCGAAGAGGCGACATCTTTTACCATTTGTAAAACATATGTTTGCTTAGCATTAAAATCTTTTAAATCTTTTAAAAGATTCATTTGCATATTATAGGTTCCTTCGATTCCGTAACGGGAATTCAAGTGACCTTGAACGTTATTAGCCGTATCGATTTTGAATGTCGCTTCTGTCGGCAGTTGAGGTGTAATTCCGTACTGAACTTTTTGAATCCAGTCGGTAATGATGGGAACTTGTCGAGATAATATGTAGTATCCAGCTAAAGGCCCTTTTTCTAAAACTTTTTTGAAATTTTCACTTTCACCCACGATTTTGAGTTCTTTTTTTCCGGTGCGAGAATTGGTGAATTCTTTTTTGTTGAAACGGTGGTTGTCGGTGATTTCTTCAAGCAAGTAGCGCGCGTCTAATGTCGAGCAAAAACCTTCTGATGTGACTTCCATCAAGCAAGACATCGAAGTGATAAATTCGCGGTCATTTAATTTTCTTAAAGCATCAACATATTTTTTTTCGCGGCCCATGTATTGACCTAAATTTTGAACAGCCATCGCAAGCTGAGACCCCGTTGCCGTTTGTCCTGAAGAGGCAAAGGATGACAGCATTTGAACCATAGCTGAAATGGCAGAGGCACCTTGTGCGTCATCCATGCAATTGGCTTGAGTTTGCTGAAGGGAGCTCAGTGTTGAATTAAACAGATTGATTCCTGTCATTGAAGACTGCTTGACTCTTTTTCCTAACGATAAAACAGACTCTGCGACCGAATTTGAATTTTGACTTGAAAATTTTGAAGTCAAAGCTGTTTGTTCAATTGCTTTTCCCATTAGAACTTGAATCACATCAGCTCGAAAGGCCGATTTTTCTCTCATGAAAGTTCGAAGTCCTGTTATTTCATTAGGTAAACTTGATAGGCGTCCTAAATTGTCTCCGCCGTCTTTTTGAATTTGTGTTAAATTTTGTTCCATACCTTGAAGCGAATTAATCATGCTCGATTTTAAAGATTGGCAGGCTGGATTATCTTTTAAATTAACTAAAATTTCCTTCAGCCGTTGTGTTTGCGAAAGTGCGGCTTGGGTCCAAGACCCTTGGGTTGAGCAAGCTCCTGAAAATGAATAAGTGGAATTAACTCCTGATGTCGAGTCTTCTTGCCCGAAAGCGTAAGGAGTCAGGCAGAGTCCATGAAAAAGACCTATTACAACAGTTTTTCTAAAGAACGCAGAGCTCATCATTTTATCCTCAAAATAAGTGACAACGTTTGGAATCTGAAGACTCGAGCTTTCTGTCTTACAAGTTGAGGGCCACATTTGACTTCAAGAGGAGGGTTTTAACGGCAAGAGACTGTCTATTTTTTAAACAATGTGACATTAAACTTTTAAAGTTTAAATTTTTGACTCCTTTTTCAATTTAGGCTTGAATGCGGCCATTCTTGAGGGGGATTTAAAAATGGCAGAACTCAAATCAAAGTACGACTGTATTATTATCGGCGGTGGGCATAATGGTCTTGTAACGGCTGGTTATCTAGCGAAAGCTGGTCACAAAGTCGCTGTTTTTGAAAAACGCGGAGTCGTGGGCGGTTGTGCTGTTACAGAAGAACCTTTTAAAGGATATAAATTTTCCTCTTTATCTTATGTGAACAGTCTTTTTCGGCCTGAAATTATCAAGGATTTAAAATTAAAAAATTTCGGTTTTGAAATGTTACCCCGAAGTCCTTCAAGTTTTTCACCCTTTTTAAATAAGAAATATTTGCTTTTGGGGCCTGATAAAAAAATGGTCCACGATGAAATTGCAAAATTCAGTCAAAAAGATGCTGAAAATTACCCGAAATACGAAGCCATGCTCGAAGATATGGCGGCCGTTTTAGAACCTCTGATGACGATGGTTCCGCCAAACCCTGGCAACATTAAATTTTCTGATATCACAGGACTTGGTGGTTTTTTAATGGGTAATCGAAAAAAAATCAGATCAAGCTGGCCTGAATTGATGAGGTTTTTAACAGGGTCTGCTACTGATATGTTGAACCACTGGTTTGAAAGTGAAGAACTCAAAGTGACTTTGGCAACAGATGCTGTGATCGGAGCCAACGCTTCACCGAGTATGCCTGGGACTTCGTATATTCTTTTTCATCATGTAATGGGTGAATGTGAAGGTGTGCGTGGAGTCTGGGGATATATGCGCGGTGGAATGGGAGGTTTGACTCAGTCATTGGCAAAATCTTGTCAGTCTTTAGGTGTGGATATTTTTACTTCAAAAGGTGTTGATAAAATTATTGTTGAAAATGGAAAAGCCGTTGGGGTTGTGGCCGGTTCTGATGAAGTTCGGGCTCAAATTGTTGTATCGGGTGCAGATCCTAATATGACTTTTAATAAAATGGTGGATGAAAAAGATTTACCGGAATCCTTTATTCAAAACATCAGACGCATTAATTACGATAGTGCTGCTGTTAAAATTAATATTGCACTCTCTGAACTTCCCAATTTTAACGCTTATCCTGGAATTCAATCAGGACCTCAGCATCGTGGTACGATTCATATTGCTCCGAATATGCAGTATATCGAAGAAGCTTATTCAGATTCAGTCGCAGGTCGCCCCAGTCATAATCCAATTTTAGAATGTACAATTCCAACTTCTATTGATCATACTTTGGCGCCCGAAGGGCATCACATTATGAATATGTTTGTTCAATATGGTCCTTATAATTTAAAAAACGGGAAAACATGGGATCAAATTAAAGAACCATTTGCCGATCGCTGTATTGATATTTTATCCGAGTATGCTCCTAACATAAAAAAAGCGATTCTTCACCGACAAGTCATTTCGCCCTTAGATATGGAGCGCGATTATAACATCACGGGAGGAAGTCTTTTTCACGGTCGAATGACTTTGGATCAAATGTTTCATATGCGTCCAGTGCCGGGATATGCTAATTACCGGACTCCTATTAAAAATCTCTATATCTGCGGCAGTGGCGCGCACCCCGGAGGCGGTGTGATGGGAACTCCCGGTCTGAATGCGGCTCGTGAAATCCAACGCGATCACTAGTTAGATTGTAGACTTAAGTCGGTGCTCGATTGTCAACCCATGGTGTTCGAGTTCCGATATCTGCTAGAATGAAATCAGATATGAAAAACTTAGGACTGATATTAATTTCATTTTTATTTGTTGCGTGTGCTTCGAAAAAAAAAGAGCCTCAAGTTCATCCGGCGGTGCTTGATTCACAGTATTATTTTATTGATAACGGCATGCCCATTCGAGAAGTAAAGTCTAAACAAGAGTTCTTTTTTAAAAAATGTAATGTTGATAACAGTGGGGCTTATCCATCTAAGACAAATTACGATTGCAACGAACCTTGATCAGAACTAGAATGAGCTCATTAATGAATCTCAAAAAGCAGGTTTAAAAATGAATGAAATAAAAACAAATGCTGACCAACAGAAAAAAAACCAAAGACAAAATGCGATCATGAAAGAAATGATGCCCTATTTTTTCTATGCTTTGATCCCGCTTATTATTACAATCACAATTGCGATGGTTTTTGCGCCTAAAATGACTTTGCCTTAAAAACTACCGCCAGTATTTTTGAAAAGGTAAATCACCTTTAGTTAAGTAGCGTTTCAAATTTTTCTCATAGCGTTTGTCTGATGACACAAGCTTGTGATGTTGAATCTTCAGTAAGTGATTTTCGAGGCTCCAGACGTGATGGGGGCCATATCTCCAGTCGCAAGAAATTTCATCCAAGTGGGCCACTTGCCAAGCTGTAATTTTACCCGTTTTGTCAATATAAGGATCAAAATAACTCCACACTAAGTTTTTGATATTTCTGTAGCGAGGGGCCCGGCCTGCCAACCCGCGATCTCGAGATTTTCCAATGGAACCCCAAAAACCATTGAGTTGATAAATGAAAACACAATGATCGAGTTGGTCCTGACTTTCTAAACTTAAAACATAGGGTTCAAAACCTGAATATTCTAAGATAGCGGCTGCAATGAAAACTCCTTCAAGACAGTGCGCTTTTTTAAGATGAATGGCCGTCAAAGCTGAATGCATTGTAGGACTTTTGTTGTATTCAAATTGGTGAAGATACTTTTGCACTTCGTCAGGAGTTTTGAACCTTTGGCTTAATTTTTTAAAGATTTCTTTTTTCATAAAGTTGATTCAAAGCTTATCAATTGAAATGACGTGATTCATCTGTTGTTCTATTCCGCACTGGACTAAGGGGTAGTCGATTTTATCGGACTTTTTCAAGTTGATGCTTATTGCGCAGGCGGGTCTTTTTTATTAGTCTGAGGCTCATAAGGAATCAAACATAATGAAAAATTCTATTTTTGTGAACACACTTTTTTGGGGCTTAGCACTCACTTTTTCTTCCGTAGTGTTAGCTGGAAATGCAGCTGTGGATATTAAACTTACTCCGGCTGGAAGTTTTACTGGAAAAACTTCTGATGTGAAAGGATTCGTCAAAAAAAATGGCACCAAAATTGTGGGTGAAAACATTGTTGTTAATCTTAAAAACTTAAAAACGGGTATGGGTCTTCGTGATAAACATACTCAAGATTATTTAGGAACAGCTCAGCATCCTGACGCTATTCTTGTCAAAGCCGAAGGCGAAAATGGCAAGGGCAGGGGGCTGATTAAAATTCGCGGAATTGAAAAACAAGTGGAAGGAACGTACAAGATAGAAGGAAATGAATTACAAGCTTCTTTCCCTATTAAATTATCTGATTTTAAAATTGAAGGTATTCGCTACATGGGCGTCGGAGTCAAAGATCAGGTGACAATCAACGTCAGTGTTCCTATCCAATAATCAGTTTTTGATACTCGTAAAGTAAAGAACGACTGGCCTGATGCAAGTTATTTTTCCAGTCTCTAAGGGTCTTTTCATTTGAAGAGTCCGTGATATACTTGATCGAATTAAATCGAACATTCATTTGATCGCAGACAAAAGCCAAAGCATAAGCTTCCATATCAAAAATGTCACATTCGACGAGAGGCTCATTTTTTTCGATAAAATCAGCGGTGCCGCAAGTGACTTTTGCAAGATTTGTCAGAGGAATCGATTCAAAAGTCTTCTGTTGAAATTCTGCAAACAGAGGATCTCGTTGAACAAAGCGAACGCATTCAACAATTTGATGACATTTGATTTTTTGACTTCCCGCCGTCCCAAGATTCAGAACCCAGTCAGGTTTGTGAAGCTGAATCAACTTTTGGGCGGCAAAAGTCGATTTAATTTTTCCAACTCCAGTATAATGAATTTTAAGACCTTCAGCTTCGAATAGTCCTTGAGATTCCTGTGGTAAGGCCATGAAAAGAAGGCTTTTTGAAGTCTGAAAACTTGCCATTTCTATAAGATGCACGGTATTAAAGTCGAATGCAAACAAGGACTTCGCCAGAACATATTGTTGAAATTTGTCGCCGCCTTCACGCACGTAATATGCTGGCTGCTGCCGACGGAAATATCAGTTTAAAAATCAGTGATGATGAAATTTGGATAACACCTTCTGGAATCGCAAAAGCTTTTATGTCGCCTGAAGAAATGTCCATTATTAATTTGGAAGGTGAAATTTTAAAAGGAAAACCTTCAACTGAACGTTTGATGCATTTAGAAATTTATCGATCTTGTCCAAAAGCGAAAGCCGTTGTTCATGCTCATCCTGTGACAGCAATAGCTTGGTCGATTGCCAATCCACAGTTGTTGAAAATTCCAAGCGAGTGTTTATCTGAAGTCATTTTAGCTTGCGGTGATATTCCTTTCGTTGATTACGCTCGTCCAGGAACTTCCGACATGGGCACTGTATTGAAATCTTTTTTGCCATCACATAGGGCCCTTATTTTGCGTCGCCACGGAGCCGTTACTTGGGGTGAAGGCTTAGAGGAAGCTTATCGGGGAATGGAAAGAATTGAACATTCAGCACAAGTGCTGGCAACTGCTCAACAACTAGGAGGTCTTCATCCTTTGCCACAAGATGAAGTCAAGTATTTGTATGAACTTCGAAAAAAAATTGGGGAAACTCTGTTATGAAATTAGATTGTCTTTCACTTCGATGGTCCCATGAGAAATTTGAAATTTTAAATCAGACAGCTCTTCCACATAACGAAGTTTGGGAACAAATTGATAGTTGTGACCAAATGATTGAGGCCATCAAAACCTTAAAAGTACGTGGAGCCCCGCTTATTGGTGTGGCGGCGTCTCTTGCGCTGGCCCAGTCGGCGCAAAAGAACTTTGATATAGAAAAGCTTTTAACCGAAGCTCGAAAACTTTATGAAGCCAGGCCAACAGCTGTGAATTTGATGAATTGTATGGATCGCATGACTAAGGTGATAAAAAAAAATCATACTTCAAAAGAAAATGTGATTCAAAAAGCCATCGAAATTTTTTTTGAAGATATAGAACTTTGCAGCCAAATTGCTTATCATGGTGCAGATTTGATCAACGATGGGGATCATATTTTAACCCATTGTAATACAGGCGGTCTTGCCACTGTCGGTACGGGAACAGCTTTAGGTATCATTCGAAAAGCACATGAGCAGGGAAAAAAAATTCACGTCTATGTTGATGAAACAAGACCCTTATTGCAAGGAGCTCGACTGACTGCTTGGGAATTGCAAAAACTTAAAATCCCGATGACGTTAATCACAGATAATATGGCAGCCCATTTGATGAGTCTTAAAAAGGTGAATAAAGTTTTTGTGGGCTCAGACAGGATTGCTGCTAATGGTGATTTTGCTAACAAAATTGGAACCTACGGTGTCGCTATTCATGCGAATTACCATCAGATCCCATTTTATGTTGCTGCACCTTATACGACAGTGGATTTTGAGTGCGCTTCAGGGGAGCAAATTCCCATAGAGCAGCGAACGCCTCAGGAAGTTTGGGGATACAAAAACCAAGCATCAGAAACTTATTGGGTGCCGCAAAATACTCCGGCTTACAATCCTTCTTTTGATGTGACTCCTGCGAAGCTTGTCACAGGTTGGGTGATGGATAAAGGGGTTTATACTCAAAATGATGTTTTAAATGGAATTTTTAAAAAGGAGTTTTAAATGCTAGCAGTCATTGGCGGATCGGGTTTTGAAAAATTTGAAGATTTCGAAACAGTCGAACTGCTGCCAACGGAAACTCCTTTTGGCCCGACTTCAAGCGGATTTAAAAAAGTTCGTGTAGGCCAGAAAGAATTTCTTTTTATTTCTAGGCATGGTGACCATCATGAACTTCTTCCGTCAGAAATAAATTACCGAGCCAATATTTTCGCGTTCAAAAAAATGGGTGCTCAGGCTATTATTTCATTTAGTGCCGTTGGATCTTTAAAAAAAGAATATGCGCCAGGTGATTTAGTTGTACCCTATCAGTATATCGATCGAACGAAATCATTACGTCAGCACACTTTTTTAGGTCAAGGTTTGATCGGCCATGTTTCTTTAGCAAAACCAATTTGTGAAGTGATGGCTGAAAGACTTATTCCATTAATCAAAAACTTCAATTTTAAAAGTCATTTTAAACAAACTTATATTTGTATTGAAGGGCCTTATTTTTCCACTCAAGCGGAATCAAATAGCTATCGACAAATGGGGGCACAGATTATTGGAATGTCGAACTTTCCAGAGTATGCATTATCCCGCGAAGCAGGACTTCCCTACCTTCCTTGTTGTTTCGTGACAGACTATGATTGTTGGGATGATTCAATTCCCCACGTGACAGTAGAAGAAGTTATCAAAGTGATGAAACATAATAATTCAAAAGCTTTTAGTGTTTTAAAAGAAGTTCTTAATCAAAAAGAAATATGGAATGGGAGTTTAGCTTTTAATGGTGGTCTTAAAACTGGTTTGTTTATGCCGCCTGAAGCCATTCCCGCCGACAAAAAAAAATGGGTTGAAGTTTTAATGAGTTGATAAGGTCATATCGCGGGGCGAATAAGGACATTTCAAATGGGGCAATAAATCAGGCTCTTGTGAAATAAAGACTTATAATCATACGTCATTGTTTAGAAGCATCGAAAAAAATTGGCTTAGTCTTTGCTTAGTACCAAGCTTCATGAAGATAAATGTAAAGTCTAAAATGAAGCAGATCGATATTAAATTGCATCTTCTTTTTTTAGTTTTATTTATTTTCAATAAAAATTTAATGACCCATCATAAAAATTTTCACTCTTAACCCGGCATGGATAACATGTGAAAAATTTTATGATGGGTTTCTTTTTTAACATAAACTCAAATTTTTATTTGAGTATGGAGGGGCGATGACTCAAAGAATGAACACACTTCACAATTTTATAGCGATTTCTTTTTTTATGGTGATAACTATTTTTCTGATTCCAGGCTGTTCTAGTGAGCCAAAAGCAGCAAGTTTTCCGGAATCTGCGGATGCCAATCAAGAAATTAGTCTATTGACAGAAGAGCTTGAAATTGCAGGACAAGATGAAGTTGATATAATGGCGCCAAGAAGTTTCGAAAAAGCTCAAAAATATCTTTCTCAAGCCCGAGTATCCCGTGAAAAAAACAAAGATAATCAAGAGATTTTAAATTCAGTTGCAATGTCAAAATCTTATTTAAACTTAGCACAAGAGCAAGTGGGACGAGTTAAGCCATCAGTTTCTGGAATCTTAAAGACTCGTGAGGAAGCTATCTCATCACGAGCTTCAACACTATTGCCAAAAAAGTTTGAGCAAGTTGAAAAAGATTTGACTGATGTAACGGCTGAACTTGAAAGAAAAAGATCAGCGGTTACAGGCGAAAAATTTACTGAACTACAAAAGAAATATCTAGATCTTCAAGCTGAATCAATGAAGATATCACGACTTGATTCTGTTCAAAGCGCGATTGAAACAGCTAAAAAAAATGGAGCTCGAAAATATGCACCGCGAACTTTGGCGTCAGCAGAATCGCAATATAATGCGGCTGCCAATATAATTGAAACTGACAGACATAATGCTGTTGGAATTCAAAAAAGTTCGCAAATGGCACGTGCGGAAGCTACAAAGTTACTGAATGTGACAGCTATCGCAAGGGAAAATAAAATATCAGAAGATGTTGCAATCGAGTTAAACGCCAGACGTATTGCAAATGCGAGAATGAATGAAGAAGTAAGCCAAACCGAAGCTTTGCTTAAAGAAGAAAAAGAAGCTGCAGATAAAATTCGACTTGAAAACGCAAATTTAGAAAAAAAGAATGAATTCAACGAAACTTTTACTTGGGCACAGGAACAGTTCAATCCAAATGAAGCCGAAGTTTATCGTCAAGGTGATCAACTTTTAATTCGCTTAAAATCAATGAATTTTCAGTCTGGGCAAAAAGAGCTTTCGACATCTGCTTATCCTATTCTTTCTAAAGTAAAAGATGTGATTGCAAAAATGGGTGCTGAAAAAGTCAAAGTCGAAGGGCATACTGATTCGACCGGCAATCGTAATATCAACAAAAACTTATCAAAAGCACGTGCAGAAAGTGTGGCTGGTTTTTTAGCGGATGAAAAGCTCATTGGAAGAAATCAATTTGAAGTTGAAGGGTTGGGATTTGAAAAGCCAGTTTCGACAAATAAAACATCTGAAGGCCGTGCACAAAATCGTCGTGTTGATATTATTTTAACACCTCGTCCGGTTGCAGACGATGGAAGTTCAGTAGAATAGATCGTTTGCTTAAGTGTTCAACTCAAATTTGAATTACAAAAAGGGGATTGAGATGGAAAATGAAAACATTATTACATTTATTAAAAATGACCATCGGGCTTTAAAAGAAAGCATTCAGATTTTGATAAGTGAAAATGCCAAGCCAGCTCTTAAAAAGTCAGCACTCAAGAAATTTCTTATTGATTTTAAACTTCATGCAAAAAGTGAAGAATTCAGTCTTTATGATAATATGGTCGATCAAAATGAAGTTCATGAAAGTATTCTAGAAGGTTATGAAGAACATTCGATCGCAGAATTATTAGTCGATGAACTTGAGGCGATCTCTTGGGACCTTGAATTTACAGATGAAACTCAAGCTAAAGCAAAAGTTTTAGCTGAGCTCGTTAAACTTCATGTTGAAAATGAAGAAGAAAAAATGCTTGTGGATCTTAGAAAAGCAGTTACGGAAAAAGAGCTTGAAAGACTGGGGCTTCTCTACAAAAAGACTTACAAATCACTTTCTGAAGAATTTATGGCGTCTCGAGTTAAAATTAAGCCTGAATTTGAACGCGATTTATCTATTTAAAGTCTGATGACTTGCTAGGCTGGAAGCTCTTGAGTCAAAATAAGATAGAGTATAACAAAAGTTGTTAATTAATTTCCCTGTGGATATAAAGATGAAACGGGGAAATTCTATGCAATTCGTTCTCATTTTAATTCTATTTTTAAATTTTGAAGCCCTAGCGAAAAATAAAAGATTTGACGCTCAAGAATGTGATATTTCGAAACAGTCTTATGGCTCTATTTTAGATTGTGGGGACGATCTCTATTCTGTCAAAATGGGCTCTTCCGTCGAAAAAAGTTTGTATCAAATTTGCAAAGTAAATTTTAAGTGTAAAATCAGTTTCGAAGCGAATGGTCGTGATGAAGTGACAAAAATTTTATCTGCTTTTTCAATTGGTAAAAAGCAAATGAAGTCAAATAATGGCACTCATTAATGGTAACTGAAAAACCGAAGCTTCCTGTTGAAATTGCACCAGAGGCATTAAGTCCAGAAGCACTTCATGCCATTCTTGAATCTTTTGTTCTTCGCGAAGGGACTGATTACGGTTATCAAGAAATTTCTTTAGAAAAAAAAATTGAAAATTTGAAAAAAAAGCTCAGTCGAAAAGAAATTATTCTTGTATTTGATCCCAATACAGAAAGTGTGACGTTTTTAACTCAAAAAGATTGGATCAAACTACAATTTAAGCCTGAATTATTTCAGCACTCTGATGAACTCTGCTAAAATACGAATTTTCTGTTCATTTTCCTGTGCCAAAGTAATGGAATCAAAACTTGTATTTTCGGACGTTAAAGTGATCACAGGCTCGGGATTTCCATTCTGTGGTAAAAGAATTTTTGAGTATTTTCTGATGAGTAATGGCAGCCCAGTTTCTGGGTCATTGAATCCTGAGGCCTGAAGTAAAAGTACTTTATCTAGACGTGGCGCACCCGTACATTTTTTAAAAACGACGAGGGAGTTTTTTGGTATAAGGGGTTGCATAGCTTCTATTGAGACAAAAACCACAAAATGATCACTTGAAATTGACGATTTTAATCCAGAATCAACCCATCCAATAGGAACTGGGCCCTGTGTTTTTGCTGAGTTTTGGAAGAGATCCAATGTGCTTTCCATTTTATAAACGGGATAATAACCAGGAGGAGTTTTAAGGTCCTTTTCAAACGGTATGATGCGATGATCTTTCAACAAGTTTGTTGAATCATGAGTAAAAGAAAATAGATCTGTTATGGGAAGCCCAAGGGTTTCTGCATACCGCGCAAGAACTAAAATTTGGCTGTCTGCCAGTCCTCTTTCTAAACGATCAATACTAGCTGGAGAAAGTTGATCTGATTCTTTTGATAGACGATCAATTGAATAGTTCATTTTTGATCTTAATGATTTGCAAGTTTGTCCGAGCTGTTTAAGGAACAAAGCATTCTTGTAACGCCTGCGCGGCGCTGACTTCTTTGTTTTTTTTCGTTGAGCTCGGTTTGTTCCCATAGTTACAGGGTACTGAAAAATTTATGATGCGTTTTCCTTATAAGGAAGGTAACCCTGTGATAACTCTATTCCTAATGCGGAATAAGCTTTTTTGCTATGATAATATCAAAACAAGTGCCTTGTTGCGCAAATTTCAAGAGTTATGCTTACGAAGTTTTTATATATAAAATAGATTTTCGAATTGAGGGGCCTTGTGAAAACAAATGAGATTCTTCTCGTTGATGATAGCAGTGATATCAGAAGTGCTTTGCGAGAAATCCTAGCAACCGATTTTAAAGTCAATGTATCTGAAGCAAAATCTGGTTTTGAAGCAATTGAAATGATTAAAAAGCAAGAATATGACGTTTTAATATGTGACGTCGTTATGCTTAATGGAACGGGTCTTGATATTCACTCTTACTTAACTGAATTTAAGCCAGAATTGATTTCAAAGTTGATTTTTTTTACTGGCAATACCGCGGGTTTGCAAAAGACTCCTATTCAGTTTTTCAAACTGATCGATAAATTTAATTATTCAGAACTTTTTTTAGCTCTCAAGGAAATTGGAATTGAATTTCGCTAATTTAGTTGGGCTCAATTTTTTGATAAAAACTACAAATCCCTTTGGTCTTTAAGAAACAGTTTGCCTCAACTCGAAGCTGCTTTTAAACAGGGAAGTGCGTACAAAAATTAAGATATTGGAGATGTTTTTATGAATTTAAATATCGTACTTTTAGTCCTTATTTCTTGCTTTTATTTCAAGGCATTTTCAAAAGATATAAAGGCTCTAAAGGCGGTAGATACAATAATTACCCATCAAGATACAAAAGGGGAAGTTGAAGAATTAGATCCTTTTGATCCGAATGTTGAACAATTATTAGAAGAATTTGATCAAATCTACGAACAGGAAATGGGGATTTCTCCGAATATCAAGGAAGTTCCTGATTTCAGTCTTTTTAAAAATTTAGTCTTTCAAAAATCTGTTGAGACTTGTGTGCGAAAAGATTGTCCAATTTGGGCTCAAATTGTTAAATCAACGCAAACGCTTTATCTTTATGTGAACGGTGAATTGGCAGCTACATGGAAAGTCTCGACGGGACTTCCGGGTAGTGGGACTCCAAACATGGATCGTAATCCAAATGGTCGCATTTATGACCGTTACACTTCAAATAAATTTCCGGGTGGTAATTACCGTGGTTTGGGGAATATGCCTTATGCGGTATTCATCCAGGGCGGTTTTGCGATTCATGGCACACCAGAATCTAATTGGAAAAAATTAGGCCAAAAAGCTTCACACGGTTGTGTCAGAATACATCCAGATAACGCTTTTTATTTCAACCGACTGGTTCGCCAAAACGGTATTAAAAATGTTTGGATTACAATCCAAGAGTAGTTTTGGCCCTGTCATTGTTTTTGACAATTGATAAAGCTTTACAAATCGAGTGCTATTTTTGCGTAGACTGACTCATTTCAAGTGCAAAAATGAGTTTTTGAATTAAAATATTGAGTTCGTAGTTGGCTCTGGAGGGCTTATCAAGATCTCAATGTATTTTAGCTTAGTCATTTCGCTTTTATTTTTTGATTTCGCTTTTGCTGAAAATCAAAAATCTTGTGCGGGATTACTTAATACGAAACATGAAGCGCGTCTAATTGAAGCTTTTCCAACGGATCAAGCCACACTTCAGAAAATAATTAAAGAAGAAAAATCTAGTCAACGTATTTCAGAATTTCTGATGAAATCATTTCGTGAAGAATCATTAAAGCTAAAGCAACAATTGAAAGCAGATGATTCAAAATTTGTTTATGACATGATTTGCATAGGTTCTGGTGTGCAGTGTGCAGCTGCGTCTTTAGTGGCATCTCAAAATAACCTAAAAGCACTTGTGATTGAAAAATCCCATTTGGTAGCGCGGAATTTTGCTGAAAAAGATTTTAAAATTAATAGTGCTGAAAATAGAACATTTTCTATGCATGTTGTTCCGGGAAGTGTTTTACAGCTAGCAGAATTAACAAGCCAAAAATATGCGAGCTCGTTGCAGCTTGCGACGAAAATTCAAGCAGACCAGTACGTTTCGAATATTCCAGTTTTGCTTGACACTGAAGTTCGTTCTTTGGTTCCGTATGAAGGAAACGTCATTTTAACAATGACAGATGGTTCTTCACTGAAATCGCGAAAAGTCATTATTGGTACGGGGCTTGGAAAAGTTTCAACAAAAGTACCGTTTAGTGAATATAAGAATCAATTTATTTTGACTCATCAAGCGCATCAGAATCAATCCAATCAAATTTTTCCAATTATGAGCACAGATTCCTTTCTTGTTTCATTAAAAAATATAAAAGCCCAAAATCTAGGCGTGCACTTGCCTCGAGATATCGTCATTATCGGGAACGGTGACGGTGCTCGAATTGCTTTAGAGGGCTTAAGTGAAATAGCCCTGAATCCAGAGACTCGAATCTTTTGGGTTGGCAACCACTTTAAGACAGCGGACGAATATATTCAAAGTGTCGCAGGGTGGGATCGGTACATTCAAAAAATAATTCCTCATTACGAAGCGGGAAGATTAACTGGGGTCGATGGACGAGTTGAAGAAATCAAGTCTTTAGATGTAAATCGATACCAAATTAAAATTAAAAATTCTCAAACTGGAATGACTCAATCTTTAATTGGAGACATGATTATAGATTCGACTGGCTACGAAAACGTAGCTCAAAGTTTATTACCAGTGGGAGCTCGTCGATTAGATGTTATTGGAAATCTTGCAGCTCAAACTGCTGAAACTGTTTTAGGGCGGCAATATGAGTTCAATCATTTGAGAGTTCCCATTTATGAAGTCGGGGCGGCAGGTGGTTCGTTAGCAACAGAAACTGAACTTTCACTTTTAAGAAATAAAAATGCAATCTCGATCTATAATACGGTGCCAAGGACTGTGGCTTTAATTTCAAAAATATTTGGATTTAATTTACCCAAAGAGTTCGACACAGGAATTCGCTCGGAACGTCCAGATGTATTAAACGAAGAAAATATAATGAAGAAATTAAAAGAAGCACGTGAAAAAAACCGAAACCAAGCCACCGATATCTTATAAATCAGTGGCTTCTTATTTTATTAATTATCTTAAGACGCCTAAATTTACTTGAACGACACCTCGAGATCCGATTAATTCCGATATTGCAACAATTCGAACTTCTTGAACGTAGCGACCGTACAGAGCTGCGCGGTTCTTACGATCTTTTTTAATTGTTCCGCGAAGTTCGTACAGTTCTTCAACTTCTCCGTTTCCGTATTGAATTTGCACTGATTTGATATCGGCATTACCGCGAAGGCCGACCAATTCAATTTGATAAGCTCTTTCGCTGTAACGCGAAGGGTAAAAGCTGAAGGTTTCTGCAACGAACTTATTTGTTTTTAAACTTCCTAAAGATTTAATGATGAGTCGGTCTCCGCGGTCAGGTCTTTCGGGTCGTTCCGGTCTTGATGGGCGCTCGGGCCTGTAGTCAAAGTTCTGTGACTGAGCTAAAGACGTCGTGAGTAAAAGTATAATAAGAACAAGTGATTTCATTCTAACCCCCCTGGTTTATAATAAGATATGCTTAGCGAAGAGCGTGCCAAGTTTTTTGGAGCCAAAATGACTATTCTCTTTCTGTTAGTTTTTTCTGATAAAGAGCTTTGAGATTTTCAATTTCTTCTTGGTGGCGAATTTCTTGAGCCGATAATTTGTTTTGCATGCGATTGCGGATGCTCGCAATTTCTTCTTGGGAATTTAATCTGACATTATTGATATCTTCTTCGTGGCCGGATTGAAGATTACGTAATTTTTCTTCTTGATCTTTTTCTTTTTGAGCGGTCCGTCGTTCGTAGTGCGCTTTTAGATTTTGAATATCTTCCGATGCCGACCCGGATTTACCGATTGATGCCATGAAAGTCCTTCCCTGTCTTTATTTATATTAAAACAGAATCGGAACTGAGTTCTTAATTTCTACTTGAATCTAGACTTTAATCTTTAAATTACAAAAAGACCTATTTCGGGCAAGCTTTAAGCCATTCGCCCTGAAGCTCAAGAGTTGCAGATGCAGGTAGCATTTCTTTAAATGTACCCTGAACTTCACCTTTCAAATTGTAACTCTTTTTTGAGAAGACACCTTTTAAGCGTCCAGTGGCATCAAGATCTTTATTTTTACATTTCAAAGAAGCTTCCAGGTTTTGATTTTTAACTTTCCAAGTCATTAATGAACAGCCATTTTTTTTTAAGTTTTTCACGATTGATGTTTTAATGTCTTGGGCTTCATGAGGAAGAATGCAATCTTCATCTTCTTTTGTGGGAAGCTGTATTCCGTTTAAATTGAAACTGACTCGACCTTTCCAAATACCATTTTGAATGGATTGTGATTTTGCAGCTAGGCCAAAAAAAGAAAGTAAAACAAGAAGTATTAAAGATTTTTTTTTCATTCTAAATCAGCATAACAGTCAAATTCACCTAGTCAAATGTTCAGGCGAGACTATGACAGATTCAATTTATGTATTTTGATCATGTTGATTGACTATTTTGGCTAATTCAACAAGGCCCGAATTAACTTTTTTGATAAAAGACTTATTATGAGGTACAAAAACAAAATGAGGGTGTTGAGACCAAAGATTTTTAAGTTTTTGATCTAAGCGTAAAGCTTCTTCAATTGTTTCAATTCTTGTTGGATTACCACCTTCAATTGATATTCCACCAACAGCAGCTGTTTCAAAAAAAATAACAGCATCGTAGCGAGATAATTCATTTTCTAAGGTCGTTCCCATTTGTTCAAAAAATTGTGTTGGGTCGTCGGGCCAGTAAACAGCGCCGTCAATAGTCCCACGGTCACATAAAAGGACTCGGCTGCGATAGTGAGCGGCTTGCGCAGCTTCTAAATTAATTTGCACATTATAGATAGCTCGTTGAGTGGCTTTGCGAACACCATTTTCGCCTTGTCGTGGAAAGCCCCCGAGGTAAAGGATCGTCGCAGCTTCAGGAACTACTACAACTTGATCACCGATTTCTCTTCGATACAGATCAGCAGCCGTTGTTTTCCCGCCCCCAGGTCCACCTGTTAAAACAACTCGACAGCATTTTTCCATAAATTCCTTTTTATGAGCATGTGAATTGTTTTAGGCTAAAAGATTTTTTAATCATTAACAAAATATTTATGATCATTTGAAAAGAGAATGATTTCTGGCTTGCTGCGCAAGGAAGTTTAAGTCAAATAGCGAGTCGACATGCAGTTCCGCTTTTTATAGGGAGCTTGGTTGTTGACCTAGGCGTCAGTTTTGGAGTGCTATCATAAAATAAGGAACTGATAAATGAGTAAAAAAATCAAGATGGATACTCGGGACAAGTTTAAAGCAGAACATCCTTCAAAACAATATGTTGATTCAGTAAATATTCGTCTTTTGATGGAACGTGATCCCCTTTATTTAAAAAGTCTTTTTTATGAAGTGAATCCATTTCTAATTCGAGTTTGTATTTCGAATGCTCTTTATGATGAAAGTGCGGAGGAAGTGATTCATCAAACTTGGGAAACTTTTTTTCTTAATTTGGAAAAATTTGAAGGTCGATCACAAATCAGAACATTTATCTGTGGCATTTTATTTAACAAAATTCGAGAACATCGAAGGGCACTTGGTCGAACTCAATATGAAGATGATTCTGAACGTGTTATGAATCACGCTTTTACTCTTGATGGGTGGTGGAAAACAATTCCACAAAGTCCGGATCGGATATTAGAACTTCGACAATCAACTGAAATAATTAAAGAATGCTTAGAAGGCCTAAGTGAGCAGCAAAAAGCAGCTTTTGTGATGAAAGAAGTCGAAGAAGAAAATCCTGATCAAATTTGTAATTTATTAGGCATTCAAGTCTCTCACTTAAGAGTTCTGCTTTTTCGAGCCAAAGATAAGCTTCGTAAATGTTTAGAGGGCCACATAGGTTCGGAGACTATTTGATATGAAGTTGATGGAAAAAATTCGAAAACATTGGCATGATAGTTACTACTTTTTCGCTTCAGATAAAGGCGTTCAATTTGCAATGACTTGTCAAGAAGCTGCCGAACAAGTTGATGTTAGAACATCAAAAAAAGGAAGAAATTATTTCCGATTTTATCTGCATTTGAGTTTGTGCCAAGGTTGTCAAAATTATTTCAGCCTAACTAAAGCTCTTAAAAAAGCGATTCGAAATACGATCAGCAAAAACGAAAAACCAGAACGATTGAAGAAGTTGAATCAAGAGCTTTTAGCTAAACATTGTCAAAATGGCTTAAGTGGTAATTCGTAGCGGGCTTCCGAAGTGGCAACAATTTTATTTCGAGTAGCCTGAATGATTAAAGTACCAGAGGTCATCTTCTGGTTTTTTTGGCAAATAAAGTAATTTTTTCTTGAGCGACACTTAAGAGAAGTCTTTTTACCGTTCACAAGGTGACTGACTTTGACTTCAGAACTAGTCGTTAAAGGATTTTTAAATTCCATGTCAGTTAGATAAATATGAAATGTTTGATCATCTTTTGCGATCACTTCGGTATGAAAATTGGCTGGCATTTGAATGTGTCCACCATGTGGACCTGGAGCTTCATCACCATGAGCTGTCGCAAATGTTGAAGTTATTAAAATAATGAGAAATGCTAAAATAGCAGGATTCATAGAATTCTCCTTGAAAATTTTGATTCTTAAAGATATTTTTCACCTTCCAGTCGTTGGAAGGTCAAGAGTCTTTTTTATGAACAGGATATTTTAATGAAAATAGGTGATTTAGCGAAGACATCCGGCGTTAATGCCAAATTAATACGTCACTATGAGTCCATCGGACTTATTCCAAAAGCTTCCAGAACACAAGGTGGCTACCGCACGTATTTAGAAAATGACGTTCAGTTTTTAAAGTTTATTAAGCGTGCTCGAGGTCTTGGGTTTTCCATGAAAGAAATAAAAAAGTTAATCAGTCTTTGGAAGAATAAATCCAGATCCAGCCACGAAGTGAAGTTATTGACCTCAATTCACATTAAAAACTTAGAGCAAAAAATTTCCGAGATGCAGCAGATGGTGCAAAGTTTAAAGAAGCTTTCACAAAACTGTCACGGAGACAGTCGGCCAGATTGTCCTATTATTGAAAATTTGCTCTTAGAAAGCGGAAAAGCGTGAGCTCCAACTTATTTTTTCCTTTTTCCTATTCTCCGTGGTTAGCAAAAAGGCTTCCAGGATCACTTAAAGAAACATCAGCTACGTGTCAAAATTGTGCGATGGTTAAGCCCACTGGATTGACACGCGATAAAGGTCCTTTCAAAAATCATTTGAAATGTTGTACTTATTTTCCTTATGTTCCAAATTTTAGTTTAGGTGCTATTAATGAAAAAAAAGTAAATCAATCTTTAGATCGAGGAGTCTTGTTGCCAGTGGGCCTTTTTCCGACCGCAAAACATCAGAACCGTGTAGATCAGTTGGGAAAAAAAGCTTTTGGTCAAAAAGAAGAATTGCTTTGTCCCTTTTTTTCTCAACAAGAAAATCAGTGTTCAATCTGGGAGGAACGACCCGGAGTTTGTGCAACGTATTTTTGCAAAAGTGATCATGCTAAAAAGGGTCTTGAGTTTTGGGCTGACGTCGAAAAATACTTGAACCATTTTGAGTGGGAATTAGCCCGTGCAGTGATTTTTGAATTAGGAATGAGCGAAAACGAAATTGCATATTGCCAGGGAGCCGTAAGTCCCGAGACCGAAGAAGAAGAGCGCGATTTTTTTCTTCAGGCGGCATGGGGAAAGTGGTTGAATCAAAAACATCATTTTTTTGTTGAAACAAGAAAAGTTGCTTTGAACTTTTCAAGCACTCAGATTGAAAAGTTACTTGGACCAGATTTTTTATCGCTTGAAAAAAAGTTGCTGAATTTCTTTACATTGGCGTAAATTATACCCGTCTAGGCGGACGTCTTCTAATGCGTTATTTGGATTTGAGAATGCTTTGGATAAATTCTGACTTAATTTGGCGATATTTTTCCGGAGTGAGTTCCATCGATTTGATTTTAAGAAGATTATATTTTTTCACGAGTTCGGGAGTAGTGTTTAGGTGGTCTCTGAATTTGACAAAATCTTCGAATTCGGACCCGCCTTCAATCAGTTGAATTGCGACATCAGCGTCAAACTCCTGTGTTTCCAGCATGCACAGTGAGTCAGTTCTAAGAGTTTCTTTTTTAATCGAGAAACCCAAGGATTGAATTGTCGAAAGCGCGCCAGTGAAGTCATCCTTCGAAGTTCGAACCAGGATATCGAGATCGCCTTTCGAAATTGCGCCGTTAATTGCAGAAGAGCCAATGTGTTCGACTTCTGCATTTGGGAGTAAATTGCGGATTCGGTTCTCAACGATTTTAAAAATGGCTTCAATTTTTGGCAGATACTCTTCAGGTTTTAAAAAAATCATGTGATGAGATCGGGTTCAGGAGTTTTGTCAAACTTCACGGCACGAATCGTTTTTTTTCCTTCCAGGTAAGCCCGACAGATTCTATGAACGCCGTCCATGATAAGACCGTCCGCGCTTATAATGATCGGATGGCTATTGTCGGCATCATTTATTTTCCGACAATGTTCCAAGACTTTTCCGATTGTGGGCTTGAATCGATCACCAAACCAAAAGTCCTCGTCAAAGCCTACGAATGACGAAATTTCGAAATCGAATTCGGGTAAGTGAGTGGCCAAGTTCCAAAGACGTTTGACGTACCAAGTATGCTTTTTCCCATCTTTATAAACGCTATGTGAATGTAGGTCATCCACCGTGTTCATTTTCATACTGACCTCGTCATTCCGAACTTAACCTAAATCAAACGAATGGTCACCAGGGAACTAGGCCAACACAGGTGTGGATTTCGTGGGCGGGGTTAAGTGGATAGAGTGATTAGTCGCTATAACTTGTTTATTAATGTTTTCTGGAAACGACTTATGTCATTTTCCATAACTCCTGATCGCGCCATATTAACTAGAGCGTCCGCGATTTTTTTCTGTTTTTCCGGAGTTGTTGCTGCGGTTCGAATGGAGCCAGCGAGCCATCGACCTTCGGCGTAAGGATCACTGCCTCCGTTTGCAGAAACATATTTCTCAATCTTTTTTAGCCAGTCTTCATAAATAGAAAATTTAGGGATCAGCTCCATTTTTTTGAATGCACGTCTGGCTTTTTCAACGGTGTTATCTTTAGCTTTTTTAGCTTGGTCTAAGTTTGAATATTCGTTCAAATTTTGGGCGGACCAGTTATCTCGTCCTGCCGTAAATTCTGACCTGAGTGCCCAACTCGCAAGTAGATCGGCAACACCCTCGTAGATAGGTTTGGACCAAAACTCGATACTCTCAGCATCTTTTCGAGTTGAGCCGGCATTCCGGCTGGCATTTTCAATTACGAGATGGGCGTACTCATGTGCGACTACAAGCTGAAAAGAGTCTCGGTCATCTTTTAATTCGGCCATTCCCAATCTCATGGAAGTGGTCTTCGGTTCTTGATAGCTCTCGATAATCGAAATCGGAATGAGTTGTTTCTTTCCTTTATTATCAGAAATGTGGGCTTCAAAAATAAGTTTTATCTTCACAACGGGCACAATAGCATCATTTGGCAAAAGCTGATTGTGAGTAAAAAAATGAGACTTAAAATGTTCAAATTAAAACTCCCGTGCTAGAGCGACCTTTTCTCGGTCGTTTTGATTGAGCTTGTTGATCAATGCTTTGGGGGGCTTTTGTTGACCCAGCTTTTCAAGGCGATCCGCTAATCGTCTTCCCGCACCTTTTTGCGGTAAATTTACTTTCTTCTTTTCCATAAAAGACTCCTTGCTTTTACTTTGTTGAATCATAGCCCAATTGGCCGATCTAACCACCTGAAAACATTGCGTTATTGTCTGTTTAGCAGTTCCGGAAAACCAGATCTTGAAGACGCTCGAAGCGCCGTGTGAGGTGTCCCTTGTCCCAAAGCAGCGAGATAGAAATTCCGCTGAATCAGAATCATTGATTCTGAGAACAATCTTTCGGATACACTACTTTCGATGCGCGGAGCTCCGAGAGACTTGGTTCTTGAGGGAACTCGTTCAATGCGTTATCGATGCGCTTGTGATGAGATTTTTTAGGTCATTTAAGTTTAAAGTAGCTATTTCTACTTTATTTTCAGCTCTGCTTGTGGACTTAGCAATTGCGAATTCTAGTTTAGATATTAAAAAGTATCAGGTTCGATTGGAAGTTAATTTTGTCAATAAATCGATTGCTGGCTCAACTACGATTAAATTTAACTCATCAAACAAGAACGCTGCTGAGTTTCCACTTTCTGGTTTGTTGATAGAGAGTGTTTTCTTAAATGGTAAAAGTGTTTTGTTTGAAGCAACGGCTAAAAATATTAAAATTGAGCTCCCGAAGTTGAAACGAGCGTCATTAAATGATCTCACGATTAATTACAGAAGCACGTCCACTCCAGGACTCGTATGGAGTGAAAAATATGTTTATACAAATTTTGAACCTTGCACCTGGATGATTTGTAGTCCTGATCCTGCCTTGCGCGCGCAATTCGAGCTTGAACTAAAAGTGCCAAATGAGATGAAAAGTGTGGCGAGCGGAACCCTTAAGTCGACATCCGCTGTAGGAAATAAAATAAGAAAGGAAACTTGGTTTGAGCCCAGCAAGTTTTCTAGCTACCTATATGGATTTGCCGTGGGTCTATTCACAATAGAAAGTGAGTCAGTCAGATCGACCACTTTAGAATATTTAAGCGCGACTGATACTTCAAACGAATTGAAAAGGAAATTTTCTGACACGAAAAGAGTCATTTCATTTTTTGAAACTAAATCGGGGGTCCCGTTAACTTTTAAAAAATACACTCAAATTATCGTCAATGAAGATGAGGCTCAGGAGAAACATGCTTTTTCAATTTTAGGAAAGCGTTTTATCGATCCCATTCTTCAAGATCCTACCGAAGATTGGATTATCGTTCATGAGCTTGCTCATCAATGGTGGGGAAACATGATCACCTGTAAATCATGGGATCACTTCTGGCTGAACGAAGGCATCGTTGTTTTTATGACAGCGGCGTACAAGCAAAATCGTTGGGGACAAGCGGCCTATGATAGGGAAATGGAATTAGCATTGCAAAGATATCAAAGAGCTATAGATGCTAAATTTGATGTGCCGCTTACTTATGCTGGGGATTATCCATCTCTAGGAATTAAGCGTGCTATTACCTATAGCAAGGGTGCCCTGTTTTTAGATACACTTCGAAAAGAAGTTGGAGAGAAAGCCTTCTGGGGCGGAGTCAAAAAATACACGCAAGAAAATAAGTTCAAGTCGGTCGTGTCTCAAGATTTTCAGAAAGCAATGGAGATCGCCGCAGGCAAAAGTTTGTCTGAAATTTTTCGGAAATGGGTTTACTAAGGTTTTTGTAGAACCGTAGAACCTGATTTTTTGAACAGGAAAATTGGATGCCCAAAGCCTTCAACTAGAAACAATTGGCCGGCCCTTGATTTCATTGAATATTTTGATCTTAGGTCACCTCGAATTATCGAAATTGTGGGTCCTCTCTATTTAAAAGGGCTATCGGTTACAGACATTCACAAGCAGACTGGGATTCCTCGAAGCTCCGTCCAGGCCTTACTGATGTTGATCTTGCCAGTGACCAAATCAACATCGGTCCATCTGAGACTGTACGGTTCGCCTGAGCGCATTCCGGTCAAGAGTGCTAGCGTCCAATGAGGAAAGAATCTGTGATCTGTTTTCTTGGATTGATAAAACTGCGGCGTCATCGCTTTAATCAATTTCATTTATTCGCGAAGCCTAATTTTATAGTGTTAGTATCGTGAGTTATCAATATTCGTAATAATAAATTGAGTAATCCTGGTTTTCGAATAAAGACGAAACAATCACAATGCCCTGATCGCTTGCGAATATTGGCGCACTATATGGACCAATTGGTATGACAAAGCTTTCTTTGTCTATCAATAACATTTTTCTCTTCACTGTCGAATAAGTAAAAATCGAACTAAATAGTGAATGACCATCTTCACTGTATTCAATCAAGATTGGACTTGATGATCTTGGGTTTAAGTAAAATTGACCTTGCTTAACTGATGCAGAAGTTTTTTGAAAAGTTACACCGTTAATGTCAACTTGCTGAATCTCTGAAATGGAATAACTATCATCATCGGACTCAGACCTCACGCCATTCAACAAAAAGAAGCTTTCAGAACTATCATCCCATACGGCGTAACTGTTAAAATGCTTATCGTCAAAGTCAATACTTAGAATAGTTGATTCATCACCAGTAAAAAGTGAATATCCCTTGATCGTAAATTGGCTTGAGTCGTCCGCGTCACTAATTTTCATTCGATTAGATTTGAAAACAACTGGCAGTCCATTTTTATTGGTGCTCACGCCTAATATGCTTTTCAAATTAAAATCGCCCCACGCCCTTGGCGTATCAACCAGAGTTACGCTCTTACTGTTAAGAATTAAAAACTGAGGAGAATCTTTAATTGGCGGGTTATTGGGGCCGTTATATTGGGAATGATAAGTGAGTAAGTACAAACTTACGGAAGAGTTGTTGAGATTGTAATTGCCAATAAATCGAATTTCAGAACGCTGTTTTTCTGTATCCAACTCAGGTAATAAATTAACATCACCGGTTTTCAATTCAATACTAAAAGATTCACCTGTAGTGCGGAGATTACCACCCAAATCTTCAGTAGCCACAAGCATTTTATTAGGGCGGCTACTACTGTCTGTTGTAAACTCAGTCTCGTTAAGCTGAGGAATCATTGTAAATGATTTGTCTTTTGATATGGCTACTGATTTCAAAACTTGGCTTAATTTTGTGTCATAAAAAACTAAATCGAGATCACGAACATACGCATCCTCTGAAGTTTTGCGAAAAGTGTTTTGTGCACAAACAACTTGGTCGGCATAATAACCTAATTGTGTACATATTTTGCCGCTAGCCGAAACAAATTCAGATTCAACTTTGGACGTACTTAAATTTATATTCACAATCTTTTGTTTATAATCTGTCGGAATGAATTCATCTGGAGTGGTGACAAAATCATTAGATAAATCAGCCAAAAATAAATTTGATCCTTGGCTAAAAGTGAAAAAAAATATTTTTCGAGAGTCGTCAAAAACCGAGCTCAGGTCTATTGATTTTAGTTTTTTTTCGTATGTATCGTAAACCTGAAGATTTGAAAATGCTGTAGGATTATCAAGATTACCGCAAACATTTGCTGTCGTTTTTTTTGAAAGTTGATAATTGCCACACCCTAAAACAATAAAGCGGCCATTGGGGCTAACGGTGTAGAACCAGTTACCATCTTTTTCAATGCCTCCACTTGCACTTTTATAGACTAAATTTTTGGTCACACTTTGGGCGAATGCAGTTGTTGTCGAAACGATAAACAAAATTGTAATAAACGAATTTTTAATCATTTAATGAACCCCACCGTAAGACTACCTTAGTAACAAAGGTCATGGTCCTTGAGAACAACTAAAAGTTCCCATAGCTCAATACGAAGCAAGTCTATCTTCAGGGGTAATGCATTGCGGTATTCTTGGCAACTTTAGAGTTACTAAAATATTTGCCACCGAACATCCTCATGTATGTAGGCGCGCAAATGAAAAATTCTAGCTTTATTCGTTTTTTTCTTTAACATCTCATTGGAATATTAATAGGAGATAGAAATGACAAAATTAATTATCACTTGCTTAGTTCTTTTTACTTTGAATTCCTATGCAGGCAACTGTCCCACATCGGAATTTGTTGGAGAATTTAAAAGAACGCAAATCATTGGCTGTCAGAAAGCTTTGGCTCATGTTTCGGGTGCTCAAAACAGATTAATGAGTGATGGCACTTTAGTGTACGGATTGCTTTACAACGGAGATGCATCACCTCAAGTTAAGTTTTATATATCTCCAGTTATGAATTCATCACAAGTTGATTGCTCTGTAGACGCTGGATTAAAATTTTGGAGATGGTATCCACAGACGCCAAGAAACAAGCAATATTGGGGAATTGCCAAACATAATAATGAATTTTACGCAGAAGTCGGACCAGACTGCTCTTATCGATTAGAGCGTAAATAAACCCTTCCTTGTGAATATTTTTAGTTGGGTCTTTTGCGGGGATGTTCATTTTTAGCGCTCGCGATAGCTCGCTTTAATGTACAGCCAGCAAAGCGAACCTTATATTCATCAGCGTGGGAACCAAACTTTTAATTTCTAAAAATAGAAGACAAATTTCCATTGAGGCGCTCCTCGCTCGAAGCTGATCCCCGTTTTATAAGACCTAAAAGCTATATTGCAATATATTGGCTTTAAGCTTTAGTTGGATTGGGTTTCTGGCCATAAGGGATTTCTAACTCATGGTATACTCGTTGCACCGAATGAGTTCATGTCTAAATTTTTTAAAACGTTTTTTAAATTCTTTATGTTGGTTTTAGCTCTAACGGCCGACAACTATTTATACGCAACTGCCCAAAAAGGGCTTACTGGTCTTTTTTGCGGAAAAGCTCCAGTGATTGGTGATGTCGATCCTGTTGCTATTAATCATTTGCTAGATATGCAAACTGTTGCACCAAAGCTCGGAAAAAAAGTGGTTGAATGTAATATACCTGGCGATAGCTTTCAGGTTTGCAGAAAGTGCCAAGATAAAATTACAGAAGAGCAGATGAATGTCATACGACCGATGGTCGCTTCTTATTCTCATCGTCTATGGCACGATACTTGGCATTTAGTTATTGATGGACTAGTGAATGTAGGTCCGATTAATCCCACAGAGCCAGAGGAACTTAAAGAAAATTTTGATAGAGCAAAATCATTGAATCTTTTGCCTGCCAAAGATATTGAACTCTACCTTAAAAAACTTTCCACTACATCTGGTGAATCATTTTTCTATATGCATCGCCAGATGATAAAAATGGTCAATTTAGAACTCACTGCGAATGGATTGCCGTGTATTTCAAGTTGGCAAACGATACCACAATATAATGATGAGACTTGGCCAGCGCCAATTTGGTTACAAGAACCAGGAGGCATTGAAGCTAATCTCATCCAAGACCATAAAGACATGACTATGGACGCAGTTGCCAAGGGAAAACCAGAGTATTTGAGATCGCTGACCTTGCATCAACTGGGAAATGAACTAGCCTACAACTTGCACCGTCAATTACATGATTTTTATACCGACAGTGAGGCAGAAGTTGAGCGCAAATGCCAAGGTAACGAGTATAAAAGTCCTACTTGCGACAGCTTGAGTTCTAATGTTTCAAGCCAAGTAAACAGACATTTTTGGAAAATTCATACCTACATTGATTTTTTCATTTATAAATGGCTTTCAGCTAATGATTATAAAATCATTTCTGAAAACTGCAACGGGAAAGAAAAATGCTATCAATGGAAAGGGACCTACCTGGGGAATGTACCTCAGTAAACTTTGATTTGAGAGTTATCACACCCCATAACCTCTTCCCTGTGAAAATTTTGAGCTACTCGAAATCCGCTTGAAAAAAGCGGATTTTTTTCTTTCCCCACCGTGTTCCCACGAAAAATATATAAATAGAAATAATTTTTATTTTTCGACGGGGACGCGGCAGGTATCAGTATTTTCAAAAGTCAGTAATGATCACCTTCATGATCTGGCCAGCAAAGTGAACCTTCCCGTGCAGCGCAATGGGGACGAAGTTTTTATTTTCTAAATTCTTTTTTTGAAATTGAAAAAAAATGGCATAACTTCGTTTTCGTCCCCATTCGAAAGGCTTCAAAAGCTATATTCGATTTTATGACACTTGAGCTTCATGGGGATTACTTTTTAATCCACCCAAAACCAATCCAGGTTGAAACATCCAAGACCTTCTCCAGGAGAGTCTTTGAGCATTTTCGAGAATTTTTGAATCACTTCAGAAAGCTCTTGTTTAAAATTTTCAAAATCATTTTGTGAAATCGACATAGGACAAGTGAACATTAATTCATCTTCTTTCAGTTTTTCAGACTTCAAAGAGGCCTGAATCCTCCAGTTTTGGTGATGTTTGATCACAAAGGGGGAACCGCGATTAACAAGCGTTCGTGAGGGACCTAATAGATAGCGTTCATTTTTAGTTTTAATAAGTCCCGTTTCTACGAGGAATTGAAGAACTGGCAAGAGTTCAAGACGGCTGATATTAAATTTTTTCTGGATTTCATCAAACGTGCGCCCTTCTTTCTGTGTATCACAGTAAAGTCTAACGGCAGAAAAAATGTAGCTTGAATAAAATTTAAGTTTTGCTTCCTCTGCGAGTTCAGACTCGTGGGTGAAGCTGTTTTTAACTTCAACGGCTTGCAATTTTAAAGCGTCCAGTTTTTTTTGAATATGTTTTTTAAATTCTTGAGTTCCAGCGCGCTCGAATTGCACGAGATGAATAAAATAATCTAGCTCCAATGGCGTGAGTTCCAGATACCCGCCTAGAGCGTGGGCTTGTTCTAAAGAAAGATCTCGATCCCCCCTTAAGATCAGGCTCATCAAAGTAGGGTGAACAGAACAGCACTTCGCCCACTTCGAAAGTTCCCCGCGCCCTTTATGGGGTTTTGATTCTAAATAATCCTTTAGCCATTGCCTATAATTTAAGTATTTGAAAACGTTCATAAATTCTTTTCGGTCGATGCAATTTCAATCTTTACAAAAAGTAATGATAAGCCTTTCTAATTTACTAAATTGATCTGGAATTCAAAGATGGTGCGATGCATTATGTGGAAGCAGTTTTGCACTAATCTTAGGAGATATTATGAAAAATTTAAATTTTGTTTCTTTCACGTTGTTAATAGCCCTACAAGGGTATTCGCAGACTTATATGTCTCAAGTTAAGACATTGAATGGTTCGCAAAATAGTTCCGAACCCACAAGTTCGACAGAAACTAAAACTGGTAACTTGAGATTCCATAAAAGCAATAAACTTTTAAAAGTGGAGGACGCTGTAAAAGCTCAATCCAACAAGGTACAGAATCAGTTCAATTTTCCAAATCAAAAACCTTTTAGCCAAGGAAAGCTCAGCGGCGGTGGCGATGCTGGTGGTGGTGGTACTAAGTTAAGCCCCCCTGCAGATCTGATTAATATTAAAAGGGAATTGGTATTCCTACGGTCTGCCTCAACCACATTGATTGAGCGATTTTTTTCAATCAATACTGAGTTTACGTATCCACTCATTCAATTGTTAGGACCGTCCGGACTTGTTATGAGGGCTTTAGATACAAATGAAAAAGTACAATTGGTTTTTTCCCACAAAAAATGTCCCGGACAGATCCCTGGAAACGATGCAGTCGCAAATCGGCAGGAGAACTCAATTTGTATAAGTATAGAAACATTGTTGGCAAAAAAACATCCAAAAAGCGTTATCGGAGTGAAGATCGCAGCGCTTTATTTACATGAGTTATCCCATATTTTAGGCTTGGGTTCAGAGTCTTCAAGTGAGGACATTGCGGAAAAATTCCAAACAGGTGTGGAGGAAAGCCTTCCTGAAGGATACTCCTCTGGTAGAATCTTAAGCTTACGCAATCTTGCGGTGAATGAATTCATGAATCACCGTATTCACTTAAGCTATTACGGTGATATGTCTGACTTATGTTTGAGATTTGTGCTCCAGGCCTCGCAAGTTAACATCAATTCTTACATCGCCCCGATTGAAGATTATTACACTAACAGTGAATACGCATCCCCAGATTCTGTATTGACTTTAAGTCAGAGGACAAGATTCATGCTTTATAAGGCCTATAAAATTTTAGGCCTTGCAGCTTGTGTAGATTCGTCTCAAGACAAGGGTGATTATAATACTGATATCTATCAGGCACATAAGGCTTACGTCGCATTTGCGGATAAAAATCAGATGTCAGCTGTTAACTTTTTATCGACAGTCGACGAATGGAGATTGGACAATTATAAATCCCAAAAAGAACTGCAGACTATTCTATCTGCACCAATTTTTGGAAACGCAGATCAGCTTCGCAGTATTGCTGATAAAATGAATCAGTTAATTAGCGAAACTGTTGCCGAATTACACAAAGCAAGTATTCAAGAAAGTCCAATAAATCAAAAATTTATTGATTAGAATTATTTGTTTTGAAGCAGTCTAAGTTTCGACTGCTTCAAAAACACTTACTTGTGAAAATTTTTAGCTATTCGAAATCCGCTTGAAAAAAGCGGATTTTTTGTTTGTTCCCCCAAATTAAATTAAAAAAATATTTTAATTTCTTACATAAATTCATTTCTAAAA
>JAOASS010000004.1 GCA_030158485.1 Pseudobdellovibrionaceae bacterium | reverse complement strand
CTCCAGTTATGCCTGATGATTGTTATGAGTCTCAGTTGTGGATTGAATCGATTGGTGATTACTCAGCTCGCACGACGAACGAAAATATTGCAATGTTTTTAATCGGATTAGCTAAAGTCGGAACATATTTAAGAAACAGAGCCGATACTGATCGAGACGGCGTTTTAGATGCTGGTTACGATTCTTGCGATAATATAGATTTGCCGATTGCTGAGGTGAAACAAATTGTATCTGGATTTGGTCTTATGATCGAAAATATTGATGCTCTTGGTACGAGCATATCTGGAGGATTTAGTACTGATATAGGTGCAGTTGGAGCAGTATGTGGAATATTAGGATTAGATTGCACAGAAACTAATCCCACGCTTATCACAGACGGTGATGCCAATGATTTTCGAGACGCAATTAAAAGTGATAGCGCCTCTGATTTAGGAATTGAAAGCTGCGCAATAGACCCAACGTGTTGCCTATGATGAGAAGAAGTATTTTAATCCTCATTTTTTTACTTACTCCGTTCGTAGCGAAAGCACGGCGAGCGTTTGAGTACCAGCGGCCGGTTTGGTCATTAGGAATGGGAGGTGTTTATACCCCCTTTCCCAGAACGTCTGATATTCCGACTACGAATGCGGCGTACTTAAGTCACGTTAAAACTATGAATTTAGAAATTCTAAATTTAGTTGCTGGTGCGCCAGGATTGAGCTCGATTCAGGATATTCAGGCGCTGCCTCCTATGACAGATATATCAGATTTTAATAGCTATCTAGGTACAACAATCTGGACGGGATTAGACGGAAAAGTTTCTTTTGTAGCTCCTCACTTTGGAGTTTCTTTATATAATAATTTTTATCTAAAAAGCTATTTTACAAATCCACTTGTTCCCGAATGGTATCTTGATTTTATCAATGATTATGGAATTACTTTGGCGGGATCGGCATTTGTCGGACCAGACCTATCGTTTGGATTTGCTGTTAAGCGAATCAATCGATGGGGCGGAGCTAACGTAGTTGGTTTTGACACGATTAACGAATACATATCCAGTCAGGATTCGGCTGTCATACTAGACCAGTTTCAAGACAAGGGACTTGGTTATGGAATGGATATTTCTTTGCTTTATAAGACTGATAAATCTTCTTCACCGATATTAACGTTTGTATGGAAGGATCTTGGATCCACTACTTTTGAAAAAACCTCAGGATCGAGAGCTCCGCCACATATAGCAGAGAATCTGATATTTGGATTAGGTTATGAATTCGATGGGCCGGGAGTTGGAGCAAAAGCAGGATTTGAGTATCGAAATATCAGAACAACAAATATGCAAATCGGGCAAAAACTCCACATGGGAACAGAACTGTCACTTGCATTAATTGATTTACGTTTTGGAATTAGTCAAGGATACGCAACTTACGGATTAGGCCTTGATCTTTGGCTCTTTAATTTGGACATCGCGCAATACACAGTTGAGGAGGGTTTTTATCCCGGACAAACTCCCGATCAAAGATTGCAAATCGGATTAACGCTAGATTTATCGGTTGACGCAGATTTTAAAGTAATTGGTCAAGATGGAAGAAAGCGTAAATTGAAGCAACGCCGTTAGTAAAGACATTCACTGCGGTTCATAAAAAAGCATAATCCGTAATGACACAATCAAGTGACCGATACCTCAATTGAGGTGGATCTCAATCAAGGTGAATCGTCAGTATCTTGATTTGAGCTCTGAGGGCGCGAAGCTACGTGACTTCTTTTTGAGAATCAGACAGTGTTTTAAAATGCTTTACGTTTGGGAAATTCAGAATCGACAGTCAATCCAAGATCTACTTGAAAATCTAGATATATCAAAACAGACTTGGCTTTTATCGGATCTGCGGACCAAATTTGAAATTCAAGAATTATTTATTCAGAACCGAGGATTTTTTTTAGAAGAATCTGTTCTCCGCATATCGGATCTCTGGAAAAAAATTCTATTGCGTAGTTACCCTGAATATAAAGTGATTAGTCAGCAAGCTGTCATTTTACATCTAAAATATTTTCTTAGGTTACATGGTGAATCAATCGGATTGCCAGAATCAAGTGAAAATACGCTTCTTAAATGGATGACCGACCTGGCTCCATTTTATTTCCATCCCGAAGGTGAAGAAAAATTACGTGATTGGTTTTCTCAAAACCCGGAGCAAGAAGAATCTTGGAAAGATTGGTGGTTGCGGACAAAAGCTGTATTTTCATACTTTAAAAGTAAAAAACTGTTATTAGCGCAGTGGATTCCAGCGTTTCTGCAAAGTGTGACCGATACCCCATTATTTTGGGAAAAAGATCTTGTTGTTGACTTAAGTAGTCAGTTGAGTTTCGTCGAAGCGGAATTGCTACACCAAATTTCTAAGCGCCAAGATGTTACTATCTTAGCTCCTGTTTTAAAAAACCTGGTGGATTTAAAAAAATCTCAATATTCAGATCTTTTACGACCTTATGAATATTTGAAAGGTTTTGCGAATAAAGTTGAAAAAACTCAATCTCAAAATAAATTTAAAACCACAAAAGAATATGGAAATTTTTCATCAACATTAGGCTCTTTAAGACAAACAACAGCGATAGTAAGATCATGGATTGAGCAAAAAGTTCCACTTGATCAAATTGCTATTGTGGCTCCTGATATTGAAGCCGTCTGGCCGGTTCTGGCCTTTCATTTAGAAGCAGAAGGTATACCCTTTAATAAAAATAAATTAAGTTCATCTCAGGCGACTGTTGCAGTTCAACTTTTTTTATCTAGATTAAGAGCACTTAATTATAACCTTTCAACGCGAGATCTTGAACTTTCATATTACGGCTATTGCAATAATAATCAAAAAAATGAACTAATTTTTGAAAAATTTGAAGCTCTCTATAAAAACATATACGATGAAGCGGACTACGGTCGTTTTGATAAAATGAAACAAGGCCTTAAAATTGAAATCGATTTAAAAAGTTCAATAAGTCATGTTCAATTTATATTTCAAATTGCTAAAATAGATTTAGGGTCTCTTTCGCAAGAGATTCCGAATTGGCTCGAGGTTTTAGTAAGAGATTTATTAGCATCTTTTGATGAAAACTTTCTTTTGCCATGGTCGGATTGGGTTTCATTTTGTGAAACTTGTTTAAGTCGTCACGAAATTATGGTTTCCGAAGCTGTCCGCGAAGGCATTATGGTCACAAATATTATGTCTGCACACTTCTTAAAAGTTACTCACCGTATTTTTATTGAATTAAGTGAAGAAAACTTAAAAGTGAAATCAGACCGTGGGATTATGCCACAAACAGCAAGGCAGATATCGAAAGACTTAGGTTATTGGCTCAGTCATTCCGAAAAAGGAGATTTAGAATTCGAACTTGAGTGGGCTATTCAATGTGGAATAAAATCTGATCATCTTTATTTTGGAGCAGTTAATTTGATTGGACAAATCATGACTCCTTCGTCTGTTTGGCTTAAATCTAAGAATAACGATAGTGAAAATTCTGAAGCGCATAAAATTCCTCACAAAACAGTTTTAGATAGTATTTTAAATAAAAATGTTCAATCGCCAAGACTTTTACAAGACTTGGGTGAATTAGAATATGATCTTTTAGAAAACAGTGAAGTTAAAATACTATCACCTTCTGCACTGGAAACTTTTCAAAAATGTCCCTTTACTTATTTTGCAAGACAAACCCTAGGCCTTAAAACTTTTCCTGAAATTGATTTGGATTTTGATCGAAGGTCGGCGGGCGAAGCTCTTCATTATCTTTTTGAAGTTATAATGAAGAGGGGACTTTCAAGCTGGAATGAAATTGAGCTTGATTTACTTCTAGAGCAAACTAAGAAAACTCACTTCGCGAGTGTTGTCGAAGCGCTTTGGGAAGTTCAGAAAAAGAAAATGCTTAAGTTATGTCAAAAATTTTTGCAATTTGAAAAAAAATGGAGACAAGAATATCCACAAATAAAAGAAACCAAAACTGAAGTCAGCTGGAAAGGTCAATTTCAAGGTACTGAATATCGCGGTCGAATAGACCGGATCGATATTTCTGCACAAAATGAAATGGTTGTAATCGACTACAAGCTGAGTGGTTCTCAATTAAAAGGGGCTCATAACTGGATTGAAAATGGCAGTCTTCAAATGTTATTCTATATTCATGCACTTGAAAATGGCTGGGCTTCCGGAATTGAGGGCCAGGTCATCGCGTCTTTTTATTTTGTCATTAAAAACTTTTCGCGAGAAACTGGATTTGAACTTGATACTGAAATTCCAGGTTTTTTCAAAAACACAAAAAAGCGTGGACAAAAACTCAATTTCGAGAAGAAAAAAGAATTACTTAATACTTTTGAAGACCGAGTTAAATTGCTTACGGATAAAATTCAAAATGGTGAAATAAAACCGCTTCCAACAGACGAAAAGTTTTGTACTCATTGTGATTGGAGGCGACTATGTCGAGCACCTCATTTGGCTTAAAAAGTAAAATTATCCAAGCTGGTGCCGGAGCCGGTAAAACAACTCATTTAATTAAGACATTTATAGACAACGTAAAAAACTTTAAAGCTCAACATCAAAAATATCCACATGTTGTAATTTCAACTTTTACTCGAAAAGCAACTCAAGAGTTAAAAGAAAGACTTTACGCTCAAGCATTAAAAGAAAACGATCAGGAATTATTTGAATACTTGAATAAAAAGTCTTGGGTTCATATTTCGACTTTGCACGGATTGTTAGTGCCCTTTCTTTCCAGGTATGGATCTAAAGCTGGGTTCAACCCTGAAATCAAAATTATCAGCTCTGCCGAAGCTAAAATATATCTTAAAAGACTGGTTAAAAAAGCTTTTGATAAGAATCCGGATTTGGTCGATATTCTAGATTATTTAAATTGGAATGAAATATCTGAAGGTTTGAGTCTGATCTATGAAAATTCCATTACATCAGATGAGTTCAAATGGGATAGTTCTGAGTCATTAAAAATAGAAGCTGTCCGAACTTTTAAAGAATTAAAAAATGCTCATACGGTGATAAGCTCCCAATTGAATTTAATAGCCGATTCAAAACAGTGGAAAAGCTACAGCCAAAATTTTTCGCAATCCTTCATAGACTTTACAACGCTTGAGTTGTGGCGTGTGAATCTTGGCCGTAAACCATCTTACTCTATTGGAAAGCCGTCCCTTGATCCTGCACTTCATGAGGAGCTGCTTCTTTTCATAGATTTAGTTGATCAAGTGCTTGATCAACCACTTTTTAATCCAGAGCGCTGGTTTGATTTCGACAGAGTCCACAATTTATTTAAAAATTTATCTCAGGAAGTTATTCCTTTATTTGTTAAATATAAAATGGATTCGGGTTCCATTACCATGAGTGACTTAGAAATTTTGACTGTGAAGGTGCTCAAAGAGTTACCTGAATCAGGTCGCGCATTTGCTCGTGAGTGGGATTACTGGATGATTGATGAGTATCAAGATACATCCCCAATCCAAGTTTTTATTCTTTCTCATTTTGTAAAAAATCAGCCTCATTTTATTGTGGGTGATCCGCAACAAAGTATTTACCTTTTTCGCGGAGCTAGATCAGAAGTTTTTCAAAATAAAATTAAGCATGTTGAAGAAGCGGGCGGGAGTTTTGATCGTCTAGAGAAAAACTATCGTTCTAGACATGAGCTGGTTCATTTTTTTAACTTTCTATTTCCTAAATTAAATTCAACATTTAAAACTGCAGAACAAGGTTCTTCCCACACAGATCCCAAGATTCCCGCAGCCCACATCACTTTGTTGCCAATTGATGATCTGAATCAAAAGCATTCAAATGAAGTTGTCACAGTTCTGGCGCAAATTAAATCTTTAATTGATTCAGGCATTAAACCTGAGAAAATTGTGATTTTATCCAGAAAAAATAGTTTGTTAGAAAAATTCGTTCAATGCGCAAAAGAGTATAAGATTCCAGTTCAGTGTCCGAGTGTGAGCAACTATTGGAAGCGTCGTGAAATACTTGATTTGATTAGTTTGACTCATTTTTTACTGAATTCATACGGTCAGCAAAGTTTAATAAGCTTACTGAGATCTCCTTGGTTCTATATTTCAGATTCGAAGCTTCGTGATCTGCTTAAGATGGGAAAATCTTTGTCTCAAGAGGGATCTCTTTGGAGTAATGCTATTGAGGTTTCTAAAACTGATCCAGAATTAAAAGCACCAATTGTATTACTCTCTCATCTAAAAGAAAAATCTTATCAGTTTGGAATCTCGACTGCTTTATTAGAATTTTTAAAAGCTTCAGATTTTTTGAAAGCAGATCGCCTTATTGATCCGACCGGTAGAAGAGAAGCCAACATATGGAAGTACATATCTGATTTAAAATCCATGGAAAATTCGCCAGGAAAAAATATTCTTGAATTTGTTGATTCGATACTTGAAGCAGAAAACTTAAGTTTGGACCAAGCAGAGCAAGATGCTGCTCCGATTGTAGAGCCTAACCGAGTTACTCTTATGACAATACATGCATCAAAAGGATTGCAATTTGAACATGTTTTTGTTGTAGGTACAGGATCCGATAGTAAAAATGCACAAAATAAAATTTTCACTTTCGACGAAGAAAAAAATGTATTTTCAATTTCTTTGAGAAATGAAGAAGGCAGTTTATTGGCTTCTCCGATTTCGCAAGCGACAACAAAAAAAATTAAAGAACGTGAAGCCGAAGAATCCTGGCGAGTTTTTTATGTAGCTTTAACAAGAGCTCAGAAATCTTTGTGGTTATCAGCCACGGAAGATGCAAAAAGAAATACTTGGATTAAAAATTTGCCACTGATACTTGACGAAGGTGATCATATTATTGAAGGGGCTTTCTACCGAGTGCAAAATAAAAAATTAGAACTCGAGATGGCTTCATTAAAAACCACAGACGAATCGAAAATAATAGAGCCCTTAAATTTGCAAAGTGTTGTGAGCTTAACTAGTAGTGGAAAAGAATCGGTTACTTCTCGGCTGACCCCAAAAGTGGGGATTGCAAATCGTAATCTTTTGAATCAAGCGAAAGCACTTGAAAAAGCTCAGTTCGGGACGATGGCTCATAAAGTTTTTGAATCTTTAGCAGTTAGAAAAGGCCAAGTATTTAAAACTGAAGACAGTTTACAAGCTGCTTTAGACTTTATTTACAAAATAGAAAATCCACCAATGAATCTTATTTTAAAAGTGGGCCATGCAGAGTGGGGTTTTTCTGTAAAAATCGATCATAAAATTCTACAGGGTTCAATTGATTTGTGGGCGGAGCTTAAGGATGCTGTATACATCTTAGATTACAAAACAGGAAGTTCGGCTTATTCTGAATCGGCATTCGAACAGATGGCAATTTATTCTGATGCTTTAAAAAGAATAGGGGCTTGCTCTTTAGGCAAGCCCCATATTTTGGTGGCTATTTATCCTTTTGAATCGAAAGTTTTGTTACAAAACGTGACTTAGTGAAGTTAAGAAGTTAATAATTAAATCCAAGTAAAGTTAAGAAGTTAATAATTAAATCCATTTGAGATTCATATTCTTTTCGATTTAAATTTGCATCTGCTGCCTTTTGTCCAATCTGAATTCTTCTTTGTTCAATGTAACTTTGCAAATTATCTTGAGTCAAAAGCTGTTCACCAACAACCTGTGCGGCATTTCCGTTCAGCTGTTGTAGCATTTGCTCGATTTGTTTTTGAGCTTGAAGAGCTGATTTTTGAAGAGAATCTGAACTTAATCCTTGTGCCTCAAGTTGCTGAATTTGTTGTGTGACTACACCATCAATTTGTTCATCTGAAGCTCGGGGGTTCGCAGCTTTTACGCCTTGTCTTATTTGTTCCACAACTTGATCAATGCTTGTTACTTTTGCTTGATCTTGAAGTTGACTTAACTGATTCGCATTTTGAACTGCTGCAAAAACCTCTGGAAAGAAGTTCAAAAGTTCTTTTAACTCATTTTGTTGTTCTTCTGTAATTTTTGAAAAAGCCGCAGGGAATTCTTTAAATGCATTTAAATATTCTAATGCTGAAATTTGACTCGCATTATTGTTATTTACAGGTAATTTTAAAGATTGAATTTCTTTAAAAAATAAATCTGACATTTCTTTGCTTATTTCCTTAAAATTCTTCATGCGTTCAGCATTTAAGTAAAGACTAGCAAGCGTGGCCATATTTTTAGTATTTTTATTAATGATAAGAGAGTTTGTATTGAGAGGCAGTACTATGTATTCGCCAGATTCCTGTGCTTGCTTAATATCAAGATTTGAATTTGAGATTGTAACCTGAAAGTCACGCAATCGACTTAAATTTTCTTGTGACTTTCCGGGAATAAGAAGGCCTTGAACTAAGCTAGTCAGTTGGTTTTGAATAATATCTTTTTCTGCGTCAAATTTTTTAAAGTGAGGCTTTATTTTTTTGAGTTTTTCAATGTCTTGCTGACTGATATTTTGTGCCAGCACGGATCTTATGCTCTCGATTGAAACGCCATCACCTAAGCGTGACAGAACACGCGAGATCATGGAGCTTCTATGCTTTGGCACATCCAAAAAGTTAGAATTCAGACCTATTTGAGTACTTCTAAGAGAGAGTGCCATCCGCTCGGTTAGTGCGTATGTCGCCATTATTCGATCGGGACCGTTACCCGCAATATCATTTGTTTCTGTTGATTTTTCTGGACTTAAATCAAATTTAACATCGTTTAATGGGTAGCCTAACTGCGTGATGAAATTCATGCTATTGGCCTTAAACCATTCTAAAGCATTTGCATCCTGACATGAGCGTAGAAAGTTTTTTCCTTTTGAGAAACTGTCTTGCCGAATTTTTTCAAATTCAATGATATCAAACGACTTGACTGAATTTTCAACCAAGCAGTACTGATTTGACATTCCTGCTATGCTTGATAAAAAATTGAAAGCTTTTTCAGAAGCTAATTTATATAATTTCGATTCAGCACTTACTTTCGGGTCAGCCATAAGTTTTGTAATAAGCGCATCATACTGTGCTTCATCTATTCCTTCTAAATACATTTTATCCCGACCAATATAGTCAGCTAAAATTATTCTCCATTGTTCGTTAATATGTTTCAATGGAAGATAGTAGCGTCCAAATCTACTCATAGCCAATGTATAGCCACTTTGTACGCCGACTCTGTCGTAACGATAGTTATATAAAGAGTAACTCGTTTTATAATCATTTATGATATTTTCTACGACTTCAATAGGTGTAATTCCGGCATCGTGTCGTCGACACATTGGATCTAAACCCCAATAAGCATGTTCGTCTGTACAAAACTTATAAGGTTTAATTTTTTTACTACCAACATTTTGTTCGATCGTACGAGCAGTATTTAATGTCTGAATTTGTCCATCGACTGTTGTAATGCGATCATAATATCCATATTGAAGTGCTGCAATATCGTAAAGTCCTGGTTTGGTTAAGCGATCTTCATTGAAAGCTGGGTATTCCATAACAGACGAGGATTTAACGACTTGGCTTTGTTCTTTGGTGGCTGGCCAAAAATTAGCTTCATCATTCGAGGCGGTAAAGTTGTGACGCAGTCCCAAGTTGTGTCCAATTTCATGAATGAGCGTACCTGACATTTTATCGACAACTAATTTTCGAGAGCATTTATTTAGTATGTCTAATTCATTTTTGTCATGTGTGACGCCAGCAACTTTTAATTGAGAAACATATTTTGTTATTTCAGGGCAATTCAATTCAATTTCACGGTGAATGTTCTTTGAAGTAATAGATAAATCGAATTCGCGTCCGAAAGGAGAGTTTCCGTTTCTAAAATCCAAACTAATCGTTTTGTTTTGCGAATTAAATTTTTTATCAAAGTATTTTAAAATTTCAGTCGGCAGCTTAAGACTTTTCAGCTGGCCAAAATTGGTTGAGTTCATGATAATTTGAGCATTCTGGTTGTCAGATTTAACTTCAGCTTGAGTTAGAATATCAAAACCGCCTCCGAGCCTGACTTCGCCCAAGTATCCAAGTTTCATTAATATATAATTTCTAATTTCATCAACCAAGGCTGATCGAATGGGAGTCACATGTACATTTGTCGTAGCTGAAATAATCTCACCAGTGTAAGGGTCAGTTAAAGACGGCCCGTACCCAAACAGATTACTTTCTGTTTCTGATTCGATTAAGTTGATAATATTGTATCTGAGGTCTCCTAATTCAACATCTCCATCTTTTTCATTTAAAACAACTTGTAAGTAGTTTGCTTTTTTTGCAACCGAATGACAAGATTCATTACTTTTATCATCTTGTGCCTGTAACTGACTCATGCGGCATTTTGTAACTTCCTCACAGGCACTTGAGGTAATTCCATTGGCAGCTCGGCAAAAAGAATCATCCCAACTTGCAATTGACTTTCTCACGGCCGGTCTAATCCATGCGGGTGTTGTTTTAGAAAAACGGAATTCAATTCGGTCTGCTTTTGGATTAAAGCGGCTAATAAAAATATTTTTTTCAATATCTTCTTTGCGATGAATTTCATAATTCATGACGCTTGACTTTGTCGTGGTGAAATAACCGAACTTTTCCCAATCATCTCTGAAATGCAATTTTGATTGATAATTATTTTTTTCAACACGGCGTAAAGACATTTTAAAACGAATGTTAGATTCGTTTTTTTCTAAAGTAAAAGATAAATAATTGTCTTGAATTTCAAGATTCACAAGCTTAGAACCTTCGGCGCTGGCTCCAAGTGCTTTCTGCAGATATCTTTCGAATGTACCGTCATCAATTTTTGAAACAACATTTTCAAAATTAACTAGTACATATTTCTTTTTATCAAATGCGAGTTCGTTATTTTCTTCTTCTTTCATTCCTGTGCTATTGCCCACTTCGACTGAGCGGAACTCTTTCCATTCAACGGGTAAGCTGAAGACTCTGCTAAAATTAATATCACTTTGCTGTTTAAGGCGCTCATCTAAGTTCAAACTAACGGCTTCGAAATTGTCTTTATTTTTAACAAATTTAATTCGAGTTGAAGATCCTAAAATAGATTCAGCAATAAATCCTTCTTGGTCTTTTTTATGCTCAGGAGCTTGAACGACGGTCTCTGCAAAAAACCATTCGCCGTCGAAATACGAGGCGGGTAAAATATCTGGTTTTTGTACGGCTTTAAAGATTTCGGGACTATTTAAGTCAATTCGGATATGGGTAGCTGTGCTAATGCTATTAACCGATTTTTCTCGCAGTAGAGAAGTTTTTTTCCCATTTTCATTCTCGATTCTTTCTAGTATGAATTTGCCTTGGATTTTGTAACCAACAAGGGGAACGGCTTTTCGACCGTCTGCTAAATCTTCTGCAAAAGTTCTTTCTTGCAAAGGAATATCGATTTCTTTTGCGACTTTGAGTACTTTGACATAGTCATTTGTAACAACATAGTGAATCTCATATTTATCTTCGGTATCTGGGCGTGCTACAATTTTAGTGGTACCCAAAAGCTGGGCATCGGTTTTATAATTCACGATTGAAAAATTATCTAATCCATATTTTGGAGATTTGTATTCTGTTCTTTTTGATCTGGTAACATTTTGTGTTTCAACTTTATCAACTGGCGATAAAGTTTTAAGCTTAAAGACTTTATTATGAAACGAAGCTACAGTTTGGAGGTTGTCACCTTGTCCCGGTGCAATTGTTTCGGCACGCTTTTTTGTACAACCAGATAGACCTATAAAAGTACTCATTATGGCGACTGTAATTAATTTTCCAATTACTATTTGAGTTCCCATTTTCTGCCTCCTAAAACACCAAAGACATTGAGCCATATATTATGGAATCATTTTCGTTGATGACTTTTAAATTAGAATCTTGTCCATTAGGTGTTAGCCACGAACCTGCATTCGTATGCCCCAGAGAGGCGCTCCATCTTTGTGTGATAGAGTAGCTGACTTCTTCAGTGTGTTCAAAAGCTTGGCTGACGGTTCCGCTGTAATCCCAAGCGTGGCGATGTAGAAATTCGAATGAAAATAAAAATGAACCTGTTGTGTAGGTTGAAACAAGACTTTCTTTTAATCCGTAAATATTTAAATTTCTACCATTCGCATCAGTTTCGAATTTATGAAAATTTCGATTTGCTGAAACTGACAATGAAGTTGAAACTCCTTGAGCGAGTACTTGATCTGTTAGAGAAAAAGTATATGCGGTACCTAGACTACCTTGAAAATTTTGGTAATCACGTGAATAACTTGAAGTTGGAAGTGTTGAAATAAAGCTGAAGCCACCCGTGATCCAGTCGGCAATCTCATTTTGCTTTTTAGACAAAATAAGCCCTAAATCTGAAACACCATTTGTTTCATCGCTATCTGAGTTTTCTAAGTCCTGACTAGCAGAAATTCTTGCGGTTAAAGTATAATCTTCGCTTATCATACCTGATATTGTTGTCATGATCGACTGAAAAGCTTTTTTATTTCCGTCGTTTTGATCAATCATACTTTGTGCATAAGTAAGTTGAACGTTTCCAGAAATAACAGATTTTGAGTGATTGATTTTATATATGATACGTTGCTGAGAATTTTCTAAAGTCGTGTAAGCTGCTGTTTTTTGATACTCTTTTGCTTTTAGACTGAGTTCTGAATTGAATTTCTTAAGTGATACATATTGTTGGTTGTCGCTGCGGGTTTCAGCGGGGCTTTGTCGCACTCGCGCTGCTGTTATTGAATCTGATCCCAACTCGGCAGACATCCCCAAGCTTGCAAAAATAAAGACAGCACCTAAGCTGATCCAGCTTTGGATTCTGACTAAATTTTTGACACTCTTTGAGTTCTGCATACATCCTCGAGCCCACTTTAAAGTGAAGGCTGTTTGTTCGTTTATTCCTATTTGTAGAAAATGCATGCTCAGTGCCACTAAGTGTCTGGTGTAAAATAACTGAGTTGAATTTGGAGATCTTGAGTTGTCTAAAATATCAACAGCGCGACGTAAAGGGCGTAGATAAAGTCAAACACAATCGCGTCCCATTATGAGACAGCTTGTTAGAAATATTCTGACAGTTTGCTCATGTCCGCACACTTTGATAAAAAACTCATATGAAAAGTATCAGCGCGTGTTTGTTCACTGACGGAGCTTGTTCTGGAAATCCTGGCCCTGGTGGCTGGGGTTACGTTTTTGTTAACTTTGAAAGCAAAAAAGTATTCGAAGGTGGCGGTGGTGAAAATTCAACGACAAATAATCGAATGGAAATGACGGCTATTATTGAAGGCCTGAAGGAAGCTGTCTCTCAAAAATTTAAAACAGTTTTGGTACTGACGGATTCAACATATGTGATTCGTGGTTTTACTCAGTGGAAGTTTGGCTGGAAGAAAAGAGGCTGGCTGACAAGTGAAGGTCAACCTGTATCCAACCAAGATTTGTGGGAAAAGTTAGATCAAGTGGGTCATCATATAAAAATTGATTGGCGCTATGTGCGGGGACATCAGGGGACTCCTGGTAATGAACGAGTCGATGAAATTGGTGTCGCTTTCTCAAAAAATGTTTATATCCACCTTTATGACAATTGTGATTTTTTAAATTATATTTTTGATGTGACGCAGATACCAGATGGTGAACCTATTCCTGAAATGAAAAGTAAAACTACAGGACCCAAAAAAACTGTTTTTTATGTGAGTTACGTTAATGGTGTTCTGGTTCGTCACCAGGATTGGTCGTCTTGCGAAAGAACAGTCAAGGGGCAGCCAAAAGCGCTTTACAAAAAAGTATCAAACGAAGAAGAATTAAGTGAAATTTTAAAAAAGTGGGGCGTAAATGGAAACTAAAAGTGCAAATATTCTGATCACTGGCGCAAACCGTGGAATAGGAAAAGCTGTTGCGAAACGACTTGCGGAAGACGGGGCTCATCTTTTTTTAGCTATTCGAAAATATGATGCAGCTCTTGTTGCTGAACTTAAAAAAGCTGGAGCTCCAGAAGTTGAAGTGATTGAATCTGATCTTTCAACTCGAGCTGGTGTTGATTCTTTGGTGGATAAAATCAGTCGACTTAAAATTGATATTTTGTTTAATAATGCGGGTCTTTTAACGGGTGGACTTTTGGAAGAGCAGCCGATTGATGATATTTATAACATGCTACAAGTGAATATAAATGCTTTAGTGCATTTAACTCATGCTGTCCTTCCACAGATGTTAAAAAGAAAAAAAGGGCTGATTATTAACCATTCAAGTGTATCGGGAATTATGCATTTACCTTGTGCCAGTACTTATGCGGCTTCTAAATCTGCAGTTCTTGCTTTTACGAATTGTTTAAGACAGGAGCTTAAAAATACCGGGGTTCGCACTCTTGTTTTAATCACACCAGGGATTAAAACTCGGATGTTTGATAAAATTGAAGATTTGTATGGGAAAAATATAGAAACACCAAAAGACACAATTCCACCTGAAAAATATGCTGAAATGATTCGTGAAGCAATAGTTGAAAATCTTGAAGTCTTGAATCCATCTGGGTTAACGGGGGCAGCTTTACAAGTGGCCAGGTATTTACCTTCAGTCTTTGAGCGAGCTGTCGGTTTTAAGTTTAAACGGTCGCTCTAAGGTTGAAATTCGACTGTTGCAGACGTTACTGTTCCTGTTAAAATCAGTCGAACTGGCTTTGAGTCGATCAGCTTTGTTGAAACTGGGAAAGTCAGCATATAAGGTGTTGCGAATCGAGTGTGGTCTGGGTACAAACCCTGAACTTCATTCGTGAGTAGTTTTATTTTTGTCGCTTTGCCTTCCCAGCGTCTACCGTCGGCGTCTAAGAAAATCTTCCACAAAGTTTGATTTTTATGAAGATCATCGTGTTTTCTTTCTGGAGTGTAAAAGCTAATAAAAATTTGAGTCGACTTATCTAAATCAGAATTCATTTTTTGCGCTTCTGAATTAAAAAATGAGTTGTCCCATTGATAAAGTCGAGCTTTTTGCATTAATTGAGCTTGGACCACTTTTGAATTAAGAAGAGTCGCATTAAACTGAAGAGTATTGATAATTCCTTGGTATTTTTCGATGCTTTTTGTGTAAAGCCCGATTTTTTTTTCGTATTCTGACTGAGTGATTATTTCAACACCTGGAGCTGTCGCTTGTTGGCTAGCGCAACCTGTGATTAAGAAAATGAGAAGAATTGAATATTTAAATAGAGTTTTCATGACTCATCTTTCTTCAGTTGTGATTCTAAAAAATTTTCTAAGTCCCTGAGGACTTCGGCACGATTCGTATCATTATACATTTCATGTCTGGCGCCGTCGCCGTAAACCAAAAGCTTTGTCATTTTAGGATCCATCAGACCACTGAATTTTCGAGTGGCGTCTGTTGAGCAGAGAGGGTCTTTTTCGGGACATTGAAAAAGCGTTGGAATTTTAACTTCCGAAGCTTTCGTGATAACGGATTCTATTTCTCGTAGAAAACCTAAATAAACGCCTGATGAAATTTTATTATGTCGAAGTGGATCTTGATCAAACTCACGCATAATTTCAGGTTCACGTGTCAGCATTTCATTGTTAACTTCATTGCCTAAAGTCACTTGAGGCAAAAATCTTTCTAAAATTTCAGCGCCATGTTTTTTAAAAGCGGGAACGTCGACTGCGACGCCAAGAAGAGGAGCACTGAACACTTGGGCTTTGAATTCAGATTGATCACGCTTCATAAGTCCTGAGAGTTGAATAAGTCCACCCATAGAGTGGGACAATAAAAAGATTGGATTTTTTTGATTTACTTTTTTTAAAATGAGATCAAGGAACAGGCCGTAGTCTTGGATATAATCTTGAAAAGATTTTGCATAACCTCGGATTCCTTTAGACCGACCATGTCCGCGAAGATCCCAAGCCCAGAACTCAAAGCCTTTATTTTCAAAATGGCTGAAGACTCTGTGGTAGGATTCGGAATGTTCGCCTTGACCGTGTGTGATGATGATTGTCGCCCGAGGACGAGAAGCAAACGGTCCCGTTGGTTTCCAGCCTTGATAAAAAAGATAAGTCGAATCAAAAGAATTAAATGACCCTTCAAATCTTTGGTAACTGGATGAATTTATCATAACACTATTCTAAGACGAGAAAAGTCCCCTGAGCAAGATCGTATCTTGTCCTGGTGCAGCCGGAGATTCAGGGCTCAATATTGTTTCATTTTCAAGTGAAGGGAAAGGGTAATCGAGATTATAGTGTATTCCGCGAGATTCGTGTCGCTTTAAGGCGCACTCAACACTTAATTGGGCCACAATCGCAATATTTCTGAGTTCGATAATGTCTGAATGAATTTGAAATTGAGAATAGTTTTCTTTCACTTCTAAAAGAATATTTTTAAGTCGCTGGCGAGCCCGAAGTAAACGTTTCGTTGATCTGACAATTCCGACATAATTCCACATCAGATTTCGTATTTCATCCCACATATGGTGTATCACGATCATTTCGTCATCATCTTTTTGAGTTGGATGAACCCATTCAGGAGGAGTTCCACTTGAGATTGGATGGAGCCCTTTTTCAGTCAGCAGCTTTGCACAATTATGAGCCATTGCAAGACATTCCAGCAATGAGTTTGAAGCTAATCGATTTGCTCCGTGGAGCCCTGTGCAAGCTGTTTCGCCAATGACCCATAAGGATTGTAAGTCTGTTTCGCCTGAAACACTGGATACGACTCCACCACATAAATAGTGAGCAGCGGGTACAACTGGAATGGGCTGTTGAGACATATCAATTCCGAAGCTCAAGCATTTTTCATGGATCGCAGGAAATCGGGTTTCGATAAAGTTTTTCGCAAGCTTACTCATGTCTAAGTAGACAGAAGGCGCCCCTGTTCTTTTCATTTCAGCATCAATTGATCGGGCCACAATATCGCGAGGAGCAAGTGAGCCTAAGTGATGATATTTTTTCATGAAAGCTTCGCCGTGAGAGTTGACGAGTTCACCACCTTCACCGCGAAGAGCTTCAGAAATTAAAAAATTACGAGCTTCAGGGTGATATAAACAAGTTGGATGAAACTGCATGAATTCTAAATTCGCGACTCGGGCGCCAGCTCGATAAGCCATCGCGATTCCGTCACCAGTGGCACCACTCCAATTTGAAGTGTAACGGTAAACTTTCCCAGCACCACCTGTTGCTAATATAATTTCTTGTGCTTGATAAGTATCAACACTTCCCGTGCTTCGGTCTAAAACATAAGCCCCTACACATTTTGTCGAAGACATATCCCAGGGATTCAATTGTTTATTTAAAATCAAATCAATGGCCAGCGTATTTTCAATAATTTTTATTTTTGGATTCTTGTACACAGCCTGAAGTAAAACTTCTTGCAAATGCGATCCCGTATGATCTTCGAAGTGAAGGATGCGTCGTTCGCTGTGACCCCCTTCGCGAGTCAGATCATTGACATTAAGTTGGGCCCCCCATTTCAGAAGATCCTGAATGCGATCAGGTGCTTGACGCACTATGTTTTCCACGACATATTTATGACACAGTCCGGCGCCAGCGACCAAAGTATCCTGAACATGTTGATCGAAACTATCTGATTTCGACATGACTGCCGCGATCCCACCTTGAGCCCATGATGTGTTTGTGCTGATGGCTTTTTCCTTAGCAAGTACAGTAACTTCGAAGCGATCTGAAAGCTTCAAAGCAGTGGCTAGACCAGCTAGACCCGAGCCTATTATAAGGATTTCTGTTTGATGTCGTGCCATGGGTTTTTTCTTCTACCTACTTTTAACCGATCTTGCAAAGTCCTTTGTCTTGATTCTTGAGAAGGAATTTTCCACAATTTATATATGAGTTTTAAACCCTTGATATTTCTCTTCTTTGCTTGGCTTGTTTGGGGCGGTTTCGTGGCTCAAAGCGTGCTATCTCAAAATAAAAAAAATCAATTTCACATGGCCGATATGCAGTACAAATCTGAGGGGCAAATGCTCGATTGGTTTTTTCAAGAGCGCACTTTGCAGCTTCGAAGCATGCAAGACGATGAGCCCGTCATATCCCGTTATTCGCTCGACAACTGGAAAAGCTTACAGCCATGGAAAGGTGTCGTTTTTTTAAAAAATGCCGACACTCATCTTTATGGAATGTTTGATAAAGTCATGCCGGAAGCTCATCGTAAGCAACTTATCGATCAGATAAAAAAATTGAAGCCTGCTGGAAAAACTGAAGGGGTTCATTGGGAATCCTTTCAGTGGAATGGGACTCCTTTTATTCTTGGATACATCAGTCGTAGTTATGGATTTCAAGCTTTTATTGCACAGGGTGAAGATTGGGGGCGTTCTTTATCAATTATTCCTTCAGAAAATTCTTGGGTTATTGCGAATCAAGCTGGCCGAATTTTATTTCATCCAGATTCTCGTTATATCGGTCAGAAAAAACCCCTCACTCAAAATGAGCGAGACCGTGATTTATCGAGCACAAACTTGAGGGCTTACTTAAGTTCAACACAAACAGCTTCTTCGCGATCATTGTACATTCAGTTGGCCTTAATTACTTTTGGGCTGGCTCTTATTTCGAGTGTTTTAATCAATCAAATAATGAAAAAAGAAAGATCAGAAAATGAAAGAAAAATGGAAGTTTTCAGGTCTCAAGTTTTAGCCGATTCAGAATTTCGTTCGTTGAATCAGATATCGGCAAAAGCAGCGCCAGTAGTTTCTCAAGAGCAATTGTTAAAAGATTTATCCCACCGAGTTTCATCGTCTTTGGGGCGTCAGCTAGAACCTGCTTTGATTAATATTTTGAGCCAAGCTCAGTGGCTTTTAAGTCTTGGGATGGGAAATCCAGAAAAGCGAACAAGTGAAGAAAATGCAGCTCTTGAAGTTGTAATCAGGGAAGTGAGATCAAGTAAGTCAATTCTCGATAAACTTTTAGCTGTTGCCGGCGAAAGGAATATTGATTTATTCCCAATGAAATTAGAAACTCCAATTTTAAGAGTCATAAAAAGTTGGCAGCCAGAATTTGAACACCATGAAGTTCAAATTGAAAAAGAAATGGGTGACACTAGTTTTTTTCCTATGAATTCCGCGTCTTTAGAAAAAGCTATTTCACACTTAATTCAGAATTCTCTTGAGGCTATGTGTCGGAAGCTTGATAAAAAAATTAAAATCCAAGTTAAAGACGAAGGTGATACTTTGCTATTGGTCTTTGAAGATAACGGTATTGGAATCGAGCCTCATCATTTAAATTTAATAGCCGATGCCTTTTTTACGACAAAAACTCAATCTCATCACTTAGGTTTGGGTTTAACGGAAGCCTTCGGAATTTTCAAACAGCATCATGCGATTGTTACAGTTTCTTCTGAGATTGGAAAATTCACTCGGTTTGATATTCGATTTGATAAAAATGAAGCCCTCAAATTGATAAGCAAAAAAGAAATGGGAAGATCGCGAATCTCTGAAGACCATTTAATTACTGTTCCTGATAATTTACCTCGACCATCTGAAATGGCTCGAGCTCTTCATTTTGTTGAAGGGCAAATTACAGCCTATGAAAATAAAAAGCAGGATCAACAGTCCACAGTTGATGAGGAAATTGATAAGTTATTAGAGCTCAATGATTTTGAACCAATTGAGTTGGTTGTCGCAACAGAAACGACAGAATCATCCGTAGAGCTCATAACTGAATTTATAGATATAAATCCTGATATTATAAATGAATCAAATTTAGAAAAAGATGAGTTTCAAATGAAAGAAACTATCAGGAGAGACTTCGATGCGTGATCGTCGTCATTTTCATAAAATATTCGCACTTTTGGGGCCAGCAACGGACCGAGAGTCATCAAAACAATACTTTGAAAACGCAGGTTACAAAGTTGAAATTTTTAAAAACCCAGAAGTCTTCTTTGATGAGCTTAAAACTGCTGAAAACACAATTGTGGTACTGGAAACGTTTGCTTTGAAAGGTAAACTTAGTGAATGGGTACAAAAATTATCTTCGATTAATGCGCGAGTTCCTTGGATTGTTGTTGCGCCAATTAGTCAGTATTCAATTATCGCAAGTTATCAAAATCGTGGTTTAGTTGATTTCATTCAAAATGATCAGCCTTATATGCAAGAAAGACTTCTTTGGGCCATTGATAGACAAGCTCAAAAAGAAGAGCTTCTTTTGAGCCAAAAAAGATTGCAAGAAGAACTGATTTTGGCAAGGCAGTCGCAATTAATTCAGGACCAAGAAGAGTCTACTGATTTCAACTCTATTTTACAGAAAAAATTTCGTGAAAATTGGATGAAGCAAAAGCCTTTTACTTTGTTAGCGCTTTCTTTAGATGATGAAAGTGAAGTGCAGGATTTTTGGGGACAAGATGTGCTCAAGAAGGCGCACGAGCTTTTATTAGACCTTTGTGTCCGGAGATGGGGATTGCGTGACGTTCAATTCGTTGATGGTTGTATTTACGTGATGATAACGAAAACAACAAAAGAAGTTTTAAATGAGGCAGTTGAATTGCAAACTCAGTTGCAAGATCAAGGTCGGCAGCTCTTGGGATTTCGAATTTCATTAAGTGGCGGCATAGCCGAAAGTTATATTCACACAGACCAAGCATCCGAACTTCGACGCTTAACAGATGAGGCTCTTCGTCATATGCAAGCTAAAGGCGGCGGACGAGTGGGAATCCCAAAAGCGATTCGAGGAGGTTTTCGTGGAGATGTTTCGACAAACTTGGGCTGAAATCAATCTTTCGAATATCGAACACAATATTAAATTAATTCTTAATCATTTTCCAAAAGATACTTTTTTTTGTCCCATGGTTAAAGCGAATGCTTATGGTCATGGAGATGTTAAAGTAGCTCAGTTTTTAGAAATGCTTGGCGTTCGGCATATTGGTGTTTGCTTGATCGAAGAAGGATTACTTTTAAGACAATTGGGTGTTTCGACTGATATTCTTGTCTTTCGTGGATTTGACTCTCGGGGTGCTCGAAAAATGATTGAATCCAAACTAACTCCTGTTGTGAGCACTTGGGAACAGCTTGAAACTTTAATTTTTTTAAAAGAAAAAACAAAAATTCATATTAAATTTGATACTGGAATGAATCGACTTGGGTTTGAAGTGGCAGAAGTGGGTGAAGTATTAAGCCGATTTAAAGCACAATCGCACTTGGAATTAGAAGGGGTTTTAACGCATCTTTATCAAAGTGATGATGGACTTAATCCAAATGGTGAAACGGTTGAACAGCTGAGCTGTTTTTTAAATATTTTAGAAGTTTTTAAAAGTTATGCAAAAAATTTCCATGTTCTCAATAGTGGAGGAATTGTATGCAAAATGTTAGGAGCATCTGGAATTTTGAATCAATATGATTGGGGATTAAGGCCAGGCCTTCTAATTTATGGTTATAGTCCTGTACTAGAATCTGGGCTCGATTTTAAACCGGCTATGACTTTGCAATCGCGAACAAATTTAATTCGAAATATTAAAAAAGGTGAGGGCGTTTCTTACGGCCATACTTGGAAGGCTCCAAAAGATTCAAAAATAGCTGTAGTACCTATTGGGTATGCAGATGGTTGGCATCGAATTCTTTCAAATAAAACACAAGTTTTATGGAATGGCCAAAAAGCTTCTCTTGTTGGCAATATTTGTATGGACTATTTAATGTTAGATGTCACAGGTTTGACGGAAGAAAAAGAAAATGAAGTTATTTTTTTTGGACAATCCAAAATGGGAACTGAAATTTCAGCTGCAAATTCTGCTGTAGATGCGCAAACGATAACATGGGAAGTCTTAACCAGCGTCGGAGAAAGAGTCCCACGTCTTTATCGAAAGTAAATTATTTAAAATCGATAACAGCTTTATGTGTTTTTTTAAATTCATAATCCGGCATATCGAAATACTTCCTTGAAGGTTGAGAAATGAATTCCAATCCGTCTTCAAAGTTGCCAAGAAGTCCACCCGCGTCCCATGTCGCATCAAGATTGATCCAACGGTCGTCAACATAAGCTTCATTCCAAGCATGAGGACCTTGAGTCTTTCCATCCAAAAGAGCAACTCCGACGACAGTCACAGCTGGAATATTAACCGCTCGCAGGAGTGCGGCAGTAAGCAGAGAATAGCCTTCTGCTACAGCGAGTCTTGTTTCTAAGACTCGACTGGGGGCCACAACCTCCATTGGGTTTGTTAATAATTTCTTATTTTTTACCAAGCTTGTGTATGTGACAACATCATAGTTTATATTTTCAGTCACCCAGCTGTAGATTGCAGAAGTTTTTTCGACTTGGGTTCTAAGCCCTTTCGTAATTTCGTGAGCCAATCCGACAATATCAACGCCGCCACTTGATAAATCTCGAGTTAAAACACGATTCAGTTCCGATCTGCAGTCTGGGGAAAGTCCGTTATTAGGATCTTTTTTTTGAACTTTTTTAATCACATCATTTCCACAAAGCCAAAGCACTTTGTTGTCCCTTTTGGAAAGACTTTGCATAAGCTCAAGAAAAGTCGCAGTTTGAATCATTGAAAGATCGGGCATTCGATGAAGCTCGGTTTGAGCCTGAAGCCCAAGTGAAGAAGTCGAAATTATCAAAAAACAAATGCAATCTAAGATATTTTTTTTCATACAAGTGATTTACATCAAATTAAAAATGAATAAGAGATTATTTGGTAAATTTAAAAAAATTTCTTATGTCAAACTTTTAGACAAGAGTTAAAAAATTACATTTAAATCATTTCTTAACAGATGGAGCCACAGACACTTGATATTGTTATTTTTTGAACAGGCTTATTTAAAGCAGGAGTCCAGTTTATGATTAAAGTAATTCTTTTAATATTTTTAATAGCTCTAAATTCGAAAGCAGCAGTCCACTCATTTATCCCTTGTGCTGCGCAAGAAGGGCAAACAACAATTAACAAAGTTCGACAAGTCTTGTCTGAACCTGTTGGACCCGGTCAAGCTGATTTAGTTGGTTTTTATGAATTGAAAAAAAACACTCAAGTCGTTGGTTATCTACCGTTCTACTATGATAAAAGTCAGCAAATTTTATCAGAAATTTACCTCTGTACGACTTTAGGTGATGATTATTTTTATCTCAGTGGCTCTGCTCAGTATATTAAAAACTGGATGCCAAAGCACAATGAGCTTATTGTGCTCAAAGGACTGTTCAATGATGAAGCTGTAAGCAATTTGAAGCTGACTAAAGTGAACAATTCAGAAGTTAAAGTTGATTTCTTTATTCGATCTCTGGGTGGTCAAAACGAAATCGTAAAAGATATTGCGATTTTATCATTGAAGCTAAAAAAAGATTTATAAAATAGTCGATTGATTAAAAAAATCCCAAATAAGATTTGTTGAACTGGGTCCTTGAGATTTAAAAAATGGAACGATTGTGGGGTACTTCGCATCAGGTCCTACAAATGATGGGTACTTCAGATTTTTTAAATTTCCAGACCAAGCATGTCCTAAATCTTGAATGCTGATAAACCTCAACCTTAAAAAATTCTTATCCCAGTAATCGGTCATTTGATAGGTCACTTCTTGATCTTTAAATTCTTTTGTCGGTAATGCTTTTGCTTGATCGACAAAATCTGCGATCACTTGCGCCGTATTACTGGGGTTTACTTTTGAATCATTCATTCCGTGCAGCACGATAAGGGATCCTTTAAAGTCTTTTGGATCGCACGGGCTTTCGGGCCTTATTAAGGGCGGTCCGTCTTTGAGGACTTTATCGCCTTCGAAGATATTTTTGGCTAAGCCGTAAGAAGGGCCCGAATGAATAGCGGCGGAAGTAAAGTGGTTTGGAAAACAAGAAATCATTCCGGCAACAGTTGTGGCTCCAGAGGAAATTCCAACCAAAAAAACTTTAGGTTTTTTGAATTGGAATATTTTTTGAGAAGCTTCGATCTCATCAAATAAGTATTTAAGTTGTCCTCGATCTGCACGTTGATTTTCCTGTAGATACCAATTCCAGCAGCCTAAAGGATTTGTTCCTTCGGGTACTTGTGGATACAAAACAACAAGGTTGTTTTTATCTGCAACTTGGTTCCAGCCGGTCCCTAACGACATCGATTCCGGTGACTGAAGGCAGCCATGAATCACAACGAGTAAATTGGCATTTTCTAGACGTAGATTGGGCGGACTGTAGATCAAAGCCCCGAAGCTGAGATCTGAAATTAAAAATAACGAGACAAAAAACGAGCTCATAGAGGGACTTTCTATTCGTCAAAAGACTTTCGTTGAGTGGTCTTCAGAAGCTATCGCTGAGACGGGTAAAAATCCAGTTATATTAATAGTTTAACGTTTAAATAGTCAGAGTAAATGCTCCAAAGTCGAAAGCTCATTCGCAAGAATCAGTCGAAAAAAAAGGGTGGTGACCGATACCCTGAATTAAAGCTGACATTTGATATTCTCAAATCTATTCTTATGGAAGCGAAGGAAAGCACCAACAGCAAATGGAATTAGCGGGCGGTATTTCTCAAAAGTTTAAAGGCTTTGTTACTGAAGTCGGTCAGATGTCGATCATGTTAGGTCGTTCGATTCGTTTGGTTTTTGCAAAACCCTCTAGAACAGTCGAAATTTTTAAGCACATGGAATTTATTGGAAATCAATCTGTCGGGATCATTTCTTTGACGAGTTTATTTACGGGGCTTGCTCTCAGTTTTCAAGTTTATCTAGGATTCAAAATTGTGAATGCCACTAATCTTGTTGGTCCGACGGTGGCCTTGGGAATTTTTCGTGAACTGGGGCCTGTATTAACGGGACTGATCGTGGCCGCGCGTGCTGGAGGTGCGATGGCTGCTCGGCTAGGCACAATGAAAGTAAATGAGCAAATCGATGCTCTTGACGTCATGGGTGTTAACACCGTTCAGTATCTGATTTCTCCGCGAATTGTAGCAGCTTTTATTTGCATGCCGATGTTAACGGCTATTTTTGATTTTGTTGCAATGGTTGGCAGTTGGTTTTTGTGTGTGGTTTTAGTCGATTTAGATCAAGCTGTTTTTTTAGATCGAATCAATCAAACTGTAGAACTGAAGCATATTCTGGAAGGTCTGTTTAAGTCGGCAGTGTTCGGAATCATTTTCGCGCTGATTTGTTCTTACAAAGGCTACAATACAACGGGCGGAGCCAAAGGAGTTGGAGAAGCGACCAACCGTGGAGTCGTGATTAGTATGGTCATGATTATTGTGCTGGATTATTTTTTAACAAACATGATTCGTGCTTATTATGTTTTTTCAGGAGATGTCATGTGATGGAAGTTCAAGCATCAACGACAATTGAATCAGCAGTGAAAATGATCGATGTTAAGAAAACGTTTGACGGTAAAGAATATGTTTTAAAGGGTCTGAATCTGGACATCAAAAAAGGGTCAATTACTGCTATCATTGGATTTTCTGGTACAGGTAAATCCGTTTGTTTGAAGCATATTCTGGGACTTTACAAACCGACGAGTGGCAAGATTGAAGTTTTAGGTCGTGATTTAGAATCCATGTCGAAAGATGAGCTCACAAAATTTCGACAAGAGTTTGGCGTTCTATTTCAGTCAGCTGCCTTGTTCGATGATATGACTGTTTTAGAAAATGTTTGTTTTCCATTATTTGAACATCGCCGAGATTTAAATTTCGAAGAAGTTGAAAAAATAGCGAAAGAAAAACTTCACAACGTTGATCTTGATCCAAAGCATTTTGGTAAACTTCCCAGTCAAATATCGGGTGGTATGCAAAAAAGAACAGGCTTAGCCCGAGCCCTCGCCCTTGATCCAGAAATTTTGATCTATGATGAGCCAACGACAGGACTTGATCCCATTTTGACAGAAATGGTGGATGATTTAATTGTATCGACGCACAAGCGAAGGCCAGGGACGACAAGTATCATGGTGAGTCATGATCTCTATGCAGCTTTTCGAATCGCTGATACGGTGGCGATGTTAGATGCGGGGAAAGTTTTACTTGTTGGCACTCCGGAAGATTTTTATAAGTCTGAAATTGAACTCGTGAAACGATTTGTTTCAAAAGGAATTAAACATTAATGGGTTGGATTAAAACAATTGAATTTAAAGTCGGTTCTCTTGTCGTTATGGTCGGTGGTTTATTAGCAGCGATGTCTATGCAAGTCAGTGACGATCCTGCTTTTTTATCAAGAAAACAACATGCTTACTTTTTACTTCCTTCTGCTAATGGGCTTATAAAAGGAAGTGCTGTTAAATCAGCCGGAATTCCAGTCGGTGTGATTAAAGATATTACTTTGCAGAATGGACAGGCCCGTATTGATATCTCGATCAAAGCAGACGTTCCGTTGAAAACTTCTGCGGTTGTGGGCATACAGTCAATGGGAATTTTAGGTGACAAGCACGTTGAAATTTTTGCGGGTCAAGAAACTGATCCGCCTTTAGCAGATGGTGCACAAATATTGAACGTGAAGGATCAAGGATCACTGGATAATATCATTGCAAAAGTTGGTGACATTGCAGATTCATTAAAAAAAGTTTCAGATAATTTAGCCGAAGCTGTGACTGAAGATGGGACGCAAAAGCATATTCTAGGAAGAATCGTACAGAATATTGAAAAGCTGACGGGTGATATTTCTCAAATGACAGGTGAGAATAAGCAGCAGATTGGTGAAATTGTTGATCAAGTTCATGATATTACGACGTCACTCAATCAGCTGATTAACGATGAATCGGAAGAGGGGTTTAAAAAAACTTGGAAACGAACAATGGTACGCATTGATAATACAATGAAAAATATCGATGAAGTAACAGGCAAAGTAAATCGAGGCGAAGGTACGATTGGTAAATTAATTAACGATGAAACAACTGTTGAAGAACTTAATACAGCTATTCAAGGAGTTTCAAGTTTGTTTGACGGCGCAAGTCGCATTCAAACAGCATTTGATTTTCATGCAGATTACCTAGGGGAAATCGAAGAAACTAAAACAAATATTGGTATTCATATTCAGCCAGGGTTGGACCGTTTTTATTACATAGGAATCATAGATGACCCGGCTGGAGTCGTGAGAGAAACGAATACAGTCAGTGAAGTCGGCGGTGGTGGAGCCGTTATTTCTGATGTTGATGAAACAAAAACTTACAAAAATAGAACTAAATTTACTTTACTTTATGGTATGAATTTTTGGGATTTTACAGTTCGTGGTGGTATTATCGAAGATCGTGGTGGATTGGGTCTTGATTACAATTTTTTTCGTAAAAAATTAAAACTTTCGGTTGAAGCATTTGATTTTGACAAAACTAATTTACGTTTTAATGCTCGTTACAATGTGATGTGGGGAATTTATGTTCAAGCTGGGGTAGAAGATGCCTTAGACAACAATAATCGTCAGTCAGGCTACTTGGGTGCAGGTCTTTTCTTAACAAACGATGATTTAAAACTCTTACTCACGAAAGTTCCGATGTAATGTTTAAACGTGCTCTGATTAGTGTTAGTGATAAACAAAACCTATTAAGCTTTTTAAAACCTCTTGTTGAAAATGGAATGGAAATTGTTTCAACTGGTGGCACGGCCAAGTTTCTAAGACAGCAAGGCTGGAAAGTAACTGACATTTCAGAGGTTACAAAATTCCCCGAAGTCTTAGACGGACGAGTTAAAACTTTACATCCATTTGTTCATATGGGCTTGCTTGCCAGGCTTAGTGACAGTGAACATATGAGTTCTTTAGCAGAGTACCAAGTGGAACCTTTTGATTTAGTTATTGGAAATCTTTATCCTTTTGCGCAAGCTCTCAAAAGAAATGCAGTTGAAGAAGAGTTGATTGAAAATATTGATATTGGCGGTCCCTCATTTTTGAGATCTGCATCTAAGAATTTTGAAACAATTGCAGTTGTCTGTGATCCCCAAGACTATGATTGGATTCAAAAAAAATCTTATCAATTAGATCGAGCTGACAGAAAAATATTGGCGGCTAAAGTTTTTAAAATGGTCAGTGCCTACGATTGTCTTATTTCGGAAACTCTAGATTCAACGAATAAAAATCCTTGGACCTTTGCTGCCCAATTGAAATCAGAACTTCGTTATGGCGAAAACAGTCATCAGTCCGGATATTGGTATGAATCGATAGGTGCTCAAAACGGTCTTGTAAAAGCTCAAATTCTTCAAGGTAAAGAACTTTCTTATAATAATATTTTAGATTTAGAAGCTTCGTTTCAATTATGCCAAAAGTTTTCAGAGGCTTGTGTCGTTGCAGTTAAACATAACAATCCGTGTGGTGTCGGAATTGACTCAAATCCAATTAGAGCTGTTGAAAAAGCTTTAAAATCAGATCCTGTTAGTATTTTTGGTGGGATTGTTGCGATTAATGTTCCAGTCACTCAGGAAATGGCAGAAATTTTAAGTCCCATTTTTTTAGAATGTATTTTGGCTCCATTTTTTGAATCAGGTGCCTTGAAAGTTTTCGCAACTAAAAAAAATCTGAGACTTCTTCAATGGGACTTCACAAAATATAATCAGGAATTTGAATTCAGAAGTGTGTCAGGCGGATTACTTGTTCAGTTTACTGATCAAAAATTTTCAATACCAAGCAACTGGCAAATTTTTGGTAATAAGCCTGATGAAACCTTAACGCGGACTCTTCTTTTTGGAGAAAAAGTTTGTGCACAGCTAAAAAGCAATGCAATTGCTATAGTGAGTAATGGTCAAACAATCGGTCTTGGCATGGGGCAAGTGAACCGCATTGATGCGGTTGAGCAAGCGATAAGTCGATGGAAAACTCACCATCCTGAAGCTCAGAATGTAGCTTTGATTAGTGATGCTTTTTTCCCTTTTGCTGACTCGATTGAAAAAGCGGCGCAAGCCGGAATTAAGTGGATCTTACAGCCCGGAGGTTCGCTTAAAGATGAAGAAGTGAAGCAAGCAGCCCTTCGTCTGGGGGTTCATTTGATTTTGACTGGCATTCGTCATTTTAAGCATTAGTATTAAAGACTTAAGGGGCTCTAAATTAAAAAATGACAAATCAAAATATTCTCAATCAGAATGAGGATCGCCTTTGGCTTGTAAAGTCTGCGAATGCTATTCTGGGCCCCTTCACAATTCCAGAGCTTGCGCAAAATGTACGAAATAAAACGATTGGGCTTTTGGATGAAGCGCGAACGCCTTATGCGCGTTGGATTTTTATCCGTGATATTCCTGAAATCCAGTCAACAATTTCTAAGCTAGCGCAGCAAGAAGACACTTTTGAAAAAACACACACAGCTGCGGCTACAAGCGTGACAGTGACGCGAAATACGAGTGATGAAAACACGCCGATTCCACTGCAAATACCGATTATAAAATCAACTTCAGCAAGTACTTCAAAAAATCCATCTAATCCACAACTGGATCAAAAATCTTCTGTTAAATCTTACAGCATAAAGCCATCGTCAACACCCATCCAGTGGGGTAAATGGTCAATGGTCACTTTAGCGGTTGCAACTTTTATAGTAGCCTTTTTTAGCTTTATTCAGAAACGAACATGGGAAGCAGAGCAAAAAAAAATCTGGTTGGAATTTCAACAGCTTTACGTAGCTCAATTATATGAAGATGCTTATAAAAAATTAAAACAATTTGAAAAGAAAATTCCAGATCAGGCGACAGCATTAACGCGTGCAGGATTTCTTTATTTAAATCCAGGCCGCGAATTAGTTCTTGCTAGGCGAATGTTTGAAAAATCAACTCAGTTAGAACCCAATAATAGAGATCTGATGATTCAAAACTTGAATGGTTTGGGTTTGGTTGATCTTTATGAAGGACAAGCCACTCAAGCTAAAGCAAATTTTGATCATGCTTTGACATTAGAGCCTGGAAATATTTTAACTCGTTTTAATTTGATTTCTCTTTATATAAATCAAAGTCAGTGGAGTGATGCTTATGCATTGGCAGAGCAGGTTGCAGTTTCTGAACCTAAAAAAGCAGCTATTGTGCAAGCTGCTTTATCCGTTCTATCCTCTGCGCATACCGATCACGGGCGCGAAGTGGTTTCCGTTCTGTCAAAATCGATTGATAGCTCTGCTTATTTGCGACCGATTATAAGATTGATGATGATAAAGCTTGTGAGTCTTGATAAAGAGGCTCCCAATTTAGGACTTTTAATAAAAGAATTTTTTGATGACCTTCCCAGTTTTCAAGTCATATTTGTAGAAAATCCTTTAATTGACCAAAGATGGAGAGATTGGAATTTTCTATATCAATTTTGTAGTGATATCAAAGGTCCAACAGCACTGGAAGCCGAAATATTAGCAGTTAAAGTTGTCTGTGTGTCAGAAATAAAAAAGTGGAATGAAGCAGAGCGAATAGTAGCAGAAGGTCTTAAGCGCTTTCCTAACAATATTTCAATTTTACTAGCTCAGTTACATATGCTCACTTTGATGGAAAGATGGCCAGACGTTCGGGCTATTATGAAAACGACTCCTTTAACATCTAATAAGGCCCTTAATTGGATGTTTGCAAAAGCCTGTTTCGAAGAAAACAACAAATCTTGTGCAGATCTCTATATCAAGCCATTGATGCAGAATAATCAAATTTCGACAGCCATCTATCAACTTCAAGCACAAATTTTATGCTCAACTGAAAAAACCGACAGTTGTCGCTTCGCAGTGACACAGGGATTGAATCAAGATCCAGCGACCTATGAACTTCTAAAAATAAGATTTAATATAGAGTCCGGCCAATGAAATTAATTTTTATAAAATTGATTTCACTTTTATTTTTTATTTCTTGTACGCAGTCACCCCCGCTTGACCATGAAGAAAATAATTCAATCTTAATTGATCAATTGCCCGAAGATTTTGTTGTGCCTCAAGTTGTTTGGGATAGCATGAAGCCTAAGTTTGCAGATGAAAAAGAAAAGCCTATTATCTACACTTCCGTTAAAGTTTTTTTTAATGAAAAAAATAAAAATGTTTTGAAGAAGAGTAAACTCATTTATGAATTTAATCGAGGCGGGGGAGATCTTGATCTTTCAAGTGTCATTGGTGATAAACCAGGTACATTTTTTCTTAAATTTGAGTTACCAGAATTCGAGAATGCTTTTCAGAAAAAAGCTTTCTTTATCAGTCAAAGTCGCCAAAGAAAAGTTGACGGCGAAGTTTTAGGCTCTGGTTGTCGTATCATTTTTGATATTTCAACGGAACTCTATAAACAGATGAACGAAAAAGGTATCAAAATTAATACGACACGTGATCGACATGATTCTGTATTGGGCGGGCATCTCATTTTTTTTGCTGAAAGTGAAAAAAATTGGCTTTTGTCTCAAGTTACTTTTTTTGATTCTAAGCGAACAGATTTATTCTGCAAAAACTTTCGAACTGCGACTGCGGAGGTTCAGTGATGTGGGATCTGATAAAAGCTTATCGAAATTATGATCCTGCTGCAAAGTCTGATTGGGAAATATTTTTACTTTATCCCGGTCCTAAAGCGATTTTATTTCATCGTCTGGGACATATTTTGTATCAAAATAAACTCTATTTTTTAGCTCGATTTGTTTGTGAATTAAGTCGTTTTCTAACAGGTATTGAAATCCACCCAGGGGCACAGATCGGGAAGCGTTTAGTTATTGATCATGGAATGGGAGTTGTTATTGGTGAAACAGCTGTCATCGGTGATGACTGTATTATCTTTCATGGTGTCACGTTGGGCGGATTAAAATTTGATCGCGTCAAGCGTCATCCAACGGTCGGGGACCGAGTCTTGATTGGAACAGGAGCAAAAGTTTTAGGACCTTTGAAAATAGGTGACGATGCTAAAATAGGTGCAAATGCTGTTGTGACCAAAGATGTTGAAGCTCATGCGACAGTAAAGCTAAACGAATTTCATAGATGAAGACGAGTTGAATATTTATGTTTCTAACGAAAATATTGATGTTTACCATATTTTCGAATCTTGTATGGGGAAAAGCTCAAAATCACAATTGGTCAGTAGTTTATCAAAAAGTAAAATCAAAAATTCCAGTGATTGTTTCCGGTGGTAGTATTTGTTCGGGCGCTTTGATTCAAACAGACATTGTTGTAACGGCAGCGCATTGTGTGGACACACTTCATCCACTCTTTGTGAACTTCAAAGACATGGCCCCGTTCAAAGCGACTGTTCTGATATCAAGAAAAGGTTTTGACTTAGCAATAATTCAATTAGATCGAAAAACTAATTTAGAGCCAATTCCGATCATGAACGAAGCTGAAAAAAATATCGAGGGCACCGCTGTTGCGACCATTGGGCATCCTGTCGGCAATTCAAACTTCAAGCTTCAATCAATTCTCAAATCGGATTACACACATGTGATGTCAGCTGGAATGATTTCAAAAGTGACCGATGACGGATTTGTTTCAGATATGTCAGTCAGTCCTGGAAATTCTGGTGGTCCCGTTTTTAATATAAAAGGTGAAATAATTGGTATTGTTTCAAAAAAACGTATTGATCGTTTTGTTGGACAATTAAATTATATTTCTTCGCATTTTTCTGTGAATCAGATGTTAAATCTTTTAAAAGAAAAAGGTTCGATTCCGAATTCTCTTTTCAACGCGAGTACCAATCTTAATCTTTACTTATTGTACTCGACTCCTAAATATCGAAAAAATACAGAAGGAGATGCTAAGTCTTATTTAAATGCCGGAATTGCCGTTAATTTTTGGGATCGACTGCGATTTTTTGCTGATACGAATGTCGATAGTGAAGAGATTTTCACGCAATATGGCGTGGGTTGGAACTTTTTTATACAAGGTTCAGATCCTATGCAATTTTATCGTATTGTTCCTTCGTTAGATAGTTTGAAATTTCAATGGAAAGAAAATGGGAATGAAGTTGAAAAAAGAACCCCAGCAATCGGTTTGACGCTAAGTGCATCATGGTTTCCATTTTTTGTGAAAATAAGTCAGTTTAAAATTCATAAAACGACTTACAACTCGTTTGGTTTAGGACTTGGATTTTAACAAACAACTCTCGATCATGTTGAAAAAATGTCTTAGAAAACGATTAATTAAACTCCGACCCAAATGATAAATTCAGCTTTTTGTCCACGAAATTTTTCTAATAAGACATTGGGTAAATCTTCAATTATAATTTCACTTTCTAAAGTGACATCAATCATCAGAACACACTGGCGTTTAGGAAAATGACGAGAAAGATCATCTAGTGTTTTTGTAAGTCTATAGGGTGTATCCATAATAATAAAAGGTCTTAAGCGCTGGGAAGTTTCAGATTGAAGTTCTTTCCATTTTTTTTCTCGGGCTTGGTTTTCGGCAGGCACAAAGCCGATAAATAAAAATTCTGAATTTTTAATTCCACAGACACTGAGCAACGCGGCAATCGAAGAGGGGCCGGGAAGAATTCGCATCGGAATCTTTTTTTTTCTTAATATTTTAACTAGGTCTGAGCCAGGATCGCAAAATCCCGGTGTTCCACAATCGCTGACTAGCGCACAAGTATGTAATTCGCATAGTTGAATGAGTTCTGAAAGGGCTCCAGATTTGGAGTGTTCATCAAGGACTTCATATTTTTTTCCTGTTATGCCGTGATGTCGAAGCAGCTTTGAAGTTTCTTTTGTCGATTCGCAAATGATAATTTCACATTCCGCTAATACCTTGAGGGCTCTGATCGAAAGATCATCTGGATGCCCTAAGGGCGTTGCAATTATGTAAAGCATGATAAATTAACCGCGTAAAAAATTGGGAAGTTTAATCCAATTGTCGTCAGGTTCTGCTTTTCCTGAATGGGTCGTTTCCATAAAAAATATTTCAATTTCAGGGTGATTTTGTCTGACTGAATGAAGAATTTTAGGTTCATTTTCAAAAAAAAGAAGTCGAGAATAATCATGCTGTTTAATACTATCAAACCAACCAGATTTAAAAACAGAATCATCTGCTCCTTGAATAGATTTCATAGCTAAGCGTACTTGCGATTCAGCAGTTGAATCATCAGGGGTTGGAAAATTCCATTTTTTTAGAACTTCAACAGTTCCAGGTCCCATTCGCAACCAATCACGCCCTGTTAAGTAGGCAATTTCGACTCCCATTTTATGAAGCGTATTAACAAAATCAACGGCCCCTTCAACGGGATGATCAAAATGGAGATATTCATTAGAAAAAAAATGCTGAGCCCAGAAGTCTCGGGCTTCATGATGGAACATAGCGGGAGGAGGTGAAGTTTTTTCAAAAGCTCTGATCAATGCAGCTTTTATTCCCCAATCTGTTCTATGTGTTCGGACTTGTTTTAAATAAGGAATAATTTCTGGATACTTTTCGAGAGTTTCAGGTCGATCGCGCAAGTCTTCGAGAATTTTTTGGATTCGTGGGCTGACGTCGAATAATGTGGAATCTAAGTCAAAAACGGCTAAGACTGATTTTTTTTTCAAGAGGTCTGACTTCAAATGATGAAGTAGATTTTCAAGGATGCCGTGGTGCCGCGTCATAGGAGATCATTCAGCCATGAAAGGGTGTCAAAAGCAAAGACTTTTGTTAGCTTTCGCATGATGAGTGAAACCATTTTGTCGATAAAAAATCTAAGTAAAACATACGACAATGGCACGCAAGCCTTGGCCGATATTTCCTTTGATGTAAAAAAAGGAGAATTTTTAGTTGTGATTGGTTTGAGTGGATCTGGTAAATCGACACTGCTTCGCTGTCTGAATAGACTGCTTGATCCAACTTCGGGGCAGATTTTTTTTCATGGAAAAAATATTGAAAATACAAAAGGTCGAGCAGTTTTTTCTGTTAGAAAAAAAATAGGAATGATTTTTCAACAATTTAATTTAGTGCCTCGATATTCTGTTTTAACGAATGTTCTCACGGGAAAACTAGCGGGCATGGGCGTTCTGAAAAGCTTCTTTAGTCTGTTCTCAGTTGAGGATAAGTCTCAAGCTCTTGATTATTTAAAGTTAGTCGGAATTCACGAAAAAGCATATTTACGTGCGGATCAACTTTCGGGTGGTCAGCAGCAAAGAGTTGCAATTGCTCGGGCTTTGGCTCAAAAACCTGAAGTATTATTAGCAGACGAACCCGTTGCTTCACTTGATCCAGCCACTTGTCACGTTGTGATGGATTATTTAAGAAAAGTAAATCAAGAATTAGGTATTACGATTATTTGTAATCTTCATTTTTTAAGCCTTGTTCGTGAGTATGCGACTCGAGTCATTGCGCTTAAAGATGGAAAGCTTGTTTTCGAAGGTAGTCCGGACCAAATTACAGAAGATTGGTTCCAAAAAATTTACGGCGAAGGGGCAAGAGAAATCCATGTCCAATAAAAATCGATATTTTTTGAAAGCCCGAATTTTCGATGGGTTTAATATCCTTTTTATTTTAATGGTAGCGACAGTTGTTCTGATCAAGCCAAGTCAAAACCAATTATTAGATTTAAAATTCAATAGCAGCTTGGCTTTGTTATTTTTTCTAGTGGGTATTTTTTTAAGTTCAGTTCTGAGTCAGAAAGGTTTCTTAACTTGGGGAAACCTTATTTTTAAGTCCTCATCAGAAAAGCCCCCCCAACCTATTTCTTGGTATAAAACTCTTTGGGGATGGCAAGCTTTAATTATTTTAACTTTATCAATCGTCGTTGGCTTAGTTATGACTAATTTTTCTTTTTATGAAATTTTGAATCGCGAAGGAATTGATGGCGCTTTACGACTTCTTACTGGAATTTTTAATCCTGATTGGTCCATTTTGCCAAGAGCCGTAAATCATATGATTGAAACATTATTTATGGCGTTTATTGCAACAGTTCTGGCCATCCCTTTTGCTTTTGTTTTAAGTTTTTTTTCTGCACGTAACGTGATGGAATCGCGAGTTGGTTTTTTAGTTTATTTATCTTTGAGAACTTTTTTTAATATAGCCCGCTCAATTGAAGCGATTATTTGGGCAATTATTTTTTCAGTCTGGGTTGGTATCGGCCCATTTGCTGGAATGCTGGCGTTGATGATTCACTCAATTGCGTCTCTTGCAAAGCAATATTCTGAAATGGTAGAATCCGTCAGCATGGGACCTGTAGAAGGAATTAAATCCACAGGGGCAGCGCCATTCCAAGTTGTTTGGTTCGGCATCGTGCCACAAATTATTTTACCTTATATTTCAATCACGATATACCGTTGGGATATTAATGTTCGGATGGCGACAATCATTGGTCTGGTTGGTGGGGGAGGAATTGGAACCCTTCTGATCCAGTACCAAGGTCAAGCCATGTGGCCACAAGTCGGATGTCTGGTTGTTGTGATTGCTGTTGTTGTTTGTTTGCTAGATCAAGTATCTGCCCATATCAGAGAGGCTGTTAAATAATGAGCTCCATTTTTTACTATGAAATGATTATTCGTGAACACCATCTTGATTCTTATGGGCATGTCAATAACGCCACTTATGTGCAAATTTTAGAAGAAGCACGTTGGGAATCCATTACTCAGAGTGGATATGGATTTAAAGAAGTACAAGCTCTTAAAAAAGGCCCTGTCATTCTGGACATTCAAGTCCAATTTAGAAAAGAAATAAAGCTTCGAGACAAAATTAAAATCAGCGTTGAATCTGATCCCATGAAGGGCAAAATCGGAGTTATTAATCAAAAAATTTATAAAGAAGATGGTCTCGTTTCAGTTGAAGCGAAAGTCACTTATGGAATGTTTGATTTGGTTACTCGTAAACTGATTGATCCCACTCCGGAATGGCTAGCTGCAATTAAGTAGGTACCCAACTCTTAATCCTAAATATCGAGCTCAATTTTCTTTGATCTTTCAAGAGGACTTAAAACTTCGTATATCAACGGAATCACATACAAAGTAAAAATCGTAGAAACAAAAGTTCCACCTAAGACTGTAAGTGCTAATGCTGAACTTGTTTCTTTGCCGATCCCAGTTTTAAGAAGCAGTGGAAGTGATGCTAAAATTGTAGCAAATGATGTCATAAGAATAGGACGCAGGCGAACAGGGCAGGCTTCAATTAGCGCATCTCGAGCGCTGGGTATTTTTTCGCGGACTTGATTTGTAAATTCAACAAGCATAATCGAATTCTTTTTCGCAATACCCATTAATACAATAACACCAATAAGACTAAAAAGATTGAGTGACTGCCCAGTCATCCAGAGGGCTAGAAGCGCGCCAGATAAACCAAAAGGCAGGGCCATTAGAACAGCGATAGGGTGCAAAAAACTATTATATTGAACAGCTAAAATCATATAAGCCACGAGTACGCCTAAAATAAGAGCAAAATAAATACTTTTAAAGGTTTCATCAAATCCAGCTGAGGAGCCTTCAAGATTAAATGTATAACCTGGCGGTAAGACTTCATCTGCAATTTTTTTTGCTTCTCCTAAAACTTTTCCTTGAGATTGACCCGGAGCAATGCCGCCAAAAACCGAGATACTTCTTTGTCGATTGATTCGAGTAATCGATTGGATGACTGGCATTTCTTCAACATCAACTAGATTTGCAAGTGATATTAAATTCCCTGTAATATTTCGAACAAATATTTTTTTAATATCTTCTTTTGTTTGGATCGTTCCTTGCTCTAGTTTAACGCGAATATCGTATCGTCTGCCATCTTGAGTGAACTGTCCTTCGCGAGATCCTGCAACAGCTGTGTTAATTGTACGCGTCACTGATTCCATTGATACGCCATTCATCGCAAGCCATTCTCGTCTGGGGTAAATTCGTATTTCACGTATTCCCTTTTTATAATCGGTATCTAAATCTTGTCCCAATTTAGCATCTTCCAAGCGCTTAGAAATCTCTGCGGCCTTTTCACTTAAGACAGTGTAGTCGGGTCCACGTAAGTTAAAAGCAACTGGAAATGTTCTACCAGAGCTTAAGTTTCGTGTAGAAACGTCGCGAAGTTGAAACTTAGCTCCTTGGATCGTCGAGACTTCTTTTCTAATTTTTTCCATGACCTGCAAGTGATTTAATTTGCGTTTTTGGCTATCAACAAGCGTGATTGGAATAAAGGCTTGATTTGAACCACTTGACGGGCCTCCTGACCCTACATTCAGGAAGTAACCTTCAATTTCCGGTATGGTTTTTAGAACTTTTTCAACTTCAAGAGCTTTATCCACAGTGGAATCAAGCGCTGAATCGAGGCTTGCTTGCATCGTCATCACAACAAAATTTTGATCTTGGGGCGGAACAAATTCTCGTTTGACGAATTTAAATAAGGACAAAGAAACTAAAAATATCAAGATTCCAATTGAAAGTGAAATCCAACGATGCTTGAAAACGTGAACTAATGAACGTTTGTAAGCATGACTGAGACTTTCAAACTGATGATCCAGCCATTCTTCGTAGCGATTCGGTTTTGCACTGAATTTGAGAAACTGCGATGCCCTCATCGGAGTAATTGTCATGGATTCAACAAGTGACAGAAGTACGGCTGCGGACATGACAATTCCAAACTGAAGAAAAAATTTTCCAATAATTCCTTCCATGAAAATGACCGGTGCAAAAACAGCAACAACTGCTAAAGTTGAAGCCACGGCCGCACCAAGAACTTCCTGTGTGCCATCGTAGGCCGCTTGAGTGGGACTTTTCTTCATACGATAGTGTCGAATAATATTTTCCAAAACCATAATCGCATCGTCAACGACGATTGAAATAACAAGAGCCAATGCTAAAAGCGTAAAAAGATTCATTGTGAATCCGGCAAAATACATAATAAAAAATGTTCCGATAATAGAAGTCGGAATTGAAAGAAACACGTTGAAAGCAGAAGCAAAGCTACCAAGAAAAATAAAGACGATAAGAATTGTGACAAGCCCAGCATAAAGCAATTTCATTTGTGTGGATTTAACAGTGGCTTCTGTGGACTTCGTATAATCAACAATGATTTTCATATTGTAGCCGTTGGGTAAACGACTTTGAAGTTCTTTTACTTTTTGTCTCATGGCTTGACCAAGACTGACTTCATTTGATCCGCGTTGTTTACGAATCGCAACAGAAATGGCGTTCTGACCATCAATGCGAGCAACACGGCGAATATCACTGAGACCATCTTCTATTCGTGCGAAATCTTTGAGCTTATATTTTTGGTTATAGATGATACTTCCGCCACGGCGAAGAATAGGTAAATTCGCGAATTCTTCGATATTTTGTGCTTCTCCGTATTGACGAGCGTTCAATTCGATTTCTTTATTGGTGATAAAGCCGGCAGATCTTTCAACGTGTTGCTGTTGAATAGAATCTAAAATATCTGTAATTGTGAGATCTGCGCTTTTCAGTTTATTTTGATCAATCCAGACTCTGAGGTTTCGGTTACTAAAGCCTGCGATTGAAACATCACCAGCCCCTTCAACTGTTTGAAGTTGATCGATTATAAAATCGTTCGCATAATTTGAAATTTCGCGAATGGGTTTGTCGGCTATAATTCCAATAAACATCAAGGGTTCTTCTTCAGGATTTTGTTTGCGAACGATCGGGTTGTCTAAGACCCCAGTGGGGAGCCTGATTTGAGAAATAGCCGCCTGAACTTCTTGTAAAGCGACATCAACGTTTCGATTAATATCAAATTCGATTTGAATATTCGCGGAACCCTGTCTTGCGGTTGACTTTAATTCTTTTAAGCCTTCGAGTGATAAGAGTCTTTCCTCAAAAGGATCGATCAAATCTGATTCTACAATTTCGGGTGAGGCACCTTCGTAAGAAAGGCTAATTGAAATAATAGGGAAATCGACATCCGGCATTTGGCTTATTCCCAAGCGTAAAAAACTGATCCCGCCAAAAATAATGAGTGCAGACATTAAAATCCAAGCGAAAACGGGGCGAGTGATAGAAGTTTTGATAATATTCATAAGAAGAGTTTGCCAAATAAAGAGGGATGATCACAACGACTTCAAGAATTTTTTGTTGAGCGTCAATTGTGACATTCATAGTTGCTTTAAAAGTTTGTTTAGATGATTCTCGGCCCATGCCTTTTATTGTTTTAATTTTTCTTGTTTCGATGGGGATGGGGCATGCGGTGAACGCTGCATCCTGGGAAAATTTTGTTGAACTATCACTTAAAAAATCTCCACAAGTCCAACGTGTTCGATATCAATACGCAGTAACGAATCTCAATTATTTACTCTCTGTTCAGAGTCTTGATTGGAATGCTACAATCGAATCGGGTGCACTTCGGGACCGCACTGAAAATTCAGTTAGAATAACAACTCAAACTCTTTCTCTAGAAGAAAAACAGATAAACTCTATCAGTCTTTCAAAATCTTTTTTGACAGGAACTGATATTTCATTGGCATCCACAACAGAAGCGATAAAAACTCGCTCTCCGGCTTTTGCTGACCCTCAAAAGTTTCAATCGAATTCTTATTTGCTAACTCTTGAGCAAAATCTTTGGCAAAATGCTTTTGGTTTCGGGATTCGAAATCAGTTAGGTGCTGCAAAAAAAGAATCTGAAATCCAAGAATTGGAAAAAAAAGAATCATTAGAAGCTGTGATTTTGGAAGGTGCCCAGCTTTTTTGGAAAGTGGCAACTTTAGAACGTCGTTATAAAGAATCTGAAGATATTTTAAAGCGATATGAAGTTTTAGTTAAAAGCGTTGATAAAAAAAATAAAAACCGGTACGCAGCTCCTGGGGAGTTTGCTCAAGTTAAAGCTCAATTTTTTGCTCGCCAGCAACAAGCTCGACTGAATGAAATTAACTATCGAAAAGCTCTTCTTGAATTGAAGCTTTATTTACCAGAATTAGTTGATAGTGATTTAAAATGGTCTTTAAATAGTCCCCATTTTCGAAGTCATTTTGAGACAGAAAATAGAGAACTGCTTCAGACCAGAAGTCATCGTCTGACTGAACTCAGACTTGAAAAATCTAACTTGAATTCGAAAAGTGTAGAAAGTTTAAATCTTTCCCAACTCGCTTTGGTTGGACAATTAGGTGCAACAGGAGTAGATAGTTCTGCTTCTCAGGCTGAAAAAGAGTGGCTTCAAGGTCGAAGACCTAGTCTTTACGTGGGATTAAAATGGAGCCACACATTCGGTAGCGGAGCAAGGCAAGCTCAAGTCAAAGCGGCACGAGCATTAGCATTGGCTCAAAATTTAGCAACGGATCTTGAAAAGAAAAAACTTGAAAGCCAAGTTCAGCTTTTATCTGAAGAAATTTTTTCCCTCGAAGATAACTTAAAATCTCAAGAAAGTCAGCTGCAAGCGCTCAGGCAGGCAGTCCAGGAATTAAGTCGAAACTACAATCAAGGTCGAATCGACATCAACGTTTTAATTGATTTGATTAACCAAGCTGAAACGGCTGAAGTTTCACATGTCGAAGCAAGAGCGAATTTAGAGCTCAAATTTCTTGAATGGAAATTTTTATTTGATCGAATCGCAGTCGATTAATTGATATAGCCAAATATGAATAATCAATAAAAAATCATAATGTTTTAATTTAATTGTCAGTTTTTTTGACACTTTATCAAACAATTGAGTGGTCCAGTTTTGATTCCGATAAGTCACTGTATGTGAAGTTATTCAAGGAGTTGACGTTATGCTCAAGAGATTTTTTATTTCGCGTCAGGGATCGCAAGTCGGTCCTTTTACTGTCAATGAAATTCTTGAAAAACTCCAAAGTTGTGAGCATGCATGGAATGATTATATTTATGATGAGTCACGCGAAGATTGGATGTTGCTTTTAGAGCACCATCTTTTTGCAGAAAAGTACACTCAAGGTTGGGCTCGTGAAGAAAATATGAATCCGACGGCAGTCCATCCATTTCATGAAAAGAAATGGTCTGTACAAAAAGACAGTAAACACTTTGGTCCATTTTCCTATTTAGAAGTTATACAAATGCTTCAGGAAAGAACTTTGCAGGAGCACGATTTAATTTCATTATCAAAAATAAATGACTGGCAGCCGGTGAAGAATTTTGAAGAGTTTTCGTCATCAAAAATTCAACAACTTATGTCGATGGGTGACCGCCACATCAAAGAAGTTTTTAACCGTCGTCGTTATCCTCGAGCATATTTTGATGGAACGCTGATAGTTCATGATAATAAAACTGTTTTTCGTGGAAAATCTTATCAAATTAGTGCAGGCGGGGCCGGGCTCTATATTCCCAGTTCAGCTTTGCAGCCAGGGCAAACGTTGTTGTTGCACTTTCATCCTTCGATGGATGTTCCTGCATTTAATGCAGTTGCAGCTGTCGTCAGTAAATTTTTGAATTCTCAAGAAGCTGAATTGTTACCCAAACCAATGAAGTACGGTGTGAAATTCACAAGTATTTCCCAGAATGTGAAAGAAAAAATTTATTCTTATACAAATAAGAAAAAGGCGGCCGCTTGAAGACAAAAAGTGTTGGAACTTTTTTAATGGTTATAGCGACGGTGGCAAGCACTGTCGGTTGTTCGAATGGTACTGATTTTGGAATCGGAGCACAAAATGAAGAATTCGGTTCAACCATAAACTATAACAACAAAGTTGATATTGTTTGGGTTGTAGATGACTCGTCATCGATGCGGCAACATCAAGTCAAATTAGCAAATGAAGTCAGTGGAATGGTCGCAAAATTAAATGAACTTAAAATGGATTACAGAATGGTCGTGACAACCACATCTGTCGGGAATGGATTTGGTGGCGGTCAATATATCGGGTCACCTCAAGTTCTGTCGCAGGGGACGCCTGGTCTGGCTGGTCAGCTTCAATCTAGGCTTGTCTCTGGTGAGTCGGGTTCAGATAAAGAGCAGGGAATACTCAGTTTGCAGAATCTTCTGTCAGATAGCTATATTTCATCTGCAGGCCAGGGTTTTCACCGTGAAGAATCTCTTTTGTTAGTGAATGTTTTAAGTGACGAAGAAGATCAGACGGATGGAAGCTCTGCAAGTGTTTTGCAGTCGATTAAAAATCGAATGGATCAATTAAAAAAACCATTTCGCCCCAATGTCGGGGGGTGGCTCGTGAATTTCATTGGTGTTAAAGATACAAGTTGTCGGAATGGATTGGGAATGTCACCAATTGGTAGTCGATATTTAGATCTCGTGGAAACTTCTGGCGGTAAAAGCTTTTCGATTTGTAATGCTTCTTTAAAAGATGCCGTAGCTAGTTTGCAAGCTCGAGTTTTAGAAATTATTACGGACTACCCATTAGCGTCCGTTCCAAATTTGGAAACAGTTCGCGTTTTAATGAATGGGATCATAATACCACGCTCAACAACTAATGGCTGGGATTATATTCCTGCGCTCAAGGTGATTCGATTTTATGGAAAAGCAATACCGTCTGCAGATGTTCCCGTTAGAGTCGATTATACTCCGGCAAATGCAAGCTAGGTTTTTAATTCCTTGATAAGGGCAGCTTCAATTTCTTTTTTGACTGTCGACTGTTGTAAAAGTTCTCGAGGTGAACCCTGCTTCAAAATCTCGCCGTTTGATAAGACAATCATGTTGTCACAATTTTCTATTGTGCTCAGGCGGTGGGCGATGATAAGGCAAGTTTTTTGGTTCATAATTTCTTGAGTTGCCTTTTGTATCAATAACTCAGTTTCGCTATCAATATTGGCTGTTGCCTCATCTAAAATCACAAGATCTGGATCTCGGGCCAAGACTCTTAAAAAGGCAATCAGTTGTCTTTCGCCAAGCGATAGATTTGTTCCTTTTTCTGCAACATCAAATTGAAGGCTACGACCTGTTCGCGCTAAGTATTGATCAAAGCCTACGGATACCAGGGCTTTTTGAAGTTTTTCATGTGAGAGTGATTCATCTCCCAATCTGATGTTGTCTTCTAAAGTACCTTTAAAAAGGAAAGGGTCCTGTTGAATCAAAGCAAATCTTTTTCTAAGATCCAGTTTTGAAACTTGGCTTATAGATTCCCCATCAACTAAAATATCACCTTTTGTTAAATCATAGAAGCGAAGGAGTAGAGAAATAAAAGTTGTTTTTCCTGATCCTGTTCTGCCCGCTAGCGCAAGACTTGATCCAGGTTTAATTTCAAGATTTATATCTTTTAAGACGAAAGGTAAATCAGAACGATACTTAAAAAAAACATTTTTAAAATTGATATGTCCTTTAAATTTTTTCTGAGATTCTTCCAATTCATTAAATTCCTCTTCTTTTTGAGAAAAAAGAGCTTTCATACGATCGGCGCTCGTGAGTGAGTTTTGAAACTGTTGATATTTTTCAAGAATATCACGAAGAGGGTGGATAATGTCTTGTGAGTTTAAAACAAAAGCAATCAGTGCAGCAAGGGCGATTTCTCCTTTAAGGGCAGCGGAGCCGGCTAAAAATAAAGAGCTAATCACCACAGAAGCGTTAAGTAAATTCATCGAAGGAACCATCAAAGCATAAGTTTTGACTGATTTCATACTGAGCTTCCAGTAGTCTTGGGATAAATCACGCAGCTGTTTCCGAGAATTTTTTTGTTGATTCATCAGTTGAATCACTTTCATCCCATTAAAGCTTTCTGATAAAAACCCATTAATTTCCGCTAGTTTTTTCTTTTGATCAGTAAGAATAACTTTAATTTTTTCAGTTATAAAGTAAGCAAGATAAGTAAAAAAGGGAGCTAAAGCCAACGACAAGAATGTCAGTTTTGGTGAAATGATAAGCATCGAAATCAAGATCGAAATAAGAATCATAGATTGAACAAAAGCAGCAACAATCCCATCAGTAAAAAGTTCTGATAAAGTGTTGGGATCATTCGTGAGTCGAGTCAAAATTCTTCCTGTCGAGTTTTGATTATAGAACTCTAAAGGAAGCTTTTGAGTATGCTTCAAAAGATCGACTCGAACTTCGTGGATAATTCGATTTCCTAAGAGGCTAAAAAGACTGAATTGACTGAATTGAAAAATAGTTTTTGTTAATTCAATACCTAAATAAATAAAAGCAGCGAGACTTAAAAAAGCAGCGTCACGCTGCTGAAATCCCCTTTCTGCTACTTGTCCGATCAGAAAGGGGATTGCACGGGATAGAGCGGCTAGGCTCATAACTAAAAAAACAAGTAAAGCGACAATAATCCAATGTTGAGCCAAATAAGGTTTCATGAAGATAAAAAGATCTTTATAGGAAATGGACGGCTTTTGATGATCTGGATTTTCTTGATCAAGCTTCATCGTTTTGGTCCTTCGTGCTGAATATCAAAAATTGCTTTAAGTGTCGGGCTGTTTTTATAAGCTAAATCCCAAGTCCCTGAGTATTCCATTTCACCATTTTTAAGAACTAAAACTTTGTCGGTATTTTGAACTGACGAAAGTCGATGGGCAACTATCAAATAGGTCATTTCTTGAGATGAATATAGACCCTCGGTCATTTTCTTTTCGGTTTCAGTATCAACTGCTGAAAGCACATCATCTAAAATTATTACGGAGGGACTTGTCGAATAAGCTCTTGCTAAAGTCAGGCGTTGCTTTTGACCACCAGATAAATTGATCCCTTTTTCACCGATTAAAGATTTTTCTTTTTCTGGTAGTTTTTTAATTTCTTCAGCGATTTGAAATTTTGTAAGCTCGCTCCAAAGTCTTCGATCCAGTTTTTCGTTATCGTCTTGAGAGTTTTCTAAAATTGTATGACCCATCAAAACATTTTCTGAAACAGAGCGCCCAAAAAGAAACGGCTCTTGTGGAACAAGTTGAATGATTTTTCTGAGAGAATCTAATGTGTATTCAGTATGAGGTCTGTGATTGATTAAAATTTGCCCTTGTTCAATTGGGTAAAGGCGTAAAATGAGATTTATCAAAGTGGATTTGCCAGAGCCAATAGAGCCCAGAATTGCAAGCTTCTCGCCTTTTTTGATTTTAAAATTGATATTTTGTAAGGCCCATTGAATTTGTCCAGGATACCGAAAGCAGAGGTTTTGGATTTCCATAGAATGGAATTCTTTTAAAATAACTTTTCCAGAATCAGGAGTATCAGTTTGTTCTTCGAGAACGCTCTGAATTCGCTGAAAGCTGGCTTTGCCTTTTTGCCAATTTGAAATACCCAATCCAAGAGCCGTCATCGGCCAAACCATTTTCATAATGTATCGATGAAAAGCTATAAAAGTTCCAACAGTTGCTGTTCCCGCTAAGACGTCATCGTAGGCAACAAATAATAGGATGACTCCGCCAAAAGTAGCTGACAGTTCCATAATCGGCATAAAGACAGCATCTATAACAGAAGTTTTAAAGCTTTGTTTTTCTAATTTTTTAGAAACAGTTTCATACAATTTCAGTCTTATTTTTTCGAGTCCAAAGCTTTTCACAACTCGGATGCCACTTATTTGTTCTTCAGTAAAGCGTGTGAGTTCGCCGTAGATATCTTGTTGTATCTTGTAGTTGTTTTGAATTTTTCTCATCACATACCAAATTAAAAATGGAACTAATGGCAATAGAATAAGAGATTTCCAGGCCCAGGCCGAATTCAGTGAAAACATAATCGGCAAGACAATGACTGAATAAATCAGACCGTCTGCTAAAATCAGAAAGCCAGGGCCAATTCCCTGCCGAAAAGACTGAACATCATTTGTCATCAAGCTCATCAGTTCGCCAGGCGGATTTTTATGAAAAAATCGTGTTCCCATATAAATAATATGGTCGAACAGTGTTTTTCTGAGACTTTCGCTTGCTGTCGAGTGGAATTCGCCCCAGTTGCGTCGCCAGCCGTAGCGAAAAATGGAAAGTGAAATCATAACAACAGCAAATAAAACGCAGACTCGGGTGAGTTCATTCATAGGAGCTTTGGCTTCAATTAAATCAATTCCTTTTTTTAAAAACAAAGGCCAGATCGAATCTAGAAAATTTGTAATAAAAAGCAGAGTGATGCCTAGAATAAAAGGTCTTTTATTCTGGCTCACATAATAAAGAAAAGGGGATTTTAGAAGTTGAGGCATGAAGTGAATGACCATGCCTCAAAAGTGGAACTATTTCATCAATTCTTTTACGTCAAGCTTGCCTTCGCTAGAAACTTTTCCATTTAATGAAGTGATTTTTTTAACAGATCGAAGCAATGCGGCTCTGACTTCTTTGTAACTTGCTTGCGGGTGAGCAGACCAATAAAGGGCCGCAGCGCCTGCAACATGTGGTGCTGCCATTGAAGTTCCGTCCCAAGTGGCTTTGAAGCCTAACTTGTCGATGATAGTATCAGAGTATCCATTCGCAGGCGTAGTGGAATAAACTTTAACTCCGGGGGCTCCAATATGAACTTTTGTGGCTCCAAAATTTGAAAAGGAAGCTAACCTGTCGCTACTATCAAGAGCCGCGACTGTGATGATATTATCAAAACTATACGATGCTGGGTAAATAGGGTTGGCATCTGTATCGTTGTTATAACCACGACCGCTACGACCGTTTCCTGCCGCTACAACAAATAGAGTTCCTTTATCAACTGAATATTGGATCGCTTCTTTAAGCGCTAAATTTTCTGGAGAGCCATCGTCTTGACCCTCGCCGCCCCAAGAGTTTGATAAAATTTGAGCCCCATTATCAACAGCATAGCGAATTGCTAAAATTGCATCGGCTGTCGTGCCGGAGCCCTTTTCGCTGATAAATCGAAGTCCCATGATTTTAACGTTGGGTGCGACGCCTGCGATTCCTAATTTATTATTCAGTTTTGCAGCTACGTTGCCCGCACAATGGGTGCCGTGCCCAGGATTAGCATCACCTTTTAAAAGGTCTAGTGGGTTATCAGTTGCAAGATCATAGGGTTTATTATCCTTTGAAACAAAATCCCATCCCACAATATCATCTACATATCCATTTTGATCATCATCAAGGCCGTTGTCAGGAATCTCTTTTGTATTTCTCCACATATTTGGAAGTAAGTCTTCGTGAGTGTAGTCAACGCCGGTATCGATAACAGCTACAATCATTTCGGGACTGCCGGTTGTCACTTTCCAAGCTTGTAAAACGCCGATATCAAGCATGCCCCATTGGTTTTGAAATAAAGGATCAGTTCCTTTCTGAGAGTTTGGAGTTGCAGGGATCGTGGGGTTGTCAGGACGAAGTCCGAGCTTCGAGAAATCAGGATTACTTCGTGCATAAAGCTCCAAAGCTTTTATGCGAAGAGGGTCTTTAAGGCTATAATTTTCCATGTTGGTTAGCTTATAGTTTGGTTGAATATATTCGATGTCGGGATTTTGTGATAAAATTTGAGCCAACTGAGAATTCATTTTGGAAAGTCGAATCCAGCCTCCTCCTAGGACTTGAGCTTGATTTTGAGTTCCCAGACTCAGGGTGCTTAAAAAACCTTGAGTTGACTTTGATGCCACTTTTATCAGCATATCTGAGTTTTCTTTTTGAGAAATGCTTCTTGCTTGTGCAAGCTCTGTCAAAAGCAATGTGGCAACAACTCCCACGAGCAAAAGATAACCGAAGAGAACATGTTTTCGATTGATTGCGTTCATAAAAAGGCCCCTCCATAGGTCGTAGTCAAGCATAGGTACCAAAAAGGAACCAAGTCCAATGTTTTCAGATTCTGTGAGCGAGCGCGTTGAGAAGAAAAAGTTGAATAGTCTAAGCTACTTAATGCTGTTGGCTTTGGCTTAAAATCGAGTTAGTTAATGGGAAGTCTATTGAGAATGTATTTTGAAATAAAATAAATGGAACTGAACTGCGATTTGTTTTTTGTTCGCGGATCCGAATCCAATCAATAAAATATGGAGGCTAACAGTGTCACAACAACTGTCTGGTCAAAATCAGATGACGGGCTCGGTAAACACTCCGACTCACGTGCAAGGAGTCGGCAGTCAAACAGCTGACGATATGTCACGAAGTTTTGCTTTTACAACTAAGCTTGAAGCTTTAGCCGCTTGGGGTAGAAAAAATGCTCTGTGGCCGCTTCCCTACGGAACTGCGTGTTGCGGTATTGAACTCATGAGTGTCATGGGACCTAAATACGATTTGGCCCGTTTTGGTGCGGAAGTTGTTCGGTTTTCCCCTCGACAGGCGGATTTGCTTTTAGTCGCTGGAACGATTACTGAAAAAATGGCTCCGATTCTAGTTCGTATTTATGAACAAATGTTGGAACCAAAATATGTTTTATCAATGGGTGCCTGTGCTTCAAGCGGTGGTTTTTACCGCGCTTATCACGTGCTTCAAGGGTGTGACAAAGTGATTCCTGTTGATGTTTATGTTCCAGGTTGTCCTCCGACTCCTGAAGCAGTTTTAGACGGCATTATGCTTTTACAAAAAATGATTGCGACTAACCAACCACGCCCGTGGAGAGACAACTGGAAAAATCCTTATGACAAAGCTTGAAGATCTCAAAAAACATTTAGCAACTCAATTTGATATTTCAAAATTTAAGATGGCCCACGTTGTTGGTGATGACGTGATGGAAATAAATAAAACTGATTTAGTTCCGGTCCTTACTTTTTTACGCCAATCAGGTCGGTTTGATTTCCTCATGGATATCTGCGGAGTCGACTATCCACAAAGAGCCAAAAGATTTGATGTGGTATATCATTTGTTTTCAAGCCATGATTCTTCAAGGCTTCGAATTAAAGTTCAAGTTTCTGAAGGTGAGCCTGTTGATTCTGTGATCCGCATTTGGCGTGGCGCCGATTGGTTCGAGCGCGAAGCTTACGACATGTTTGGGATTCCTTTTCAAGGTCATCCGAATTTACGCAAACTTTTAACTCATCATCAGTTTGTGGGCCACCCCCTCAGAAAAGATTATGAAGCAGACCGCCAACAATCTTGTAACGATGTTTTGCCGATTCATTTCGATCATGAAGAAAATCAGCGTGGTGATGTTTTAAATGAAAATTTAATTCCACTTAACATTGGCCCGTCCCATCCTGCTATGCACGGCACGCTTCGAGTGATGGTTGAATTAGATGGTGAAACAATTGTTCGGGCCAATTGTGAAATTGGTTTTTTGCATCGTTGCTTTGAAAAAATGGCAGAAACACATCCTTACAATCAAGTCATTCCTTACACAGATCGTTTGAATTATTGTTCGGCGCCTTCAAATAATGTGGGCTATTGCAAAACTGTTGAAAAACTTTTGAATATTGAAATTCCACCGCGCGCGCAAGCGATGCGTGTTGTTTTGATGGAGCTTTCTCGAATCATTGACCATATTATTTCTGTTGGCACAGGTGGTTTAGACTTAGGTGCTTTAACAGGTTTCTTCCATCTCTTCACTTACAGAGAAAAAGTTTATAATTTATTTGAAAAACTTTGTGGCGCCCGTTTGACAGTGAGTATGACTCGGATTGGTGGAATGGCTCAAGATGCGCCTGAAGGTTGGTTTGATGAAGTTCTAGGTTTCTGTAAGGAAATGCGTGCAGGTGTCGATGAAATTACCAAACTTTTACTAGATAACAAAATTTTTATTAAGCGAACTCAAGGCGTTTGCCCCGTTAAGGCCAATGAAGCGATTGATTGGGGTTACACGGGACCTTTATTGCGGGCCAGTGGTGTGAATCTTGATTTACGTAAAGCGGCTCCTTATTATGGTTATGATGGTTTGGATTTTGACGTACCGGTTGGAACAAACGGTGACGTTTACGATCGTTATTTAGTTCGCATTGAAGAAATGAAACAAAGTATTCGAATTATCGAACAAGTTTGTAAAAAAATTCCGGGCGGTGATTTTTCTGTACGTGATCGGGGCATTGCGCTGCCTGAAAAGAAAGATGTTTACGGTAATATCGAAGGTCTGATGAACCATTTTATGCTTGTGATTAAAGGTCTTAGACCCCAAATGGGAGAAACTTATGATGCGACTGAAGCTCCCAACGGCGAACTTGGATTCTATTTAATCAGTGATGGTTCAGCGAACCCTTACCGCTTGAAAGTTAGACCGCCTTGTTTTGCTATCTATCAGTCTTATCCACATGTCGTTCGCGGTGCTATGCTCGCGGATGCAATTGCAACAGTAGCCAGCATGAATGTTATTGCTGGCGAGTTGGATCGGTAAAGGAAATACAAGATGTTTCAGTTGTCTTCTGAAGGATTGAGCGCAGTCAAAAAAGAACTGGCAAGGTATGAAGCTAAAGATTCCGCCATTATTCCCAGTCTTTATATAGCCCAAAAAGAAAATAAGGGTTGGATTTCAAATGATGTGATTCACCATCTCTCAAGAGTGATGGAGATCCCAGAAAGTAAAATCAGTGAAGTTTTTCAATTTTATACGATGTTTAATCAACAGCCTGTTGGTCAATATCATGTTCAAGTTTGTACGAATATTTCGTGTGCTCTTGAAGGTGGGCGTGAACTTGCAAACCATATTTGTAAAGAATTAAAAGTTAAATTAGGGGACCTCACGGAAGATGGACGGTTCACGGTTAGTCGTGTTGAATGCTTAGGCTCTTGTGGAACAGCTCCAATGATGCAAGTGAATGACAAGTACTACGAAAACCTCACAAACGAATCTGCGATGAATATTTTAAGAGGCATGAAATGAGTGAAGTAAAATACTTAACAGAATTTTATCATTTAAATGAATTCCAAGGTCTTGAGGGCTATAAAAAGAACGGCGGTTACGTTCAACTTGAACGCGCTTTCAAAATGAAGCCTGAAGAAATTACGGAAGAAGTTAAAAAGTCAGGGCTCAGAGGCCGAGGTGGTGCTGGTTTCGCGACGGGTGTGAAGTGGGGCTTTTTACCTAAAAATGGGGAACCTCGTTACTTACTTTGTAATGCAGACGAGGGTGAACCCGGAACTTTTAAAGATCGCATGATGATGGAAAGAGCTCCTCACCAGTTGATTGAAGGAATGATTATTTCAGCCTACGCAATAGGCGCTAAAAAATCTTATATTTATATTCGTGGTGAATACGATTACCCAATTGCTTGCGTCGTGAAAGCAATCAAAGAAGCTTATGCGGCCGGGTTGCTGGGAAAAAATATTTTAGGATCTGGTTTTGATCATGAAATGGATGTTTACGCCGGAGCTGGCGCTTATATCTGTGGAGAAGAAACCGGAATGATTTCTTCTCTAGAGGGTTTGAAAGGTCAGCCCAAATTAAAACCCCCATTTCCTGCAATTCAAGGATATTTAAAAAAACCCACAATTGTGAATAACGTCGAAACTTTAGCCGCTGTTAAATATATTATTCGTGATGGCGCTCAAGGGTTTAGAAAATACGGAACAGAAAAGTCAGCAGGTTCAAAACTTTTTTCTTTGAGTGGAAATATTGTAAAGCCTGGAAACTATGAAGTTCCACTTGGTTATAGCTTAAAAGACATGATTTTTAATTTGGGCGGCGGGATGAAGCCTGGCCGTAAATTAAAAGCTGTTATTCCAGGTGGATCATCGGCTCCCGTATTGAATGCTGAAGAAGTGGATCGTGCGACTCTTGATTACGAATGTTTAGCTAGCATGGGTACCATGCTGGGTTCTGGCGCTATTATTGTGATCGATGACTCTCAGTGTATGGTGGACATGTTGGGTGTTTTAACTCACTTTTATCATCATGAATCTTGTGGTCAGTGCACGCCTTGTCGTGAAGGAACAGGTTGGTTGAATAAGATTGTTCATTCAATCTTAGAAGGCCGTGGGCGATTGCAAGATATCGATCTTTTATTAAAAGTAGCTGACAATATGAAAGGCCGCACAATTTGTGCTCTTTCAGATGCAGCCGCTTTGCCTGTATTAAGTTTTGTATCAAAATTTAGAGATGAATTTGAGTTCTTTGTTCGTGAAGGACGTTCTAAAGTTAAAGGAACAAACTATGCCCAAATGCACCATTAATGGACACGAGGTTGAAGTTAAAGAAGGCGCAACCATCATGGAAGCTTTTTATAAGCTCAATGAGGGAATAGCTCATTATTGTTATCATCCTGGACTCAGCGTTGCCGGAGTTTGTCGGTTGTGTATCGTTGATATTGAAGGTAATCCTCGACCACAGATCGCTTGTAATACTGTTGTGACCGAAGGAATGAAAGTCACGAATCAGGCTGAAAAAATCAAAGACGGAGTCAAGTGGGTATTAGATTTCCATTTGATTAATCATCCGCTAGATTGCCCTGTTTGCGATCAAGCGGGAGAATGTGGACTTCAAGATCAGTATATGCAATTCGGAAAATACAGTTCTGAAATGGCCGAGCCCAAAGTTAAGAAACATAAAGTTGTAGATTTAGGACCAACAGTTGTGCTGGATTCGGAACGTTGTATTTTATGCTCTCGTTGCGTTCGATTTACAGATGAAGTTTCTAAAACAAACGAATTGGGACTTTTTAATCGTGGTGATAGAACCGAAGTCGGTACTTTTGATGGCAAGCCCCTTGATAATAATTATTCTTTGAACACAGTTGATATTTGTCCAGTAGGTGCTTTGACATCAAAAGATTTTAGATTTCGCCAACGAGTTTGGTATCTGAAGGATTCTGAAACGCTTTGTACAGGCTGTTCAACGGGTTGTAATGTTAAAGTCTATTACAACAAAGAAGGCGCTTTTCGCGTTAAGCCTGTTTACAATGAAAAAGTAAATGGTCATTGGATGTGCGATGAAGGTCGTGGCATTTATAAATTTGTTAACCGTGAGCACAGACTTTTAAAAGGTCGCATGAAGCAAAAAGGTCAGTCGACATGGACGGACATGGACGCTGGAGCACTAGCGAAAGAAGCTTATCAAGTTATTAAGTCTGCTGGTGAAAAGTTGGCGATTATTTTGACGGGTCAGTACTCAACTCACGAATACCAAATTTTACTTAAAAACTTGCCAACAAAAAATGTATTTCATTGGCAGAATCAGGCTGAAAAGTGGAATGAGTTCGATGGTCTTCTACTTCGCGGTGATCGCAACCCAAATACAAAAGGTGTCGAGTTGGCAATGAATGCCAGTGGTATCAAAACTGATTGGAATGATTTAATAAGTGGAATTAAGTCGGGTGCAATTCAGACTGTATTTGTAGCTGGTCCAGAAAATATGGCTGTATACGAAGACATGAAAGAAAAAATTCAAAGCCTAGGTTCAGTACAAAATATAATTTGGACAACAGCATGTAAGTCTGAAGATTTTGAAAAGCTAACGAATAATGTTTGGTTAGTTCCTATGAAGTCTTACTTAGAAAAAGAAGGAAGCTTCATTAACAATCAAGGGTTAGAGCAAAAATTTAAGAAAGCAACAACGATCGTCAGTGAGGCGTTAACCTTAGCGGAAGCTTCTTATCTTGTGTCAGGCCAAAATATTCCAATCATAAAAATGGAAGCTGTCGATACTTTTATCGATGCTAGTCGCAGGCCAGATCAAGTGACATTGGAACATCGTAAAAAAAATGAATTTGTCTACAAGCGAGGGTCTTTATGAGTGTTGTCTCAAACAGTCCTGAAAAATCAAAATGGTATTTGACTGGTATTTTGGGTGGTCTTGGGATCACGTTTAAGCACCTTATCACAAACCTTTTTAATCAGAAGAAAATGATCACATTGAATTATCCAGAGGAAAAGTATGAATACTCTGCACGATTCAAAGGGAACCACGTTTTAACAGTTAAAAAAGATGGCAGCATTCGTTGTACAGCTTGTATGCTTTGCGCTACGAATTGTCCGGCAGAATGTATCAATATTTTAGCTGCTGAACATAACGATCCAACTGTAGAAAAATATCCGATCGCTTACGAGATTGATATTTTAAGATGTGTTTTTTGTGGCTTTTGTGAAGAAGCTTGTCCGGTCGACGCCATTCGTATGGGACCTGAATGGCAAACTCCAGGTGCAAATGGAAGCAAATTTATATACGACATTAATCACTTAGCTTATCGTCCTCAGCTTAAGGGCGGAGTTGTGTCTGTTGTTGACGAAGCTGAACGTCATAAATCTGGAATTTAAACAAAAATATTCGCTGCTCAAGCTTTAGTCTTGAGCAGAAAAAAAATTGAAAGATTAATTTTATTTTGAACGCGGACAAATAAGAGCTTTTTCTTGTTCTGTGATTTCAAGACCGGCGATCATTTTATAAGCTCGTACTTTTTTTCTAACGCTTTCATAGCCCTTCGAATTCCCATCAGTATTATTAACCCAGTAAAAATCTGCTTCTTCATCAGTAAAGTCACAAAACTGTTTTAAAGCGACAGACGCCATCAGACCCGAGGCATGCCATCCATTCCAACAATGACCATAGATAGGACCTGTTAATTTCCCTTTGATGCGGTCGTGAATCAATTGCAGAAAAGGTCTAAAATCTTGAATCGAGAAAGCTGTTAGTTGTTGATAGTTAAGTGTGTTGGCGTCACCTGAATTCCGTAGAAAGCAAGGATTGACTGGTTTTGCCGACTTATAATTTGTTTCGTAAAAGTAAAGGCTCGTGACAAATCCGTCTTGACATAAGTTTATCAGGCCATCCGCGGGTAAAGGATTCGTATTACTTCTGGGATTTTTTTTATGATACTTATTATTTCCACCACCTCGGTAGTAAACACCAGCTAAGACTTCACGCATATTTCGAGTACCGTAAAGATCTTCAAAGTCATTTCCACGATCATTTGTTATTTTTTTGTAAACATCAGGCATCTGGTACCGACTTTTATAGAAAGCAACATCACGGGATAGCTTTTCTAAGTTTTTATCATCGGAAGTTAATCCGCTGTCAGGCATGTCTGTTGGCGGGGGAAGCTGATCAACAGAACCCGAAATAGATGAAGGCAAGTCAGCCAGTTTTTTTTCAGCGCAAGAAATGAAGATAAGACAGTTTAATAAAAGAATATATTTTCTCATTCTTTTATTTTAGATGTCGAAAGTGGCTTAGCCCGAGTTAAGATCTTGTTTGGTAGAAAATTCTAAACTTAAGTTAGATATCACACTGAAAAATTTCAGGACTTGAAGAAAAATAAGTTTCTAGATCAAGGTCTAGTTTCAAGATTCCGCTGCGACATTTTGAGCGCAAAGTAGTTTCAACTTCAGAAACATTTTGAATTATCAATTTTAAATCGGCATCAGACATGAGTGTTTCATTTTTAAGATAAGCGATCATATCTGGATTTTTTAAGCTCTGAGCCAACTTCAAAAAAGCTGTATAAGTCTTCCCACTCATGTGACGTATTCCATCAAGCGCTTTTACTTCCTTCATTCTGTTTCTGTAAAACCGAGCGCGAACTCCGCAGTCGTTATCTTTCATAATTAATTCTTTGATCATAACGGCATTTTTAGATTGAAACTGTGCTAGTTCTGCTTTTTCTTTTTCATTCGAAAAAGTAACAATTCCTTTCGTATTCATTTTAGCTTCAACACGTTTAGTTTTAATTTTTCCACTTTCAAGCCAAATCCAAGACCATTTGAAATGTTGATTATACATTCGATCTTGCTGAGTCAAAAGTGTATCAAGTAGTATCATATCCGTCGCATCTTTGAGCATGGAGATAGGTTGTGCGACTTTTTCAAACTGATTTGAACCGATAATTTCAAGAATATCTTGAGATGATTGAAGTTGCTTGTAGAAATCTTTTTTTAAAAAGTTATTATATCTTTGCTCATACTCACCACCGCCAATGATTTCGTAATATTTTCCTTCATTTTTAATATTAGATTGAAGGGCGCCAAAAAGAAAATCGCCTGAGATGTCATGCAAAAGAGCCTGAGGTATAGAATTCTCGTGGGATTCTTTAAGAATATTCCACCCTTTATGAATAGCTCCACCAATTTTACGAGTACCAATTAATCCTTGTTGCGTAACTTTATAATGCCTATCTCGAGACATTGTTCTTAAGACAGATACTGGAACTCTTCCTGCGCCGCCTAAATATCTTGAAAAATGATAGTAGGCGAGAATTGAAGGAGTATAAGAACAGGTGACAGTTTGCTTGAATTTTGCTTCTGTCTTTTGAAGTTCATTATCAATCAAGCATTTTTCGGCTTCGAATTTATTTCTACTCCAGTTTTCGGGTATTTCCATTATCAAAACACCTGGATTTGTACTATTAAGTTTTGGACACAACGCCATTTGTTTTACTTCTCGGTCTTCAGTTAGACCATGAAAATCAAAAGAGCAAAGTTCTTTTTCATCATCGAAATCTTTTTTACTATAGAGACCAAGAGCCGAGTGCTGGGGAATTACGCAAATTTCTTGTTTATTATTGGGGGTACTAAATTGACGCATAACAGTTCCGCGAGAAGTTGAAGCATCAAATTGCGACCAAGCAGAAAATGAAACAAAACTTAAGACTAAAGATAAGATTATTTTCATTTGATAACTCCAGAGGCAGCTTTATTTGAAGTTTCAGCTTTTTCAGGAAAAATGATTTTAAATTTTTGTTCAGAATTTGTCACAGTCCCATCAACTCGAGTTTCTTTTACTTTAACCGATAAAGTTGCTTTTTGTTCCTGTACAACATCGACCATGTATTTTGCGACATCCCCGCTAAAACTATTCATTCCATCAATAATCGCATAAATAATGATTAATCCAAAAGCTTGCTTAAAAAAACGGTCTTTAGCGAATTCAGCAAATCGACGATACTGCCCTTTCATAAGGGCCCAATTTTGATTTTTGATAGAACCAGCAATGCTAATTTCAGAATGATCTAAGTAAGGAATAATAGAAGCCCATTTTTTTATTTTATTGAATGATTCACCAGAAACAGCTATCGGAAATAAGACGTCTGTAGATCTTATATTTTCATTGTTAAGCGAAAAAATCTGAGCGCCAACTCGAGAAGATTCATTTGATGGGTCATCGACTTTTATATCATTTGGTGAAACGATTTTTGCAGTAGGACTTCCTTTTTCAAAAACAACATTAAATTCGTTTTTTACAAGTTGAGTTCCTGTGTAATCGAGGGGTTCTTTAGTTAAAATTTGTTCTTGCCCATTTTTAGAATTTACAATTGTAATGCGCGATAAGTGTAAAGCTTGATTGGGTTTGTCATAAATATATTCGGCTTGTGCTGTAAGCCATTCATCTATTTTTCTGCCTAAGAAAAGAGATCCTTTTTCAAGGGTTAATTTTTCACTGACATTAAAAAACTGTGTCTGTCCGAACATCTGAAACAGATCGACTAAGTCTTCTTTTGACACTTTATTTTGAATAAATCGATTGTCAGATTTGATATAAATTTTGTAAAATAAAGTGGGTTCTTTTAATTTCACTGCATCACTAATTAAAAAATCTGTCTTTACCGTATCGAAGTGTGATGAACACGAGTTCCCAGCAAAGCTGAGGTTACTCAACGTTAAGATGATAAAGGTAAAGAATAAATTCATACGTTCCACAGGATATGACTTTACAAAAAATATGCCTAGTTATTAAGACCTTAGAAGAAAGGGAATTGATTTCAACTGCTTAAGCTTTTGACAGAAGCTGTATTCGGGAAATTTTTAATTCCTTTACTTAAGGTCTGTTCGGCAACTTTTTTGTCCAGAGAGTACAAGTTTATATCGATCTTCTATTGCAAACAGATAGTTTTTTTTACCTTCAAATTCGGCATCAACAATAAAATCTCTGATTTTTGTAATTGTTTTGCCAGAGTATTTTGTATCAAGAATATTAAAAATATGATTTTTCAGTCGCGTCGGGCCTAAGTTATACGACCATGAAACCATTTTGATTTGCAAATCGATTAATTCAGTCGGTGTAAGTTCTTTGAAAGCACTGTTATATCGACTGTCATTAAAGATTCCATCTAGTATGCTTTCTTTGTAAAGCTTTAGATTTGAAAAACTAATAATTAAATTCAGTAGCGGCTGATCTTGATTAATGTCGATATTTTCACAAATTCTGACAACTGATGTGGATGAATTGTCTTTAGATTCTGAATAAGTTGATGTTGTCATTTTATAAAGTCTGCTGATTTTTTCATTTGTCAAAAGCTCTTTCCCAATTCGTTTACAGACTTCAGTAGTCTCAGGTCTGTTCAGAAATGCTCTAAGTCTGGGTAAAGTTCGATTCTCAAAATCAATGATGTATTTAGCTCTTAATTGGCCAACTCCTATAGCCCCAATTCGGGAAGCAACATTAACATGTAATCCAGATTCTTTAGAGAGCATTTTAAAGTAGCCTTCTACCCAAGTGTTTTGCAAAGAAACATCTCGGCTGCCCGTAACAAATTCTTTCAAGCATTGGGTTGTTAATTCAAATGAAGTATGAATTAAAGATTTATACTCGACGCTTCTGCAGGGTTCATCTTGATGATCGAGTGGTTCGTTAAAAGTGTTGCAACGAAAAAAACGATTACTTCTGAATGCTTCTTGATTTTTTTTAGCAGAACCCGCCGTCACAAGATCCAGTGCGTTTGCTACGCATTTGGCATTAATCAATGGTTTTGAAGGTGGGCCAATTTGAAGCAAAGTTGCGGTTAAAGTACGGCTTTTGTTAAAGGGATCGGGTTGGGTTAGATCAGGATAACTCATGAAATTAAGATCATTTTGCAGATAGTTTTTACTAGCAGGGCAAGATGTGCGTGATTTGTTTTTTGATCGTGAAAATTGATTAACGACTTGGTCTTGTGACCAAACGGGGCAGCAGAAAAAAACGAGAATCAAAAAAGCATGAAGCATTACGAATTAATGCTGCAAGCTTCTTGACTGTATCAAATTGAGAAATTTAACGAATTTCAGATGTTTAGGATTGGTTAATATTGATTCAGTGACGTTTAAAGTACCAGTCACAAGACAATAGTTTAGAAGTTTGACACGAAAAATAGATCAATTGTTAGTTCTGGCCTAACAGAAAAGGGGATGCTAGCATTTTTTTATGTTGATACCTCTGCAAGCATCTGAAAATTGGGATCGATTAAATGAAGCTTACCGATTAAAAGCGGGATACAAAGTTGAAAATCCAGTAAAGTGTTATCAGAACCTTTACTTAGCAGTCGATGAAGTAACAACTCAGCTCGCATCTTTTTTATCACATAAAAAAGCTTTTACTTGGATGAAAGGAATGTCGCCTTTATTTGATGCTTCATTGCCATTTTTTTTACGCGAAGGTTTTCAGTCTCAAGGTGTTGATTGGAAAGTTTTGGAGCAAATGGCATCTGATGTTCCAGCATGGGTCCAAGCATTACCTGCAAATACGCTTTTTGTTTTATTTTTCGAAGATCATGCTGTGACGGCTCAAAAAACGAACATGACTCAATTTGAAAACGCTTTAGCTGAAAAAAAAATCTATTTGATCAGAGTTTCACATTTCTCATTACCGCCTTCTAAAGACGAAATATCACCATTTACAATATGGATTGGGCCTGCTCATTCTGGTTCTGATGCTCGAGCTTTGGCAGTTTGCGGTGCGCGATTTCGGGCCCCGGAAAAAGTGGCGCCTTATGGTTTATGGAAATCTGATGAGGTTATAAACTTCGAAGTAGCTCAAGAAAATCAGATTTTAGTTCATAAAATTGAAGAAGAATTCAAAGAATTTTGTTGGTTTTCAAAAGCTGATTCCCGTCGCTATGACCGTGTTATTTTATGTCTTCCAGATTTAGCAGGGGATTTAGTTTTAAATCGACTGGGTATGAAAATAGGAAAACTCACTGAAGATCAGGCGCAGACGACCCATTTGTGCCGCTGGGATTCAATTAAGTTATTTAAGAACTGGTGGACTCCAAATCCAAGTCCAGAGCAGTTAAGGGGACTTTTAGTTTTTTCAATTCATATCGCCCAGCGGGATGATTTTGTTTCAAAATTGAAGCAGACTCTTTCCGAATTGAGGGCAGAATCCCAATGGGGCTAGAATCTGAAGGTCATTTTTTAATTTTAAAAAAAATCAAATACAGTGAAGCTGACCTCATTATTCACGCTTTATCTCAAAGCGGTGAAAAAATGTCATTTATGGCACGAGGAGCTTTGCGGTCAAAGCGCCGGTTCGGGGGGGGGGTTCTTGAGCCCACTCATCATGTTAAATTAACTTATTTGCTATCGAATAAGACTGATCTGCATACGATTAAAGAAGCTCAACTCCTTCAAGGGTTTGATTTAATTAGAAATGATTATGATAAATTAGATTTTGCATTAACGGCTTTGAATTGTGTTTCTCAAGTTTCATTGGAAGGAGATTCTGGTTCATCTACAATGTATAATTTATTAGGGCATCTTTTAAAAAGATTAGAACCTATTTCAAACCCAGCTAGCTTGAGTCTTCTTAAAATCCAATTTTATTTAAAATTTCTTCTTCAGCAAGGCGTTCTTGAAATCGAAGATTGGATGAAGCCTTTTCTGAAAATGAATCTTCAAGATACGGATTCATTTTCAGCTTTAAGCGCGCTTGAGCCAAATTGTTCTGGGAAATTGTTATCTTTAGAAAAATCTGTTCTTCATTATATCAAAAATGCTTCATTTTAAGATCTTGAAACTTTAGGTTTCTTAATTTCACCAAGAGGATGGTGCGATTCAATCATTCTAGCTAATTCATGAGTTGTGATATGAGTGTACTTTTGAGTTGCAGCTAGTGAGTGGTGACCTAAAAGCTCTTGAAGAGATCTCAAGTCAGCGCCGCTGGTTAAGAGATGTGTGGCGAAGCTGTGTCTCAATGCATGTGGGTGAAGTGGCTTTAAAAGCTTAGCTGTAAGCCCTCTTTTTTTGATAATTTCATAGGCGGTTCGACTATTCAGGCTTTTTTTGCCAAATATAAACTCACCGGACTCGAAATTTTTTAATTTTTCTAACACTTCGGCGCTTAGTTGAGGCATGGGCACCCATTGTTCTTTCTGACCTTTGCGCGTGACCAAAAGTTGTCTTCTTTTAATATCAACATTTTTCCAACTGAGAGCACAAGCTTCGCTGACTCGAAGGCCTGAGCCATAAAGTAGGCAAAAAAGAGCTTTATCTTGTAGCTCACCCAATGTCATTTCCGTCGGGTAGGACTTCAAGACACTCATTGCTTCATCAGAGGAAATAAAATGGGGGATTTTTTGTGGAACATGGGGGCAGTTTATGAGAGGCGAGATTTCTTTCGTAATTTCTCCTGTTTCATAGAGCCAATTAAAGAAGCTTTTAAGAGTAGCAGCTTTTTTATTTCGCGTAGCGGCAGATAAGTGAGACCAAGAAGTTTGAAGGCTTCTGATATGCGAAATTAAATCATTTTCAGGCATACTGTTTGGAAAAATTTGCAATATGAACAATAAATCACTTTTATATGAGCGTAATGTATGGGGAGATGAAGATTTAATATTATCCATGTATTTTAAATACTTAGATATGCAATCGGTCCATATAATCAAGTTTAACCTCATTTACTTATTTTCATGTCCCTGAATTTTTGTCTTGCAAATAGTTCAGGACCTTAGTTATATTGCAATGCGTAAACGCGGTGTATCAAAGTGAGAATGCGGAACGTTATCAGACCTCACCGAGATCTAACGGGGGCTTTAAAGGCCTTAATTGGATCGCCCCTACACTGCCTCATGTTGTGATCTTAATTCGAAAGGCGGCACGTATGAACGAGAATTCTAATTCCTCGACCACTATTCTTCCCACTTCAAACAGTGGGCAGCAACTACAATGGGGAACTCAAAACCCCCCTGTTGTGAAACCAGAAGTACGATCCATTATTTATCAGTCGGACGTTATGAACCAATTGATGAAGATGATTGATCGAGTGGCACCTTCTCAGGCCAATGTTTTGGTGATGGGAGAATCAGGAACGGGTAAAGAACTTATTGCTCGAGCTATGCATGATCGTTCAAACCGAAAGTCCAAACCTTTCGTTGCGATCAATTGCGGCGCTCTCCGAGAAACTCTCTTGGAGTCCGAACTATTTGGTCACGAAAAAGGTTCTTTCACTGGTGCTTACAATAAAAAAATGGGACTTGCTGAAGTCGCTAATGGTGGAACTTTATTTTTAGATGAAATTGGCGAGCTGACTCCTGGTATTCAAGCTAAAATTTTACGATTCATTCAAGAAGGTGAAATTTATAGAGTCGGTGGAAAAGAACCCATTCAAGTGGATATTCGATTAATTTCGGCAACGAATAGAGATCTCGAGCAAGAAGTGACGAAAGGTCAATTCCGTGAAGATCTTTATTACCGCATTAACACGATTGTTGTGACAACTCCTCCGCTGAGAAGACGTAAAGAAGATATCGCTGTCTTGATCAGTCATTTCTTGAATCAGTCACAACATGCTTATTTAAATCGTGGGCGTCATGTTTCTGATGAAGCGATGCAAGCTATGCTTAAGTACGACTGGCCTGGAAACATTCGCGAGCTTCAGAATGTTTGTGAACGTTTACAAATTCTTTCTGAAGGTCATGAAATTATGGTGGGTGACCTACCTGATCATATTCGAAGTCCTGAAAAAAATGATAAATTTATCGATTACGATCCACAGTTGCCTCTTTATGAACTTGAAAAAAGATATATTTTAAAAGCTCTGGATTTTTTTGGTGGAAACAAGACTCAAGCTGCGCAGAACTTGGGAATTACGATTAAAACTCTGTACAATAAATTACATGAGTACGGTGAATTTGATAAGTATGCGGTACACACTCGTCCTACGAAGTAGAATTTTAAAAAGCAGGCGAATCTTTTTATTCACCTGCTTTTGTTCTATAAAGATAAAAAAGTATATGGCAGGAGGATATTAAAATGTTGAAAAATCTAGTTTATGTTTTCTTAACTTGGGTCACATTTTCTTCTGCACATGCTCAAAATTCTCAATATAACGTTTGTGTGAACTCTTTGAAGTATCATTTTTTAGCAAGTCAGCCTGAAGCCGCAACAGTTTGTCGACAAAACGACAGACCTGATTTTTTACAGTGCATGGCCCACCGGGCGAAAAACTCCAATATTCACGTGCTCGATGCAGCTATCAAGTGTTCTCAAGTTAATGTTCGAATTCCTCTTCAAGCAGAAGATTCTCGTTACATCAATTTGAGATCTTGTCCGTCAAAGCTCCAGATGGGAGCGCGCATGAACGATGACCGTGCTAGACAAATTTGTGATTGGGATTCTTCTGCTATCATGCAAAACTGCTTAATAGACTTAGTTGAGCGAGCTCAGTTTCACAGTGAGCACGCTATTCAGTACTGCGGATTTGCAAATAAAGAATACCGAAATAAAATTCCTCAATTCGTATCTTGTGTAATTAATAATAGCCGAAAAGGTTATGATGTTTACTCTAATGTTGTATCTTGTGATTTGGACTTAAGCGGCCGTAGAGTCACCAAGCCCCAGCCACGGGTCAACGAACAACCAGAGCCCCGTTATGAGCCCGATTATCAGATACCTTCGACTAGGCAACCAGAAGTTAAAGCTCCAGCAGAGTCTGAAGTAAAAACGGCGCCTCAAGAGCAACCTGCTTCAACAGCTTCTGGAAGAAAAATTCCGACTCCTGTTGAAATTAAAATCGAGGGTAGTTCAAATCCCGAAATTAAAGATCAACCGATTGACACAGGTTCAACATCAAATTCGGAATCACTTCCACTTTAAAAAAAAGAGCACTGTTAACAGTGCTCTTTTTTTAATTCTCAAATATGAGTTTAGAAAAAATTAGAAGTAGCCTTCTTCTTCGCCGTCATCTTCGTCGTCCGAAGTTTCTGCTTTGCCTTTTTCGGCTTCAACAGTGTCTTCATCTTCAAGATCTTCAAAATTATCTTCTTCACTATTTTCGGGCTCGCCCCATTCTTCATCTTCTTCTGGAGTCAATTCGTCGTCTAATCCAGTCAAAGAATCGACTTCAGATTCATCATCGAACTCGTTCGCGATTTCAGCCAAAATAGGCATTGCAGCAGGCACTTTTGCTTTTTTCTCTTTTGGTTGAGCAGAAGTTTTTGCTTTTTTAGGAGCCACTGCTTTTTTTATTTTTTTTATCACCGCTTTTTTTGCGGTCACTTTTTTAGGAGCCGCTTTCTTTTTCGATGCAGCTTTCTTTGCAGCTTTTTTAGGAGCGGCTTTTTTGACTGCCTTCTTGACGGTTTTCTTAACTAACTTTTTTGTGGTTTTTTTAGGTGCTTTTTTCTTTTTCGCCATGGTGTTCTCCTTAAGCCTTTATTGAATTCATAGTCGAGCCTAGCGACAAAGCTTTATCGAGGCAAGGAAATGAAAACAAGAGACCCGCCATTGAGAGGGGGTCTGTGGGGGTGAGTCGAGAAAAAACCCATAGGCACTAATCCGTTAACAGGAATCACTGGATATTTGTTTGATGTCGCTAGATCAAAAGATGTTTGTATAAACACACCTAAGAGATAAGGAGAACTCAAATAAAGATGCAATCGAGCGTTTCCGGAAGATCCCATAGGAAACTCAATATGCTGAGCTTCGCCAGAAGGTAAAAAGTCGAGGGCATCACCATTGGGTAAAGTGGTTAAAGACGGCGTACTAACGCCTTGCGCAATAAGGTTTGTTGGAACGTTTACTTCAATTGTTTTAAATCCATTTTCGTCTTGTGATGTATTCCCATAAAGAGACCACTGTGCAGAACTAAAATCTCCAGTGGGTACAAAACTATTTATTCCCACTGGAATTAAAACTTTAATAGAAGAATTTCGAATTTGATCGACAACGAGTCGGCCTTCATAAGGACCTGACTGAATGGAAAGCTGATAATTAACATTTGAAGATAAGCCATTTTGTGCAGAATCAAAAGAATTAAGGTTGGATTGGTTGAATCCATCACATCCTGCATTTATAAAAAAAAGAATAACTAAAATATATTTCATAAATTTTTTTAAAAGAAAAAAGTCGAAAGGCATTGCACCTTTCGACTTTTCAATTTGTTAGATTACAATTAACCGATCAGCTTAAGAGCTAATTGATTTACTTGATTTGCTTGAGCCAGAGTCGAAGTCCCAGCCTGTAAAAGGATGTTATTTCGAGTCATTTCAGAAGAAGCCATCGCAACATCTGTATCACGAATTCGTGAATTAGCAGCTGACAAGTTCTCTTGAGCGACACCCAAGTTATCAACAGTTGAAGTCAATCGGTTTTGAAGCGCACCCAATGAAGAGCGTGTTCCATTGATTGAAGTTTGGGCCATATCTAAACTTTCCAAAGCTGTTTGAGCTCCTTCTTTAGAAGTATAATCCAAACTATCAAGACCTAAATGATCCAAAGTCGCTATGTTTTCGGAAGACTTGAATTGAATTCGATCTTGAAAATCATTGTTGAAAATACCCACTTGGTAATCGAAATCAGGAGATGTGCCATCTAATAATTTCGTTGTTCCCCAAGTAGTAACTGAAGCGATACGTTGAATCTCTTCCTTTAATTGCTGAACTTCTTTATCCAGAAATCCGCGCTCTGTTTCACCGACAGTGTCAGAAGCGGCTTGGATACCCAATTCACGAAGACGAGTTACGATATTGCCAATTTCGTTCAATCCACCTTCAGCAGTTTGAACCATTGAAATACCATCGTTCGCATTTCGTTGAGCTTGAGCAGAAGAACGAATCTGAGCCTTTAAATTCTCAGAGATCGCTAATCCCGCAGCGTCATCTGCAGAAATATTGATTCTGCTGCCTGATGCTAATTGCGCCATTGATTTACTCATAACACGTTGGCTACCGATCAAATTTCTTTGTGCATTCAGTGCCGATACGTTTGTTGATACTCTCATTCCCATTTAACTATCCTCCGTTAAAAATTAACTAATTTGTTTTCTTCATATAAAAATCCTTCCATGTTTAAGTTCCCACTTTTGGGCGGCATCCGAGCCGATATAAATTCTTGGCCTATTATTAAAACTATATTTCGAACTATCTTTGTTCGAATCCGCTTCATAATTTTTATCTCATCCTTGAAAGCCCTCCTTCTTATCATTAAGAGAATCTGACCTTGATTCTCTGGATCGTCCTCGATCCCTATAAATGTTTCAAAGTTTCATCTTTGCTTACAAGATCTTGTTCGACTTCTGAGGATGGATTCTTGACAGGACGCTGGGCGAGTTTTGTGAGAGGAAATACACAATTGGACTTATGTCGTTCTGACTTTAGACGCAGTGATTTTTGTCTAGTTAAAAGCAATCAAGATGAGCTTGGGCGGGGCAATAGGCTTGGTTAAGAAAGGATTAATCAATTTCTTGAAAGCGACAAAGTGCAAATTGACCACTCATTTCGTACTCAAATTTTTGTTGAGATTTTCTGTGGTGAGCAGCGTTGTAACCGAGCGTGCAGCTTTCATTCTTGTGGTCAAAATGGCTACAATCATCGCAAGACCAAGGTAGTTTCAGGCGATTATACAAAGCAGGGTGAATGGCGTCCTTTTTGATGGAGGATCGTAGTCTTTTCGGTGATTTGCGAGAGGTTTTAATTTTTTCAAGTGACATTGACAATCCAACCGTTAGCCTCAAGTTTAAATTTATAAAGTAGAGGTTTGTTATATGGGTGATCAAGATAAAATGACAAGGAAATCCCAAGAAGCCATGCAAAAAGCCGCAGCTTTGGCGGAAGACAAACGACATCCGCAAGTCGAACCCGAGCATCTTCTTTATCAATTAGTTATACAGGAAGAAGGTATAGTTCCCCGACTTGTTGAAAAGTCGGGGTTAGTACCCAAAGTCCTGTCAGACTTGCTATCGCAAAAAATCTCTCATTTTCCAACTGTGACTGGGGACTCTAAAATTTTTGCGGGTCCCAGGTTAGAAAAGCTGTTTAAAGCAAGTGAAAAGGAAGCTCGTGCGAAAGGGGATTCTTTTATTTCGACCGAACATTTTTTTCTGTCGGCACTTAAAATTGATGACAGTGATTTAAAGTCAATTTTCGTTAAAGCAAATATCAAACTTGATCAAATTGAAAAAGCTTTATCAGAAATCAGAGGCTCTCAAAAAGTCAGTGATGATGATCCTGAAAATAAAATGGAAGTTCTTAAGAAATATGCTCGCGATTTAACAGAGCTTGCTCAAGATGGAAAGTTAGACCCTGTTGTTGGACGAGACGAGGAAATCCGCCGAGTGATGCAAGTTCTGTCTAGAAGAACAAAAAATAATCCGGTTTTAATTGGCGAGCCTGGGGTTGGAAAAACCGCTATAGCAGAAGGATTGGCTCTGCGAATTATTCGAAATGATGTGCCTGAAAACCTTCAAAATAAAAAACTCATGGCCCTTGATCTTGGGGCTCTGATTGCTGGAGCAAAATACCGCGGCGAATTCGAAGATCGCTTAAAAGCAGTAATCAAAGAAGTCACGACCGCTGCTGGGCAAATCATTTTATTTATTGATGAAATTCACACTCTGGTCGGCGCGGGTAAAGCAGAAGGTGCCATGGATGCTGGACAGCTTTTGAAGCCGGCACTTGCTCGTGGCGAATTGCGCTGTATCGGAGCGACAACTTTAGATGAATATAGAAAGTACATTGAAAAAGATGCGGCCCTTGAAAGACGCTTTCAAACAGTTCTTGTTGATGAGCCCTCGACGGATGAAACGTTAACGATACTGCGTGGATTAAAAGAAAAGTACGAACTCCATCATGGTGTTCGGATCACAGATTCAGCTCTTGTGGCTGCCGTGAAATTATCTCATCGTTATATCACATCTCGATTTTTACCAGATAAAGCGATTGATTTAATCGATGAAGCGGCAGCACGCCTTTCAATCGAAGCAAAATCAAGACCTGAAGCAATTGATGAAATTGAAAGAAAACTGATGCAACTTCGGGTTGAAAAAGAAGCTCTTAAAAAAGAAAAAGATGAAAATTCAAAAGACCGTTTTCAAATTGTAGACAAAGAAATTACAGCATTCAATTCTCAGCTGCAAACTTTGCGCGAGCAGTGGGAATTTGAACGGGGTGGACTCGAAAAAGTAAAAGCTTTGAAAATACAGCTAGATCAATTTCGAATCGAAATGGAGCGAGCTGAACGCACAGGTGATTTGGGTCAAGCCGCTAAATTGAAATATGGAACAATTCCCGAAACTGAAAAACAAATTTATTCTTACGAAGAAAAAGCCAGAAGTGCCGCGGCGACACCAAGTGAAAAAAAACTTTTAAAAGAAGAAGTCGGTCCTGAAGAAATTGCAGAAGTTGTTGGTAAATGGACGGGCATACCTGTCAATAAAATGCTTGAAAGCGAAACGCAAAAGCTTCTCAAAATGGAAGAAACAATGTCAAAAAGAGTCGTAGGTCAAAATCATGCTTTGGCCTTAGTTGCGGATGCCGTTCGAAGATCTCGCGCCGAGATTTCTGATCCTCATAGACCAATCGGCAGTTTTTTATTTTTGGGACCAACGGGTGTCGGTAAAACAGAAACAGTCAAAGCTTTGGCTGAATTTTTATTTGACGATGAACAATCCATTGTTCGCATCGATATGAGCGAGTACATGGAAAAACATTCAGTTTCTAGACTTGTGGGGGCGCCTCCGGGATATGTGGGATATGAAGAAGGTGGTCAACTGACAGAAGCTGTTAGAAGAAAACCTTATAGTGTGGTGCTACTAGATGAAGTTGAAAAAGCTCATCCAGAAGTGTTTAATATTTTACTTCAGGTTCTGGATGAAGGCCGACTCACAGACAGTCAAGGTCGCACTGTTGATTTCAAAAATTCGGTCATTATCATGACTTCAAACATGGGTTCCAACTACTTAATTGATTCAAACTTAAATGAGACTCAAAAAGAAAAAGCGGTGATGGATGTGCTCAGATCCACTTTGCGCCCAGAATTTTTAAATCGTATTGATGAAGTCGTTATGTATAAGCCTTTAGGAAAAGAACAAATTCGCAATATTGTCAGAGTTCAATTAGCGGCAGTTGTTGAAAGGCTCAAAGCTAAAAAAGTATCAGTTGAATTCAAAGACGAAACTTTGGACCGTTTAGCGGATAAGGGTTTTGATCCAGTCTATGGGGCAAGGCCTTTGAAGCGAGTCATTCAAACAGATATTTTGAATCCTCTTTCCAAAAGGTTAATTTCGGGTGAATTAAAGCCTGGTGATAAAATCACTCTTTAATATGTAAGCCTTGTTGTTTAGTTTTTTTGTCGGACTTTTCATCACAAGAGACTTAAATGCGAAAAGTCTGTCGATTAAACGGGCAGACTTTGGCTATATTTTGTTCAGTCAAAACTTTGTTTGAAGCTACTTATTTCGACTGAAATGAATGGTTTCATAGGCTTAAGTTGTCTCGATACGGGACAGGATCTGAACTTCTTCAGTCGTCTTAATCAGTTGCCACTATTTTTTACATTCTAGACCTATGTCCGTACACTTTCTTTACTGGACTGACGATCAGTCTGGTCGAGAGGTGAACTATGAAACGATCCACAAAGACTAAATGGATAAGAGGCTCGATCAAAGTCGTTACGCTGATTGGACTGGGTCTAGGGCTTATGGGAAATCAAAGTTGTGAAAAACAAGCAAGTGCTGAAGGGCCACGCCAGCTCAAGTGGTACGCTGACGCCGGAATGATTCAATCGCCTGCGATCAACTTTGGTGAAGCTGGAAATTTTGATTTTGGTTATGTTGCAAGCGAACAACTGAATGGTGTTCTTTTTAACTCAAAAGGTTTTACGACAAGTTATACGGGACCTGGAATTCAGATGGGAACCACTGGGCCTGAGTTAGCCGGCGCTCAAAGTATGTATCAAAAAATGTTTGGTACAAAAGCTGTCGGGTCCGAACTGTATTATTCGGATGAAGCTCGCTGTTTAATCAATCTTCCTGATGTCAAAGTGAATGGTAAGGTTTTAGCTTACGAATTAACTTCAGGTAACAGCTATACAATTGGTTTTAATCAAAATGGGACTAGTCCTGGAATTGGTTTGGGAGCTCAATTCAGTGTCAGACTGAAGCAGCTCATGATTCAGATGTATGGAATTGATTCAGCAAAAGATTTATACAATGGAAAGCCTCGGTTGATAGCAAGTCCGCTTGTCACTCAAAAAGGTAAAGACTCGGACGGGAAAGTGACTGTTGATTACAATCAAATTAGCGGTGGCTACAGTTGGTATAAAAACTCTCCACTCTCAGGTTTAACTCAAGGTGCTCTTCAAAAAGGTGTTGATAGCATTAAAAATGAAATGAATAAAATTCCGTGGACAACAAAAGTTTTGGATGTGCAAGCTCTAGAGGATTCATCAAATCCATTAGGTGATGTTGGCGTTGTGATCAAAGGTGGAGCCGACGTCAATTTGAAAGTTGGCGATGAGTTGGCTTTTTATAACGAAAAAACTCTATGGAAAGACAAGGCTTGCGAATCCGATTACTACGGTTTTGCTCGTTTTGTAAAAGATCCGTTTGCTTACGGTGAAGTTATCCATGTTGATCGTTATTTTTCAACAGTGGCTATTATTAAGCGTGTTGATAACACAAAAATTAAGCCAGGCTGGAGAGTTCAACTGTTCAAGCGGGCCGAGGAAATCCAAGCCGAAAAAGAGGCAGAAAAAAAAGTCTCAGCAAAAACTAAAAAATAGTTTCCAGTTAAAAAATAAAACTAAAAAAAGCCCAAGGATGATTTTCTTTGGGCTTTTTTTATGCCGAATTAGCGCGTCGCGCAAGGTCTGGTTTCTGCTGTGGTGAATTCCTCATGGAAAAATCGAGCTTGATTGCCTTTTACAAGGGCACCGTATAGAACCACAGCGAGATGTTTTCAGGTATTATTGAAGCCACAGCCCAAGTCCAAAATGTTGAACAGCGTGAAAACCTTGTTCAAGTCATTTTATCCAGGCCTTCAATCTTTGATGATATTGAAACGGGTGACAGTATTTGTTGTAACGGCGTTTGTTTGACGATTGAGAAGTTTGACAACTTTTCAATGCAGTTCTCTCTAGCCAATGAAACTCTTAAGATTCTTAATACAGAAGCTCAAAAACTTCTGGGCCAATTTTGGAATTTAGAACGTTCTCTTCGGTTTGGCGATCGGATTCATGGACATCTGGTTACGGGACACGTTGAATTTTTAGGTGAAGTCACTCGAAGTGAAGCTTTAGGTGAATCGTGGATACTGGATGTTAAAGTTTGTCAGAGTTTAAAATCTTACATTTGGAAAAAGGGAAGTGTGGCGTTGCAGGGGGTCAGCTTGACCGTTAATGAATTCGCTCAGAATATTTTAAGTGTTTGTTTAATTCCTGAAACTATAAAAAGAACAAACTTAAGTCATTTTAAAGTAGGCGAAATGATTAATGTGGAAACTGATTACATGGCTAAAGCTTATTTTCAAGGGCGAAATCATGAGCTTTGAGACAGTTGAAAATTTGGTTTCAGAATTACAAGCTGGAAAAATGATACTCCTTGTTGATGATGAAAATCGTGAAAATGAAGGCGACTTAATTATGGCGGCAGATCTTGTCACGCCAGAAAAAATAAATTTCATGATCACTCACGCGCGTGGTCTTGTTTGTTTGGCTCTAGCTCCCCAAATCGTAGACCAACTTGAATTGCCGTTAATGGTTCCATTCGATGAAAACGGAGCTCCCAATAAAACGGCTTTTACAGTCAGTATCGAAGCCTCTAAAGGAATTTCCACTGGGATATCGGCAGCAGATCGCGCTTTAACGATTAGAGTAGCATCAAAACCTGAAGCTCGGCCATCTGACATCAGTCGTCCCGGGCATATTTTTCCTCTTAGGGCACGTCTTGGCGGAGTGCTTGAAAGGCCAGGCCATACAGAAGCAAGCGTAGATTATATGAAATTGGCAGGTCTTCATCCCGCCGCAGTGATTTGTGAAGTAATGAACGAAGATGGCACCATGGCTCGGCTTCCGGACTTAGTGCGTTTTGCAAATAAACATCAGTTGAAAATTGGAACAATTCAAGATCTGATTGAGAACTTCCTCGAGGGGCAAAATGGCAAAAAAAGCAATCAAAACAAAAAAGAAGCTCAAAACTAAAGCTGACAAAAAAATTAAAATTGGTGTTGTCACCAGTCGATTTAATCATGAAGTGACTGAAATGCTTCTCGACGGAGCTCTTCGCATGCTGGAAGAAGCTCAAGTAGAAATTTATTCTGTGAAAGTCCCTGGAGCCATCGAAATCCCATTGGCTTGCCAGGCTTTGATAAAAAATGCGGGCTGTGAAGGGGTTGTCGCTTTAGGTTCTATTATTCGTGGTGAAACTTCTCATTACGATGTTGTTTGTATGAGTGTTGAAAGAGCTCTGACTCAATTAATGCTCGATACCGGAAAGCCCATTGGTTTTGGAGTTTTAACAACAGAAAATGAAGAACAAGCATTTGACAGAGTCGGTGGCAATCATGGGCACAAAGGTGAAGAAACTGCTTTGACGACTCTTGAAATGGTAGGCCTTCTGCGTGATCTCAATAAAATTGGAAAGTAATCAGATAATTTAAAAATGCCAAAAAACAAAGCTGATCGCAAATTTAAAAACAAAAATCGAGTCTCCCTTCAGTCTCGTAGTGAACATATTTTCGAAACGCTAGAAGAAGTTAATATCCCCCAAGAACATCGAAAAAGAAAAAGAGAAATTGTCGCCATATTTCTGATTTCTTTTTTGGTTGTTTTTTTAACTTGGTTTGAAATTCGTCTTTTTTCAATTTCTCAGCAGTTACCATTTGTTCATAGTATTTTCTTTTTTGGTCTCGTGAATGTTAATATCATACTGCTCATTTTACTTTGTTTTTTAATTTTTAGAAATGTTGTTAAAGTTTTCTTGGAAAGAAAAAGTAAAGTTTTTGGCAGCAGTCTCAAGTCAAAATTGATTGCGGCTTTTGTGGCATTTAGTTCGATTCCGACAATTCTATTGTTTGTTATTTCAGTTTTCTACATCAATGCCAGTTTTGAAAAATGGTTTAGTCTTAAAATGGTAGGGGTTTTAAAAAGTTCTTTAGAAATTCAAAACTCTTATTATTTTACAACAAAGAAAAAAAATTATCATTTCGCGCATGAAATCGAAAAACAACTGCAATCATCTCGAAATTGGAAATCACTTCCGTCAACTCTTGAAATGCTCAGAACTCGGTATGCTTTAGATGCGATTGAAATTTATAAGTCTGTTGATGGTGAACGTGTTTATTCGATGACAACTGATGAAAGCTTGTATCATTTGCCAATTGCTGAAGCCGACTTTATTCGAAAAGGTCTTGTGAATCGAGTCGAATCTTCAACCATTCAGCAGTTTGGTGATGGCAATTTAGTTCGAGTCATTGTTCCCATTAAGAATAGTCAACCGGCAGCAGCAGCAGTGATTTCAAGTTTTGTTCCTTTGTCACTGACATCTCGAATGAATGATGTGTCGGCAGCTTATGAAGAGTTTCGGGACGTTAACCCTCTTGAGTCACCACTAAAGTCAATCTACATTATTGTCTTGTTCATGATGACTCTTGTTATTTTATTTGCTGCGGTTTGGTTTGGGTTTTATTTGGCGAAGCAGATTTCCATACCTCTTGTGCAATTAGGCCGTGCCACTCGCAAAGTCGCAAGTGGTGACTATTCAGCTGTTGAAGTTACGAGCGGTAGTGAGGAAGTAAATTACTTGGTCGATAACTTTAATCAAATGACCCAAAATTTAGATAAAACGACAGCTCAGTTGCAAGAAAATTCGAAATATATAGAAGTTGTATTAGGGCATATTTCAACCGGAGTGATTTCAGTTGATAAGTCTGGAATCATTACGACAGTTAACCAGCATGCTGCAGATCTACTTCAAATCAAAGCCGAAACTTATATTGGTCGTCCTGTCCGGGGCCTTTTGACTTCAGAATACTTTCGACTTTTTGCTGAGCTCTTAAAAAACATGCAAGAATATAAACTTGAATTTATTCGTAAAGAATTGACTGTTAACATTAACGGAGAATCTCTTCCTCTTTCTTTGAACCTTTCTATTCTGAAAGATGAAGAAGGCGAAGAAATTGGAAAAGTTTTAGTCTTTGATGATTTATCGCCGATTGTATCAGCGCAAAGGTCGGCTGCCTGGACCGAAGTGGCTCGTCGTATTGCCCATGAAATAAAAAATCCACTGACTCCTATCAAATTGGCCGCGGAAAGGCTACACCGTAAATTCTCTAGTCAAATTACAGATCCTGCTTTTAAAGACAGTATCCAAATTATTGTCAAACAAGTGGATGATATGAAGAATCTTGTAAATGAATTTAGTCAGTTCGCAAGATTGCCTCAAGCTAAAATGGGACCTGGTTATATCAATGAAGTCGTAGTTGAAATCGTCAGTCTTTTTTCAAATGCTCACGGTCATATTCATTTTAGTACCCATTTCGATGCAGAAACTCCTGTTTTTAAGTTTGATCCCGATCAAATTAAACGAGTTTTGACAAACCTTGTTGATAATGCGGTAGCAGCTTGTTCTAAAGTTCTCGAGCCAAAAATAAATGTGACAACTGAATATGATACACAACTTAAAACTTTGCGACTCACTGTAGCTGATAATGGAATAGGAATTCCATCTCAGGATAGACAAAGAATTTTTGAACCTTACTACAGTACAAAAGATGGTGGAACAGGTTTGGGACTTTCAATCGTCAGACGAGTAATTGAAGATCACAATGGATATATTCGTGCTTTATCCCATGAGCCTCAGGGCACTCGTATGGTGATTGAGCTACCTGTTTTACCTGTTGAAGGATGGAGGCCTAAAAATGAACAAAATACTAATCGTGGATGATGAGTCCGCTATTCGAGACATTCTTTCTGCAAGTCTTGAAGATGAAGGTCATGAAGTGAAAACGGCTCAGAATGGTGAAGAGGGAATAAGTTTGATTAAGTCCTTTCAGCCAGATCTGGTTTTTCTTGATATTTGGATGCCTGGCCACCGGGACGGCATTGAAATTTTAAAAGAAGTTCGGAACCAATTTCCACAAACCGAATTCGTTATGATTTCAGGCCATGGAACAATCGAAACAGCTGTTAAAGCGACCAAACTGGGTGCCTATGATTTTATCGAAAAACCACTTTCAATTGATAAAATTATTATCACGATTCAAAATGCGATGAATTACAGGCAGTCTCAAACAGAAAAAGCTGCTTTACTGAGCAAGCTTCGTAGCAACATTGCCATTCGTGGGGAATCTCAGAAAATTGTGCAAACGAAGCAACTCATAGCGAAGCTTGCGCCCACTCAAAGTTGGGTTCTGCTAACGGGCGAAGATGGAACTGGAAAAGCTTTGGCAGCTCAAAATATTCATTATATGAGTCCTCGTGCAAGTCGGACATTTGCCGAAATTAATTGCGAATCAATTCCTGAAGACTTGATGGAAGCGGAAATTTTTGGAATCGAAAAAGGGGCTATGCCCGGAGTTGAAAAAAATCGCAAAGGAAAATTAGAACTTGTTGAAAGTGGGACTCTTTATTTAAAAGAATTCACTTCTTTACCGTCTCACTTGCAAGCTAAGCTACTTCGTTATCTTCAAGAAAGAACTTTTAATCGGTATGGTGGACATGAGGTTGTTAAGTCGGATGTGCGAGTCCTCGTTTCATCTACTGCAAATTTAGAGGTTTTCCTGCAGAACGGAAAGCTTCGCCAAGACTTATACGAAAGACTAAATACTTTTTGTCTTCATTTAGATCCCCTGCGGGACCGAATAGAAGACTTAATTAGTCTGATTACTCATTTCACGGATATGGTATCTCGCGATACCGGTGAGCCCAGCAAAACTTTTTCTGATGGTGCTGTTGCTCTTATGAAAAGTTATAATTGGCCAGGTAATATCAGAGAACTCAGAAACTTTATCGAACGAGTTTATATTTTAACCCCAGGAGACTTTGTAGATGTTCATGATCTTCGTTTTGCGGGTCTTATTCAACAGCAATTGGACGGAAGTTCGGCGGCATTTGCCGAAATGAAAACATTCCGCGAAGCTCGTGCTGAATTTGAAAGAGAATACTTGGTTAAAAAAATTCAAGAAAACGGTGGTAATATTTCACGCACGGCTGAAGTGATAGGGCTTGAACGAAGTTATTTACATCGTAAAATTAAAGCTTACGGTATTGAGGTGAATGGATGAAATGGTCTCAAACGCATATCTACACATTAAAAGAAGCTCCAAGTGATGCAGAAATTCCAAGCCATAAACTTTTAATTCGTGCAGGCCTTGTAAAAAAACTAGCGCCAGGAATGTATACTTATGGTTCACTCGCCTTAAGGTCGATTCGTAAATTTGAAAATATCATCAGAGACGAACTCAACAAGCGCGGCGGCGTTGAAATTTTAATGCCAATGGTTCATCCGCGAGAATTATGGGAAGAAACAAATCGTTGGGAAGAAATGGGTGCAGGCCTTTTAAAGTTTCAAAATAGGAATAATCATTGGTTTTGTTTAGGCGCGACTCACGAAGAAGCGATTGTTGATTATATCAGAAATGACGTTAAATCTTATAAAGATCTGCCGCGAAATCTTTATCAGATTCAGACCAAGTACAGAGACGAAATTCGTCCAAGATTTGGTTTGATGCGTGGCCGAGAATTCAGCATGAAAGATGCGTATAGTTTTGATGTAGACCAAGCTGGTGCGCTCAAAACTTACCAGCAGATGTATGAAGCTTATCAAGCTATTTTTAATCGACTGGGTGTTGAGTATCGAATTGTTCAAGCAGACGCAGGTAACATAGGTGGAAGTCAGACTCATGAGTTTCAGTTGTTAGCAGATGCTGGTGAAGACTCACTTCTTGTTAGTGATACAACTGACTTTGCGGCAAATATTGAAGTTTGTCCTGCGATTGATTTGCAGACTGATAATTCCAATGAGGCATTGAAGCCGATCGAAAAATTTGCAACTCCAGGTCTTAAAACAATTTCAGACTTATCGAAAGCAACGGGTGTGCCAGAAAATCAATTAGTAAAGACTCTCTTTTTTAGCAGCAACGATCAAACGAATTCAAAAGACAAAGGGTTAAAGCCTGTGGCCATTTTATTGCGTGGCTCAGATGAATTAAATCCTGTGAAGCTTAAAAATATTTTGGGACTCGTAAACGCGCCGCAGATGTTGAGTGATGAAGAAATCAAGCAAGTCACAAGTGCGTCTCCTGGATCCTGTGGGCCTTTAGGTCTTCAAATTCCAATTTATATGGATACAGGCGTTGAAGGTCTGAAAAATTATATTGTCGGCGCCAACGAAGATGATTGTCATATCAAAAACGTAAATCATGAGCGTGATTATAAAATTACAAAAGTCGCTGATTTGCGAATGGCAAAAGCTGGGGATAAAGATCCGTTATCGAGCGGAAAGCTGAAAGCTTATCGTGGAATTGAAGTGGGACACGTTTTTTACTTGGGTAAAAAATATTCTGAAAAAATGAAAGCAACATTTTTGGATCATCAAGGCAAAGCTCAAAACTTTGAAATGGGTTGTTACGGAATTGGTGTGACTCGAACGGTGCAGGCTTGTATTGAGCAAAATCACGATCAAGATGGAATTATTTGGCCAAAAGCAATTGCTCCGTTTCAAGTGCACATTTGTCTTTTAGACCCTCAAGACGAAAAAGCTCAAAATATTGTTCATGAAATAGAAACTCAGCTAGAAGCAAGTGGTTATGATGTTTTTATTGATGACCGAAATGAAAGACCTGGCGTCAAATTTAAAGATGCTGATTTGTTGGGTATGCCTGTGCGAATAGTAGTTGGGAAAAAAGGCTTAGATCAAAATGAAATCGAAGTTGTTGAGCGTCGAACAAAAACCGTTCATAAGGTTTCGCCTGATTCGGCTTCAGCAGTGGTCAAAAAACTTTTAATATGAGCCCACTCCTTAAGAACCCCATTATTCTGGCGCTTGATATGAATAATGCAGATGCAGCATTCAAATTGGCACAAGAAGTCGGTGAAATTGTAGGCGGAATCAAAGTGGGGCCAAGACTTGTTATGCGCGAAGGCCAGTCGCTGATCACGAAGCTTGCACGTTTGGCTCCGGTGTTTGTCGATATGAAACATTTCGATATTCCAAGCACCATGCTTTCCGCAGTTCAAGCGAGTTTCGATGCCGGAGCCACTCTGGTAACGGTTCATGCTCTTGCTGGCAAAGAAGCACTGGAAGAATGTGCTTCTTTGGAATCTAAACTGAACCAACAAAGACCTTTTAAAATTTTAGCTGTGACTATTCTTACAAGTTGGTCTGATCAGACTTTGCCACTCAATTTTCAGCAAAAAACAGTGAGCGAACATGTTCTTGAATTGGCTGGAGCAGCAGAGGAAGCTGGATTAACGGGTCTTGTTTGCTCTGGTCACGAGCTCGATCTGTTGGCCTATAAAAAGTCTTACAAAGTGGTGCCCGGAATACGAATGGATTTGGAAGAGCACCAAGATCAAAAGCGAGTCATGAATCCCAAAGAAGCTTTATCAAAAGGCGCAAGCGCATTGGTTGTGGGTCGCCCTATTCTTCATGCAAATAGTCCCAGAGAAGCGGCTCTCGATTACGTGATGGCTTCAATGGGAAAGTAGAAGCGCAGATATTTTAATTTCTGAATTTATTTGTTATTTTAAATTTTTAAGTAAGTTATGAATAAATCGAATTGATTCAAGCTTAGTTTGGTCACGATGCCAAACTAAGCAAAGATTCACCGTTAAAAGAGATTCATCAATTAAATTTAATTGATGTCGATCTGCAACAGTGTCTGGTAGCAGTCCAACAGAATCACTTTCTTTTAAAATGTGAGCAATAACTTCGTAATCCTGAATCGGGATTTTTTTGTAGTTCGAAAATTTTTTGATCATGCGTTGGTTCATAAACATTTCAGGATTAAAATAAAGGGTCTTCGAATTTGTTTTTTCGGATTGACTCCAAAGTCCAATCCAAGAAGTTGAAAGATTTTGGACAATCAGATCTGCGTTTTTAACGGGATTAATAACCAATCCTAAATCAATTTTGAGTTCAGCCACTTTTCTTGTTATTTCAAGCGAAGAAGCAAAATCAGTTTGAACTATCAATTCTGGATACTTTTTTAAAAGTGCAGGTAAAAGTTTTGGAAAGTAACTACTTGCAATAGAAGTGTGAGCGCCTATCGCGAGCTTTTGAGTCATCTTTTGCGATGAAAGATGACTCCAAAAAGCTTTAGTTTGCTTTAACAATTGATAAAGATTTTGTCCAAAACTTGTCAATTGAACACCTTGAGAACTTCTTGAAAAAAGCTTTTGGCCCAATTTGGATTCGAGTTGTAGAATAACTTTTGATAGCCCCGATTGCTGAATATCGAGTTTGTGTGAAGCTTTAAGAATATTTTTCTCGTCTGCACAGGCCATAAAGTATTCAAGATCTTTAGTAAAGGGACTCATTTCAATTGAGTTCAGCAGAGGGTGAGGGCTTCTAATATTCTTCATGGGAATATCTTGTATTCCATTTATGTTATAGGCAACAAAATATGTTAGCTTTATAAGAGAAGTCAGGATCGTTCTTGAGCAGTCCTGAAGATTTCAAGATTTGTTTACAAATTAGAAATTTAGGGTTGAACTGAGTGAAGTGAAAGGAAGCCATTATGATCAAGAAAATTATTTTAGTCGTCGTTTTATCGCTTTTTTCAATTTCGTGTGACTACCGTGTTTTCGATTTAATTGAATTCCCGGAGCTTCAAGGGGTCATAGATAATCCTAATATTGGCAATAAAGTAACGGAAGAAAACTTTTTATCGATTTATGAAACTGTTATCAAAGCCAAGTGTTTAACTTGTCACAACCCAGAAGGTGTTGCGTCTGCTGTTCTGATTGATACTTATGCTGATTTAGTGTCAACGGAATTGGGGCCTGCATTAGTAGTTCCGGGCAATTTAGAAGAAAGTATTTTTTATCAAGTTATGCTGCCATCAGCGGGAAGAAAGTTAATGCCACCTAAGAAAAGTGGTTTGTCGCCGGTTGATGAAGTTCGTCTTCAAGTTATTCGTTCATGGATTTCAAACGGCGCCCCAGAGTCGTCTGGGCAGAACGAAGTGAACGAGCAATTTGCAAGAAATTAGTTTTGCTCACGAAGCTTATGAATTGTTAAAACTACATCTTATTTTTAACCCGAATAGAGATGTTGACTCAAAACTTGCCCTTTTCAATTGATTCTTTCATAACGGATCAATGTCAAAAAAACCGCATTTTTCAAAATCAACAAGTCGAAACCAAAGTTCATCTGAAAATGAGGGCCGGAAAATCGATTTTAAAAACACCAGGGTCGCCGTTGGAACTCACGCTGTTTCGGAAGCTCTAAAAACGAATGCTTTGCAAGTACGCAGTGTCTGGTTGCAAAAAGGTTTTGAATCTTCTGAAGATTTGCGCGAATTGGAATTGCAATGTCGGAAATCTAAAATTCTGACAGAAATTCGCTCTAAAGAACAACTCACAAAAGAATTTCCAGCTCATCAGGGGGCCGTAGTTGTGATTGATGGCCGGCCGCGACTTAAATGGGAAGCACTCAATCAAAAAAAAGAAAGCATAATTCTATTTTTAGATGGAATTGAGGATCCTCACAATTTGGGGGCTATTCTTCGAACAGCTTGGTTGATGGGAGTTGACGCTCTGTTTATTCCACAAGATCGTTCAGTTCATTTGACGGCTACGGTTCATAAAGTAGCTTGCGGAGGGGTTGAGCATGTTCCCGTCGAAATTGTTCCCAACTTTCAGTCGGCAGTTGAGAAATTAAAAGAGCAGGGTTATTGGGTCTTTGGATTATCTCATAAGGCCTCGAAAGTTCTGTATAATTTTAAACTTCCAGAGAAAATAATTTGGATGATCGGAGCAGAAGATAAAGGTCTTCGATCGACCTCCGAAAAGCTATGCGATGAGATGGCCAAGCTGCCACAAGTTTCAGCAGAAGCGAGTTATAACGCTTCTGTTGCAACTGCATTGGCACTAGGAGAAACTGGTCGCCAGCTTTGGGGTCAGCGTACTTAATGAGCCGAAAAGTCTTTAAATTATTGAGCTCCTTGATTTACTTGTGAAATACCTTTTGACTCATGAAGGCTTTTTCCGTAAAAAAATCCGGTTACAAAAGCACAACTGTTGTTTTTAACAAGTCTTGTTTTCAAAACACTAAATGCGATCAGCGTTTAAAATTTGTAGACAGATTCATGTTAAAGATTACACTTGAGTGTTTGTCGGGCTGGTTTAGCTCAATTGGTAGAGCAGCTGATTTGTAATCAGCAGGTTGCGGGTTCGAGTCCCATAACCAGCTCCATTTTGTTTTTTGCGCGTGTTCGTCGGGGGCAGATGCCCGAGTGGCTAAAGGGGGCAGACTGTAAATCTGCTGGCTTCGGTCTACGAAGGTTCGAATCCTTCTCTGCCCACCATTTTCTTCGCATGAGAAGAATTTTTGGCCTCCTTCGCCGCAAAAAATAAAAATGGAAACAAGTTTAGTATTAATCGAGCGGGAGTAGCTCAATTGGCTAGAGTATCTGCCTTCCAAGCAGAGGGTTGCGGGTTCGAGACCCGTCTCCCGCTCCAAGTTTTGCCAGGGCTTTTGAGCCCGTCTGAGCTTCGGCTAGGACCTGAGTTAGCTTGGGTCGCATAACCGGAAACATTTGGGCTACGTGCCCGTGTAGCTCAGTGGTAGAGCGCACCCTTGGTAAGGGTGAGGTCGTCGGTTCGGCTCCGATCACGGGCTCCATATACTAAGTTGAAAAACTTAAAGTATGTAGATGTGGGATTTAGTTTTTTGAAGGATTGTAGATTGATTGAAAACGAATTTTAAGTGGAATTAAAAATTAAAAACAACTTTTAAGAAAAGTTATAGAAAATAAGAAACAACACTCTCAGGAGGAAAAATGTCAAAAGAGAAATTTAACCGTACCAAACCTCACGTGAACATTGGAACAATTGGTCACGTCGATCACGGCAAAACAACTTTAACTGCTGCGATCACAACAACACTTGCGACTCTTGGTAAAGCCCAAGCCATGTCTTACGATCAAATCGACAAGTCTCCTGAAGAAAAAGAGCGTGGTATTACGATTTCTACAACTCACGTTGAGTATGAAACTGATAAGCGTCACTACGCACACGTTGACTGTCCGGGACACGCCGATTACGTGAAAAACATGATCACGGGTGCTGCACAAATGGACGGCGCGATTCTCGTGGTTTCTGCCGCTGACGGTCCGATGCCACAAACTCGTGAACACATCCTTTTGGCTCGCCAAGTAGGTGTTCCCGCGCTTGTTGTTTTCATGAACAAATGTGACATGGTTGACGATAAAGATTTGTTGGAACTAGTTGAAATGGAAGTTCGTGAACTTCTTTCTAAATATGAATTTCCTGGTGACGTTATCCCGATAGTAAAAGGTTCCGCAAAGCTTGGTTTGGAAGGTGATACTTCTGAATTAGGTCGTCCAGCGATCATGAAATTGATGGAAGCATGTGATGCTTACATTCCAGAACCAGTTCGTGCGACTGATAAGCCTTTCTTGATGCCAGTGGAAGACGTTTTCTCGATCTCTGGTCGTGGTACTGTCGTAACTGGCCGTATTGAACGTGGAATCGTGAAAGTAAATGATGAAATTGAAATCGTTGGTATTCGTCCAACTGTTAAAACAACAGTAACGGGTATTGAAATGTTCCGTAAGCTTCTTGATGAAGGCCGTGCTGGCGACAACTGCGGTTGTTTACTGCGTGGTACTAAAAAAGAAGATGTTGAGCGCGGACAAGTTTTGGCAAAAGCTGGAACTGTAAAGCCACATAAGAAATTTAAAGCTTCTGCTTATATCCTGACAAAAGAAGAGGGCGGACGTCACACTCCATTCTTCAACGGTTACCGTCCTCAGTTTTACTTCAGAACAACTGATGTAACGGGTGTTGTAACTTTGAAAGCTGGAACTGAAATGATCATGCCTGGCGATCGCGTTGAAGAAATGATTGTGGAACTTATTGCGCCAATCGCTATGGAAAAAGAATTACGTTTCGCGATTCGTGAAGGCGGCCGTACTGTTGGCGCCGGAGTTGTAACTGAAGTCGTTGAATAATCAAGGTTCTTGACTGCTTAAGAGCTAAAAGGGGACATCGTAGTAAGGTGTCCCCTTAACTCTTTAAAAAACTATGAAAATGGTTTTTGCTAACAGGGGTGTAGCTCCAGCGGTAGAGCGAACGACTCCAAATCGTTAGGTCGTGGGTTCGAATCCCTCCGCCCCTGCCACTTACTCTTCGGATTAGGGTCATGAACTGAAAGGAAAGCGTTATGGAAAATACAAACTCAAAAATCATCACAGCAAGCTTGGCTGCGGCCGGACTTCTATTGGGTGTTACTATTCACTTACTTCTTAAAGCATTTGCTGGTGCTTTTGGGGTTGTGGCTCGGCTCGTGGATCACGACCTTGTCCGACACGGACTTCCAATAGCTGCTGGTCTTATCTTATTTGGTGTTTGTCAATTCAGTCCTAAAATTCGCTCATGGGCTGAAGAAGTCGTAGCGGAAGTTCGCAAAGTTGTTTTTCCTTCACGTAAAGACACTGTTGCGATGACAATCTCAGTTGTCGTTATGGTTCTTATTTCTTCAGTGATCATCACCGTTATGGACTGGGCTTCTGGCGTAGGTCTTAACTCTTTGATCAACATGGCAAAGTAATAGAGGTTACGAATGGAAAATGGATCAATGGATAAAAAGTGGTATATCATCCACACGGCAACGGGTTCTGAGCAAACTGCTAAATCTGCAATCGAAGAAAGAATCCGTTCTCACAAAATGGAAAAATACTTCGGAGATATTTTAATTCCTGCAGAAAGCGTTGTTGAGCTTGTAAAAGGTCAAAAAAAAGAGAAATCACGTAAATTTTTCCCTGGTTATATGTTCATCCAGATGGTGTTAACGGAACAATCTTGGCATTTAGTAAAAAATTCCTCTAAAGTAACGGGCTTTGTTGGCGGTGGTAAAACAAGGCCTCCAGAAGTTCCTGAGGCTGAAGTTCTGCGTGTGACTCAAGCTATGGCGGGCATGGGTGAAAAGCCTCGCTCAAAGGTCAAATTTATCGTGGGCGAAAGCGTTATGGTTGTTGATGGCCCTTTTAGTAATTTTAACGGAACAGTAGAAGACATCAATGAAGATAAAGGCAAAGTTAAAGTGCTTGTAAGCATTTTTGGTCGGCCAACTCCTGTTGAATTAGATTTTGTTCAGGTTGAAAAAACATAATTATTCAGTTAAAGACTAGCTGAATTCTAAAAAGCTCAAGAAATTGGGCTTTTATAATTTAATTAAAAAACTCAATTCGAATGGTTCGAATTGAGTTATAAAAAAATTCGAATTTATCGAATTCATAAACCCTCAGCTCAAAAGGAGTGGGAAAATGGCTAAAAAAGTCACTGGAATGATTAAACTCCAGATCCCGGCAGGGAAGGCTAATCCAGCGCCTCCCGTTGGACCGGCACTCGGCCAGCATGGGGTGAATATTATGGAATTCTGTAAACAGTTTAACGCTCGTACTCAAAAAGACGGCGATAATGTGATCCCTGTGATCATCACTGTTTATCAGGACCGTTCATTCACTTTCATCACGAAGACGCCGCCAGTATCTAATCTTATCAAAAAATCTTTAAAACTCGAATCGGGTTCAAAGATGCCTCAGAAGGATAAGGTTGGAAAAATTAAACCAGATCAAATCAAAGCAATTGCACAATTAAAGTTGCCTGATTTGAACTGCTTAAAAGTCGAGTCCGCTATGTCTCAAGTCGCAGGTACTGCGAAGAGCATGGGACTTGAAGTGATTGAATAGGAGTGAACGATGTCTGGCAAAAAATTTGTAAATGCAAGCAAGCTCGTTGAGCCCTCTAAGAAATATAAAGTAGAAGAAGCTTTCTCTCTTGTTGTAAAGACTGCAACTGCTAAATTTGATGAAACTGTTGAAGCGGCTTTTCGTTTAGGTGTTGATCCAAAGCAATCTGACCAACAAGTGCGTGGAGCAGTTGCTCTGCCTCATGGTCTTGGAAAAGTAGTTCGTGTTGTTGTTTTTGCAAAAGGTCCTAAAGAACTTGAAGCAAAAAATGCAGGTGCTGACTATGTTGGTGCTGATGACCTCGTTCAGAAAATTCAAGATGGCTGGCTCGATTTCGATAAAGCAATCGCGACTCCTGATATGATGGCAACAGTTTCTAAGGTTGCAAAGGTCCTTGGGCCTCGTGGTCTTATGCCGAATCCTAAGGTTGGAACTGTTACAATGAATGTTGGTGCCGCAGTTGAAGCCGAAAAAAAAGGTAAGCTCGATTTCCGTGTTGATAAAGCTGGAATCGTGCATGCTGGGATTGGTAAGAAGTCGATGGGCGACAAGAAGTTGCATGAAAACTTCAATGTTCTCATGGCTGCTATCATGAAAGCAAAGCCTCAGACCTCAAAAGGGATCTACCTTCGCTCAGTAACATTGTCTGCGACAATGGGGCCTGGCGTAAAAGTAGACACATTTGCGGCAAGTGGAGCTGAAGAAGCATAATATAATTTTATTATCCTACGCTCAGCAATGGGTGTAGGTAAAAAAGACAACTCATCGATCAAAGACAGTAGGTGAGGTCAAAGCTTAAAAATAAAGACTGCGTAATTTAATAATTATTAAACAGTTAGCATTTTAAAAAGCGTAGACTTCTTAAGTCGTCAGGGCCTACCGAGATAAGACGAGGATTTACCTCCGAAAACTCAGTCGATGAAATTCAGGGTTTCAACGTTAAAAGATTTCTTCTAAGGAAGTCTTGAAACTGCGGGCTCCAAAATCTAACGAAAGGAGGTCCTCTTATGATTACACGTGCTAAAAAAGAGCAAGATGTACAATCGCTTAAAGATAAATTTTCTAAAGCGAAGGGGGCTTTCATCATCGATTTCAAAGGGATGAAAGTTGAGCAAGTGACATCACTTCGCAAAAAACTGATTCAAACTGATTCCGAGATGAAAGTCGTTCGTAACACTCTTGCTAAGCTCGCTTTCAAAGATCACCCATCTGCTGAAAAAGCTTTCTCCACTAGCATGAAAGGTACGAACGCAATCGTATTTTCTTATGGTGAAGTAAATGCAACAGCTAAGGCTCTTGCCGATACTGCAAAGGATGTAGAAGTTCTTCAGATTAAATCAGGCATGATGGATGGTAACGCTTTGGACGAAAACAAAATCAAGTTTCTGGCGTCACTACCTGGCAAAGACCAGTTACGCGCTCAATTCTTGAGTGTTCTCAATGCCACTGGAAGCAAGCTCGCTCGTTGCTTAAACGAGTATGTTAAAAAACAGCAAGGTGGAGCGGAAGCCGCACCTCAAGCTTAAAAAATGATGTAGTTTTTGCTATATCAAAAATTTATTTAATTAGGAGATATTATGTCTTTAACAAATGACCAATTAGTAGAAGAGCTTTCTAAAAAAACAGTTTTAGAAATTGCTGAACTTGTAAAATTATTAGAAGAAAAGTGGGGCGTTTCTGCTGCCGCTGCAGTTATGGTTGGTGGCGGTGCCGCTGCGGGACCTGCTGTCGAAGAAAAAACAGCTTTTGATGTAATCCTTGTTGAGGCTGGTCCCAATAAGATTAACGTCATCAAAGAAGTTCGAGCGATCACAGGACTTGGTCTTGCTGAAGCAAAGGGCTTAGTTGAAGCTGGTGGAAAAGCAGTTAAAGAAGGCGCTTCTAAAGAAGACGCTGAAAAATTCAAAAAGCAGCTTGAAGCAGCTGGCGCAAAAGTGACTGTTAAGTAATAAATTGTCACTAATTGAAAAGGGGAGGGGTGTCAAAAATCCTTTCCCTTTTTGTATTTTGTCGGTATGCTCGGCGCTTGCCGAACTTTGATTAAATTAAAAAAGTAAGTTTAAGTTTTTTAAAATGTGGGTCTGTGTCTCCTCCCCGAACTGGAAACACCGCTAGCTCTCGGCGATATGTAGATCTACGAAATATCACAGAAGGCTAATCTTTCTGTGGTAGTTCACTCAGAGGAGAAAGAATGGAATTGACACCGGTAACGGCATCCAATCTTCGTGTTCGAAAATCTTTCGCTAAAAATAAACAAGTTATTGATATCCCAAATTTGATTGAATTGCAGAAGCGTTCTTACGAAGCTTTTTTGCAAAAAGATTTGGATCCGGATCGTCGTCCAGACACAGGTCTGAACGGTGTTTTTAAATCTGTTTTTCCAATCTCGGATTTCAATAATACTTCAAGCCTTGAATACGTCAGTTATACACTTGAAACGCCTAAGTATGATGTTGAAGAATGTCGTCAGCGGGGAATGACTTTCGCTTCTCCCATTAAAGTCACAATGCGTTTGATCGTATTTGATGTTGATGAAGAAACTGAAGCTCGAAGCATTCGTGATGTAAAAGAACAAGAAGTTTACATGGGTGAAATTCCTTTAATGACGGCGAATGGTTCTTTTATCATCAATGGAACGGAACGTGTTGTTGTCTCCCAGCTTCACCGATCCCCTGGTGTTTTCTTTGATGATGATGGTGGTAAAAACAACGCTTCTGGTAAATTAATTTACTCTGCACGCGTGATTCCTTATCGTGGCTCTTGGTTAGATTTTGAATTTGATCAAAAAGATTTAATTCATGCGCGTATTGATCGTCGTCGAAAATTTCCGGCTACAATTATCTTAAAAGCTCTTGGTTATAACACCGAGCAATTGCTGGAACATTTTTATGATCAGGACGAAGTTTACCTAAAGGGTAAGCAACTTTTTAGAAAACTAGACATTGAAAGAATGGCTGGGCAGCGTGCTGCATCTGACTTGATAGATCCTAAATCAGGAGAAGTTCTAGTTAAGGCGGGTCGTCGTGTCACTCGTGCTATTGTTAAAAAAATGAAGGACATCAATCTATCAGAAATTGAAGTTCAGCCTGAAGATTTAGACGGAAAAGTTTTAGCGCGTCCGTTGATTGATGAATCAACAGGTGAAATTATTGCTGATGCAAATGCTGAACTTTCTTCGACTCTTATTAAAAAAGCAATTGCGGCTGGAATCACTGAATTCAAACTCATTTTCTTTGATGGTTTGACAGTGGGTCCTTTTCTTCGCAACACTTTGTTAGTTGATAAAATTAATAATAAAGACGAAGCTTTAATTGAAATTTATAAGCGTCTTCGTCCTGGTGAGCCTCCAACTTTGGAAGCTGCAACTGCCTTTTTTACAAGACTCTTTTTTGATCCAGAAACATATGATCTTTCCGAAGTGGGTCGTATTAAGATTAATCATAAATTCGGAACCTCAATGGAAGAGTGCCCTCCAACATTTAGAACGCTCACAACAAAAGATATTCTTTCTACTGTTAGAACTCTTGTTGATTTAAGAAATGGCAAAGGAATAGTTGATGATATCGACCATTTAGGTAATCGACGTGTTCGTTCAGTTGGTGAATTGCTAGAAAATCAATATCGTATTGGTCTCGTTCGTATGGAGCGCGCAATTCGTGAACGTATGAGCTTGCAGGATGTTGAAACAATGATGCCTCATGATCTTGTTAATGCTAAACCTGTTAACGCTGTTGTGAAAGAATTTTTCGGTTCTTCTCAGCTTTCTCAATTTATGGATCAAACAAATCCACTTTCTGAAATCACTCATAAACGTCGTTTATCGGCTCTCGGCCCCGGCGGTTTGACTCGTGATCGTGCAGGTTTTGAAGTTCGTGACGTGCATCCAACTCACTATGGCCGTATTTGTCCAATTGAAACTCCGGAAGGACCCAATATTGGTTTGATCGCATCTCTTGCTACTTATGCTCGAATCAATCATTACGGCTTTATTGAAACTCCTTATCGTAAAGTTGATGAAGGCAATGTTTCTCAAGCCATCACTTATATGTCGGCACTTGAAGAACAAGGTCATTTTATTGCTCAAGCTGACCGTGAACAGGCAACTGGCACGATTAACCAAGCAAACGTTACGATTCGTCGTGATGGTGAATATGAACTTGTCGACAAAGATAAAGTTTCTTTGATGGACGTATCTCCTTCACAGCTTGTTTCGATTGCGGCGTCGCTCATTCCATTCTTAGAGCATGACGATGCGAACCGCGCTTTGATGGGTTCAAACATGCAACGTCAAGCTGTTCCTCTTTTAAGATCTCGTGCTCCGCTTGTTGGAACGGGTGTTGAAAGACTTGTAGCTCGTGACTCTGGAACTTCCGTTGTCGCACAAAATGACGGTATAGTGGAAGAAGTGGATGCTTCTCGTGTAGTTGTTCGACGCTTTGCTAAAGGTGGAGAACTCGGCGCAAATGTTGATATTTACAATCTGACAAAATACCAGCGCACAAATCAAAACACATGCTTCAATCAAAAGCCGATTGTAAAAGTTGGTGATAAAGTTTCTAAAACTGATATTATTGCGGATGGTCCCTCTACTGAATTAGGAGAACTGGCTCTCGGTCAAAATATCGTTGTCGCCTTCACTCCTTGGATGGGGTACAACTTCGAAGATTCCATTCTCGTTTCTGAAAGACTCTTAAAAGAAGATACTTACACTTCTGTGCATATCGAAGAATTCGAATGCGTTGCACGTGATACAAAGCTTGGAAAAGAAGAAATCACGCGTGATATCGCAAATGTTGGTGAAGAAGCTCTCAAAGATCTCGATAACTCAGGTATCGTTCGAATTGGTGCGGATGTTCGACCTGGAACAATCTTGGTGGGTAAAGTCACTCCAAAAGGTGAAACTCAACTTTCTCCAGAAGAAAAACTATTGCGCGCGATTTTCGGCGAAAAAGCTGGAGACGTTCGGGATACTTCTCTTCGTGCGCCTTCTGGTGTTTACGGAACTGTTATTGATGCTCAAGTATACAGCCGAGAAGGTTCTGAGCGAGATGAACGTCTTTCTATCATTATCGAAGAAAAAAAGCGTAAACTTGAAAAAGACTTCGGTGTTGAACAGAACGTTATTCGCAATAATGCTATTTCTAAGCTTCGGGACATTGTTGTTGGTAAAAAAACAACAGGTGTTCTTTTAAATGAAGATGGATCTCAGAAGTTATTAAATAAAGGTCAAGACATCACAATAGCAGATCTTGAAACAATTCCTTTCGAACTTCTTTCTTATATCCCTCTAGAGCAAGATCTTGAATTTCAAGTGAATAAAATCATCGATGGAGCACGAAATCAGTTGGATGCTGTTAAAATGGTTTTCCAAGAAAAGATTGAGCGCCTCAAAAAAGGTGACGAACTTCCTCCTGGTGTTATTAAGATGGTTAAAGTTTACGTTGCGATTAAGCGTAAGCTTCAAGTGGGTGATAAGTTCGCCGGACGTCACGGAAATAAGGGTGTTGTTTCAAAAGTATTGCCTGTTGAAGATATGCCTTACCTTGCAGACGGAACTCCCGTTGACATGGTTTTAAATCCATTGGGCGTTCCTTCTCGTATGAATATTGGTCAGATCTTAGAAGTTCACTTAGGTTGGGCTGCTCACAATTTAGGTAAGCAATTGTCTGCTTACATTCAAAATTGGGATTCAAGCTCAGCTCGCAAAGATTTGAAGCACATTTTTGGCGACTCTGAAATTTCTCAAAAAGTTGAACAAGCAGATGATGAATCAATTAAAAAAATCATTGTGACAATGAAAGACGGAGTTCACGTTGGAACCCCAGTGTTCGAAGGAGCAAGGGAAAAAGACGTTAAGGATCTTCTTGCGAAAGCCAACTTGCCTTCGACTGGTCAGACTATCTTGTTTGACGGTCGTTCCGGTGAGCCTTTCACAAATCCTGTGACTGTTGGAATCATGTATATGCTGAAGTTACATCACTTGGTGGAAGAAAAAATTCATGCTCGTTCAATTGGACCTTATTCACTTGTTTCTCAGCAGCCTCTGGGCGGTAAAGCACAGTTCGGTGGTCAGCGTCTTGGGGAAATGGAAGTTTGGGCAATCGAAGCTTACGGTGCTGCATATTCACTACAAGAGTTTTTAACTGTGAAGTCAGACGACGTTGCAGGAAGAACGCGAATGTATGAAAGTATCGTGAAGGGTGAAAACGTTCTAGAGCCAGGGCTACCAGAATCTTTCAATGTACTCGTGAAAGAATTGCAGTCGCTAAGTCTGAATGTTGAGTTGATGGAGTCTGACATTTTGACAGACGACAACTTGGAAGAAGCACCCGCTTCTGAAAATCAACCCACACCACAAGCAACACACTAGGTTTTAAGAAAGTTTAGAGGTAACACTTGAGAGATTTATTAAATTTTTTCGATAAACCAAAAGATCCACTTTCATTCGATGCCGTTCGTATTTCTTTGGCTAGCCCAGAGATGATTCGTGACTGGTCATTCGGTGAAGTGAAAAAACCAGAAACCATCAACTATAGAACTTTTAAACCTGAACGAGATGGTTTGTTCTGCGCAAAGATTTTTGGTCCGATCAAGGATTACGAATGTTTATGCGGCAAGTACAAACGTATGAAATATCGTGGTGTCATTTGTGAAAAGTGCGGCGTTGAAGTCACACAATCCAAAGTCCGCCGTGAAAGACTTGGCCACATAGAACTCGCAACTCCAGTTGCTCATATCTGGTTCTTGCGTTCGTTGCCATCACGTATTGGTAATCTTTTGAATCTTTCTTTGAAGGATGTTGAAAAGGTTCTTTACTGTGAAGCTTATGTCGTTATTGATGCTATGGAGACCGCTCTGCTAGAAGGACAAGTTCTTTCTGAAGAAGCCTATCAAGCTGCACTCAATGAATACGGTCCGACTTTCCGCGCTGGCATGGGTGGTGAATCTGTTCGGGACTTATTAAGAAAAATCGATGTTGAGTATCTTTCTAAAAAACTTCGCATGGAAATTAAAGAAACTAAATCTGAAGCTCAGATTAAAAAATTATCTAAGCGTTTAAAAGTTGTTGAAGCTTTCAAAGGTTCAACAAATAAGCCAGAATGGATGATGCTAGAAGCACTTCCTGTTCTTCCTCCTGATCTTCGTCCTTTAGTTCCATTAGATGGTGGAAGATTCGCAACTTCTGATTTGAATGATCTTTACAGACGCGTCATTAATAGAAACAACCGTCTTAAGCGTCTGCAGGAATTGAATGCTCCTGATATTATCATTCGAAATGAAAAGCGAATGTTACAAGAAGCAGTAGATGCACTCTTGGACAATGGTCGTCGCGGCAAGACTTTCACTGGACCCAATAAGCGTCCACTTCGCTCTCTAAGCGATATGCTGAAAGGTAAGCAGGGTCGTTTTAGACAAAATCTACTCGGTAAGCGTGTGGATTACTCGGGTCGTTCTGTTATCGTAGTAGGCCCTAATTTAAAACTTCACCAGTGTGGTCTTCCTAAAAAAATGGCTTTGGAACTTTTTAAGCCTTTCGTTTACAACAAATTAGAAGAGCGTGGACTTGCAACGACAATCAAGCAAGCTAAGCGTTTGGTTGACCAAGAAGTAACCGAAGTTTGGGATATATTGGCTGAAGTTGTAAAAGAGCACCCTGTTTTATTAAATCGTGCTCCAACATTACACAGGCTTGGTATTCAAGCTTTCGAACCGGTTCTTCACGAAGGAAAAGCGATCCAGTTGCATCCGCTCGTTTGTACAGCTTTTAATGCTGACTTCGACGGTGACCAAATGGCTGTTCATGTGCCGTTATCAATCGAAGCTCAAGTTGAAGCTCGCGTGTTGATGATGTCGACAAATAATATCCTTTCTCCTGCGAACGGTAAGCCGATTATTAATCCTTCTCAGGACGTGGTGTTAGGTCTTTACTGGCTGACTCGCGTTCGTCCAGCAGCAAAAGGAACTGGCAAGATTTTCACAAGCGTACAAGAAGCTCTTTATGCTTTTGAGACTGGTCTTGTCGACCTACAAGCTGCATGTAAAGTTCGTATCAATGGAAAGCTTCAAGATACATCTGTGGGGCGTGCTATCTTAGCGGATGTCGTTCCTCAAGAAGTTCCATTTAATGAAGTTAATACTGTGATGAATAAAAAATCCATCGCAGGCTTGATCGATAAAACCTTCCGTTTAGCGGGTGCAAAAGCCACTTGTATTTTGGCCGACCAGATTATGCAGTTGGGTTTCAAGTACTCGACTTATGCGGGGATGTCGATTTGTGTAGACGACATGATCATTCCTGAAAATAAAGTCAAAATGATTGGTGATGCTGAAAAGCAAGTTCAGGAAATTCAAACACAATACGATGAGGGTTTGATCACAGATGGTGAGCGCTACAATAAAGTAGTCGACATCTGGGCACAAACTGCGGACAAAGTAGCTAAAGAAATGATGAACCAGATTGAAAAATCAAAATTTATTATTGATGGCAAAGAAGTCGTCGGCCCATCATTCAACCCAATCTTTATTATGGCTGACTCTGGAGCGCGGGGATCTGCGAATCAAATTCGTCAGTTGGGTGGTATGCGTGGTTTGATGGCTAAGCCATCAGGCGAAATTATCGAAACTCCGATTACGGCTAATTTCCGTGAAGGTTTGACAGTACTTCAATACTTCATTTCAACTCACGGTGCTCGTAAGGGTCTTGCCGATACGGCTCTTAAAACTGCTAACTCTGGTTATTTAACTCGTCGCTTAGTTGACGTGGCTCAAGACGTAGTTGTAACTCAGCATGATTGCCATACTGAAAATGGTTTAGAAGTAACTCCACTTTATGAAGGCGGAGACATCATTCAAGCTATCGGTGAGCGAGTCTTGGGTCGTACAGTATTGAAAGATGTTGTTGATCCAACGAGTGGTAAAGTTCTAGTCAAGGCTGGTGATGAAATCACTGAAACAGATTGCAAAATTATCGACAGTTTAGGTGTTGATAAAATCCAAATTCGCTCGGGTCTTACTTGTGAATCTACTCGCGGAGTATGCGTTAAATGTTACGGACGTGATCTCGCTCGTGGTCATACAGTCAATTTAGGTGAAACGGTTGGAATTATTGCGGCTCAATCAATTGGTGAGCCTGGTACACAGCTGACAATGCGAACATTCCACTTAGGTGGTGCGGCTTCTAAATCAGTTGAACAATCAGTTCATACAACTCGTCATGATGGTGTTCTTAAACTTCATGGTGTTCAGCATGTTGTGAACCGCCAAGGTAAGTTGACTGTCATGAATCGAAACTCTGAAGCAACTATAATCGATGATTCTGGGCGTGAACGTGAACGCTTCAAGCTTGTGTACGGCACTATTTTGAACTTCAAAGAAGGTGACAGAGTCACTAAAGCTCAGAACGTTGCGGAATGGGATCCTTATTCAAATCCGATCATCGCTGAAGTTACAGGTAGCATTCAATACCAAGATATCGAAGAAGGCGTGACGATGCAGGAGCAAGTGGATTCTGTTACAGGATTCGCTACAAAAGTTATCACGGAAACAAAATCAACAGATGTGAAGCCGACTATTTACCTAGTAGATGGATCGGGTAAGCCTTTGAACTTGCCAGGCCGTGAACTTCCAGCTCGTTATTTATTACCAGTAGGGGCTCAGTTACTTGTGCAAGAATCACAAGAAGTTCACGCTGGTGATATCATCGCGAAAATGTCTCGAGAGGCTTCTAAAACAAAAGATATTACGGGAGGTCTTCCTCGCGTAGCAGAATTGTTTGAAGCTCGTAAACCAAAAGAAGCTGCAATTATTTCTGAAATTGATGGCTATGTCACATTTGGTAAAGACGTAAAAGGTAAGCAGCGCGTGATCGTAACTCCAGAAGTGGGCGAACAGCGTGAATACCTAATTCCAAAAGGAAAAGCAGTTACCGTTCGTGAAGGTGAATATGTACGTTCAGGAGACCCTCTCATGGACGGACCAACAAATCCTCACGATATTTTGGCTGTTTTAGGTGAAAAACCACTGGCAGCTTACTTAGCAAACGAAATCCAAGAAGTTTATCGACTTCAAGGTGTTGCGATCAATGACAAGCACATTGAAGTAATCGTACGTCAGATGCTTCGTAAGGTTGAAATTGCAGATCCAGGTGACACTCGTTTCCTCTCCGGTGAACAAGTTGAAAAATATGCTTTTGCCGAAGAAAATGAAAAAGTTACCAAAGAGGGCGGACAGATTGCAGTTTCTAAGCCATTATTGCTTGGTATCACAAAAGTGAGCTTAAGTACTGATAGTTGGATTTCAGCGGCGTCTTTCCAAGAAACTACGAAAGTATTGACAGAAGCGGCTATCAACAGTCGTACTGACAACCTGCGTGGTCTTAAAGAAAATATTATTATGGGACGATTAATTCCTGCTGGAACAGGTTTAACGTCTTATAAGCGTTGGAAAGTTATTGTGAAGGAAGACGATGAGGACATCGAAATGAGTCTTCCTGGAATAACAGCACAACCACAAGGGTAGAAATGAATTGGGCTTGACCAGATGCGGGCAGAAGTATAGATTCCTGCGTCTGGTCAAAGACCTTGAGCCTCAACATAGCTTTGCGAACAATATGTTACGTGCAGCTAGCAAACGAATGGTATTCTGTAAGGAGTTTAACAGTGCCAACAATTAATCAGCTCATTAAAAAAGGGCGTGAAGTTCAAAAAAACGCAACCAAGTCTCCAGCTCTTGCAAGCTGTCCACAACGTCGTGGCGTTTGTACTCGCGTTTACACAACAACGCCTAAGAAGCCGAACTCTGCTCTCCGTAAGGTAGCAAAAGTCCGTCTGTCTAACGGTTTCGAAGTTATTTCTTACATTCCTGGCATTGGACACAACCTTCAAGAACACTCAGTTGTTCTTATACGTGGTGGTCGTGTTAAAGATCTGCCGGGTGTTCGTTATCATATCGTTCGTGGTGTATTGGACTTACAGGGTGTCAACGGACGTCTTCGTAGCCGTTCTAAATACGGTGCGAAAAGACCTAAAAAATAATTTTGCCTAACGCAAAGGAATAGAAAATGTCTCGTCGTAAACGTACATACAAAAGAGAAGTAATTCCAGATCCAGTTTTCAAGGATCTCGTAATCGCTAAATTAATTAACAAAATCATGGAGCGTGGGCAAAAAGCGACTGCGCAAAAACTTTTCTACGGAGCCCTCGAAGAGCTCACGGGCAAAGTTCCAAATGAAGAGCCTATTAATATCGTAAAAAAAGCGATTGAAAATACAAAGCCTTCTATTGAAGTTCGATCGCGCCGAGTAGGTGGAGCCACTTACCAGGTCCCAACTGACGTTCGGCCTTCACGTCGTCTTTCATTAGCGATGAGATGGCTGGTAGAATTTTCTCGTAAACGTGGCGAGAAAGACTATTCAAAGCGCTTAGCTGCGGAACTTTTGGATGCTTTTAACAATCGCGGGAACGCCATCAAGAAAAAAGAAGACGTGCATAAAATGGCTGATGCGAATAAGGCATTCTCACACTACAACTGGTAGTTTAAATTTTAATAGATTTACTTTAAGTTCCCCTGGTTTTTTTGTAAGATCAGGGGAATTTTGTTTTTAAGAGGTCTCACTTTATGTCGTTACTTGATCCAAAGAATATTTCAGATTTAAAAACTACTCGTAATATCGGCGTGATGGCTCATATCGATGCAGGCAAGACGACAACATCTGAACGCATTCTCTATTACACAGGTAAAAGTCATAAAATGGGAGAAGTCCATGATGGTGCAGCGACCATGGATTGGATGGTTCAAGAGCAAGAGCGTGGAATTACCATCACTTCGGCTGCGACAATGATTTTTTGGAAAGATCATCGTTTGAACCTTATTGATACTCCGGGGCACGTTGATTTCACAATCGAAGTAGAAAGATCTTTACGCGTGCTCGATGGGGCAATCACAGTTTTCGATGCTGTGAATGGTGTCGAGCCTCAGACCGAAACTGTGTGGCGCCAAGCGGATAAATATAAAGTTCCAAGAATTTGTTTTATTAACAAAATGGACCGGGTTGGCGCAGATTTTGTGATGTCGGTTAATACAATAAAGGAAAGATTGCACGCAGAGCCTATTCCAATTCAGCTTCCAATTGGGGCTGAAGATCAGTTCCAAGGTTGCGTGGATTTATTAGAAAATAAGGCCTATGTATGGGACAGCTCAGCTAAAGGTGAAAATTTCAAAATTACCGAAGTTCCGGACGATATAAAAAGTGAAGTTGAAAAATATCGAACTCAAATTATTGAACGAATTGTTGAATTCGATGATGGACTTTTTGAAAGATATTTAAATGGTGAAACCATACCTGTTTCTGAATTAAAAGCGGCGCTTCGTAAGGGAACTTTAGCTCTCAAAGTATTTCCAGTTCTTTGCGGTGCTGCTTTTAAAAATAAAGGTGTTCAGCCCCTGATGGACGCTGTGATTGATTACTTACCCTCACCTTTGGATGTTCCGCCGATCAAAGGTTTTCATCCTGAAAATGAAGACAAACAAATCGAATGTCCTCTTGATTTTGAGGCGCCAGTGGCTGCGCTTGCGTTTAAAATTGCAAATGATCCATTTGCTGGAACTCTTACATATATTCGAGTTTATTCCGGTACAGTTAAAGTGGGTGATCAGCTTTACAATCCTCGAACAGAAAAAAAAGAGCGCATTCAAAAGCTCGTTAAAATGCATGCAAACTCTCGAGAAGAAATACCCTATTTGAAAGCTGCTGATATCGGAGCAGTTGTGGGTCTTAAGTTTACGGGAACTGGAGATACGCTTTGTACTGCTTCTCATCCAATTGTTTTGGAAGCGATTAAGTTTCCAGAGCCCGTGATTGCGGTGGCGGTTGAAGCTAAGTCATCTGCAGATCAAGAAAAAATGCTTATTGGTCTTGAAAAGCTACAAAAAGAAGACCCATCTTGTCGCCTCAGAACGGATCCTGAAACGGGTCAGACATTATTGTCAGGCATGGGTGAATTACATTTAGATATTCTGGTAGACAGATTATTTCGTGAACATAAAGTTCATGCAAATGTCGGCAAGCCCCAAGTAAGCTACCGTGAAACTTTATCTCAAGGTTTTGAGTTTGATTACACTTACGAGAGAGAACTTGGCGGAGAAAAAAACTTTGCTCGCGTGAGAATGAAAATTGAACCTGTATCTGTAAAAGAAGGTGTTCAATTCGTTTCGAACGTTTTGCCAACTCAGCAGTTTAACCTTTCATTTTTAAAAGCGATTGAGCAGGGCTTCAGGGAGGCTGCGGAAGTAGGGCCTCTTGCTAGCTATTCAATGATCGGACTCAGAGGAACGCTTCTTCAAGTAGGAACTCGCCCTCAAGAGTCCAATGAAATGGCCTTTAAAGCAGCGACTTCTTTAGGATTTAGGCAGCACTTAAGGGAAGTCAAATCTGAACTACTCGAGCCCATCATGAAGCTTGAAGTGACTTGCCCGGATGAATTCGTTGGAAACATTGTCGGAGACCTGAATTCTCGCCGTGGTAAAATTCACTCTATGAATGTGAAGCAGGGTGGTGGAGGTCAGGTGATATCCTCAGAAGCGCCACTTGCCCCACTTTTTGGCTACGCCACTGATATTCGGAGCTTAAGCCAAGGTCGGGCTTCTTTTAGCATGGAGTTTTTAGAGTACGCTCCTATTCCGCTCAAGGTACGGGCTGAAATTTTACAAAAACTTGGAAGATGATTTCATAAGCCTTACATAGCTTGAAGAAATAGCCTCAGAATCTAAACTGACAGTTTAGCTAAATAACGCACGTCTCCAATTAAGTGCTTTTATGCAAACTAGGAGTCTGCAAAATCTTCAAATACGGCTCTCCTCGCTTTCAGCTGCGAATGAGCTTCTAAAATAAGCATCACTTGGACAACTGAGCGAAACATTTTCATCGTAAGTCCGCCCTACGAATATATTCTTGAAATTCTTTTTGACACAGATCGTGTGTTTGGGCATATTTCGGCACTCGTGACTTTTTTTCTTACAAAAAACCTCCCCGGTTTATCCGGCCGCCAGGCCACAGGGGACAAGTTTTCGATGGGGATTTAAAGAACCGGTTAACAAAAACGCACACTTAAAACAAAAGAGTGAGTACTATGCAAAGTCAGAAGATCAGAATCCGCTTAAAGGCGTTTGATCACAAGCTTCTCGATCAATCGACCAAAGAAATCGTGGAAACAGCACGACGTACGGGTGCTCGTGTAGCTGGGCCAATCCCACTTCCAACGCGCATCAACCGATTTACAGTTTTACGTTCTCCTCACGTTGATAAAAAATCTCGTGAGCAATTTGAAATTAGAACTCACAAGCGAATGCTCGACATTTTAGAACCCACACAACAGACAATTGATCAGCTTATGAAATTAGACCTTTCAGCTGGTGTGGATGTTGAAATTAAACTTTCAGCAGTGTGAACAAGGAGTAACCCGTGAGCGATACAAACACTCAAGAAATCAAGCTGAACGGACTCTTTTTATTCAAAGAGGGTATGGCAACAGTATTCAATGAACAAGGTGAAGCTGTTCCCGTTACAGTCTTAAGATACGAACCTTGGGTTGTAGCCCAAGTAAAGACTAAAGCGACTGATGGTTATGAAGCCATTCAATTGGCTTGTAGCTCTAAAAAAGCAAAAAACAGCAATAAGGCTGAAAAAGGTCATTTCGCAAAAAGTGGAATGGAAAATGGGGCTCGTTTTGTAAAAGAAATGCGTCAAGCTTTACCCGATGGTGCAGCTATCGGTTCAGCAGTCTCTATCGAAAGTCTTGCTAAAGGCGACGTTGTGAAAATGACATCGAAGTCTAAAGGTAAGGGTTTCGCTGGAGTTTTAAAAAGGTGGAATTTCGCCGGAGGACCTGCAACTCACGGTTCTCACTTCCATCGTCAACCTGGATCAAGCGGAAACAGAACTTGGCCCGGTCGAGTTATGCCTGGTAAGAAATTCCCTGGTCACTTAGGTGACGAAGTCGTTACGGTTCGTAACGTTGTCGTCTTCGAAGTTAATCCTGCAGAAAAAGTTCTGTTGGTAAAAGGGCCTGTGCCTGGCGCTCGTCACACTCTTGTTAAATTGGTGAAGGAGTAATCATGGCTACAGTCGAAGTATTAAACTGGAAAAAAGCTAAAGTTGGAACTGTAGAACTTCCTGCAAACACTTTCGAAGTGGAAGTTAAGCCTGCCGTTCTTCACTCTGTTGTTAAGTGGCAATTAGATTCACGTCGCCAAGGTACGGCTGCTACAAAAACTAAAGGTCTTGTTAGTGGTGGTGGTAAGAAGCCATTTAAGCAAAAAGGAACTGGTAACGCTCGTCAGGGTTCCACTCGTTCTCCCTTGATGCCTGGTGGCGGTACGACTTTTGGGCCTGAACCACGTGATTATTCTTTTGTTATGCCAAAAAAAGTACGTCGTTTAGGTTTAAAAATGGCGCTTTCTTATTTGCTTAAAGAAGGAAAGCTTTTTGTAATCGACAGTATGGGTGCTGAAAGCAAAACTAAAAATCTTTCAAAGCAATTAAAAGATTTTGGAATTAATAAAGCTGTTTTGATCGATGTAAAAACTGAAGATAAAATGAAAAGAGCATCTCGCAATCTTCAGACTTATAGATACTACGGTGTCGAAGGTTTGAATGTATTTGATCTTTTGAAGTACGACACTGTTGTGATTACAAAAGACTCTGTCGCAAATATTGCGGACAGATGCTCAGCTGAGGTAAAACGATGAAAACTATCATCAAATCTCCAATTATAACTGAAAAAAATACTCTACATCAGGCCGCTGGTGTTTATGTATTCGAAGTTGATAAATCAGCATCTAAAACTGAAATTAAAAAAGCAGTTGAAGTTGGGTTTAAAGTAAAAGTGGCTGGAGTTCGGACTGCAAACGCTCGCGGTCGTTCTAAAGTTACAAAAATGGGTCTTACTAATGCGCCTCACTGGAAAAAAGCTTTCGTTAAGCTTGCTGCCGGAGAGAAAATCGCTGTGTTTGAGGGAGCATAATAATGGGAATTAAAACATTTAGCCCTCGTTCGGCTGGACTTCGTGGAAAGACGGGATTTGATTTCGCAGAAATTACGAAATCGACTCCTGAAAAATCGTTAACACAACCTTTGCGACGGACGGCTGCTCGTAATAACACCGGCCAGATCACAATGCGCCATGTTGGTGGTGGTCACAAGCGGCGCTACCGTATGATTGATTTCAAACGTGTAAAAATGGAAGTTCCGGCAAAAGTTATAGCGATTGAATATGATCCAAATAGAACTAGTCGTATTGCATTAATTTCTTATAACGACGGTGAAAAGGCTTATATCATCGCCCCAGTTGGTTTGAACGTGGGAGACATCGTGATGTCTTCTGATAAAGCTGATATCAAGCCTGGGAATACTTTATCTTTAAATGCAATTCCAGTTGGAACAACAATTCATAATGTAGAACTTCGTCCTGGAAAAGGCGCGCAAGTTTGTCGTGGAGCAGGATCAAGTGCTGTTCTTCTTGGAAAAGAAGAACAGTATTGTTTGGTTCGATTGCCTTCTGGTGAAATTAAAAAAGTTTTGTCTGTGTGCAAAGCTTCTATTGGACAAGTTGGTAACACGGATAACGAAAATATTGCTTACGGTAAAGCTGGTAAGTCTCGTTGGTTGGGGGTTAGACCTTCTGTCCGTGGTATGGCGATGAATCCAGTCGATCACCCATTGGGAGGTGGTGAAGGAGTGGGTAAGGGGCATCACCCTGTTACTCCTTGGGGTCAACCTAGCAAGGGTTACAAGACTCGCCACAATAAACGTACTGATTCAAGCATCGTGAAGAGAAGAAAGTAAGGGTGAACTATGGCTCGTTCAGTTAAAAAAGGTGCATTTGTAGACCACCACTTAGCAAAAAAAATCGAAGTGGCAATAGAAAAAAGCGACAAGAAAGTGATCAAAACTTGGTCTCGTCGTTCAACTATATTGCCTGACTATATTGGGCTAACGTTAGCGGTTCACAATGGTCGAAAGTTTGTTCCAGTTTATGTGACTGAAAATATGATCGGTCATAAGCTTGGTGAATTTGCGCCCACTCGAACTTTCCATGGTCACGCGGAGAAAAAAGCTGCTCCGGCAGCAGCTCCAGCGGCAAAGAAATAAGTTGAGGTAACAAGAGATGGAAGCAGTAGCAACATTAAAATACGCAAGAGTCGGAGCACAAAAAGCTCGTCTAGTCGCTGACTTAGTTCGCGGTAAAGAAGTTGGACAAGCTCTCAAGACTTTGACTTTTTTAAATAAAAAGTCTGCGGTTATGATAAAAAAATTAATCGAGTCAGCTGTGGCAAATGCTGACTACAAAAAGACAATGGATCTAGACAAGCTCTTCGTAAAAACTATTTACGTTGATAAAGGGCCTGTTCTAAAAAGATTCCGTCCGCGCGCTCAGGGGCGTGCATACGGAGTTCGTAAACAAACAAGTCACATCAACGTAGTACTTGAGGAGAAATAAGCGTGGGACAAAAAGTTAATCCGATAGGCTTAAGACTTGGCGTAATTCGAACTTGGGACTCACGTTGGTATGCAAAAGGTCAAACATATTACGATAATTTGCACGAAGACTTAAGATTGCGTAGTTATTTAAAAGCAAAATTGAAGCACGCAGGTGTTGCTAAAATAGAGGTTGAAAGAGCTGCTAAAAAAGTAAAGCTCATTATTTCAACTGCTCGTCCGGGTGTTGTTATCGGTAAAAAAGGAACTGGAATCGATGCTTTAAAGGCTGAAGTTCAAAAATTAACTCCAAACGAAGTATTCTTGAGTATTCAAGAAATCCGTAAGCCAGACGTTGATGCTCAATTAGTTGCTGAAAACATAGCTCTTCAATTAGAGAAGCGCATTTCATGGAGACGCGCTTTGAAAAAAGCGATAGCGGCTGCAATTAAGGGCGGAGTCCGTGGTATTAAAGTTCGTGTATCAGGTCGTTTGGATGGGGCAGAGATTGCTCGTTCAGAGTGGTATAATGAAAAAAGTGTTCCGTTGCATACTCTCCGTGCTGATATTGATTACGGCACAGCAGAAGCATTAACGGCTTATGGAATTATTGGAATGAAAGTTTGGATCTACAAGGGAGACATTATGTCTGCCCGTGAGGTTGAGGAGGCTGGCCGTGTTAAGTCCTAAGAGAGTTAAATGGCGTAAGCAGTTTATTGGTCGAGCTCGTGGTTTCGCAGTTCGCGGAGCAAATTTGGATTTTGGAGACTACGGTCTACAAGCAATCGAAGAGGGTCGCTTAACAGCTCGCCAGCTAGAAGCTGCTCGTATTGCAATTTCCCGATCTGTTAAGCGTGGTGGAAAAGTTTGGGTTCGAGTGTTTCCTAATTTACCAGTTACTAAAAAGCCTGCTGAAACTCGAATGGGTAGCGGTAAAGGCAACCCAGAGTTTTGGGTTGCGCGTTGCTTACCTGGTAAAGTTTTATTTGAAATGAATGGTGTAACTCGTGAACAAGCAAAAGAGGCTTTTGAAAGAGCAATGCACAAGCTTCCTTTCAAAACTCGTTTCCTGGTGCGGGAGTAATTATGAAATTTACAGAAATTAAAGATATGTCAGTAACAGAGCTTATGAAGAAACGTTCAGTTTTAAGTGAACAACTTTTCGAAGCTCGTATGAAAAACTCCATTGGCCAGATGTCGAGTCCTCTTCAGATTCGTCAATTGCGTCGAGATATCGCTCGAATTAATACGGCGATTGTGGGCAAAGCAACTTCAAAGAAGTCTTCTTAAGGTAGGATTTTATGGCAAAAAAGCAAGCTGCTGAACAAAAAGAACTAGCTCCCCGCGGTCGTAAGATCGAAGTTGTTGGTGAAGTTGTCAGCAATAAGATGCAAAAAACGATTTCAGTTCTGGTGTACAGAATGGTTCGTCACAAAAAGTACGGAAAGTTTTTGAAAAAAACTTCTGTGTTCAAGGCGCATGACGAAAATAGTCAGGCTAAAATTGGTGATATAGTGCGTATTCATGAAACACGTCCACTCAGTAAGACTAAGCGTTGGGCTTTGTCTGAAGTTGTGGAACAAGCGAAATAAGGGTCGAGGCTAATATGATTCAAATGCAAACTCGATTAAATGTTGCTGATAACTCTGGAGCTAAAGAAGTTCAGTGTATCAAAGTTTTAGGTGGCTCTCATAAAAGAGTCGCTTCGATTGGCGATATTATTGTTGTATCTATTAAAGAAGCTCTTCCTAACTCAAAAGTTAAGAAGGGCGATGTGGCAAAAGCGGTTGTTGTTAGAACAATTCACAAGCTGAGACGAGCAGACGGATCTTATATCCGGTTTGATGACAATTCGGCCGTGTTAATTAACGCAGCTAAAGAGCCTATTGGAACTCGTATTTTTGGACCAGTGGCGCGTGAACTTCGTGCGAAGCAATTCGTGAAGATCGTGTCTTTGGCTCCTGAAGTACTTTAGAATGTGCAAATTCCGTCGGAATTAGAGGTAAAATGTGAATCGGTTACAAGATAAATATACAAAAGAAATCGTACCTGATTTGATGAAAAAACAGGGATACACAAGCTCAATGCAGGTTCCTCGCCTAGAGAAAATCATCATTAGCGTTTGTACTGGCGAAGCTGTTCAGAATCCAAAAGTTTTGAATAACGTTGCGGACGAGATTTCGACCATTGCAGGTCAAAAAGCAGTTATCACTAAATCTAAGAAAGCGATTTCAAACTTCAAGTTGAGAAAAGGCTTGGCGATTGGAGTTCGTGTAACTTTACGCCGTGATAAGATGTGGTTCTTCTTAGATAAGTTGAACAACTTAGCCTTACCTCGCGTTCGTGACTTCCGTGGTCTTCCATCAAAAGGGTTTGATGGCCGCGGTAATTACAACATGGGTCTTAAAGAACAAATTGTATTTCCAGAAATTAACTATGACAAAGTCGACAAAGTACGTGGTATGAATATCACGATCTGTACTTCGGCTCCAACGGACGCAGAAGGCAGAGCTTTGTTAGAAGCACTCGGTATGCCTTTCAGAAAGTAATGAGGTGAATTTTGGCTAGACTTGCTGCAATTCAAAAAAATAATAAACGTAAAGAAAAATCTTCTCGTTATTATAAATATAGAAAAGAACTTCGTGCAAAATCTTTGAACGAGAAACTAAGTGATGAAGAAAAACAGGCTGCTTTTGTTAAGCTACAAAAGCTTCCTAAGGACACTAATCCTAACCGCGTGATCACTCGCTGCGTGTTATCAGGCCGTCCTCGTGGAAACTATAAAAAGTTTGGTCTTTCTCGAATCGCTTTCAGACAATTAGCCTTGATTGGTAAATTGCCTGGAGTTACTAAGGCCAGCTGGTAAGGGGACAATATGGATAAAGTCGGACAATTTTTAACTCAAGTGCGAAATGCCTCTATGGCAAAGCATGAGAAAGTAGATATTCCCGCCTCTCGAATCAGAGCTGGTATTGCGCAAATCCTTCAGGATATTGGCTTTATTCGTTCTTTTAAGGTAGCTAAGGATTCCAAGCAAGGAATCATGCGAGTTTATTTAAAATATGACGAAAGCGGACGCTCTGCGATTACTGCTATTAATAGCGTAAGTACTCCAGGTCGTCGAGTTTATGTACACGCAACTAAGATTCCTAATGTTCGTTCCGGTACTGGAATGACTATCTTAAGTACAAGCCAAGGCATCATGAGTGGTGCTGAAGCAACTAAGAAGAATGTTGGTGGCGAAATTTTGTGTGAAATTTGGTAGGTGAAATATGTCACGAGTTGGTAAAGCACCCGTCAATTTTGACGATAAAGTACAAGTAACAGTAACTCCTGGAAACGCAGTTGTCGTTAAAGGGGCAAAGCACAGTTTAAATATTCAGTTGAAGCCTGAAGTCAGTGCGAAAGTTGACGGCAAGAAAATTGTTCTTGTTAGAAACAAAGAAACCAAAGAAGCCCGTTCGCTTCACGGACTCTACCGTGCTTTGCTACAAAACGCTGTAACTGGTGTTTCTAAAGGATTCACAAAAGTCCTAGAACTTCACGGTGTTGGTTATAGGGCCAGTGTTGCTGGTAAAAAATTAGAACTTTCACTGGGCTTCAGTCATCAAATTATTTTTGATATCCCTGATGGCATTGAGGTTAAAGTCGATAAGCAGACAAGTATTTCAATTACGGGCCCGAGTCGTGATTTAGTTGGCCAAGTTGCGGCAAAAGTGCGCTCCTTCAGGCCTCCAGAGCCTTATCTTGGTAAAGGCGTTAGATACCAAGGTGAAAACATCCGTCGCAAAGCCGGTAAGTCGGCAGGTAAGTAGGAGTTTATTATGAAAATTAAAGTTCGTAAGCACACGGCTGAAAGAAAAGCGAATCGTCTTAAAAAGAAAATTCGTATTCGTAAAACTGTGATGGGAACTGAAGAGCGTCCACGACTAGTTGTGTTTCGCAGCTCAGGTCACATGTATGCACAAGTTGTAAACGATGTAACTGGGACTACTTTGGCTGCGGCCTCTTCTCTTAAAGTTAAAGAAGCAGCTAAAGGCGTAGATCAAGCTAAAAAAGTGGGACTCGAAGTTGCGAAAGCAGCTTTATCAAAAAACATTAAGAACGTTGTTTTTGATCGCAACGGATTTATCTATCATGGACGTGTAAAAGCTTTGGCTGATGCTGCTCGTGAAGGTGGATTGAACTTCTAAGGAGAACTTGTGGAAAATAAAGTGGTATCTGAATTTGAAGAACGCGTAGTTGCGATCAATCGTGTAACTAAAGTTGTGAAAGGTGGCCGACGCTTTTCTTTTGCAGCTCTTGTTGTTATCGGTGATAAAAATGGGCAAGTTGGTTTTGGCACAGGCAAAGCTGGCGAAGTTCCTGAGGCAATTGGAAAAGCTTCTCGATCTGCCAAAAAAGCCTCTCAAGTTGTCGAACTTAAAGAAGGCCGCACGATTCCTCACGAAGTCATCGGAAAATTCGGAGCCGCAAAAGTGGTTATGAAACCAGCGGCTGCGGGCACTGGAGTTATAGCGGGCGGAGCGGTTCGAGCTATTTTAGAATCCGTTGGAGTTCGCGACATTCTTACTAAGTGCGTAGGAACTCGGAATCCACACAATGCTGTACGTGCCACTCTTGATGGCTTAAGACAGCTTAGAAATCAGAAGTAGGGAATACTCATGGCAAAAATATTTAAGGTCACATTAAAAAGATCTATGATCGCTTGTTCGCAAACTCAGCGTGAAACTATTCGATGTTTAGGTCTTAAAAAAAGACATCATTCTGCAGAAGTTTTAGATAACCCTGCAAACCGTGGTCAAATATTAAAAGTTCAGCATTTAATTGATGTTGAAGTGATTAAGAAGTAGGAAGTTTTATGAGTTTATTAAGCAAATTATCTCCTGCAGATGGATCGACTCACTACCGAAAAAGAGTAGGTCGTGGAATAGGTTCAGGCTTAGGTGGCTACTCTGGTAAGGGTGGCAAGGGTCAGACACAGCGTTCAGGCGGAAGTATTCGCCGTGGTTTTGAAGGTGGTCAGACTCCTTTGCATCGTCGTTTACCTAAGTTTGGTTTCAGTAACGTTGCGTTCGAAACTAAGTATGAAATTGTTAACTTGGCTGACTTTTTAAAAGTTAAGGGTGAAATCAATCCTGAAACTCTTGCAAAAGCAGGTTTAGTTAAAAAAACAGCTTTAGTTAAAATTCTAGCAAACGGTGAAGTTAAATCTGCAGTGACAGTAAAAGCTCACAAGTTTAGTGCTAAAGCAAAAGATGCAATTGAAAAAGCTGGCGGCAAAGTAGAAGTTTTAGGTCTTTAATTTTAGTAGAATAACTTTCTATTCGAAGGAATCATTGGATGGCTCTCAACGAGAATGGCAACAAGAATTCAGAATTAACAAAACGGATTTTGTTTACGCTTGGAATGTTAGCGGTATACAGACTTGGTGTACACGTTCCAACTCCAGGTGTGGATGCAAATGCTGTTATGGCGTTTTTTAAAGCTCAAAACGCAGGTATCTTTGGTTTGTTCAATACTTTTACAGGCGGAGCTCTTGAGCAATTTAGTGTTTTTGCTTTGGGAATAATGCCGTATATTTCAGCCTCAATTATTTTTCAACTTTTAACTTCTGCTGTTCCCGCTTTAGAATCACTGAAAAAAGAGGGTGCATCTGGACAAAAAAAAATCCAGCAGTACACGCGCTACGCAACCATATTGCTAGCTATTGTTCAGGGCTACGGAATGAGCACTTGGCTCATGAATTCGGCAGGACCAGCAGGTGAAAAATTAGTGCTCTCTCCTGTTGTAGGCTTACTTCCCTTCAAGCTTATGACAATTTTAACGCTCACTGCAGGAACATGTTTTGTGATGTGGTTAGGCGAGCAAATTACAGATCGTGGAATTGGCAACGGAACGTCTTTGATTATTTTTACCGGCATCGCCGCGTCAATTCCAACAAGTGCGATGAGAATGTACGAGCTTATTTCCACTGGAGAGCTCAAGGCTATCGTAGCTTTATTAATTCTTATTTTTATGATCGCCACTATTGCGGCGGTGATTTACATGGAAGTTGCGCAAAGGCGTATCACAATTCAGTATTCTCAACGTGGGCAAATGGGACCGCAGTCTATGGCTGCACCGACTAGCCACTTACCAATCAAAATTAATTTTTCAGGAGTCATTCCACCTATTTTCGCAAGCTCGTTACTTATGTTTCCAGCAACAATGGCAAACTTCACTAGCACGCCATGGCTCAAAGCTTTGCAAGATTCTTTAAATCCTAGTGGGGTAATCTTTAATATTCTATTTGTGGCTCTTATTGTTTTCTTTAGCTTTTTTTACACAGAAATTGTTTTCAACTCTAAAGAAGTCGCTGAGAATTTAAAAAAGTATGGTGGTTTTATTCCTGGCGTTCGTGCAGGCTCAAGCACTTCCGAGTATATTGAGCGTGTTCTAGAGCGTGTAAATGTAGCTGGTTGTGTATACTTAAGTACAGTTTGTGTGCTTCCAGTGGTTCTTTCTAGTTATTTTCAACTTCCATTTTACTTCGGTGGGACAAGTTTGCTTATTCTTGTGGGTGTTGCTTTGGATACTGCTCAGCAGATTCAATCTCATTTGCTTACAACAAAATATGAAGGCTTTATGAAAGGCGCTAAAATTCGCAGCAGGAGGGTTCAGTTTTGAACATTATCCTTTTTGGTGCTCCTGGTGCGGGCAAAGGAACTCAGTCCTCAATATTAATAGAGCGAAAGAAAATGTCGCAGATTAGTACAGGAGATTTGTTTCGAGCAGCCATCAAGAATAAAACTGAATTAGGGCTGCAAGCTCAATCCTATATGGATAAAGGCGAACTTGTACCAGATTCGATAGTAATTGGAATGGTAGAAGAAGTTTTAAAAAAGAATACAGGTTCTATAATTTTAGACGGATTTCCTAGAACTGTTAATCAAGCAGAGGCTTTGGATGGCCTCTTGAAAAAATTGCAAGTGAAAATCGGCAAGGCCATCTTTTTAGAGGTACCTTACCAAGCTCTCTTGTCACGACTTACAGGACGTAGAGTTTGCAAGAGTTGCGGGACGGTCTATCATATTGAGTCAAAGCCTTCTGCTAAGGCAGATATATGTGACTCTTGTGGTGGAGATGTTGTCCAAAGAAATGATGACAAAGAAGATGTTATCGCAAATCGCCTCAAAACATATGAGGAATTTACGATGCCACTTAAAAATTATTACAAAAAAACGGGATTATACGTAGAAGTGGATGGCAATCGAGATACTGAAAATGTTTATATGTCAATTAGTGCTTTAATCAGCTAGACATTGTTTCGTTTTTGGTGCTAGATTTCGTCCCTTGATTCTCGAATGAGGGTAAATAAATGAAAGTCCGACCATCGGTAAAGAAAATTTGCAACAAGTGCAAAGTTATTAAGCGCAAAGGCGTTATCCGCGTTATTTGCGAAAACTCTAAACACAAGCAAAGGCAGGGCTAAAAAATGGCTCGTATAGCTGGCGTTGATCTTCCTAGAAACAAGCGCATTGAAATTGCTCTCACGTATATTTTTGGAATTGGGCGCAAGCGCGCTCGTGATATCTGCAAAGTAGCAAATATTCCAGAAACTTTACGCACAGATAATTTAACAGATGATCATATCGCAAAAATTCGCGCTTACGTTGAGCAAAGTTTTAAAATTGAAGGTGATCTCAGACGCGATATTGGTATGTCTATTAAACGTCTTATGGATCTTAATTGCTTTCGTGGAATACGACATCGCAAAGGTCTTCCAGTTCGTGGCCAGAATACGCGCTCTAACGCGCGTACTCGTAAAGGTCCAAAGAAGACAGTAGCGAATAAGAAAAAAGCAGTATAAAGCGGCTATAGCAGGCAACATGAGGAGCCTTACGAAATGAACACTGTAGAAAAAAAACAAACTACTAAGAAAAAAGTTAAGAAAAACGTACCGCAAGGAAATTGCTACATCCAGGCTGGTTTTGGTAATGTCATTGTTACAATGACAGATCCGAAGGGTGATACTGTGTCTTGGTCCTCTGCAGGACACTTGGGCTTCAAAGGAAGCCGTAAAGGTACACCTTTTGCCGCGCAAATGGCTGCTGAAGACGCCGCAAAGAAAGCTATGGATGCTGGTATGAAATCGTGTGATGTCTTTTTGACTGGCCCAGGAGCTGGTCGTGAGCCCGCAATCCGAGCGATTGCTGCAATTGGAATGAAAGTACTTTCTATGAAAGATACAACTCCAATTCCTCACAACGGATGTCGCCCACCTAAGCGTCGTAGAATTTAATAATTAACAGGAGTAATCAGTGAGCTGCATTAATGATAGTGTGTGTAAACTATGTCGCCGTGAAAACGCTAAGCTGTTTTTAAAAGGTGACCGTTGCTACACAGACAAATGTTCTTTTGAACGCCGGCCCTATCCACCAGGCCAGCATGGCCAACAGAGAATTAAATTTTCTGATTTTGCTCTTCAGCTTCGTGAAAAGCAAAAAACAAAAAGATGGTATGGACTTTCTGAAAAGCAATTTAGCCGTTATTTTGATAATGCTTCTAAATCAAAAGATTTGACTGGATTAGCGCTACTCAAGTCTCTTGAAATGAGACTCGATAACGTACTTTACACATTAGGCTACGCAAATTCTCGTCGCGAAGCTCGACAACTTGTTAAGCACAATCACGTACTACTTAATGGCAAGCGCGCTAACATTCCCAGCTTACTGGTCGAAAAAGGTGATGCCATACAGTTGACGGGTCAAGCTATGGGGCACACGCGGGTTTTGGCTGCTATTCAAGCAGTGAGTCGTCGTACAATTCCATCGTGGTTAGAAGCAAATCATGGTCAATTCTCAGGGCTAGTGAAAGATGTTCCAACTCGGGATGAAGTCACAGCTCCGGTAGAAGAAAACATGGTTGTAGAATACTATTCTCGTTAAGATTTACAAGTCAGGGGTTAACCTATGCAAGAGCACTATTATAAATTCTGGAGAGATCTTATTAAGCCTAAAGGTTTTGAGGTTGATAAAGAATCTCTCCGTGATGAGTACGGAAAGTTTGTCATTCGTCCACTTGAGCGCGGTTTCGGTGTGACACTTGGCAATTCTCTTCGTCGAATTCTGTTGAGTTCCATGATGGGGTCTGCTGTTTCGGCAGTTCGCTTCGATGGCGTTCTACACGAGTTCACAACAATTCCAGATGTTCTGGAGGATGTAACTGATATCATTTTGAACTTAAAAGAAGTTCGCTTTAAGCAGTACACATCTGAGCCTGTGACTTTAAAGATCTCTAAAAAGGGACCTGGAAAGGTGACGGCTGCGGACATTCAAGTCACTGATAAAATCGAAATTTTAAATAAGGACCAACATATTGCAACTTTGGGTGCAAGTGCGAATTTCAACGCAGAAATAATCGTAGCTTTTGGCCGCGGTTACGTTCCAGTTGAAAACCGTGAAAGTGATTTACCCGTTGGATTCATTGGTGTTGATGCTTTATTCAGCCCGATTCGCAAAGTGAATTACGCGGTTTCAAATGCTCGTGTTGGCCAAAGAACTGATTATGATGCATTGACTTTGGAAGTATGGACTGATGGATCTCTCAAGCCAGAAGAGACTATCTCCCTAGCTTCTAAAATTATGAAAGAGCAGCTTCAAATTTTTCTTACTTTCGATGAGGCGATGGAGCCTCAAGAAGAAAAAAGAGATCCTTCTTCTCCGCAACTTAATGAAAATTTGTTTCGTTCAGTTGATGACCTTGAACTTTCTGTTCGTTCAGCAAATTGCTTGAAGAATGCCAATATTCGCTTCATAGGCGAATTAGTTGTTCGTTCTGAGGCTGAAATGCTTAAGACGAAGAACTTTGGTCGTAAATCATTGAACGAAATCAAAGAGATTCTAACTGAAATGGGGCTTGGTCTTGGTATGAAGATCGATGGTTGGCCTCCTCCAGGTTGGGATCCAAACACAGCTCCGCAAATAACTACAAAGCGTGAGCAGGTTTAGGGGTAAAATATGTCGTCCCATAGAAGAAGAGTTAAAAAATTTAATCGTGATACAAAATCAAGACTTGCTCTTATGCGCGGTCTTATGACTTCACTTGTTGAGCATGGTCGTATCAAAACGACAGTTACTAAAGCCAAAGAAGTAAGAAGACACATTGAAAAACTCATCACTCTTGGAAAAAAGGGTGATGTAGCAGCAAGACGTCTTATAATTTCTAGGATTAACAATCCGAATGCAGCAGGGGTCATAGTAAACGATATTTCCAAAAGAATGAATACGCGTCCAGGTGGTTATACTCGTGTTATTAAAATCGGTCGTCGACCAGGAGATACCACAGAAATGGCATTTCTTGAGTTTGTAGACTATGACTGGAGTGCAAAAGCAACCGAAGCTGATACTAAAGCTGACGCAAAAAAGGCTGATAAAAAAAGCCAAGCAAAAGTTAAAAAAGTAGCAACTTCTAATATCATTGCAAAAAGAAAGCGTGCAGTAAAAGCTAAGAAAAAAGCTCGTACAGCATCAAGAGCTTAATTAGTTACTCATAATAAAAATTATGAAGCCCATTGGTAATTCCTTTGGGCTTTTTAATTTTTTAGAGCAGGAGATGTTCTAAACGGTGAAATTATGATCAAATATGATCATGAAGTATTATTTAAAGCCTTTTCTCATTCTTTCTCCAGTCATTATTTTAATTGCATATTACTTAGTGGCACTTTCAAACAGATCCGAATTTGCAGAAGTCGTAGTTGAACCTCATAATCAAATTAAAACTTTTGAACGTCTCAACGTCGAGGAATTTAAGACTTGGAAAGGTCTTAAATACGAAGGTAGTGGAGCTGTAGAGCCGATTATCATTATGCATTTTTGGGCTTCTTGGTGTGCGCCTTGTATCCATGAGTTTCCAGATTTAATTAATATGGCGAAAGCCCTTAAGGGGCAGGTTAAAGTATTTGCAATTTCAGAAGATAAAGAAATTGAAGAAATTCAAGCCTTTATAAAATCTTTTAAAGATGCTGAAACTACAGATAACTTCCATATCATTTGGGACCAAGAACATAAAATAATGAATGAATGGGAAGTTAATAAATTACCAGAAAGCTTCATATACGGGCCAGACCGAAAGTTGGCAAAAAGAATAAGTGGAGTGGTGAGTTGGACTTCTCAGGATACAAAAGAGTATTTTGATAAGCTGAGGAAACCGAATCAGTCTGCTAGTAAATAATTCTATCTATCTTACTTGAGTGCATAAGCTAGATTCTAGACCGCGCCACTTTTAAAAAAAGTCTAGCTGTGCTTCGCTTTTAAAAAAATACAAAATGCAGTAGGGGTACGTTTTAAAGTAACTTAAAATTTTATAATGATACTTCAGTAATCAAATTTTTTAAAATTTGAGTTTCTTTTTTAAATTTTTCAGGACTTTTTCGCCCTCTTTTTCGAGCTGTTTTTTGCCTTTGTTTTCGCTTTCTTTTTTTGTATTTTGGATTTTATTTTCAGCTGATTTTTTTTGATTATCTGCTTGTAGTTTGAGTTTATTAATCTCACCTTGAACTTTATTTTTGAGATCTGCGATTTTTTGATTCAGAGATTCTCGGTTCTTATTAATTTCAGCGTTTACTTTTGCTTGAAGTTCTTTTTTGGCTTTTTCTACTTGGGCGCGAAGTTCGATTTCAAAAGCTTTTCCTAGTTCTCTTGCTAAGTTGGAATCAATTTGCAGTGGGAAGTTCGGGAGTGACCCTTTTGCTTCTGCAGTTATAAAAATTTCTGGAATTGATTTTAAAGCGTTATTAAAAATTTCTTTTACGACATTTTGTTTTGAATCAACATTGAAGCTAAACTGAGTCAGAGTTGATTTAAGATCGAAGGAATATTTTTTTAAAGCTTCAATCTTTGCTGAAACACTAAGACGTCCATTCGACTTTGTTAAATCTAAAGAAACTTCAGGGGAATCAATAAGTTTTTTAGGCGTCTGTACGGGGTAAGAGTCAAGACTGAACTTAAAGTCGATAACACTATCTTTTTTTCTATTATCAAATTTTACTAAAGTGTAAAGACCCTTGAGTTCAGCAGAGGGGAAATCTCCTTTTATTTCTGCTATAAGAGGTTCGTCAGTTAGAATTTGATTTGTCGAGATATGACGAATTTCTCCGTCAATAAATCCTGAATGTGGTGACATTCCAGCTTGGGAGGATATTTTTGTCCGCTTAATCCACAAGAGGGGGTATGATCGAGGTCTTCCGAATTCGTACGAAAGGCCTTTTGCGCGTGGTCTTGGCTGAATTGATTCATCGGGGCTGTTTTTATTTTTGTTCATTACGTTGGGCGGTAAGTATTTGTCTGCTAATTTTTTGTAATGAAAAAACTTTTGCTGATAAGGCGCCAAGTAAGATGCGAAAATACTTTTTGCAATTGATTGTGAATCCAACTTTGGAATTTTGAGATGTTTTTCTAAATCTCGAATATCTTGTTCAACTTGGGACTGAATCAGCTTTACGTCTTGATCAATTTTTTTAATATCACTGTTCAGGTCTTTATTGGCGTTATCTAGAGTTTTGTATTGAGAGTCAGCTTCTTTCAAAATTTCATCAAGTTCTTTGAGTGATTTTGTAAGTTCATTTAAATCTTTATGGTTAGAAGTTTTAACTTGGCTTAACTTTTTGCCTAGGGCATCGAATTCTTCCGGTTTAGGTAAAGTTTTGAGTCTTTGGTCCCAATCTTTCTGCTTAGATGATACTTCAGCTTGAAATTTTTCAATGAGTGATTTTGATTGAAGATTGGCTTCGATCCCATCGAGCGGGTCTTTATTTGTATTTCCAAGCCAATTAGCAGCGTCGCCTATTACATTGTTGTCATATTTATTTTCTACAATTTGAAGCGACTGATTTTTGAGCTTATCAACTGAGCTTTCTTTTTCTTGATTGGGTTGGTCTTGAGGATCGGGAGGCGCAATGTACCCAGGGGACTTTCGAGGGACAGCAAACTCAATATTTTCAACAGCGGCCTCATTGACAACTAGTTTGGCCCTAAGAATCGCGTCCCACATTGCAGAGAACCGAACTTCGCCCACTTGGATGACATTAAGCTTTGGGTTATTCGAGTCTGTGATTTGAATTTTTTGAATTTTGAGTGATAAATCTGAAATTTTTGTTTCAAAATTTTCGATGTTAACTTCTGCACCTAGCGCGCTTGTGAGTCCCCATTCAAGCCCTTTTCTAACGTGAAGATCAAAAAATAATTTAAAGTAAAGAACAAAAATAAAAATAATAACTACGACGGGCAAAACAGCTTCAAAGCGGATTATTTTTTTGAGACCCTTGTGTTCTTTCATATTTTTTATGCCCCGTAAAGTTTATCGTAAGTGAGGTACCAGTTATAAAATTTTGTAGCAGTGAAAAGCTTCCAAAACTTTGTTTGCTTGAAGCGAAAAACAACAGTTTCTCTGTATTTGATAACAAAGCTTTTAAATAAAAAGAAAATAGGTAGGGCTAAAATCAGAGCAACAAGAAATGAACCCATGACAATTGAATTATTGAATCGAGTAAAAGGTATGATCGGCATATTGTACAACATTACCCAAATTTCTCGTAAGCTTTCAGCTTCTAGTACAACGCGCCCCAAGATATCGGCAAGAGGATCTATGATGAAAGCTATAAACTTAAAAAAGAACGCTGCCAAAAAAGCTGCGCCAAATTGAATGCGAAAGAAAAAAAGGACTAAAAGAACGATCAAAGTTTGAAGAGATAAAAATGGGGAAAAACCTAAAAACATTCCTATTGTGAGCCCACTTGCAATTTGATACGTACCCGTATCAGAGTTCAGGAGTTTAAAAAAATTAAAAATTTGTTTGAGAAGCAAACTCATTGAATATCCCTTTTAGAAGAGTTTAATGAAAATCGCTGGCAGTCACGATTCCTATTAAAGTTTCGGTCTCGTGTTTTGTCCAGAAATCATGTTGAGTCAGGTTTTTCTTTTTATATGCCGAGTCACATGTTATTCTTTTTCAATGAGTGAGGATTTTTATGGCGACGCTTGATTATCAAAAGATCATCTTAGACTCTTCTTACTGGTTAAAGGAAAAAGTATTTCCCCTTTGGCTTCGAGAAGCAGTGAATCTTGAATCCGGAGTTTTCTGTGAAAACCTTTCTTTCGATGGTAAAGCGCAAGTTTCTTCAAGAAGAGCATTAGTGCAAGCTAGGCAGATTTACGCTTTTTCTGAAGCTTCTAAGCTGGGCTTGGTAGATCCAATTGCTTTAAAAAAACTAATTCATGCGAGCACAAATTCTTTTATTAAAAGTTATTCGCTAGCAAGCGGAGCTTTTGTTCATTCTGTAGACACTGAAGGTCAGCATTTGGATTGTGATCTGGATCTTTATACCCAAGCATTCGCATTATTTGGTCTTGCCCATGGTTATGAGATCACCCACGATGAGGCTTTCAAAAAAGCAGCACTGAAGTTGGCCCATTATCTTTTAGAATATCGCCAGCATCATACGGGTGGTTTTACTGAAATAAAAAATGATCAGGTTTTTTTTCAATCAAATCCTCATATGCATTTGTTTGAAGCTTCGATCGTTTGGTCCAAAGTTGATCAAGATCCCGTTTGGAATCGTATTTCAGAGAATGTGTCTGAGTTGTGTGTAGAAAAGTTTATTGATTCATCCACGGGATTGTTGGCGGAAAGTTTCGATGAAAACTGGAATCCAAATCGTGAAAATGGAAAATTTATTTTTGAACCAGGTCATCATTACGAATGGAGTTGGCTGTTTTTTCATTATCATCAGCTGAAAGGGACTCATAATATAATTTCTGAAAAATTATTTTTGAAAGCGGAAAAATACGGATTGTCTTCAAACCATGAATTGGTTTTTGACGAAGTATGGAGTGATGGAACTATTCGAAAAAGAAGTTCACGATTTTGGCCACAATGTGAGAGAGTCAAATCTGCGATTGTTCTGGGTGAAGGCCTCATTGCAGATCGAGCTTTACAATCACTGATGAAAAACTTTTTATTAATGGATCAGGGCTTGTGGAAAGATACAATTTTAGAAACAGGTTTATTTGTTGATCTACCTGTTAAAGCAAGTTCTCTTTATCATATTATCAATGCGATTTCAGAATATCAGAAGTATCGGTCAGGGGCTTTGACCGGCGGGTTAGATAAAAATAGGCACCTAAAATTCCCCAAGAAAACTGAATGATTTGTAATGCAGTTACGACCGCAGGTCCGGACTGACTTTGTACTGTCGAAAAATTTTGAAATAAAAAATAGAAAGCGGCCTGTCCGACTCCGACCCCTGCCGGAGTGAGAGGTATCGCAACGACCATAAACCCGACGGGTACAATAAAAAATAAAGTAGACCAATCAATTGTCTCTTGTAAAATAATTTGCAGGGACCAGCCAAAAAATAAAATAGTAAAAAGTTGTGCTATAATAGTTAGAGTAATTGCCATTGTAATTTGACGGTAACTTTTTATAAAAAGACGACAAGTGTGCATAAATCTAAAAAATTTTCCAATGAGACTAGGTGCTTGATTGTATCTTTCGGGCCACTGCCAAAGCATTAGTCCCAAAAGTCCTAAGTTCAAGCCTGCAAATAAAATACTGACTGAAATTAAAAGTTTATGAATCATCGGGTTATGATTTGAAGAGTATAAGTATTCAAATAGGAGAGCTGTAAAAGCCATCAATGTGGCTGTATAAAGCCCAAGCGCTCTGTCCATCAGAGCGCTCGTGTAGGCAATTGTGCGACTTGAGCCTAAGTCTTTTTGCAAGTAATAAGCTTTTACAACGTCTCCACCGATGCCACCTGGCATAGCGAAATTAAAAAAAATTCCCATCAAATTGAGTTTGTATGTTGGCCAAAATTTAACGGATGCGACATGCGACTTAATCAGGTAGCGCCATCTTTCGCCCAGAAGAGTGATATTTGCACCAATTAAAATAAGACCAGGAAGCAAGCCCTGCCAAGAAAGGAAAGGCTTCATATCTTCAATATTTAATTTTTTAGTCGCGATGAGCCAGTAGATTAATCCAATCGCAAATAAAATTTTAAAGAGTGTCGTAAGACGGCTCTTTAATTTCATTTTTGGTGAACTTTCCAAACAGCTTGCAGCTGCTTAAGTAAAGGACCTAGGTCTTTAAGTGGAAGGGAAGTTGGTCCATCACAGAGCGCTTGGTCCGGATTGGGGTGAGCTTCTAAAAATAAGCCGTCGACCCCAACTGCGAGCGCTGCGCGCGCAAGAGGAGCTATCATATTGGAGCGCCCACCACTGGTTTCTCCTGTTGCGCCAGCTCCGGGCAATTGAGTAGAGTGAGTCACATCCATTATCACTGGGAATCCAAATTGGCGCATCTCAACTAATCCAGTCATGTCGTTGATCAACCTATTGTAGCCAAAAGTTGTGCCTCGTTCACAAAGCAAAAGTTTTGAATTCCCAGCATCCACAGCTTTTTGTGCAATGGCTTTCATATCCCAAGGAGCTAAAAATTGTCCTTTTTTAATATGAATGACTTTTCCTGTTTTTGCAGCGGCTATCATCAAGTCTGTTTGGCGACTCAGGAAAGCTGGAATTTGAATAACATCTGCAACTTCTGCCATTATTTGAACTTGAGATGTTTCGTGAACATCTGTCAGAAGTAGACAGCCAAGATCCGATTTAATTTTTTGTAATGATTTAAGTGCGGAGCTGACTCCTGGGCCACGAAAACTTTTAGCGCTTTGTCGGTTTGCTTTGTCATAAGAGCATTTCAAGATCCAAGGGATACCCATTTCTTGAGTTACTCGTTTCATTTCTTTTCCGGTTTCCATGACGAGGCCTTCATCCTCGATAATGTCAGGACCCGCGAAGAGAACAAAGTTTTTTCCATCACCCCAAGTAATATGGTGAGATCCCGATTTGAGTTCAACCGGACGTTCAAGCGGATTAAATTGATGCAACATTTTTTACCTTCTCTTTAAAGCACATCGTTTTGTCGATTATATGCTTATTTTCAAAAATTATTTCAGTGCGCTGACAACAGCTTCAATTACTCGGTCTTGCGTTGTCTGATCCATATCGGGAAACATGGGAAGGCTAATGACATTATCAGCTGCCCAGCGAGCGACTGGAATGTCAGCTTGTGCTCCACCAGCATTTTGTTTGTACCAAGGTTGGTCAGCCATCGTCATGGGATAATGGATTGAAGTCGGAATGCCTTTTTCTTGAAGCTTTTTGGCGAAAGCAGGTCTGTCTTTCACTGTTAAAGTGTACTGGGCCCAAACGCTGTCGCGATCAGGTCTGACCACGGGAAAAGAAAAGCCTTCGGCTTTAATTTCTGAAAAGATGGAACTGTATCTGTTGGCAATTTTCTGACGTTGTTCGACTTCCCAGTCGTAGCGTTCAAGCTTCGCAAGAAGAATCGCACATTGAATTGTATCAAGACGTCCATTTACACCTAAGCGAGTGTGATAATATCTTTTTTCTGAACCATGTTCGCGGATTTCTTTCATCGCGAGGGCTAGCTTGTCATCATTGGTAAAGATACCACCGCCGTCACCGTAGCAACCAAGTGGTTTCGCTGGATAAAAACTCGTGCCGGCGGCAATCGACATTGAGCCACTTTTTTTATTTTTGTATCGAGCTCCATAGCTTTGTGCCAAATCTTCAATAACATGGATATTGTGGCGCACGGCAATCGTATTAATTTCATCCATATCAGACATTTGACCGTAAAGAGAAACTGGCATGATGGCTTTCGTACGTGGGGTAATTGCTTTTTCGATCGCTTTAACATCAATGTTGTAAGTGTCTTTTTGGATATCTACAAAAACGGGTTTTGCTCCGGCAAGCACGATAACTTCTGCTGTTGCAATAAATGAAAATGCTGAAGTTATCACTTCGTCGCCAGGGCCGATACCCAAAGCCATTAAAGGTATGAGAAGAGCATCAGTTCCGCTACCACAAGCCAGAGCGTGCTTTACTCCGGTATGAGCTGCTAATTTCTGTTCGAGTTCTGCAACCTCAGGTCCACTGATGTAAGCGCCAGAATCAAGGACTTTCATGATCCGGGAGTCGATTGATTCTTTAAGAGCTTTGTACTGAGTTTTTAAATCGATAAAGGGAACTGATGACATATTCACACTCCTTCGAGAGACTTCTAGTATGCCTTTTTTTTTGTTCAAGCGGGAGGTCCAAACAGACTCTTGACAAGTCGAATCAAGTTTGTTGCTTTGAGGCCTCATGGAAGTGTGGTTTGAATAACCCAATATTGTGTTTTGAGACCTCAAAATCTGGAGAAATTGTATCATGAAACCTGTTGTTTTATCTGGTGGGAGCGGCACACGACTTTGGCCGGTCTCGAGAAAAAAATTTCCCAAGCAGTTTTGTGAAATCTTTGCTGATTCACTTCAAACTCTGACTCTGAAGAGGGTGGCAAAGCTAGGAAATCCTGACATCGTCACAAATCAAGAGCTGAAGTCATTAACTGAAATTCACGTTAAAAAATCACAGGTTTCTGTCGAGCAAATTATCTATGAGCCCATGGCCAAAAATACGGCTCCAGCAGTGCTTGTCAGCTGCTGGGGGCTTGCGCAAAAAGGACTTGAAAAAGAATGTGTCGGTTTTTTTCCTGCAGATCATTTGATTCAAGATGAGGATGAGTTCATTCAAGCTGTGAAAGTAGCAGAAAAATCCGCCCTGTCGGGGCGAATTGTTATTTTAGGAGTTCGGCCTACTTATCCTGAAACGGGTTACGGTTACATCCAAAAAACCAAAAAAAATCTGTCTCTTGATTCTAAAGTTTTTGGAGTCGTCAAGTTTCACGAAAAGCCCGACTTAGAAAAAGCGAATCAATTTCTGGCATCAAAAGAATATCTTTGGAATGCGGGTATTTTTGTTGGGACAGTTGAAATCTTTTTGAAGTCTTTTAAGACTCATCAGCCTGAAATGTGGAATATTGTTCAAAATTTAAAATCAGATTTTTCAAATTTAAAAGAAATTTATCAAGAGTTTAAAAATTTAAGTATCGATTACGCTATTATGGAAAAGCTAGGTGAATCCGAGCTTTCGGTTGTTCCGGTTGATCTTGGTTGGAACGATGTGGGAAGTTGGGATGCTGTTGCGGCTCACTACCGAGCATTAGGTCAAAATGAAATTGGGGCGACTGTCGTGAGCACAGACCTTGCTCATAACGCTAACAACAACTTTGTTTTTTCTCAAACAGGTCGAACAATTAGTTTTGTCGATGTTAATAATTTAATTGTGGTTGATACTCCTGATGGACTTTTGATTTCAGAAAAGGGATCAACGCAAAATGTGCGAAAAATTGTTGAAATGCTCAGTCAGACTCAGCCTCAATTAGTTGAGCAAAATACTTTTGAGGAGAGACCTTGGGGGCAATTTGAAATTTTACGAGATCAACCGAATTTCAAATCAAAATTAATTAAAGTAGGGGCCAATTCGCAAATTTCTTATCAGTCACATGCTCAGCGGGCTGAGCATTGGATCATTACAAAAGGTGCAGGAGAAGTTGTTTTAAATGACGAGATCATCCCCGTTAAAGCGGGCTCTCACGTTTTTATCCCACTCGGTGCAAAACATCGAATCCGCAATACAACATCTGATATTTTAGAATTTGTTGAAGTGCAGCTAGGCTCTTATTTTGGTGAAGATGATATCGTTCGTTATCAAGATGATTATAAAAGAACTTGAATTTGTCGCCGAACGGTATCGCGCGGCAGACTTTTGAAAAGTTATTTTTTGTATTCTTCTGCCAAGATTGGCAAGAGCTCTATCGTGAGTGCTCCGATCAAGGGGCCAATAATAAGGCCCGGTAAGCCAAAAGTGACAACAGCTCCAATTGTACAAAAAAGGGCCCATATCGAGGGAATTTCTGTTGAGCCGGCAAGAAGCCAGGGGCGGATAATATTATCAGCAATTGAAGTGACAGCGAAAAAGACCATAAGCCCAATTCCACTTCCAATATGAGATCCTGCAAAAGCAATAAGAGCCATCACAAGAGAAACTGGCCCAGCTCCAATAACAGGAATAAAAGATAAAATAAAAGTGATAAAGAAAACGAGGAGTCCATTGTAGTCAGTGAAAATCCAGGCCCCAATTGTTGTTATGCTGGCTTGAAGCACACCGGTCACAATTGTACTCACGACGACGGATCGGCAGCAGGTGACAAATTTTTGAATTAGTATTTGCCGTCCTTCAGTCGAAATCCAAGTCACTTTTTTAATTTTTATTGAGATATCTCGTCTCATCATAAGGAAAGAAATGATTGAGAGAATAAGGACAAGAAATAAAAGAATTGATTCTGGAATCTGAGATAAAATTTCACCCAACTGACTTGTCATAAATGTGCCTGCTTTTTGGCCAGCGTTCCACAGAGTTTCTTGTATGACATCCGTATCTATTCCATAGTTTTTCAAAAGCACAAGTTGGGATATGAAATCTTTTTGATAAATTTTGAGTAGTTCGAGAGACTCTGGTGTTGTCAGCTTTTGCAATTGAATCCATAAGGCTTGAGTTCCTTTTATAAGAACAAAAGCAAAGGGCACAATAAAAAGCATTGTCAGCGTAACCAACATCAAAACGAGAGCCCAATTTGAAGTAGTTTTCATTTTTTTTTCTAACCAGCTTAGAAGAGGCTCTAAACTGACAGCAAAAACTAAACCTAAAATGATCGTGAGCCAAAAAGGGTAGAGAATCCAAATAAACGGGACGACCAGAGAAGCCATAAGAAGAGTCAAAACGAGGGATTTGTTAAGTTCGAAGAATCTATTCATAAGTTTGAAATGTTTTCATAGCTCATGTGGCTTGTCATGAGATATAAAATTGCCGCATAGAATCGGCTTCAATTTTGCTATATGAATAAGGCAAGTAGACCGGTAAATGCAGGTTGCAACTCAATAAAGGATACGGCGATGAAGAACGTTTCTATTGTAAGTTTTTTCTTTTTGTTAACAGCTTTAACAGTTTATGGAGCCACCCAAAAAATCAGTTTGCCTAGGCTTAAAACGGTTGGGGGTGTTTACAAACATATTGTGATTGCGCAGACAGCTCCAGAGCTAGTTGAAAAAAAGAGCGGCTTTACGATTTTAAGAAAGTACTATATCGCACGATGGGGTGTGCATCGTTACGAGTACGGAATGGCTCAGTATCAGTGCCGAAATTCTCGTTGTGAACTATTGGGCGAGACTGTTCCATTAAAGTTTTATAAAGAGTGTACAGGATTTAATAAAAAGGGTCGCCCAAGCTGTAAAAATCTTGAGAGCGCACGAGTTGACGTAACCGATCCCTATGCGGAATCGTCAGGATCGCAAGATAAGCGTCATTGGTACACTTGTGAAGACTACGGATCTCCATGTCGTGACCAAGATGAGCTTAACGAGTATCCATCTCGATACAATCCAGAAAATCCAGATCTTCCTTCTGGAATCTAAAGATAACTTGAAATGCACAGGTTCAGATGGAATCTGTGTAGCTAGAATTCAATTGCTCGGGCCAAATAGAACTATCTATTTGAAGCAACTCATAAACTTGAGATCGATATAATTCTTTAAAAGCCAAGCAAACTTTCCTTCGTAAGAAAAATTCTTGTAAGATGCGATTGCTTGCATTTTTCCAGAAACCAATATTGTGAGAAAGTTGGCCTGTGGTTTGTAGTCGGTTAAGACGTTTTCATTTTTTATTAATGAAATTATATTTTTTGAAAGAATCGGCCCCTCGCGGACAGCAAAAACTCCGGCTTTTGGAAGGGGTTTTGAAAGGAAATGGCAGCAGTCACCCGATGCAAAAATATTTTGAGAACCTTCAACAAGAAGGTTCTTTTTCACGTGGACAAAGCCTTCGGGCGTCACGGGTAGCTGAGACTCTTCAAAAAAAACAGACCCTTTGGCAGAAGTGCTCACAAAGCATATTTGTCTTGGAAGTCGTCTACCGTCGCTTAAAAAAATTTGGTTGGCATTTATATCGGTGACTCTGACGTTTTCGAAAATTTCAATGTTGTGACGCAAAAGTGCTTTTTTTGCTTGGATTTGAGTTTTTCTATTTTGACTTTTCAAGAGGCCATGGAGACCCGTTATGATTTTAATTTGAGTATTTAAAGGCCCAAAAGCCTGTCGGCATGCGATCGCAATTTCAAAAGCAGCGGCACCGCCGCCTACAATGGTTAAGTCAAGTTTTTGAGATTGAGGATTAAAACTACTTTTAATTTTTTCCCAATCGAGACAAGCTTTTGAAGTGGGCTTCAAGTAAAAAATATTCTGCATTTCCATCTTATTAGAACTAATTTTAGTTGGGACAATACCTAGATTTAAAGAGCAAATGTCAAATTTTATATAATGACCTTTTGCGGTTTCAACTTGTTGGGTTTCTGAATTGATGCGAATAGCTTGATCTTCAATAAATTGATAATCAAATCGGTTGCAAATTTCCCTCAAATCAAATTCTAATTTTTCGATTGGATACAAACCTGCAAAATAACCAGGTATCATTCCGGAATATGGAAACCGAGCATATTCTGAGATTAAAGTTAATTTGAATAAAGAGCGATCTATTTTAGATAATGAATGGAGAACTTGAATGTTTGAGTGGCCACCCCCGACGAGCAAGATATTTTTTTTTGAGCTCATAAAAAACTAATCCGATCATCATGTTCAGAAAAGAGTAGTCATTAAATGGAGCGGGTTCAACATCAAGGTCTAGAAATTGAATAAGGATTTTTTTTGGGCCGCGTCAAAACGGGTTTTCAAATTAAATGTCTTTATGTCGGTGGGATCCTGTTCTTATGATAAAGCTCATATGAATATGAATTCATATGAGCTTGAATTCATATTAAAAACAGGTGTTGATGAAGAAATCTAAAAATTCCATCAAAAATTGTGTTCATCAGCTGAAAGTTCTAGCGGATGAGACAAGGATGATGATTATTCAGGAAATCATAGAAGAATCAAAAACCGTATCGCAAATTAATCAAAAAATTTTAGTTGAACAAAGTTTGTTATCTCACCATCTTAAAATTTTAAGAGATGCAGGTTTGGTTTTTTCAGAGAGAAATGGAAAATCTGTACTTTATCAGACTTCACCTGAAATTTTAAGCAACTCTCAAGCACAAACTATCAATCTGGGATGTTGTAGTCTTAATTTTCCCAAAAAAAATAAGGATTTATCAAAATGAAAGAAAAATTAACAATTCAATTAATCATGGCATTGATTTTATTTTTACCTTTTAATCGGGTCATCGCTTCCGAGCAGAAGCTCATCATAACGGGTTCAAGTACGGTGGCCCCTTTAATGCTTGAAATTGCTAAAGCATTTGAAAAAAAGAATCCTGGAGTGCGTATCGATGTTCAAAGTGGTGGATCATCCCGTGGATTATCAGATGCTCGTTCCGGGCTTGCCGATATCGGAATGGCATCAAGGGGATTAAAGCCAGAAGAAAGTGATTTGAAAAATTATGTTGTCGCTTTAGATGGAATTTGTATTATTTTAAATAAAAATAATCCTGTTGTAAAACTAACAGATCAGCAAATTATCCAAATTTTTAAAGGCGAAATCAAGAACTGGAAACAAGTCGGCGGATTAGACGCGGCCATTACAGTTGTAAATAAAGCAGAAGGACGGTCAACGTTGGAGCTTTTTGAACAATATTTTAAACTTAAAAATAGCGAAATTAAAGCCAGTGTCGTGATCGGAGATAACGAACAAGGGATTAAAACAGTTTCTGGAAATACAAATGCGATAGGTTATGTATCGATCGGCGCAGCAGAATACAATGTTGAATTAGGAACCCCGATCAAGTTGCTTTCAATGTCTGGAGTTTTGGCTACGACAGAAAATATTAAGTTAGGCCTGTACCCCTTATCAAGACCTCTTAATTTGGTAACCAAAGCCAGTCCTGAAGGGCTTCAAAAGAAATTTATTGAATTTGCAACATCATCAGAGGTGAATACCCTTGTTCAACAGCAATACTTTGTCCCCGCAAAGAAATGATTTCTTTTTGCTTTGGACTTTAAGAAGTCTTTCATTAATAGGCGGAGCTTTGTCTTTGCTTATTTTGCTTTTCATCGTTTTTGAATCCAGTTCTGTCATACAAGAGATAGGCGGGCTTTCTTTTTTTACAGACGCATCCTGGTATCCCAAAGAAGGACTTTTTAATTTAGTTCCGATGCTAGCGGCGAGCCTGCTCGCGGCATTTGGGGCTGCTTTGCTAGCCGCTCCGTTGGGAATTTTAGTCGGTGTATTTTGTAACTTCTATGCCCCACAAAGTTTGGCGTGGTTTTATCGACGTTGTATTGATTTATTAGCTGGGATTCCTTCAGTTGTTTACGGTTTTTGGGGGCTTGTATTTTTAGTTCCTTGGATAGGCTCTTTGCGCCCACCCGGAGCTAGTTTAATATCGGGAATTATTATTTTAACGATTATGATTTTGCCAACAATGGCGATGACGGCGGATGCGATATTTCGAACAACATCAAAATCACAATTAAAAAGTGCTTCGGCACTGGGTTTTTCAAAGTGGAGCATAATATATAAAATTGTTTTTCCAGCAGCTAGAAAAAATCTCTTTGCCGGATTTATTTTGCAAATTGGACGAGCTCTTGGTGAAACGATGGCTATTTTGATGGTTTGTGGAAATGTTGTTCAGCTTCCCAAAAGTTTTTTTGACCCAGTTCGAACTTTGACGGCAAATATGGCTCTTGAAATGGCGTACGCCACGGGACAGCACCGATCTGCTCTATTCGTAAGTGGTCTTTTATTGCTGATATTAGTGGTGGGACTTGTTTTTATTGCCGATTTTTTTGAACAGGATTTACGTTATGATTAAATCGGCGCAATCAAAAGTTGAATATCTTGTGACTTATATTGTTTGGGGTCTGTCAATTTTGTTACTTTTATCAATGATCTTTTTGATCTATAAAATGGTTGGTCCTGGTTTTTCGACAATTCGCTGGGACTACTTTTTATCAGAGCCTCTTAACTCGGGCAGGTCGGGTGGAATCTCATCCATTCTTATTTCAACTTTACTGATCGTCGGTGTTTGTCTTTTTGTTGCCATTCCGATTGGTCTTGGAACTGCCATTTGGCTTACAGAATTTACGACTTCTCAAAGTTTTTTAGGTCAGAACATTAGAAGAAGTCTTGATATTTTAGCAGGAGTTCCTTCGATTGTTTTTGGACTTTTTGGAAATGCTTTGTTTTGCCGTTACTTAGGGCTTGGTTTTTCGATTATTTCAGGCGGCTTAACTTTAGCCTGCATGGTGCTACCCATTTTAATTCGTTCAATTGAAGTTGGAATTCGGTCGATACCATCTGAACATCGCTTTTCTGCATCGGCTTTGGGGCTATCGACATTTTCTCAACTTTATCATTTGATTTTGCCTTTAGCAGTTCCTGGAATTGTCGTAGGACTTGTTTTGGGTATTGGACGAGCAGTCGCTGAGACGGCGGCTCTTGTTTTTACGAGTGGGTATGTTGATCGAATGCCAAGTTCAATTAGTGATTCAGGAAGATCTTTATCTGTTCACATTTACGATCTTTCAATGAATGTGCCGGGTGGAGAATCGAATGCTTACAAAAGTGTTTTTGTTATTTTAATTTTACTTTTTTTTCTTAATACGCTCACGATGTTTTTAGCAGATAGGTTATTGGCACGAAAGGTAATGAACGAATGATTCCAGAAAATGAAAGACAGATTTTTAAAGAAAATTTCGACAACCAAAATTTAGCACCGAAGCCTTTTTTGCAAACACATGAGCTTTCCATGAGCTACCGAGCAAAAAAAGCTTTTCATAATATTAGTATGCCGATTCACTTTGGTAAAATTACAGCTATTGTGGGACCTTCTGGTTGTGGGAAATCAAGTTTCTTAATGTGTCTCAATCGATTAGCTGAAATGATTCCCGATACCCAAATTTCGGGACATATTGAGCTTGATCAAAATAATTTGATGAAAAATGGAGCGTGTACAGTTGCTCTTAGAAAAAAAATTGGGATGATTTTTCAAAAACCGAGCCCCTTTCCATTTTCTATTCGTAAAAATATCATTCTACCTTTAATGGAGCATGGTCAGAAAAACCGTAGAATATTGAATGAAAAACTTGAATTTGTATTAAAAAAGGTAGGACTCTGGGATGAAGTCAAAAGCAGACTTGAAACGTCTGCACTTCAGCTTTCAGGAGGTCAGCAGCAAAGGCTTTGTATCGCACGAGCTTTGGCACTTGAGCCAGAAATTTTGTTGATGGACGAACCCTGTAGTGCTTTAGATCCCCTTTCAAGCGCCGTTGTCGAAGATCTTATGAAAGATTTAAGTAAAGACTATACAGTTGTTGTTGTGACTCATAATTTGGCTCAAGCGAAGCGTATTGCTGACTATGTTGCCTTCTTTTGGGTTCAAGAAGGTGCTGGAAGTTTAATTGAATTTGGTCCGACAAAAGAAATTTTTGAAAACCCAAAAAATCCGCTGACGCTTTCATACATCAGCGGATTTCGTGGCTAGCAGCAAGCAGCTGGCATTCCATTTGCGCTTTGTGAGTTTTCAGGATTGCAATCAAAAAGTCCGTAGTGATTTTGAGTATCGCCGAGTACTTTAAAATGTTTAGCATATCGTGATGCTGACAGCATTTGGGCTGTGTTGCTACAGACAAGAAGTGGCTGACCAGTTTTAAAATTATGATGATCATCTAAAATAAAAGAGTGTGGAGCTTCAGGTAGAGTACCTAAATAATAAGCGACTTGGCCATAGTCTTCACATCGATCTTCTAAGTTCATTTTGAAAGCTCGAATTGTTAATGAATAAAAGTTAACCATTCCAATTTTCTTTTGAATATCCCCAGTTTGAAGATCTAGTTTAGATTTTGATACGACTCTGTAGTCAAAGCAGCCTTTTTCAGCCATCAGTCTTCTAAAATCTTCAATATAAAGAGCTCCACCTAGGCATTCGCCAAGTAAGACGGGATCTTCAGCAAGAGCAGCTGGGATCCGACGATCGGCAAACACATCGGAAAAATAAAGTTCTCCGCCGGGTTTTAAAACTCGCATAATTTCTCCAAACACTCTGTTTTTTGCGGGAGATAAATTTAAAACACAATTTGAAACAACAACATCAATGGATCCGGTTGCAATACCTGCTCCTTCTAAATCTTCAATGTAGCCTTGTTTGAATTCGATATTTGGTTTTGAGTAACCGTATTTCTGAGTATGATAATCCAAGTGCTTGCGGGCAACTGCCAATTGTTCGTTGGTCATATCGATGCCAATAACTTTTCCATTCGGACCAACAAGTTTTGAAAGAAGAAAGCAATCGCGACCAGATCCAGATCCTAAATCAAGAACAGTTCGCCCTTCAAGTTCAGAGGGAATCGGAGATCCACATCCATAAAATTTTTCTTGCACTTCACTGTGAATTTCTTTTAGAAGAGCTCGGAGGTGCGCAGGCATGGCTTCAGCTGTGCAACAGGCACTAGTCTGAAGATCGTCATTCGTTTTTAAAAATTCACCATAATAAGATTTTACGTTATCTAAAGTTTGAGTTTCTTTATTTTGAAGTTGTTCTCTGAGTTGTATATCCATTTCTGACCCTCTTCTTGTTCAAGTTTGGAATATTTTGTCAGAGAGTTTTTTTAATGACTAGTTATTTGTTGCTAGACAATAAAGTTTTTTCGTAGCTTGATAGGCAGATGAAAATTTTATTTATGTGCGTCGCAAATTCAGCAAGAAGCCAAATGGCAGAAGGCCTTGCAAGATCTTTATTTCCATCGCATTTTGAAATTCAAAGCGCAGGTTCTGAGCCACGCTTTGTTCATCCTATGGCGATAAAGGTACTTTCTGAAATTGATATCAATATTATGAGCCATTCATCGAAATCTTGGGACCAGTTGGCATTTGATTTTCGCGAAAATTTGGATTTACTGATCACTCTTTGCGCTGAAGAAGTTTGTCCGATAGTAAACTTTAAGCCCATCAAAAAACTTCATTGGCCCCTTCACGATCCGGCTGTATCGGGATTAACGGATGAAGATCAGCTTCAATCATTTAGAAAAATTCGCGATGAAATCAAAACTAAGTTACAAAAACTAGTCGCTGAATCATAGTGGGAACAGATTCGGCTTGGGCTTTTCTAGGATTTTACTTTCGTATTCAGATTTAATCCACTTTCGTATATTTTGTTAATTTTGTGGTGGGATATTCCGATGTAGAAAAAAACTTTAGTGAGTTGATTTATTAAAGCTTGAAAAAAAACTCCTTTTTTTATGAATCTGATAGCTGAAGTTGTCGAGGTGTAAGGTAGAATCAAAGGCTTAGAGTGAGACAATAGATTTTTACTTAAAATCGTATCTTCAAATATTTCCACATCGGGAAGATCGCTTGTCCAAAGTGAGCGGTGAAAAAAAATACAGTGATCTAAGTAAAGAATTCCTCTTATGCGCCCACGGATTGAATTTGAATACCAACTGGTAAAACGAAGAAGTGGGTGATGATAGTCAAATTGGTGATGAAATCCTCCCCAAAATTTTTGATCATGAATTTTGATTAAATGTTCGAGGCCTTTTTTCTGGATCAAGCTTCTTGGGTGATGAAAAAGAATCATGGTTCCTTTTGCTCGGGAAAAACCTAAGTTTAATCTCTTTGCGCGAGTCGATGCTTCTTTTTGGTCAATACAGATAATTTCCAAATTCGGAATTTCGGAAAGTGATCGAAGCGCTTCCTCGAATAAAGTAGTTTCTGTTTCTTGAGTCGTGGGTATGACAACGCTAAGTAAAATAGTTTTTTGATCTATGATGTTGTTCCTCCGCAGCTTGAGCCTGCGCCCGCTGTGCAGCCAAAGCAATGTTGATTGAGGACAATATTTCGCTTTTGCAACATCGCTTCGTCATATTGATCAAGATGAGTGTTATTTTGACTATCAACTTTAAGCTCTAACATTTGGTTGAAATCACAGTCATATAAGAATCCATCCCAACTGACTGAAACCGTATTTCGACACATAACGCCTGCGGCAGCTGTTGGATTAAATGCATTAACGAGTTTTTCCATATAAGCTTCGTAATTACCGCTTTGAATGAGGTAATCCAAATAACGAGATATCGGCATATTTGTGATCGCAAATAAAGAGTTAAATTCAATATTAAAAAGTCTTTTAAGTTCAATTTTAAAGTCTTTTTCTAACGCAGCTTGGGAACCAGGAAGAAAGGCACCTGCTGGATTGTAAACTAAATCGAGTTTAAATCCTGAATTTATTTTACCATAGCCAATTTCATTCAGCATTTGAAGAGCTTTGATGGAATCTTGGAAAACGCCGTCGCCTCTTTGTCGGTCTGTTTTATCTTTGTCGTAATAAGGTAGAGAAGAAACAACATGAACACCGTGCATTTTAAAAAAGAGAGGTAAATCATGATAACTTTTATTTGCTAAGATAATTGTCAGATTGCATCTGACAATTATCTTTTTTCCAAGTCTTGAAAGTTCTTCAACGAACCATCTGAAATGTGGATTCATTTCGGGAGCGCCACCAGTTAAATCAACAGTGTGTGCCGTTGAACTTTCTAGAATAGTGATTATTTTTTCCATTGTTTGCCGAGTCATAATTTCTTTACGGTCTGGGCCGGCGTCGACATGGCAATGTTTGCAAGTTTGATTGCACATTTTTCCCATATTAACTTGGAAAATTTCTAGTTTCGATGGCTGCAGCGGGAAAAGAGTAGCCGCTTTCATTTTGTCTTGAAAAGAGGGTAGATTTTCAATACGTGAACTGAAATGCGTCAACTGATTGATCTGGTTATCACCTGTTGTCAGATCACTTTTTCTGAATTTAAGAGATCGAGTTATTTCCATTTACATTCCTAACTTTTTAGATTTATTCATCATTTGAACGCTGTGTATGAGCGTAGCGCCACCACGGATAGCTGCTGCTACATGCACAGCTTCCATCATCTGCTTTTCGCTAATCCCTTTCTCAAGACCATCAACAGTATAGGCATCGATACAGTAGGGGCACTGAACGGCATGGGAAACAGCTAAAGCAATTAATGACTTTTCACGGGCACTGAGGGCCCCATCTTTGAAGACGTCGCCATAATATGAAAAAAACTTTTGCGCTAAATCCGGAGCAAAAGTTCCAATTTCTTTAAATTTTGCGAGGTCGTCGGGGTTATAATAAGCGTCTGACATAAAAATCCTTTTTAAGGTGAGTGAGTCTGCAAAATAATCTTTTCAATACTTGTTGTATATTCTGATTCAGTGTCGTCCCCATCTAGGCTGAGCCATAAAGCAGCGATATTTAAAGGCTGATCAAAAGTTTTTGTGACTTTTAAAGCCGTTTCATTCGTTTTTTTGAGAGCCACAATTTCTTCAAACATAAGATCGCTTTTTGGGTGAGTGCGTGATTGGCCCAAAATATTACGGCTGTGGCCAATATTAAAAAAATAAATTTTATCTAAACCTTTATTTTCAGGCGTTAACGCGAAGAGTTGCTTGATCCAATTCGGAGCAAAAAACTTTTTGGCTCCAGCTAAAACTTTTTTTCCCTGAACAACAAGTCCTAGTCGAAAAATCGAGTCTTCTGCAATTTCAGAGTTTGACGAACTGAGTTTGAGATCACCTTGAAACTTTAATTGGGCTTCAAATCCATTTACGAATTGTGATTCTTTTAATTTAAAAACAAGCGGGCTAGCGGAATTTTTTACTTCGACTTGGATGCCTGCTGCTGAATAAGTCACTTGATTCGGACGAATCTTATCAAATGATATTTCATTCCAATCACTTTTTTGATTCAGAGGAATCGCTAAAGCGGCGAGAATTGAGATTCTTTTAATGTCGAACTGAGCTTTCAAGTTGAGATCCTTTATTTGTGTGTATAAAGAATCATCAATAGTGAATTTATAAGCAAGAAGAAATGTTTTTTAGCAACGTTTAGAGCTGGGCCTATTTTGTTTGTATCGAGGGGCAAATTGACTTGAGTCAAAATGAGCGACTTTTCTTTTATTAAGTGGAAGTGGGTATATTGGTTATTAAAATCATTAAAATGATGGTTCACAGGCATTTGATTCAATTTAATGTGGCACGAAACTTTCAAAGATTTAATTCGGAAATACCGTTGATTTAATGTTTTCTTAAAAAGGGGGGTTTTGATTATGATTAAAGTCGGCTTTATTATTGGAAGTACTCGTCCAGGTCGTCATACTCAGTCTATTGCGGAATGGGCTTTTAAAGTAGCGAAAACTCGACAAGATGCAAACTACGAGCTTATCGACATAACGGACTTTAAACTACCCTTATTAGATGAACCAATTCCTCCTGCGATGGGACAGTATGAAAAACTGCATACCAAAATATGGGCTGCTAAAATTGAATCTCTTGATGCTTTTGTCTTTGTGACGCCAGAGTATAATCATGGCCCCTCTGGTGCTCTTAAAAATGCTATCGATTTCCTTTATAAAGAATGGAATAACAAAGCCGCGGGTTTTGTAAGCTTCGGTAGTGGTCATGGTATTCGAGCCGTTGAGCAGCTTCGCCAAATTATGGCCGAACTGCAAATAGCAGATGTTCGAACGCAAGTTACATTTTCCCTTTTTCATGATTTTGAAAATGGGAATTCGCTTAAAGCATCAGAGCATCATGTAAAATCAACGCATACAATGCTGGATCAACTTGTGACCTGGGCCATTGCGCTTAAAACGGTCAGAGAAAATAAAATTGAAAATCTTATGCTAAAAAGTAATGTGCCAAGAGACGAAAGAGTCACACATTAATAGATAACAGGGGGCTGGTTTATTCATTACGAAGAGAAAGACAATTTTCAAACGCCCCCTTGATTTTAAGAACTGAGTCAAAACAAGATAAAATGAGGGGACGATTATGAATGAAGTTCTTATCTCCGAACGCTGATGTATGAAAGCCCCCGTCTTGAGCCATAAAGTGTTTTGGTCCTGGCCATCGATTATAAGCGTCAGTGCCAAGGTGGTATTTTATAATAGGATCTTTTGTTCCGTGGAAAAAGAGGGCCGGTAGAGGTGGACTTTGATCAACTTCTTTTTTGGCGCTCCAAGTGTCGTCAATTAAAATATAAGCTAATGGTTTCAAAGGGTAAAGAAACCAACGTTGACTTAAAACCGACGATCCTGCGTTTTTATAAGATAAAAATGTCGAGTCAAAAACAGCCATTACGGGAAGTTTTTTTTTCTGTTGATTCATTTCTTGCAAAGTTCGAGCTAAAACATTGCCTCCTAAGCTTTGTCCAATTGCGATAACGGGTACATTTTTAAAATGCTTTTCGATATGATGAAAAACGGCAAGGCCGTCTTGGATGGTTTTTTCTTGGGAAGCTTTTTTGTCAGAGCTTAAGCCGTAGCCTCTGTAGTCAAAAATTAAGTAGTCATAATTGTAATCAATGAGCCACCGGAAAAACATAAAATGGGTCGTTAGATTTTGTCCATTCCCGTGAAAGTGGATAATCAGGGCTTTTGGTTTTTGTGATTTTGATTTGAAAAGCCAAGCGTGAAGGTAGGGCTCGGCTTTGTCGTCTGCAATGGGAATCATGAGTTCGATTGGTTCGGGAACAATCAGCTCTTTTTTCACGAAAGCTTCGCGATCCGCAGGATAGAGTAAATGATTACATCCAGTCAGACCGAGAGAGCTGATAAGAATAAGTGAAAAAAAAGTCTTCAAACTGGGAAAGCCAAAAAAGCTGTTCAAAATCAGGGCTTATCGTCTAAGTTTTTAGCGTTTTTGGCAACAGTAGAAATAGTTGTCTTCATTTAAAACACGACTTAATGAAGAGGAAAAAGGTTTATTCAAGTTACAATTTTCAACTAGTTTTGATTTAAAATCAGCTAAACTAACGCCTGTTAAACGTTCACATCTGAAATCATCACTGTTTATTATCGAAGCCTTGTCTTTAGATTGAGAAGTTTTTTCTTCAGCAGCCAGAGATGTTGCGCAAAGAGCGAGCATCAAAGTAGTGGCTAAGAGTTGTTTCATTGAAAAGCTCCTTGGTTTCATTATTCGAGTATTAAACAGAAAGTCTTAAAAAATATCAAACTATTGTTAAGAATTAGGATGTAAATTTAATTAAATTTTTGTGGACACGCGACTATGCGCTATGACAACTTTAAAAAACAAAACAAATTGGAGGTTTTTGTGTTTAAAAAATTAAGCTGTATTATAACGCTTTTAGCTTTGAGCAACGGTTATGCTGCTCACTACGGAATGGCAGGATGCGGAGTCGGCGCCCTTGTTTTCAAGGATCAGCCAGGAAAAATTCAAATCGTAGCTGCGACTTTGAATAACTTTGTATCACCTCAGACGTCTGCGATCACTTCTGGAACGTCAGGGTGCTACGAAGAAAACAGTTCTTCAGCAAAATTAGATTATATTGAGATCAACAAAGTCTCTTTAAAATCTGACGCTGCTCGTGGTAATGGTGAAACTCTAAGTGGATTGAGCACTCTTTTGGGTTGTCAAAATTCAGGTTTATTCCATTCAGAAGTTAAAACCAACTACAATGCTATTTTCGGTCAAGAGTCTGCTCAAGAGATTTTAGAAGCTATTAAGATGCATACTTCTGCTCAACAAACTTGTAACACATTAGGTTAAAAAGGAAACTATCATGAATAAGATTTTAATTGTTTTATTGACATTAGTAACATCATTTTCATTTGCTCAGAAAAAGTCAGAAAAATCACAAGCTTTTAGCCGTGCCTATGGTTTAGCAGGCTGTGGTTTAGGATCTGTCGTTGTGGGTAAGAGCGGCGGACAAATTTTTGCTGCGACTACAAATTCAACATTTTACAATCAAATGTTTGGTATTTCTGCTGGAACTTTGAATTGCGTTGACAGCCCAACGGCTGAATTTGCAGGCCGAATGGATCAGTTTATCATGGTGAACCGTTCACAAGTTCAAGGTGATATCGCGCGTGGAAATGGCGAAACAATAGCTGCTCTTGGAAGCTTTATGGGTTGCGGACAGTCTTCTGCTCAGATTGGTCAGGAGTTAAAAGCAAACTATTCAACAATTTTTGCAGGCGACGTTGAAGTTAATGAAGTAACTGACAGCGTGATTTCAGTTATCAAAAGTAATCCTGAAATTTCAAAAGAATGTAACCTTTTAGGTTAATTTCTATTTGTTTCTGCTTCATGTAAAGTTGCAGAAATAAACTTTTTAGAATAAAGTCCCAAAATGAAAAATTTTGGGACTTTTCTTTTTCCGCTGGTATTGGTTTTAACTTCTTCAATTCAAAAAGCTCAGGCTGAAAATTCAGGTCTTAGGCAAGTCCTCGATTTAGCTAATTTAAAGCAAATATCCGAATCAAGAGCTTGGAAAAAGTTAATGCACATTGAACCCAATGTCATCGGCCTTAAGTCGACACAAGTAACAGATCTAAAATTTCAACTATCAAATTTAGAAATATTAAATCAATTGACAGAAATTGAAGCGACTTTGCAAGCTTTTACTTTGCCGGCAGCTACATATGAAAAAATGATTGATGCGCCGACGGCTCAATTGAAAAAAGTAGCAAATAAAATAGTGGATCATAGTCAGCACCCGATTTGCTTATTTCCTGCACGGTTAAAATTTTTAAAAAAGGAATTACCAGAAGCCCGTGATTATTGGTCTCAATTGCCAGATGTTAATTGTGTTTTTCAAAAAATATACTTGGAAGCCCTTTCTGTTCAGTCAGTTAGTTATGTTTTTTCATCCTACTATTCAGACAGTCCTGGATCTGCTTTTGGGCATACTTTTTTTCGAATGAATCGAAAAGAAAATGGTGGCTTAAATAAGCAAGAACTTCTTGATTACGGAGTCGGGTATGCTGCGAACGTAACAACTTCAAATGGCTTTTTATATGCAGTATTGGGTTTAGTCGGGGGTTTTAAAGGATCTTGGTCCAACGTTCCTTATTACTATAAAGTCCGAGAGTATAATGATTTTGAATCGCGTGATTTATGGTCTTATGATTTAAATTTGACACCGGATGAAGTTGAAATGTTGACTCTTCATCTTTGGGAAGTGGGATCTCATTACTACACATACTATTTTTTTACTCAAAACTGCGCATTCCATATGCTCACTTTACTTGAAGCGGCGGCGCCTAGATTACATTTAATTGAAAATGTACCTTTTTACTACGTGATTCCTGCAGATTCATTAAAAGCTTTGTTTTACGAACCTGGTTTAGTCGGAAATATTTCTTATCGTCCTAGTATTCGCCAGGTTTTTTTAGAAAGAGCCCACCGTCTTGAGCCTCATGTTAAACAGAGATTTGCGGACTACGCAAAAGCAGATCCTGCATCAGAAGTTTTTTTTACTGATCTAAGTGATGAACAAAAATCTTTGTTTTTAGATGCTGCGATTGATTTATTTGACTTAAAAAACCCACAAATCACCTTAGAAAAAAACAAAACTCTTTATTTGAAAAAAGAATTTTTACTAAGCCAGCGTGCTAAAATTAATTATATTTCGAAGCCAGTAGACTTGCCGATTGAGATGAATGAACAGCCTGCCAATTCTCATGGCTCGTCTCGTTTAGGAGTTTCTTTTTTAAATCGAGATGAAAAAAATTATGCTTTGCTCGATTATCGATTTGCACTTCATGATTTACTTGATTATCAAGTGGGATTGCCGCGTAATTCTCAACTTGAATTTTTTAATTTTAGCTTTCGCTCTCAACAGTCTCGATTATACTTGGAAGAGTTTAGTTTATTTAAAGTTCTCAATTTAAATCCCGTCAATTTTTTTGAAACAAAGCCATCATGGGGATTTGATTTGGGAATTCAAAATAAGCCGAAGTACTGCGACAGCTCGAATGGACAGTGCTTGCTTTACGGTGCTTTAGCTAAGTACGGTTTTACAAAAAATTTATTCGCTTCAAATAATAGATCAATGTTTTGGGCAATGTTAAGGGCCAACCTTAGATACAGTGACTCGCTGACAGATTCGAAAGACTACTTTGCCCCCGGAGTTGAAGTTGGAATCTTGCATCGATTTAGTGATTTTGATTCAATACTCGTCTATTATGGTCAAGAGTATCCATTAAATCGTAGAAGATACGAAGATTATCTGGTTGAGTATAGAAAGTCATTTTTTAAGTCTTTTCAATTGGGGACTCGTCTTAAAAGTGACAGTTTTGGAGTCTTCAGCTACTGGTATTTTTAAACCACTCATGATCAAGGTGACTTCCATTGTTTGTTTGGTCTTTTTTGGATTGTGATATCATTAAAGTTATATTTTTTGATAACTGAAGCGAAATCAGTGGCCTCTTTTTGGCTGTTAAAGCCACCAACAGCAATTTCATTCATATCAAGAGATTCAACATTGCTTGTCATTTTCATTTTCACGTTTGGAAAAGCCGCAGTGATGACGGATTTTTCTTTTTGGAGTTCATTTTCGGAATAATAAGGTCCTATGAAAATTTTAATTTTACCGACGTCTTCTTGTTTTCCAAACGAGTATTCATAAGTTGTTAAGGTTTCCATGAAAACTTGCGCAAGAGCTTCGGTTTCAAACTCGGTTTGTATTCTAAAAACTTTTAAAGGTCGACTGAACTGATTCACGACATAAGGAATTTTGAGTTGAACTAGTTTCGTCGTCAGAGGCTCGAAACTTCTTTCGAGAGCGAAAGAGCCTAGAATAACAAAGTAAAGATCTTCCATTTCTGTATTCAGCTCAGGCGAGATAAGAAGAGGTTGGTTTTCGATAACGTCGTCTGCTTTTTGGGAATACCTTTTCAGTATAAAGTCGAGCCCGTTTATAAAATTTGAGTGAGGTAAAATTCGTAAAACTTTTAAATCCGGTACTGCAATATTCAATCGTGCAGCTTGTTCAGATTCAATACGTAAAATATATTTTCCCGGAGGAACTTCATCTAATATGTAATATCCATCGAAAGCTGTACTCGTTTCTCTGACAACTTGCTCTTTGTCGGAAAATTCGACCAGTTCAAGTTGAATATCAGATGCAGGTTTTGTTTCTACACCGTTATCGATTGAAATAATTCCATCTATTTCAGTTGTTCTGATAAATGGAAAATTCACTTCAGCAATTTTTCCTGGACGAGGTAAAAGCCGTACGCCTTTTATAAAAGGACTTACTTGTGGATCATCGATTGTATTGCGATCAATTCCAATATTGATTCTTTGTCCTGTCGGCAGATGTGTTAAGAGTGCAACTCCATCGTCTTCAGTTCGAATGGGACTCATGCCACCATCGACTCTAAAGCCAACTCCAGGAAGCAAATCTTCATCAGCGTCCCACTGTCCATTTAAATTATGATCTAAAAAAGCTAAGGCAGAAACGGCTCCTGTTGTAGCCATCGACTGTGCGCTTGTATAAAGTTTGGATCTTCTGGGCTCAACACCAATACCGATATTCAGTCTAAACCCTACAAACTGTTCGCCTAAATTTGTACCACCAGTTGTAATACCAAGTCCGTATTCGCCAATTTCTTTATTAATACCAAGTTCAAGTCGAGATTCATTTGACTGCATTTGGCTTGAAATACTTTGTGTAAAATTAAACTCCCGATTGAGGCGAATATTTCCATTTAAATCGATCGAAGTCGTTCTTGAAATAGGTTCTATTTCATAAGTTAATCCACCTCTGATTTGAAATCGACCAACACGACTGCTAACTTGAAGTTCACCGGAAGTTGAATTAAGTCCTGGGCTATGCAGATATTTTAATCGATGAGTAATTGAAATACTTTTTATATAAGCAGACACTTTCGCTGAGACATCATAGTTGACTTGTCCTGAAGTTAAATGTGAACGAGTACCTTCTAATGAAAATGGCATTTTAAAAACAAAAGTATCAAATCGAGCTTTAGATCGTTCATTTTCCAAATCATCAGAAGGAAGAAAATCTTCGCTTATGAAATTTTCTAAAACAGCATGAGAAATTGAAAATGATGAATTCCAGAATCCAGTTTTAAGAGAAAGTGAGCCTAATGAACCTTCATCACTTGTTAAAATTCCATCCGCGCTTAAGAAAACTGAGTCTAAGTAAGACCTTAAACCTAAATTATAATAAGATAAGTTGGGTCGATACGCACCCGTTGTATTGATATCGTTTGATACAGAAGAAACGTCATTTGCGACAATGCCAAATGTTGTCGAAAGTTGTGTAAGCAAGCTTTGGTCGATCTGCATCAGAGTTCTTTTTCGACCGTCTTCGAACTGTACTGCGCCGAGCGAATAATAGGTTTCACCTGGTAGTACCATTGAGTCTTCTAACATAAATCGATATCGTTCTTCTCTCATTTGTCCGGTTGGACCGTGGAAGATAAGTCTGAAATCATTTCCCCCAAAGTAAAGGGGCAGATCATTAAATTCATATTGAGCTCGATCGTTTGATGTTTGGTAACCGATGAGAACACCATTTTGAAAGAGTTCGACATCCCAACCAGGAAGTAGGTCACCCGTAAAGCTTTGTGAATCATATCGACTGGGTCTACTGAGGGGCTTATTGCTGATAAAGCCACCTCTTCCCAAAGAAGTCGGACGATTGACATAATTCAGTGAAGGTAAATTGACATTACCAAAAGAAAAAGTTCGTGCATTTGCGATTCCTAAAAGGTTTCCTTCCGGGTCGTCACGACCCATGCTAAATCGGTAATTTTCTAAATTTTTCTGATCACTACCATTTGCTATAAAATGGGTTTTCAAACCCAGAAAGTCGCCAGACAAGAGTGTTGTATATTGAAGTGATGATTGAACTTGTGAATTTGATTTTTTATTAGAATTGAGTTGTAAAGTTTGGTCTACGAAAGGTTTATCTAGAATTGAGTAAGGAGTGTCAAAGTTCATAAATTGAAGATGACTTGTTTCATTTTCAGAAATTGTTTTTTTACTTCGATCAATTTTTGATTGAATGGGTAGGTTTTCTTTTGCTGTCACAGTCAACATAAGTCCTGGAATGTCGAAACTGAGTTCAACTGGAAACCATTTTTGATAAAGTGTGCTTTCAATAAAAATTTCATTTTCTTGAATGCGAATTAGATTGGGATCAAAGTTAGTTTTTTGTACTCCGATGGCAACTGTTGACTGACTGACATCAAGTAAGAATTGTCGATCTTCTGTTACAATAAAACCTTCTGCGGTTTTAACTTCGGAGTTTGCTTGAACCGCAATTGTTAAAATCCTTGAAAGTTCTCCGAGTGGTAAAAAAATCAAGGAGCCTTCCCGATAGGAGTTAAGTCCTTGCGCTAAAATTGATCGATCTAGGTGAACTTCGAAAAGAAGAAGGTCATCAAGAAGTTTATTTGTAGGATTAGCCGAATAGCAAAACTCAGCAAGAAAAATAAAAATTGAAAAAAGAGTATAACAGTATTTTTTTATGGAATTTCAATCGAGGTCTCGGAAAGAATTTTCCCCCCGGCTTCTCGAGTCTCACTGAATTCGACAACTAATTTCCCATTGACAAGAGGTTTTTGCTCATCATTTTGTAATGTGATTTTAGCTAATCGTGATGGGTAAGGAGCGTAAACAGCAACTCCTTTCACAGTGGCCAAATCTTTTTCGCCGCCATCTTTTGGTGCAAATTTAACTTTAAAATCACCATAAACTGAACGATTTCCTGATCTTTCAATACGTACTTCTATTCGTGAAGGTTCATTTTTTTTCGCTTTTATATATTTGAGGTTTTTTAAACTCGTACTAGCCGTTGTCTCTCCATTTTCGACGATAATAGGTATAGAAGCCCCAATCAGAGGAGTCAGAGTGATACCAATTCCACTTTCCTGTTTATCTTCGTTATCTAGACTTTTCGCCTTTGGATTTGGCAAACGATTGAAAACCATATGTGTGCGGTATTCGCCTACTGCTAAATCTACTGGTTTTCTTAGGATAATTCGGACTGTTTGTCCTCCGCCAGGAGGAAGCTCAACTTGTCTTGGTGAATATTGGATTATTTTGTCTGCTGATAATTCTCCGGGCATGGGAGGAATTGCAGGAATAAATTGCCCCAATTCCGTCATTCGTCGATTTTCTAAAGTAATTCTATAGGAAGCGGGTTCTGACCCCGTATTTGTTAAATCGATTTGAATCGCACGAGTATTATTTTTAAATATAGCTCGTGTTGGAAAGAGCATCAAGCTTCCAGCGGCTGCATAAGTCGCAGAAGATGCGAAATAGACAAGAGTAAATAAAAAGTATTTTTTTATATTTTGCTTTTTCATGTTTTAGAATTCCTATTTTTATTGATAATCGACTGTGAAAGAAATTGTGCCACTGTATTCTCCTGGGGGTTTTAATGATCCAATATTAAGAGTCGCACCTAGTGAAATAATTTGCTCTCCTGCTCCATCTAGATTCCCTGGATTCGCAGGACTTATAGTGAAATCGGTCAGACTCATTGAGTTTCCACCTGAAGTTAATATCACATCATTATCAAGAGGAAGTGTTACGATATAGGCAAGGCCGGCGTTTCCTTGTAAGCGAAACCGAGCTGCCGACCCAGTTTCAGATGTGAGTATGGCGACACTTCCTGTTCGGGTGCGGCTACCTGCAGGCGACAGGATAACGGATCCACCGGAGTTAGCTGCAATTTTTCCGAAAGAGAGTTGAGCGAGTGAAGTTACAGTCAAAGCATACGATGATAAACTCAAAAGCATGAAAAAGACAATTAGCACTGAATTTGCCCAAAATTTCTTCATAACTAGAAAATTTTGTCATAAGGAATTTCAAATCACAACAAGACTGGACGCGAAAAAAAAGAGCTACGAAATGTAGCTCTTTTTCAAAAATCATTAATCAAAAAAATTAACTTAGTTGTACTCTACTGTGACGGTGAAAGTCCCAGTGTACGAACCAGTCGCTTGTCCTGAACCAACTGTTAAAGTGCCTCCAACGTTTACAGTTTGAGCGCCTGCAGTCAAAGTTCCAGTAGCAGCAGGATCACTCACAAAAGTATCAACCGACATTGTATCACCGCCAGAAGTGATTGTGGCAGCTGCACCTGGTAATGTAATCGCGTAAGTTGAAACGCCATCACCTGTGATATCAAATGTAGCTTGGTTTTGAGTGCTACCAGTATTAACAAGAGCAACAGTACCTGACCCAACAGATCGTGCACCAGCAGTACTGATAACAACAGTACCACCTGTATTAGCGCTTAATTTACCGAAAGCTAAATCAAGAACGGGAGTAATTGTGATTGGAGCAATAATAGTTGCTGTTGCAGTACCGGTACCATCTGCAGCAACTGCGGTTTGGGTGGACATAACAAGTGCAAAAACTGTTATCATAAGTGCATATTTGCGGTTTTTCATTTGGTTTCCCTTTTTGTTTAAGTAAAGCACAATGCTTACAAGTTCTTTTCGGAGTTTTTATTTTTTTACTGAAACTGAAAAGTTGGAAAAATTATTTAATTTTTTTAATACGATGCAAGATTCAATAACTTGGAGAGACTGGCAAACCGGTTGGTATCTTCCGATGCGAGTGTAGACTCACTTTTACAGAATTTTAGATTGAACTTAGTTCAGTTAAAGACATCAACTTATTTTTTTGATTGGAACAGACTTTTAAACTGGTGCAAAATTTCATCAACCGAGTTCGCAAAATAAGATTCATACAATACGATTTCTGAATTTGAATAAATTCGATCTAGCCATGGTTTTAAAATTATATTTTTAGAATCAGTGTTTTTTCTTTTACGAAGAACAACTCGGTAAACGTTGTAGGCTGGACCATCACTTTGTCGAACTCTTTTTACGACTTTTTCAGGACCGTTAAAATCTAATAAAGTCTGGGTCCACTTTTTGGTGATAGGCCAAGGGAAAAGTGCGGTCTGAGTCGTTTCAATAGACGAATCCGTAATTAAAAATGACTTTTGCGCCCATTGCAAATTAAGACCCACGAGAAAAAATAGAAAACCGATTGCGGTAAACATTAAAATGCCAAGAGATCCAAATAAATAGATAGCAAAAATATTTTGCGTAGGATTTGCAAAGATAATTTGGATAAGGCTTAATCCGACAATCATAAAAATAATTCCGAATAAAGCAAAAATAAGACCCCATCCTTTAGCACCACGGGCCTCGATTTGCATTGGGAAAAGCATTTGATTGGGTTTAATGTGTGCAACTTGATCATCAATAAGAGATTGAACATCTTGACTAAAAAAAAGATTCCAGGGAATAAAAACCAATCCACAGAGTGTCGCAAATAAATAAGGGTAAGTTATTAAATTTTCTTTTGTCACACCGTATTTTAAGAAAAGTAAAGGAATGGCTACACAGCCAATCAAAGTTAAAAAGGGATCTCGAATCAAGGGAAAACCTGAAAGTTTGAATGAATCCGCCGAGTAAAAATAACTCACTTTTGTTAACAAATAGAATAAAAAGAAATATTCAGCAGGTTGATAGGTTTCATAAAGTTTAACGAAGCTGAAACGGTTGATGTAACCGTTTGGTCCAAAATATTCAAGAGGTTCCATTTGCGCAAAAAAACTAAAAAAAGCTCCTAAAATTAAATGACCCAAAATAACTGGCACAATAAGCAAAAGAGAACGAAAAACCTTTCGAGCGTCTTTTGAGGCTCGAAAGGCAAAATAAAAAGATTGAAATCCAATGAAAAAAATAGATGTAAATAAATTAGTTGCCCAGACGAACCAGATCCATTTCTGATAGGGTATAGGTGACTTCATGTAAAAATAAAGAATTCCTAAATATCCTAATAAATGAATAAAAATAGTTTTTTGCTTTAAAGTCATACGGATTTAGAATGGCGGAGTCTGTGGTCTTTTTCAAGACTCATATATTCTCAAATCCTATGTCATTTATTATAAAAATATTCAAATTTGATACGTTATCGAAATTCCATTCTGTGTCATTTCGAGAATCAGTTGCCGTCGTCTTAATTTGATCCAGATTAGACTTTATAAAGTTTGAAAAAATGACGATAGATTAAACAGTGAAAAGCTTGATTGGTTCTTTTATTTTAATCTTAATTTTAGCTGGTTGCGAAAATATCGTTCCTGAGGTCGAAAGTATCTCTGATCTTCAATCTTCTTCGACTTTCCCTGCGCCTATGCTTTCCATTGGTAATCCAAGTTTAGCATTTGTTAATGCGACGGACATGAACTCTATTTCATTAACATATTCAGGAGCTTTTTCTTCTAGCTTGGTGATATCAGACATCAGCCTTTCTTTGACGGGTTCAGCCAGTTGTAATACGGTTTTAAATAAAATTAGTTCCTACCCAATCGCTGAAAGCTACGAACTAATTCTTTCAAATTGTGTGGGGTCAGGAACAGTTCAAATTTTATCAGTTGCCGCCGGTAAAGCTTTGAATATTGTTTCAGTTCCAGACTCAGGCGGCGGTGCTAGCAGTCTTGTAACTGTTGATAACTTAGTTCCAAGTTCATTTTCTATTTCTGGAATTGTTGGAGGCTCGGATTCCATAGTAGATGATAATTTGAATTCAACATTATTTCCGACTATTCAATGGAGCTCTTCAGCGAACGCGCTATCTTATTTAGTCACAGTTTTTGAAGACGATAATACGACGGTCAAATGTGCAACGATTGGAACTGCGGCCACTTCGTATAATTTTTCAAGTTGTGCTTTAACGGCTGGACTGCAATATAAAGTTAAAGTCGAAGCTGTTAGGTATATCAACACAATCGCAGCAGTGAATAATCTTTACGCGTTTCGTGTGAATCGACCTCCAACGACCTTAGCAGACACTTATTTTGTGAATCGAAATGGAGGATCTCAAAACTTTCACTCTGCAGCAGCAACTCCTCAAAGTAATGATTTTGATCCAGATGGTGATACTTTATTTGTTTCGAGTGTCAGCGCCGCATCCCATGGAACAGTGAACTTAAGCGCAGGTGCGATTTCCTATTCACCTAATTTTGATTTTCATGGAACAGACTCTTTTAGTTATACAATTCAAGACTCAAAAGGCGCAGAAGCTACTGGTACCATCAATGTAAAAGTTGTCGGCAATGGAACTTGGTTGGGAACATTATCTAATGCGTGGTCATTGCCTGGAAATTGGTGTGGGGGAGCTGCAACTAATTTGGCTAGCTGTAATGCTGGAACGACTCCGACAACTGGAAGTATTGTACTGTTCGATGATATTTGTTCGCCAAATTGTAGCTCGAACTTATCAAGCCCTGTCACAATTGCAGGACTGCGTTTAGGCTCTCAGTATACTGGAACTTTATCAATATTATCATTTAGCCTGACATTAAATGGAGTTAGTGGATTTTATCAAGCAGGTGGAGCTTTTGTCGGTGGTACTGGTAATTTATCGATTAATTCAGGTCCATTGATTTTAGTGGGTGGAATGATGACAGCACCTTCTAATTTATTAACTGTAAGTGGTATGGTTAACTTTTCTGGTAGTTCTGTGTTTAATCATAATAATGGTAGTTTCAAAATGGCGACTTCAGTCATTGGTACGGCAACACATACTTTTACGAATTCTCCAATTTTTTATAATTTTATATTAGGCGGCACCGGTAGTCATTCAGGACATAGCTTTTCTGGTGGGCAAGTCAGTATTTTGAATAACTTTTTTTTGGATGCAGGTAATCTCGGAAAAAAATTTAATAGCGGCACAATTTTGTTTTATGGCCCTAATCTTTCAAATGTGGCATCAAAGTATGGATACGGTGGAAATGGTCTTATTAAATTTGTTGGGACTGGTAATCAGACATTTACTTCAGATAGAAACCCACTTGTATTGCCATCGATTGAAGTAAGTAACACAGGTGGGATTGTTTCGTTTTCTGGTTACAATGTCATTTTCGATGGAAATTTTTTATACACGTCAGGCGCAGTTGATTTTACGTTTACAACAGTTTCTTTCGGTGATCCTGCATATCCGATTAATCAAAATACGACAATTGCGACCGGAAATATTCAATTTTACAATGTTAACTTTTCAGGAAGTAGTAATCCAAACATTTATAGTCGATTAATTGTAGGATATTTAGACGTTTACAATACCTTAAATTTTCAATCACCAACATTAGGTGATAAAATTAACGGAGGTAAAATCAGAGCCTACGGAGATGTGAACTTTTTAAATGCAGGTGCTTTGGGAACGACAGGGATAGAGTTTGCGGGATCTTTTGCTCAAACTCTATCGCAGACAGGAACTCAATTTTTAGGTGGTTTAATTGAAGTTAATAAAACCGCTTCAATTTTGACGATTAGCACTAATCTTAATTTGGCAGCGGCTGGTCAAGACTTTGCAATCATAAGTGGATCAGTGAGTCTAAATGGAAATTTGAATGTTTCTGACTCTTTGAGCTTAGCATCGGGAACTTTCTTAAATCAAAACTTCAATTCAATTTCGTATGGGACTTTAATAAATAATGGTACAATTCTACCCTAGAAATCTTTTTTTAAGTTAAACTTCGTCCCCACTTTTTAAGTAAAGCTTCACTGATCCAAATAGGGCCAATCAAAAGGAAAAAAATATCTTGGAAGAAAGACGGTTTTTTTCCTTCCACTTTATGTCCATAGAATTGTCCGAACCATGCAATTACAAAAATAACTAAAGAAGTTTCAAAAATTTGTGCTGGTTTCAAGCTGATATAAATCCAAAAAGGTAGCATGAGCAACAAACTAGCTAAGATTAATTTTAAATTTCTGAATTGTGCGTAATAAATAAAAGCAAAAGCGACAAACACATGTGTCCAATGTAAATTTCCAAAAAATTCTGGTTGAGGAATGACCCACAAGAGGCCAAGTAGGCTCCATTCAATTAATGGAACACAAATTTTGTGAATTTTTTGATTCAAAGAATTTTGATGAGATTCGCCATATTGATCCAGTAAGTGCTGAAGATTTTGCATATAATAACTTTGTCAGCTTCAGTATTATTTTGCAATCATGTGTTTTGGAGAAGACTTAAATTTGTGAGCTTTTAAAAAGAGGAATTTCTAAAACAAGTCCTTTGAATCCCAAAAACTTTAAATGATCTCTGAAAACATCAACTGAAATATTTTGACTTAACGGAGCATAGAAATCGTCATGATGATGGGGAATCACAACTTGAGGCTGAATCATAACAGTTTGTTTCGCTATCAATTCTTGAATTGAACTGTGTCCCTGCAGCGGAGCTAATAAATAATCCACTTCTAATTTTCGGTATTCAACAAGCTCTGCATCTGTGCATCCACCTGAACTGATAAATAAAACTTTTTTTCCACCAACTTCAAATAAGTAAGTTTGAACCAGACCCTTGGGGTAAGCCAGTCCCAAGTACCCAACATGGAGGCAGTCTTTGAAAGTACACCTTTTTAAAGTTGAAAATATCAGCGGAATATCAAACTTTACATGTGAGCTACGAAAAGCTCTTACTTTCAAAGGACTGAAAAGTACTTCTTTATTATTAGCTTCAAGAAGCCGTGAAGCGGGTACACCTCTGAGTTTTAGAATTTGACCCGTTAAACCAGGTGCATAAACTTTTAAATCTGATTCTTTTACAATGTCTGGGATATCATAAGTATGATCAAAATGCCCGTGGCCTACAAACAAAGCTTGAGTATTTTCAAAAGTTTTCACTGTAAAAGGTGACTGCTGTCCGGGGCCACGAGAAAGAAAAGGATCAAAAGAAATTTCCCCTTCTTTTGTCTTCACAATAAATCCTGCTGTACCAAGCCAAGTTAAATCCATCATCTTGAGCGTAGCAAAGTGCATTTCATAAAGCTATGGCCAACTTCTATTCAGTACGCCATAAAAGTTTCCTGTTTATAAATTAAACACTTTTAAAAGGCCTATTCGAATTTAAGGAGCTCTCGTTTTGGAATAGATATCGCATTAACAGGATCTGATCTTAAAAATGATATGAGGAGTTCCTATGAAATACAATTTGCCTGGTTTAAAGTATTTACTTTTATCTTCAATTTTGGCGTCGTCGATCGGATTTGCGTCGGCTTTACCTGAAGGAGCTTTTAAGGGACAAAGTCAGTTGCTCAAGGGCAATGATGTCATGGCCTTCTTAATAAAAAAGGATCCAGCAAATAAAGATCGGTACTACGCGATTCTTTCTGAATATGACAGAGTACCCGTGACTCACTTGGGCGGTAAAAAAATGGCGCTCACAAAATGGGTTCCAAGAATGTATGTCTACCGAGTCGATAAAATAGCGGATCTAGAATACACACTGAGCCCTCTTTTGGTTACTGCCGCAGGCGAGATCGATATTAATACAAGTGTTAAATCAAGCACGCTCATGCTGAAAGCTTCCAATGAAATGAACGGCGCGGAATTGATTCGAAACGATCAAAAGTCGCAAGTGCCAGAAAAAATTAAATTTAAAGGTGTTGTTAATTCTACTTGGGAACCTTATGTGCCTGGCAAATATTTTGGAACAATAGATAATACAGGCGGAGATTATCTTAAAAAAGGTGTGAATACAGAATTGTTTACTGATTTTGTCGCAAAATTTTCACGAAATGATATTTTCGGAGAGTTTAGTATTGCTGAAAAAGCTCCTGGTTTATTTGTTTTTACACCACAAGGAAATAACTTAAAAGGGACTGATAAAATTCAGGGCCGCATTGGTGTTTTTGTCGATATCGTGAATTGGAAAAGTTTTGGTCTCGAAAAATTCACGACAGAAGAACTTCTTTTAATTAACACTGAAGACGCAAACGACGTTGGTTTTTATTATGAAAGACACCAAGGATATTTAGTGCATCCTCGTTCTTGGCGTGGTCCGAGCTCATCAAATGAAGAAACTCCTTGGACGACTTGGTCTGAAAAAGGAACAATTGGCGGAATTCTTATGCTCAAAGGAATTCGAGAAGAGTTATTTGAAAAAAATCTTCATGATCCCCATGTCGGTTACTTGGGATACAAATCAATCAATTGTGATAATGTTGATAAGTCATTTAGAAGTGCAGATGGAACATGTACTGATTTAAGTAATGCCAATGTCGGTGCCGCCGGTGTCGCATTCGGACGCAATGTGAGTCAAAAATTTATTGATCAAAATGCAGCAGCGAAATTAATGATTCCAAATCCCTCACTTGTTTCGAAAGAGTTTTTTACTCGCGATGAGTTTAAGCCAGTTCCATTTTTAAATATGCTGGCAGCTGTTTGGATTCAATTTATGAATCATGACTGGATGTCGCATGGTAAAAATATGGTTAACAATCCCTACGTCATTGATGGAGCAGATGGAAAAACCCATTACGTTGAAAGAACTCAAGGGATTTCCAACACGCAAAATGATTACAAAAGAGGTTACGGAAAAATCTCTGCTAATACTGTGACACACTGGTGGGATGGATCTCAAATTTATGGTAGCAGCCAAGAAGAGCAAAATACGTTAAGAGCATTTTCCGGTGGTAAAATGCGAATGGAAGTTGTGAATGGTCGTGAGCTTTTACCAAAAGGTGAGTTAACTACAAGTTACAATAAGCAAAATCAAGGTTATGAAATGACGGGCTTCAGAGACAACTGGTGGGTTGGCTTGAGCATGCTTCATAGCTTGTTTGTTAAAGAGCACAACGCTATTGCAGAAAAGCTCATGAAAAAGCATGTTACATTTGATCAAAAAACTTCAAGTTATATTTGGAAAAATGAAAAAGTAGTGAAGCGCATGGACCGAAAGCAGTTGGACGAGAAAATCTTCCAAACCGCTAGATTAATTAATGCGGCTGTCATGGCGAAAATCCACACTGTCGAGTGGACTCCGGCCATTTTGCCGAATAAAACGCTTAAAATTGGAATGTATACAAATTGGTATGGATTAGTAAATCCTCAAACTTGGTCAAAGTATCTTAAAAAAATTCCAGGGTTTAACCAGACAGATTGGTTCACAGCTTTACAATCAGGATATTTACTAGGTGGAGTTGTTGGTGATCAGATGAAAAATCACGGTGTTCCATTTAGTATCACTGAAGAGTTCACATCTGTTTATCGCTTGCACTCCTTATTGCCTGAAAAACTTGATCTCAGAACTTTGTCTGACAAACACAATGTAAATTCTGTCACATTTGATCAGACTCGGAATGAAAAAAGTTATGACATGATGGCAAATAACGATCCAAAAGATTTGTTTTACTCTTTTGGTAGGCAAAACCCTGGGCAAATTGTTCTTAACAACTTCCCCAAATTCATGCAGGAGTTAAACATTCCAGGCCAGCGTCCAATGGATTTAGGAATGGTGGACATAGTTCGTGACCGTGAAAGAGGAGTGCCTCGTTATAATCAATTTCGAAGAGCTATTAATTTAAGACCGATTAAAACATACCGTGACTTTTTCCCGGCAAACGAACCGATGACAGCTCAAAGACAAGCGGTATTAGACAAGTTCTACAAAGTATACGGAAAAGACTCTGCGGGTAACGATAACGTAGAAATGGTGGATCTTCTTGTTGGAACTTTGGCGGAAGAAGTCAGACCGACTAACTTTGGATTTGGAGAAACTCAATTTCAAATCTTTATTTTGATGGCCTCTCGTAGACTGATGGCAGATCGCTTTTTTACGACTGATTATAGACCAGAATATTACACAAGTACGGGTCTTGATTGGATTGATAATGAAGGAACGATGGCTCAAGTGATTGTTCGTCACATGCCACAGTTAGCTTCTAAAGTTGAAGGACTTGAAACAGCATTTAACCCTTGGAATGAATAAGAGGACGTTTATGTTCACGCAAGTTCTGACTCATTTAGGAATGTTCTTTTATATGACGACTAGTTTTGCTAGCGTCTTGCAGAATGAAGTTAAGTCTCGAGTCTTTATTCCAAGGGACGTTTCCCCAAATTATGAAGCATTTAGTGCTTGCGAAAAGCAATCAATTTTATGGACGAAAATTCAAAACACACAGCATCAGCATCTGCCCGAGTATCATGAATTTGGTATTCGTCAGATCGTGGGACTGGCAAGACAGTCTCTTGCTACAAAAAGTCAAAACTATTCAGACTTTGCGCCGGCAGGTTGGAAAAAATATTTACATGCAAAAGCGGCTGTTGCAAAAATTCGAATAGTTCCAACAAATCATCAATACACAGGAATTTTTGCGGGAGCCGAATGTGGTTTGCTCCGATTGTCATTAACTTATAAACCTACTTCAGATAGAGCAGTCGCACCAGGACTCGCATTAAAAGTGTTACGTGATGGAACTCGAAGTGCGAATATTTCAGCGCTGGTATCTTTATCGGGGCAAGCGAAAGATTACAATTTCTTTAAGTTCCCCATGTCGAATATTGTTCCTGTAGGAAATGATTTTGGCCAAAAAGTTGTGCACACGATTTTCAGTCGAGTCTCAAAATATCCAGAGGAGCTTTTGGTCCAGGATATGGCAGCGATTGATGCCCAAGGATCAGTTGTTGCGAGTAAAATGGCACCTCGACAAATTTTCTTTATACCGGGGCGAGAAGTTTTAAATTTTTCTTCAAAAGAACATGACGTGCGACAAGATTTTTTAAAAATTTCAACGGGCACTGTGATCTACCGTATTCATGCTGTTTCAGATGGTAAAAAAGGCTACAACTATGTCACCGACTACAAAATGGATCAGATTCCAATCTTGGTGAAAGAATCAGTTCACATTGCGGATGTTGTAACAACTTCTGAATTTGTTGCTTCAGAATTTGGTGATAACGAAATTTTCTTTCGACATCAGATAAAGAAGTAGAACCGTTGTTTATTTCTCGACGAAGATCTTTCGGCTCCTCAAATTGCTCAGAAGTACAATGTTTCAAAAGCCACTATTCTTTCAACTTTGCATCGGATGGGCGTTCGAGTTCAGACCCAAGCGGGTCGCATCACGAACCCCAATAACTACCGAGTTCGAAATCCTCCCTATGGATTCAGAATTCAAGATGGTCATTTAATTATAAATAAATCTGAAATTCGAATTTGTCGGTTGGTCGCAGAGCTTATCGAGCGACAAGGTTTTTCTAAAATTGCCGTGGCCCGTGAACTTGGGGCAAGGGGCTGCAAGAACCGCATCGGTAGTACCAAATGGGACCACGGCACTGTTCTCAATATTTTTGAGCGGTGGAAAAATAAACTTTAAATCTGAGTTACCTAATTAAAAGCCAGAGTAAAGTCTACTTTCCTTTAGAAAAACTTAGTAAAGCATTCTTTACTATTGAAATGGTTGAGAAAGAATGCTTTACTAAGTAAATGAGCAAGAGGGTAACGGGATCATATATAGAAACAGTACTTTTGATAAGGTGATCTATGAGTCTTCCGTTCAAGAAATAAACTCGTTCGAGTTCAGTGTCGTTTATAAAGATATTATTTCTAAAAATGGGAAAACCCATGAGTATTCCTGCAAGCAATTCATCACATTTAATTCTGAAAATTTAGTCTCAAAAATCAAGCACGAAGAGATACCTGGGGAATACGAACGGCTTAAAGAGTTTTATCATGAAATCGGAATCTAATTTTAAGTTTGATTCTCATTCAAAAATTCTGGTTGTCGGAACGAGTGGTTCAGGCAAAAGTACGCTTGCAAAAAATCTTGCTCAAAAACTTCAAATTGATGACATAGAACTTGATGCTTTATTCTGGAAAGAAAACTGGACTCAATCTGATCCAGAGGAGTTTCGCATCAAAATTAGCAATGCAATGTCTAATGCCCCTGGCTGGGTTATTCATGGCAATTACAATAAAGTCAGAGACCTTACTTGGGGTAATTCCAAAACCATAATCTGGTTGGATTATCCAAAATCAATCGTGATGTGGCGAGTGCTGAAAAGATCACTTTTGCGCATTTTTAGAAGCGAATCACTTTGGGCAGGAAACAAAGAAAGTTTCAAAAAGACATTCCTAAGTAAAGAATCAATTATTCTATGGGCGTGGCAGACCTATGCTTTAAGAAGAAAACAATATACCGATTTGATCAGCGACCCTAACTATAAACATATTCAGATAATTCAATTCAAAAAACCTGCGGAAGCAGAGAGCTTTTTAAATTCAATTTAGCTGTAGAAGTTAGAACATGATCTTACAGCGTTGCGAGCCTAGTTTCGATCAAGACTGACAATTTCGTTGAAATATTGGCACTTAATTTATTGGTGGACCAGATCCGATCAAGCTCGAATAAATGACCTTCAAATAGATTAAGCATTTTCTTAATGACCACTACATTATAATGCCTGAGAATCATTTCATGAAGCAGATATTTTTTCTTCTACTCATCAGTTTTACGCTGGCGAGCACAGTCAACGCTGTGCAATTAGGAGTTTACGCCGGAGCTCCGATCGTAAATGACACTGTTGCATTTGAACTGCAGGCCAATGAAAAAGCGATCGTTACGTCAGATTATTTTAATTCCGATGGCAATAGAACTATGAAGCCTAAGAATTTAATTAGAGGCACATGGAAGTATAAAGAACCATTTCTTTTAATTACGTTTGGGAAATTTCAGGACAAATTAAGGAAAGAAAATTGCCCTCAGCTAAACCCATGTTTCAAATTTGAAAATTCAGAAGGTAAAGGACTTAGCCCTTTGAATGTTCCATATGGTTTTGGCCTCCGAAATTAGGCTCGACCAAAACTCATTATAAGGCCAGACGCGGCAGCATGCCACGATTGATTCCCTATAGACACCCGAACATCCAGTTGCTATTTTTTTCGAATGGAGTTGCAGCCTCGCTTATTCGGCAAATTGTTAAGAACAAGACCTCTAACGAGTGAAGACTTTGAAGTCCTTTACGCCGCTGCGAATGATCCATTAATTTGGGAGCAGCATCCCGATCCTCTGAGATACCAGAGGGATATCTTTCAACGATACTTTGATTCAGGTATAGCTTGCAAAGGCTGCTTGGTTATCGAGGAAATAAACACTAGCGAAGTCGTCGGGAGCTCACGATTTTATGACTTTTCCCAAGATAAAATGGAAATCACAGTTGGTTTTACTTTTTTGAAAAGAAGTTGTTGGGGTGGAAAATTCAATAGGGAGCTTAAGCACCTTATGCTTAATCACGCTTTTAAATTTGTAGATACCGTTCTTTTTGATGTGGGCAGTGAAAATCGCCGTTCGCGAAAAGCATTGGAAAAAATTGGAGCCATCCTTGTTCGGCAAGATGAGAAATCGGATCGTCTAGGGAAAAAGATCGTTGCAATGACGTATTCACTCAGAAAGAAAGACTTTCATGGTCTGCTTTAAATCACTGCGAAGTTGCTATCTGATCATACCTTCTCAATTTTTCTTTCCAGACATTTGTGGCGATAACTCCAAAACTCTCCCCAAAACCAAGCGATAGATTGGCACTTCGATCTGTGACATGGGAGGTCTGGCTGTGCGGAGCTGCTTCGCTTAGAATTCGATTGCGTTTTGCGAGCTCTATTGACAGCTAAGGCGCGCCGCAAAATTTGGATTGTGGACAGAACACACTTTGCTACTTACTATGACCATGTTGTGGGGGGGGCGAATTCATGAAATTATTTTTGACGCTTTTATTTCTTCTTATTTCGATTTATTCAGATGCTTGCGAATTCGTAGAGCGTTATCATGGTTCCTACAGCGCTGCAAAAATTGATTACACTTATTATGATAACTCTACTCTAGATTATGGTCCCCTCAAACTTATCCTAGAAAAAACATCTCAGGGATTTAGGATTTCAGAGTGCCAAGTTTCAATGTGGTCGAATGAACGGCTCAACTGTTGGACTCCAGAGGTAATTTACAATGGAACTGGGTACCATTACATTGATCGAAACGGAGCTCGTATCCCTATTCAAGTTTCATGCACTGGTCATAAATTATCGTTTAGTCATTTCACAGAAGGCGTATGGACTGACCCTTGGATTATTGGTCCAGGTTTGACTGAGTGGATATTAGAATTTAAGGATAATGAAATCTATTTTTCGCAGAATTATGCTTTTAAAGATCCATCAGGCAAAGAATTGTACGAAAAGTTTAACTCTTCGCCTCTCAAAAAGCTACGATAGCACCTGGTTTCCTAATTTTAACGACCGTCAGACTAAATCGAAACACGCATATTCTTTTGTAAAATCATATTCTAATTTGAACATTTAAAAGTATCCAATTTTTTTGATTCATGCTTTTAGAACGTGTGCAATCTTTAGACCCTGGAATCACTCAATTTCTTCTAAATCTCGGTAAAGGCGGTAAGCCCTTTGCCGCCTTCTCTAGGGCAGCTCTTCTAATAGTATTGTGAATTTCTTTGATGGCTTTTGTCCCGCCGTACAAACCGACAACTAAAATAACCGCACCAATAATTTCTTTCATTTTCCTAACTCCTTCTTAAAACTTGTTATTTACGCAATTGGGTGCCGCCGCGCTCAAACGCGAAGGCAAAAACTTTTTCAATTTCAGATTCACTCAGTTTTCCAAGCAGCAGATTGAGCTTGTACCGAGTCGGAATATTTTTAGCTCGCTTGTCGGCATCTGTGAAATTGCGAAAACTAGCGGGGCTATAGCCATAAATACGCATCAGTTTATCGCGCAGTTCTCCAGATAGGCGCTTAACGCCATTTTCAAGGTCAGACAGATGTCCTTTGGAAAGGCCTGCTTTCTTTGCCCCTTGTTGCACAGTTAAGCCTGCCTTGGTCCTTAAATACTTTAAGATAGACCCATCAAATGAGATTTCCAGTGGCGCTTGCTCCTGAATTTTGGATCGAGAGATCCAAGCGCCGAATTGTTTTCTGTAGCTTTCGCCATCATAGGCGACCACGATCTTTTCAAACACATCGGCTCTAAGACGTGCAGCCCCTCTGTTGTTTTCAACCTGACTGATCCATCCTGAGCTTCGCCCAATTTTTTGAGCGGCTTGTTTGACAGTGAGTTGATTCAATTCTCTGAGCTTTTTTAAAATGACTCCATAGTGATTCATAAAGACCTCTTTTCTCTAGGGAATTTTGATAAAAAATGAACGATGGCGAACAATCGCCAGATTTTAAATTTTTTGAACTTGAGCGAACGTTCGCTAAGTGGAGGCAGCGGTGGAAGGGAAAAGGAAGGGAACCACAAGGATTTCTACGGGCGCAGAAGGCCATTCTAAAAATGGGCGATCTCGACTCGTAATGATTTTAAATACTTAGAACTCTTGTTTTTTTTGGGTTTTGCGAACTATTTGAATAATAAATTGGTCGGCGTGGCAGGATTTGAACCTGCGACCCTCTGGTCCCAAACCAGATGCGCTACCAAACTGCGCTACACGCCGACACGAGAAGTAAATAAGGACTGAGAACTCATCAGCCTAAAAACTGGACCTATATTGCACAATACTATAAAATTACGCAAGTCTGATTGTGGGTTTTTGAAAGTCCTTTTAGAATATTCTGACGATGGATGCTGAACAGTTTCTTCAAAACTTACCCCGGCCGGTGCTTGTTATTGGGGCAATTGTTATCGGTGTGGCTCTGATAATGTTGTTTTCTCCGCCTCATACCATTTGTGATACTCAAACTTCCCAAGTGAAGGAAAATTTGGTTGGTTTAACGCAGCCTTTTAAAATCAAGAAACAAACGATGCCGGCCAAGATCAATAAAGCTTTGGAGAATTGTTATCAAGGTAGCACTCCGGGAGCTTGCTACGATTATTTTCAAATTTTGAGAAGCCTTGCTCGCTTTGTGATGGCGGGAACTTCGGAATGTCGTCCTGAAATTTTCTTAATTCGTGATGTGAAAGAATCTCTCCAAGAGGGCGTGACCAATATGGCTTTGCTCGCTTGGGGAGATAAGCCACCTGTGGCTGGTGCTTTCGGTCGTTTCGGTCCACTGCAAGATTCTGAACTTGCGTTATTTTGTTACTTAAAATCGGCAGTTATTGCGGGATCAAGTGAAGAGAGTTGGCACTCTTTAAGAAAAAAAGTTTTTGAAAAGTTTCCAGGAGAAGAAGTGGATTTGCCCAAGGATCCAAAAGAGATTTTAAAAACAGCTCGCTCTGCAACAAAACTGATGAGCGAGCTGGATATTTGGAATAGAAGTCTTTTTTCTATTCGTTGTGAAAATTATCTTTAGATCGATTCAAGCCAAATTTGAGTCCAAGTTTGACGATCAATTTGTCCTCTTAGTTGGAAGCTAGGGTCAGCATGATGACAGATAAGGTAATTATTTTTTGAAACAGGACGAATAACCCATTCTTTTGAGTCTAATCCAAAGTTACAAAGTTGTTTGTAAAGTGTTTTTAATAAAGTTGTATTCATAAATTCCCCTTCGAATTTTTACGAATTGAAAATGCAGAGAAGGGGCCAACCGCGACATGTCATATAAACTGAATAAGCGAGGTTTTAGCCTTGAACCTTAGGCTGAGTGTGTTTTAATTCTTAGAAATGAGACGTAAAAAATATCTTTATGACTTTTTAGTTCAGGTACTTTTAATTTTTGGTGTGACATATCTTTTCAAGATGAACCCCAACACTTTGCAAGCTTCTTTTTGGGCTTCGGCCATGTTTGTTCTCATGCCAATATCAATGATGAGTCGTGAATGGATCTTATTTAAATTCGCGAATCGCCCCTGGTGGGGAGCCGTACTTCAGTTTTGGTTTTTATTTGCGCTGCCTCTTTTTGTCTTGAGGATAAAATATTCACACACATCATTTAGCGAAGTCAGCGTTGGGCCTATTCCTGCGCAGCTTTGGCATCAGGCTTCAAGTTTCAGTTATTTATTTTTAATGGCAGTGACTGTTTGGAGCTGGCTCAAAAGTAGAAAAACTTCTCAAGCTTAAATTTTACAAACTAAAAAAGCCCTGATGGCGTCAGAGCTTTTAGTTTTTTATCTCAACTGCAAAATATCTAGTAAAAACGAGCGCAGAAAAAAAACTGCGCGTCTTTTATAAAGATATCTATTCTAAGTTCTAAGCTTCGAAAGGAGCTGGGCTGATTGCTTCCAGACGGTACACGTTATCAAAGTGTTCCATACCAGAAGGTAAAAGACCTAAAGAACGAGCCTTTTTAACTGCACCAGCAACTTTTTTCTGTTGAGAAATACTGAGCTTTGAGATGCGAGCAGGAACGATTTTACCGCCATCACCAATAAAGCGCATAAGAGACATGGGGTCCTTGTAATCAAATTTATGATCACCAGAAAACTCTTGTCTGTATTTTGATTTGCTTGATTTTTTCATATTTACCCCGTTTTCAGCGAAACATCTGTGTACTAAAAAAAGGGTTTGCCATCAAGTGTCTTTTTTGGCTATAAATCACGTTCTTCGGGAGAATATATATGAGCCGTTGTGAAATTAGTGGAAAAAGACCTATGGTCAAGAACTTGGTAAGTCACTCAAATCGTAAAACCAAGGCGAAATCGAATCCAAATGTTCAATCAAAACGCTTGTTTAGCAAGTATTTAGACCAATTTATTCGTCTTCAAGTTGCAACTAAAGCAATCAAAGACATGGAACACATGGGTGGTTTTGATCATTTTATTATCAACCAAGATGATTCCAAGCTTTCAGCTCGAGCGCTTGACGTCAAAAACCGCATTATTCGCAAGATTTCTGCGAAACCAGCAAAGAAACAATAGAGGTTTTCAGATGACTAAATTAAAAATTAAAAAAGGCGCTACAGTTCAAGTTATCACTGGTAACGACAAGGGCAAAAAAGGTTCTGTCCTCGAGATTAACCCTGGAAAATTACTTGTTAAAGTTCAAGGCGTTAAGATTCAAACTCACTTTGATAAAAAAGAAGGTCTTCTTAAAAAAGAAGGATTTATCCATTATTCAAATGTGAAATTGATTGAAAAAGCTCCTGATAAAAAAGTAGCTGGCAAAAAGACTAGTAAAGCAAAATCTGCCTAATTCTAAAGTCGCAAATTAAGCTTAAATTCAAGCTCTGAAGCGGTTAGCACTAGAACATACAGCCAGAGCATCATAAGATTAAACTCAATGAGTCATATTTAAAACACCCAAATGCCAAGTTTGGGTGTTTTTGCTTGCATCAATGGCTAAACTTGAGTTGAACAGTTGGCAGGAAGTGGCGAGTGCCTAATAAAATGAAAATGAAATACAAATCACTTTTATTGATTTTGTTCTTGGGATTAAGTTTCTACGCTCAGTCTTATTCTCAGACGGGTCAAAAGGCAGGCTCATCTATTTTTTGCCGAAATAAAAAAGAAGTTCGGACCCTTCGCGTGGAAAAAGACTCAATCGGAAAATGTAACGCTATTTATACTAAATTTGGTAAAGATCAAAGTATTGGGCAAACTTCAAGTGAAGCTTCTTGTCTGGAAATCATCCGTAAAGTTCGTGTCACTTTAGAGTCTGCAGACTGGAAGTGTCGTGACGTTCAGGAATCTCGAGTTTCTAACCTCATTGAAATGTAAAACTTATGGATCATCTTAAAATTGCCCTGACGCAAATGACATCAGTGGATGATTTAGAAGAAAATCTTAAAACTATTTTTTTACTTTTAAAAAAACTTTCCCCTGAAGAAGTATCAGCTGTTTTTTTTCCTGAAAACTGCCTTTTCATGCGATTAAAAGAAGGCGAAAAAATAGAAGGAATAGAGCTCAATCATTTTGCTTTTTTAAAGCTAAGCGAATGGTCTGTTAAAAATAAAACGGCACTTCACTTAGGGTCAGTTCCTATCCGTGAAAAAGATTCTTTATTCAATGGAACTGTTTGGATTAATTCCCATGGTGAAGTGAGTGTTTCTTATCGTAAAATTCACCTTTTCGATATTCAGCTTGAAAATCAGAAACCCATTCGAGAATCTGATATTTTTTCAAGAGGCGAAGGCCCCAAAATTTTGAATTTAAATGAATGGAAATTAGGTCAGTCAATTTGTTATGACCTTCGGTTTTCAGATTTATACCATTATTATGCCAGACAGCATGTTGACGCTATTTTGATCCCATCTGCTTTTTTAGTTAAAACAGGGCAAGCTCACTGGGATATTTTGATGAGAGCTCGAGCTATTGAAAGTCAATGTTATGTCATTGCAAGTGCTCAGGCGGGCCTTCACAAGAGTTCTCGGGGGCAGCGTGAAACTTATGGACATAGTGTTGTAATCGATCCTTGGGGTACAATTATTGTTGAACTTATCGATTCTCCGGCCCTTCAAATCGTTGATCTGCAAAAAAGTCGTATTCAAGCTGTACGGACGCAAATACCAATGAAAAATCATCGGCGTGGTCCATTTGGACCTTCTTAAGTGACATTTGTTCTGACTTAGTTTGGAATAGGCTTATGAAAACACAATTCTTTTTATTTTTTGTTTTGCTTTCCTTTTTCTTGAATTTCAAATTCGCTTCAGCTGAAAATTTGAATTCTGAAATTGAAAGAAATCCCGCCCAACTTATTCAAAATCGCGAGCTTATTGAAAAAGCGAAAGCTCATCGTTATAAAGGTGGCTCGGAAGAGGGCGAACTTCGTGTTCAGGCGCAGTTGCCAAAACCCCAGAGAAAAATTTCTCCGGTTATTGATAAAAAAGAAAATGATCCAGATGGACAAGATCATGATTAATTTTGAAGGATATATTTTATGATAAATGATTCACTTCCAGAAGGTGTTACGCGAGAAATAATGGACGTTGATGTTTTAATTGTAGGCGGAGGCTCGGCGGGTCTTTCTTGTGCGCTTCATTTATCGAATCAAATAAAAAAGCATAACGAAGATATTACTTCCGGAAAAACTTCTGGCACATCTATTCAAGATCCGATGATTGTTGTTTTAGAAAAAGGTTCTGAAGTTGGCTCACATTCCTTATCGGGTGCTGTTTTAAACCCCAAAGCTCTAGCTGAGTTAGTTCCTGATTTTAAAGAAAAAGGATGTCCCATTGATTCAGAAGTGTCGGAAGACGCAGTTTACTACTTAACTGATAAATCAAGTTTTAAGATGCCGATCACGCCGCCACCTTTTCATAACAAAGGGAACTATATTGTCTCGATCAGCAAAGTAAACCGCTGGTTGGCGAGTCAATGTGAAGCCAACGGAGTTAATATTTTCCCCGGTTTTGCAGCTGTTGAAGCTTTGTACGAAGGTCAAAAAATAATCGGTGTTAGAACCGGAGATAAAGGCCGAGATAAAAATGGGTTTCCAAAACCGAATTTTGAACCAGGTCTGATTTTAAAATCTAAAATAACAATTTTTGCAGAGGGAACTCGTGGTTCCCTCTTCAAACAAGTCCAAGCTCGGTTGAACTTAAGAGAAGGTAAAAATCCAGAAACTTACGAAGAGGGTGTAAAAGAAATAATTCAAATGCCTGCCGGCACTGTAAAAGCAGGGCAAGTTATTCACACTGTGGGGTTTCCTTTAAAGAAAAGTATCGGCGGAACATTTATATATACAATCCCCGGGGATAAAATCATTTTAGGTCTAGTGGCTTATTTGGATTCAAAAGATCCTCTTCTTGATCCGCATCGTGAGTTACAGAAATTAAAAACTCATCCGTTTATTTCAAACATGATCAAAGGTGGAAAAGTCATAGCTTACGGTGGGAAAACTTTGCCTGCGGGTGGATGGTATTCAATGCCCAAGCTTTACGGCGATAGCTGGATGGTCTGCGGAGACTCGGCCTCTATGGTTGATGTGCAAAAACTCAAAGGAATTCACTTAGCAATGAAGTCAGGAATGACGGCTGCAGAAGTGGCAATTGAAGGACTTAAGACGTCCGATACTTCAGAAAGTCAGATGAAGCTTTATGAAGACAAAGTTCATGCTTCTTATATCAAGAAAGAACTCTATCGCGTTCGAAATTTCCATCAGACTTTGAGTTTAGGATTGCTTAAGTCGCTACCTTTGATTGCTTTACAAGAAATAACGGGTGGTCGGGGGCTTCAAGATAAAATGAAGTCTCATGTTGATGCCGATACAACGAAAAAATTACAAGAAGTATGGGGCTTAGAAGGCCAACAGGCACCGGAAAATCAATTGCCCAAGCCAGACGGAGTTCTCTTCTTTGATAAGCTATCGAGTGTTTACCTGACGGGGACAGTACATGATGAAAACTCACCCAATCATTTAATTTTAAAAAATGATGATATTTGTAGAAGCGTTTGTGAGCCTGAATACAAAAGTCCGTGTAATCTGTTCTGTCCAGCTCAAGTCTATGAGATGGTTCCGTCGCAGATTGAGCCTGGCAAAAAAGACCTGCAAATAAATTACACGAACTGTATTCACTGCAAAACTTGTGATATAAAGTGCCCATTCGAAAACATCGATTGGACTGTGCCCGAGGGAGGTGGCGGTCCACAATATCACGAGACTTGATCAGTCTGACTTTAAAGCATTTGGCTTTGGTCATAAGCTGAAAACTTGTCTCGAACGAAGGGAAAATTTATGCCTCAGTTCTTTGCAAGTTGTCCTAAAGGTTTAGTCGAGCCTCTTGAATCAGAATTAAAAAGTCTTGGACTGCATCCTTATGATCGATCTCAAAATGGAGTATTTTTTGAATCTAATTGGGAAGGTTGCTACAAAGTAAATCTTTATTCCCGTTTTGCGAGCCGGATTTTGATGCCCGTTCTTAATTTTCCTGCCTATCAGCCAGAAGAGCTTTATAATAATATTCGCAAACATGATTTTACGAAATATATTGATGTTCACCAGACATTAAAAGTGGATGCTTCAACAAAAGATTCCATGATCAAAGATCAGCGTTTTATTGCAATGAAAGTCAAAGATGCAATTGTTGATCAGTTCAGAGAAAAAACGGGAGAGCGCCCAAATGTTGAAAATGATAGACCAGACCTAACTGTCTACGTGAAAGTTTATAAAAATAATTTTTCGGTGGCGATTGATACAAGTGGTGATTCGCTTTTTATGCGTGGTTACAGACTCGAAGCCGGAGAAGCGCCCCTTAAAGAAAACTTAGCTGCTGGTTTATTGCAGCTTTCCGGTTGGGATATGAAAACTCCCCTTGTTGATCCTATGTGTGGTTCGGGGACTATTCTAATTGAAGCTATGATGATGGTTTTAAAAATTGCTCCGGGATCACTGCGTAAGCGTTTTGGTTTTATGAATCTTAAAAATTTCAATCGACCCGCATGGGATGACATTGTTGACGAAGCGATATCTGCGGAAGTCGAAACAACTGATCTTCATTTTTATGGATACGACATGGATCGTCGTGTTCTTGATAAAGCGATTGAAAACGCAAAGCGTGCCGGAGTAAATGAGTTTATCCAATTTAAAAAAGGAAATGTAACAACTCTTGTTGCGCCTGTTGAAAAGGGTCTTATCATCACGAATCCTCCTTATGGAGCGAGGTTAGGTGATGAAGATAATCTTCGCGATGTTTACCGAGACTTTAGTCATACTTTAAAAAATCAGTTCAAAGGTTGGGATGCTTGGATTTTATCCGGCAATAAAGACCTGATCGGAGATTTAAAGCTTAAGTCGAGTCGTAAACATTTTGTTTACAACGGAAGTATCGAATGTCGTTTTTTACGTTATGAAATTCGGTAATGACCTGGACTAAAATCCTGCATCAGCCGCTAAATTTAAAATTTAATCATCCTTTTTATAAACAGACCGATAGAATGGTACTATATCGTGGGGTGAATTTTAATGGGAAAAACATCGATCATGCGGCAGCTTTGGCTACTCACAATGTTTCTTGTGGCAATCATTACGTTACTGGGTGGGTTTACTTTTTGGCGTTCAGCGGCACTTTTTAGTGCTCTGGATTCAACAACAAATAAGCAAATACCTGCTTTGAGAAATATGACCTTAGCAGATATGGCTCATGATGGATTAAAAGCGATTGTCATGGAGTCTTTGTATCGTGGAAGTAAAAATCAACTTCATGAATTAAAAGATCTGGTTAAAGAGAAAGACGCAAAAATTCTCGAATTTGAATCCTATTTTGATAAGATCATATCTCTGAAGTTGAATAAAGAAATTGAAAATCAAATTCTAACGAGTAAGCCGGAACTCAAAAATTACACTGAGATATCTTCTCAAATTGTTAACCTTGTAAGTCAAGGGAAGATGGACGAAGCGGAAGCTTTGAATTCTGATTTTAGTAAAAGTTTTTTAGAACTTGAATTAAAATTAGAATTACTCGGTGAGGCTATAGAAAAAGAAACATCCGCGGTTTCATCTACGGGCTCAAATACTCTTTACATGATTGGTAGCCTTTCATTTCTAGGTGTTGTTTTAGGTTTTTTCTTTTCATTGTGGTCTATGAAAAATTTGAAGAAATTTATTGAAGGATTTTTACAAGAAGTGGTGAGAACGAGCGAAAACATTTCATCTGTTAGCGAAAGGTTATCAGGGGCCAATAGTCAATTTTCGTCAAGCGCTACTGAAGGCGCGGCTTCGCTTCAAGAAACAGTCGCTTCACTGGATCAGTTATCAAGCATGGTGGCTCTTAATACAGAAAACGCTCAAAAAGCTTCTGAAGTTTCAATTTTAAGTCGAGAGTCAGCAGAAAAAGGCGAAAAAGAAATTATGGATTTAAGTTCCGCGATGAGTGAAATCAAAACATCTTCCAAAAAAATGGAAGAAATTATCAATGTAATCGATGAGATTGCTTTTCAAACTAATTTATTGGCCCTCAATGCGGCCGTTGAAGCAGCGCGAGCAGGCGAACAGGGGCGAGGTTTTGCCGTTGTTGCTGAAGCGGTCAGATCACTAGCACAAAGAAGCTCTTCTGCTGCAAAAGATATTAGTACGATGATCAAAGAAAGTATTTATAAAATTGACTCTGGTGGAAAGTTTGTCGACTCTTCTCGTGAATCTTTGCATGTTATCTTTAATTCAATCAAAGAAGTATCAAACTTAAATCAACAGATCGCGACGGCCAGCACGGAGCAGTCTTCTGGTATTAAACAAATCAGTCATGCTATGAACCAGTTGGATTCAGCTTCTCAGCAGACGGCAACCGGCGCGCAAGAAGTTTCAATGATTTCAGATCAAATGTTCGAAGAGTCCACTCGTTTAGGTGGATTGATTCAAACTTTAAGTATTCGTTTTATGGGCGGTCAGCTTACAAATCAAGAAAATGCAGTTTCTGAGAATCTGAAACTCAAAAAAAATGTAATGGACCATTCAAAAAATGGAGTCCTGATTAATTTGGAAGAGGCTGCATCTAAAAAACCTTTGTTTAATGCAAAAGAAAAGAAAATTTCGAACTTAAGTGATTTTTAATTTTCTGATTTATTTTGCTTACGCCAAGTTTTCCAAATTTCTGGTAAATCTAAAAGAGCTCTTTGTGTTTTGAGAAATTTTTGAATTTTCACGGCTGGAAATCCCCCGTAGGTTCCAGCTTCCTTAATGTCTGAAGTTACAGCTGTGCGGCCGGCAAGCGTCACATGATCTGCGATGACAATATGTCCAGTGGTCGCGCATTGGCCGCCGGTGGTAAAATGCTTTCCAAACTTTGTGGATCCTGCTGTCATAAAGCCAGCTGTGATCAAAGAGTTCTCGCCGACATCACAATTGTGAGCAATATGAACAATATTATCTAATTTAGCTCCAGATCTAATTCGGGTCTCAGTTAAAGTTGCGCGATCTATTGTGCAATTGGCTCCGATCTCAACATGATCTTCAAGTACCACTTTTCCTAGTTGTGGAATTTTATGGATATTTCCAGTTTGAGGATCTGTGACATAGCCAAAACCATCGGAACCGAGTGTTGAGTGAGGATGAATTTCGCATGAGCTTCCCATAATTGTTTGAGCCCCAATGAAAACTTGAGGATGTAAAAGACAGTTTTCACCAATGACGCAATCATTTTCGATTGTGACTTGTGATCCGATTTTTGTACCAGCTCCAATTGTTGTTCGAGCCCCGATAACAGAACCGGCTCCGATTATGACATTTTCAGCAATTTTGGAAGTTGGGTGTGCAAAATGATGGGGTGAATTTTCGAATCGTTTTTCTTTTAAATCAAAAAAAGGAAGAATGAGGGCCATTCCAGCGGAAAGAGAAGGCGTTTCAAAAACTGTTATCTCGGCTGAAAACTGAAAGTCGAGGGACGAAGTTTTCACAATAACTTTTGCGCCATTTTTGATAGCGATCTCTGCAAACTCGACTTTTGACACAAAAACCAAGCAATCGGGAGCACATTCTGACGGGGGAAGCACCCTGTGCACGTTGAGCTCTAAAGAGCCTTGAAGATGTTTAAGTCCTTGCGATTTAAATTGGAGAAGTGATTTCAATTGCATGCTTAGCTCTCGCGTCAAAATAAATTTGGTTTTTGTCTCTTCTCTTCTTCTTAGTATAAATCCAAAGAAAACTCGAGGGAGGTTTTCATTTATGGCAAAAAAAGCTCAATTGACGAGTAAATCGGGTGTGAAGGCGAAAGCGCAAGCTGTTGCGAAAAAACCTAGCAAAGCAGTTGCGTTAGCGAAGTCTTCGACTTCGGTTAAAGCTTTGAAATCAAAATCTCCTGAAAAAGTTGTCTCAAAAGTGGAAGCTGTGAAGAAAACTGTAATTGCGGCTGTTGAAAAAAAGACAGCTGTTGCGAACCCCCTCACAAAAGAGTCTGTGAAAAAAGCGACAACAACAGCTGCAGTCGGAAAAAAAACCGCACTTAAATCAAGTTCATCTAAAGCTTCACAAGCTGCTGAAACCGCTGAAAAAGTTAAAATTGATAAGTCCATGACGGAAGAGCAGGCCAAGTGGGTTGAAATGTATAACAAATACAAAGATGCACAGGCTTCGAATTATGATATGAAAGCAACTTTTAAAGCTGCCGCTCCGATACAACACAAAGTTTTGGGTTGGGGATGGGTTGTTTCAAATGAAAATGACCGACTTGAAGTCTTATTCAAAGATGGAAAGCGAATGTTGATCAGTAATTACCGCGGATCGTGATTTTAACTTTTTTTGACTGGACATCATCGGTTATTCATTGGATTTTATCCCAATAATCTTGATGAGATGAAATCTAAATAACGCAGACTCAATATAAGGGGCGCATGGCAAAAGACGATTTAGCACAAGTAGATGGTAAAGTAATAGATGCATTGGCCGGAGGGTTATATAAAATCCTTTTGGACAACCAAGTGGAAATTGCAGCTAAACTTTGTGGAAAAATGCGCCGTTTTAACATTCGTGTTGTCGTCGGTGACCGAGTCACTGTGGGGGTTTCGCCTTACGACCCCACTCATGGTTTAATTATGTTTCGGCATAAATGATTCACTTAATAAAATACACAAGGAAAACTTAGAGGATTTATGGAAGCCCCATTACAGAATTATCTGTCGAAGATGGTGCCAGGTGTTTCTGCCAAGTCAGCTCAGACTGTTATTGAGTTGGCGGCGGAAGGTGGCACGGTTCCTTTCATTGCTCGTTATCGTAAAGAAAAGACGGGAAATCTAGACGAAGTTCAAATTCGTCAAGTGATTGAAGCTCATGAAGTTTATAACGAAGTTGTGAAACGAAAAGTTTTTTTAGTTAAAGAAATTGGTGAACAAAATAACCTCACTGAAGAAATTAAGAAGCGTATCGACTTAGCGTGGGACTTGGGTGAGTTAGAAGAAATTTACCGGCCTTTCAAAAAGAAAAAGAAAACAAAAGCAACTTTGGCACGCGAAGCGGGTCTTGAACCTTTGGCGAATTGGATTTGGGATGTGGGCCACGGAACTCTTCAAGATCTCACTCCGATGGAAGTTAAAGCGAAAGAGTTTTTGAATGCAGTGAAAGGTATTCAACTTTACGATGAAGCGCTGAAGGGAGCTCAAGACATTCTTGTTGAAAAAACAGCGAATGAGCCTGAACTGCGCGCGCTTGTTTTAAAAAACTACATGGAAAAAGGCGTAGTGATTTCAAAAGCGGCTAAAGGTTACAAGCCTAGTTCAAAATTTGAAATGTATAAAGAATTTCAAGAAAACGTGAAGTCGCTTTTGGAAACAAAAAATTCTCATCGCTACATGGCGATGAAGCGTGGATGGCAAGAAGAAGAATTAAGCGTCGAAATTCAAGCGGAAGACGAAAGTTTACTGAGAAGCTTTACTCGCTATACGACTCATAATCCGGATAATCCGATTGGTGCTTTTTTATCTGTCGTCGCGAAAACAGCTTTGACTGTTTATGTTGTTCCATCGGTTGTGAATGAAGTTCACAGAGCTCTTAAGGAAAAATCTGATTTTGAAGCGATCCAAGTTTTTGCTGAAAATGTGAAGAAAGTTTTATTGGCTTCTCCTTATGGAGCTAAGTGTGTCCTAGGAGTTGACCCTGGTATTCGCACAGGCTGTAAAATTGCTTTGATTGATAAGGCCGGAAGATTTATTTCTCATACTGTTATGCACACTGAAGGTGATGGTGCAGAGACCAAAGCAAAAGCCTTATTTGGAGAAGTTACTAAGCAAATCAAAATTGAAGCAATAGCAGTTGGCAACGGAACTCATGGTCGTCAGACTGAAATTTTCTTACGCAAAATTTTAAAAGATTTAAGCCTTGAGACCCCGGTCATTATGGTGAACGAGTCCGGAGCCAGTGTTTACTCGGCCAGCGATTTAGCTCGAGAAGAATTTCCAAATTTGGATTTAACTGTTAAAGGTGCTATTTCAATTGCCAGACGGCTACAAGATCCTTTGGCGGAATTAGTCAAAGTTGATCCTAAGTCGATCGGTGTTGGTCAGTACCAACATGATGTCAATCAAGTTCACCTTAAGAAGTCTTTGGATGCTGTTGTAGAGTCGGCAGTGAATAATGTTGGTGTCGATGTGAATACGGCTTCCGCTGCGTTACTAAGCCATGTTTCAGGAATCGGTCCAGCAACAGCTCAAAATATTGTTAAACACAGAGAAGAAAAAGGTCTTTTTCAGCAAAGAGATGATTTGCTAAAAATTACAAAATTTTCAGCAAAAGTATTTGAACAGGCAGCTGGATTTTTAAGAATACAAAACGGTAAGTTAGTTTTAGACAGCACGGGTATTCATCCTGAAAGGTACCAAGCTGTCAAAGATATGGCTCATGATTTGGGAGTTTCGATTTCTGACCTGATAGGTGAGGGTGCTAAAAAGCTCCTGGATCAACGAACAAAATGGGCTACCTTAGTGGGCGAATTTACATTTGATGACATTGTAAAAGAATTAGAAAAGCCAGGACGTGATCCCCGTGATCCTTTTAAAGTGTTTAAATTTCGAGAAGATATTTTTGAAGTGAAAGATTTAGTTGAAGGAATGATTTGCCCTGGGATTGTGACGAACGTGACAAACTTTGGAGCTTTTGTGGATATTGGAGTCCATCAAGATGGACTTGTTCATATTTCAGAGATTTCTCATAAATTTGTAGATGATCCCCGTAAAGTTGTGAATCCTGGGCAGCAAGTCACGATTCGGGTTTTGAAAGTTGATACTGTTAAAAATCAGATCTCACTTTCGATGAAAATTGAAGAAGCTCCTAAAATGGAATCTCGACCCAAGAGAGATAACTTTCAGCAGCCAAGATCTCAATCGCAGCCTCGGATGCAGGATCGAAATAATCGGGATGAAGGCGCTGGAGATCGAGCACGTGATTCAAGATCTGCACCAAGGCGGGATGACAGAGATCGAAATCAAACTCGACCTGACAGTCGAAACTCTGGAGATCGAAAGCCACCTCAGGGCGGAAGTTCGGGCGGGAATCGACCTCGTGAAGAAAGTCGTCGCCCAGCCGGTTCGCCATTCAATAATCCATTTGCAGCTTTATTAAACAATAACCAAACTGGTAATAAGAAATAGAACCAAGGAGAATGAAATGCCTAAAGCAGTACGTAACAAGAGTGTTCGCGCTAAGAAAAAAAGATTAAGCAAAAAGAAAAGAATGAATAAAGTTAAAAACAAGCGTTCTGGTAAGTAAAAACACCTGAATAATATTTTCGCTTCTAAAAAGCTCTGATAAAATCAAACGACTTTGGTTTTATCAGAGCTTTTTAATTTAAGAAGTTTGTTTGCAAGTTCGACAAATCCTTTTCCCCCTTTTTTTTCCGAAATATAATTCGGTGGGGTTTTTATTTTAGACAGAAACGGGAGGATATTAGCAACGCCAACTGACTGTGGAAAGTATTCAAATAGAGGCTCATCATTTGGAGAGTCTCCAATAAAAAGACATTCATTTTTTAATCTGCGTTCGTTCAGTTTGAATTCAGTTTTTAATAATTTTTTAAGCATTGTGACTTTATCATATGAGCCAAACCACCCATTGACGTGAATAGAGCTGACTTTAGCTTGTGCCCCATGCTTTTGAAAAATACGGACAATTTGTTCAACTTTCTTATCAGAAAGTGGTTTCACATCTTCACAAAAGTCGATTGCCAAATCCATAAGTCGACAAAACTGATCACTGGCCAGTGCACTTCCAGAAACTTTTTTGAGAATTTCTTTTTCAACTGATTTAAGTTTTTTTCGATTTTGAATCATTTCATTTTCGTTGCAGAAAAAAACGCGCTTCATTTTTTTTTGATGATAGCGAAAAAAAAACCCGCCGTTTTCGCCTACGATTCCGTCAACTGGCCAGAAGCGAGCAATCATCTCACACCAACCAGCAGGCCTTCCCGTGACTGGAATAATTTTAAATCCGTGAAGTTTTAATTTCCAAAGAGCCTCATATGCTTCTGCTTTTAATTGTCCTTCGTCAGTTAAAGTATCATCGATATCAGTGAGTATAAAATTCGGGCAAAAATTGAGATCTTTAAGTTTTTTCATTATTTCTAAGTCTAGTTCAATGACAGACGGCGCGCAAAGTCAAAAAAGACGCTTGCCTAAAGGGGGCTTAAGAACTCATTTTGTCTATATATTAGTATTGAATTGGTGATTTGAGATTTTTTGTTGAGGTAGAAGTGGCAGCAAGTCAGTCAGGAAAATCTGGGTATAAACTTGTCGTGGTGGAATCTCCAACCAAAGCTAAAACAATTCGTAAATTTCTAGGTCCAGACTACGTTGTTGAATCTTGTATGGGGCATATTCGGGATTTACCCCAGTCTTCAAAAGATATTCCAGAAAAAGTAAAAAAAGAAAAATGGGCTCAGCTGGGTGTTAATGTTGACGACAATTTTGATCCACTTTATTGCATTCCCAAAGACAAAATAAAAGTTGTTAAGAATCTAAAAGATAAATTATCAGGCGCTAATGAAATTTTTCTGGCAACGGACGAAGACCGTGAAGGGGAAAGTATCAGTTGGCATTTAGTTGAAGTCTTAAAGCCCAAAGTCCCAATGAAAAGAATGGTTTTCAACGAGATCACTCAAGAAGCGATCCAAAAATCACTCAAAGATACTAGACAAATAGATTTTAACTTAGTCAGAGCGCAAGAAGCGCGTCGGATTTTGGATCGACTCGTGGGTTATACAATTTCACCTTTACTCTGGAAAAAAATTGCTTACGGATTATCTGCAGGGCGAGTCCAATCTGTAGCTGTCAGAATGGCAGCCGAACGAGAACTGGAAAGACTCAAGTTTAAAAAATCGATATATTCTGGTATTTCAGCAGAACTGGAAAAAGATGGAGTTGGTTTCGAAGCCAAACTTCAATCTGTTAAAAACACACGAGTTGCTACAGGTAAAGACTTTGATTCTGATACAGGTTTGCTTTTATCTGGACAAAATGTAACTTTATTAGACCATAAAAAAGCCGAAGAAATTTTATCGCAAATCAAAAATCTGAATTTCACTGTTGATGAAGTTGATGAAAAGCCAGTTTCACGAAAACCAGCTGCGCCGTTTATCACTTCCTCGTTACAGCAGGAAGCCAATCGAAAATTAGGAATGGGCGCAAGAGAAACAATGCAAGTTGCTCAAAAGCTTTATGAACAAGGCTTTATCACCTACATGAGAACAGACTCGACATTTTTATCTCAAGAAGCGATTGCTGCCGCTCGCAAGTGGATATCACAAGAATACGGAAAAGATTATTTACCGTCCCAGCCTCGCCTGTTTGATGCAAAAAAAGCCAAAGGAGCGCAAGAGGCCCATGAAGCCGTCAGACCTGCGGGTGCTAGTTTTGTTCACCCTGGGGAAACTGGATTGATTGGGGCTCAGCTTAAGCTTTATGAGATGATTTGGATGAGAACCGTTGCATCCCAGATGGTGGATTCCAGACAATTGCAAGTATCAGCAAAAATTAAATCTGGAGATGCGACTTTTTCAGCTTCAGGAATGACGATAGAATTTCCTGGTTTCTTAAGAGCTTACGTTGAAGGTCAAGATGATCCTGAAGCTGAGTTGGCAGAAAAAGAAGTTAAACTTCCACTTCTGAAAAAAGGCGACAAAACAAAAACAAATAAATTAGTAGTAACAGATCATGAAACAAAGCCACCGGCCAGATACACGGAAGCCAGCTTGGTACAAAAAATGGAAAAAGAAGGAATTGGACGTCCTTCGACGTATGCTTCTGTAATTGGTACGATCATTGATCGAGGATATGTTCGAAAACAAGGAAGTGCTCTTGTTCCAACTTTTACAGCTCTCGTTGTTTCAAAATTGCTTAACAAGCACTTACCCGAATATGTTGATTTAGGATTTACTTCGGGAATGGAACAGTCGTTAGATCATATCGCTGACGGAGATCTCGATTCGATTAAATTTCTGAAGCAACTTTATAATGGTGCAAAAGGTTTAAAAGCTTCTGTTGAAAAACAGGAAAAAAATATTGATCCAGAAGAAGCACGCTCGATCCATTTTGATAATCTTCCCGGAGTTATTTTTCATGTTGGTAAATACGGTGCTTATCTGACGACCCACAGAGGTGAAGACAAGGTAAATGCTTCAATTCCAGATGCAGAAGCACCTGCTGATATGAACATGGAAACTGTTAATCGAATTATTGAACAAAAATTGCATGGACAAGATAGTTTGGGAAAAGATCCAGAGTCCGACAAAAATGTTTATGTTCTTTCGGGGCGATATGGGCCTTATGTTCAATTAGGTGAAAACGACGAAAAGCCTAAGCGTGTCAGCATTCCCACGGGGACTGATCCAACTCAAGTCGATATTAAAAAAGCTTTGCAGCTTTTAGAACTTCCTAAAACTCTTGGAAAACATCCGACTCTGGCAAAAGATGTAAAAGTCGGGATTGGTCGCTTTGGCCCTTATGTTGTTTGTGAGAAAGATTATCGCTCTGTACCTAAAGGGCAAAGCTTATTTGAACTGACTTTTGATCAGGCTATGGCGTTGCTATCGACTCCTAAAAAAGGTCGTGGAGGTCGTGGTGCTCCTCTTAAAATACTAGGTCAGCATCCCGTAACAGAAGATGAAATTCAGCTTTTGAATGGCCCTTATGGTCTTTATGTGAAAGCTGGAAAAGTGAATGCTTCTTTGGCTGAAGGAGAAACGGCTGATTCCATGACGATGGAAAAAGCTCTTGAGCTCTTGAACGTTAAAATGGATTTAAAGCCGGCTAAAAAATCATCAGGAGCAAAAAAAACTAAGAAGAAATCGTCGACCACTAAAAAAACTGCAAAAATAATAGTTTCTACGCCGGAAAAACAGCAAGTGATCAATCCAATTAAGCTACGTAAGAAGTAATAATTACAAATGGGGAGAAATGAACCGCCCCAATATGATAGTAAAAGAATATATGTCTGATGAGTCTATAAAAGGTCAGCTTGAATTAGGAATCTCAAGAGTTCCAGAAAAAGACCGAAATTATCATTTGGGTGGTCGAAGTTTTTATTTTTTTGACTTCGATGATAATATTGCTTTTCTGACAACTCCACTTGTTATTTTTCACCGAAAAACTGACGAAGAATTATTTCTTTCCAGCGGAGAATGGGCGGCTTGCCATGCCCAAATTGGACGCTCGGGGCCGCACGAGGAATATGAAATACGGTACGACGATAAAGTGGGTTCTTTTCGATATTTTCGTGATCATACTGAGTCAGAATTGAATACTTTGGGACGAACAAGGCAGATTTTTGTAGATGATATTCAAAAAGCACTTTTGTTACCCGACTTGCAATGGAAGGGGCCTTCTTGGGAATGTTTTTATCATGCGACATTTAATCATCGACCTGTTTCATTGATCACGGCTCGGGGGCATTCACCAAAAACGATTCAAGATGGTATCGCCGAATTTGTGAAGAAAAAAGTTTTACCTCATGAGCCTAACTATTTAAGTCTTTTTCCTGTTAATCATTTTGAAACACGAAAAAAACTTGGAGATTCAGAAATAAAATTATCGACTTCAATGCTCAAACAAAAAGCAATTCGTGCAAGTGTTGAAAAAGCGATCGAAACTTATGGTTACAGTCCTCATCATCGATTTGGTATGAGCGAAGATGATCCTCAAAATATCCAGATGATTGTCGAGGAGCTCGTGCGTCTTAAAAATGACTATAGCGAGATGTCATTTTTTATGATTGAAACCCATGCCGGCCAATTTATTAAACATGAGATCTTTACATCGGGGCTCAGTTCTGAAAGCGCCGAACATTTTGCCCAAATGAATCTATTCGACAAGGCACCGCGACTTTAGTCTGGGATTGATCTAAGTCATAATTATTGAATATCAAAACTGACACATAGACAGCAGACAAGCGTCTTGTCAAAATAAAAGCCTGTGTGAAAGGAACTCCACATATGCGTTTTGTAACTATCAATTTATCACTTCTCGTATCGACTCTTCTCTTTACTCTTCACTTTTCACCATTGGCTCAGGCTCAACAGAAAAGTGAAGCCAGTCAAATTCAGTTGCAATGTCAATTTGTTAACTCAATTGAACAAATGTTTCTAGGAAATCACATCAAAAATCAATCACGCACAAAAGAGCTCGAGAATCGTTTGATTGATCAGTACATTAAAAGACTTGATGGAACTAAAATCTATTTTACGAAATCAGATGTGACAAAAGTAAAAAAAATGATGAGCGACGCTTTTGATAAAATTAAAAATCGCAAATGTGATTTTTTAAAAGACGTTCAAAATATCTACTTGGAAAAAGTCCAGTCTCGAGCTGATTTTACAAAAAAGTTTTTAGATAAAGACTATAAGTTAGACAGCAAAGCTGAATTTGTATTCGATCCTGATCATAAAGATTTCGCCAAGACTGACAAAGAAGTTGAAGCTTTTTTGAAAAGTTATATTCATTTTCAAGTTGCGAATTATATTGCAACAGATATGAAAATGGATGAGGCAAAAAAAAGCGTCATTAAAAATTACGAGCGCGCTGTTAAGCGTGTGAGTGACACAACCCAAGAAGACTTGCTTGTTCAGTACCTTGATTCCTTTGCCCGAGCAATGGATCCTCATTCTAGTTTTTTATCGCGTGATTTTTTCGAAGAATTCAATATCAACATGAGTCTGTCACTTGAGGGCATAGGGGCCACTCTTTCCCAGAAAGATGGATTCACTGTGATTGAAGCTTTAGTTCCTGGTGGTGCCGCCGCTAAATCTGGACAAATCTTGATTGAAGATAAAATTTTAGCTGTGGGCCAAGAGACCGGTGCTCTAGAAAATGTGATAGATCTTGATTTAAAAGATGTCGTGAAGAAAATTCGCGGAAAAAAAGGCACTAAAGTTAAACTTAATATTTTAAGAGCAGAAGGTGACGGTCGAAAAAAATTGGAAGTGACTTTAGTGCGTGACAAAGTGAGCTTAGAAGACGAAGCCGCACAGCTCATTCCGATTGATCGCGAAGTGAGTGGTAAGAAAAGAAAATATGGCGTGATTAATCTACCTTCGTTTTATTCTGATGGTAAGCGTGGCGGCCGATCTTGTGCGGCAGATATGAAAAAACTTGTTAAGGAAGCTCGGGAACAAAAAATGGAAGGTCTTGTGCTAGATTTTTCTCAAAATGGAGGGGGAAGTTTAGAAGATGCTGTTAAAATAGCAGGACTTTTCTTTAAAACAGGTGATGTTGTCAAACAAGCAGGTCGCGATGACGGACGTGAAGAGCAAACTTATTCTGATTCAGATTCTGCAATTGATTGGGCTGGACCACTTGTTGTTTTGACTTCGCGGGTTTCCGCAAGTGCTTCTGAAATCGTGTCGGGCGCATTGCAAGATTATAAGCGCGCAGTTGTTGTCGGTTCAGATCATACTTTCGGTAAAGGGAGTATTCAAACTGTGGTTCCGATTCCCTATGATTTAGGCGCAGTCAAAGTGACGATTGGAATGTTTTATATTCCTGGAGGAAATAGCACTCAGCACCGTGGCGTTTTAGGAGACGTTATTCTTCCAAACTTTTATTCAGACGATATTGGTGAAAAGACTTTGGATTATTCACTTCCTCCCGCAAAACTGCCATCGTTTGTTTCGAAAACAGCTTTAGTTAAAGAGGGCGAAGGTGCGTGGAAAGTCATTGGCGATGATATGATAAAGCAATTAAAGAATAAATCTGAAAAGCGCGTTGCTGTTGATGCCGAATTTAAAAAACAAATTGAAGAAGCAAAAAAAGCAGAAGAAAAAGGAAAACTCATCAAAGTTTCAGATATTTTAAAAGACACGAAAGAGAAAACAGAAAAAGAAAAGAAGGCAAAACAATCTCGCTACAATAAAGACGAGAGAATAAAAGAGTATATGAAGCGGCCAGAAGTTTTAGAAGCGGTTGCAGTTTTAACTGATTTAAGTGAAACCCAAAGAGTGCTTCCGTAAAAAGAAACTTTCAAAATCTGTAAAAACCCTTCAAACCCTGGGAATGCATCGCAAGATTGCGTGACACGCCGTTGCGCCTCATGTACCTGTCACTTATGGTGAAAAAAAATGATTTTGGTGGGCTTGCTCCAGAGCTTCTTTTAAAAATTCATAATTTGATGGTAAAGTCGCGTGTTCTAGAAGAGCGCTTGATTAAAATTTACCGTGCCGGAGAATCTTATTTCTGGATTGGTGGCCCAGGGGAAGAATCTTGGGGAGTTTGTTTGGGTTTGCTAGCTCATAAAGGTAAAGGTCTTAGTTATGATTTTCTTCATCTTCATTATCGTTGTACTCCGACTTTAGTTGCAATGGGTATGCCGATGATTGATTCGATTCGTTTGATGATGAATCGAAAAACAGATCCTTCAACTGGGGGTCGAAATTTTTCAGGTCACTATTGCATCCCTGATTGGAATGTCGCCCCAGTGACATCGCCAATTGAAGTTCAGTATTCAATTGGTTTAGGAACGGCCCATGCGCAAAAAAGAGCCGGGCATCGAAGCCTGACAATCGTTACAGGTGGTGATGCGGGAACGGCAGAAGGTGATTTTGCATCTTGTCTGATTTGGGCTTCTCGTCGTGGCCAAGAACTTCCGATGTTAATAACAGTCCAAAATAATAAATGGGGAATTTCAACAAAATGGGAAGGACAGCACGGCGAAGAACATGTTGCCGATCGTGCAAAAGCTTTTGGAATCAGATCGCGAGTCATTAATGGAAACGATCCAATTGAAACTTACTTAGCTTTGCAAGAAGAGATGGAATATATTCGTCAGACTGGAAAACCAAGTTTTATTGAAAGTAAAGTCTCAAGACTTTATGGACACTCATCTGCCAGTGGTGCAAATGCTGATGCAAATGAAGTTGATCCTGTAAAAGATTTTGAAGAAAAGCTTTTAAAAGTAGGACTGTTAAAAGCTGAACAGGTGAAAATAATTTGGTCTGGCTATGAAGAAGAAGGAATTAAAGCACAAGAACAAGCTCGTAGTGAAGCTCAGCCTCAATCTGATAGTATATGGGAAAATGTTTTTGTTGGTAGTGAAAATGCGGATTGGAGAAAATTTTAATGTCCAATATGGCACAAGCTATTCGAATGGCACTTCACGTAGGTGAAACAAAACTCGGAGTTCAAGATATTTTTGGACAAGATGTTGGCGCACCTTTGGGTGGGGTTTTCACTGCGACTCAAGGTTTGAAAAACGCTTGGAATACTCCACTTGATGAGCGCGGTATAATCGGGATGGCGATGGGAATTGCGATGGCCGGTGATCGATGTGTAGCTGAAATACAATTTGTTGATTACATTTTTAATACTATCGACTTACTCAAAATTGCTGGTAATACCAACTGGGTTACGAATGGTAACTATACTCTTCCCATGACAGTGATGACTCCTGTTGGGGCTGGAATTCGCGGCAGTATTTATCACTCCCATTCCTTTGATGCTTGGGCGTCTCGGTTGGCAGGTTGGAAAATAGTGATGCCTTCTAACCCGCTTGATGCCTACGGACTTTTACTTTCTGCGATACGAGACCCGAACCCAGTCCTTTATTTAAAACCGAAAGCTCTTATGCGTGTAAAAGGTGACGATTTGATTCCTGGAGAGCCTTCGGATGAAAAAGATTTAAAAGCCCGAATTGATGCGCCTATCGGTGATCGGACTGATTGGAAGCCACGCTGGCCTGATTTAAAAGAATATTACGTTGAAATTGGTAAAGGAAAAATTACTCGCGAAGGAAAAGACATAACGGTGGTGAGTTACGGTCGGCATCTTTTATTTTGCAATGAAGTAGCAGATCAGATGAAGTCGGAAGGGATTTCCGTTGAAGTCATAGATTTGAGATCTCTTTTTCCTTATGACTGGAATATGATTAAAAATTCGGTCGAAAAAACGAAGCGAGTTCTTTTTGTCAATGAAGATACCGAAGTAACAAACTTTGCGGAACATTTAGTATACCGCTGTGTTCAAGAACTCTTTTATCATTTACATGCCAGACCTCGAGTTCTGGCCGGAAAAAATTTACCTGGAATTGGATTACATCATAATTTAGAAGAAGCTTCGGTCCCTCAAAAGTCTGATATCGCAAGAGAAATCCATGAAATATTGAGCGAGGAACCTTAATGGCTGAGAAAAAAAAACCAGCAAAATCTTTACGGCGAAGAGTCACGAGAAAAAACACAAAGCTTGTTTTTGATAAGTACGAAATGTACCGAGAAGCAGTTCAATCTCCAGAAGTCGACGTAGAGTTTTTCCAAAAAGCATACAAAGAACTTCGAGGCCGATCCGCTGAAGTTTTTAGAGAAGATTTTTGCGGAACGTTTTTATTAAGTCATACATGGGTCAAAAGCCGACCGAAAAATAAAGCGTGGGCAGTTGATATTGATCCAGAGCCTCTTGAATATGGCCGCAATCATTATTGGGATGAACTCACTTTATCAGCGCAAAAAAGACTTAAAATTTTTGAAGGTGACGTGCTGACCGGACAACTACCAGAAGCCGATATTGCTGCTGCATTGAATTTTTCATACTTTGCTTTCAAAAAAAGAAAACAACTGAAACTTTATTTTTCCAATGTATACGGTAGCCTTCGAAAGAAGGGCCTTTTTGTTATTGATGCATTTGGTGGTACCCAGTGCACAGATGCGATTGAAGATAAGCTCAAAAGAAAAGGCTTTACTTATTTTTGGGATCAAGAAAATTTTGATCCAGTCACGAATGAAGCTGTTTTTCATATTCATTTCCAACCGGCGGGACATAAAAAAATTGAAAATGTTTTTACATATGACTGGCGTATGTGGACGATTCCCGAACTTAGGGATTTACTAGATGAAGTTGGATTTAAAAAGACCCATGTCTATTGGGAAGGTACAACTCGCGGTGGTTTAGGAAACGGGAAGTTTACTCGAACCGAACAAGGCGAAGCTTGTGATAGTTGGATCGCTTATGTGGTTGCTGAAAAATAAAATCTGAAAGCCTTCAAGTATCAACACTTTGTTTAAGTTCTTCCATTGTAAAAAGGCTTTGTAGTTTTAAGTGGTTTTCTGTGAAGGGTGATAGATCCTGACTTCTTTGAATAACGCATAAAACATCACTAATTTGAGCTCCAGCTTTGCGTAAGTCATTTGAACTTAAAAGAACTTGGCCACCTGTTGTCACAACGTCTTCGATGATCAGGATTTTTTTATCCACGATATCAAAGCCCTCAGCAAATTGTTCAGTCCCGTAGTCTTTTGCTTTTTTTCGTACAAATACTGTCGGAAGGCCTGTGGCTAATGAAAGCGCTGTTGCGATTGGAATCCCACCCATTTCGAGTCCAGCTAGGGCTTGAGTATCAGCAGGTATAAATTTTATAAGATGTTCAGCAACAGCTTTTAAAATCTGTGGTTGGCATTCGAATCGATACTTATCAAAGTACTCTGTTGAAGTGAGGCCCGAGCGTAATTTGAAATTTCCTTGGCGGTAGCAAGCTTTGAAAATGGCTTTGCATAAGGATTTGCGATCCATTGATGCGGCTGAATTAAACTCAGGCTTTGAAGGCATTTTGGCTCCTTTAGGTTGCTCATTGAGTGGCCTCAAGTATGCACAATTAATTCTTTGTGAGACAGCTTTGTCCTTTGGAGTCGAAAATATGAAGCCACTTTTAAAACGAGATTGGGAAATGGTCTGGATTTTCTTGATCTTAACCATTCTGACAATAGGAGTAGTTTGGGGCATTCAAAGTCTCACTTTGACCCCAGCGACCACATCCTGGCCCAATTTCTAACTTTTTCTAAGCTTTTGCTTTCTAATTTGCCACTGTTCAAGAGCGTATTTTCTCATGTCTTCAACGTTGTCGAATTCATCTACGATTTCAACACCGAGTAATGTTTCGATCGCGTCTTCAAGGGTTACAAGCCCCGTAACAACCCCGTACTCATCAATAGCAAGGGCTAAGTGTTCTTTTTCGCGAATAAAAAAATCAAGCAGTTGTGAGACGTGCATACCTTCAGTAACGGTTGCAATCGGGGTCAGAAGATCACCCAGTTTTTTATCATGTTCATCATGGGATAATGCTTCAAGTATACGGTATCGAGACGTCATACCGATGATATTATCTAAATTGTCTTTGTAAACTGGAATTCTAGAAAAACGAATAGGTTTATATTTTTCAACGACATCGTCGACAGTTTCTATATCTTCTAAAGCAAATAAAACAGTTCGAGGAGTCATAACATCGGCTACAAAAATTTTATCGAGCATCAAAAGGTTTTTAATAATAGTCGATTCTTTTGTCTTAATGATACCTTCTTCTGCGCCAATCTGAGCTGTCATAATGAGCTCGTCTCGTGTGACTTCGGGGGCTTCATTTTTTTGCTTAAAAAAACCGCCGATTTTTTCTATTAACCACACGACAGGATACATAAAAAAGATCATCGCTTGAATAATATAAGCTGCTGCAGGTGCAAATTTTTTCCAATAAGTGGATCCTATTGATTTTGGAATGACTTCGCAAAAGACCAGAATCAAAAGGCTCAGAGTCCCAGAAAAAAGAGCGAGTATTGTTTCGCCATATTTTTGTTGAACATGATAAGCGATTAAGGAAGAGCCTACGATATTATTAATTGTATTCACGGTTAAAATAGCAGAAAGCGGGCGGTCAATTTTTTCTAAATGATGTTCTAATAAAAGCCCATAAGGTTTTCGACTTTCAACTGCGATAGCAACGAAAGCTGAATTGACAGACAATATTACGGCTTCCATAAGTGATGTGATGAACGATACAAGTAAAACCAGCAGAGTTACGACTATAAGAGTTGTCATAGCAGAATAGGCTGTTTATTTTGGATAAGGTAAGGTTCTGATTGAGACGTTAACATCTAATTAACGATAGACTTTTTATGAAAAATCGTCATCCAGATAAAATGAAGTAACGCAGGACATGATTCAAAATAACACCAAGAAGCTTTGAAAATACGATTCAGTTATGTCTCGTTTTGAGAAATTCATTTTTATTTACAGATGAACTTCTGCTTAAGAGTTAATATAAGTTAACAGTACGTATCAGGAGTTTGGTGAATATGAACAAAATTATTAAAATATTCGTTTATTGTATGGGTATTGGGCTTGTTATTGGACTCGGTATCTGGACTGAATTGAACTCAGGTGAATATTCGAATTTGGAAAAGAAAAATGGCAAAGTCTCTGCCAAGCAAGTCATAAATAAAAAGGTTAGAAACTAATTGTTTAGATTTTAAATTCAAAAAAAAAGAGCAGCTTTAAAAAGCTGCTCTTTTTTTTTGAAACTTTTGGTTACTAAAATAAACTATTTCTGTTCAGCTAAACGTTTAGCTTGGTATTTTTTAGCTAAATCATCTTGGATATTGCGAGGAGCTTGAGAGTACTTCGCAAACTCCATCGTAAATTCGCCTTTACCTTTTGTAGCAGATCGTAAATCAGTCGAGTAGCCAAACATTTCTGTTAAGGGCACTTCGGCTTCAATTACAACACTTCCTTCAAAAGATGTTGTTCCCGTGATAACACCGCGACGCTGATTGATTTGGCCAGTTGCAGGGCCTTGATATTCTTCTGGAACAGTTGTTTCAAGCTTCATAATAGGCTCAAGGACAACAGGTTTAGCTTTAGGATAAACTTCACGCATGGCAGCCATTGCTGCAATTTTGAACGCCATGTAGCTTGAATCCACATCATGGTAAGAGCCATCTTCCAAGTCGACTTCAACGCCAACAATTGGGAACCCTATCAGAGGTCCTTTTACGCACTGTTCACGGAAACCTTCTTCAACAGCTGGTATAAATTCTTTTGGAATTCGTCCGCCAACAACTTCGTTATTAAACTTGAAGACAGCGCCATCTTCCTGAGCAGGAAGTGGACGAATTTTTCCTGAAATTTTTGCGAATTGACCCGAACCACCTGTTTGCTTTTTATGAGTGTAATCATAGCCAGCTTCTAAGTTGATTGTTTCGCGGTAGGCAACTTGCGGAGCACCCACATTGACTTCGCAATTAAATTCCCGCTTCATACGTTCAACGTAAATTTCTAAGTGAAGTTCGCCCATTCCTGAAATAATCGTTTCGTTAGATTCTTCGTCACGGTGAACGCGGAATGTGGGATCTTCTTTTCTAAATTTCTGAAGTGCTTTTGTAAAGTTATTAGCCCCATCTTTTGATTTCGGAGAAACAGCTAAGCTGATAACAGCATCAGGTACATGCATAGATTGCATTGAAGCTTGAACTTTATCATCACAAAAAGTGTCACCAGATGCGCAATCGATGCCGAATACAGCTACGATGTCACCAGCAAATGAAGAATCGATATCTTCCATTTTATCAGAGTGCATTCGAACTAATCGCGGAACCTTAAGAGACTTCTTATTTGTCATATTTGTGATAAAATCACCTTTGCTGACTTTACCTTGGTAAACTCGCATGTAAGTCAGCTGACCAAACTGAGTTTCCTGAAGTTTGAATGCTAACATCACAAGTGGCTTTTGATTGTCTGGGAAAAGTTCGAATTTTTCTTCGTTCTTGTTCAAATCCAAAGCAAATTCTTTTTTTTCTGCAGGAGTTGGCAAGTAAGCGAGTACTCCGTCGAGAAGTAATTGAACGCCCTTGTTTTTGAAAGCAGATCCGCAAAAAACTGGAACTAGTTTTAAGGAAATAACACCCTTACGGATAGCGGCTTTGATTTCTTCCTGAGTAGGTTCTTCTTCCATCAAAAACTTTTCACCGATAGCATCGTCAATATCAGCTAGTTTACCGATCAAAATTTGGCGGTATTCTTTGGCTTGTTCAACCATGTCTTCGGGAATGGTAACTTCTTTGATCGTTTCGCCATTTGCGCCTTCATTGATGAAAGCTTTCATTGTCACAAGATCAACAGCGCCTTTGTGTTCTTCTTCTAATCCAATAGGAAGTTGGACCATAACGGCATTTAATTTAAGTTTGTCAACGAGTGCATCTTTAACGCGAAGTGGGTTTGCACCTTGGCGATCGAGTTTATTAACAAAAGCCAGTCTTGGAACACTGTAACGCTTCATCTGACGATCAACTGTAATGGACTGTGATTGAACACCAGCAACACCACAAAGAACAAGAATTGCACCATCAAGAACGCGCAAAGATCTTTCCACTTCAACCGTAAAGTCAACGTGCCCCGGAGTATCGATCAGATTAATGACATGGTCTTTCCACTGAACTTGAGTCGCAGCAGATTGAATTGTGATTCCTTTTTCTCTTTCAAGGTCCATGGAATCCATGGTGGCACCGACTCCGTCTTTACCTTTAACTTCGTGAATGGCGTGAATTTTACCACCGTAGAAGAGGATGCGTTCTGACAGGGTTGTTTTACCTGAGTCGATGTGCGCCGAAATACCGATATTTCGCACAATATTAATGTCCCATTTTTTAGACATGGTTAAGCCCTTTCGCTAACTATTGATTAAACTTCCAAAGTGGAAAGACTGGGTCTATCATGACTTTTGTCTGAGCGCAAAACAGAATCAGGGTAGGGCGAGGATCTCGCCAAAGAAAATAACGCGCAGCGTTTTTGGCGAGCGGAGTAGGTTAGCATGGATTGGAAATCAAAACTTAAAGCCGAATTTAATTTTGATCATTTTCGGCCCGGTCAGTTGGAAATCTTAGAACTTTTAGATCGAAAAAAATCGGTTTTAGGTTTGATGCCAACAGGTTCCGGAAAAAGCTTAACTTATCAATTTTTTACTCATCTTCAACAAGAGCTCGTCTTGGTTGTCACACCTTTGATTGCTTTGATGGAAGATCAATCCCAAAAAGCTCAAAGTTTTGGAATTGAAACTGGTTTCATTCATTCGCAAATTCCAGCTTCAGAAAAATCCAAAAGACTTCGAAATCTAAAAGAAGGAAAGTTTCGCCTTTTTTTTGCGACTCCTGAAAGGCTTCAAAAGACAGAATTCAAAGAAGCTTTAGCAAATCGAAAAGTGGGACTTTTTGTTGTTGATGAAGCTCATTGCATCAGTTTGTGGGGGCATGATTTTAGGCCCGATTATGCAAAACTCGGAGACTTTCAAAAGTTTTTAAAGAATCCACTGACATTAGCATTAACCGCAACTGCGACGCCGGATGTTCAAAAAGAAATTTTGCAAAATCTTTCATTGGATAAAAATCAAATTGTCAGCACGGGGCTGAAGCGGGACAACATTGGAATTTCAGTGAGAGAAATTTATGGATTGCAAGAAAAAGTCGAAGATCTCGTGTCTTCTCTTCAGAAGCGAACAGGTGCGGTTTTAATTTATACAACACTTATTAGAACTGCCGAAGAGGTTCGAAACTTACTCAAGAAAAAAGGTTTTAATCCGTTGATTTACCATGGTGATTTACAACCTCCCCAAAGACGAGCCTCATTAAAAAACTTTATGAGTGATGAGAAAGCTTTAATGATTGCGACACCGGCTTTCGGTCTGGGTATTGATAAGTCCAACATCCGTGGCGTTTATCACTTAGAGCCTCCAGGTTCTCTGGAAAGTTATTTTCAAGAAGTGGGTCGGGCCGGCCGTGACGGCTTGCCAAGTCAGGCTGTCCTTTTTTATGACGAAGAGGATCTGACAATTCCCATGCAGTTTATTCAAAGCGCCCATCCAGAAGAAGCTTATATTGAAAAAATATACCGCTTGATCGAAGTGAACCCGGATAAAGTAAAATCTTTAGGGAAAGAGTTTTTGGCGGATCAAATAAGTTTTAAAAATAGAAATGATCACCGAGTGCAAGCCGCATTGAATATTCTAGAAAGATGGGGTTGTCTTTCCCAAGAAAAAGAAGTCATTCAAATTACAGGCCCCTTGGACCCAGAGCTTTTTAAAATCGAAAATCAGCAACTTTTATTGAAGCATCATAATCAAAAGCTTTATTCATTTCTTCAATGGATTAAGAATCAAGAAGAATGTCGTTTGCTACATATTTATCGGTACTTTGGTGTTTTGGAAACAATCAATTGCGGGATTTGCGATATTTGCCAGAAGTCGCGCTAGGATCTTGAAGGCCTTTTTTGGGACGAACTTATTTTTTCGAAGTTGATATTGCTGTTTCAAATTGAAACAAATTGGAGAGCCTTTAGATCTCATTTTGGCTCTCAAGAAAATGCTCTTTTTTCCGATAATAATAATATGAAAAAAATAATAATTTCATGCATTTTGAGTTTACTTTGTTCAGTTGCCCAGACTCAGTCACATTCAGATGAATCGACATTTGATGATTCCTTGAATAAGACCCAAGATTTTTTAAAGAATCGATCAGAGCGAAATGAAGCAATATCTGAAAGTCAAGATGCTCAAAAAGCGGATTCGCAAGTAAAAAAATTAGCTCCAGATGCTAAAACTCAAGATGAGTACTACGAACTTTCCGCCGAAATTCTAAATAACTACCGAGAAGCAAAAGATGAGGCCGCTATGAAGCGGGATATTTCAAACGCCAAAACCGATCCCGTTTCGTTTTACAACCGACTGACTCCCGAGCAAAAAGAGAAAATCAAAAAGTTAAGCGAAAAATTAAATCCTGGTGCTCAGACCAATCCTTGAGTATAAAATGACTGAATGGGAATGTTTCCTGATCCGTCTTTAAATTATGAACAAGGGCTTGTTGGGATTGGTGGAACTTTAGAAGTTTCAGTCTTAATTGAAGCTTACACAAAAGGCATATTTCCCTGGCCACAAGAAGGTTATCCTTTGCTTTGGTTTTGTCCTGAACAAAGGGGTATTCTTAAATTCGATCAATTTAAAATTCCAAAAAGCCTTAAAAAGAAACTTAAACTTTATCAAAGTATTCAATACACTCAAAATAAAAATTTTGTTGAAGTTATCAAAGCTTGTTCTGCACAAAAACGAAATGATCAAGCTGGAACTTGGATAAGTGAAAATATCATAGAAGGTTACATTAATCTTCATCAAGCGGGTTTGGCTCATTCTTGGGAAGTGTGGGAAAATAGTGAACTAGTCGGTGGGGGTTACGGAGTCCTTTGTAAAGGAGTTTTTTCCGGAGAAAGCTTGTTTCATAAAAAAACAAATATGTCTAAGTTAGCCCTGATTCAAATGGTTAGTGATTTAAAAAAGCAAGGTCTTAAATGGATGGACACACAAATGGTAACCCCACTTTTGAAATCATTTGGAGCAGAAGAAATTCCGAAGCAACAATATTTAACTCTTTTGTCCAAGACGCAAATAAATGAAGCTAAGAAATAACACCTTTAAAATATTCATTCCAATTCTGATAAAGACCAGTCGCTAAGGCCCACGTGAAAAAAGCCCAGATAGCCATTAAACTCGACATCACAAGTATTTTAAATAAATCAGCAGAAGAGATCGTAGCGACTGAATTTTGTGTTATCAGCTGCTGATCAACTTGGTCTTTTAGTTTACGCGATAGGCCTTGGGCAATCGCAATACGCTGTGCCATTTCAAGCTTATAGAAGTGGACGCCAACAAGCATTTTTTGTTTTTTTAGGGGATCAATTCGAGTCACAACTGCGTAACATGCCATTGGTTGCGAGCCCGGAACTTCAAATTGGATTTTAACCACTTCTCCCAAAAGAGGACACAAGTCCGAAGGAGCAATAAAAGCCAATCCAGTCAGGGAGATGTTTTTAATTTCCGTGCCTTCTTCCCAAGGCATTTGACGGGGGCCTGCGACGCGAATAAGGGAATCATCTTGAGTGTTCAAAATGTAACGTGGTGACCGACCATGATATCTTGCAAGTCCTTGAGCCATACTTCTGCTTATCGGCAGAATGACCATGTGGGCTTTAGCCTTGATTTCTAAAATTTAAACAAGAAGATGGCTCATATTGATTCATCAAAAATTTGAGCAAGCTTTTGTTTCATATCATTTTATTAAGAGGTGAGAAAAATTTTTCTTTATTTTTTTCTAAGAAGACTTTCGCATGGGCTTCAAGCTCTTTGTAAGCAAGTGGGCGTAGGCGAGCTGTCATCAACTTCATTAATTGGCTTTGTAATTGATGTGATAAATTCTTATGAAGAAGTATCAGTTGAAGAGCTTTTTGCGAAACTCCCGAGGGGACTTGTTTGATCGAAATATTGAGGTCATTTTTTAGAAAAAACAGCAGGTGAGCTAATAAAAATATCGGAAGTCTTTTTTTGTATTCGTATTTTTTATCTATAAATTCAAAAATTGCCGACATTGTCACATCAAAAGCCCAGTCTTTTTTAAGCATGCTAACATCACGTTGGACCATTAAAATATCAAACTCGGGTTGAAAAAAAATATCGTCAGGAGCAGCTCCGACTTCAAGTTTGTTGCCAAGGCCTCTATAGAAAGAATTTCCAGCAAGAGCTTTTTTGAAAGTCATCGGGAATGCTGGTAAATGAATCTTATCATTTGTTCCAATACTAAAAGCTGAAATGAGGAGTTTAAAACAATAAGTTTTGTCGGTGCTTTTAGGGTTCATAAGAAGATCAAACATTTTTCTTTTAGAGGCCTTCAGATCCTCATCGACAATTTTAAATCCAGCCCGTGCAGCAGCTTGAGCATCATGATTATTTTGAGGACGAATGACAGCTGCTCGAGAAAGTCTTTCAAGATTTAAATATTTTTCAATAGAATAGACAATTATTCCTTCTTCTAACAAAGCCTCTGCAACAGAAATGTTACCTCTGGGATCTTGAATAACCATCGCAACATGACTGTAATTTGAAAGGTAGTCACCCGATCTAGCAATGGTGGCAGAGACAAATGAACTACCACGAACAAGAATAATATCACCAGGCATGAGTTCAAAATATTGAAGATTTGAGTTTTTTAATGTGATCGGAAAGTGAGCTGCAAATAATTTGCTGGGCGGAATCAAGTCTTGCGTTAGAGACCACTCCATCAAGATAAAGTCTTGGGCATAGCTTAAATACATATTACCATTTCTAAAGCCTGCGATTTGTTCTTCAGAAAGTGGTGCCTGTAAATTAAACTCGTGCATTTTGTCTCGGAGTTGAAGTTGAATTCTAAATAGTTTTTCCATCCAAATTTTTCTATTTTCAGCAAATTGTGCTTGTTCGGAAGGTGAGTCGGGGTCAAGTTCACTTGATTCGAGGTTGTAAGCTGCTTCTGTTAAATTGCGGATATATTCAATCGCATTTTCACGATTAAAAACTTCAGGATTCAAGAGATCTTTTTCAATTTTTTCTAACAGAATATGGATTTTGTTAACTGAACTTTGTGGCATTAAAGCCTTTCTTGAATAAGAAGTGTGAAAGAGATTCAAGCATTTTTATAACACTCAGAATAAGATTTGTGAGCTTCTCTTGCAACAGCCAAACACATATGTTGGGATTTCGAAATGAAACATTTCATTTTCGTGCTCTTTTTTACTTTTTTTATACGATCAAATTTGATGGCTGAAACTTCAAAGCTTGATCTTAAACCAGAGTTTCAAATTGGCGCTGAAGCTAATTTTTTTTTGGAGCTAGCTCACAGTCCAAGCTCAGTCCAGGGGCAGTCGAGATTTGATTTTGCATTATTGCAGATCAGTCCCGAAATAAAAGTAGACGAAAAAGTGGCACTTTATTTTAGATTTGTCTTAGCAGAAGAAAGAAGCACTTCTGAAAAAAACTATCTAACTGAACTTCAAAATGCTTTTATTCGTTATAGGGACCTGAATCACGAATACTGGATCCATGAATTGGGTCTGATTCGTAGCGCTTGGCATAATGTCGAAACTGAAATTCATGATCTTGATTTTTTTGGTGACCCAGGACGAAGTTTAGCACGTCGTTATGGTCTAGTTGCAGAAGGAGATTTGGGTTACCAAGGGCATTATAAAAAAAATGATAAGAGAAGTTGGGTCTTTGGAATTACAAATGGAGAAGAAAATAAAGAAAATGAAAAAGGCCCTAACAAAGAAGTTTTTGTGGGTCACTTTTTTCAGCAGCAAGACTTGATAATAAGGATATGGGGCAGCGCAGGCCGTGTTGATCGAATTGATACGGAATTGAGCGATAAGCAAAGGATTTTTTTGGCATTTCAGAAGCGTTTTGGTCGATCGACTTTGGGAGTTGAAGGCGTTTACGCGAAAGACTCGAGTCTAGATTTGGAAGCAAACGGTCGCTTTGAAGGGATCACTTTTACAGAACTATTACAGCCTCGAGAAATTAACACAAGTGGTTACAGACTTGATTTGGGCTATGATCTTTCAAGCACTCAAAAAGTTATTTTGCGATTTGATGAAATAAGACCGGGATCGAACTCGAAGAAACTTCAATCTTTTGAGACCGCTTGGATTAAAAAAGAATCGTCAAATTTGATTTGGGGTTTATTTATTGAAAAAACTGAGTTTGGCGCTCAGCATTCATCTCAGTCCAGGCAAAGAGAGCGGGCTCGCTTAGGCATTGAAATCGTATTTTAGTCGTTTTTTGTCAGGATTCGGTCAAAATTGAAAGCAGACTGATGCAAATCCTGACTTCCAGATCCTTCGAGTTGGACTTCCTTTGTAAGTCAGTTTATGACATAGCAGGGGGCTCCGAAGATGGAAAGATCGCACTCGGCACAATTAGAAAACTTAAGATCAAAAATAGCCAATATGGGCTCCTATGCTCAAAAAGCTTTAGGACTTGTTTTACAAGCTTTAGTGGAAAAACGTTTGGATCTATTCGATGAAGTTTTTGAAATCGAAAAAAAAATCAACGAATGGCACAAGCAGCTAGATGAAGAGGCCGTCGAATACTTAGCGGCTAACGGTCCTGTTGCCAGAGATCTGAGAGCCGTCGTTTCCCTTGTTAAAATTAACACTGACCTTGAGCGCATGGGCGACCAATGTGTCAATATGGCTTATATCGGTAAAGATTCTTTGAAAAAAAATCTGGACCTTAATATTCCTGCCGTTCGGACAATGTTTTCGATTGTTCAAGAAATGATCGAAAAATCTTTAGAATCTTTTATTAAGCATGATTCTCAAATCGCACAAAAAGTTTTGATGATGGACGACGAAGTTGATGATCTTAAAAAGAAAGTTCAATCCGATATGATCTTAGAAATGAAAAAAAGCAGTGAATTTGTCGATCGTGGACTTTCTTTGATTTTAATTGCAAGAAATTTGGAACGATTTGGTGATCACGCAACAAATATTTGTGAAGACGTTATTTACACTGAAGCTGGTCAAGATGTTCGTCACGGAGGATTCGTATGAATCTTCATTCTTTAAAAGTTCATGTGGTTGAAGATGAATTTGAAATTCGTGAATTGATGGCATTACATTTATCTCGTCAGGGTTATTCTGTAACCGAAAGCGGGAGTAGTGAAGAAGCAATTGAAAAAATGAAAACACAAAAATTTGATCTTTTAATACTGGACTGGATGCTTCCTGGGATGAGCGGCGTTGAATTTTTAGATCGATTAAAAACTCTTAAGTTAAATCCACGAGTTCTGATGGTGACAGCTAAGTCGGAACCTCAAGATATTGTTTTTGGTCTGGAAAAAGGTGCAGATGATTACTTAACAAAGCCATTTGATCCTTCTGTTTTTTTAGCCCGAGTTAAAGTCTTACTTCGAAGAGAAGGCCAGTCACCCACAAATCCCCAGCATTTCGAGTGGGCTGGATTAAAGCTTAATTTTGACGCCTACGAAGTTTACTTAGATGGTCAACAGCTGCACTTTACTCCTTCAGAGTACAAACTTTTAGCAACACTGATACAATGCCAAGGGCGAGTCCTAACTCGTGATCAATTAATTGAGCGAGTGCAAGGCGAAGGGATCAGTGTAACGGGTCGAACTGTCGATACACATATTTTTGGACTTCGAAAAAAACTGGGAGCTTGGGCTGATCATATCGATACAATTCGTGGAATTGGCTACCGTTTTAAGTCAGACCTTAATTCTATTTCATGATTTTAAAAAGATTTCCCTGGCAGATTTTCTGTTTGAGTCTTATTGCTCAACTAGCCGTTTTTAATTTTTTGTATGGGTCTTATTGTTTGATTCGTTCTGAAAGTTGGGACGGTTCCTTGTTTTTACTGAGCACTGTTGCAAGCTTTTTAAGTACGTTTATTCTTATTAAGCCAGTTTATTCGCTTGCAGTTTCATTGAAAGATCAAAAAGCTAATCTGCATCGTGAGCGAGAAGAAACCCAAGCTTTTTTGACTTCCATACAGGAAGGGGTCGTGACTTTCGGTCTGGACAAAAAAATCCTTTTTTTTAATACTCGCTTTGCTACTTTATTTGTGGGATCTGCAAAAAATGATCGAAAAAAGTCTTTTGAAAATGTTTTTGCTAACATCGATTTATTATCAGCTGTTAACGATGTTATAAGACTCGGATCTTCTCAAAATTTGACTCTCAGTCTTCCAACTTTACTTGATTCGCAGCCTCGTTTTTTTAATATCAATGTCACTCCAGTTAAAAAAAGAAAAAATGCAGAACTTTATGAAGTTGTTTGTGTTTTTCATGACATTACTGACATCAAAAAATCTGAACAAATTCGGATTGAGTTTGTCGGAAATGCTTCTCATGAACTTCGGACGCCGCTGACTTCGATAAAAGGCTATGTCGAAACTTTAAGGGAAGATATTCAGCAAAAAAGATATGACCAAACTGAAAAATTTATTTCAGTTGTTTCGAGAAATGTAGATCGCTTGATTGATTTAGTAAACGATCTACTGAATTTATCGAAAATGGAATCCAGTTCAGAGCTTAAAGTTCAAAAGTTTTCACCTTTGCTCATTTCACAAAATGTGATCGCAGAATTGGCTTTGTTGGCACAGGAAAAAAATATTTTAATTAAACTTCATTCACAAGTTTCCGAGATTGAAGCTGATGGTCAGAAAGTCGAGCAAGTTTTAAGAAATCTTATTTCAAATGGCATCAAATATATTTCTGAAGGAAAAGAAATTCATATTAATTGGGAAATACAAAACAGTGATGTCGTTTTAAAAGTATCAGATAATGGGCCCGGAATTTCGGAAGAGCATCAACCACGGTTATTCGAAAGATTTTATAGAATTGATCGCGGACGCGCGCGTGAAACGGGTGGAACTGGATTGGGCTTGGCGATTGCGAAACATATTATGCAAAGTCATGGCGGTTCAATTGAAGTGAAGAGCTCCCTTGGCCAAGGGGCTGAATTTATTTGTCGATTTCCACAAATTAAAAAAATAAATGATGATGCCTTATTAAGATGAATCAAAAATTTAATGCCTACTATGAAAATATTTATCAGCAAAGATGGCCCCAGTTATTGAAGTCTTTGGGGCAGGATAAAAAAGTAGGTTTTGTTCCGAGCCAAGCTTTTTTAAGTTTTGAAAAATTATCTCTACACTCTCCCGGAAAACTTCCTAAACGATTAGAAAATGGTTTATTAGAAGAATACTTTATGGATCTGGCTAGCCTTTTATTGGCTCAGACTTTGCCGCTTGATAATACAACTCGAGTCCTTGACATGTGTGCAGCGCCAGGTGGGAAGTCTTTGGTACTTTTCTCAAGACTTTGTCAAATATCACCGGAAGCAGAATTCATTGCCAATGAAATTTCAGGACCTCGAAGGGAAGCTTTGACTAAAGTTATTCAGAATTACATTTCAATGGAAAGTCGAAAACAAATTTGGGTTAAGGGTCAAGATGGAGTTCGCTTTGGGCTTCAGCAGCCTGAAAGTTTTGAAGCTATTTTGTTAGATGCTCCTTGTTCAAGTGAAGCGCATCTGATTGAAAATAAAAATGAAATGAATTTATGGAGTCCTCATCGAACTAAGAGTCTTTCAATTAAGCAGTATTCACTTTTGAGTAGTGCCTGGAGCGCGCTTAAGCCGGGGGGCTTTATTTTATATTCAACTTGCTCAATCAGCCCCTTGGAAAATGATGGAGTTATTGAAAAACTTCTGAAAAAGAAAAAGAATGAAGTTCATATTCTTCAAGCGAAACCCGCCCTTGATCCTGAAAGAACAAAGCATGGCTTTCAGTACTTTCCAGATCAATTTGGTTTTGGTCCACTCTATGGGTGTTTAATTCAAAAGTCCGGACTAAAATCGAGCTAAAATATTTATTTTTCTGATCAACAAGACCGATAATAGAATATGTCAGATTCACCGAAATCACAAAACGGTATTGAGATATTTCAAGATCATGAAATGAGTGAAGTGTCGAAAGATTTTTTTTTCGATGGAATGGTTTTGCCTGTACCTGTATATTTGAAAATGGGGCCTCAATCTTATTTGGTGATTGGGAAAAAAAACGATAAAGCCCAATTTAGTGGTTTACATGCTTATAACAATCCGAATGTTGTTATTTTTGTTCAGCAAGTGGATCAGCCCATTTTGATTGCTTACGTGACTCAAATTACCGGCAAAATTGTAAATCAGAAAAGTGTTCCTGATGTGACTAAAGTCAAATTTCTGACAAGTTTAACTTCCGATGCCGTGAGCTCTTTAGAAAAAAGTAACTTTACATCGATAGCAAAAATTCAAAAAGTGGCTCAGCTTGTTCAACAGCTCAGTCCCAGATTAAATGCATTTGATCAGCTTGTTGGCATTTTAAGTGATCTTCATCCCGCCGAATCTAAACACTCAATGACAACGTGTTTTATTAGTATTTTATTGTCTGATGAAATGCATATGAACCAACCCGCTGTACAAGAAAAACTGATTTTAGGTTCGCTCCTGCATGATGTGGGTATGAAGTATGTCCCAAAATCGATCATGGAAAAAGCCAGGCACAATTGGTCAGCTGAGGAGCTTCATATTTACGAACAACATCCGCTTAAAGGGGCCGATATGCTGAGGGAAATAAAAGAAATCCCCCAGGATGTATTGCTTATCATTGCAGAACATCATGAGAATGCGAATTCAACAGGTTTTCCGAAAAAAATGAGGGATGTGAAAGTCAGTCCATTGGCTCGGATTGTGAGTCTTGCAAACTATTTCGCAAATTTAATATTCGGAAGCGTTGCAGCTTCAAAAACCTATAGTCCCGACGAAGCTATTCAGTATATTGAAGCTATCCAGGGGCAGCCTTTCAATAAGCAAACTTTCTTAGCGCTCAAGAACATTATAAACAAACAACATTTAGCTAGTAAAAGCTCATAATTTAAATTCTTCGTTTGATTTTACATCATAACTTTTGTAAGTAATTCACCGGTTCAGAATAGGATAGGCTCTGAAGTCGCTTTCGGGTATCAAGCCACTTATCAAGTAAAGGGGATTTCATGAAATTATTATTGTCTTTTGTATTTCTTTTTTCAACTGTTGCATTTGCAAACCAAGCTCCCGGCCGTCAGTTTATGTCTTGTTTCGGAGCTGAGCTTGATGGTGTGAAAGCTCCTATTCTTGTTCAATTTTTTGTTTTGAACTCAAAGCAAGTTGAAGGATTGAAAATTCAATACAAAAAACAAGTTTGGGTTAATGAAATCAACAAGGTGATGGGCCAAGTTTATAATGATGGTATTATCGTGAATCATGTTATTTTCACGCCTCGTTCTAACGAAGATTTGGCAGTTCTTTTACCTGCCAACTTCCGTTTGATGAAATCAATAAATGCCTTTTTATCGCAAGAAGAAGGCGATCAAGTTAACTTCACAGCTCTGACGTGCAGCTTCAAGTAAGCTTCCGTACTGTCTAAAAAAACACCGATTGCCCAAGTTTGAAACACTTTTGTCGACTCATGTTCCACTGAGTGGCAAAAAGAAGGCTTCTGATTTGGCTTAAAAATTGAAGCGTAACACTGTAAGCAGAGCTTAGTAAAAAGTGTCTCAGTTTGAGAACAAAGTTTGTGGCTCTTAAGCTTAGAGGAAGTATTTATGAAGTTACTTTTTGTGTTACTGTTTTTTGCTAACTCGGTTCTTGCAACTCAATTGATTAAACCATCAAAACAACAGGAGCAAATTGTTGCATCTGGAGACGGGATCAATTTTACAGAATGGGAATCGGAATTCGACACTTCTATGAAAAAAGCCAAAGTTCGTGTTCAAAAGTGTGAAGCTAAAAATAAGAATTGCCAATTTGAAAAGTTTCAAGCTTTAGACCCTTCTTTTGATGTAGTTCAATAAGTTTTAAACATCAATAAATCGAGAAGAAAACACTTTCGGAATTTTTATCAAATTTGAAGATCGATTCATTCTTTTTCTAAAGCCTTCCTTAAAGTACAGTTTTCACTTCACAACCTAAGATCTCTGTGGCTTCATGAAAGTCATGAAACCCTTCTCTTTACTCGAACTACAAAAGCATGTTCAAGAGCTTCAGTCGTTGATTGGTGCCCAGCTTCAAGAGATTGAAACTCATCCAAAGGGTTTGGCTTTATCGCTTTATAAACGGGGGCAAGTTTGGTGGTTGTTTGACTTAAATCAGCAAATACCTATGAGCCTTATTTTTTTTGAACACTCTCCTTGGGGTAAAAAGCAAAGCCCCAAGCCTGTGGCGCTCTTTTTGAGTTCTCATGCAAAAAATTTATTTCTTTCCAAAGTTGAATTAAAAAATGGCGCGGGTCGAATTATTGAAGTCGAGTGGATGAATTCGCAAAAAATTTGTCAAATGGAAATTCAACTTGTTCCCAAAGCAGTTAATCTGATTGTGCGTAACGAAGAAAAATCGATATCATGGGAAAAAATAAAAGAGCTGGGTGTTGCGCCGCAAATCGAAAATGAGTCTAACAGAGAATTAAGCGATATAAAAAGTCAGTGGCTTGATGAAAATAGTTCTAGGACTCATTTGCATACGCAAAAAATGAATCTCGATGATTGGGAAAAACAAAAATCAAAAAATATTCTAAAAAAAAGAAAAGCTCTTGATGAATTGCAAAAACATGCGACTGAAGATTTAGCTTATCAGTGGAAGACTTTGGGAGAGCTCTTAAAATCTTTTGAAATTTCTGAACTGGGTTCTGAATGGAAAAACTTTTTAACGAAAGGCATTGGTCGTTACGAGCAAATGGAGCAGGCTTTTTCGAAAGCAAAACGTTTAGAGGGGAAAAAAGAAGGTTCCTTGGCCCGCATTGAAATACTCAAAATTGAAATCGAAAAGTTGGAAGCCTTAGAAAGTCCTCCTGCCTTACCACCACGCAATAAATCCAGTGAAATGCTTAAATCGGCAGGAGCTGAAGGCCGAATTAAGAGATTCGGAAGCCTAACGGCATCACGGGGAAAAAGTGCTGCGGATAATTTAGCCTTACTGCGCAAGGCTAAAGCCTGGGATATATGGGTCCATTTAAGGGATTACCCAAGCACTCATGCCATTGTTTCTTTAGATAAGAATCAACACATTCCTGATGGAATTTTAAGAGAAGTGGCTCTTTGGGTTGCAACGGAAACAAAAGCCAGTCAAAAGCTGCCCGCGGGTTCAAAATTGGATGTTGTTGTGACGGAGTGTCGATTTGTTCGCCCAATCAAAGGTGATAAGCTAGGCCGAGTCCACTATCAAAATGAGCGAGTTTTGACTGTTGTCATACCTTGACTCTGAACTAATCAGAATTACGATTTAACATCATCAAACTTACTCTGTAAGGAGCTCGTAAACCTATGGTTGAAGTGAAAGATCTTTGCAAGAACTATGGTCCTGTATGTGCTATTGACCGTGTCAGCTTCAGTCTTAAAAAAGGCGATGTCGTGGGATTTCTAGGTCCCAATGGCGCGGGTAAATCAACAACGATGAAAATTATCACGGGGTTTATGGCCCCAACGTCGGGAGAAGCTAAAGTTGATGGATTCGACGTATTTGAGTACCCGATAGAAGTTAAAAAACGGATTGGTTACTTACCTGAAACCCCACCAGTTTACACCGATATGTTTGTACGCGATTACTTGGAATATGTGGCTCAACTCAAAAAAGTTGAATCATCCAAAATCAAGTCATTTGTTGATTCAGCGATTGAAAAAACTCATTTGCAATCAGTATCTAATCGATTAATTGGAGTTCTATCAAAAGGATTTCGTCAGCGTGTTGGAATTGCGCAGGCTCTTGTGAGTCATCCTGAAGTCCTTATTCTTGATGAGCCCACAGTTGGCCTTGATCCGAAGCAAGTTTCTGAAATTAGAGATCTTATTAAGCAATTGAAGGGTGAGCATACAATTATTCTTTCGACTCATATTTTATCAGAAGTTCAAGCTGTATGTGACAGAGCGATTATAATTAATAAAGGTCGTATCGTGGCTGAAGATTCTATAGCGAATTTAAGTCAGTTAGAAAAAGGCAGTGCCTCACTTAAAGTTCGTCTTAGAACAGAAGTGAATTTAAATTCATTTTTGAGTTCTATTCATGGTCTGATCAGTGTGCAGGGTCAAGGTCTAGATTGGGAAATTAAGTTTAATGGGGATAATCAAGTTCACGACGCAATTCTTTCACAATTAGTTCAATCGAAAATAGGGCTTGTCGAATTTTTCCCTAAAAAAATGGATCTTGAAGATGTGTTTCTTAAGCTCACTTATGGTCAGGAGGCTTCAGTATGAATTCAACTTATGTGATTGCACAAAAGGAATTAAAAAGTTTTTTTCTGACCCCCTCTTTTTATTTTATTACGGGACTTATTTGCGTGATCTTAAGTCTTCTGTTTCCAGCCCATTTTTCAATGTTTGTAAATACATCTCAGATGGCAGCCCAGCAAATGGGGCCAGATGGTGGTCAACAAGGAAATATTCACTATGGACTTTATTTAAGACATTTAAGTTACATGAATTTGTTGTTGATTTTTGTTGTTCCCGCTTTGACTATGAAGCTTTTTGCTGAAGAAAAAAAACTCAGAACATTTGATCTTCTTCTGACTTCGCCTGTGACATCTTGGGATATCGTATTGGGTAAGTTTCTTGCAGTTGCCGGAGCGATAGCCGCAATCATGCTGATTGCATTGCTGTATCCGCTTATCACGCTGATATTTGTTGATAAGATTCATTGGCCATCATTAATACTAGCATTTTCAGGTATTTTTATTTTGAGCTTGATTTATGTTTCGATGAATTTATTTTGTTCGTCATTAACAGAAAGTGTTTTAATTGCTTTTATTCTATCAGTGATTTTAAACGTTTCTATTTGGTTTGTTGGCATTGGTGTCGAAGTCGTAGACAGTCAGTGGGCTCGGCAATTTTTTGAGCATATTTCCCTTGCTAATCAACTTTCTGGGTTAGTTGAAGGGACTTTACGTATTCAGACGTTAGCTTTTTTTGTTTCGGCAGTCGCACTCTTTTTATTTTTAGCAGAAAGAGTTGTTGAATCTCATCGCTGGAGGGCATCATGAGTAAATTAGGAAAAGTTTTATTTTCGTTAGCGACTCTTTCTTTAATGGCGTTTATATCTGTTCGTTTTTTACTTGGTGGCTGGATGCCGTTTTACACAGTTCTATTGGGATTTTTCGCACTTTTTTTGGTGGCAGGTTTTGCATTTGATCGAAAGTTTTTTGCTGAAATTTTAAATATGAAAACAACTAAGCATGGCATGAATATGGGTGCTATGGTGTTTTTGATTATCGCTTTGCTAGTTGTTGTTAATTATATTTCAATTAAGCGAAATAAAACCTGGGACTTTTCCCAAGCACAAACAAATACATTAAGTGATCAGTCCGTTAAAATTGTTCAAGGACTAAAGTCTGATTTAAGGGTGTTATTTTTTTACAAAGAAGGCACGCAAGGAGTAGATGAAAATAGAAAAGCTTTTCGAGAACTTTTAAAAAAATATCAAGACAAGTCTCGCTTTATTCGTCTTGAATTTTTTGAAATTAATCAGCATCCCAAGCTTGCAGAAGATTATGCCGTCACAAAAGGCGGCGGTCTAGCTTTTGTTGAATATGAAGGACGTAAAAATCGCCTTGAGCGAGTTGATGAGCAGGAAGTGACTCAGGCGATAATTAAAGTAACAAGAACTCAATCAAAAACGGCTTATTTTATCACGGGTCATGGCGAAGCTGATATTGAAGACAACCAAGATGGTTCAGGTCTTAATGCCATGAAGTTATTAATTGAAAATAATAGTTTCAAAGTTAAAACTTGGAACTTGCCCACAACTCCCCAGCTTCCGGCTGATGCCGATGCTGTTCTCATTGTGGGTCCCAATCAAAAATTTGCTGATTATGAAATTAAGGAGCTTGAAAATTATCTTAAAAGAGGCGGTAGCCTCTTACTGGCCCTTGAATCTGGAAAAACTGTTGGCCTTGAAATTCTTTTGCAAAAGTTAGGAATTAAAGCCGAAAATAATTATATTAAATCAAACTTTATGGGAATGGGGTTTATTGACGGTCCGACTTTAGGAAATATCTTTTCTTCAAATAGTAGCATCACCAAAGTTTTTTCAAATCAAAAAGATGTTATTCGCTTGAATTGGCCGATGAGTTTTAAAACTGAAAAAGTTCCCAATGGAGTTATTGTCGACCCCCTTATTAAAACGGATCAAAATTCAGCCGCTTTTACCAGTCCCCAAGTTTCAGTCGGAAATCATCCACAAGGGCCATTTGAGCTTGCACTTGATGTGATTGGGCAGTGGCCAGGAAGTGATCAAAAGTTTCAAATGCTTGTGTTTGGTGACTCTGAATTTTTAAGAAATGAATTACTTTTTCAAAGTTTAAACAGAGATCTTGCTTTAAATTCCATATCTCAGTTGACTCACGAAGCAGATTTAATCAGCATTGTGCCTCGAGCTATTCAGAAGACTGAATTACAGATGACGACAGCCAAATTGGGAACATTTTATATATCAATGATATTAATTCCATTAAGTCTTTTAATATCAGCGGTTGTCTTTTTTGTGCGCAGAAGAAGAGCTTAATAAATGAAAAACAAACATATCTTGGTACTCAGTGGTTTGGTTCTTGTATTAAGTCTTTATGCCTATTTTGGTGAATACAAACGTGAAATCAATGAAGAGGTTTCTAAAAAAGAAGCCCATCAAATTATCAATTTAAAAAAAGATCAAGTTCAGAAAATTGAACTACACAAAGGTGACACATCTTCGATCGTTTTAGAAAGAACTGTTGATGGATGGAATGTTTTAAAACCTATTCAAGATCAGGCAGATAATGAAATCATTGAAGCGTTTTTAGACCAAATTACCGGTGAAACGGCTGTTGATCAAATCGAAGCTCAGGGCACTGATTTAGACCAATATGGATTTAAGCCTTCACTGGGTATTGTGGTATTGATTGACAATGCAAAACGGCGACAAGAAGTTGAGATATCGAGTAAAAAAAATTTCGAAGGGTTAGTTTTTTTAAGACGAGATCATGAAAATAAAATCCTCACATCAAGTGCAACTTGGATTTCATTTTTAACAAAGCCTGCAGATCAATTTCGAAATCTTCGACTTTTCAGGGGCTCTATTTCCAAAATAAATTTAATAAAATTAAAAAATAAATTCGGAAGTTTTGACTTTAGATACAATGATGGTTTTTGGTTTTCACCACAACAAACAAGTTGGAAAATAGATCAAAATGCTGTTCGTCAAATTCTAACGGAAGCCATAACATCTAAGGGGACATCGATTATATCAGAAACAAAGCCTTACGGGCCCGTTGGAGCTCACTTACTGACTTTAGAGTTGAGCGGGGAAAAAGTAACCTGGAAAGGTTTATTACATCAAGATACAAAAACAAAAGATGTTATTGGTGCAGTTTCTCCTGAGCGTATGATTATTCGATTTCCCCCTCAAACTTTAGAGGATCTTAGAACTCAGAAACTAATCGATTTCCGTGATAAATTAGAGCCTTTTCGATTCCAAAGTGATGATGTTGTCAAAATTGTGGCACGAACGCCATTGAAATCATTTACTTTGATAAGAAAAGCAGAAAGTTGGCATCTTGATCCTCCAGATAAAAATATCGTGATTAATTCAACTTTGGCCGAAGATTTAATCGGTAAATTAAAAAGAATGACTGTTTATGGTTTTCAAGAAACCAACACTAAAAATGCTATTTTAGATTCAGAAGTCGAGCTTTACGAAGAAAATAATAGGCTTATTTTTAGAATGTCATGGAGCCAATTCACGGATCATGTTGGTTTCGCTAAAACTAATTTATTTAATGAAACTTTTAAAATAGATGATGCTCAGGTGAACAGACTCATGTTTCATGAAATAGTAAAACCAATGCTGCCTGAAACCAAAATCCATAAAGAGCAGAAAGAAGAAAAAAGTGAAAAAAATTGAGGTTAAAAGCCCAACCCGGGTCGACTTAGCGGGTGGTACTTTAGATCTTTGGCCTTTAAATCAATTTGTAGGGGGATCAACAACACTGAATGTGGCGATTGATGTTTGGACCGAAGCCACTTTGGAGCCTCTAGATTCAAAACAAATTACTTGGAACTCTCAAGATTTGAATTTAGAAAAAAAATACCACAATCTTGAAGAGGCGCTCAATGACCAAGATCCCAAAGTTGTTCTCTTTCAATCACTATTGAATTTTTTTAGACCAGATAGAGGATTTAAGTTGTCGACGAAATCTCAGTCACCTGTTGGAGGTGGATTAGGAGGAAGTTCGTCTTTAACAATTTCAATAATGAAAGCTTTTTCTATATGGAATCAAAAAAAGTTTATTTCTGTTCATGAAATGGTCAACGTGGCACACAATTTAGAAGCTTTTGTTCTTAATACGCCAACAGGAACACAAGATTATTATCCTGCTGTGAGTGGTGGATTGAATATTTTAAAATATAATTTTTCTGGTATTGAACAAGAAATAATAAATGTTCAAGATTCTCCTTTGAAAGATCATTTTATGTTGGTTTATACGGGGAAATCACATCATTCAGGACTTAATAATTTTGAAGTGATGAAAAGTGCAGTACAAAAAGATAAAAAAACAATGACAGCACTTCTAGATTTAAAATTGATTGCTGAAAAAATGGAGAAATCGATTCTTGAAAAAAAATGGACCGATTTGCCAGAACTTTTTAATCAAGAATTTGATGCTCGTGTCAGACTGGCACCTGCTTTTACAAGCCCTGAAATTGAACATTTAAATAAAATCACTTTGGAGGCCGGAGCTGACGCTGTTAAGATATGCGGAGCAGGGGGCGGGGGTTGTATTCTTGTGTGGTGTTCTCCTGATAGTAAGGAAAAGGTGGCGCAAACATGTCAAAAAGCCGGATTTCAAGTCATGAGCGCGCAGCCCGTCAACATGCTGACAGATCCTCTGCAAAAAAGTTTTTAGGTCTTAGTTTGTCTGGGGGAAAAACAGATAAGGCGAGCCTTGCCTTAATTGAATATTACCCTGAACAAAAAAAAGTTTTTTTAAGTCGGCTGTTTTATTCGCTTAAACAAGAAGAAAATCTTTCGGCAGATGCTAAAATCATAGATCTTCTTTTGCAGTATGAATCTACCATTGAGTATATCGGGGTAGATAACTCTTGGACTCCGCCTCCCTGTTTTCAGTGTGAAGTGGCATGTGGTGGATATGAAGTTTGTGAGAGACCCCATATTAAGTGGTTTTGGGAACATTATCGAAAAACAAAACAAAAGAAAAAACCGACTAAAATCTTTACTCCCTATACTCAAAGATGTGTTGAAAACTATCTTTTGACTGAACTTGAAGAACCATTCCAAATATCTCATGCTATGGGTGCTAATTCTGCACCGCTGTTAGCGCGAGCTTCTTATTTGAAACGTCGTACGAAATGTGACTGGAGGGAAATTTTTCCACCATTAAGTGTTTGGCGAATCGGGCGGGTTTTAAATATCAAAAAAAGTGATCTGCGATCATATCGAAAGTCAGCGGTTGGTGAAGCTTGTCGAAAGCAAATTTTAATTTCATTACAGGAACATGACGTTGTATTTTTATATAAAGATGATGTGAATACGATGATTCAGAGTGTACATGCATTTGATGCTTTTATTTGCGCTTACACTTTATATTTAAAATATACAAAACAGACAGAAAAAAGACCTGCGGACTTCCCAGAATATGAAGATTGGATCGAGTTTCCAAAATTAGAAATTGTTATTTGAAAAAGTGACTATTGTTTAAAAGCGTTTCGTAAGCGTTTTGATAAAGTCATAACAAGAGCTTTTGCCCAGGCAGGCTTCGTGAAGAGTACGAAATCAAGAACGCCAAAGGGGATTTCTATCAGTTCACAGTCATGAGAAGCAATAACAGTCGCAAATCGAGGCTCATTGTTAATATGGGACATTTCACCTACAAATTCTCCGGGCTGAATTTTACCAATAATAGTGATCTGATCATTTTGTTTTTTAGTCGCTTTCATTTCGCCGGACTTAACAATATAAGCAGACTTTCCTAATTCTCCTTCTTTGAAAAGAGTATCACCTTTCACTAAAAAAAGAATTTTGTAGCCTAGATTTTGTGAGTCCGCCAGTCGATTAAGGCCTCTTGCGATCATTTGCTGAAATTTTATATCGTCATCAATATCAGTTAAGTATTGAATTTTTCCAGTTACAACTTCATCAACGAAGCGTTCTGTATCTGGAATGTGGCTGATCATAATGATTGAGATTTGTGGGTACTTATCCTGCGTGACAAGTCTTTGCGCGACTTCAACGCTATCAATTTTAGGTAACTCTTTGTCTAAAATAAGTATGTGCGGTGGAGCATTATCTATTTTAAATAAAACATCACTGCCATCTCTGCTCGTAAAAATTGTCGAGTCGGCAATGTGCTGATTTATTTTTGATGAAAGTGCAGTGACAAGAGTTTGATTTTGCGAAGCAATAAGAAAAACTCTTTTGTTTTCAAGATCTAGAACAGGCATGCACTTAGGCTAACTTGCGTCTCTTTAGATTTCAAATCTGGACAGACTCGACTTAAGCCCATATCTAGAATTTCTAAACGTTGAAGCGGAAGAAAAGAACGTCTCCATCTTTAACAGCATAATCTTTTCCTTCAACACGGTATTTTCCAGAGTCCTTAACAGCCTGTTCACTTTTAAAAGTGAACAGGTCTTCACAGTGATAAGTTTCTGCGCGAATAAACCCCTTTTCAAAATCAGTATGAATCACACCAGCTGCTTGAGGTGCTTTAAATCCTTTGCGGATTGTCCAAGCTCTGACTTCTTTTACACCAGCTGTAAAATAAGTATAAAGACCTAATAAGTTATAAGCTTCTCTGATGAGTCGATTGAGTCCGGGTTCTGTTGCATTCATTGCAGCTAAAAATTCTGGACGCTCTTCGGGTGGAAGAAGTGAAATTTCAGCTTCCATAGCAGAGCAGATCATAATGCATTTGTTACCTTCTTCCAAAGCCCGTTTTTCAACGGACCTAACCCATTCGTTGCCTCCGGCTGCAAAGTCGACATCTGAAACATTGCAAGCATACAAAACAGGTTTCATGGTGAGCAAATGTAATTCTTTTGCTGTCGGCATTTCAAGAACTTCGTCAAATTGAGCAGACCTTGCAGGTAATCCAGCACCTAAAGTTTCTTTTAATTTTTTTAAAACTTCGTATTCAGCTTTTACTTTTTTGTCGGTGCTATTGATTGCTGTTTTGTGAATTTTTTGAAAACGTTTTTCAACAGAGTCTAAATCAGCCAACATGAGTTCAGTATTAATAATTTCCATGTCTCTGAGTGGGTCAATAGAACCCGATACATGAATGATATTAGAATCATCAAAACATCTCACGACGTGAACGATCGCATCAGTTTGTCTGATATGAGATAGAAACTGATTTCCCAATCCTTCACCTTGGCTTGCGCCTTTTACAATTCCTGCAATATCAACAAACTCCATTGTTGTGGGAACAACACTTTGCGGCTTAATAAACTGAGTAATTTTTTCGAGCCTTAAATCTGGAACAGTCACAATTCCAACATTGGGATCAATTGTGCAAAATGGGTAGTTAGCGGCTTCAGCTTTTGCAGAAGAAGTGAGAGCATTAAATAAAGTACTTTTTCCAACGTTTGGTAATCCGACGATTCCAACTTGTAAAGCCATAAGTTCCTACTTTCCGTTAAAAAGAGTCGATGCTTTGTCGACGCCTTCTTTTATCATCATTTCAAGAGCATCGCAGCCTTTACTTAAGAAGTCTGGAATCTTTTGCATTTCATCTTCAGAAAAATTCTGCAAAACATAATCCGCTACACTGAATTCTGGATTCTGAGGGCGTCCGACCCCTAGACGAAGTCTTGCGTAATCCATGTTGCCAAGAACTTGAGTGATATTTCTAATTCCATTGTGGCCTGCATGTCCGCGATTCTTGTTTACTTTCATTATGCCAAAAGACTGATCGATTTCATCGTGAATCACAATTAAGTTTTGAAGTGGTATTTTATAAAAAGCCATCAATGACTGAACAGCTTGACCTGAAAGATTCATAAAAGTTTGTGGCTTTACGACACAAACTTTTTCATTCTCGAATTCAAATGTGAGATTTTCAGAACTATGATCTTTTTTCCAACTAGGCTTCGCGTTGCCCAAAGATTCAAGCCAGTAGTCGATGCAAAGAAAACCGATATTATGTCGGTTCAATTGATACTTTTTTCCTGGATTTCCTAAACCTACAATTAACCACATTGTAAAAAAAAGCGGCTTGGATTTTTATTCAAGCCGCGATCTCCCGTTTGGGGCCCATTTCTGGGCCCATCAAAAATTGATTTTTACTTTTTCGCTTTTGCAGGAGCAGCTGCTTTGGCATCTTTAGCAGCGGCAGGAGCAGCGGCACCAGCTTTTGCACCAGCGGCGGCAGCGGGAGCAGCGGCACCAGCAGCAGGAACTGCTTCAGCGGCAACAGTTGCAACAACTTCTTCTTCTTGGACATTCACAACTGCAATAGTTGTTTCAGGTGCAGAAAGGACTTTAATTTTTTCTGGCACTTTGAGATCGGAAACGTGAAGTGCATCACCAAGACCTAAATGAGAAATATCAGCCGTTATATTTTCTGGAATATCAGTTGGAAGAACTTCAATTTCAATTGAACGATTGACGACGTTGAGCAATCCGCCCTCAGAAAGACCGATAGGCTTACCTTCAAGCTTAATTTCAACGCTGACTCGTACAGTTTTAGTGAGATCAAGTGCGAAAAAATCAACATGGAGTGGTCGGCGGCTTAAAGGATGAACATCAACTTGCTTCATCAAAACCACTTTACCATTGGCTGTTCCATTCGAACTTTTCAAAGTAAAAAGAGCATTTTCGAAAGCGCGAACATTGTATTTTACAATTTCTTTTTCGCTCACGTGCAAATGCACATTTTCGATAGCGCCGTACACAACAGCGGGCACTTTCTTTTCAGTTCGCAAGTTTCGGCTATTGCCTTTTCCTGTTTCTCTGGATTCTACGTTTAATTCAATACGACTTTTCATAGGCCATTACCTCCGGCTACTTCCTATTACTGTTAAGCTCTCATTTTTATTTAAATGATATCAATCAAAGAGCGAACTGACTGAGTCATTTCCGTGGATTCTTTTCATGGCTTCAGCCAACACGGGTGCGACTGAAATCACTTCTATTTTACCACTTTTTTTCGCTGCTTCACTGAGTGGTATTGAGTCCGTCACTAAGACTTTGTCTATGCGACTTTCTATCAACCGCCCCACAGCCGGCCCCGATAAAACAGGGTGGCTGGCCACAGCGAACACTCGTTTTGCCCCATTTTTGATAAGAGTGTCAACAGCTTGTGTCAGTGTTCCTGCTGTATCAATCATATCGTCAACGATGATGGCCGTTTTGTCTTTTACATCACCTATTAAATGCAGCGCTTTAGCTTCATTGGGTCCAGTTCGTCTTTTATCGATAATGGCAAGGGAGGCTTCAATACGTTTTGCGAAAGCCCGAGTTCTTTCAACGCCCCCGGCATCAGGGCTCACGGCTACAAATTCATCACCTGTTCCAAATTTTTCACGCCAGTAGCGTGCTAAAGTTGGAGTTGCGAATAAGTGATCAACTGGGACATTAAAAAATCCTTGAATCTGAGCTGCATGTAAATCGACTGAAACGACCCGGGTGGCCCCGGCGGCAACTAATAAATCCGCTACAAGTTTTGCTGAAATGGGGGCTCGAGGTGCGACTTTTCGATCTTGACGCGCATATCCGTAATAGGGAATCACTGCCGTAATGGAAGCTGCTGAAGCCCGTTTAAGAGCATCCAGCATGATAAAAAGTTCCATGGCATTTTGGTTCACTGGGGGGCAAGTGCTTTGGATGACAAAAACGTCTTTTCCGCGGACGCTTTCGTGAATTTCGATTTGAATTTCACCATCAGCAAAAGTACTAATTTTAGTATGCCCAAGAGGAATGCCTATTGATTCTGCCACTTTTTGGGCCAGTTCTGGATTCGCATTGCCCGTGAAAAGTTTAAGACTGCTGGGATCAAAATCATGAGATGTGGCGTGAGTATTTGACATGGAAACCGCCTCGGCATTTTGGTTTTTAAACGTGTACCAAAATTATCAGAAGTCGACTAGAGAAAATTATTTTTTGTGGCGGGTCTGCACATAGAGATGGAGCTCTACATTCAGCATCAAACTTGAGCTTTTAAAATATCGAGAAATTGTTTAAAAGCGAGGGCTCTGTGACTCTTTTGATTTTTATATCCAGGTCCTAATTCTGCAAGAGTTTGGTTTTGGCCATCGGGTATAAAAATCGGATCGTAGCCAAAACCATGATTTCCCACAACTTGAGTCGAAATTAGACCTTTCATAAGGCCTTCAAAAGTGAACTCTTCACCAGTCGGAGAAATCGCAACAAGGGCCGCTTTAAATTGCGCAGTACGATCTGATACGTTTCTGATTTTCATCATTTTAAGAAGTTTCGCGATATTTTCACTGTCTCGAGCTTTGGGGCCGGCATAGCGAGCCGAGTGGATTCCGGGAAGGTTGCCAAGTCCTAAAACTTCCAGGCCAGAATCGTCAGCCAAAACCCAAGCTTCGTTTTTAATCGATCTTAAAGATTTTGCTTTGATTCGAGCATTGGCTAAAAAAGAGTCTCCATTTTCTTCCCGTGTTGTGAAGCCCGATATTTCATTTTGAGTTCTTACATGAACGGTGGGAAAATCAAAAAGTAAATTTTGAAATTCTTTGATTTTGCCCGTATTGCTTGAAGCGATCCACAGTTCCATGAATTGAGCCTATCTATTCGTCAAAAGACTGGGTGTTTAACTTATAAGTTACTTTCAAGGTAACTTGTAAAACGCACCTATAATGTCTTGTTGTTTTTTGAAAAGTTCGCGGCAGCCTAATTCGGCGTATTCCATCATCGTGAGAAGTTGATTTTTAGTGAAGGGTAATTCTTCAGCTGTTCCTTGAAGTTCAACAAATTCATTCTTATGAGTCATAACAAAATTCATATCAGTTCCGATAGAAGAATCTTCATCATAATTCAAATCAAGCAAGGCTTGTCCGTTATGAAGTCCAACACTGATTGCCGATACGTAATGAGTCAGACCTAAAGATTTTATTTCACCAACGTCTAACAATTTTTTGAGAGCTAATGCTAAAGCAACATATCCACCTGTCACAGAAGCGGTTCGAGTTCCGCCATCAGCGTGAATCACATCGCAATCGATCATAATCTGTCTTTCGCCTATTGCTTTTGGATCTATCGCGGCGCGAAGGCTGCGTCCAATGAGTCTCGAAATTTCTTGAGTTCGTCCACTACCAGCGGCTTTGTCACGCTTAATTCTTTGTTGAGTACTTCGAGGAAGCATTCCGTATTCAGCTGTGACCCAGCCTTCACCAGATCCCTGAAGCCATTGAGGGGCTTTTGGTTCATAGCTAGCTGTGCAAAGAACTTTGGTTTTACCAAATTCAACGAGAGCAGAACCTTCGGCATATTCTGCAACATGAGGTGTTATTTTAATATTTCTTAATTGATTGAAGTGTCGTCCATCAGTTCGCATAAAATGGACCATAGTCTTTGAATTTAACGGGGTCAATCTGTGAGTTTTTCAGAAATGACCCGAATAAGTAAAAGATCAGAATTAAAAACCGAAAGCGAGCTTAAAACCTACGCGTGAGTTATCAAAAGCATTGCTATATTCAAGACCTAGTTTAAGCAAAAGTAAATTCACTTCAACACCAGCGAGGATCTGAGTGCCCGAAACCGTTTCTGATTCTTTTTGAGCAGTGCTGTAAGCGGCATTAAAAAATGTTCCCGTACCAACAATTTCAAGTGTATTTTTTGCGCTCAACATTCCAACTCCAATGTAAGGTTCAACAATCGGCAATTGTGGGCTAAAAAGAAGTTGAACGCCAGTCACTGATGTTGTGTTTTTAACTTTAACAGGCACGCTTGAAATAGTCTGGCTGAAAGAAAATTGAGCATCTGAAGAAACGCCGCGAAGTGCTAAGTTAACGGGAAGAACTGGAATCACATCATTTATATTCCACTTTAAAGCAAACGAAGTTGAGCGAAGGGAGGCATCATCACTTTTAAAAGTGGGCATGGCGACCGCTTCGAAAGCGATTCCAAAGGGGATTCCAACAGCTCCCATGATACCAGCATTATAAAGGTTTTTAAGTTCGCCACCTGCTTCTTTAGCCAGAGTATGCAACTTGGGAGTATCGGTTTGCGCCCCTACAAGTCCAACTTGAAAACCAAAAAGAGTTCCCATTTTGGAAGCGCCTAGCATTGAATTGTGGACAAAGTTTGCGCCCATGCCTTCCGTGATATCTTTTAAATCTTGTTCACTGATATCTGTGAACCCCGGTTCTGCAAAAACAGAAAGTGGAAAAATAAGAATCATTAAAACTTTGAGTAATTTCATAAGCACTCCTTTGCGCCACAACCAGATTACAAGTTAAAGGTCCGGAGTGGGAAGAGGAATCCTTGAAGACTATCTGAAAGTCTGATCCTGATCTCAGTATTAGGGCAAAATCTTATTCTTCGTTGTTTTCTAGCATAGTTTTAATACGAGATTGTTTTCCCTTGTTCATGTCAAACCCCGGAGCCTGGGCTGAAGTGAGGTCGTCTAGGAACGCTTGTATTTTTTTAAGTGCTGGAACTAATTGTAAAAACTGATCGCTAAAGCTTTTTGTGCGGTTATCAATCATTTCCACTGGAATTTTAAGCTCGACAACGGCCAGGGGTTTTTCTGATTGATAAGCGTCGATGGTCTTATCATGAGGGTAACTGTAGATTAAAATACCTTCATCGATCGTAATTTGAATTTCATGTTCTGCATTTGTTTCAATATTTTTTGCAGGAAGGGCATAAGAAGTTCTTTCATAAATAGTGCGTGAATCTTTTTGAAGTGGTACGCCAACTTCATGCAAATATTTTAAAAGATTTTGCATTTTAGTCATAGTCTGAATTGAATCTATATTTTTTGAGTTTCGACCTACAGCCCGTTCAAGAATTTGCTCGAATTGAGCTAAGAATTGGGGAGTTCCGATCATTTGAATATCAGAATCAAGCTGAAGTCCTCTGGGTTTCAAAACGGAGTTGTCAAAATCGGGGTGATCAATTTTGAACTCCAGAAATGAAACATCTTTCATCTCTGGAATAAATTGAACATTTTCAGGAATATTAGGAAGACCTGTCCGCATAGTTCCATATTTTCGAAAACGAATTTTAACGCTGAGCTCTTGTCCTTTGTAATCAAACTTCAATATATTCAGGTATTGAGTGACAGTCACATTTTTAGTGCCAGCTTTAATTGTGTCTCGTGGTTTGAGTGGAAAAGTTTGACTGAGTTTTTCCAAAGCAAGACTCAGTTTTTCTATTAAGACAGTTCTTTTAAGTTCTGTTCTGTTGCCTGTTGTTGAGTTCAATTGACTTGTTGCTGTGTCTATAAAAAGTTCTCCAATTTTTGGAGAAACTTTGATGCTACCTTTTTTCGATATGACAAAATGGGAAGTGGATTCGGAACTGACGCCACTGAGCTGATCCAAACAGAGTTTTTGCGTTTGCCCAACGGAAGATAAAAATAAAATGGAAATCAGCGCAGCCGCTGAAAACGTCTTAATTTTAGACAGGGTTCTGAAAATTGTCATGACTCAACCTTTGTAAACGTTCTATTGCGTTCCCAGAGTTACATTACTTAAACTGAGCAAGTTGAAGTCCAAGACGGCCCCGCACGAATGCTTTCAAATCAAGTTAATCGACTTGTTTGATTTTTTGATTCTCAAAATAAGAGGTCAGGGCGTCGCTGATCATAAGACTTTTTTGCAGTCTAAACTGCGGATCGATTAAGTTTTTATGATCCGTTGGATTAGATAAATATCCGAGCTCAATTAAAATTGCAGGAGATTGTGATTGCGTGAGTAAATCAAAGGGTCCTTGCTTTATTTTACCAGGCCAAATTTGATTGAGTTTTGTTGCAATTCTGAGGCTTTTTTCTAATTTTGATTGTTGTTGAAGATCATTCAGAATCGCGGTGACTTGAGATTTTTTTTCTTCATTTAAGCTGGCCAGAAGGGGGCTGATTTTTTTTTGCCCTTTTTGGATTTGAATTTCTTCATGGGCTAGTTGTAGTTTTTGATCTTCAAGATCTAACGGAGCCGCGATAAAATACTCGATTCCTTTAACTCTTGAATCAATTAAATAATTTGCGTGAAGGCTGATCACAAGATCGAATTTTTTTTGATTGAGCTTATGGATCCGTTTTTGGAGTGAAAGGCCAGAGGTCTCATTTCGAGTCAGTTCGACTTCAAAATTTCGATCCTGTAAAATTCTTTTAAGCTCAAGGCTCCAAGTCCAGGCCACATGAGATTCGCTCTGTGAAGAGGCCTGTGCGCCTTTGTCATAGCCTCCATGTCCTGGGTCAATCAAGATGCGAACAGCATAAGCGGGACTGACACTTAATAAGATTAAAAATAAAATTTGAGTTTTTAAAAACATGTCTTATTTTAAGACAGTATTTAATAAAAAAAAAGCGGCCAGGCTAGGGGGGGTGCCTGACCGCCATGGGGGGGTAACTTAATACTAGAGCAACAGAGGTGCCAAACTAGCCTTTGATCCATTACCCTGTAAATTCTTTGCGTGGGAATTTTATATGTCGAGCTTTTAGTCAAAGGCCGCGCTCTGCGGCCGACCTGTCGGAGCGTTTGTTTTGCTTGTTACATCAAAAAAATGCGACTGACTAAGATAATGAGTGAAACGACGACGTAAGTGGATCTTAAAATAATTTTTAATTTCTTTTCTAGAGCAAGACTTCTGCGAGCCCATTGGGGATCAACTTTCATGTCATTTTTCATCCGCACGTCGAGAATAAATTCCCGCAAAGAGTAAAGAGTAAAAGCTAAAACCCAATGAATCAAAATCCAAGAAAATCCAATATAAAAACAATTTGGCGCATCTAAGACAAGGCTCGTGTCAAAGGAAAGACCTTTGAGCAAAATCAAATAAGACAGAACTGGAATTACAATTAAAAAAATAATGTTTCCTTGAGTATCTTTCAGGGTTTCGTGAATACGAGCCCAAGTATGATCACCTTGAATGGCAGCGCGATGAACTTGTGGAAATTTTTCGGGTAGAATAAAAGCAGGATTAAAATCATAAAGGCTTTTGACAATATAGTCTTTGCGTTCGACTGTAATATTGATCAATTTGACTTCTCCGGAAGAGTTCAAAACTTTAAGCCAATCACCAATAAATGAAAAAAAATAAAAGTTTGCTTTAACGAAATCTTTGAATTGATAAGTTTTTTCTGTACGACCACGACGAACTATCAAACTTTCTGAAGTCAGTGTTATTTGGTCACTTGAAATGTGGGGACTTTTGTATCGAGAAATAAAAAGTACCAAAACAGGTAAAACAAGCGAAACTAAAATGTTTCCAAATGTCCAAATTGTGAGTGATTCGATAAAAGTCGAGATTCCAACAATCAAGCCGATTCCAGAAACTAAAAGTCCAAAGCCAACAGAAATGGAAATAAATAATTTAAAATGAGATCGATATAAAAGGCGTCTGATGACTTTCTTATCATGAGCTAAGCCAGTCACATTTTTTTCATCATCAGCCATATTTATTATTATCGAGACAAATTTTGAATAAGGAAAGAGAATAAACCTTGGATTTTAAAATATTTTGAAAATAAAGTAAAAATGTATTTACATTTATTTCTGAAACATAATTAAAATAATTGTAATCAGAGATTGTTTTTGAAAAAGTGAAGTAGGCAATTAAATGAGCGATGAAAAAAAAGATAGTTTGGCTGATATTATTGAATATTACTCTCAAAACACTGAAGAGTTGCGTCACGAACGGCATCAGTTGGAATTTGCGATGATGCGAGAGGTTTTTAAACTGTATTTATCGTCTCGTCCCATGAAGATTTTAGAGCTCGGTGCAGGGAGTGGATTGTATACAGCAGTTTTGGCTCAAATGGGGCATGATGTTGTGGCCTTAGAGCCGACTCAATTATTGATTAAGCTGAATGAAAAAAGAATCAAAGATAAAAAGTTAGAAGAACGAGTTCAGTGGGTTCATGCGGACGCAAGGGACCTGGGCTCCGTTGTCAAAGCAAATCAAGATTCTGAAAAATTCGATATCGTTCTTAATATGGGGCCGTTTTATCATCTTGAAAAAGAATCAGATCGGCATCAAGTTTTCCAAGAATCCGTTCAGCTTTTAAAACCTGAAGGACTGCATTTTGGTATTTTTCTTTCAAAAGTGGGATATGCTTCTTATGTGCTTAACCAGCAGCCCGATATTTTAATTCAGGATCCCGACGGTTTTCGTGAAATTATGACACAAGGTTTTTATTCTTCTCATCCTCGAAATGGAACTTTCAGAGGTTATTTTAGCGATCTTCAGGACATGCAAGAAATTCATAATCGCTGCGAAATGCCGATTCAAAAGCTTCATATACTAGACCCCGCCATTGCGGGTGAAGATAAAATCTTTAATTCCTTATCTGATGAGCTTAAAGCCATTTGGTCTCAAGTTTTATTTGCCTTGAGTACGGATCCTAGTTTTTGGGGGTCGGGGCGTACATGGCTTGCGATTTCGCAAAATCGTTCAAAGGACAAATGATTTAAAAACCGACGCCGTTAATCCAGTTTTCAAGTTCGGTTACTTCTTCATCAGTGAAATCTGAACCGCCCCCTTGGGGCATATTTCGAGGACCTGGTCCGACAAGGGCATTGGACAGTCTATAATACATGGACGAAAGACTGGGGCTTCCATTGACGACGTAGCCGGCATCAACAAAGTCGAGTTCTGAGAAGCTAAGCCATTCAGAATGTTCGTGGCAGCTTGCGCACTTCGAAACAATCGTCGGCATAATTCGTTGAAAATTACTACCACCATCATAAGTGGTATTAAAACGACTTTCATCGAAAGTATTTGAATTGAGAATGAGGTCATTACAGGAAGTTAAATTGATAACTACAAAAAAACAGCAAACCCATTTTAAAAAAAACAATCTTTTGATTGAAATAGAAATCATGTCACATTTTATCAAAAGATTGTTTTTACTGTCAAAATATTAAGCTATTGAAAAGCTCAACTTTGGACTGTGTTAATTGTTAATTACTTGGCGCCACCATCAACCCAGATTCGAATAATATCTTGGGAAAACGGAGTCATCAGGCCACTTTGAGGCATTGGATTATCAGCATCTCGAGTTCTGAGAAAAATTTTCTGAGCCATCGCTTTGGCCACCAGAGGGTTCGTGATGTCGAACCCGCCTCCTAATGAAGTTGCATTGTGACATCTTGAACAAGCATTTTTAAAGACTCCAAGGTTTAGATCATTGCTAATTAACTGATCGTAAGTAACAGTTGCTGGAAGTGTTGATGGTGGTGGCACCACAACAGGAGTGGGTTCAATTGAAACGCCCGTGGCGTCAGAAATAGAAGCAATTTCCAATGAAAATGTATCCGTATTAACAAGTGTCGTTGGAATGACAGCCAATCCTAAAGCAGAGCCTGGAGCTAGATTTAGATAAGTATCAGAGCTCACAATTTTGTCTAAAAGTGCATAGGTTGTCACATTTGATTGGTATTGTTTATTAATGTAGAGTCGAAGTGTTTTCAGATTCAGCGGTGGGGCGCTTGGCATATTAATTTTTGCCGAAGGATTTCTAAATTCGTAGCCCCAAATGGTTCCATTGTATCTTGCCACACGAATTTCAATTTGAATTGTAGCTGAGATTTTATTTCTCAAAGTTGTATCTTTTAAATCAGTCATCAAATTCCACTCAATCGGAGTCCACGTGGCAGGATTATTCATTGAAGCAAGAATCGCTGGATTGGATTTTTCAATTGTGATCACGCCTTCACCTGGTGCCGGTACGTCAGCGCACTTGACGTATTCGGTGTTGATTGTAGTCCACTGAGATCTTAAGTTTTGAATAAAAGCTTCTTGTTGGATTTGGCCTCTTTGTTTAATTAAATCCGCTATCTCGTTTGCGTGCCGAGAGTTCACTGCATTCTGATTAATTTTTTCGAAGCGACTGATAAAGTGAGGTCCTGCAATAGATGGATCTGGAAAAGCAAAAAGTCCACTACCAGGGCCCGAAGTATGGCACCTTTTGCACGTATCAGATAAAAAAGGATGATAGGTCGTTGCAAAAAGATTTTGATATTTGGCCATAATTTTTGTTTCACAGCCTTCTTTGAAGCTTAAGGACTGTGTACTTGTGGAAGCTTGATCTGTGATATTGATTTCAGGCGAATTGAACCCACAGTTTTGAAAGCCAATTAAAAGAATTGGCGTGAGTATAATTGCGGCTAAAAATGAAACGTTCCACTTCATAAAGTTACCCGACCTTTATAACCTTATTGAGAGCCTCTGTGCTGAGGGCGCCTCTTGTTATTATTTTTTCGAAAAGATCTAAGCGACTGTTCAGTTTAAGCCAATTTGCGAACACAGCCTGAGTTGCAAGTTCGGCACTATTGCCAACTGCAGTTGTGTCATCCGCTGCTTGAGCGCTTGTGTAATGACCAATTTGAAACCCATTTGTGCTCGGTCGTCCACTTGGAGAATACATAAACACATACATCATGCCGGCAGAGCCTCGATCGGAGTTAAACTGTGCTTGCCGATCTGTTGAATCAACAGAGCTAACGGAACCATCAGTTGTCACGACCAGAAAAACAGGTTTACCCATTCGCTCAGCCGTTTCAAGAATTCGCCCGATAGCTTGGCCGGCTTCTAAATCTTTTGCGTTAGTTTGAGCTCTTGTGCTGCCGTGATAGTCGTATCCGCCTTTATCAAAAGAGCAACTTCCCGCCTGACCATTTAAAGTGTTGTAAACCATAGATCCTAAAACAAAATTTTCATTATTAGGTTGAGTATTTGCATTAAGTCCCCATACGCTTGCGACATTGGCATCGTTCACAGGGCTTAATGTTGAAGCGCCTTCAGAAATCAATTGATTATTTTTGACTCCTGCGCAGTCGATCAGCTTTTGAATGTCTGATCCGGCTTGGGAAGCCATGAGTCTTTTAGACTGACTTGTGTTTAAGCTTGAAACTAATTTTGTCAGCTTCTCTTTTTGTTTTTGATTAAGTTGAGCTAGTGTTTCTGTGTAAGTTAAGGAATTAGCAATATCGTTAAAACTTTTAACAATCAAAGGAGACGGCGGAGAAGCAAAACAAGGACTTTGTCTAATTCCAGTTGGCGTGTCTTGGTTCCCAAGGTGAGGAAGTTTTGTTCCTGCTAATCCTGCCAGATGAGCCAATCCATTCATCGCAAAAGGATTGTCTCTGGAATCATCTTTTGATCGAACGCATACTCCAATAAAAGCTGTTTTATCTCGTGTTGCTTGGCTTGATGTTGCGCGAATGCCTGCCAAAACTTGGCTGATAAGAACTCCATTCAAATTGCCAGCAAAAGGAACATTTCCAAATTCAATTTCTTCCGGAACGCCTGGGCCGCCAAGGCCCATTTTTGAATAGTTAGTTAACTGATTTCCAGCGGCATCCCGAGGAATATAATTTGCCATCAATCCGGCTCCGCCCGACAGATTATATTGAATAAAAGGAATCATAGATGAGTTAGCAACAGGGCAACTTGTGATTGTTTGAGCCAAACTGTTTTCAGGAGAAAGAAGCTTCATCCAATTTGGCATAAAGATAGAAGCTGCAAAAGGAATCATCCCGTGTGCTAAAAAATCACGACGCGTGATCGGTTTGCCATGTCCTTTTTCTGCCCAAATGGGTGTTTTTTTCTTCATCATATCCCCCTCAAGAACTTTCTATTTTAGAAATGCAAATTCTTTCTTAACTTAGTACGTAAAAACATCAAACGAACTAGAAACCGCGGTGCAAGTTGATATCATAAGATTTCGAGTATGTTTAACATCGGCCAGTTCTGCGGATGGAATTTCCGCTATAAATTCATTTCGAAATATTAAAAAAGCCTGATTTTCTTCAGAACTAGGGGCGCGGCCCCAAAGAGATTTTGCGAATGAATCAACAATGAGTGAATAGTCGTTCGCGGCTAAGTTTGCGACAGGACTTGTAAAAGTAACTGGTCCAAAAAACTTTCGGTCTGTCATTTGCTTAGACATTTCGGTGGTGACCAGAGAATTACAAACAGTGCCAGCAAGTGAAGTCAAAGACATCAGCATTGGTGAATTAACAAGTGAAACTTCAGATGAAATAGGAAATGATCCTTGTCTGCGATTAAATTCTCTGAGTTGTTGATCGTCTGGTGAATTTTGATTTGTCAGATTCAGAAGTGACTTGAAAATCTGCTCGCTTGTTAGAAGTGCTTCTGGAAGAGTGGGTTTCGTATCAAAAGATTCTTCGAACACAATAGCATCATCTTTTAAGACAAGCGAAGTTGCATCTTGAAGTTTAAAACTTTGTGGAGCGCAATTAAAACTTAATACGCTCAAAGAAGAAAAAATAACTAAAACTGCAATCGGTCCTTTAAATTTTTTTAAAAACATTTTAACACTCGTCATAAAAACTCCAAAGAATTTGAGTTACTTACATTTCGGATCAAGAGCGGCTTGAATAAAAAGTTCTTTCAGATTGTAATTTGCAATTTCAAATTTTGAACCGAGTCCTTCGAAAGTTGCGGTCTCGTTTGTAGGAAGTGTTTTGTTGCAAACTTGCTCAAAAACTCTTTTTCCCATACAAGTTGAAAATCTTTTTGAATTAGCGACCATGCGACCGAATCCATTAACACCGTCTCCAGAAGAGGCTGGTGTTCTGCCGTCGAGTCCACGCCAGCCAAACAATGTTTGGTTGATTCCTCTGCTGGCATTGTTAACCCAAGAGTCTCCGATTGTGACGTAGCCTCCAGCGTAGACAGTTCCATTTCGATTTAATTTCTGCATCACACCGTTATTATCAGAGTTACCTTTTCGAATAGTGGACTGAATCGCGATATCATTATTAAAATCCCATTTAGCCCATGCCCCACGAAAGCCGTCCATAACAGTGTGACAGCCTTTGCAAGAAGTTTGAAATTTCAAGTGATCTCCACCGGGCATGCGATCGATATCACGTCCGATTCGAACGTCTGATGAAGCGGTGTCGGCCCAAGCTTCAATTGGAAGACACATGAATTCTCTAAAAGTGTATTCGACTGGCCGTCTGTTTGTTCCAGCCTCAACATGAGCTTCGACAAAAGTTCTTGAAGTGAGGATGCCAGCAGGGTCAGGATTTCTGTCAATTGTGTAGGCTCCATTACTTTCAGATACGACAAGATATTGAGTCGCTCGTCGAATGAGGACTTGTCCGATATCAATTTTTTTATTGTCGAGAGCTTGATAGTGGTTATTTGAAGATAAAAGATGTCTTGCGTAAGTATTTAAATTTTGAGTTGCCATCAGCCTGGCGTTTGTTTCAGTGTTTGTTGAGCTAGGAATCTTTGATGGGTCGCCCACGTAGAGAAAATTTCCATACAAAAGTTGCCTTGCATCAATTTCATCTCGAACTACGCCCATAATCGTCGCGGTAAAATCGTTCAGTGGTAATCGAATTGTTTCTTCGCGAGTTGACATTTTAAGGCCAAAATTCTTGACTGTTATGTTCAAAAAATCAGACTGTTGAGTCGCGAGTTCGACGGCCCCGCGTCTGTTTCCGGTTTGGATAAGAGATATCATTTGTAATAGAACAGGGTGGTCGGCTGACCATTTGACTCCTGTGATTCTTTCAAGCAACCATTTCGCGTCATCTTTTTGAATCTGACTTTGCGAATGGGCTGAGGCACAAAAAAGCATCAATGCTAAAAGACTCAAAGCTATTCTCATTTATTCCCCCCGAACAAGAGCTCAATCTGAAAGTGGCGTCTGAATTTTAATATGGGATTAAAAAATCAGAAGGTTCCAAAACTGTGCATCTATAAACAAGTGTACATTGATTCAAAATATCCAATTAAAAAAAATGCTTTACGTTTCTTTATGAGATTGACCCTGTCGAAAGATATGACATCCTGAGAATCAATGATCAGCCTTATGCGTACTTTTTTGACAGTCATTTTATTATTTGTTTCAGCTCGGTACAGCCAAGCTTATCCCAATTTCATTGGATATGGATATCAAAGCTGTTTGACTTGCCATTTTAATAGCAGCGGGGGCGGCGCTCTCAATGATTATGGAAGGGCGGTCTGGGCTTCTGAAATGACTTCTAAGTCTATTTTTCACCGCAATATGACTGACGAACAAATGGCAGAAAAATCTGGTTTCGCCGGATCTTGGCAATTGCCTTGGTGGGTTCGTCCCGGAGTCAAATACAGAGGTCTTTATTTAGTCAGAGATGTGGGCAGTCAAGATAGTATTGATCGATGGATTAATATGCAGGAAGAAGTGAATGCAGCATTTTTTCTTGATCGGGATCAAAAAACTACAATATACGGAGCTTATGCTTTCAGGCCAACTCCAGAACGATATAACCGTGCGACTTACCGGGGTGATAAACCAAACGAATGGGCGATTCGTGAATATTTCGTTAAATGGCAGTACAAAGAAAATCTTTTTCTTTTTGCGGGGTTAATGGATAAAGTCTTCGGGATTAAAAATGTAGATCACACTTCTTTTCAAAGAGTAAAAACTCAGCTGACTATGGAAGATCAGAGCGAATCTGTTAAAGCTTTTTATATAAAAGATAAATTTGAAATCACGGGCCAATACTTTATTGGAAATATCCAGCAGAAGGGATCATTAAGGCCAGTGGGTTTCACAACTCATATTGACTACTTATTAGATGAAAAAAAAGCATTAGGAGCTTCTTACCTTCAGCAAAAAAATGATTATGCCAAAAGAAATATGTACTCATTCCAATATCGTTCTGGTCTGAAGCGGGAAGGAGACAGTTTTATATCCGAAATTGGCCTTGTCGACGAGACCCCGACTGGCGGATCAAGCCTAAAAGGTTTGTATTCTTTTTTTCAAAATATGAACAGATTGGCCCGAGGTTATTTTTTATTGATGAATTTTGAGACTTGGAAGCCAAATATCGAAAGTCGAAATCAAGAAAGTTATCGTTACGGATTGGGTCTTTTAAGCTTTCCATGGTCACGGACGGAGTTTAGATTAGACGTCTATAACTACAGAACATTTAATCCTGCTCAAACAAGTCCCGATACTTGGATTGCAACTTCGCAGATCCATTTTTCATTTTAAAACCTTTGAAAGGAATGAATTCTTTGAAACTCTTTCTTTTTTTACCTTTGTTTCTTTTTTCATGGAACTACGGGAGCGCAGCTCCAATATCTAAAAATAAAGTTGTGTCGACCCAAGACAATGCGATTAAGAAGTCATCCTTTTACTATCTTAATACCTACTACTTTTCTTTTGCCGATCGAGTTGTGATTAATTATGCAGGTCAAAAAACAAAAGCCCGTTCGCAGTTTTCATCATTTGGTGCTGACATCGAGAGGGTTTCTTATTCAAATCAATATTTTTGGAGTGTTCGCGCGGGAGCTTTATCTGGAACTATTGACACCGAAAGTGTTCCTAATGTGACTTATCCACGAAAAAGTTTTACTTCACTTCTATCAGGTGCTGAAGTGGGCTACCGACTCAATCAAGATCTGGACCTGTCCTATGGGCTAGGATTGTATTACATCACAATTCAGTCAGTTGATCCGACTCAAGCGTTTAATAATCAACTTAATTTTAAATTTAGACTATCAAATAACCTGACACTTTTTCAGAGTTTTGGAAATTTTGGGGCACCTCTTGCTTACAGTTATAGTTTCGGTTTGCGTTGGATTTTATAATAAATCCAGTCTAGCTCGAGGGTTGCTTTCATCATTAAAAAAAGTTTATGATAAAAGTCGACTTATCGACCTTTCAGGAGGACTCAAGCTATGAAGCCACAGTTTATTTTAAATTCTCTTTTTTCAACTCAAAAACTGGCAAGTTTTTTAGTCACGTTAACAGTTGTAATTGCGATTCTGAATCCTTCTGAAGTTTATGCGCAAGTGGATATTTCTCAAGTTGAAGCGGAAGAAGCTAAAGCGGATGCGGAAAGAGCAAAGTCCGAAGCGCTTGAAGCGAAGAAAAGAGCCGAAGAGGAACGAAGACGTTTTGAAAAAATAAAAAGTGACGCGCAAACGGCTGTTGCGAATGCTAGAAAAACAGAAGCCGAAGCTAAAAAAGAGCAAGCTGAAGCCGAAAAAACTTTAGCCGAGATGAAGCGAGAAGTGGCAGATCAAGAAAAGCAAATGGCACTAGCGGAAGTTGAAAAAAAAGCAGCAGATGAAAAAATCAAATTAGCTGGAGAAAAATCAAAGCAAGCCCAAAAACTTCGTGATGATGCAGTCGAGAAAAGAAAGAATGCTGAAGCTGTTACGAAAGACACTCAAGATAAATCAAATTTATCCAATAGCGAAGCTCAAAAAGCTCAAGAAGATTCTCAAAAAACTCAGAAAGAAGCTGATCAAGCTGTTTTAGAGTCTAAACAAGGTGAGCAAAAGTTAGCTCAAGCTCGACTTAATACACAAAAAATGTTGGCTCAGCTCAAAGCGACACAGGCGCAAGCAGAATTAACAAAAGCCAAAGTTAAAAATGAGATTTCGGTTCAACAAAAAGAGCAAGGTATGTTAAAGGCCGAAGAAGACAAACAGAAAAGCATGTTGACTCAGACTCAAGCTGAAATTGCAAAAATGGAAGAGGAATTGGGTCAATTAAAAAAACAAACTGAAAACCAGAAGTCTTCTTACAAAGAAGCGAAGAAAGCTCAAGAAAAAGCAAATGAAAAGCTTGTCAAAACTCGAGAGCTTTATGTGAAAGAAAAAGCTGAAAAAGAAAAAGAATTAGGGCAAATGAGACTTGAAATTTCAAAATACCAACGTGAAGAGCAAGAAGCTCAAGCTCAAATTCAGCAAATGGATTCAGAAAACAAACGTTTATCTGAAGAAATTAAAAAGACAAAAGCAGAAAGAGAAAAGCTTGAAAAACAGCTGAAAAATAAAAAAGCAGATCTGGATGATATGAAATATAAAAACGAGACTATTAAAACAGAACACGAAACTGAAAAAACTAAACTAGAAACAGTTAAAATCAGACTTTCAACGTAAGTTTACGACGCGGCGTCACTGGTATTGTTCGAATCAGGCAATAGACTTTTTAAATGAATATTTTTATTTCTCAAGTTTTTGCTGTCATGCTGTTTATTTCAAATCAAGCAGTGGCTTTTCCATTACCCCAGTATCAAATGAGTCAGGTCGAGTTGCCATCAACTTTTACCAATGACTATGATTTTGAAGGGATTGTGGCCTTATCAAATTGTTCGGGAAGTTTAGTTCGATTCAAACAAAGTTTGTCCACCGATAAGGCTTGGATTCTAACGAATGGCCACTGTCATGAAGGTTTTGTTCGACCAGGTCTTGCAATTTATAAAAAGCCAAGTTCTCGATACTTTACTTTATTGAACTCAAAAGCTCAGGCAATGGGTCGAGTTTATGCTTCTGAATTGACCTATGCGACTATGACCGGAACGGATATGGCGCTTTACCGGCTACGGGAAAGTTATGATGAAATCAGGGCTCAGTTTGCAGTTAACCCTTTAACGATTGAACCAGGAGCTCCTCAGCTATCTGAGGAAATTGAAATTATTTCTGGATATTGGAAGCGTGGGTTCACTTGTTCAATTGAAAATTTCATATTTGAACTTCGTGAAGACAAGTGGACTTTCGCGGATTCAATACGCTACAGCCGTCCAGGTTGTGAAACAATTGGAGGGACTTCCGGGGCACCCATCTTAAAAAAAGGAACTCGGACAGTTGTGGGAGTTAATAATACGGGCAATGAAAGTGGGTGGAAGTGTACAATGAATAACCCATGTGAAGTTGATCAGTATGGTCAGATTACTTTTGTAAAAGGTTATTCTTACGGACAACAAACTTATTGGATCTATTCTTGTTTAAATTTTGAAAGAGATATCGATTTAAACCTTGTCGGATGCCAATTGCCTTCGAAAACTCAGTTTGTTCAAGGGCCCTTGTTGTAGGCCAGGTCATTTTTTGTTTTATGATTATTTGCGGTAAATAAACCAGATCAAAAACACACCAAAAATAATGCGGTAGATTCCAAATCCCGTAAAACCTTTTGAACTGACAATTTTAATAAAAGTTTTAATCGCAATAATTGCGACTATAAAACTGACGATCCAGCCTACAGTTAATATTTTGACAGTTTCCATGTTTAAATGGGGAATAACATCTTTTATTTTAAGAATTGTCGCAGCTAGAAGTGTCGGAACTCCTAGAAAAAAACTGAATTCAGTGGCTTGTTCTTTTTTAAGTCCTAGAAAAAGTCCTCCGACAATAGTGGCGCCGCTTCTTGAAGTTCCCGGAATCATCGCGCAAGACTGGGCTAAGCCTAATAGGACACAGTCTTTAATGCTGAGGTCATCGATCACTTTTTGATTTTTGTCGAAAAGATTTTTTCTTTCCATCCAAATTAAAAAAATGCCACCTAATAAAGTTGTGATGGCAACCAGGAGCAAGCTTTCAAGCCATCCATCAATCAAATGTTTAAGCACAAGACCTAAAATGGCTGTTGGAATAAAGGCGAAGAAGAGTTTTTGATAGAACTTCATATCGAAATTTTTGAGAAATCTATTTCTGTAAACAATGACAACAGACAAAATAGCGCCGGACTGAATGCCAATTTCAAAACTCTTTAAAAATTCAGTTTGTTCTAAGCCCAGAAACTGCGAAGTCGCAATTAAATGACCCGTTGAGGAGATCGGCAAGTACTCTGTAAGGCCTTCAACAATTCCTAATATAATCGCATCTAATATATTCATATCACTGATTTTTGACGAAAGATGAAACAGAGTTAAACAATTTCTGGGGACATAACGCAAAACTGAAAATACACTTTTTTAAAGAATTAGCTTCACTGTGCTCAAAAGGACGTCATACGATTTTAGATAACCATGGAGGGGTCTATATGAATAAGTTGTTATTGTTGCTGTCGTTAGCTATTGGAGTTCAAGCTTTCGCAGCGGAATTTTTAGTGAAATATCGCAATCAGCAGGGAGCTATGGCGGTTCTTTCACCACGTACGGCAAGTGGAATGCAGATGCAGGTTTTAGATACGCATCCGACGGGAAACTTGATTCTTGTGAACATACCAGAAAGTAAAAAAGCAAAAGCTATCGTAGAGCTTTTAAGTCACCCTGGAATTCAGTATGTTGTTCCTAACTTTAAACTACATAGTTTTGCCAGTGTTCCTTTTGAAGGGACAGCTTTAAGAGAGCAATGGGCGATTTCTAAAGTTCAAGCTGAAAAAGCTTGGCAGCGTGCTAGTAACAAGGGAAATAAAAACGTGTTAGTTGCTGTGATCGATACGGGTGTTGATTACAATCACAAATCATTAAGTACAAATATGGTTAAAGGTTATGATTTTGCTCAAAATGATGATGATCCAATGGATAAGACGTCGTCACAAAATCCAGGCCACGGAACACATTGTGCTGGTGTTATTGGTGCGAATGGTGTGGTTGAAGGTGGAATCGTGGGCATGAGCCCAGATGTCAGCATGATGCCTCTTCGTTTCTTAGACGAAAAAGGTTCTGGTGATTTGAATAATGGTATTAAAGCTATCGATTACGCAATCGAAAAAGGTGTTCAAGTTATTTCGGCTTCTTGGGGTGCCGAAGTTCCAGAAAGCACAGCGGCTCCATTATTAGAAGCTGTTAAGCGTGCGACTGATAAAGGAATTATTTTTGTTGTAGCGGCTGGGAACAGTAGCAAAAATAATGATACATCTAATTTTTACCCTGCAAATGCTGGTTTTCCGAACGTGATCAATGTGGCGGCATCAAATACAAGTGATGCTAAGCCAAGTTGGTCAAACTACGGTAAAGCAAAAGTTCACGTTTCATCACCTGGTGAAAATATCATGTCAACATTGCCAAGTGATAAATACGGAAATCTTTCTGGTACGTCTATGGCAACGCCAATGGTAGCAGGAATGGTGGCATTCTTAAAAGCTCAAGATCCTTCACTCACAGGTGTTCAGATCAAAGCACTTTTGCAAACAACAGGTGTTAAGAATTCAATTGATACAGCTTGTAATTGCCGTGTTGATGCTTTCAATGCCGTTGATCATCTTTTAAGTAAGAAGCCATTACTTTATCCTGCTGCTGCAACAATTGCTGAAAAAGCGACTTTGCAATTGGGCACGATGAATTTAGGTTCAGGAATTACTTACGTCAGTTCAAATCCTGCAGCATTAACTGTTGATAACAATGGTTTAATAACAGCTGTTGCCAAAGGAACGGCGCAAGTTACTGCAAAAGATTCTTCCGGAGCAACTGCAACAACTTTAGATATTAATGTTGGTGCAGTATCAAGTACTCCTGGAAATCCCGGGGATCCGGGAGCTCCTGGTGAGTGTCCATTAGGAGATCCACAGATTTGTGAAATTGCCTGCCAAGTGATACCTGATCTTCCTTGGTGTAAATAAAAGTTTTGTGGTTCAGGCCACAAGTATAAGTTACTTTCTGCCTCTTGAGTTTTAAGAAGTACAAAAAAGCCAGATTGACTCTTAGTTAATCTGGCTTTTTTATGATTTGTTAATGGGTCTGATTTATAATGAAAGAAAAGTTATTTTTTAAATCAGCTACAGTCATTTTTAATTTAAAAGTTAAATTCTAAAGCCTGTCCTTTTGATGGCTTTAAAAGTTCATTTTCTTGTAAAACAATTTCGCCATTTAAGATGACAATTCGAGGCCAGCCTTTTAATTTCATTCCTGCAAACGGAGTATATCCGCATTTACTTTGAATCCAGCTATTTTCAAGAATGCGTTCTTCATTCATATCGACAATTGTGAAGTCAGCATCACCACCAATTTCAATTCGGCCTTTATTTTTGATTTGAAAAAGCTTTTTGGGATTTTCAGCCATGAGCTCTACAAACCGAGTTAATGGAAGTTTTCCTTGATTCACAAAATTAAGCATCAGTGGGACAGTTGTTTGGACTCCTGGAAATCCAGAAGGTGATTCTGGATAGGGCTTTTGTTTTTCTAGTAAAGTGTGCGGAGCATGATCAGATCCCATAACTGATACCGAACCATCTAAAACCGCTTTCCAGAGGGCATCTTGGTGTCTTTTATCACGAATAGGGGGATTCATTTGAGCCAGTGTTCCCAAGCGTTCGTAGCATTCAGGTGCGGCTAATGCAAGATGCTGGGGAAGAATTTCAAAACTTGCGATATCTTTATTTTGTTTTAAAATTTCAACTTCTTCTGCAGTTGTGATGTGAAGAATGTGAAGTTTTCGGTTATTTTTTTTGGCTAAACTTAAGATTCTTTGAGTGGCTTTAATCGCACTTTCTTCATTGCGCCACTTATAATGAGATCGCGGATGAGGATCTTCATCAATTAAATATTTTCTGGCTTGAAGTGTTGTTTCGTCTTCAGCATGAACGACCAAACGTCTGGAAGTTCTTTTTAAAATAAGATCTAAAATTTCATCTTGGTCGACTAAGTAGCCGCCGGTAGAAGTTCCCATAAAAACTTTGATGCCGGGGGAATTTGGATGTGCTTCCATTTTAGAAAGTTGATCAAAATCGGCCCCAATCGATCCACCGTAGTAAGCAAAATGGGTATGACATCTATTTTTTGAAAGATCATATTTTTGTTGAAGTAAATCGTAAGTGGTAACTGGAGGTTTTGTATTCGGCATTTCAAAGTAGGCGGTAATTCCGCCAAACAAAGCAGACTTAGATCCCGTTTCAAAATCTTCTTTGTGAGTAAGGCCAGGTTCTCGAAAATGAACTTGAGTATCAATAAGGCCAGGCAAAACATGAAGTCCCTGCGCTTGCAACACGGGACCTTTCGCTGAAGATATTGTGGAATTTAATTCAGCGATTTTGCCTTTTGATATTCCAATGTCGATTGATTGTTCGACTAATTTGGAATCGGGTCCAGGAAGAATAGCGGTAGCACCTTTGATAATAAGATCTAAACTCATGGTAAAGTCTTATCAGTCGAGAGGGGTCTAGGTCCAGAAAGTCTACATAAAAGGAACAGACTTGACGCTGAGGCTTTTAAAATTTGACAATAGAACTTGTGAATCTCGATCACTTCTTAGATTTTTGGTCCCGTTATAATCAGACCATTATTCAGGCTCTGATAGTCGTCACTCTTATTTTAATAGTGGCGTTGGTTTTTATTACTCTTTTTGGGTCTAAAAATGAAGAATCAACTAGTGCGGCCATGGGACTTAGTCCCGAGCTTGAAAAATCCTTACAAAAAATGTTAGAGAATCAAACGAAAGCGGCTGTATTTGATTTTTCAAAGACTCAGGAAAATGGTGCACCTTCTTCAATTGCAGCCCAGCCAGGAGCTCCATCGGCGGAAGTTTTAGCTCAAGTTGAAAAGCTCAAAGTTGAGATGGCGGTTCGGGAAAAGAAAATTCAAGATCTAAATGTTCAGCTTTCAGAAGCTGTCAGTCAATCAAGCAATGTTTCAAAGGCCGACACCAGCGGGCTTGAAGCGCGCATAAAAGAACTGGAAGCTCGATTAGCAGAATATGATATTATCAGCGAAGATATTGCAGATCTTTCCCGCTACAAAGACGAAAATGATAAAATCAAAGCAGAATTAGCGAGTTTAAAAGGGACGGCAGCGGCGCCCGCGAGCGCGCCAGTTACAGCTGCTGTCATTTCTGAACCTGTTGTAGCTGCAGAGGCCCAGATTTCTGCACAACCAGTGCCGCCGCCAGCTACAACGGCTCCTGTTATGACAGCACCTGAACTTCAAGTTGTAGTATCGGAAGTGTCAACTGCGAGTGCTGAGCTTGATCCCGCAGTAAGCGCCGCAATTGACGACGATTTAATGAAAGAGTTTGCGGCCGCAGTAGAAGGGCAAAAAGCTGCGAGTCAAGCGGCAAGCGTTCCTCCTCCAAGTTCTGATAATGAAGATTTGATGGGCCAGTTTGAAAGTTTTGTTCAGAAAAAAGAGGGCTCGTGAAAAAATTAAATTTCAAATTATCACCACTCTTTGTGGTTTGTGCACTGAGTTTGTCTCTCTCTGCTGAAGCTGAAACGTATCAAGAACTTCGATTAAAAGCATTTTCGGAAGCAGAAGAAATGTCCGTTCGCTGGAACTCATTAATGCAAATGACAAAAATGAAAAAAAATGAAAGTGTGATGGATCTCAAAAAAGCTTTGAGTTCAAACACTTGGTATATGCGAAATGCAGGATTAATCGCTCTAGATTCAATTAATCCTACACTGGCCTACGATATTGCGAAGAAACAGTTAAACGACCCAGCTCTAGTGGTTCGATCCGCAGCTGTTGATATTTTAGTTAAAAATAAAAACAAAACAGCTGAAGTTCGAGAAATTTTATGGAAAGAGATTCATTCTAAAAAAAACAAAGTGAAGTCAAAGTCGCTATGGATTCGTCCCCAGATCAGTCAATATTTAGCTGCTGAGCCCATGCCACAGGAGCGTGAAAAGTTTTTAAGTTTAGCTGATGAAAAAGATGATGAAATTCGTGGAATAGCTCAGACCGCTCTTCAGAAATTACAAAAAAATTAAGTCTTTTATTTTTTACTGATTCACAGCTTGATCATCTGCTGCTTTTTTTAAGCCTTTTGAAATAAGAAGTTCACGCTCAATACGGTAGAATAAAACTTTTTCTTCTAAGCCATCACTTGTAAGGCTTTCAGCTTCGGAAAAAAAATCCCTGAGTTTTTCAATTTTTTTATCAATTGTCAGTCGAACTGATTCTTGTCCTTGGCTTTTTCCTTTTGCAAAAATCATCACAATTTTATATCTCAAACCAGAAGAAGCTGACGGTTGATCAGGGCCTGTAAAGCCATCTTGAGATTTAATAAAATCTGTTTCGATAAGGCCCGTATCTTGATTTTCATTCACGATAGGGTACTTGAGTACAGCGTGAGCCGCTCGCCAGACTTCATCGTAAGAAGACAAAAAAACTTTTTGTTTTGTCTGGGTTCTGATCACGTCTTCGGGCTTCAGAGTTTTTTGAACACAACCTCCTAAAAAAATGAAGAGGCCTGCCGAAAAAAATAAATTTTTAAAAGTTTGTTTAGTAATCCACTGAGCTTCGCGTAACATGGGTTGCTTTCTCCATCATTTGAGGACCTAGGGGAATTGTATCAGATGAAGTTGATCCCACAAGTGAAACCTCAAATCGTGTTCCAGGTGCTGTTTTGTTCCATTTCCATTCAGGTAACTTAATTTCAGTAACCCAACTTGGGGCGTAGACTTCCCAAACAGCAGAAGGGGTTTTAGTCACAAGACCGTTTGAATTTTTTTCGACTTTAACGTCTGAAATAAGTCCATAAGTCGTTAATTTGTGAAGGTTTGAGTCGATGCTTGGAATGATAAAAATATTGTTTCCTTTCACCGTGGGATTTGAAATCAAAGGTAAGTATTGTGAAGTCACTTGTTCATCGAAAGGAAGAAGGATTGCGCTTAAGCGGTCCAAGCCGGGTTTGGTTTCATCAAACTCAGATTTATTTTTAATCACTTGAGCTAAGTAGGCAGGGTTCTCATTCCAAACGGCAAGTTTCACAGACTGTTCTGAAGTAAGACGTTTAACGTCAGTTGGAATTAAAAAGCCTCCGTTATCCGCAACCGTCAGAGCCACCATCACTTGATTATTTGAAAGTTTCGGCGCTTTAAAATCTTTTTTAGCTGAAAAAGTAAGATCCATGACTGGAATATTTAAACTATTTTTATCTTCTACTAAATTCACGTCGCGAATGCTGCCGCCAGAAATAGAAAAATAGTTGATCAGTTCGAAAATTTGCTTTTCTTCGCGAAGACCATCTACAACCGACTTAAAAGGAAATCGCCCACGAGCCGCAAAAACACGTTGAACTCCTTTATCAGAGAAAAACAAACGGTAAGCTGGCTTGTCTAAAGTGATGCCGATTAAATAGTTTTCAGTCTGTTTTGGGAGCGACACGTTGGCCGGAATTTGAACATCACGCCCAACAACCGATAAAGTGTCATTGAGGGGTGAAACAACTTTTTGAATTTGAAAATTTAAAAGATCTTGTCGAGTCATGGCCGACATCACAAGGGAAAAATCAATAAATCCATCTTTCTGTTTGACGGGGTGACCGCTTGTTACTCCGCGAAGTTGAACTTGAGCAGCAAACTTTTTCTTGAGAGTAAAAGTTTGAGACTCAGGCAGAAGTCCCATGTAAGTTGCGCGGATATAGCCCGTCGCGTCAGCCGTCACCATGTCTGGAGTTGTCCAATCTGCGGGCACTTGAAACTCTCCATTTTCGTCTGTCAATCCAGAGTTTCCGGGAAAAGCATCAGCAGCCAAACCTATTAACACTTGGGTTTGTGCCAAGGGTTCGCCGAGTTCATTCACGAACCGCAAAGTAGGCGTACTCAATTTTTCACTGAATACTCCAATGGGAGAATACTCTTTTGGTTTGGGCTTATCGTCCTTGCTACAGCCAACAAACGCAAGAGACAGACATAAAGTGAAGCATTTCAATAGTTTCTCGATGGATTGATTTTTCATTAATTTCCCTTTCCATGGCAAACTGACAAAATCTTAAATTATTGCAGTCTGAGGAGGGGGTACTCGTCAATGCTAAAGTCGAATTTTTAGCGTGTTGACAGGTTGCTCAGCGTTATTTAAAACAATTCCTTCTGGCGCGTGGTGGGGTAGCTCAGCTGGTTAGAGCAATGGAATCATAATCCATAGGTCGGCGGTTCAAGTCCGCCTCTCACTACCAAATTTTCCTACAAATCCCAATGAAATAAAGTAGTTGGGTTTTTTGTAGGTAGGTGGTTTGGGTCGGTGGTGCCTCAACAGTTTTTCATTTTAGCTGAACTTTTTTAAGAATTATCCGATAAGACTTTCAGAGTGAAAGACAATAATATCCCTAGAGGAAATTACTATATCAGAGTGAGAACCACGGGTTGGTTTCTGTGGTATCAATTCTATGAAAATGGTGTTCGTCATCAAGAGCGAGTTGATTCAAAAGCTGCAAGGGACTTAGGTTTTAAACCTGAAATGTCTGTCACTGATGCAAAAAAACTTTGCACTCAAATAAATAAAGAGCGGTCATTACTTAAAGATAAAATCAGAGTTGCAGCTAAGAGGGTTACTTCACTAAAAACTCTAGATGAAATTCTTTTTCCACAAGATAGAATTAATAAGTTTCAAGAATTGCTGGAAGAAGAAAACTTTGGATCTGAACAGCATCTTGAAAAACTGAATTCTCACTTTAATTTTATTCAAAAAATGTGCAATGAACTTAGAATACTACCCATTGAATATAAACAAGCATCCAAACGAATATACAAATATTTTATTAAAGAAAAAATTAGTCCAAGCTATGCGGCTAGGATTGTTTCATTTTTAAATCGCTGGGGGAAGTTTGCCTCTAGAATTAGTGGAAATTTCTATGACGAGGTCCCATTGCCTAGAGGTCGGGAGAAGTCTGCTATCGCTGACGCTCAATTAACCAAGTCTGGAGTCAACACTGAATTAGGTGTCCGAACTGAATCGCTACCTTTAACGCCAGCTGCCTTATTCAACGCTAAAGATAAGCTAATTCCTGAACAATTTAATTGGTTATTGCTGACTATTTGGTTTGGATTAAGACCTGAAGAAGTTGAATTATTAAATCAACCTAAACGCTTTCGAATTGAGGTTAACGCTAAGAAAAAAGTTAATGTGTTGCATATATATCAATCCAAGTTACAAAATATTGCCGAGGAAAAAAGATGGAAAGCAATTCCAATTATTTTTCCTGAACAAAAAAATTGCCTTGATATAATACAAGCTAAATCGTTTAAGAGACCTCTGCATAAAACAGTTCGCAAGTATGTAGGCAATGGAATTACTCTTTATGGTGGCAGGAAAGCATTCGTTGATTTAATGCTATCAAAAGGCCAAAAGCTTGAAGACATAAGTATGTGGTTGGGCCATAAAGACATTTCTACTACTTGGCAGCATTACAAAGACAAAGAAGAAATTAATTTTACTGAAGTTCCACAATTAGCCAAGTTGATTGCAATAAAATAGTTTTATCTAGCTTGAGTTTCTATTGGGCATTAGCTAGAGCCGTGATACCGAACGAATCGCACGGCAAAGAATTTAAGCTTACGGAAGTAATATAGAACTAGTCATTGGGTGGGTTGTTTAGAAATGAGACATCCTATTTGTTTGTAATCGTTATTAAATCAAAATACGAGATCTTTGCCCAAATTCACATTTTTGTTGCAATTTAAGTACTTAATATTATAAACTAATTTAAGGAAGTTAAACTGAGTTTAAGTATGTTCTTGCAAGTTCCGATGACTAAGATATAAGAGTAGCCGGGTAGGAGTTATTTAATTAATGCCATGTAAGTACCCTCTAGTAGAGGTTAAAAAATTCACTAAAATGGCATTAGAAAATCCAGAATCTGAAAAGGTTTGGTTTTCGGCACCTTCGAGGTCAACTCATGAAGTAGTTAAAACTTTAAGATCTATAGGAATGAAAGTAACAAGTGAAAAAGCAAATGAGTATATTATGAATAGCATTATGCAGCTTACTGATTCAGATTTCTATAGACAAGAAGCGGGACAGTGGGGATTTAAAGAATTAATTACTGATCAATACGGAATCCGAAAAGATGGAATCGCGTGGTTCATAAAGTTTATAATCGAGAATGGTTCAGATTGCTTAGATGAGATTTCTTTTCATGAAACTAATTCTGATATGCGTCTGGAGAATGGAACGACAATTAAGAAGGCCAGGGTAAAGATATGAAGCGTTGTGGAGAATGTGGCAGCACCCATTTAAAACTTCAAAACATCAAAGGTAGTATGCATCCGTGGAGAAGCTATTCTCAGGTTGAGCTATTATGTGATCAGAATGCACTTGTTTGTCAAAATTGTCAGAATCAAATTTTAAGTACAAAGGATTTTCTCAGGTTAGATAAAAATATAGAAGCTTCTTTGAAAATCAAAGCAGAGCAAGCAATAACGTTTCTGATTAAGAGTCTTGGTTTGAATCAGGAGCAGATTGGTGAAGCGTTGGGTATTACCCCTGAGTATGTTTCAATGGTTAAATCGGGAAGTAAGATATTAAGTTCGACTACAATGAATTTACTTTTGAGTTATGTGGAGCACCCCGAGCTAATAACAAAATTAACTGGCATAAAGTTGAATGGATTTTGCAAGGGTTACGGTTCTCCATGGAGTGTTTCGGGTCACTCAGAAGTTAAAATTTTCTTCAGTGTAAAGCCAGAAATGAATGAAATCAGAGATCTTGTGCACAAACTAGCAGTCGTTCATTCACATCCTATAAGTCCTCATCCCGAGGGTGATGAGGAAGTGCCTGTGCACTTTACTAATTTAAACAACGGATATGCGGGAGCCCATGGTAGACATAGACAGTAACAAAGAGTTTATAGATTTCCTTAAGGATACAGAGATTGCATTGATTCAAATGGTAGAGTCAGAATTTTCAATTGCATTGCCTCCTGAAAGAATATCTCTAGACGTACTAAATGTAACGTTTAAGTACAACTTTGGCTGGAATCTTGAGCCGACACTCACAGATAAAAAAGTAAGACAGTTATTTTGTTTCGTTGGAACAGAGGTTCATGGAATTTTTAAAAATGACAGTCCGCAATTTAAGCAGATTCCTGAAGGGGTTGCTTTCGGGGGTAGTTGCAAGTTTGTAGTTAGATACGTACTAAAACATGATGCCAAGCCAACTGACGCAATTCTCAACAGATTTACAGAAGGAAATGCGTTACCCCATGCATATCCGTATATCAGAAGTCATGTCGACTCCATGTTTAACCAAATGGATTTACCGCGAATTATTATGCCATTGCTGAAAAAGCCATTGGATAAAGCGGAAATTCAAAAAGAATTATCAAAATAAATATTACTTCCCAATTTAAGTAATGATCTTAAAATCTTAGATTGAGAGATGCTTAACTAAACATTCAGTTTTGATATTTAAAAAAGTGTAATAAATAAATAATAAGCAAATTTTTTTTCTGCGTATTAAGTGTAGGAATGCAAATTGATTTTCCACATACCCGAGCCAGCATTACTTATCTAATGACTGAAGATATAAATCTAATGAATGCTGGATAATTTCAGTCTGAGAGTAGCCACTTCCTTTTGATTCTTCTTTGAGTCTTTTTATTAGATCTAGTGGCAATCTAATTGAAAGGACTTCTCTAATGCCGTTAACATACTTGAGCTTAGGTTTTTTTGGCAATGCTTTCATATTGAATATTATATCTCAAATTTAGAAAAACGTAATACGTTGTTTACTTTGTAATACGTAATGCGTTATTATGTTTGCATAGAGGTGAGTATGAAGACAGTTGCATTGTATTTACGTACATCAACGGAACTACAGACAAAAGGTCTAGATGCGCAGCTAAGTGCATTGAAAATCTACTGTGAACAAAAGGACATTCAGAACTTCGAAATTTATCAAGATTTCGGAATTTCAGGGGCAAGGTCATCAAGGCCTGGGCTAGATAGTATGTTAGATCAAGCTAGGCTAGGAAAGATCTCACAAGTTATCGTATATTCGTTTTCAAGATTTGCT
>JAOASS010000003.1 GCA_030158485.1 Pseudobdellovibrionaceae bacterium | reverse complement strand
AATTTTACGTTACTTTCTCCTATTATCGAAAATTTTATAACGCAGAAAAAGTGAAGTTTACGCCCTTTGTGTTCGTTCGGACCGTCACATAATTGGTCGTCCCTACTGGACTCGAACCAGTGACCTCTCCCATGTCAAGGGAACGCGCTACCAACTGCGCTAAGGGACGATATTTTTTGAATTGAATGTAAATTATCAGGGGGATACTGAAGACTCAAGAGTTTTGACTGAATTATTGAGCTTTTTTAAGGGCTAAAGTCAAATGGGTCTCTTTCAACATCCGAGCGATGCTCAGCTGAGACTGCGTGAAGTGGACCCCGTAGCCTAGAAGCATCTGATTTTGTTCCTGAGTGCTTTCCCAGCGCACTACAACCGGAAAAGAAAGCTGATAAAGTCCTAGCTTAAATTCCATCTGGTATTCTTTTCCGACCTCTAAATTCATATTTGTAGAAAAAAAAGCCCCATCTGAGGTTAAGTCTTTGATCGATCCTAAATATTGATGAGTTCCGCATTTAAGTTCAGCTTGAATTTCTGTTGGAAATCGAAAGTTTCGTTTTTTTACGTTGGGAACTTCATGATTTTTAAAAAAATCTAATTCTTCCAGTTTATCAAAGAAAAGACTGTAGGCACAAAAAATTGTTAATATTTCTGTCGGTGTTAGATTTTTGATGGCTTGAGTTCTTTCAGACATAAAGTATTTTAAAAGCTGGGGCGTGTAAATAGGGTCCAAATGATTTTCCATTTTTCGTGGCGGGTAAATTAAAAAAGGTTCTGGTTTATATAAAAACTGAATGGGATTTCTGGACTCTTGTTGAGGGAAAGAAGACTCCAGAGGCTTTAATTCAGAGTCCGTTATTTTTCCGTAAACATGAACACCTAAGGCTCCATTTACAAACTTATACTCAATAATCTTTTTATTCGATTTAAAACCCCAAAAAGCGGCATAAAAATCCCGAGCCCGAGGATGAATCACACAAGAAACTGTCGTACATCCCATATGATGAGTCGTATAATGCTGCAAATACTTCATCAGATAAAGACTGACCACGTGAGTTTTTTTGCGGAATTGAAGATCAATTGCTAATGATGAAACTTCAACTAGTTTATGACCTTGTAGTCTTAACTGATCGTTTTCAAATTTAAAATCCTTATCCGAGGGAAGCCCCACAGGAGAATCTTTAATCAAAGAAACTGTTCCAACAACTTGTTGACCGATTTTTGCGACCACAGTCGTTGTATTGGGAAGAAAACTAAAAAAGTTGCAGCGTAAACCGGACTCATCGGGAGCCATCAATTTAATTCCAACATAACAGTCGTGAAGAAGAGAATAAGCTTTTTCGAGTTCTTCTTGAGTTGTTGCGATGTTCACTTGGAAATCCTCCGGCGGGGGAATAATATGGATATTCTGCCGAATCAGCTTCACTCTTAAAAATTGGGGCAACAGGTTCAGGATTTTCATCGTGATTAATGTCTCGGCCAAAGTCTAGTCCAACTTGAGGTATTTGAATCACTTCTTTATCTGTGTCAGCGTTAAAGAATGAATGAAAATGTTGAACTTTTAATCAATGCGGCTTTAAAAGCTCCGAGCGGGGACAACTGTCAACCTTTTCGCTTTAAAATCGAAAATTCAAATACCATTTTGATTCGCCACTTAGAAAACCGAGGTCACCATTTTTTAAATCATGCGAACTGTGCCTCTTTATTATCTTTAGGGGCTGTTCTGGAAAGTTTGGTAGTTGAAGCCGCCGGTCTGGGACTTCAAGCTGAAGTTGAACTTTCGGCTTCAATTGGCTCAGCAACTGGGTCAAATTGGGCGCGAGTGATCTTAGAAAAATCTGAATCAAACTTGGAAGACAAGCACCTTGTGGGAGCTTTTAAGAAACGATGGACTTGCAGAGAACCGCTATTTAACGAGCCTCTCTCTGAAAAAACAAAATTAGAATGCGCCAAAGAAGCGGCTATTTCAACTCCTGATATTAAAATTTATTTTGGAAAACCAGAGGACTCAGAATTTTTAAAATTTTTAAAAACTTGTGAAGTTTTTCTTTGGAAGCACCCCCAAGGGGCCGTGGATTTTTTAAAAATGATTCGCTTCCCAGGACCCGATTGGGATCAAGCTGTTGACGGACTTTCGATTCAAGAATTAGGTGTCAAATCGCACGAAGTCATGTCTTTAAAATTGATGCGAAAGTATCCCTCCATTATTCCTGTGTTTTATCACTTAGGTTTAAAACTGATGGCTCAACAAGTTTTTCAACGAAATTATTTACAAAGCTCGGGCTACATCGTGTTTACAGCTCACCCTGAAAAATCTCCGTGCCCGATGAAAACAATTGTCGATGTGGGAAGATCTGTTATGCGCGTCTGGCTTTCTTTAAGTTCTCAAGGTTACGTCGCTCAGCCGGCAACTTTGTCGACGCTTTTATCTTATCAGTTACAACATCAATTACTACATCCCGATGTTTTACCCGAATACCAAGAACTCTATCGAAAAGCCCCTGATCTTTGGAAGAAATGTTTTTCTATTTCAGACGGCGAACAAGTGGTGTGGGCACTCAGGGTCGGGCGGCCGCTGCCGTCATCTCAAGTTTATACTTCAAGACGACAACCGATTTCGAGCGTGATCGAATCTTAAGTCATCCAGTTTAATTCAAATCCAACTTGAACGAATTCAGCTCAAGATGGAGCTTCAAAATCCGCTAAGTGAACTCTTTAAGTTTGGGGTCCAAAAGTTGGCTGGGTTTAACATTTGCCAGAGCTGTCAGAAATGTAGAGCCTAAATTCGGGATATCGGCTTCTAGTTGATGAATTAATCGCTTCATTTTTTTTCTTTTTAGGCCTTCTTGGGACCCACATAAGTTACAAGGTAAAATCGGAATATTCCAAATTTGAGAAAGTTCGATCAAGTCTTTTTCAGCCACATAAGCCAGCGGACGAATTACAATATTGCGCCCATCATCACTTCTAAGCCTGGGCGGCATCGATGCTAAGTTACCAGAATAGAAAAGGTTCAGCAAAGTGGTTTCAATCAAATCATCGCGGTGATGACCTAAAGCCATTTTATTAAAATTTTGAGCAAAGGCATGGTCATAAAGAATGGCCCTTCGGAGTCTTGAGCAAAGGGAACAGTAGGTCCCGCTTGTGATTTTTTCTTTCACAATCGAATAAGTATCGCGCTCTAGAATAGTGAGTTTAACGCCTAAAGATTCAATGAACATTTTGAATTCATCAACTTCAAAACCCGGTTGCTTTTGATCCAAAATCACAGCTTCCAATTCAAAATTCATCGGCGCTATTCTTTGAATTTCGCATAAAAGAGCCAGCAAAATACTGGAATCCTTACCGCCCGAAACACAAACTTGAATCCGGTCACCTTCTTCGATCAAATTAAAATCATGACTAGCCCGAGTGATTTCTTTCCGAATTTTAATCGCCAAAGGATGATTTAAATTAATCTTCCAACTCGGCTTGATTTCAACTGTTGCTGATTTGCTGAGGGATTGATCCACTTGATTTATTATTTCCTGCATGCCATTCAACCTCGAAACGATGTTTTGCCACAGAAAGGTCATGACGTTCAAGGGCTTCAAGGCTTTTGCGTAAAATTTTATCCCCAATCGCATACTGCGCACCGTAAGAATCAATAAAATAGACTAAGCGGACTTGAACCCAATTTTCAGTCAATTCGTTCACATAAGCGAAAGGAGCGGGGATTCCGCGAATTTCAAAGATTTCACTGGCGACTTTTTCTAAAACCTGAATGGCTTTCTGAGTATCCGAGCCCAATCGTAATTTAAAGTTTTGCCCGCGCAAAATAGCTTCATCAGGAGGTGAAAAATTACTCAGTACTGCTTGCGCCATTTTTCGATTCGGCAAATTCACTATTTCTTCAGAAAGTCCGGCTAAAATCGTGCTTCGCCAAGTGATTTCTTTAACCTGACCAATTGTCTTTTGCATTCCATCTTGAATTTCCAGCCAGTCTCCGATTTCATAACATCGATCCACTTGCAAACTAATACCTGCAAAAAGATTTCCTAAGGTGTCTTGCAAGGCCAAACCTAAAATCAAGGAAAAGGCCGCGGACGTGGCTAGCAAAGGACCTAAGTTAACTGCAAAAACTTGGGAAATAATCCAAAAAGTTAAAACAATCGAAAGTAAGATCGAAAAGATATTCACGATAATCACAGGAACGCCAGACTTCATCGCCCCCATAAACAAATACTGCAAAACCAAAGTCCTGCATGTTTTAACAAAAACGACGGAACCCCAGGCAAAAGTCAAAAGTGCCACATACGGAGTCACTCGGCGCACGGATTCTTCTGAATCAAAAGAATTGTTTAAAAATAAAAAACAGCCGAGCAGAAGTGATAGAACAACAAAGTGCCGCATCAAATTGGTGTAAGCTTTTCTTAAGCTCTTGTGTCTTTCATCGGAAATGTCTTTTAAAAAAATTTGATAAAAAGCCCAAGTCACAAGTAGCAGCGCCCCTAAAAGCAAATAGGGCTCTAAGCTTAAAAGTTCTTCCAGAGGTTTTAATTTAATCCATTTTTCATTCATAAATCCTAAGATAACCCAGCCCCAAGGCCAGCTGTCCAGACGAGAATTCAATCCTCTTTCAAGACTAGACTTAAATACCTGGTTGTTCAGGACAAAACAAAAAAATATGTCGAAAAAACAAGCTGAGTTCTGCTATCCTACCAGAGTAAAGAAAGAGGTCTTTAATATGCTCAATGTTCGAATTTTGATTGCGACGATTTCTTTGGTCTCGATGGTATTTCAACCCGTAGCTTACGGTCAGGCTCAAGAAAATTGGGCAGCCCAAGCTTTAAAACAATTTGTGCAGCAAAATCAAAAAGCAGGGAAGCCACTCACTGTTAAACAGTATTGGGACAAAAACAAAGCCGTGATGGATCCCGAATGGCAAAAGAAGTTTTTTCCTGCTGTGAATATTCAAAAAGATGAACGTCTTCCACAAATGGAAGTGATTCGCATTAAAGGTGCAAACGGCCAAGAAAGCGCTCGACTGGTGATGACTCTTGCAAATAAAAAAACGATCTCCATCGAAATGATGGGGGGCCAAGAAAAGTATGCCCGAATCAACAATCAAATTATCAGCTACAATGATTTTTACTACGGCGATGGTTTAGTTGAAAAGCTGATCGAAGATTCAGTCGTTAAAGCTGAATCCCAGAAAATTAAAAAAATGGCTCTCAATTCTTCAATCGTACCAAGCTATGAACTTTTCGTCAAAATGACACCAAGAGAAAGAGCCGAGTACTTCTTGAATTTAAGAATGGTGCTGCAAGCCGCAGAAGAAGTCACAAACCGAGCTGTTGAAGCTTCTAACAAAAATACTGAAGCTGCTTCATGGATCGATTTACTGATTGAAAAAGCTTATGCTCTAGAAAATTCTTCAAAAAAATGGATTGGTCAAAGATGTATTATCGCAGGCTACGTTGGGAATTATACTCAAGACACTGAGGGAAGCCGCAAAGGTGATATTTACTGTAGTTCTACAAAAGCTGTTAGTAATTTTGCTGGAATGAATGCACTTAATGGACTCACTCAAAATAAAACATCTCCAACTGTTTATGCTGGTGGATCTTGTGGTTCAGGAAGTTTACCGTGTCAGCCCTTTCTTTTCCAAGGCTTAAGCGGGCCCGCTTGTTTTAAAATTAATCGTCAAGAATCTTCGACAAAACAGGCAACACGATCTTGTGACGGAGCCTCTCCACTCCGTGCAGATTCTTTGGCCAAGGACACTGAAGCTTTTATAAAACAGCGCTTGAAAGTAGAAGAAAAAGAGGGTGCGTCATATTTCAAAGACGGCAAAGTTATCAGCCAAGAAAAATATGATGAACTCATGAACACAGTCGTTCAAGATTTTAATCTTTTTATCAATGATGCAATTGGAACATGCCGTGATTCTAAAAATTTAGATGGTACTACAAACTTTGGTGAAAAATACCAAGGTGATGCTTGTGCTATTTTAAAAGAAAGAAAGTTGGCCTTTGCAAAGGGTTTTGAATCACTCAAAGGACAATATGAAAACCCCATTCCCACTCCAGCTCCCATCGTCCAACAACCACCGATCGCAGAAGAAGGACAATGTAAAACGGCTAGCGGAAAACCAGGTTTCTACGACCACAAGTGCGCTTGCTTAGAGCCTGGTACTGGAGAAGCCGGAATCCCTGGAAAGCCAAAAGTCGAAAATGGAAAATGTATTGCTATAACTCCTGTGCCACTCCCGGTTGCAACGGCTGACACAAGTAAATGTGGCCCTCAGATGGCTCCAGCCCCTGATAAAGACGGACAAATAAAATGTTACCCAATTGCCGCAAGTCGTGAAGTTGCAGTTGAAAAAAGGAAAAAAGACTCTGGCTTTGATTGTAGTATTATTTGCCCCCTTGCAGTGGGAGCCCTCTTTCTTTACGGAGCTTATGCTTTAACGAAGTCGGGACAAAAAAATAAACCGGGAAAATATGTTCCTCCAGCTCCTGGACCATTACCAGTTCCACCGCCGCAACCGACTCCTTATACTCCGCCGCCACCAATTGCTGTGATTCCTTCATTACCTGAGCCGACGCCGATCGCTTCTGAAACTCCTTCTACTGCGACGCCCGGTCAGCCTGCTAATGGAGGCGTCAGATAGTGGCAGAAATAGATCAGCAGCCTCAGGGTCAGAATCAGCCTTCGGGTCGTGAACACATTCCAGTGTTTAATCCGAATCGTTGGCTTTGGGATTTTGAAACTGAGAAACCTAAAAAACAAGGGCGCCCCAGTGGCCCAGGAAAAAAAAGAAATACCAATCAGACGATGATGTGGAATTTAGTTTCTTCGATCATGGATTTTTTATTTATTTCTTTAGCTTGTTTTTTGATTTTTTGGCTGATCAGTCGTACTTTCGATACTTCTGTGCGCAGTGCTTTTTTAGGCTTATGGAAACTAACCCCCGTCGGGACAGTTGCTTTGCTTTATAGTTTTCTTTGGATTTATCACGTCGCAAGCCCCGCTGTGTTTTCTTACACAATCGGACAGTGGGCTTGTCAAATCACTCGCGCGCCGAAAGAACTTACTTTTAAATGGATTTTAAAAGCCACTTTGCGGCTAACACTTCTTTTGATTACAGGGTTAGTGATCATTCCACTTTTTTCCTGGGCTTCAGGAGTTGATTTGGAAGAAACTCTAACGGGCTTAAAGCTTCACAATGGCCCTCAATAAGAAGCCCAAAATCAAAGCCTTACCCAGTGACTTAAAATCTCGATGTGTTTTGTATTCGGGAACTGATCCATCAGCTCGATTTTTTGCATTGAGTATTCATTTAAACATTGAGTATCCAAAAAAAAGCTTTCTGGGAAACAAGACATGTAAATAATATGTTGAGGCTTGAGCGGCAGCAGAGATTTTAAAAAATTTCCCACACCACTTCGAGCTGGATTTAATAAGAGCACATCGACCCGTTCAATACGGGGAAGATTTAAACGAAAATCCCCGCGCTGAATATCCACTCTTGATCTCAAAGTTTGAGATTTCATGTTCACTTGTAAGTCTTGGTGAATCAAGCTTTGTTCCAGCCCTTTTAAAGCTCTCTCGTCCCAATCTGTGGCCGTCACTTGGGTTTTAGAGTGAGTTAAAGCGGGGAAAGTGAGGTTCCCAATTCCAGATCCAAATTCAAGAACATGTTCAGGTTTAATTTCTGAAAACCATTTGGAAAGAGTTTGAGTAATCAATTGATTGGACACATGACTCGGCTGAGTAAAGCTTCCCACTGTTGAAAAGAGTGGAACTTCTTGATCGACGCACCAAGAATTGGACCAGTGGTGATACTGAGGATCACCCAGCCCCCAATTTCCTGTCTGGGGTTTACGGATTAAAGCTTTGTGCCTTTGGCCGATCTCAACAAAACAAATTTGCTGCAGTTGAGTGAAGATTGTTTCTTCTTCTAAAAGGCGCTTAATGTCTGCATTTGCGAAATCAAGCCATGCGCCCCTTTTGCCTTGAGGACTGACGCGAAGTCTAACTGAAGCTTTTTTTACGGGCCACCTAATTTTTCTAAAATCAGATAAAAAACTTTGTAAAGCAGGGCTGAGTTGCAAACACTTTTCGATATCAACAACTTCAGAAGAGTTTTTTTGATAAAGGCCGATTTTCCCGTTTAGAATAACAAAATCAAGACGCGAGCGAAGCTCTTGTAAACCAAAAGATCTGTAATTCACAGGCCCTTTAGCAAGCGACTTCAGGCTTTCAATTTTAGCTTGTTTCTGCTGCTCCAAATCTAAATGCAAGTACTCACATCCCGAGCACTGATTTTGATAAGGACAACGTAAAATGGAAGTCTTCATAGCATTACTTTTAAAATCTGAATCATCAAAATCAAAGTGCGGTGCCAATGATTTTAATCAAAATCCCTTTCCAGAAGCTTGTTTTTTGTTTTTCTGTTAAAAGTTTTGATTCTGATTTATACGTTTCATAAAGTTGATCGATTTTTTTGTTAAACTCTGGACCGTAGACAAGAGTCGCATTTTCAATATCATGAATAAAACTTCGTAAGTTCAAGTTAACTGAACCCATCATCACAAACTTGTGATCGATCAAAAAAAGTTTTGAATGAAGAATTTTGCCTTTTGTCGTGTATTCGTAAACTTTGATTTTTTTATAAATCTTATTAATCGATTTCTTGTTCACATCACTTAAAACAAGGTCTGCTGTATCTCCTTCAAGGTCCAGTCGGGTGATCAATTGAACTTCGACGCCGCGCTCGGCGGCTCGCTGGAAAGCTTTGAGCAACCCTGCTGTTAAATTAAAATAAGGAGTCGACACTTTAATGACTTGCTCAGCTGAATCAATCATTTGAATAAACAGTTTTTCAAGTCGGTGATCATCTTTAAAAGGCACTGAAACCATAGAGCGAATCAAAACTTCTTGATCTTTAAGTTTTAAATACTCTTCAGAAAGGGGTTGATCCACTTGAATATTTTCTGTGAAATTTCGGAAATGAATTGTTGCATAATCAGCATGTAACACTGAAAAGAATTGTCCCATGATCGCTTTCACAAGACTGGAGCTGGTGAAGAGTGTTTCAAAATCTTCCCAGCGGGCCCAAGTTTCATCACCGTCGGCGCTGTAATCAATCAGTGTCGGATAAATATAATTTGCCGAAGGTTGATCAAACACAAAACCGTCATGAATATTGCGTCCACCCAAAATGACTTGATTGGCTAAAGGCTCAGATTTTGAATAAGTCAGAAATAATTTAATATGATTTGTTCGATGAAAAGACGAGAGCCAATCTTTAAAGCCTTTACCTTGAGGTCTGTATTTATAAAAAAGAAGTTTCACATTTGGAAATTCAGACTGAAAATCAAGAAGCATTTGTCGATCTTTTCCTAACGTGATCACATCTGATAGTGCAATTCGAATCAAAGTCCCTTGCTTCGCGTGATGTCTTAAAGCTTGCATGATCACGCTACCACCGAAATCCGCTCTGAAAACCAAATAACTAATCAGAATCGCATCAAGTTTGGGAGCTTGGCTTAAGTCTAAAGGCGCAAAAGGATCAGATGACCGTAAAAATTCACGAGTCAAACTTTTCCCCGTTAAGATTCTTATTTTAGCATTAATACCTTCTTCGGATTCTTCTAATGTTTGATACTTTTCGACTCTGACCGGACAAGTCGTGTATTTCAAATCGGCATCAAGAAAAAACTGCTGAATTTTTCCTAAATTCTGAGTACTTGGTAAATAGCAAATTTCACTTTGTAAGTGAGGGCTGCCGATACGGGCTAATTCTTGAGATTCGGGAATCAGTTGAATTCCATACTTTTCAGGCTGGCCTTCGATTGAAAATTTCAAATCACAAGTTGTGTTGTGATCCTTGATTTCGATAAAAGCTCTTTGCCCATTGAGTTTTTTATCAAACCACTTAAAAGAAGTTTGCTTTCCGGCCGGAGCTTTAATTTTTCGAGGTGAATCATGAATAATGGCATCATGACTGCAAATCAGTTCTGCATTGAGAAAAGCTTGATCATTTTCAACAGACGGAATCCACTGAGGATTTTCTTTTAATGATTTCCAACTGTAAATAAAATGCGTCAGCTGCAAATACAAATTTTGGGTGGTATCGGTCGATAAAAACATTTTCTTTTTTATTGAACCCGCACTTAAAACATAAGAATCTAGTTCGTGGATAATTAATTCGTCATGATGACGTCTCCAGGACTTATTAAAAGGAATGCTCACCATAACGGGAACATCAGTGGTCATTTCTGCTGCCAAAGCCGGGTACTTTTGATTGACGTCTTCGGTGATTTTATCTTTTTTTAATATCAAATTATTTTTTTCAGAAGAGTCTTTTTTATTCTCACTGATTTGATCGGAAACATGCCCCAAATCGGCTTTCAGATTATAGTACTCAACCAAAGATTCTTTGTTTAAAACAGCCGCAGGATCTCGAGACGAAGACTGGCAAGCTGTCAAAAACGCTGCTGTCATTAAACTTATGATAAATTTAAAATTGAGTCTCAAAGTAGCTGCTAATGTCATCTTTTAAAAAGTCTTTCTAGTTTTAAAGTCTTAACCCTTAATTCTTCTTTGAAGTTTCGGTAAAAATTTTGAAGTTCTCAAGTTCCAAAAGTCGAGGGTTTCAGTCGAAAGAAGGGGCTCCAGTTTAAATCCTGAGCTGAACTTGAGAACTTCAAAAAAAAATTCTCGACGTTAGGCTTAAAACATTTTGCTGATCTCGAGAAATGGGGCCGGGCCGCCGATAGCAAAACTATGAAATCACTTTCTATGAAATCTCTTTTGATTATTTTTTTATCGATGCTTATCAGTTCAGAAACATTAAAAGCCAACGGACCCGCACAGTTTTATTTTAATTATATTTCAAATGATGGTTCCATTTACTTGGATTGCCATCATGAACAACTTGCCACCGAGCCTGAATACTACCGAATCAGTTGCGGCAAAGGCACAGCGTTTTTTAAAACTTTCGATGCCCGGTTTAGAGTTCGGGCTTTAAGAAGCGAGCCTAAGCCTTTGTATGAAATCGTTTTTTGGGTTACGGACCGGAACAAACCTGACCGTTGGGATGAAGGTTCAACAACTTGGATCACTTTGACAAAAGGGGCCGTAACGGATGTGGCTTTGCACCAAGAAGTCGAAAATAGCTTTGCGGCTCTTGTGGTTCACTATTCAGCTGGGCTGTAGTGTGTAAGAGATTGACCCTTCGGTTGCAAACGATTTAAATCTTTTCCCATATGAAACAAAAATATCAAATCCTGATTATTATAAGCTTTTTATTGTTGTCCTCTTGGGTTGCAAGCGCTTTTCAGTTCTATTCACCAGAAAAAAACAAACCCATTGTCCCAGATTCGAAAGCCGCATCGTTGGCCTCTGATTTTAAAAATCCTTATATTTCACAAACTAAACAGCTCACATTTGCGGGCCCCAGAGCAGGTGAAGGATATTTTTCAGCTGATGGTCAGCTCATGATTTTTCAAAGTGAACGAACTGCAGAAAACCCCTTTTATCAAATGTTTGTGATGAATCTTAAAACAGGTTCGACAACAAGACTCAGTCCCGGCTACGGCCAAACGACTTGTGGCTGGATTCACCCGAACTCAAAAAAAGCAATCTGGTCCAGCACACACTTAGATCCAAAATGGAAAGACACAGAAAAGACCGAATTAGCCCAAAGAAAAAATCCCGTTCAAAAACGTTATTCTTGGTCTTACGATCCCGCTTATGAAATTTTTGAATCAGATCTTCAAGGAAAAGCTTTAAAACAACTCACGAAAGCTCAAGGGTACGACGCAGAAAGCAGTTACAGCCCGGATGGAAAGTGGATTGCTTTTGCTTCAAATAGAACTGGCTATGAAATCAAACTTTCTCCTGACGAACAAACACTTTTCGAAAAAGACCCCAGTTCGCAAATGGAAATTTATATCATGAATGCTGAAGGCTCAAACGTCAGACGTTTGACTCGAACATTGGGGTACGACGGAGGTCCTTTTTTTAGCCACGATGGGCAAAAAATTACCTGGAGACGCTTTAGTCCAGACGGGGCCACTGCTGAAATTTGGACGATGAATGTGGACGGGAGTGAACAAAAACAACTCACTCGGCTGAATAAGCTTTCTTGGGCTCCCTTTTTTCATAACTCCGGTGACTATATTGTTTTTGCATCCAATATCGAAGGACACGCCAATTTCGAACTGTATCTAGTAGATGCAGAAGGGACTCAAGAACCGGTCCGGGTCACTTTTGAAGCGGGCTTTGATGGACTGGCAACTTTTTCACCAGACGGATCACAAATCACTTGGACCCATCGAAATGAAAAAGGTGAAAGTCAGATTTACGTTGGGGAATGGAATGATGAAGCGGCTCGAAAAGCTTTGGGTTTATCTCCGGCTCGGCCTGCGTTGCTGGCTCTTTCCAATGAAATTAAAACTTCTGATATGAAAACTATGATTCAATACTTGGCTTCTTCGGACATGGAAGGCCGAGCCACGGGATCGGCTCAGGAAAAAATATACACAGGCGAAATCGCTCGTCTTTTTAAAACGTGGGGATTAAGTCCCGCTCCTGGTTTTTCAGATTTTTTTCATGAATTTGAATTTATCAGTGGAATTCGTTTTGGTACAAAAAACTCATTTTCTTTTAATGGCGAAAATTTAACAAAAAAAGAAGTGGATTTAAAAAACTTAGTATTAAGTCAAAGTTTCGAACCGCTCTCTTTATCAAAATCAGGAAAGTTTCCTGCGGCCCCTGTGGTCTTTGCAGGCTACGGTCTGCGCACGCCTGCTACAGAATCAATTCCGGCTTATGACTCCTATGAAAATTTAGATGTGAAAGGAAAATGGGTTCTTGTTTTACAAGACGTTCCGCAAGACGTAAAACCCGAAGTGCGCTTTCACTATAATCAATTCAGTCGTGTCGAATTTAAATCGACTGTGGCTCGAAATGAAGGGGCTTTAGGTTTAATTGTGGCAACAGGACCTTTAACCCCCATGATTGAAAAGTGGGGAAAGCCTCGGTTGGAAGGAAATCCTCAAGATAGCGGAATCCCTGTGATTAAAATCAGCCAAGCTACATTACAAAAACTTTTAGATCGGGATGGAACAAGTTCCTCTCAAGTGCAAAAAGATTTGGATTTAGGAAAAACTAAAAACGGCATTGAATTAAAAAACTTAACCGCTGAAGCTGAAGTGGATTTAATCTTAGATCGTTCGCGGGGACGGAATGTTGTGGGCGTATTAAAAGCGCCTGGTCAAAAAAATCCAGCACTTTTAATAGGAGCTCACGGGGATCATTTAGGGCGGGGAAATTCCGGCAATTCTTTGGCTCGAGCAAATGAACAAGATTTAATTCACTACGGTGCTGACGATAATGCTTCCGGAGTTTCGGTCGTGATGGAATTAGCTCACTCATTAAGTGGCGGATCTGCGATTTCGACTTCGAAGTCGAATAAAAATAACTTCAAAAAAGACCTTTACTTCGCTGTTTGGTCGGGGGAAGAAATCGGTCTTTTAGGTTCGAAAGCTTGGGCCAAAGACTGGGCTTTACAAAATGGAAATTTAAATCAAACTTTTGCAGCAACACTTAACTTGGATATGGTGGGGCGCCTCAAAGACAAGTTGATTGTACAAAGTGCTGGTTCAAGCCCCGTTTGGCCACCACTTTTTGAAGAACTCAGCGTGCGAACCGGAACTTCTTTAAGTTTACAAGATGATCCGTTTTTACCAACAGATTCAACGACTTTCTACTTAGAAAAAATTCCTTCCGTGACATTTTTTACTGGCGCTCACGCTGAATATCACAGCCCAAGGGACCAAGCTCAGCAGCTGAATTATCCTGGTCTTCTTAAAGTAGCGGATGTTTCTCTTGCTTGGATTCAAAGCCTTGCGGTCGTGAAAGACAAAATTTCTTTTCGCCAAGTACCTCAAGGTCGAAAAACCATGACTCAAAGAACTTTTAGAATATTTTTAGGGACCATCCCAGACTACTCTCAAGACCAAGTAAAAGGAGTTCGTTTGGGTGGAGTTTCAAAAGACAGTCCTGCGGAAAAAGGCGGACTTCAATCTCAGGATGTTATCGTGGAAATGGCTGGACAAAAAATTGAAAATCTTTATGATTTCACATTTGTACTGCAAAGTTTGAAACCAGGTTCTGAGATCCCTGTTAAGATTTTACGGCTTGGGAAATCGCAAGATTTAAAAATTACTCCAGCTTTGAAAGAATAACGCTTTATAACACCTCCTGAATATCATTTATCTATGAGTCAATTCGACGCTCCGGTGGCACGCTGCAAAACCACAACGGTTCTGCAGCGTGCCACCGGAGCATGATTCTAGGGTATTCCTGAAGTATCGAAATTTGCACAACTGGCTTTGATTTTTTTTTCTAAATCCTTGATAGGCTTTAAAAAAACAGAATCGTTCAAGTATTGATAAACTTGGTTATTCCTTAACGAACACACTTGTCTTTTTGAATTTATAACTCGAGAAATTGCCTTTTGATTGGATGACGGGGAGTCTCCAAATTTAAAACCGGCATCAAGATATAGAAAGTCATTTTCTATAATTTCAAGGCCCCCTCTATTACCTGGTAAAACTTGATCAGCCAATTTGATCTGAGCTCCCGAAATCGAAACCAATTGGGCTGTTTGAAGCGAAAAATGAAGAGTCCTTCCTGCAAAGCCTTCGATCACCAAATTTCCATTTTGATCAAGGCTCCAACTAAAGCCTGGACTGGGAGCTGGCAGAAAAAAATATTCTCGAGCACCATCTGAAGCCGATAAAGATTTCCCGGCTGAATAGGAATTAAAAATCATCATGTAACCTGTGTGACTGATTAAATAATCTCGGTAGACAAATGTTTCATAAGCGTCACGAGGATGAATACTCAAGTAACAATTTTTTCCATCTTGACTGAGCAGCTGCTGAATTTGAATATTTTCAAATCCAACTAAACGGTCAGGGCAGGAAGGAACAGCACTCTGCGCTAACGAAACAATGAATAAAACATTTGCTAAAGTAAGTGTTCTTACAAAATTAAAATAATAAGAATTCATAGAACTAGACTTTCAAAGTGAAGTTCTAAAATCAATCAAATATTAAATCCCGTGACACACTCGACATGGACTTGAACATTCAAAAATTAAATCGACATAATGGATTTGAAGCTTTTCTCAAAAATTTCATTTGAAGCTTTATCTCCACGGAGGGAGATTTCACTATGTTACGACCTGGCCCCCAACTTATTAAAAAAAAACAAAAATCAATTTCTATTTTAAAAACGATCAGCATTGGTTGCCTTATTTTAATTCCACTGACAATTAATTATCTAAATTCGATGCAGTATAGACCCTGGCAAATCACTCTTTGTGTGGCCACTTTAGCGAGTTGTGTTTTAATTCTTCAACGAGTGCAGCTGAAATATAAAAACATGATTGACAGAGCCTGCCACCAATTAGGTCCCGGAGTACAGCTTGTTGGTCGGTTTAATAAAGCGGGCACTGAGAAGTACCAAATTTTTCAAGAAGGACATCGGTACTATTATCTGCAGCATCTCGAGACGGGCGAAAAACGTTTAGTCGCCAAAGAAAAGATCCTACAGGATTTTGACTTGGCACTTTAATTCTTCTGATAAGTTATATTATGTTACAATGTGGCCAAAGCTGAATTTATAAATTAGTCTTAAGATATGATCTAGCTCCACTTAATCCTGGGTCCATTCTTTAAAGCCCGCTTTTAAAGCTCTCTCAAGATTACTTTTATCGATCTCGAAAACATGACTTTGTCCTGTAGGAGCTCCGCACACTTGGATTCTCATGAGTCCATCGTTTTTATTGGACCGACTGTAAACTTTTATATTTTTAAGTTCTTTTTCCGTGGTTTCAATGGGGATTTTAGCACCCATTCCGCACTGTAAACTTCCATCTGGCTTAAAAACTTTGATTTTTAACTGGCCAGCATGAGTTGTCGGACTGGGCACAGAATCTTGAGGTAAGACTCCTACTGCAGGTGAGTTCGAGCCGAGTTGGGTTTCCGACGACGGCTGCAATTTTAATTCGACTGGGGTCTTTGAATTCTTATTTTCTTTCATACTTTCAGCCTGTATTTCACGACAAGGTTTGTTTTGACAGCTTAAATTCAAAATCGTGATGGAAAACAAAAAAACTAAAGTTGTAACAATTCGAAACATAAAAACACTTTCCTTAGTGAATAAAAGAAAAACTTTTAATCGGGTTTTTAACGACTTTTAAATTGTAAAGATAAGCTTCGCCTGAAATAAAATAAAGTTCTGACTTCGACTCATCAAAATACGGCTTTGAAAACAAACCGCGGCCCGGTTCAAATGAACTTAAAAGCTTTCCAGAATCGGCTTTTAAAATTTTAAGCTGCCCTTGAGATTCTCCAAAAAAAACAAACTGATCAGATACAATAGCTTGAGTCGGCACACCTTTGACGCCCTCATAAGACCAAATTTTTTCACCAGTTTTAGCTTGAAGTTTAACAATAGATCCGTTTTGTAAGCCTGCATAAACTTGATCATTTACAACAGTCACTGCCACTGCAGAACCGGCCGGGTAAGACCAAACCACTGTGCCTTTTGCAAAATCTAAGGCATAGATTTTATCGTCATAGCCAGAAACGATAACAAGATCTTGATACACAACGGCTTGAGCATCGATGTCTCGAAATTTTTTATTTCGATTTAATCCCTGATCCCAGACTACTTGGCCATTTGAAGCTTTAAGCGCGACAAAGCTTCCATCGCTTAAGCCCACAAAAACGAAACCCTGACTTAAAGTCGGCGTGGCTGCGCCCCGAATCGTAAGCAAAGCGATATCATTTTTAGTGTAAATCCAATTTTGTTTTCCACTTTCTGCGTCCAAGCAAAAAACAATATTTTGCGCATTTTGAAAATACAACAAGCCTGAATTAGTATCCATGACCGGAGCCGAAATGTTTTCGCTCGAAGTCGCAAAACTCCAAATATCTTTTCCCGTCCAAATATCTAATGCCACAACAGTTCCGTCGTTAGTGGTCACATAAAGACGATCTTTAAACTGAAGGGCCCCCGCTTCGACTCCACCTTTAAAGTTTTTTCTCCAAACTTCCCGACCCGTTTCGCGGTTATAAGCGACTAAATCTTCAAGATTATTTCCCTGGATCACAAGGCTCTCGTTGACCACAGGGGTCATCCGATTCATTTTACGATGAACCACGAAAGACTCATCGTAAGTTGGTTTGACCCACTTGACTTGAAATTCGGGCGTTGAGCTTCGAGGCAAGCTTGAAACCTGAAAACTTGAGCAAGCTCCGCCAATGAATAAAAATCCGATCAGAATTAAGTACTGGGTTGTTGCTGTGACCATTTCAATGCTCTTTTCAATTTTTGCGCTTCTTTAATAGCCCAATCCGTTCTTCTAGCGTTTTGGATTTCTTTTTTCTGCGCTTCATTTTTTGCCAAGCTTCCGGTGATCACTTGATCATATTGTATTTCAGCTTCTTTAAACTGCGCCAGTTTTTCAAAACAAAGACCTGATTTCAACCGAGCCAGATCGTGCAAGTAGTTCATTTTCTGATCAGACAAAACATTTTTCCACTGGATCAAAGCTTGATCGCATTGGTCTTGGTTTGCTAGTAAATCTCCCTTTTTAATTAAAAGTAACCCATCCATTAACCGAGAACCTGGTTTAAAAGTTTTTTGCGCTAATTCAAGTAGTTCAGATTCCTGCTGCGGTCCTAACTTGGCTGTGACTTCAGAAGCCATCAGAACCATCAGTTCGCTTGCTGGAACATCACCTTGATTCTTAATGTAATCGATCATACGTGCAAATAAAGCGACCGGATCGACTTTAACTTCTGGTTTAGTTTCCTTCTTTTGATTTTGAGATTTATCATCAGTTTTGGTCACTTCAGGATTTTTCCAAGAATTAAAATCTCTTTCAATTGGAGCATAAGTAACCAAGGCTTTGCTGGCTTTACTTTCCTGTTTGTGATTGAGCCCAGCCCATGCCGCCCCAATCACAATAACTAATGCCAGAATACTTGCGATCGCTTTCAAATTTTTTCCCGACCATTCGGCTGCTTTTAAAAGTGATTCATTCAGTGAATCGATCCATTGAACCATAATGACTTCCTTATCTGTTGTTAACTTCTTTTAAAGTTGAAAAAACTCGGCTTGCAGATTTTCCAGGATGACGTTGTTTGAGATGCCCAATTGTTTTAATTCTTTCTTCCGCCAACCGATCCGCAGCCGTGTGCGTGCCGATATGATCGCGTTTTGAAATTTCAAAAACTTTCATCACGTTGTCATAAACTTTTTTCGTTTTATCAAATGCACGGTCAGGGCTGTAGCCTTCGAGTTCAACAAACACATTCATTAGGCCGCCAGCATTAACCACGTAATCAGGAGCATACAAAATACCTTTTGCTTTGAGCTCATCACCATGACGAGGCTCTAAGAGTTGATTATTCGCTCCACCGGCCACAATTTGACATTTTAATTTGTTAATCGTCTGATCGTTAATCACAGCTCCCATCGCGTTTGGCGACAAAACATCACACTCTGTAAACAAAATCTCTTCCGGGTGAGTCGCTCTGACTTTAAATTCATTTACGTATTTTTTAACTCGGTCTGGATCAATGTCGGTGACAATAATATCAGCCCCTTCTTGAACAAGATATTTAACAACATTGGATCCCACATTGCCTAAGCCCTGTACGGCAATTCGAACTCCTTTTAAAGAATCAGTTTTAAGTTTTTCCTTCACAGAAGCTTTAATCCCCATCAGGACACCGTGAGCCGTGTAAGGTGAAGGATCACCAGACCCACCGAAATCTTTAGGAATTCCCGTGACCCAAGGAGTTTCCATAAAAATATATTCCATATCCATTTCGCCCGTGCCGACATCTTCCGCTGTAATATATTTACCATTCAAAGAATTCACGAACTGTCCGAAAGCTCTGAATAAACCTTCCGATTTTTGAGTTTTCGGGTCGCCAATGATCACCGCTTTACCGCCGCCTAAGTTAAGGCCCGCAGCAGAAGCTTTATAAGTCATGCCTTTTGAAAGTCTTAAAACATCAACTAGCGCTTCATCTTCAGTTTTATAATTCCACATTCGAGTCCCGCCTAAAGCAGGTCCCAATGCCGTATTATGAATCGCGATAATCGCTTTCAATCCGACGGTCTTATCATGGCAAAAAATAATTTCTTCATGATCACCGTGTTTTGAAATCAGCTCAAATGTTCCCACGCCTGTACTTCCTTTTATTTAAGGTTCGAGGACAGATCATGGCGGGTTTTTAAAATGTTAGCGAGTCGTTATGCGGGGCGATAGACGCTTGAAGACAGAAAGCTTAGAAAGAGGTCTAATTTGAAACTGTTTGTTTTAATTGGCGAAGCTTGCGTCATTAAACTCTTGAGACAAGCGGTCCAACTGTTTCTTCTGAGGCACTGATTTAGTTCCAGCTTCTTTGCGGTAACGAAGCATTTTTTGAGAAGTCGGTGAATTAATTTGAGTTTGATCGGACTCGACAACTAAAGAAGAGGCAGGACCAGGGTTCAAACTCTCGCGAGTCACTTTCATTTGTTTTTGAACTTGTCCATGAAGCTCATTCTGAGCCGATATATTATCCGTGATCAAAGAATGGAAATCCGAAACTTTAGCAAATGAAACAGAAGCCGTGAGGATCAATAAAAGACTCGCAACCCAATTTGTTACAGAACTTAAAATTGATTCGAATGCATTTTTCATAAAGTCTCCTACCCTCTATACAAAGCAAAACAAAGGCCAAGCAAGGCAGATTCAGGCCTCAATAGATTGGATTAAAGCTTAAGGAATTGACGATACTTTAGGCATTTGTGTGAGATTTTGATGACAGTTGGGATGAGGTGGATTTTACGTACCAAAATGAGATTGTGTTCTCAGTCCAGTGCCAGCTAAACTTGCGTCTATGATTAAAAAAGTTTTTGAAAGTTCCCTTTACATTAAGCAACTCATCACGGCTTCAAAAAAGACGCCCCAACGCCTTCCTTTCTTTTACCAAGAACTTTTAAAAGAAGTAGCGCAAATTCGAAAAGTGGATTTAGAAGGCCAAAAATGGAGCCAAAAAAACTACTGGGGTGGCTACACTTCTTACAGTTCCACTTCGCAGTCTTTCGATCAATTGCACCGCTTTTCTTCTTCTTTTGAAAAATTAGAAAAAATGATCAGGCCCCACGTTTTAAAATATGCTCGATCTTTGCAATGGGATTTTTCACCGCCCGATTTAAAAGTCTCGACTTTATGGATCAACATTATGCCCCAAGGCACCAGTCACAGTTTTCATCACCATCCACTGTCTGTCATCAGTGGAACTTTTTATTTACAAGTGCCCTTAAGTTCTTCAGGTATCCAATTTGAAGACCCCCGGGCTGTTTTGATGATGGCGTGTCCTCCCAGAAAAACAAAAAAATCAAACCACCAAATGCACCTCGAAATCAAACCCAAAGTCGGCGATATCGTTTTATTTGAAAGCTGGATGAAGCACCAAGTGGCTCCGAATCCTGCAGCTGAAGAACGTATCAGCGTCAGCTTTAATTACGACTGGATCCGTTCGTGATTTTTTCATTCCAAGAAGTTCACCTTCGATTCAAAAATAAAATTCTTTTTGAAAACCTGAATTTCCAATTTAAAGGTCCTGGTGTGATTGCGTTACTAGGGCCCAGTGGTTGCGGTAAGTCTACGTTGATTCGATTACTTGCAGGCTTACAACCACCCGATTCAGGTTTAGTTCAAAGGCCGATTGGATTAAAACAAGGTTTTATTTTTCAAGAAAGTCATCTTCTGAACTGGAGAAACACTTTTGAAAACGTGAATTTAAGCTTAGAACTTAAAAATCTTTTCAACCCCGAAGCTGTTCAAAAAGCTTTAAAAGACGTAGGCCTTGAAGATTCAAGTTCTCTTTTTCCGCAAGAACTCTCTGGCGGGATGAAAATGCGGGCTAGCCTAGCGCGGGCTTTTGTTTTAAACCCCGAAGTGCTTTTCTGTGATGAACCTTTCGCCGCTTTAGATGAAGTCACCCGTGAAAACTTACAAAAATACTTACGAGATTATATTTTAAAAAGCTCTAGAACCTGTTTTTTTGTGACCCATCACTTAAGCGAAGCCCTGAGTGTCGCGGATGAAATCTATTGTTTCAAAAAACGGGGTGAGCTTGACCCTGAAATCTTTCAAGTTGATCGAAATCAAGATTCGGCAACCCAACTTGCTTCTTTAAAAACAAAAGTTCGAGGCAGCTTTTTATGACGAATCGACCTTTTTTAATTTTGTGTGTCTTGATTATTATTTCTTGGGAATTTTTTTCTGCTTTGGGTTTTTTACCCACCAGCTTATTTCCACCCCCGCACGAAGTTTTTAATTCTTTCCTTGAAACTCCTCTTGAATGGCAAGACGCTTTTCTACAAACTGCAAAAGCAACTCTGGCGGGACATCTCATCAGCTTGAGCTTTGGAATTCTGGCCGCTTTTATTTTAATTTTATCAACCCCGCTTAAAAACGCGTTTCTTCCGCTTGCTATTTTTTTTCAAACCGTACCGATTATTGCGATTGCTCCGCTGCTTGTAATTTATTTTGGTTTTGGTCTTCCCACTGTTATCGCCGCTTCAGCGATTGTTTCATTTTTTCCCGTCTTAGCCAGTTTTCTTTTAGGCTTAGAAAATATTGAAAAAGAAAAACTTGAACTATTTCAACTTTACGGGGCTTCAAAATGGCAAATTTTAATTAAACTGCGACTCCCTTCTGCTTTTTTATCACTTTATTCAGGGCTTAAAGTCGCGATCGGTCTTTCGATTATTGGCACTGTTGCTGGCGAATTTGTGGCCGGAGGCGGACTCGGATCAATTATTGATTCCGCTCGAACTCAACAACGAGTCGACCGCGTTTTCGCAAGCCTCCTGTTGCTAGCCCTATTAGGCCTTGTGGGACTTTATCTTCTTAAAATGATTTTTTTATTAATTCATAAAATAAGACCTTATGGTTCTTACTCAGAGGAATTCCGATGAAAAAACTTTTTCTTTCTTTATTAAGTTTCTTTTTTTTTAGCACAGCTTCAGCTCAAACCCGAATGGCACTGAATTGGAAAGCTGAACCTCAATTCGGGGGGTTCTACCAAGCTCTTCTGAGCCGTGAAGTTTCGTTTGAAATCATGGAAGGGGGATCAGGCACGCCAACGATTCAAATGCTCAGCTTTAAAAAAGTGGATTTTGCCATTGTCAGCGCCGAAGAGATTCTGATTTCAAACGAAAAAAATCCAAAAAATCCTGTGGTCGGAGTTTTCGCTGTTTTTCAAACAAATCCGCAAGTCTGGATCACCAAAAAAGATCGAAGATTAAATTCAATTTCTGAAATTATGAATAACCCCGGAACCATCGCTGCCCAATCCGGTTTGACTTATGTTCAATTTTTAAAGAAAAAATATCCCCATTCAAAAGTTAAATGGGTTCCCTACGTTGGGGGAATTTCAAGCTTGATTCATGAAAAGAATTACACCCAGCAAGGCTTCATCACTTCTGAACCTTTACTTGCGGAAAAACAAGGAATACCCGTTTCCACTTTTCTAATAGCAGATGAAGGATTTAACCCCTATACGACCGTGGTTGCCGTTAGAAAGTCCGATCTTGATAATCCACTGAAGAAATCCGAAATCAAAAAACTTGTACAAGTTTTTAAAAAAGGTTGGCAGGATTATTTAAAAAATCCCGAGCTGACGAATCAGAAAATGGCCACTTTAAATAAAACTCTGGATTTGGCGACTTTTAATAAAAGTGCCACGATTCAAATGCCCTTAATTCAACCCCAGAATTTAGACTTTCAAAACATCGGCAGCATGTCGGAAACCCGGTGGCAAAACCTGATCCAAACTTTAGTCGACTTGAAAATTCTTAAAAACCCCTTAGTCGCAAAAGACCAATACTTTATATTCGAATAAGACCAGCTCTCAGCTTGTAAAATTACCAATACGAAGGTTTTTCTCAGCTCACTCAAACTTCAACAGTTGAGATTTTTCCTCTTTTAAGAGACAACTCCTATCTCAAAAGGACTGCTATATGAAAATCACTCCCGTTATTCGCCTCTCGGAAATTCCTGAAGAAGGTAAAAATTACGTTTGGACCCGCGAAACTTCAGAACTCAACAAAGCCCTTGAAGACTTTGTTCAAGATCAAAAATACGAAGCCCAATTTTATATTAAACCGATTAACAACCGCGACTACATGATGACTGGTACCATCACGGCCCAGCTTCCGACAGATTGCTCACTTTGTGGGCTTGATTTTAAAATGCCTGTTCATATTAAAATGAATGAAATTTTGATTCCCCAGCAATCTTCTGAACGTAAAGGTCATTACGCAAAAGTAAACCATTTATCTGACGCAGAAAGCAATACGGGACCCCAAGCTTTGGAATACCCTGAAAATCATCAATTCGACATGGGGGCTTACGTTCACGAAGCTATCGGCATTACAATTCCATTTAATCCCATGCCCGATACCAACGAAAAAGGCGACTGCCGAACCTGCGGGCTAAACCAGAAGACTCACAATTTTGGCTACGATGAAGCGATGGTCGATGAAAAACCCAACCCTTTTGCTGTCTTAAAGAACATTAAACTGTCGTAGACGAATCTTTTAAAAGTTCCCAGAGCTTTAAAATTTCGGAAATTCTGCAATAAGAAGTTGATTTTAATAGGATTTAAAGGCAGTTTACCTTCTTTAAATTAATCATTAACACCGAGGTCAAAATGCCTACTCCTAAGAAAAAAACGTCGCGCTCAAAACGCGGCATGAGACGATCACACGATTCTATTACCGCTCCAGCAACGGCTCTTGATAAGAAATCTGGCGAATTAGTCCGCCCTCACCGTGCTCACAAAGGTGCTGATGGTGCACTTTATTATAAAGGTAAACAAATTTCTGCTAGCAAAACTTAATTTTTAAGCGTTGAATTGAGTTCAAATGACTGAACGATATCGAACACGCATAGCAGGCACAGGGTCCTATCTTCCTGAAAAAATTCTGTCTAACCACGACCTTGAAAAACTCGTGGAAACAAATCACGACTGGATTGTGGAACGAACGGGTATTCATCGCCGCCACATTGTAGCCGAAGGCCAAGCGACATCTGACTTGGCTCTGCACGCAGCCCAAAGTGCTTTGGCTGATGCTAAAATGACTCCCCAAGATCTTGATTGCATTTTATTTTGCACTGTTACACCTGACCAACCCATGCCCGCTAGTGCTTGTTTTTTACAAACAAAATTGGGTTGCCGGAATATTATGGCCGTCGATTTAAACGCAGCTTGCACTGGTTTTTTATACGGACTGACGATTGCGGATCAAATGATTCGAACTGGGTTTTATAAAAACATTTTAGTTGTCGGCGCTGAATGTATCAGTCGCTACATTAACTACAAAGACCGCGAAACTTGTATTCTTTTCGGTGACGCTGCCGGCGCTTGGATTTGCTCACGGACCTCTGAAAGTGACCCCAACGTGATTATGACTTCTCACTTACACGCCGAAGGATCTTTAGCTGATCTTCTGCAAATGGAAGCCGGGGCCGCTCGCAAACCATTGACTCAGGAAGTTTTAGACCGCGGTGAACAGTTTATGAAAATGAAAGGCCGAGAAATTTTCAAAAATGCCGTGAGAACAATGGCAACGACTTGCAAAGAAGCTCTCAGCGCAACAAATACTCCGATGGGTCAAATTGATTGGATGATTCCCCATCAAGCTAATTTAAGAATTATTGAAGCTGTTGCCGATCAATTTGATTTTCCTAAAGATAAAGTGATTCTCTCTGTTCACGAAACGGGAAACACTTCTGCTGCTAGCATTCCATGCGCATTTGAAATGGGCAAATCTGAGAATAAAATCAAACGAGGTCAGCTTCTTTTGTTAACAGCATTTGGTGCGGGTTTGACCTCTGGCTCGATGATTCTGAGGTATTAAAATATGAAGTGGGCTTTTGTATTTCCAGGTCAAGGTTCTCAAAGTCCTGGCATGGGCAAGTGGCTTTATGATCAATTTCCTTCGGCTCGAAAAGTTTTCCAAGAAGCTTCCGATGCGCTTAATCTTGATATGCAAAAGCTCTGTTTTGAGTCAACGGATGCTGAACTGGCCTTGACTGCTCAGACGCAGCCAGCTCTTCTTTGTGTTTCAACAGCGACTCAAATAGTTTTAAATGAAAAGTTCAATTTAAATCCCAGCTTCACGGCTGGACATTCGATCGGTGAATACGCATCTCTTGTTTTGTCTGGGGTTATTCCATTTTCAACAGCTATGAAAGCTGTTCGCCTTCGGGGCGAATCCATGCAAAAAGCGGTACCTCAAGGTGAAGGTGGAATGTTGGCTTGCTTAGGCTTAGAAGAAAATCAAATTGAAATATTATGTCACTGGGCCGAAAAAGAATCCGGAGAAAAACCCGTTCAAGCGGCCAACTTCAACTGTCCTGGTCAAATTGTGATCAGCGGTCATTTAAAAGCACTCAACTATTTAAAAGAAAATTTTAAACCTGAAAATGTGGATCCCGTAGCCTTTCAAAATACAAAACGAATTAAATTTATTCCACTCAACGTTTCGGCCCCTTTTCACTGTTCGATGATGAAGCCAGCCGAACAGGCCATGGCTGATTTTTTTAAAAATATTGAATTTAAAACGCCTCGCTTTCCCATTGTTCAAAACTTAACTGCGACTCCGGAAACGGACCCACTCCGAATTAAACAAAATCTCGTGGCTCAAGTTTCAGGATCTGTCAAATGGACTCAGTCTATTCAAAATCTTTCAAAATTGGGTGTTCAAAACTATGTTGAATGTGGGCACGGCCAAGTTTTAAAAGGCTTAATCAAGAAGATAGATGAAGGGGCTCAGACTTTCAGTCTTCAAAGTGCAGATGATTTGACCAAAATCGAAGACCATTTGAAAGCATCGGGTCATTGAAAACACTTGTTCTTAACACTTCTCTTTGAATAGGATATCGATCGCATGTCTGATCTGAATGGTTTTTCTTATTTTGTAACCGGTGGCAGCCGAGGAATCGGCAAAGCCATTGTCCAGCTTTTAGCGAAGTCCGGAGCCCGTGTTGCTTTTTCCTATGCCCAAAGCGAAGCTTCGGCTCAAGACTTGATTAAGTCTTTGCCAGGCGAAGGACACTTTGCAGTTCAACTTAAACTTGAAGATCCAGAGAGTATTTCCCAAGCTGTCGAATTAGTGATTAAGCAAATGGGTGATTTAGATGGACTCGTGAATAATGCCGGCTTAACTCGTGATGGCTTGTTGATGCGGATGAAAATTCAAGATTGGGATGATGTGATGAATGCCAACTTACGTGGCAGCTTTTTAGTTACTCAAGGGTTTTTAAGAAGTTTTGTGAAAGCCCGCAAAGGGTCTATTGTCAATATAGCTTCTGTGATTGGCCGGACTGGAAACGCGGGTCAAGCTAATTACTCAGCCAGCAAAGCGGGTTTAATTGGCTTTACAAAGTCATTGGCCAAAGAAGTGGGTTCGCGGGGAATTCGTGTCAATTGCGTGGCACCGGGCTTTATCAAGACCGATATGACGAAGGATTTGAATCCTGAAATTCAAGCTTCCATTTTAAATCAGATTCCTTTGGGTTATTTAGGGGAAGCAGATGATATTGCTCAAACCGTGAAATTTCTTCTGCAACCAGGCTCTCGTTACATCACGGGGCAAACTTTGGATGTCAACGGTGGCATGTACATGAACTGATAGTTCAATTTTATTTAAGTTTTTTGCATTTAAAAATTGTAAACGAAACAAGAAAAGAGTTAAAAATGAGTACAGAAATTTTAAGGGAGGCCTCAGTGTCAATCAGTCCAAAAGTGAAAGAAATTATCGTTGAACAATTAGGTGTAGATCCAGAGAAAGTTAAGCCAGAAGCTTCTTTCATTGATGACTTAGGTGCAGACAGCCTTGATATCGTTGAACTTGTCATGGCGATGGAAGAAGAATTTGATCTTGAAATTCCAGACGAAGATGCAGAAAAACTTAAAACTGTAAATGACGTGGCTTCTTATCTTTCTAAAAAAGGTAAAGCTTAATCATTATGGATTTCAGCCGCGGCCAAATTCCGTTAAGAAGAGTGGTTGTAACTGGCCTTGGTGCCGTGACTCCTCTAGGAAATACATGGAATGAAACTTGGTCGCAGGCTCTTGTTGGAAAATCAGGAATCGCTGGGATTACAAAATTCTCCACTGATGGTTACGATACTCGGTTTGCAGGTGAAGTAAAAAACTTCAGCCCTGAAACTTATATTGAAAAAAAAGAAATCAAAAAAATGGATCTCTTTATCCAGTACGCTTTGGCCGCAACCAAAATGGCTTTGGATCATTCAGGGCTCAAAATTGATGAAAGCTTGGCTCCTCGCACAGGGGTTATCGTCAGCGCAGGCCTTGGTGGACTTCCTTTTATTGAAGAACAGCATACGAAGCTGATGGAAAAAGGCCCTAGCCGGGTTAGTCCTTTTTTTATTCCTTCTGTGATTTCGAATTTGGCTTCTGGTCAAATCAGCATCGCTTTCGGAGCTAAAAACGTGAATTATTCTATTACGAGCGCTTGTGCAACAGGTGTTCATTCAATTGGCGAAGCTTTTCGCTATATCATGTACGGACACGCGGATGCGATGATTGCTGGGGGAACAGAAAGCACAGTTTGCCCAATGGCTATTTCAGGGTTTTCAAATATGCGAGCGCTTTCAACCCGAAATGATAACCCGACTCAAGCGAGTCGCCCTTTTGATGAAGGTCGGGATGGTTTTGTTTTAGGCGAAGGCTCAGCTGTTTTGATTTTAGAAAGCTTGGAACACGCGACAAAACGTGGTGCTCGGATTTTAGCGGAAGTCACTGGCTACGGAGCTTCTGCAGATGCTTATCATATGACTTCACCGGGACCTGAAGGCGAAGGCGGAGCTCGCGCTATGGCCCTTGCAATTCAGGAAGCTCGAATAAAGCCAAGCGACATTCAACATGTGAATGCTCATGCCACATCAACTCCGATGGGTGATGGTCTTGAAACTCAAGGGATGAAAAAAGTTTTTGGTGATCATGCAAAAAATCTTTGGATTTCAGCTACAAAATCAATGACTGGACATTTACTAGGGGCCGCTGGTGCAGTTGAAAGTGCTTTTTGCGTTCAAGCTTTAGTCGATCAAATTGTTCCGCCGACAATTAACTTAGTCAAACCAAGTGCCGACTGCGATTTGGATTATGTTCCTCACGAAGCTCGTCCAGGACGTTTAGAAAATGTGCTCAACAACAGCTTTGGCTTTGGCGGCACAAACGGCAGTCTTATTTTTTCAAAATACAAATAAGTTGGGATTTGGATTAGTTCCTCTTCTTTAATTTAACAATTAAAGAAACTCTATATAAGTCTATATAAGTCTATTCTCAATTTTTTTAATTAACATAATTTAAAAATCTGTATTCTTTTAATAGAAATTATTCTGAATTCAAATGCTCCTATTCTTTTTTGATTACTAGAATTTATTCCGAGTTCAATTTTTGATCAGATGTTTTTACTTAAACCCATAAAAACCCCCGATAACTCGATGCAGAACCGCTGCGGTAAGGCTTTTTTTATATCTATTTTAAAAATGTAATATTTTTGCTTCTCATGGTTTCATCAAGTAAATTTGTCGTTACAAAAAGGACTTGAGAAAATGAAAAATGAAATTCTGATCGCTTCTGATCATGCAGGCTTCGAACTCAAAAATAAATTAATCCATTCTATGACTGAAATAAAATGGAAAGATCAAGGTCCCTACTCAACTGAATCTGTCGATTATCCTGATTACGCAGATCTTATTGGAGCTTTTATTCAAAAAAATCCAAACGAAAAAGCCGTTCTTATTTGCGGATCGGGCCAAGGCATGTGCATGCGAGCCAATAAGTACCCAGAAGTCAGAGCGGCTTTAGTTTACAATCCTGAAGTGGCCCAACTCGCCCGTGAGCACAATGATGCTAATATTCTTTGTTTAGGATCTCGTTTAACTGATTTTGAACAAGCTCAAAAAATAATTAAGATTTTTTTTGAAACACCTTTTCTGGAAGGACGCCACCAGCAACGAGTAGACAAGCTCAAAGCTCCTCTGCGATAATAAAAAAATCTGGAGAAATAAAAAATGACTTGGAATTTGTCTCAAACACTTCAAGAAACTGATTCTGAACTATTTAAAATGATCGAACAAGAATCAGAACGTCAAAAATCAGGCCTTGAAATGATCGCTAGCGAAAATTATGCATCCCCAGCCGTTATGGAAGCCCAGGGAAGTATTTTAACAAATAAGTACGCCGAAGGATATCCTGGTAAACGCTATTACGGAGGCTGTCACTTTGTGGATCAAGTTGAAAGCTTGAGCATCACACGAGCACAAAAACTTTTTAATTGCCAGTTTGCAAATGTTCAGCCGCACAGTGGATCACAAGCAAATATGGCTGTTTACTTAGCGGCTCTAAAACCTGGTGATTCGATATTAGGAATGGATTTGTCCCACGGTGGACACTTAACTCATGGCAGTCCTGTGAATTTTTCAGGCCTTCTTTTTAAAGCTCACGGCTACAAACTGGATGCGGAAACGGGCCGACTTAATTATGATCTGATTCGAAAAACAGCTTTGGAAGTCAAACCCCGACTTCTGATAGCAGGCTATAGCGCCTACCCCAGGTTTCTAGATTTTGCGAAATTTAAAGAAATTGCAGATGAAGTCGGTGCGACTTTACTTGTTGATATGGCCCACTTCGCAGGCCTTGTGGCCACGGGTGCCCACCCTTCGCCTTTTCCATACGCAGATTATGTAACATCAACAACTCATAAAACTTTACGCGGCCCCAGAGGCGGAATTATTTTAACGAACAGTGAAGAAAAAGCGAAGTTGATTAATTCAAGAATTTTTCCAGGTATCCAAGGCGGTCCTTTAGAACACGTGATCGCAGCTAAAGCCGTCGCTTTCGGGGAAGCTTTAAAACCTGATTTCAAAGTTTATATAGAGCAAGTTATTAAAAATGCCAAAACTTTAGCTGAATGTTTACTGTCCGAAGGTTTTGAGTTGGTCACTGGGGGAACAGACAATCATCTTCTCTTATTGGATCTGTCAAAAAGCGAAGTCACAGGAAAATTAGCTGAAATTTCGCTCGACGAAGCTGGCATCACTGTCAATAAAAACACAGTGCCGAATGAAAAAAGATCTCCATTTGTGACCAGCGGAATTCGCATTGGAACTCCGGCCTTAACAACACGTGGGATGAAAGAGTCGGAAATGAAAACGATTTCGAAATGGATTTCTCAAGTTTTAAAGGACCCCGAGAATACTCAGTTAAAGAAAAAGTTGAAGTCTGAAGTCGAGTCCCTTTGTCTTCAATTTCCGCTTTATTAATGTCAGTTTAAGGTCTAAATTTTAACGATTAAAAGCCTTTTTCGAAGACGAAAGGCTCGTTTTATGATCTTCTCTAAAGACATAGATGATGTTTTTAAATTCTAATTTTTTATTTTTTTTTAAATTTATTAAACTCTTTTTAATATTTTTAAGCTCATTGAGTATTTTATCATGCACTTCTTATTCGACTTCAAACCATCGAAAAATAAGTTCTGAATCATTCCACTCAACGTTTCGCAATCCAGAGCCCCTCAAATATCAAAATGAATACATTTTTGATTGGCCCGTGGACCGCGCAAAATTAAGTCGGGGTTTTATGCCCAAAAAACGCAGACCCCACATGGGAATTGATTTAGCAGCTCCACGAAAAACTCCGGTTTTTTCATCTCATCAAGGAATGGTTATCTACGCAGGCCGAGACTTCCGAGGCTTTGGTAATATGATTCTGATTGAAAGCGGTTACGGTTGGGCTACTCTTTATGCCCATCTGGATAAAATTCTTGTCACCGAAGGTCAAAAAGTCGGTCGAGGCGAATCGATTGCTTTGATGGGAAGTACCGGACGCTCAACAGGGCCCCACTTGCACTTTGAAATCAGAAAAAATAAAGGCCCCGTTGATCCCTTGCTTTATTTACCTGGGGGAATGGAAGCTTCCAGAAAACTGGCCCAGTTTTAATTAGCTTTTTTTTGCAGCGGCGGAACCTCTGCCCGACTGGATTCACCGAGCACATAGGTTAAACCAATAAAAAATGTGAAACTTTCACTTGCCAAGTGAAGTGGGCTTTTTTTATTTTCAGAAAAACCGTAATGACTGTATCGACCACCCAAATAAAATGCCATCAGATCTTTTTTAAAAGACTGAAATAAAGAAAAATCAGTGCTGAAATATCCCGCCCGTGCGCGGTATTCAGGCCTCAGTAAAGTCGTTTCACTTAAAAGAACTCCATAATATTTTTGTTGATACTCTTGCGAAGCTCCATTTAAAGAAACCGAGTATTTTGTCAGCGCTTTCATTTTTTGACTGAACTTTTTTTCATTTAAATAAGTTAATTTCAATTCTGTTAAAATTCCTGAAAGGTTGGGATCATTAAAATCAACTTCGATTGCTTGAAAAATACCGGTGCTAACTTGTAAGTTAGGATTCATTTGATAAACAAGCTCGGGTCCCAAAGCTAAAATCAAAGGCAAGTCTTTCATTCCTTGGCGATTCTGATTATCATCCGAATCCAAGGGCGGCGTTCCTGATCCCGCAATTTCTAAAGTCCAAGGCCCCCGCTTCCAAAGATAAGCTTTAGCCCCTTCTCGGTCATCGGCCCTTAAAATGCGACCGCGGTACTGAAATGTGGGAATGGGAATCATAAACTGCGAATACTGACCTGCTGCTGGGTAATCTTCAAAATAAGCAAAACCCAATCCGATACCATATTCCCAAATTGGATTTGAATTTAAAGACGATTCTGATTCTTGATCAGATTGAGCTTCCAACGCTTGCGCTGATGCTTGATGAAAGTAAACTAAAAAAATAAAAGTGAGCCCTAGCCGACAAAACAAAGTTCCGATTTAAAACATCCTCTCAGGACAAAGCTGATTGATTTGTTTTAAGTCTGACTTAAGTTTTAAAAAAGTAAAAGCCCTCTTTTGGAGGGCTTTTACTTTTAAACAATTTTTTTAAATTTCAAAAAAATTAGAATAAATTGATATTAGCAGAAAGCGCTACATTTGTGCGGTCCGCACGAATGTCCTGTGGAATAAACTGAATGTTCGGGTACAAAAACACATCCCGAGTCATTGAAATTCCAAGACCCATAGATTGCTGTGGAATTAAGTGACGGAATGCATTTGAGCCCACTTCTTTTGTGAAATTAACCCAGTTAAAAACTGTTCGGAAGTTGTACTTATCGTTGAATGCATATTCATAAAATGGAACAGCATAAACACCGATATCTTCACGAGTTTGTGATTCACCACTTAAATCAAGGTAACTGCTGCTTGAGTTTTTATAAGTATTTTGAGCATAAGTTGCAGCCAAACCGAATGAAGAACTGCCATATTCGTAAATAAGCTGGTCAGAAAGTGCAATACTACCCGTTAAACCCACAACGTTACGGTCGAAATCTTCACTTGCATAAGTCGCTGTGAGTTGTGCGAAGTTTTGAATTCCCGCCACTTTCCCGGCATAGTTGAATTCAATATAAGGATTAGACACACTTGAAAGCTTCGCGCGTCGGCTTCTTGGAGCACTTGCTGTGTTTGAATTTGAAGCCTCATCCAAAGTTCTGTGAAACGGAGTAATCACGCGAACGCCGGTGCCCACGTTTAAACTGGTGCGATCCGTTGTTCTGTATTTCAAAGCCAAATCACCCGATAAGTAAGATCGGCTGTCAGCATTCGGCCCTTCTGTGATATTAGGGCGAGCTTCAGAAAAAGCTTTTTGAACAGTACCACCGTAGTAGTTCACTGAGCTTCTTAAAGAAAAACGAGATTTTGAACCCATATCAGCACGCATTCTATTATTCGTGATTTCCTGATCCGTGTCCTTCATCTGTTCGTCTTTCTTTTGAAGATCTTGGATCTTCGCAGCGGACTCTCCAGTTTGTTGTGACGTGGTTGTGGTTGTTGTTGTTGTCGTCGTTTGTGCCTGGGCTAAAAAGCTTAAAGCAAGAACTGCTATGATCAAAGTTTTCAAAAAACCCCCCTTAAAATGGTGTCAAATAATCCCTGATTGAGTAATAGAGCAAGTACTAGACCATGTTGTCCAGTGGCAATTCGGCTTGATTTACTTTTGTGCTGCGGCGTTTCGTTTAAGAACACCGATCACCATAGGCAGCAGACTGAGTCCAATCACTGCAAGGATTACATAGTGGAAATTCTTTTTTACAAAGGCCAAGTTTCCAAAAAAGTAGCCCGCATAGAGAAAAAGATTGATCCAAACCACAGAGCCAAAAAAGCTATTAAACAAAAACTTTTGGTAATTCATTTTACCCATACCCGCCACAAAAGGTGCGAATGTTCGAATGATCGGAGCAAAGCGACCTAAGAAGATGGCAAAAGACCCGTAGCGATCAAAGAAAGCATGGGTTTTTGCCAAGTTTTTAGGATTCAACCACAAAGACTTTTCATTGGCGAAAGCCCGGGGACCAACCCACATGCCGACGCGGTAGTTAACGTTGTCACCTAAAAAAGCCGCCGCAATCAAAAGTAAACTTGTTGTGAAAGGATGAATCGGAGAATCAGGTAATGCGCAAATCGCACCCACTGCAAAAAGCAAAGAATCGCCAGGCAAAAAAGGCATGACCACAAGCCCTGTTTCCGCAAAAATCACGAAAAAAAGGGCCCAGTACAGCCAAGGACCTAAAGTTTGAGCTAAGTTGAGTAAGTGCTGATCGAGATTGAGAAGTATATCAATTAAAAACATATGAGAAAGACATTAAAGCTCTTTAAGCTGCTTATCAACCCACTTTTGAAAATTAAAATCTTCAGGAATCGGGTAAATGACTTCAGTTATCAAAACAGCTTTCGAAGTTTTCCACTTGTTGAGATCTATAAGCACCATCGTCAAAGATTTTTTAGTTTGATCTTCAGAATCTGTGACACGACCCAGCTGGTATGACAAAACTAAGTAACCTGCATCGTTTTTGTTCTGATCTTTTTTAATTCGATCAGCACGGACTTTGAGACCTAATTTAAAATCGATTAAACCAAAGTCTTCAGGCAACTCAAGATCTTGGGAATCACCGATTTTAATTTTGAAGACACTGCGCCAAGGAAGTTCGAGCTTTTTATTCACTTTGAGTTCTGACTTAAGAACAACGACTTTTTCATTCAAAGAAATAACTTTAGAGTCTAATGTCTGAAAAGTGAGCAGGACTTCGTCTTTTAAAGCTTGATCACTTGCTTTTTGATCCGGCTTCTGGGCCCCACCACCCGCGCCGCCACCATATTTTTTGATTGGTATCACTTGCTCTTCTTCTAAGCCCGAGCAGGCCAAATGAAAAAAGCTAAATACTAAAACAAAAATAAGACTGAGTAAGCGACTCACAGAAATACTCATGGTGCCTCCAGAACCGAAGAGCTCGCTTCTTGAGCCCAAGATTTTAGGTCAGACTGAGAGGGAAATTCGAACTGGGACTTCAACAAAGCTTTTGAACCTAACGATTTGTCCAGAATCAGAACAACAAACTGGCTGCTGCTTTCTGAAGTGTTTTTTTCAAATCGCATAAAACGATATTCTAAGGCCATTAAAGAAACAGAGCCCTTTTTAAATTTGTAAGCTTCAATTTCTAAATAATGTAACGGAAACTGGTTACGAATTTCAGAAGTTTTATCTTGAAGATCAGATTGCTCTTTTAAAGAGTCATCTAAATTCAGGGAGAAAATAAAATTTTGAACTGTTCCATTCAAATTAAGAAAAGACCGAGTCACAACTTTCATTTCATTTAACACAGCAATGTCAAATTTGCGAAGTTCAATGCTCATTTTTCTATATCGAGCATTGTTTTTTTGCTTTTCTTCTTCCGCTTTTTTTGCAGCTTCATTTTTTTCTTGTTCTGTGATGTACTCTGATTTTATTTTTTCAGGCTTTTTCGCTTCCTGACAACCACTTGAAAAAGTGACTAAAAACATCAGAAGTAAACAAGTTAATCCTGAGTATTTTAAACGACTTTTCATAAAAATAAGTTCCTCTCCATTCAAAAAAACTTTCAGCAACAACTGTGTATTTGCAAGCCCAAGACCAACTGGCAAATGACTAGGCTTTTGCTTAGGTTGATTGTGACTTTTAAGGGACTTCACCGTCAAACAAATTGACGGCCATGCCCCAACACATCCAAGATTTAGAGATGGGATTTGATTACGGTTTAGTACTTTCAGGCGGTGGTGCTCGTGGAGCTTATCAAGTCGGCGTGATTCGCGCTTTGGCTACTCTTTTAGAAGAGTGGAAAATTGATCACCCTTTTTCAATTTATTCTGGAGTCAGTGCGGGGGCCATTAGTTCTTCTTATTTAGCGGCTCAGTGTGATGACTTTACTCGTGCCTCTAAAGGTCTAGTTGATCTTTGGAGTGGGCTCACTTCAGATCAAATTTTTCGCACAGATGCTTTAAGCCTTGGAAAAATAGGACTTCAGTGGATGGGTGAGCTTTCCTTTGGAAGCTTAAGCGCTAACCCTGGAACAACTCGAGCTTTGCTTGACACCACTCCTTTAAAAAAACTGATTGAAGATCATATGGATTTTTCAAAATTGGCTCGAAACTTTGAACACCGACACTTAAAAGCTTTAGCAGTAACAGCTCTTGATTACAAAGATTCCACAGCTGTCACTTTCGTTCAAACTCAAGCCGATACACCTGATTGGCAAAAGTCCCGTAAAGTCAGCGAAAAAACCCCGATTCGTTCTGAACATATTATGGCTTCCTCTGCGATCCCGCTTCTGTTTCCGCCAGTTCAAGTGGACGGTCGATATTTTGGCGATGGCTGCGTTAGAAATACACATCCGTGCAGCCCCAGCATTTATTTAGGCGCCAGGAAATTAGTGATTATCGGGGTCCGGTCACAAAACTTAACTGCGTATGATCACCACGTGATGCAAAATAAAAGACCGCCTAGCACTGGTCGAGTACTGAACGTTTTATTGAATTCTATTTTACTTGATGGCGTTGATCTCGATGTAGAACGCATGAAAAAAGTAAACGAAATGGTCAACTGGATTCCAAAAGAAAAGAAATCCACAGTTCCCTATAAAAGCGTTGATTTCGTTTGGATTTGTCCTTCTCAAGATATCGGCCTAGTCGCGGCTCGAAAAAGTAAATATTTACCCAAGCTGATTCGATTTTTATTAAAAAATCTGGGCACAATCGAAGAAGCGAGCGAAATCGTTTCTTACTTACTTTTTGAAAAAGAATTCACAACAGAACTGATTGAAATGGGTTTTGAAGACGGCATGAATACAAAACAACAAATTAAAGAACTGTTTGAAGCATAAGACTCACAACTCAGGATTAAAAAAATGACCCGAAAGTCAGAAGCCTTAAGAGCTGCAAAACTTTTTGAATTCTACGTCCGAACAATTTGGCCTTGGCACCGGTTATTTGCAAAAAATAAAATCTCACGCCGGTGCCTCAATTGTGCTGGCTCCGAAGAAATGATTTCCTTGAATTCGAAAAAAATCTGTCAGTTGTGCGAAAAAAATCTGACTCCCGTCTCATTTTCTCGTCTTCAAGAATCAAACCCACGAAAAACGAAAGAAACATCTGAATTAAATGAAATTTTGCAGTCTTACCAGGGAGTTGGAAAAAATGATTATGATGCCCTGGTTCTTTTTAGCGGAGGAAAAGACAGCACTTATATGATTCGTAGAATACAAAATGAATATCCAGGACTGCGGCTTCTTTCATTTACAATAGATAATGGCTTCATGAGCGTGGTTGCAAAAGAAAATATCGCTGGATTAATTCCCCGACTGGGAATCGATCATGTTTTTGTAACTCCTAAAAAAAGTTTTTACATCAAACTTTTTCGTTACGCGATTACGCATTTGAATTCACAAGGTAGCTACGGAACAGTCGATTTTAGTGACGGCGAATTCATGCTTGATAGTGCCCGAAAACTGGCTTTTGAAAAAAAAATACCTTTGATACTTTGTGGCTATTCAAAGTACCAGGTGCAAAACGGACTTCATCTGGAAAGCTTCGAATCACCTCGAGCTCGTGAACTTTCTGACCGAACCGAAACGGCTGGGATTTTATTAAAAGATATTTTCTCTCAGGAAGAAATCAAAATGTGGTGGCATGGAAGTCACTTAGACAGCCTATCAGTGGCTCGACTTCTGTTTCCACTTTATGCTTGGGATTTAGAAGAAGACCAAATCAAAAATGAAGTGGTTCAGTGGGGCTTGATGAACCCTCAAAAACAAAGCCCGATTGTGACAAATCATCAATTGATTCCTTTGTTAGGAGTCGTCGATATTCACAAACTAGGATTTGGTAGTTTTGAGTTCGAATTTTGTCGCATGATTCGAGAAGGCAAAGCGCAAAAATCAGATTGGCAACCAATTTTTGAATTTTTAGAATACACCGCTCAAACTGGTTTATTTGTAAAACCTACGGTTTTACAAAGTCTTCAAGAATTAAACCTTCAATTAACGGATGTTGGAATTGAATTTAACCGAAAGAATCCTGAAATATGAAAGCTTTTATCACCGGCTCGACAGGTTTTGTTGGCACCCATTTAATTCAAGTCCTGGACCGTGCTGGTTGGGAAATTATAGCGCTTCACAGGCCCGCTTCTGATTTAACAGAGCTCAAAAAATGTCAGAAAATGACTTTAGCTATTGGCGATATAATGGACGTCGATTCACTTCGCAAAAACATCCCACAAGAAATTGATGCTGTCTTTCACGTTGCAGGCTCTGTGGGGCCAGTGTCACATGGGCAAGAAAATTCACGGTATGATATCAACCAAATCGGAACTCGAAATGTGGTCAATGTTTGCTTAGAAAAAAACATCAAGCGCTTCATTCATACTTCCACAGTTTTGACATTTGATTTTCTATCGACTCCGAAGTTTAATGAACAAACTCCACCTAATCATTCTACTGATGACACTTATCTTCATTCAAAAAGATTAGCAGATCTTGAAGTTGAACGTGGAATTGCTCAGGGTCTTGATGCTGTCTTTTTGCACCCGTCTGCTATTTTTGGAGCTTTTGATAAAGTTACTTGGTCTAAAATGTTTTTGGAAATCGAACGGGGCCTTCCTTTGCCATTTGCACCTCCGGGCGGCGGCAGTGTTTGTCATGCAAAAAAAGTAGCCGAAGCCCACTTATCCGCTTTTCACAAAGGAGGCTTAGGTCAACATTATATTTTAGGCGGTCCAGATGAATATTGGCTGAATGTTGCAATAAAAATTGCTCAGATTTTAAATCGTCCCGCACCGAAGTGGAAACTTCCAACTCCAATTTTTAAATTCTATGGCAATTCAGAATATTGGATTTCAAAGCTTTTGGGTCGAAATTCAACTCTTGATCCACATTCAGCTCAAATTCTTTGTTACAATGTTTTTTCAGATTCGTCCAAAGCCATTCATGAATTAGGCTATGAACCTTCGAGCTTAGATGAAATGCTAAAAGATTGTTATCAGTGGATGCTGGCGACAAAAAGAATTAAAAGATAAAATTTCTAAGCTCACGGGTTCGGATCTGTTTTACCGGTCCGTCCTTTTGAAAAAATTCCTTTTGGATCCAACGCAGTTTTGATTTTTTGAATCGTTTTTAAATACTGAGGATTTTCTTGAAACAACTGATCAAGCCCCATTAATGTTTCACGGTAAGGTGGGTAACCTTTTTGGTCGCAAAATAAATGAAATTCTTTAAACCAATTTAAAGCTTGTTCGGTTCTTTGAGGATTTTTTTTATCATAAAAAATTCCCATTAAAATAATTACGGACCGAGGACTTGTCGGCATTACTTCTGCAAAAAAATCAAACTGATGTTGTTTAAAAATATCTTTTGCTTCTATTAAAAAATCTTGAATTCTTTTGCCTTCAAACGGAAGAATGGGACCAACCCAAATCACACCACATTCATCTTCATCCGCTAAAGCCACACCCGCTGGTTTTTGAGCTTGCAAACAATAAGCTTGCTTCACAAAAAAATCAGTGGGGTTTCCTTGATAAAGTTGATGAGCCCAATCAAGAGTTTCCACAACCGCTTCAGACTTCCTTAAAAAAAATTGTGCAAATTTTGAAAAGATTTTCTTTCTATAAATATCGAAAAGTCCTTGGCTGTAAAAAAAATTAATATAGTGAACAACTCCAAAAGGCTTGAGAGCTTTTTTAATTTTATTTTTTTGGTTTTTCACTTGTGAACGATCGCCGTATAGACCGCACCCAAAAGTCCAATTTGAAACTCCGTGACGTTTTCGCCAATCTTGAATTTCGAGATCTGACAGCGCCAGACCTTTTTTGGGGTGCTGATCCACAATACAAAGCATGGCATAGTCATTCGCAATATGGGGAAAGGCGGTCATCTGCCCCTTAAACATAAGTTCTCTGAATGTGTCCAAAAATGCGGGAAATTTATTACTATCAGAAGTGTATTCAAAAGTCATAAATTCGTATTTTTCAGGCTTGGGCATTAGCCAAATTCCACTTGAAATGACCACGCCTAAGTTAGATTGAACGAAAAGACCACTTAAAACCGGACCCAATCCCCAACGGTAACTGTAACGTGCTTGATAATGATCAGCACCCCCATCAGGTTTTAAAATTTCACCTGTTGGCAAAATTACTTCCAAACCACACAAGTGACCAAAATGATCAGCGTACGGAGTTATCCCTCGCCCCTTATCTAGCGCATTCCCGATGACACTTCCACTTTCAGTCGAACCCGTTGGATCTATCCAAAGACGACTTTTTATCTTTTTTAAATAATCATTTAGTTCGGCGTAACTCACCCCTGCTTCGATGACAGCATAACCTAAAGTTTCATTTACTTCTAAAATCCGATTCATTTTTTCAAGAACCATCAGGATTCCGCCCTGATAATGAGGAGATTTTGAGCCATAACCCCAATTTTTTCCCCGACTCACAACCCAAACACCTATTCCAGACTGATTTGCTAAAATCAATGTTTTTTGGATTTGCTCTTTATTGACAGGGTAAACAACACAGGCGGGAATATGACTGACAGGAACGCAATTATTTGTGATCAGTGAAATTTTCAGAGCATCTAAAACCAGATGCTCTGAATCGAAAATTTCCTGAAGGACTAAAGCAACTGATTCAACCATAAGAACCTCTAGATTACTTAAAGTCCTTGTCACAGGTCAAACAAAGCTTCAAAATGAGTCTTGATTCATACCACTCATCGGATAGCCTAGAACTTCATTTCTTAATTCAGTTGGGACTTTATTTCACAGGTTTTAATTTTGACTTGACCGTAAAGTTTTCCATTCATCATGCGAAGTGTATTATAAGAACTTATGCCCGCTTTCGATTGTTCATAAGTTCTAACTGCGTAAAACTTGACCTGATACTGACTCGATAACGCTTTTATTAAATGCAACTCAAGTTCTTCAATTTGACCATTTGGTAAAACAACTTGAGAAAAACCTTCGTACTGGTTGTCTTTAAAATTTTCAGGCACTTGTTTGTAAAGTGGATCAGTCGCGGGATGAAGAAGTTTTGAGATCTCAAATGCCATCGATGGTTGTTAAGTGCGAGCATCAATATTGATTTCATTTAAAAACTCCTCGAAAAAATGAAAGCTCTTTTTTTGAAAAAAGACTGGATGTTATTTTTACATTATTTGACATTTCACCAGTTTATCCATGAGCACAGTTTGCCCGCCTTTTTCATAGGTGAAAGTCATATTTTTTAAATCTAAAGTAAATTTCTTGTACCAGGGTTCAAATCCAACACCGACTTTGATTTTTTTAAACTCTGGTAAGCTTTTAATATTTTGATTATTTTTATCATTTAGCACTTCAGGGCCGAAGAGATTACCCATACTGCTTGAAGCTTCGCCTAAATAATTTGCTGTCGCCATCAAGTACTGTTCTGTTCTTAATGAATTCTGCTGCTCCCATACTCGAACCCAAACCTTGGTTCCTGTGCACACAAGTGTTATGCTTTGGCTTGAAGCGGTTTTGGCTGAAGCGAAACTTGAACCCAAAATTAAAACTAAAAAAACTAAAATTGATTTCATTTAAAAACTCCTTCGGCATTAAAAGTACGGGCTTAAGATAGTCGATCATGAATATAATTTCGCCTGTTATTATTCTAACAGTGTGACAATTAGCGCAAATTAAATAAAGGGAACTACAGATATCCCAAACCTCATCAGAAGCTTAAATCTCGACTTGAATTCCTACTTCGATCACTTGATTCGGTGGAATCCGAAAGAATGCTGTCGGCCGTTGTGCGTTTCGGGACATCAGTGCAAAAATCTTTTCTTGCCACAATGGCATACTGGGTTTTGAACTCGGAAGAATGGTTTCACGACCTAAAACAAAAGTGGTTTCAAATACTTTGAAATGCAAATCACGTTCGCGGCAAGCATCTAAAATATGCTTCATTTTCGGAGTTTCCATAAAGCCGTAGGAAACAATAATGCGGTAAAAATTGGGAATAATTTCTTGCACTTCGACTCGATTTTCTTTGGGCACAGACGGAACGCCTTTTGTTTGAATCGTTAAAATCGCAATTCTTTCGTGTAAAACTTTATTGTGCTTCAAATTATGAAGCATGGGAACGGGAACGCCCCACGGGTCCCCGGCCATGTAAACCGCTGTGCCTGAAATGCGAATGGGCGGCTGACGCAGTAAAAGCTGACAAAAATCTTCGATGCTCACGGATCTTTCTTTCAATTTCTTGTAAAGAATTTTTCGCCCTTTTTGCCAAGTTGTCATGAGCGTAAAAATGACTCCGCCAATCACGAGCGGCACCCAACCGCCGTGATGAATTTTCATCAAATTTGCTCCTAGAAATCCGAGATCAATAAATAGAAAGGGAATGAAAATTAAACCGACTTTTAGAGCTGACCACTGCCATTTTTGACGGGCGACAACGATCGCAAGTAAAGTCGTGATCACCATGGTTCCCGTCACTGCGATCCCGTAAGCTGAAGCAATTTGGCTTGAACTTTTAAAAGTCAACACCAGCCAAATCACACCCACAAATAAACTCCAATTCACGAAGGGCACATAAATCTGTCCTTCTTCGCGACTCGAAGTGTGAACAATTGTAAGCCTAGGGCAAAGACCCAACTGGATTGCTTGCCGAGTAATCGAAAAGGCCCCTGAAATCAAAGCTTGAGCTGCTGTAATTGTGGCTAACGTGCTTAAGATCACAAGTGGAATCAAAGCCCACTTCGGAGCCAGAAGATAAAAAGGATTTGAAATTGCTTCGGGGTCCGTCATCACCAGCGCACCTTGACCGAAGTAATTAAGTATCAAGCCCGGCATGGCGACAGTGTACCAAGCAAAACGAATGGGCTTTCGACCAAAGTGACCCATGTCGGCGTAAAGAGCTTCACCACCCGTGACCACTAGAAAGACAGCGCCAATTACAACCAAAGAATGAAAACCATTTTCAACGATAAAGCGAAAAGCAAAACGTGGGTCAATGGCATGCCAGACTTCCGGAGCCATTAAAATCCCGCGGATTCCTAAAATTCCTAAGACCACAAACCAAAATAAAATCAGCGGACCAAACACTTTTCCAATTTTTCCCGTTCCAAAACGCTGCACTAAAAAAAGTGCGTTCATGATAAAGATTGTGATCGGAATCACATAAGACTCAAAAACTGGCGTGACGAATTTCAGCCCTTCGACTGCAGATAAAACTGAAATTGCCGGGGTGATAATTCCGTCTCCATAAAGCAGGGCTGCTCCGAAAACACCGATCACAAGTAAAGCCAGTTTTCTTTTTGACTTTCTTTCAACTTCGACTTTCGAAGCTCGCAAAGCCAGAGCCATCAGGGAAAGAATTCCCCCTTCACCACGATTATCGGCTCGCATCACAAAAATCATATACTTAATTGAAACAACTAAAGTAATGGTCCAAAAAATAAGCGACAAAACACCTAAGACATTTTCGGGACTTAAAATAATTCCCGCTTCGTTGATAAAACACTCTCTGAAAGCGTAAAGAGGGCTTGTTCCAATATCACCAAAAACCACACCTAAAGCCCCCAAAGATAAAGCTAAAAATTGGTTAGTGGTTTGTCGCGATTTTTCGGAATCAGAAAAACCAGGATGAGATGTGGATGATGAAGTCACTGCCATGCTGTTTTAGATACTAAAGATATCCGACGCTCGAGTCATGGATTTACCTCAGGAGCTCAGTCTCGACCTAACGCAACGTCCTGTTTTTAAGATGACTTGTCCTCAAAGCCCACTTGCTCTCAAAATAGGTTTCAATGGTTGTCGCAAAAAAATGGTTTTTTATGATTAATAATGAAGTTCAAGGTCCTTTTGTGGATTCTGAAGTTCAAAAGCTTTCCGAACTGAACTCTTCAGGTCTAGTTTGGGGGCAAGGTTTAGCCGAATGGGTGACTGTCGAAGAATGGAAAAAAACTTTGAATGAACTTCAAGGAGTCCTGACAAGCCTTCAAGCTGATATGATTCCTCAATGGCGAGTCAAGCAAGGAGATTTTGAAGCCGGGCCTTTCATTTATGATCAACTCATTCAACTTCTGAAAGCTCACCCTCATCCGGGAGACGTTTTACTTCTGCAAGAAAACGAAAGCTCTGATTGGAAAAGTATTTACACTTACCCGACTCTTGTTGAAGAAGTGGGCATTACTCGACGTGATCATTTGCGAGTCCCCATTTCAGGTGTTTTTGTTTATGAAAAAGAGGGCGCCAAATACGAATCTTTACTGACTAGCATTAGTGAAGGCGGAATCGGAGTATTAGAGGCTCAGAATTTATCCGTGGGAGATAAAGTAAAAGGCTATATCGAAAGTCCGCAACTGCCCCTGCCCTTCAACTGCACTTGCGAAGCTCTTTATGTGCAAAATGAAAGCTCTTGGGGACTTCGCTTCGTCAATTTACCAATAGAATTTAATTCACTTGTTATTTCTTACACTCAAAAATTCAGTCAGGCGAAAATTTAATGGGGACGGTAAGCCCAAGTACGGTTTCTTTTTCCTTGAAAACCTTCTAAAACTTCGACTTGGTATCCAGCCGCAACTAAAGATCTTTTTAAAACCCCGTTGCTGGCGTAGGAACTGACACAGCTGGTTTTCGAACCTTTAGAAAACAGTTCTGTCATTAAAGCTTCATTCCATAATTCGGGGCTGGTTTTTTTACTGTAAGCATCGTAACAAAAAATATCGAAGGACTTAAGACTGTTCATTTCCGCTGTAAAATTCCCCAACAACTGCAACCGATTTTCTTTGAAAGCTTTTTGAACTTGCAACTGAATATCTTGCGTTTTGAAACCATAAGTTTCAGCCATTTGCTTTAAAATCCACTGGTAAGTCTTTGCAAACTGAGTTGAAGCTTTTCCTTCTTCATAAAATTCTTTAAAATGTGTTTTCAAACCATCCACTGTTTCATAGGAATAAATTACGGGCCGCGAACCTGGATATCGCATTGAGTAAACTACAGCTAAAACTTCCACGTAACCCAAGCCTAAGCCCAAAGATACAATTTGAGGATCGGGGTTTACTTGAAAACCTTTTTGAAAAGCTTGCCCATAAATCAAACAAGTTTCTGAAAAAGCCCCACCCGTGTGATGCATACTTTCCCCGCCCCGATCCGTGCCGTTCAGCATTCTTAAAGTCGGAGAATTATCTTTTGTCTTTTCAATTTCAAAACCCATTTCCTGAAAAACTTGGGTTTCATTTGGATTTTCATTCATGCTTTGATTGACATCCTAATTGTTTCTTATGCAAATCAGTTCTTGATGAAAACTGATTGGTTAGGCCTTCCTTTTAACCCGATTTCAGCCCATTACAAGAAGCTTTTTGGACGCAAAGTCTACAAAGTTCCTGTGGCCGTTGTCGAAACTTGCCCGAACCGTGAAGGTTTACGGGGCATGGAAACTTGTTTATTCTGCGATGTTTGGGGCTCCGCCGCCCGCTCTGAAGCTTTTGATTTGCCGCTTCACGCACAGATCGAGAAATACAAAACCCATATCCAAAATAAATTTAAAGCTCAGGATTTTTTAGTTTATTTTCAAGCTTACACCAATACTTTTACGAAACTTCAAAGCCTACGAACGCATTTTGATATCGCCCTTTCTTTTGACGGAATCCGCGGCCTTGTTGTTGGCACCAGACCCGATTGTTTATCCAAAGCTGTTCTTGAGCTTTGGAATGAATACCATCAAAAATCTTTTGTTGCAGTTGAACTTGGAGTCCAAAGTTTTTTTGATGATCAACTTATCTACATGAAACGGGGCCACGATCGTCTTCAATCTTTTAAAGCAATTGAGCAAATCTCAAAAAAAACAGCTGTGGATTTAGGAATTCACTTAATGTTTGGCTGGCCTGGGGAAACCGACCAACAAATGATTGAAACAGCCCGCATTTGTAATGATCTACCGATTACAAATATTAAACTTCATCATGTGCATGTTCTCAAAGACACAGGGCTTGAACATTTATACGCCCAGGGAAAATTTACGCCTATCGAAAAAGATCAGTATGCTCAGCGCTTACAAATATTCTTAGAACACTTATCGCCTCGAATTTACATTCATCGATTAGCGGCTCATGCTTCAAGAAAAAATGAACTGATCGCACCCGCTTGGACAGGCCATAAAATGGGCACTCATCAGTTTTTAATTGACTGGCTCAATCAGCATCAAGCTTTTCAAGGGAAACAATTTCTGTCAGTCTGATCAACTTCAATTTAAGAAGTCACTCTTTCATCAATTTAAGAAAGTGAAACAATCTGATATGCTCTTCTTAGAATCAGTTCTACCTTGCACAAAGTCTTAAGATACATGAATGAGTGATGACTCTCATACTTTCACTGTTAATTAATGCTTAGTTTGAAGGCTTTGTTGCTTAAAAAAATTCCATTTAAGTTTTGTCAAGCGACCGAAATGACTTGCTCAAATGATAAGCAGCATCCAAAAAAAATAAGAAAAATGAGTCCAGTTTGAAGATTCAGTGTTGATTTAGAGAAAATTTATGGTCAATCTTGATTCAAGAGATGAATAGGCCTTATGGACAAGGCCCCCGAATCGGACCACTAGATATAGAGCGAAAGCCTGGATCAGGGAGGAACAAAAAGGGTTTCTTGAAAACTTATCATGAGTTTTTCAAGAGCAGAATATCCAGCTAAAGCTGGACTTTCGTCGGCGGAGTGCCGCTTCTCAAGATCCAAGTAAAATGAGTTTAGAATTTTTAAGATTTGTGCAGCTGCTCGAAAATAAAAAGTCAGAAATTGTTTCTGAAATTTTTAAGCTCGACAGGATGAACAAGTCGTGGAACAAATTTGTTCCCGTTCTTCGTGGGGAAGAGCGGGACTTCAAGATGATTTAAGAGGGGTTAGTCGATGAGCCACATCGAAAACGGATTTTCAACTTCGAATAACACAACAAGCAACGGAACTGTCTACGGGACAAACTTATCGCCCGATATGAATAACCAAGCACACACGATGCGCGTTCGAAAAAGAGACGGCTCTCTTGAGCCCGTTGACGTAACTAAAATTGTAGAACGCGTGACTCATCTTTGTCAGGGTTTGCGCATGGTCGACCCTTTGCGGGTGGCCACTAAAGCTATTTCGGGCTTGTATGATGGTGCGACAACGAAAGAGCTTGATAATCTTTGTATCCAAACAGCTTCGCTTTTGATTGGCGAAGAACCGGAATACTCGAAGCTTGCGGCTCGCTTGCTGGCAACTTACATTGATGAAGAAGTTCGAAGCCAAAAATTGGGGTCTTTTGCTGACAGTGTTACTTATGGTTTTAAAAATGGGCTTTTAAGCGAATCGCTCTATCAGTTTGTGCAAACCCATAAAGCGGCTTTGTGCGCGGCTATCGAACCTTATCGCACGGATCGTTTTGAATACTTTGGTTTACGAACAATCTATGATCGTTATCTTTTAAAAAACCCCACTTCGCGTCAGGTTTTTGAAACTCCTCAGTATTTCTTTATGCGGGTGGCTTGTGGTCTTTCGACTCAAGTTGAAGAAGCCATTGAGTTTTATCGTTTAATTTCTTCTCATGACTACATGCCCTCAACTCCGACTCTTTTTAATTCAGGAACTTTAAGACCGCAAATGAGTTCTTGTTACCTACTTGATTCCCCTCTTGATGACCTTAAATCTATTTATGACAAGTACACGGATATTGCTTTGCTTTCTAAATTTGCGGGCGGGATCGGGGTAGCGTATTCTCGAGTCAGATCCCGTGGATCTTTAATTAAAGGAACCAACGGCCATTCAAATGGAATTATTCCTTGGCTTAAAACTTTAGACTCTTCCGTGGCCGCCGTTAATCAAGGTGGAAAACGTAAAGGGGCAGCTTGTATTTATCTTGAAACTTGGCACGCTGATGTTGAAGAGTTTTTAGAACTTCGGGATAACACAGGCGACGAAGCCAAGCGCACTCACAATATCAATTTAGCAAACTGGGTACCTGACTTATTTATGAAGCGTGTTGAATCTGATCAAATGTGGTCCTTATTCGACCCACGCCGAGTCCCTGAATTGGTTGACTTATACGGAGAAGCTTTCGAAAAAGCTTACACAGAAGCCGAAGCACAAAAAATTTATATCAAACAGATTCCAGCCCGAGATCTTTACCAGCGAATGATGAAAACATTGGCTCAAACTGGAAATGGTTGGATGACTTTTAAAGATGCTTCCAATATCAAATCAAACCAAACAGGCGAACCACAAAATGTCATTCACTTATCAAACTTGTGCACTGAAATTCTTGAAGTCACAAACGACAAAGAAACAGCTGTTTGCAATCTCGGTTCTGTGAACTTAGGAAGACATATTACGAACGGCGCATTTGATTTTGAAAAACTGGCGCGCACTGTCCGAACGGCTGTTAAATACTTAGACCGTGTTGTTGATATTAACTTCTACCCGATCGGTTCAGCTGAAACTTCCAATAAAAAGTGGAGACCCGTAGGCCTTGGAATTATGGGTCTACAAGATGCTTTTTTTCAGCTCAGACTTCCTTTTGATTCAGAAAAAGCCAAAATGCTTTCTTCTCAAATCCAAGAAGAAATCTACTACAACGCCCTTGTCACAAGTGCTGAATTAGCAGAAAAACAGGGGCCTCATTTAAATTTTAAAGAAACAAAAGCAGCAAAAGGGCTTTTGCAGTTTGACCTGTGGGGAGTTAAACCCGCCGACGAAAAACGCTGGACAGCTTTGCGTGAAAAGATTTTAAAAACAGGTTTACGTAATTCTTTACTGCTTGCGATTGCTCCTACCGCGACTATTGCGAGCATCGTCGGCTGTTATGAAGCAACAGAGCCTCAAATTAGCAACTTGTTTAAAAGAGAAACCCTTTCTGGTGAATTTTTGCAGATTAATAAATATTTAGTCACAGAACTCAAAGCTCTTGGTATGTGGACTGAAGAATTACGAACGGATATCAAGCTCGCTGAAGGTTCAATTCAAGATATCGCAACAATTCCTGCTGATATCAGAAACTTATTCCGAACAGTTTGGGAAGTTCCGATGAAAGCTTTGATTGATATGGCTGCTGGGCGCGGGGCCTTTATTGATCAATCCCAAAGTTTAAATCTTTTCATCGAATCGCCCACAATCGGAAAACTTTCAAGCATGTACATGTATGCTTGGAAAAATGGAATTAAAACTACTTATTACCTACGTGGTCGACCTGCGACTTCCATCGCAAAAACAACAGTTAAAGCTTCAACTAAAGAAACAACTAGTGCTCCTACAATTTCAGCCCAAGCTTTGATGAACTCATCGATTGATCCCGCTTCGCCTCAAAAACAATATTCTGAAAGCGAAGTCATTGCTTGCAGTCTTGATAACCCTGAAGCTTGCGAAGCTTGCCAATAAAAGAAAGGATTAAAAAATATTATGATACTCAGCCCTGGATTTAATCTCACTTTAAGACCTATGAAATATCCTATTTTTTTCGAAATGTATAAAAACGGGATTAAAAATACTTGGACTGTTGATGAAGTTGATTTCTCAACAGACCTTGTCGACTTAAATCAAAAACTGTCCCCAAGTGAAAAACATTTAATCGCGCGCTTGGTGGCTTTTTTTGCAACTGGTGATTCAATTGTTGGGAACAATCTTGTTCTTAATCTTTATAAACACGTTAATTCACCTGAAGCTCGACTTTATTTAAGTCGCCAACTTTACGAAGAAGCTTTGCACGTTCAATTTTATCTTACACTATTAGACAATTACATCCCGCATCCAGATGAAAGGGCAAAAGCTTTTTCGGCTATTGAAAATATTCCTTCGATCCAAAAAAAGGCCCAGTTTTGCTTTAAGTGGATGGATTCAATTAACGAACTGAACGAATTAAATACTTTAGAAGATCGCCGTCGATTCATTATGAACATGGCTTGTTTTGCCACTTGTATTGAAGGACTGTTTTTCTTTGCGGCTTTTGCTTACGTTTACTTTTTAAGATCCAAAGGACTTCTTGCGGGATTAGCAGCAGGAACCAATTGGGTTTTCAGAGACGAAAGCATGCACATTGCTTTTGCATCTGAAGTGATCCGTGTTGCTCGAACAGAAGAACCCGAACTTTTTAATGAACAAATGAATGAAATGATCACACAAATGATCGAAGAAGCGATTGAATGCGAAATGGCTTTTGCTGAAGATATTTTGCAAATGGGAGTCGCAGGACTTTCAATTAAAGATATGCGACAGTACTTAGAATACGTGGCCGACATGAGACTTGAAAGCTTGAGCATCACTCCCCGCTACAATGTTAAAAATCCCTTCGGCTTTATGGAACTACAAGACGCGCAAGAGCTGACCAATTTCTTTGAAAGAAGAGTTTCAGCTTATCAAGTCGGAGTCACGGGCCAGGTTAGTTTTGACGAGGCTTTTTAAAAAGCTTTTATTTTCTTTAAAAACTTTAAACTCCGAAGGATTTAAAAAAATTCCTTTGGAGTTTTTAAGTTGGACTCTGTTCCTCTTGATTTTAGGAACTTGGGGATTTTATCTAGGCTCGACTTCACCCTCTGGATCCTTCCGTATTTGGGAAAGTGATGCTCAAAATGTGATTCTGTATACAGAGTCAGATGATTTAGCCAAAATTTTTAAAGACCTCAAATTCCAAGATTGGAATCTTAATATTATCGTGATCGATGAGCCTACAGATTGGGAAATTAAAACAGTTACGGGCCATGGGGCTCATTTACTTCTGATCGAACATAAAAGAATGCAACAGCTCAATCAAGTTTCGCTTTTGGAAAAAGCCCGAATCAGGGTTCCACTTTTTTCTTTTTTGGCTGCGGATTTTAGAAAGCAGGATTGGGAAAAAGTTTATTTAGCACTTTTTTGGAAAAGCCTGAGCTCGTCACTTTCTGATTTGGATGTTTGGGGACTTTCCGTTCCTACAAATTCACCGGACCGAAAATTATCTTGGAAAGCTTTTTATGAAATCGTTGGGCACCCTGCATTTAAAGCCCGACTCGTTCAGTCCGGTTTAGGCCTGACACTGAACGAGTTTGAAGAGTCCCCGATTCCCGCTGACCGCAAACCTAGTTTTGTCAGACAAAAACGCGCTCACTGAGGTTCTGCAACGCAACACCGGAGTGTCCCGAATCAGGACACTTAATTTAAAAAAATTGTCCTATTTTGATTCACACCCTTATCAAAAGGGCGACTTCACCGATAAGATAGTACTAGAACTAGAAGAAGTTTAAAGTTTCAATTGTGAAACTATTTCTTTTTATAGATTTGTGTGTGCCGGGGGGTAGAAATAATGAACCAATTCTTTTTTAAATATTCTATTCTACTTATTATTTTATCCAGCTTCCAAATGTCTTGCACGAGCTCACTGGAAGGCGACCTGATCACAGATGCCGTCGCCTTGACTGATTGCCCGCAAAAAAGCTGTGCCCAGGGAATCCCCGACGAATCAGAAACTAAAATTTTACTGAGCACGCCAGTTAATAACATGATGGCAGCTGGAAACAGTTTTGCTGAAGTTTCAGGCGACTGCTATGCCTCTGTCTACCCTCAAAATTATTTTGATGTTCGAGTCACTTATAACGGTTCACAAGTAACAAATTTTTTTCCATCAGGATTTACTGCAAGATGCAATCAGGGTAAATTTTATTTTCCTGTCAGTCTTCAGGGCGCACCAAACGGATCTTACAATTTAACGGCCCAGTTGGTTGTCATCGATTCACAAGGCTTACAAATACGACCACCTTTTAAAGTGATTTCAACCAACTTAATCAAACAGTAAAAATCAACTTTCTTGGTCACTGACTTCAACAAGCGATTCTGAAGTGACTTGAGCGTCTGTTGTTTCAAATGAAACTTCCACAGGAACGGGAGTTGCTACTAAAGCCGCTTGTTCAGCTTCATACTTTGCAAGCCAACGCAGATCTTTGGTTTCAACCGCTTCACCAACAGCAACAGCTTCCCGGATATCTTGGGCTTTTTGACGCTTTTCTTCTTCTTTAATCCGTTTCTTTTCTTCTTCAAAAAAGGAAGTTGTCGTATCCACAGTTAAAAGCTCGGCTTGGATTTTTTCCAATTCTTCTTCACCATCAGAGTAAGATGAATGGATCGCTTGAGCCATCGAATCAGTTACCTGAGAAAGCGTTTCTTTCTTTTCTTCTTCTGCCCCAATTCCTTCTGGCAAGAGTTCGTCAATTTGAGAAAGAGTGGGAAGTTCTTTTAAATTACGAAGGCCAAAGATTTCTAAAAATTTTCGAGTCGTTGCATATTGCATCGGACGACCTGGAAGTTCGCTTTTCCCTTCAAAATTCACCAGCCCTTTTTCCATTAAAGCTCGAAGCAAATGACCGGATTCAACGCCGCGAATATCATCAATTTCAGCTTTAATCACAGGCTGTTTATAAGCCACAATTGAAAGAACTTCTAAAGCTGGCCCCGAGAGCTTAAAGGATCGGCCCCGAAGAAGTCGTCTTAAGAATTTCATATTATCAACTTTTGTGCGCAACTGAAATCCACCAGATACTTCTTCTAAAACCACGCCCCGTTTTGCACCCGCATATTCAACACTTAAACGTTCAATAATACGTTTAATATGATCACGAGAAATATTAGTTCCTTTAAAAAGTTCCCTTAGTGTGGGAATGCTAACTGATTTATCAGAAGCAAATAGAAGGCTTTCAATAATACTTTCAGCATGTTCGTCTTCAATAAATTCGACTTCTTCAATCGCAGCGGACTCAAAACTATCCAGTTCTGATCCTTCAATTGAAATTTCAGCTGCTTCTAATTCTTCAACAACCGCCAGTAAATCTTCTTCTGATTCTTCTTCGGGTTGGTCATCTGAAAACGGCGACGCTTCCAATTCTTCTTCTAATATGATTTCTTCTGCGTCCACTTCTTCAAATTCTTTTTCTTCAGACATTTGTTTCCCCTGAATGATCAAAATCAATTTTATTTTCTTTTAATTCGTTTTCTGCTTGAAGAATTTCTTCATCACTGGCCACTTCTTCAGTCACAAACAAAGATTCTTCTTCTTCAGATACTTCCTGGTAAGATTCCTTCATAATAAATTCTTCATCTTCAATAACTTGATTATTATTCTGAGCCGCTTCTGCTTTCATAAACAAATCATCAGCCGCTTGATCCGAATGAATTTTATCGTATTCTTCAACGCTGGAAAGCACATCGTTTTCAATCGGACGAGTTGTTTCAACCCAAATATCTTGATAAACATCGGTTTGATAAAGCGTCGCAAAACCTAATTTTCCTAATTCTAATAAAGATAAAAAAGTGATGAGTTTTTGGCGGAGCATGTCTTCAGCCCCTTCGATAATTGAAAAGAAGCTGATTTTCTGACCGACAACTAGATACTTTTTTAATTCCATAATTCGGCTGGAAATACTTTGCGTTTTCGCCGCGACTTGATGGATTTTTTTCTTAGCCAGTCTTAAAACACCACGATACATCGAGATTAATGAAAACAGAGCATTGTCTTCAAGAACAATTTCTTCTTCCACGTCCCCTAGTTTTTCACGAACTCCACGGGTCCAAATATCCCGGCCTAACCAGGGTCGGTCTAACAAAGCTTTCGCCGCTTCTTTGTACTTTTCGTACTCTAAAAGTCTTTGAACTAATTCTTTCCTAGGATCTTCTGTTTCAATGACTTCGCCTTGTTCGTTATAAGTCGGCAATAAAAGCTTTGATTTAATTTGCAATAAAGTCGCTGCCATCGCGACAAATTCGCCTGCGACTTCCAAATCGAGTTCTTTCATGAGTTGAATAAATTCTAAATACTGAGCTGTGATTTTATGGATTTCAATTTCCATAATATTCATTTCTTCTTTTCTGATCAGATAAAGAAGCAAATCAAGTGGACCTTCAAATCGCGGAAGTTGAATATGATAACTCATAGCTTTAACAATTTCATGAACGCCTTGAAAGTTACAAGGTTTTTCGCGCAGCTTATGTCACGGGCAGTCAACCGAATTTCAAACTTCTGACTAAGACTTCAGCAGTTTACCTGCTCACTTGCGAAAAACAACTTGAAGTGATTATATTCAGAAGTGATGAAAAAAACAATTTTGAGCGGAAGCACTGTCACTGGCGATTTGACTTTAGGAAATTACATTGGTGCTATTCACAACTGGAAACAACTACAAGATCAGTATGATTGTTTGTATTTCCTTGCAGACCTCCATGCCCTGACAACAACACAAGATCCTTCTGTTCTTAAAAATCGAATTTATAGTTTTTTTGCCCAGTACTTAGCATTGGGGCTAGATCCCAAAAAAAATGTGATTTTTGTGCAATCTCATGTTCACGAACACACCGAACTGAATTGGATTCTGACTTGCTTAACTCCCATGGGTTATTTGAACCGTATGACGCAGTTTAAAGAAAAAGCTGAAAAAAATATTAAAAATATCAACGCGGGCCTGTTTACTTACCCGGTTTTAATGGCTGCTGATATTTTACTTTACCAAGCTGATTTAGTTCCTGTTGGTGAAGATCAAAGACAGCATTTGGAATTATGCCGGGATATTGTCGGTTTTTTTGAAAGAGCTTATCAAAAAGATATCTTTAAAATGCCCGAAGCTCATATTGGAAAAGTGGGCGCACGAATTATGTCTTTACAAGATCCTTTGAAAAAAATGTCTAAATCCGATGACAACGAAAAAAACTTTGTCTCTATCATTGAAGACCCCAAAAAAATTGAGAAAAAAATAAAATCCGCTGCAACAGATTCTGGAACTGAAATTCAATTTGATGAAGAAAACAAACCCGGTGTTTCTAATTTACTCACTCTTTATTCTGCTCTCACAGGCCGAACAATTTCGGAACTCGAACAAGCTTATGTTGGAAAAATGTATGGACATCTCAAAGTGGACTTAGCTGAAGTCGTCATTGAAACGCTTAAACCCGTTCGAGCTCAATATGATGATTTGATAAAAAATCAAGACTACTTAGATGAACTGATGAAATCCGGTGCCGAACGGGCTCAAGCTCGAGCCCAAAAAACTTTGGCTCAAGTTTATCAAGCAATCGGACTAGTCGCTCGAAAAAACTAAATCCAACTTGTTAAAATTGAATGAATATAAAGAACAGGGCCCCTGAGAACGCCTAAGGCGCCTGAAATCACTAACACCATTAAAATGAGACCCGTCATATTCTCATTTTGTTCTAACCAGTGATTCCAATGGCGCGGCAAAAAGCGCGCTATTACTTTTCCACCATCAAGCGGGTGAAGAGGAATCAAATTGAAAACGGCTAAAAATAAATTAATCAAAATAAAGTAATTAAGCATTTTGGCAAAAGCGACACTGCTTCCTAAAGCCGGCACAGTATGCAGCACAATTCCCATGACGGCGGCCCCGATCAGAGCCATGATCACATTTGACAAGGGACCTGCTAAAGCAATCCAGAACATATCAGCCCGTGGATTCTTAAGCTGCCGAATATCAACAGGTACGGGCTTGGCCCAACCGAAAAAAATGGGAATACTAAAAACAATCGAGGCAATCGGCAAAGCAAAAGTGCCGATGGGATCGGCATGTGCCAGAGGGTTTAAAGTCAAACGTCCCATTGCTTCTGCTGTTTTATCACCACGCCACTTGGCCACCAGACCGTGAGCGTATTCATGAACACAAAGAGCAAATAAAAAAGGAACAAAAAAGAGCGCAAGTTTAGAACCAATTTCAATTAAATCCATTTTTTGATTGTAACGAGAGGACTCTGAATTTGCCAAGCTTCTTTAAAAAACACTCATCTGAAAGCTTCGAATTTGACGCTGACCCTATAGAGATTTGATAGCAAGTTGACGCGTTGTCACGCTTCCTGTAATTAAATCTTCTGACTTAAGAGAATATTTTTTTTGATCCTCAGGAGGATTCCTAAATGAGACCTGCACTCACACAATTATCTGAAGATGAAATTCAATTCCGAGATGCCGTCCGCAGCTTTGCCGAAAACGAGATTAAACCTCTCGTCCAAGAAATGGATCATAAAGCGGAAATGAATCCTCAATTGGTTAAAAAATTATTTGAAATGGGTTTAATGGGAGTCGAATCTCCAGAAAAATTTGGTGGCGCCGGTTCCACTTTTACGATGGCTTGTTTGGCAGTTGAAGAACTCGCCCGAGTCGATGCTTCAATCAGTGTTTTGATGGACGTACAGAATACTTTAGTGACTAATGCTTTTTTAAAATGGGGAACTCCAGCTTTACAAGAAAAGTACTTACCGAAAATGGCGACTGAATGGGTCGGCGCTTATGCGCTTTCTGAAAGTGGCTCGGGCTCTGATGCTTTTGCTTTAAAAACTCGTGCTGAAGCAAAAGGCGAAAAATTCGTATTAAATGGATCAAAACTTTGGATCACAAACGGCAAAGAAGCGAATGTCTTCATCGTATTTGCTAATATTGATAGCACCAAAGGTTATAAAGGAATCACAGCTTTTATTGTTGAAAAAGGAATGCCAGGATTTACGATTGGGAAAAAAGAAGACAAGTTGGGCATCCGCGCATCTTCCACAACTGAACTTCTTTTTAATAACTGCGAAGTACCTGCTTCGAACGTTTTGGGTGAAGTCGGAAAAGGTTATAAAATTGCGATTGAAACTCTGAATGAAGGTCGAATTGGAATTGGCGCGCAGATGTTAGGTATTGCTCAGGGCGCTTATGAAGCGGCCTTAAATTACACCAAGTCCCGAGAACAATTTGGTAAATCGATTGCGAGCTTTCAAGGTGTGCAATTTCAATTAGCTCAAATGAGAACTGAATTAGAAGCAGCCCGCTTGATGGTTTACAATGCCGCCCGATTAAAAGATTCGGGTCAAGATTTTATTGAAAGTGCCGCGATGGCTAAACTTTACGCTTCCAAAGCGGCAGAAAAAATTACTTCCATGGCAGTCGATCTTTTCGGAGGAAATGGATTCACAAAAGAATACCCAGTGGAAAAATTTTGGCGTGATGCTAAAATTGGCCAAATCTACGAAGGTACTTCCAATATGCAACTTCAGACTATCGCGAAAATCGAACTGGGAATATGAAGCTTTTCTTCGCCGCTTGGATGATTTTTTCATTCCAAGCGAAGAGTTTCGGAAAAGAAAATCCTGTCTTTAAGCTGAGCCAAACGGAAATTCCGAAAGTTTTGGATCCTCACAAACTCAGATCGACTTCTGGTAATTTTTTAAACCAGCAGCTTTATCGAAATTTTTATGTTTATGATAATAAAAAATCTTATGTTCCAGAGCTTGGCGAGTCTTGTCTTAAAAAAAACCTGATTTGGAAATGTAAAATCAAACGAGGCCTTAAGTGGAGCGATGGATCTGCAATCACAGCTTTAGATTTTGTTTTAAGTGCTCGGCGAATTTTAACTTTACCTGCCCCGCGAGCTGATCTTTTGTTCAATATTGAAAACGCCAGCGAAGTTTTCAGTCAAAAAAAACCCCCCGATGAGCTGGGTGTTAAACTTATTGATTCCCAAACTTTTGAAATCACCTGGAAAACAATTTCTATTGATAATAATCTTTTTTTAATGAGTCCCCTTTTTGTTCCCCTGCCAAATGGTCAGTACAGAAAAGACGTCTTCAGCGGCCCTTATCAGCTTTCCGATCAGAATAACCAACACGTTCTTTTGTCTCCAAACTTACAATATTATAAAAAAAATTCCAGACCCCAAATTGACTTCCAAATTTTTGAAGAAAACCTAGCTGTCAAAGCTTACGAACGAAACCAACTTGATTTTTTAAGACGAGTCCCGACTGCTCAAATTGCAGGCCTTGAAAAACGACCTGATTTTTACTGGTACTCTGTTTTAAGGTTTGATTCCATCGCTTTTGGCCCTGAGCTCAAAAATCAATTTCAATTGCGCCGAAGCTTAGCTGAATCTCTTTCTTTTTCTGAACTTCAAAATTTGTTTAAGTCCCCAGGGCAAATCGGCTGTACAGGTTTGTCGGATCAATTAAGTACCCCGATTTGTTATTCTCAAAAAAAAACAAATCTACAATCGAATAAAAAAAATTCTTCTCTTAATTTGTCTTTTGTTTATTCAACTGGAGGAGGAGACGATCACCGAAGACTGGCTGAGTGGCTTCAAAGCCAGTGGAAAAAAAACCTTCAGATCAATATCAGCCTGCAGCCTTTAGAAAATAAAATTTTTCAAAATCTGATAGAATCAAAGCCTCCACCTTTATTTCGTAAAGGTCTTAACTTAGAAGTTCCAACTTGCTATCATGTCCTACAAAATTTTATATCTCAAAACCCCGATAACTATCTTGGATTTAAAAATAAAGCTTATGATGCAACACTTGCAAAACTAGCGACAAGCTCTGCTCAAAAATCAAAAAAAATATGTTCTCAAGCGCTGCGAATTTTAATGGATTCATTTGTCCTTATTCCCACCGGAAAAATTCATTTTGCCGCTATGGTAAGCCCTCGGTGGAAAGGCTGGCGACTGAATGAGCTGAATCACTTAGATTTAAGTGAGCTACAAGCTGTGCCGTAAAAAGTGTCCCAAACTGAGACAAGATGTAAAACAATTCGAAGTTTTTAATAAATCTCAAAAATCATTCAAGCTTTGGTTCAGATATGTCGAAGTCTAGTCTAGCTGGACAAAGATCCGCTTAAATTAAAGGAGCCAAAATGGCAGACAAAAAAAACGAGAAACAAGCCCCTTCCTCATCACCAAAAGTTCAAACTCAAGTGCCTGGCAAAGTCATCTCGATGGATGATTATCGTTGCCACGCAGAAGGTTGCAAATCGAAATCTTCGAAAGCGGGTTTTTGTGATGAACATTTTGCTTGGTTCAAAGCCGGCTTGATTACAAAAGAAGGTGCAAAAGCACAAGATTTCGATAAAAAATACTACCAGTTCGTCGCTTCTCAGAAAAAAGCAGCTTAAATAAAAAAGGCCCCACTTAAGTGATTCCGAATGGGTCCACTTAAGTGGGATTATTTCCAGTTGACAAGAATTTCATTCAATTCAAACATAATCTTGATGGAAGCTCTCACCAGCCCTCTTGAACCATTCAATTTTGTAACAGATTTAAAAAAAATTGAATCTCTTGCCCAAAAAAAATCCAGAACACATTTCGAATTTTCGCAGTGGCTTAAAACTCAAGATCCAATCGAAATGGATGAAATCGTCAGACAAATTTCAACTACAGTCGCGGCTGGAATCGATTGCACTCAATGTGCAAACTGCTGCAAAGCTTTAGTTGTAGCTCCTGATTACCGGGACGTTCACGAACTTGCTAACCATTTAGAAATGCAGACTTTGGATTTCAAAAAGAAATATATGAAAAAAGACACTGATGGAGACTTTGTTTTTAAACAAAAGCCTTGTCCTTTTTTAAAAAGCAATCGGTGCTCTGTTTACAAAAGCAGGCCCCAGCTTTGCCGAAACTATCCTTATTTAGATAAAGGCAATTTTATTGCAACAATAGGCCGAGTCTTGAGTAATGTCTTTGTTTGCCCAATCGCTTTTAATACGCTTGAAATGCTAAAAAACAAGCTTCAGCCCCACGTCATAACCTGATATTGACTTTTAATTTTGACACGTCGTCACGCCTCATGTACCTGTCACCTTTATGAAATCAGTGGTGATTACGGGGGCAGGATCGGGAATTGGGCGGGCAACGGCTTTGGCTTTTGCACGGCAAAACTACCACGTCTTTTTATTAGGTCGAGATTCTCGCAAATTACGAATCACTCACTTGGAATGTGGTGATGCCACTTCGATTGTTTGCGATCTAACTCGCGCTGAAGAAGTTGCAAATGCTGCCCGACAAATTCTTTCTACTAATAAAAATGTGGAAATTATCATCAATAATGCTGGAACTTTCACTTATAAACCTTTTGAGCAGCAAACTGATGAAGAATGGACGGCTCAATTCCAAATTCATATCTTAGGAGCCGTTAGGTTAACAAAAGCTTTATGGCCCTCTTTTGTCCAAAATAAAAAAGGCTCTATCGTGAACGTTTCTTCGACGTTAGGAATCAGACCCACTGCTGGCACCGGAGCTTATTCTGCCATGAAAGCGGCACAAGTTTCCTGGACCCAAAGCCTGGCTCTGGAAGGGGCACCCCACGGAATTCGCGTCAATTGCGTAGCTGCCGGCATTGTCGACACCCCAATTCACCCACCGGGCGCAATTTTGCAAATGCAAAACGCTCAACCCCTAGGCCGAGTTGGCAGGCCCGATGAAATTGCTCAGTCAATTTATTTTTTAGCGAGCGAACATTCAGCTTGGACCACTGGAGCTATTCTTCATGTCGACGGTGGAATTAATCTTCTTTGAAAACTGTGATTCTGGAATCTGAATTTAGTGCCGCTCATTTTTATAACCAGCCCCTTTGGTCGAAAGAAAAAAATCGTGAAGTATTTGGCCGCTGTTTCACTGAATTCGGGCACGGACATAATTACTTACTAAAATCTGAATGGGTTGTCCCTTCGCTCAACGATATTGTTGAACTCAGAAAACAAGTTGAATCTATTGTCAGTAAAGTCGACCATGAACATCTTAATTTCGTGATTCCAGAGTTTGAAAATAAAATCCCGACAACAGAAGTGATCCTCGATTACTTTGAAACCCAAATGAAAAAAAATGTTTCATTTAAGCTGATCAACTTAGAGCTTTTTGAAACGCCTGAAATAGGCGCCAAGTTATTTTAAAAATGGGCTCATTTGAGTTAAGCTTACCGAAGTCCAGTCTCATTTCGAGAAAAAACAAAGCCCCACTCGCTATTTTAAAAAAATCTGTTTATCCTAAAGTCTGTCCATTGGGGGAATACAGTGAAATATATTTATCGTTACGTCAGCTTGGCGTTTGCTTCTATTCTGATTCTTTTTATGTTCCAAAACTGTGGGCAACCAGGATCTATTGCCAACACAATTCCGACTCTTGAAAATCCGACTTCAACTCCCCCCACTCCGGAACCACCAATTGATAATCCAAGTGATGTTTTCGCTGTTAAGCTTCTTCCCTCAAGCAAATTTATTTGTGAACCTTTTGGTAATATGAATGGCGGCGACGTGAAGGGAGGGCTGAAAGCGGAACTCCGTTATGTAGACCCAACTCTTGGTTTATCAGCTACTCAAAAAAATGCTTACGGCGTGCTGACTTACTTCAGTGATCAAAGTGAGTTTATTAAAACATCAACTCCCCTTTTTCTTTCTCAAGTCAATGTTCCGACTCGATTGTTTGATCAAGGTTTTGGTCTTTCTGACGGAACTGTTTTAAAAGACACTCAAGGAAATAAACTGATTGAGTGGTTTGCTTTAAAAATGAAAAGTCTTTTAAAGTTAAGTGCGACTGACCTGGAAGGTGAATACGAAATCGCCTCTATTTCAGATGATGGAAGTCGAGTTTTCTTAGGAGCACCTGACAGTAACGGCGTTCAGCCTGAAATTATCAATAATGACGGCGCCCATTCTACGAGAATGAAGTGCGCAGCTCAACCTGTTAGTTTAAATAAAACTTCAAAAATTCCTTTAACCTATTACTACAACCAAGGCCCGCGCACGGAAATTGCGAACGTTTTAGTTTGGCGTAAAGTTGCAGTTGCTTCCAACGCTGGCTACAAACATTGCGGGGTTACAAGCCGCACCAGCTTCTGGAACCCAACTGATAGTTCGGAAGGCACTCTTTGGAGAGATCTCGTTGCTGATGGCTGGAAAGTTATTGATGCTAACAATTTTGAGTTACCAGATTCTCAAATCAATCCGTGTGCGACTCAGAACAATAACCTTATCACGAAAGCTGAATTCTCACCTTTAACAGCTCATGCGGGCGGACTTTCAACAACATTGAATATTGATTTTGCAATGGCCGCCAATATTAAAGCAAAACTCTTTAAAATCGTGATGAACCAACCTGTTCTTGTTCAATCATTTGATTTCTCGGCCCAAGCAAAAGACAAAATCAGTCTTGACATCGTGGCTCTTGAAAAAGGAGCGACTTATTCAGTCGAAGTCCTTTTGGAAATGCCAGCTAATGGAAATCAAGTTTTAAACGAAGTAAAGTTTGAAATCTTAAAACTTTAAAAACGACTTTGAATTTCTCTGGCTGCTTGAATTTCGAGATCCGTAAAACCTGCTTTTTTTCGGATCTCGAAATCGATCACTTCAAAACGCTTCGGCAATTGAGCACTTAGATTCAGCATCCGATTTTTAAAGTCTTGATCTGGATCTAACTTCTGCTGTTTACAAATTTTTTGATACCAATAACTACCAAAAGCCACATGTCCTACTTCTTCTTCGGTTATTTTTCTGACTACTTTTTCTAATCCCGGGGCTTTTGCCTGAGCCAGCTTTTTAAGAAGACTGACTCCCGCATCAAGTCCACTGGCTTCTAAATAGCGGTGCACAATCAACAACCGATCCAGAAGTGAATCTTCAACCGAAACGGCTTTCCAAAGACTTAAATACACAGGCCAATCGCCCCACTTAAAACCCAAAAGCTCCAGCTGATTCAAACAAAGTTCTAAATGCTTGGATTCCGCCAGCGCAAGATCAGCCATTTGTTCTCTGAATTCTTGAGGCGCTTGGGGATATTCAATATAACTTCGATAACAAAGTTCCATCGCTTGCAATTCGATATTCGCTAAATCATGAAGCAGTCGAGCTTGGCCTTCTGCAGAAGAAAAACCCTTTTTTGTGCTGCTTCTTTTTCCTTTGTCTAAAACTAAAAGATCTCGACCAGGCGCGACGACAGGGATCTGCAAAGCTTCGGGCTCATTTTTCCAAGCCCGCTGAAGACTATCAGGCAAAGCTTCGATTTTTTTTCGAACGTCGCAGATCAACAAAGCGTTGGTATGGGCATTCTCAATCATGGACAAAGCTCCTCACTTTTGGAATACTTCTTCCATTATGGGAAAGTCATGGAAAAATCCTCTTAAAGTTGCCAATGCTCAAAAAAAGGGCTTGGTCTTCACAAAACTCGCTCGCGAAATCCAAGTCGCAGCAAAAGCTGGTGGAGCCGATCCTATTATGAATGCTCGTCTTCGTTTAGCAATTGATAATGCTAAAAAGGGTTCTTGCCCTAACGACACAATCGATCGTGCGATCAAAAAAGGTGCCGGGCTTTTAGATGACGGGAAAATTATCGAAGAACTCACTTATGAAGGCTACGGGCCCCATGGCGTGGGAGTCTTGGTCGAATGCCAAACTGATAATCGTAATCGAACAGCAGCTGACATCAGAAGTATTTTTAAAAGCCACAGCGGAAATATGGGTGAATCTGGCTCGACACTTTGGATGTTTAAACATGTTGCGATGATTGATGCAATCAAAACTGGAAGTTTTGATCCTGACGAAGAAGCCATCGAAACCGGTGCCGACGAAGTCGAAAAAAATACTGAAACTAACGAATCTTATGTTTTTTATGGATCTCAAGAAGCACTTGCAAGCATTCAAACTGCCCTTATTGGGCGGGGTTGGAAAATTCTAACAGCAGAACTTTCTTATAAACCCAACAACCCAACGACTCTTGATCCGACTCAACAAAAAGATGTGGAAGAGTTTTTAAATGAACTTGATGACCACGATGATACTTCAAAAGTGCATGCGACTCTGTAATTTGGATCTTCAAATCGTGGAAAATAAATCAGATAACTATTTTACTTATTTGTAATTACGTAGTCGCTTTATTCTAAGTAAGTTGTCGCCAGAGCTTGGGAAATATAACTAATATTTGTCACATCCTCACCGCGACAACCAGAATCTGAGCACTGATTTGATTTATAACATTTCCTGGCGCGGTCATAAACGAAGTCCTGCTCTCCGCGGACAAGTATTCCTGTTACTTCTAAAGTTTCTGCATTGAAAACTGCCGAACCTGAATTGCCCCCGTAAGTATCAAGATTCGCAACAAAGTAGCCTGGTTTTTGCGAACGAACTTGAGCACCACCTGCAACTTTAGTCGGAAGTCCTGATGGATGACCGACGACCAGCAAGGGATCATTCACTTGGACTTCTGCTTGAGCCAGTTTTAAAATATCATGGCCACGAACAGGACGATCCAGCTGAACTAGTGAGTAGTCTTGCTGACTTGTGAGTTCTCTTTTGATCACTGCTTTACAAAAATAGACATCTTCTTCTAGAGCTTGAGTTGGCATCTCCACTTCATTTTTCATTGAGTAGTTAAAAATGAAAGCTCGACGGTCGCAATCTTCAGTTGAAATACAGTGCCCCGCTGTCGCTAAAAGATCCGGACCCACTAAAAAAGCGGAACAGACTGCCGCATTCGGTTGATTGTAAAAAAGCTCCGTTGAACACAGTCTGTTATCACGACCAAAAAGTCCGCTGGTCATTTGATAAATGGTTCCAATTTTTGTCAAAATAGATTTGGGTACCATGGCCGCCGTACTTCTTGAAACTTTTGCGACAACCTGGTCTTCAATCTGATACAGATCAGCCCGATGATCTTTCCCGTAAATGACTTTTGGCTTGTAAACACTGAACGCTGAATTTAAAAACATCAAAGAAGTCAGTAGAAAAAATGAAATCCATTTCATTTATTAATTTCCTTTTTTGTTTTTCATCCTTGAAAAACAATTTTTTTGTAAACCGTTGGTGCGTTTATTTAGGAAAACAAATTATAAAAATTTTGTCCACATCAGGAATTTGACATGGACGAAATCAAGACCTCACTTAATTTTGATTTTTCAAAATCAATTCAAAGCCTCGTCACACCTTATGTACCTTTTACCTCAAGTTATAGGCGTCCATCATGATTCGTTTGATCATGGAATAAAGTCCGTTGGTACGACTGGGGCTTAAATGAGTTTCAAAACCCAGGGACTTTACAAAGTCCGGCGGAGTTTTTAAGATATCTTCTGGTTTTGCTTGGGAATAAATTTGAGTTACAAGAGCGACAAGACCCTTGACGATCAAAGCATCGCTATCACCCTGAAAAGAAATAAGACCATCCGAGTTTTTATTCGTTTTAATCCAGACTTGGGACTGACAACCTCGGACTTTATTTTCTTCCGTTTTAAATTCTTCGGGAAACTGAGGCATCGCTTTGCCAAGCTCAATTAGTTTTTTATAACGTTGTTCCCAGTCCGAAATACCAGACCAACTTTCAATCAGAATTTTTTTTCGTTCTTCGGGAGTCTTTAAGTCTTCCATATTTCCCCGACCTTCATCATTTGAGCTGTCAAATTGAGTCCTAAATCACCCATAGATTCTTTCATCTGTTTTCTATCGAAGCTTTTAACGACTTCCAAGGATTTTATATAAAAGCTTTCTTGATCATCAAAATACCCGTTCCACAAATTCTTAGCCGTTTTAAGGCTCATGGAATCAGTTTTAAGTTCGCTCGATTTGCCATCAAAACGGTTAATGTAACCCAATAGATCAGACACTTGTCGAGGCGAAAAATCCAAATGCACTAAAGCTTCTTCGCATAAAACCATTTCAACGTAGGACAAATAATTCAAAGCGACTTTCCAAAAATTTTTGCCTTTTGATCCTTTCGAGCTATGACAATAAAAAGTAGTACAAACAGATCCACGATTTCGCCAGATCCCGCAACGATTCAAAGTTTGATCATAATACGGGCAAAGCCAGTCTTCCCGCCGACCAAAATGTTGACTTTTAAGTTCATTAAATTCCACTTGATAGCGAACCGGCGCCACTATTCCTAAAGGCAATGCATATTGTCTTTTTGAAATCTTATGTTGCAAAGTTTCAGTAATAAAAGACGGCTTGGATTTTTCGTCCAAAAGAATTTGCCCGATTAAATAATTCGGCAAAAAGGGATGAAAAGTGCAGCACTTTAAGTCTTCTTGGTACTGAGGTACTTTAATACAGCTATCACAAGTTGCTTTGGTTTCATGAATAGAAAGACGTAAAAGCTCATCGGGTAAAATCTGCTGATAAAGAGGTGGCAAAAAGTGTTTAAAAGCTAAGCCCATAGATGCGACCGAGTATGCCTGATTCGTTGCAAAAAGACACTGTTAACCCGAACCCGCCAAAAGCCTACATCTTCAACAGTTCAGAATGAGACGACTCACTTCGAGATCAAATATCTCCCTTTTATCAAAGACTTGCCTCTGTGTCTTAAAGTGAGACAGGCAGCTGACTTGCAAAAACTATTAAGCAACAGGAGGTTTTCTTTTATGAAAACTTTAAGAATGACACTGATGGTTTCTTTTACTTTTGCGGCGATGATCACATTGGCCGCAACCGAGGGTCAAAAGTTTGAACTGAAATATTTAAGCCAAGTGACCAGCGGAAAAACAATTCACACAATCACAGTGGAAGCTTCTGATCGAAACGAAGCCACCGTCAAAGCTGGTAAACGTTGTATCAGTGACTTACTTGATCGCAAGATTGCTCGCGAGGACATCGTTGACATGTGTAATAACCCCCGCCTATAAAGAGATATGGGCGTATTAAAGACAATCGGTGATTTTCTCTTCGGCAAAGATCCAGATATTTTCGACGATAAAGGTCGAGTCATGCACAAGCTTCCCAAAAAGAAATGGGAAAACTGGAACAACAGAATCAAACTTGATCCCAACTACAATTGGCGCCACCACAACGGCATGAGCGGCTCAACCCGCCAAACGACTCAGAATAAAAAATAAAGTCTCGGCTGAAGTTGAATTTTTTCAGCTTAAAATGACTTGATCAATTGCAACCCGTCTTAAATTAATTTTTGCAGGTCTTTTTGCCAGTTTTGAACTTCTTGAAGAGTTTCAAAAGGTGATTTTTCTAAGAGCTTATAATCTTTAATTTTTTCTAAATAACTTTGCAAAGCGGCAACTGTCGCTTGAGTTTCAGAATCTCGACCCACAACTGGAGTCTCTTCGAATCCGAGTTGTTCAAAGGCCAGATTGTTTTTCAGTGCTTTTTTCTCAAGGTTTTTTAATTTCATTTCCGCAGCTTTGATCACTTGAGCTGGCACGCCAGCAAGCTTTGCTACATGAAGGCCGTAGGATTTTCCAGCGGGCTTCATCACAAGACTGTGTAAAAACTGAATCTGCCCCGATCGTTCAACAACACTCATATGAGCATTGAGTAAATTCGAATACTTTTCGTCTAATCGAGTGATCTCGTGATAATGAGTCGCGAAAAAAACCTGACCTTTTTTATTTTCCAAAAGAAATTCTAAAATACTTTCAGCAAGACTTAAACCATCATAGGTAGAAGTCCCCCGCCCAATTTCGTCTAAAATCACAAGCGAAGAAGAAGTCGAGTTCTTAAGAAGCTCAGCTGTTTCAGTCATTTCCACCATAAACGTCGAAAGACCTTCAGATAATTGATCACTCGCGCCGATCCGGGTAAAAATCTGATCATAAAGTGGAATGGTGGCTTCTTTAGCCGCAACAAAAGATCCCATCTGAGCCATGATCGCAGCAATCGCGACTTGTCTCATCAGGGTGCTTTTTCCAGCCATGTTGGGGCCCGTCAGTAGCAAACAACCGTACTGGTCTAAGATAATATCATTCGGGACAAAAGGATTTCGAACAGAATTTTCAACCACTGGATGACGACTGCTGAGTAGTCTTAATTCACCCGCTGAAGAAATCTGGGGTCTGACTAAGCTCTTTTCTAATGCCAACCAAGCCAGCGAACTCATCACGTCTAGTTCTGAAAGTAAATTTGCTAACCAAGAAATGGGAGCGGCTAATTCAAGAGCCTTTTTCTTTAAGTCTTCAAATATCTGATACTCAAGTTCATTTCGTTTTGTTTCAGCTGATAAAATCTTTTTTTCAAGCTCTATAAGCTCTTCCGTATAAAAACGTTCAGCCGTGCTCAAAGTTTGTTTTCGTTTATAATGAGGGGGCACTTTATCTTTGTGCGTGTGCGTAATTTCAATATAGTAACCAAAAACATGATTGTACCTGACTTTAAGCGAGGAAATCCCGGTCGCTGATTTTTCACGGGCTTCTAAGTCCGCTAAAATCGTATGCGCTTCTGTTGTCAAAAGTATGAGCTCATCTAATTCTTGAGAATAACCTTTTCGAATCAACCCACCTTGCTTCAGAAGTAAAGGTGGCTCTTCAGTGAGGGCGTTCAATGTTTTTTGTACCCAAGGCAAAAGAATTTTATTTTCTTTTAATTCAAGAGCCGCCATTTCAAGTGCCCGTAAACCCACTTCAACACCTTGAGAAAGAGCTAACAAATCCCGAGCATTGCCGCTTGGTTGAGCCATTTTTGTTAATCTTCTTTCAAGATCCCCTAGTCGAGAAAGCTGATCACGAAAGGCTTTTAGTCGGGGTAAATCCAACTTCCACTGATCGATCTGATCCCATCTGACCGTTAATTCACTTTTATTTAAAAGAGGAAACTGCATCCAACTTTTAAGTTTTCGTGCCCCCGCAGAAGTTTTTGTTTTATCTAAGCAAGAAAAAAGAGTGCCTGTTTGGTCCCCTCGAGAATTCACAAAAAGTTCCAGATGCCTAGCGCTTGTAGAAGATATTTTCATTCGAGATTGAAGTTCTCTTTTTTCAAACGGACGCAATACTTTTAAAGATTCTCCAGGGTTTAGCTCTTTGACGTAGGACAAAAGTCGACGGGCGCTATCGGGCCACGAAACAGATAAATCAAGACCTTCATGCACGCTCAAAATAAGTTCTAAAGGAAATTCTTTTTTCTGCTTTTCCGTCAGGACTACTTCAGCCACAGCCAACTTCGAATACAAAGATGAAATGTCCGTTAAATCACTTCCAGACCTTTCGATCCAAAAAGCTTCCCCTGTACTCATGTCGAGAAATGAAAGTGTTTGTTCATCAAAACTGCTTAAGTAGTGAGCGCGAGAGCTTTCCAAAGTTTCAACGTCAAAAACCATTCCCGGAGTCAGCACGCGAGTAATCCCCCGCTTCACTAAACCTTTCGCTAATTTTGGATCTTCAATTTGATCACAAATCGCAAGCTTAAAACCTTTACTTAAAAGTTTATTTAAGTGTGCAGCGACAGAATGATAGGGCATCCCGCACATCGGTGTTTCATCTAATGATTTTTTATTTCGCGAAGTGAGAGTAATACCTAAAAGCGGCGCCACCGTTTGGGCATCTTCGAAAAAAAGTTCATAGAAATCCCCCATCCGAAAAAAAAGAATCTTATCCGGATGCAAAGCTTTAATATCCCAATACTGTTTCATTAACGGCGTCATAGCTGACACGTACATGAGGCGTGACGGTGTGTCGAGAATTTAGGTGATTTAGATCCTATCAAACTAGATTTTTTAACACTTCGCAGAACCACTCATTGGTTCTGCGAAGCGTTGTCATGATTTCAAGAAGTCAGCAAGAATTATTTTTGTCTCAAATTAAAACAATTTTTAATTTTTAAAGTCCTTGTACAGGTCCGAAGTCAAGATCTCAGACAAACAACCGATAAGAAGTGTGTGAGGAATCAATTACGATTTTTTCTTTCTATCACCGGCTGCTTCGTGAGCACGATTTTTTTATCCGCTTGTTCTGTTGCGACTCCAGAAGTAACTTCGCTTTTATCGAACTTAACAAGCTTTAAACTGACTTCAAATGAAATTCGTATTCAAAGTTTATCAGAACTCTCAAGTATTGCGATTACAGCTGACTGCAATGCCACCAATTTGTCTTTTGATTACGAACTGACTGATACTGCACCGGGAGTATGGAATCCTTTGCCAGCAAGTCCTACAGGCTTTTTTACTTCTATTTCAGAACTTTGCAGTAGCAGCAGCACGCTTTCAATGACTCTTGATCTTTCATCAACACCCCCTTTTAGCACAATGGCGCTGGGTGAAACAAAAACTCTCAAATTTCGAGATGAGAATCTTTTTAATTTAAGTAGTGAACAAGAATTTAGAGTTGTTTATTCTCAAATGAAGTTAGCTGAAGATCAATTTAGTAACGGACAGGGGCTTAGCGACATTAAAACAAGTGGCTCTTATTCGCTAAAAGGTCGAATCACGAATATTCAACAAGTTCCTACTTCTGTATCAGGTACGTACACTCTTCAGGGCCGCGTTTTATTTGAGTAATGTTGAAATCTTCAATATTTCGATAGCTTGAATAAGCTTTGATCAAGTGTGCTCACTTCTTTTTTTTAAATAAAAATGTATCATGATGGAACTTTGTCTGAATTTGAGTCGTAGACTTTGATCAAGTATTTTTCAAAAATGCCGAAAAGATATATGTGGTACGTTACACAAGCTTTTTCGTTATTTTTTTT
>JAOASS010000002.1 GCA_030158485.1 Pseudobdellovibrionaceae bacterium | reverse complement strand
GGCTTAAATGCCGTTAAAACGTATCTAACTGAAATCAAAAAACAAAACTCAATGGTGGCGTATTTTATCACGGCTCTTTAACCAGTTTTGACTTTCAAGGCTCGTTCTATTTTTTCAAGCCTTTGCTCAAGGCTTTCGTGCTTCATGACAGCGTCGCGCAAAAGATGGTTCATCAAAGTTTGATACTTTGTACCTTCTTGATCCGCTTTATCCTTCAACATCAAAATCAAATCCGCATCAAACCAAGATGTGACTTTGATCTTTGTTGTTTTTGGATCAAATGGATTCTCTGGAACTTCGACTTTTCCATACTTCATCTTACTTGCTTTGCGTTTCATACCAATCCTCCAAAAGTCTCTTTTGATAAGGGCGTAAAGACTTAATGATTTCATTCACGGCTCTTTCGCTAAATCCAAAGCCGTCCAGAACTTCAAAATTATCGATTCGAACTTTCACTTCTGCTTCGGGCCGTTTCCCTGAACCTTTTCGCACAACAAGGTGAGGATGCCCGTGATCTTTGTAGTAAAGATAGGCGTTAATCCAGAAAGTGTGTTTAAGAGATACTCAAGCTGAAGAGAACGAATCAGCCGCTCACTGACCGTATGTTTTTTGTCGTGCTCAACTAATTCATAAAGAAGAAAATGAATGGCTTCATGATGATTTTTAGCTTCTAGGTGATCTTTTAAAGATTTCCCTTTGACGGTCAATCCGTCGTTGATCACCAAATAGGTTTCTTTTAAGGTTAGCATGTTTCCCTCAATGGCATTCGAATCGTAAGTCATGTCCAAAGAATTTTTAAACAGTCCTTCAAGCCTACCCATGAAAGTTCGTTTCTGCTAATATGCACAAATCCAAAGGGGAAATAGATGGCAAACAAAATGAAACCGCAAAAATTTTCAAAAAAAACTCTCGATTTTCTTGTTAAAGCTGGAAAACAAAAAAGTCCCAAGTGGTTGGACCGTAATATCGAAGAATACGAAACCGTATTACGAGGACCCTTTATTAATTTGGCGGAACAGGTTAAAGCAGCTTTGCAACCTATTGCCAGAGACTATCACTTTCCCAGTAAAGGACTTGCACGAATCAAGCGTCCAGATTTTAAAGTTGCTGGTGGCCAAAGTCAGTACAAAGACTGGATCTCGATGATCGCGACTCGACCGTCGAAATCGCGTTTTGAAAGTAACCCTCACTTGTTTTTTGGACTTTTTCCAAATGAAAACCATAAAATTTTAATCGCAGGTGGCCTTTGGCAACCGACATCTCAACAAGCACGCCTTGTGCGCGAAGCCATCAGTCAAGACGCGACACCCTTTCATGAACTTTTTTCTGATAGGCAGTTTAGAACTTGCTTTAAAAATGGTTTCCATATGCAAGACGTTTCATCGCGCGCGCCAAGAGGATTTTCCGAAAATCATCAAGATATAGCTTGGATTAAACTGAAAAAATTTGTTGTTTATAAAGTCATCTCAGTTAAAGATTTTTCATCGCCAAAATTTGCAGAAGCTATTATTCAGGACTTTAAGCAAGCGCTCAGACTCAATCAGTTATTAGATCAATGTCTTAAAATGCAATGGCCTTCTTGATGAATCAAGCTTTTAATTAAACGAAACTAAGCTTATAAAAAGACCCATCGTCAACATCAGCGCCGCGGGTACAGATTTGATAATTGGATCTCGAATTTTGAAGTGCATAAAAAGAGCGCCCAGCATCAACAGAACAACTAAACCTGCGGCCGGGGCCACAAGTAGCGGCAGCCAAAAACCTGCTAAGAGCGCTAGAGCTGAGCCAATTTTTAAAGTTCCTATCATATACATGAACCAAGAAGGTAGGCCGTAAGCAGCAAATTCTTCTTTTAGATTTTGAGCTTTGCCACCACGATACTGAGTCGTTTTAGCAAAACGCAGCAACCACACATTCAGAAGTCCCAATGCAACAATGATTTGAAGAACAAACACTAAATTCTCCATCGAGAACCTCTCTTGTTGAAGATTTATTTTTAACTGACAGTCCCTATCATATCGTGTTCTAAGAACTGGTGATTAATTTAATTTTTTTAATTCAGTTGTTTTTGATCTTATCTTTTTTGTTCTATGGAGCAAGTTGTTTTCTGTCCTCACACATCGAGCAAGAATTCTTGCGTTATAAAATGGGCCATTGGCGTAAAATAACAGGAGCACTACAAGTCACTTCTTGCTTAGGCCTATTAATAGGATTTTACATTCCCTTTTTTGCATCATTAGCTTCCTTCATGCTGTCAGTGATGATGTTGGTTGCTTTAATCGTGCGCTTGAGATTACGAGATTCATTCTTGATGATGGCTCCGGCCGCTGCTTACTTTTTCTTAAGTTTTTTTCTCTTCTTAACTTTGATAAATTAAATTTAAATGAAAGGCAAAAAAAATGGCATCTCGAAGCAAATCAAACGAACTTAAAATAATCAGAATCTATGATGCTGCTTTAAAAATCGTATGGGATGCTTGGACAGATCCCGAACAAGCAGCCCATTGGTGGGGTCCTCGTGGCTTTACAATAACCACTCACAGTAAGGACCTTCGCAGCGGAGGAAGCTGGCACTACACGATGCATGGACCCGATGGAGTTAATTACCCCAATATGACCCACTATCTTGAAGTCGAAAAATATTCTCGATTAGTTTATGATCATGGCGGATACGAAGATCGTCCGCCCCTATTTCGAGTGACTGTCATTTTCTCGGAATTAAAAGGTAAAACTAAAATGGACATGACGATGTCTTTACCAACACCTGAAGCCGCTGAAGAAACTCGTCAATTTATTAAAAAAGCCGGCGGAAATGCAACTTGGGATCGACTTGCTGAATACTTATCTAAAAAGTCTACAAACAAAGAGCAGTTTGTTATTAACCGCACTTTCGATTCTGATATCAAAACAATTTTTGAAATGTGGACTAATCCAAAACATTTTGCTCACTGGATGGGACCGACAGGTTCTTCTCTACAATTTTTGAGATCAGATATAAAACCAGGCGGAAGCACTTTCTACTCAATGAGCGGCGAAGGCTTCAAAATGTATGGAAACACAAATTATTTAGAAATTGAAAAGCCAAATCGAATTGTCTACACTCAACAGTTTTGTGATGAAAATGAAAAAATATCTCGTCACCCCATGGCACCTACTTGGCCAGAAACAATGTTAACCGTGGTCACTTTTGAAGAAGAAAGTCTTCATAAGACAAGAATAACCTTAACGTGGGAGCCCCATGGTTCAGCGACAAAAGAAGAAATTGCAGCTTTTGTCAACGAGCGAAGCGGAATGACTCAAGGCTGGACCGGATCTTTTGACAAACTAGAACAGTATTTAGAAAAAATCTGAATATCTAGAATTGAATCTCAATTTTTAAAATCCAGAGTCAATAATATTCAGTTTATGACAAATACGACTCAAAGATTTCAGTTGAGACTCTAAAAGCTCAGGATTTTGATAAATTTCTTCAGGCAATCCATTGAAGCGAAGAACATTTTTCTTTTTAAGCTGAAGTTTGGATAAATGCCAATCAGTGGAAATTGTTATGTGATGAAAGTCCTTTACAAAAAGATCCCGCAGATCATTCTGAAAATTTAAATCAGCAAATGCCAATTTAAATTTTTCAATAAACTGAGCTTCCCTTGAACCGACTAGGATTTCGAGTCCCTTTTCTTTTATGATTTCAGTTGGCGGTAAATATAAAAATTTTCCACGAGTATATTTTCCTGAATTTTTATGACCCATTATAATAAGAGGGTAGTCTTCTACGTAAGACCACAAGACAGGGTAACTTCCACCAACACCGTCAAGACCTCTGCCAGAAGATATTCTAGAGATACAATACTTTGCACCCAGATAGTCGAAAGATATGTTCGCAAGCAAGAAGTGAAATTTTCCATTGAAATACTGAACCAATAACCGACTTCGTTGTTTTTGACGAAGCGGAGATAACCAAAACAGAATCAAACCCACGCATAAGCTCAGTCCAATAAAGACAGCACCAGGTATCAAGTCAGACAATCAAAAATCCACCTTATTATGAAGATTTTAAACTGAGTCAGGACTTAATTACCAGTTTGATACCCTCACTTCACGACCTTTTATTATTGATCATGACTTATGATCACTTTCAGGACCTGCTCTTTTTCTGCATTTCCGAAAACATCATAAGCTTTCATCACCTCACTTAGTTTAAAGTGATGGGTGATTAAAGCTTGAGGTGTAATTTTGCCAGACTGAACTGTTTTAAGAAGCATGGGCGTTGACTCAGTATCAACTAAACGAGTTGTGATTGTGATATTCTTTGACCATAAATCCTGTAACTTTAATTCTACACTCTTACCATGAACACCAATATTTGCGATATGCCCACCAGGAGCTATAATCTTTTGACAATAATCAAAAGTTTCTGGCGTTCCAACCGCTTCAATGGCGACATCAACACCTTTTCCATCCGTCATGGATCTGATTTTTTCAACAATATCACTTTGCTTGCTATTCAAAATGGTTGTTGCTCCTAACTTTTTTGCGATGCCCAATCGGTATTCATCAAGATCAACCACTATAATCTGAGCTGGCGAATAAAGTTGGCAAGTCAGCAAAGTTGCAAGTCCGATAGGACCCGCACCGATGATTGCGACAGAATCACCTGGCTTTACTTCACCATTTAAAACACCGCACTCATAAGCAGTCGGAAGGATGTCGCTGAGCATAGCCAAAGCCTCATCATCAGCTCCAATGGGAACAGGGTACAGACTTGTATCTGCAAATGGAATTCGAACGTACTCAGCTTGAGTTCCATCTATTAGATGACCTAAAATCCAACCACCATTTTCACAATGTGAATACATGGCACGTCGACAATACTCGCAATGTCCATCTGCCGTAATGCAAGAAATGAGGACTTTATCTCCTGGTTTAAAATTTGATACGGCATCTCCAACAGTTTCGACAATCCCGATTCCTTCATGCCCCAGTATTGTTCCCGGCTTCACTTCGGGAACATCACCTTTCATAATATGAAGGTCCGTTCCACAAATAGTCGTCTTGACCATCTTCAATATGACATCTGTCGATTGTTGAAGCGAGGGCTTCGTTTTTTGTTCATAACGACGTTTTCCCGGCCCCTGATAAACAAGAGCCCACATTTTTTCCTCTGGACGAACTTCGACATGATTTAATTGTGAATGGAATTCTTTTTGTTTAGTTGGAGTTTCTTTTTGCATGCGACCTTCACTTTCCTTTATTGAATTCAAAAATCTTTTACAGATATGAATCTATTCAAGAATGAAGCAAAAACGACGCCATTTGATTCCCATCAAGGAGCTCATTTAAAACGCCCGCCGAGCAAAACACTGTGACAATTTGGCCCATGAAACTCTTAATTTGACTCAAATAAAAATAATTTATTTTTTTTCTGAATCAATATTATTTTTAATTTCAACGGCTTTGTCTTGGACTACATCTTGACCTTCTTCCATACGATTCTGAGCCTGCTTAGCAAGACATTCCACTTTAGTGTCACCGGTCAATTTTCCACAAAGGGCTTCTTTTGTTCGATGAAGCCCTTTTTTAGCAGTTCTCTTAATCGATTTCCCTGTCACTTGAGTCTTTTCTGTCAAAGTTTCCTCAGCATGAGCGATACATAAAAAGCCAAAAAAAACCATTGTTGAGATCAGTAATTTCATCTATTTTTCCTTGTTAAATTGTTTTTATGTTGCGAGAAAGTATTTGATATAAAAAGAGCAAGGCCATCGCACCTAAAACCGCCGCAATAAAACCAACAGGCTCACCGTGAGTGTAAATACCAAAAGCTTCACCAGCCCAGTTGGCAAGCCAAGCTCCCCCGATTCCCAAAAGAATCGTCATAATAAAACCGCCTGGCCCTCGGCCAGGCATCAAAAACTTTGCAACAACTCCTACTATAAATCCAATAATTAAAACCCAAAGCATACAGTTGTCCTTTTCGATTTAAGATTTTAAATCTTGTTTGACTGTTTTTAAAGCTTCATCTTTTTTTACACTGAACGAATCCACAATTTCAGAAAATTTGCTTTGAAATTTTTCTTGGCCTTCTCCGTACTTTTGCTGAACTAATCCGGCAATAGATTTGACATCACCTTTTGTTTTTTCAATTTCATCCGAAGTCAGTTGACCCCAAACTTTTTGGATTTCACCTTTAATTTCAAGCCATTTTCCATTTACTGTGTCTTGGTTGATTGTCATAAATCTCCTTCGCTTTTAAGGGCGTAAATGCAAAATAGGCTTAATAGAAAATAAATTATTTTAATCACTAAAATAAACATTCAAAAAAATTTTTGAATGTTGGCGCTATTCTGCGTTTCATTTAGGAGGGTTGCTCTTTAAATCAAAGGACGGCAACACATTGTTATAAAAATATGTTTATATTGTCAAAATTCATCTTCAAGAAGATTGCCGACGATATGAGCATTCACAAATGTGTTAAATAGAATCGCTTCTTTGTTTTAAAATACACAGCCAAAGGCATGATCAAACAAAGAATTAAAAGTAACATTTGCCCCGGAGTTGGCGGTGGAACACTTTGAACATGTCCACAACCTGCGAACTCATTATCGCTAAACTCATCACTTGGGTATAAATAACTGATCCCATCAATATCATCTTGAGCTAAATTCAATTCTGTTTTGAAAGAGTAAGTGTAATACATGACAGCGTTTGCAGTCTGAGAATGACCTAAACCTAAGACATGTCCTATTTCATGGGTCATCACGATTAATAAATTTTTTCGCGACAAATTTGCAATATTCGATTGGCCACCAGAAGCATTTAAAACTAAAAAACCCGAATTGATTTGTCCGCCTGTGGTATTCACACTGGCAGCACCAGGTACTGAATTTTCGTCGGCTCCTGTGATTGCATTAAAATTAGTTTCACAATACACGATCGGTGGGCTTGAACTTGAAGTCGATGTTGTCGAGCCACCATATTTGACTTTTAAAGAACTCGTGGGTGTATTATTCCAGACCTCAAGCGATTCCTTGACGAGCCCCACAACGTCGACACTGCCAGGGCAGTTTGAAGTGTTGACATAAAACGTGACTTCGCCCCGAGCCCAACCTTTTAAATTTGATGAGTTTCCTTGCAAAGTAAAAGAATACGCGTTCATTGAAAAAAAGAAGCCTAAAATAAGTGTTGAATAAATTTTCATTAAAACATTCCCCCTTTTGACCGCGAACGACCGCTGCCTGATCGACCTCCACCTGCTCCACCACCGAAAGAATAGGCGTAACTCAACATCAAACTTTGAGCTCTTTTTTCACTTGAAAAAGCGTTTTCAAAAATCAAATCTAAACCTAAACGAGAACCCCACAACAAATAAGAACTTCCAATATTAACAGAAAGTTTTCGAGTCGTGACCGTTCGGCTTGGTAAATAAAAAGTAGTCGGAGTTGAACCATTCAATAATTGGGTTGACCCCCCTTTTCCTTTCATTTCCTGCTGCAGGATTCCTGGGCCCACGTACCAATCAAAGTCTGAACCTTGAAAATTTTTGCCAAATAAAAAAGCCAAGTGAGTCATTGTAATCCGAGTCGCATCACCGGCCGACTCACGTGGTTGAAAAGTATGGCTTAACTGAGGTGAAATAAACCAATCTGAAAAAGCTGCAAAATCATATTTAAAATTCAAAGGGTAACTGGTTTCTCCCCAAAAATTAGATTTACCCGTTATTTTTTGGGCCGTTTTATTCATTATGTTTTGAGAGTAGTATCCCAAACCAACTGAATATGTGCCAGCTTTAAAAGCAGAACTCATTCCAGGTAGTAATAAACAAAGTATTAAGATATTTAATTTTTGATTCATTAAAAAATGTTAAGAAGTTAATCTTAAGCCGTCAAGCTTTAGATATCCACAGTTAATTCTAGTTTTCAGGTTTCACTAAATATTTCGACAAAGGACCACCTTTAGTATCGACGATCCCATTCAAAATTCTGAGCATTGCTTCTTGATCAATCGGTCTTAAAACAGAAATGGTTGATATAAATTTACCACTACTATCTAAAATAGCAGAGCTTGAAATATCACACCTGATAGGTTCACCTTTTTTAGTTAAAAGTGTTGTGTAAGTGATATGGTGATGACCTTTTTCCATAACGGATTTTAAACCCTCGGCAGCCAAATGATGCATGCTTTTAGTATACAAATCAAAAATTGATTTTCCGACAAGCTCGTCATCGTCATAACCTAAAACTTCATGTTCCCGCTTATTTGCCATAATGATCACGCCCTTATCGTTCGCAGCATGCATCATGTAAGGAGTTTCGTGAAAAACTTGCTGATAAATATCAAGTGTTTGCTCGAGTGATTTTTTTTCAATTAAACTCGCGCTCAAAAGAGCTTCCGCATCTTTCAATCTTTGTTTGATACTGACTGCTGGATTTTCTACTCCAATTGTGGCTCTCATTAAATCTTTGGGGCTGATAATACCTACAATTTTTCCGTGTCGATTCTTAACAAGCAACCGATGAGTCGGCGTCATAATCATCGCCGTCAAAATTTCGATAATCGGCGCTTCCGGATTCACATAAGTCACAGGATCAAGTAAATCAATATGATGCCCGACACGGTCCTCTTTTTTGAATCTGGCTTGATGAAGCATGTAAGCTTTCACTAAAGACAATTCCGTTAAAACACCTAATATTTCACCCAGCGGGTTTACAATCGGACAAGATGTAATTCCCTGTTCTAGAAAAGTGCGAATCACATCCAATAAAGATTCGCCTGAGCCTATCATTTTTGGATTAGGAGTCATAAAATCAGAAGCCATTCTCATGACTTAATTTTGCTTAATTTAAAATAATTTCGCAATATAAGGGCTCGCGGACTAGAGCTTGGTCCAGATTAAAGCGAAGACCCTTCCTTCTTGTTATCTCTATCTTGCTTTGCGACAAATCGGCAGATTTTGAATTGAATCTTGCAACCTTTAATTAACTTCAATAAATTTTTAAAACAATGAACAAAATTTCATTTATTTTTTCCTCTTTATTTTTGGTATTAGCCCCTGCTGCAAATATCTCAAGCCTGTGCCAAAAAGAGGCTCCCAATCAAATTTCTTTTTCAAAAAATATTGAACCACGCCCCTCAACGGAACTTTCTATTATTTTATGGAATGCCCAAAAAATAAGCGATTCTGATTTTTTAAAAGACCTTCAGCTTCTGGCAAAAACCTCTGATATCTTGCTTCTTCAAGAAGCAATGCACTCGACTGGGTTTGAAGAAGATTTAACAGAGAAATTGCCTTTCCACTTTAGCTTTCATAAAAGTTTCTGTAATTCTGACCAACAGGCCACTGGAGTTTTAAACTCTGCCCGGTCAGAACTCTTTCATAACCTCACTTTAGTTTCTCCCGATACTGAACCCATTTCTTCAACTCCTAAAGTCAGTGCTTATTCTCAAGTTTTAATTGATGGGCAAATTGTGCATTTAATTAACACTCATGCTCTTAATTTCAACTTGGGCTCTGCTTTTGAAAGACAAATTTATCAAGTTGCAAAGTCTATTTCTCAACTTTCAGGCCCCGTTGTATGGGCCGGTGATTTCAATACTTGGAGCTCAAGCCGACAGGAATACTTAAAAAAAATAACCACTTCACTTAAGATGACTCATTTAAAACCAATTCAGGATCCACGAAAGCTTATTTTAGATCATATTTTTATTCGCGGACTGATCCCGATTAAAACAGAAGTTTTAATTAAAAAAAGTTCTGATCACTATCCGATCAGATCCATCTTAAAATTAGAAAAAAATAATCTTTTACAGTCTTCGAACTAACTGGGAAACGAAGTCTTTTTCTTTGCAAATAGACACAAAATCTAATGCCCGGCATTCCTTTTGCTGTTTCCTCTGTTACTAAACCCTTTTGGAAAGGCTTTTGACAATGGATCAATGCAAAAATTGTGGGAATCATTATTCAAAATTATTTTCTATTGAAATGTTTGGTCAGACTCACCACTTTGACTGCTTTGAATGCGCTATAACAGCATTAGCTCCGCGCTGTGGGCACTGCAATACCTTGATTATTGGACATGGAGTCGAAGCCGGAGACCTTATCTACTGCTGTGCCCACTGCTCAAGAGTCGAAGGACATATGGGACTTCAAGATCACTCAACTTCCACTTTTGCACCACCAGATATTCGATGATTAATTGGAATTTAGAAACTGAAGTACGGCTTTTGCTGACTTTACAGTACCACCTAAACTTCCCCCACCAAATGCGTCCCCTGCTAATAAAATATTTTGGTTTAAAGGAAGTGCGCACATCTGTCTTGAATAAATATCAAGTGGATGACTGAATCTCCACTTTTTAAGTTGTCTCTTATGAACTTTGAAATCAAATGACATTTTTTTAATAAAATCCTGCTCTATTTTTTGCAAAACTTCATTTTCTGCTGTTTCAAAATAATCTTCACTAAATGAAGTCCCCATAATCACAGTGAAGCTTAAGTCTGTTCCCACTTTTTTTGATTGATTGTTTGCAATTGAAAAAACAGAATCTTCAAATTTTTTGAATTTAAAATTCTTTAAATTCGAATCTTCTGATTGAACTTCAAAAAGTCCAACTAAAGCTTTGGCGTAAGAAATTTGATTTAAGTCAACCGGGTAACTGATATTTGAATTTTTAAGTATTTCCAAACTTTGAGGAAGTGGGCAAGTGAGTATCATTTTTCGAGTTGTTAAAGTCAGACCTGATTCGAGATGGGCTTTTAAAAAATCAGAAGCTTGTTCAATACTGACTAATTTTTGTTCAAATTGGATCTTTTGATTTTGCGCTAAGTCTTTTGCTAAAGTCGTCATTCCGCCAATACCAGCAGCAAAGGCTAGACCCTCTTGCCAAAACCAGACTTGAGATTTCTGCTTTCGGATCCATTGGTTGTGCAAAAAAAAGGGACTTTCGTCTGAATGTTGATAAAACTGTGCCCCATGATCATAAGCACATTCCCCGTCTCTTCGTGTCGCCATACGACCACCGACGCCCTTTGATTTTTCAATCATGAGTGCGTTTTCCCCAGATTCACTTAAAGCAGAAGCAATCGTAAGCCCACAAAGACCTGTGCCAATAATTAAATACTCTGAATCAAGATTCGGCATTCTCATTCCCCTAGTTAATCACTTCAAAAGATAAATAAAATCATCTTTGCTTAGAACTTGGGAGCCTTCAAAATTTGTATCTTCAATTTGTTCATCGGTACCAAACAGCCGATCGAATGATCCTTGTTTTTTAATTTTTAAATCTGCGATTCTTTCTTCAAGAGAACCTTCTATCAGCAAGTTGTAAACTTTCACGTCTTTTGTTTGCCCCATTCGATGGGCTCGATCTGTCGCTTGATTTTCAACAGCAGGATTCCACCAAGGTTCCAAGTGATAAACAACTGAGGCTTTTGTTAAGTTCAGACCGACTCCACCCGTTTTAAGAGTCATCAACATAACTCCTGGTTCTTCACTATTCTGAAACGCCGATATCAATCGCACACGCTCTTTTGCACTAACTTGCCCCTGAAGAACAAAACTAGGAACTTTGAGTTTTTGTAATTCCCGTTCGATGCGTCCTAAAGTTGATAAAAACTGCGTGAAAACAATCACACTTTCTTTATTTTCCAAATGCTCTTGCAAAGAACGTAAGAAGTGTTCCACTTTGACCGGTTGCTCATCATAAATAACACCAGGAACAGCGGCAGGATCCGAACAAATTTGACGAAGCCTCATCAGGGCAGCAAACATAGCAATTTGCGCTTTTCTTTCGCCTTGAGCCTGGATCAGTTCTTCAACCTGCCTAGAAAAAGTCATAGCCATTTTTTTATAAATTTCTTTTTGCTGCCCTGTGAATGGAAGTAAAACTTTTTGGATCGTTTTAACAGGTAGAGAAAGTTTAACTTGCAATTTAGTTCTACGAAGCAAAAGCGGCTTTGTAATCAGCCTGAGTTCTTTTAATGCATCGATATGAACTTCGCGGTTGTAATAAGCTTTTCTAAAGGCATCCACATCACCCAACGAGCCGGGAACAACGAGATCACATAAAGAGAAAAATTCAAGGTAATTATTTTCCATTGGCGTGCCCGTTAAGCAAACTTTAAATTGAGCCTTTAAAGAACGCGCCGATAAAGAACGTAAAGACGTTATATTTTTTAAATTCTGTGCTTCGTCAAAAGCCAAAACATTCCATTCTTGGTTCTTAAAAAAATCAAGATTTTCATTTAATAAACCATAAGTCGCAATCACCACTAAAGGCTCTGGACTTTCAAGTTCTTTAAGGAGTTGTGCTTGTTCCTTTGCATGAAAAGCACGCATCGGTAAGTGCGGAGCAAATTTCTTCTTTTCATCAATCCAGTTATAAACAAGTGAAGTTGGAACAACGATCAAACATTTTTTAAGAGCTCCTCGATCTTGTAAACTGCTTAAAAATGCTAAGACTTGAAAAGTTTTTCCAAGGCCCATTTCATCAGCCAGAATAGCTCCTAATTTCAATTCGTAAAGATCATGCAGCCACTGGGCGCCTTCTCTTTGATGGGTCAATAAAGCTGATTCAGTCACTCCAGGAAGTTGTATTTTATCAACTCCAAGACCTTGTTCGAAGTAAGCAAAAATTCTTTTCCACTCGCCTTCGCCCTTAATATCGACTCCTTGCGCTTTCAGCATCAGAAGCTCAAGTGCATAGGATCTTTCAAGACGATAAACTTTTTCTCCGAAACTATTATGTTTAACAGAATTTTTTTCACCCTTAATTTTATTCCAGAATTTTTGAAGTGATTTTAATGTTGGAATTTGCTTTTTATCAATACGATACATTTGACCGCGATACTCTATAAATCCGACTTGATCAGGCGTAAAATTAAATTTGATTTCTTCTGTGTTAATTCTTTGCCCGTTGAAAAATATTTGTGGATTGAGATCAAACCAGTTTGCATCTTCTTTTACTTCACTGTTGCCAACAGAAAATATAAATTCAAATGGATTATCTTGGCTTAAAAAAGGTTTTCCATTGAATTCAATTTGGGTGCCTGTATCCAGCAAATCAAATAAAAGTGACACAATATATTTATTGTAAAGACCGATATCAACCCAGTTGGGATGAATGTCAGCATCTGGACTGTTTTGGGGTTTTATTTTAGCTTCCGTCCAAGACAAGAGCGAGTTTCTAAATTTTTCACTCACTTGAGACTGCGACTTTGTCAGAAACTTCCCTTGGCTGGCTTCAACAAAATGAAGGATCAAAAACCTTAAAAGCGGTAGGACTTGAGATTGTACATTTTTGATTTCACCTACGCTTTTATCAAAAAAGATTAAGGATCTGTCTTGGCGAAGGAAATGATGCATTTTATCAATATAATCCAGAAATAAATTCTTTACAGAAGGGGAAAACATTTCCTCAAAATCACTTCCTGATTTACCTAGCAAACCAGGAATACTGTCTTTCAAATAACTGATTATTTTTTCAAAACTTCGATCGGATTCGGGAGAATTCACATCTTCGACAAAGTCGATTTCCTGACCCGATGTGAGAGGTTTTTTTAAAATCCAATTGAGCATTTCTAAAAGACAAAACAGCGCAAAACCCTGGTGTCTTAAAAAGAGCATATCATGAGCACGAAATTGAGTTTGCTTTGAGGAAGCTTCTTTACGATCAAGACCAAAATAAACTTCCATGCCCCCTAAAAAAGGAGAAAACAAAGGGGCCAATGTGGTCGGGAAATTGAGATGCTGAAGGTTCAGCTCATCAATTCCAAAGCTGACTGACATTTGCATGGATCCATCGAGTTCTCGAATTTTTAAAAACGGCTTGAATTGCTTTCCCGAAACTGCGACGTGGTTAATAAACTTAATCTGATCTGCGCCCATGTTCATTTCAAGTTTACTCAAGGTTTTTGAAATAGCTTTCAAACCCGCTTCAACTTTTGCAAAACAAGGCTTCCACACCAAATGATCACTTAAAGTTTCTAAAGTTTTAAGCTCTTCGGGTTTTATTTCTAACAAATCATCTACGGATTGATCCATTTCGGCCAGCCAGCCGGCAGCATGCAGTCTTAAAATACTGGTAGGCGCTTCTTTCTCTGCTCCTTGCCAGACTTTAATGATGGCAGCGTGGTTCACTTCAGGATGGGCCATGATCGTGGCTGCTAAAGGACGTGCTTTTAAAAATTCGATTTCTTTTAAAGGATAGGCAACTCTTGTGTCAGAACTTTCTTTTTCGGTCCAAAGTATTTCTAAATCACCGACTTGCCGACTTCTTTGAAAACCCCATGCTAAAATTTCTAAAATTACAAACCAGGTTTTTTTAAATTCATCACTTTTTTTCTGATGCCCCATAATTTTAAGTGGCTTCATAAAATGATCAGACTGACCATCTAAAGCTTTAGCCCAATTACAGCTTCGATCTTGCAAATAAAACTGCGGGTTTAAAAAAAGAGGAAATCCCGGCCTTCTAAAGATTCCAATCAAGGACAAACACTGACCATCATCAAAATGAAACTCAATGGAGTGGGCCAAAAGTCTTAACGCCGTCGAAGGCATTCGTATCGAACTCAAATCAAATCCAGAAAACAAATTCCAAAAAAGATCTCGAGATAAAGTATAGCTTTGAGTCATCACTTCTTGAACTTCATGACGGTCGGCTGGCAACTGCTTGACCGCTGTTGACGGTGGAATTTCGATTTGGGACTCTTGATAAAATGTAAATTCCGTATCAAGAACTTGAGACGGTGGTGTGAAAACAATTTTGGTCAGTCCCGCCAGGCCTACTGTCATAGGGTTTTGAGAAGCCAGCCAATGAGTTTTTAAGAGCGGTTTTAATTTCATCAATTCATCCAATTTGCAGCTAAAAGACCAAAAAGCATCCTATGCGAGCTTTGGCGCGATTACAAATTTTCTGTTACAAATTGGAAGCGATATTTGAGCTATTATCTTTTCAAGATAAAATCTTGGCTTTTAAATGATATCATTGACAAAGTAAGCAAAGTAAGCACGTCTTATTTAAGACATTCGTTTTTAATAAATCATGACAGGCGAACGCAAAGAGACTGACTTTATACTTCCAGGGTTGGAAGCCACTGCATAGATCTTGCTCGAAGAACGAGTCAAACTGACATCAGCTTCTATCATGACGTACATTCCTTCAGTTAAAGTAAAACCAGCGTAAACAATAGATTCAGGCTTATCATGTGTTCCTCTAATTTTAGAAAAATCCTGAAAGTGAACAACTTCGACAGGTCCGACTCCTTCGATCTGAGCATCATCCAAAATCAACTGGAAGAACGGCTGACTGGGCGGACAGTGAATCGCGAAACAAGTCATCGTCTGGCTTTTATCTAAAACAACTCTTCCTATGATTTTTGCTTGTTCGACATTTGCAAAGACTGTTGTGACGAAACACTGAATCAGTAAAATCGCAATTCGTTTCATTTTATCTCCCGAAATTTAAATAAATAGATTTTGTTTATACTCTTGAAGTTAGCCTTAGTTTTTTTTATTTTTCTAGTGCTCATTTATAAAATTGCAAAACAACAAATGACCTTTAATTTTGCAACCACGTTGGTTCCAAAATAGTTCTGCTGAGAAAACTCTGAAAATCCTTTATTGGCTGTGGCTTTTAATCCGTTTCTATAAAACTGAAAAACTCGAGTGGTTCCATAATGGCAACCCTTCGGTGGGGCGAAGAGTGACATGCAGCAGCGGGATCAGACTTGGTCAAAAAGCAAGAAATCAAGTATACATTTTGCAGTAACCACTTCCCCAAGAGTCAAAATCAATATGAATCTGCTTCAACTTCACCAAGGCTCAAAACAATACGGCGCCAAACTTCTGTTTGAACAAGCTCGCTTTTCTATTAATGACGGCGAACACGTTGGAGTCATTGGGCCCAATGGCGCTGGAAAAACAACTCTTTTTAAAATTCTCGTAGGCCAAGAAAGTCTTGATTCTGGAGATTTGATTAAATCGCAAAAACTCAAAATTGGATATCTTGAGCAAGAAGCAAAAGAGCCTTTAGATCAATCGGCTGAAGACTACTTAAGTGAAAATTGCATCAAACCGATTTGGGAACTGAAGCAACTTGGCCAAGACTTGGGATTATCCGAAAATCACTTTCAAGTCCCTTTCCACCAACTTAGCGGTGGTTACAGAATGAGAATGAAACTTTTGTCTTTGATTGGACAAGAGCCCAATCTGATGCTTTTAGATGAACCCACAAATTTTTTAGATTTAGAAAGCATTTTGGCCTTAGAGAAGTTTCTTCAAGGATACAAAGGTGCATTTTTGCTAATCTCCCACGACCGAGAATTTTTAAGAAGAACGACTGATTACACTTTAGAAGTCGAAGCCGGAGAAATCACAAAATTCCCCGGAAATATTGATGACTACTTCGAACAAAAAGCTCAGCTGAGACAAATTCTGGAAGCGCAAGTCGCCAACCAGGACGCGAAAAGAAAAAGTGTTCTCGAATTTGTCGAAAGATTCGGCGCAAAAGCAACAAAAGCACGACAAGCACAAAGTCGACTCAAATCTTTAGATAAAATGGAAAAAATAGAAATTAAAGATCTCCCAGTTCGAGCTCAAATTAAAATTCCGCCACCCATCCACACTGGAAAAGAAACTTTGTCATTTGTGGGAGCCTGTTTAGGTTATGAAGAAAAAACAGTCATTTCAAAATGTGATCTGAGAGTTGAAAAAGGGGTTCACTTAGGTGTTGTTGGATTTAATGGAGCTGGAAAATCAACTTTATTAAAATCAATTGCAGGACGCTTACCACTGATTAGCGGAGAAAGAAAACTAGGTTATCAAGTTTCACTTTCTTACTATGCCCAGCATGTCACAGAAGATCTGAACCCCAATGAAACTGTTCTTGAAAGCTTACAAAGAGCAGCACAAAAAGATATTACTTCCCAAGAAATTTTAAATATTGCGGGTTCTCTCCTCTTTTCAGGGGACGCTATAAAGAAAAAAATCAGAGTCCTATCCGGCGGAGAAAAATCTCGAGTGGCATTAGGCCAAATACTTCTGATGCGAAGTCCCTTGTTGCTGATGGATGAACCCACGAATCATTTAGATTTTGATACCGTTGAAGCTTTAACAGAAGCTTTGCGCCATTACCCCGGAACTGTCGTTGTCGTTAGTCATGACCGCGGTTTTATTGGACGAATCGCAACGAAAATTCTTGAAATCCGCGACGGCCGCGCAGAAGTCTATCCTGGAACCTATGACGATTATGTGTGGAGTCTCGAAAAAGGGGCTTTAAAAGAAAGATATTCTCAAAAAAATGAACCTCATATCAAATCACAAAATAAAACTCGAAAAACAGAAGAAGAGCCCCAAAAGTCGACTCTTCACCAACAAAGCTTCCGCGACGAATCTAAAAAACGAGTCTCTGAAATCAGAGAACTTCAAAGAAAAATTATCAAAGCAGAAGAACAACTCCAATTTCAAAACTCAAAAATGATCGAAGTCAATACAGAGCTTCTAATTGCAAAAGGGCCTCGTGCCGCAGATTTAGCCAAAGAACTGAGTCTTCTAAATGCTGAAATTCAAAAATCAGAAGAAAATCTGATTCTCATGATGGAAAAAATAGAAGTGGCAGAAAAAAAACAACAAAATAAATCTTAAATTCAGACCCAAAATAGTCCAGAGGAAGGCCCTCAATGAAAGAAAATCCAGCGGCATTTAAACATTTAATCAATTCTAAATTGGTCAAAAAAATAGCAAAACGCCTTTTTCAAGTTTGGCCTAACTTCGATTATAATTCCTTTGTCCAAGTTTCAAAAAAACTTAAACCTCTTGAATTAAAACCTCGTGTTCAAATAATCAGAGATGCTCTTTTTCAACATTTACCCCCAAATTACATAACTTCTTTACAGATTTTAATGAAGTCTTTAAATGAATCTGATTTAAAGGGCTTTGATCTATGGCCCTATACTGAGTTTATTCAGACCTATGGTCTTAATGAGCCCACAAAGTCACTTGAAGCACTCTCTATATTAACAACCAAATTCACTTCGGAATTTGCAATCAGACCTTTTATAATCAAGTACCCTCAGGAAACTTTTACGAAACTCTTGGAATGGAGTCATGACCCAAATGTTCATATCAGGCGTTGGACTTCGGAAGGAACCAGACCTCGACTTCCTTGGGGAATAAAGCTCCGCGGATCGATTGAAAATCCAAAGAATGGGTTACGTCTATTAAATAATTTAAAATTTGATGAAGAACTTTATGTCAGAAAAAGTGTCGCTAATCACTTAAACGATATCGCCAAAGATCATCCCGATCTTGTGATTAAAACTTTAAAGCAATGGCGTAATCAAGTGCCCCTCAATCATGTCAAAAAATTAAACTGGGTACAAAAACAAGCGCTTCGAACTTTGATCAAGAATGGCTACAAACCAGCCCTCAACTTAATCGGTTGTGGTCAAAAACCAAAAATAAAAGTAGGAACACTTATTATCAACAAAAGGATATTTCAAATTAATGATATTCTTCAATTTAAATTCGAAATCAAATCGAAAACTTCTAGAACTCAAAAGCTTGCAATTGATTACGTAGTACATTTTCAAAAATCGAATCAAAAATTATCGCCCAAAGTTTTCAAAATTAAAGTGATCGATTTAAAACCAAATGAAATATACAAAATTCAAAAAAATCATTCTTTGAAACCCGTGACAACTCGAAGATACTATTCTGGCGAACATAAAATTCAAATTCAAATCAACGGCGAATTAGTCGCTGAAGCCTTTTGGCATCTTAATCTAAATTAGGCCCCCGAATTTTTCAAAGCACGTATTTTGGCGCGATCTCCGACGATCCATAACAAATCATGAGAAAAAAGTTCCATCGAAGAATCTGGACTTAGAATTCTTTTCCCATTTCTTTCTAAACCAACAATTAATCCATTTACCCTTTCACGTATTCCTGATTCCCGAATCGATTTACCTTTAAAAAGAGATTCATCTGTCAACATGATCGGTTCTAAACCATAAACTTCTAAAGCTTCAGTCACTTGATCATCGGGTTTTATTTCGATGACTTCTAATGCTTTTGCTAATTGGTCATCTGTTCCAATTAAAAATAATCGATCATAGGGAAATAAAAATTCATCCCGGCTAGGAGCAATTATTTTCTTACTTCCACGTTCGATTAAAGTCACTGTTACGCCGTATTTTTCTTTTAAAGCACATTCATGTAAAGTTTGTGCAACCAATTTTGATTCTGGAGAAAGGACGTATTCTGCCAAAGTTGCATCCCACGGAGCTAACTGGGGCCGATGGTGATGGGTACTTTTTTGTTTATCATCCAAATTGGAAATAAAAATTCTTTCCATTCGCAAATAAAAAGGTTTCGACAATTTCATCAGTATAAAGCTCGAAATAAAGAGTATAAAAATAAGAATCAGTGGAAAGCCCTTCACTGGAGCCATCTGCCAAATCACAAAACCAATTAAAATCAGACCTAGAAAAGTCCTAATCAACGATAAGAATGTTTCAACAGAACGAAGGATCCTAGAACCATTTTCAATATTTTGGCTCATGGATAAGGCCCAAAGAAAAGGTGCAGATAACAAGATGGTGAAAAAAGCAAGGCCAAAAGAAATGGAAGAGCTCTCACCTAACTTTTCAAAAACGAAAGGGCGAATATAAATCTGTGTAAAGTAAACAAGGGCAAAAACTATGACAGAGTTAAGAATAATTTTTGTGCCATGAATACTCCAATAACTTTCAGTGCCCCTGGAAGCTGAACTGGAAACTGATGCTTGATATTTTTCAATTCGATTTTTAATTTCATTTGGCAAGCGTTTTTCAATCCATTCACAAAAAGGATCGGATAGACGAATTAAATAAGGAGTCGCAAAAGTTGTGATTCCTGATATTGCCACAACAATGGGGTAAAGAATTTCGCTTGTAACTTTTAAAGTCAGACCAAGAGTTGCAATGATAAATGAGAATTCACCGATTTGAGCTAAACTCATACCAGCTTGAACAGAATGCCTTAGGCTTTGTCCTGAAATTAAAGCCCCCAAAGTCGTGCTGAGTGTTTTCCCCACAATCGTAATAAAAGACAAAAAGAGAATGACTCCGAAATGTTCTTTGAGAACTTGCGGGTCAATTAACATTCCAACTGAAACGAAAAAAATAGCTGCAAATAAATTCTTAACAGGATCTAAAAGATGTTCAATTTTTGATCCATCCCGTGTTTCAGCTAGAATGGATCCCATCACAAACGCCCCTAAAGCTGCTGAAAATCCTGTTTTAGTCGCGACGATAACCATTAAAAGACACAATCCCAAAGCTACAATCAGAGTCGTTTCATCGTTTAAATATTTTCTGATTTTTTGTAAAAAAAGAGGAAGTGAATAGATCCCTAAAACAAACCATATGATGACAAAAAACATCAATTTCAAAGCGGAAAGAAAAAGTTCAGAACCAGAAAAACTTCGAGTCACAGCTACGGTTGAAAGCAAAACAAGTAAAAGAACAGCCACTAAATCTTCGACGATCAGAACTCCAAATACCACTTTAACGAATCGTCTGCCTTTTAATCCTAATTCATCTAAGGCCCTGACAATAATAGCTGTTGAAGAAATCGAAAGAATTCCACCTAAAAAAAGGCTGTCCATTGTTGACCAACCTAATAAAAATCCAGCTAAAAAACCAAGACCGCTCATGAAAATAATTTCAAAAACGGCTGTGATGGAAACACTGACTCCGACTTGAGCTAGTTTTTTAAAACTAAATTCAAGACCCAAACCAAAAAGAAGAAAAATAACCCCAATTTCTGCCCAAATTTGAAGACTTTCACTTTCAACAATTGTCGGAGTAATTGAAACATGGGGACCGACTAAAATCCCAGCGATCAAGTAACCTAGAACTACGGGCTGTTTAAATCTTTTAAAAAGAAGACTGACTATCGCAGCAGCAATCAGAATAAAACCAAGATCTTGAATCAGTTCAGGCAAATGTAACATTTTTCGATCCTGGCATTGAAAATCTATTTCATCAATTTAAAGAACTGAAAAAATAGCCTTTTATTGCGTTGTCTCATAATGAGATCGCGCCTGGCGGAAGATTTCCCAACACAAAAAAATAGAAGTGTCAGACAATTTTCGTCATGGCGCTTAAACAAGTTAAAAATGACTTCTGAAGACCGCCATATAAACGATTAGATCAATTTAAAAGGTACAGATCTTGAACTTCCTATTTCTGAATGAACTAAGGAGTTATTTCAATATGAGACAATCTATTTTGAAAATCAAAGCTCAAATATTATCAAGATTTTCAAGTCTCGCTCTTTTTGTTTACTTTTTATCGACAGTCATCTGCCTGAACGCGCTAGCTCGAAATAATTCAGAAGCAGAAGATGCTAAAGTTATTTCTGAATCCACAATCCCGATCGTAGCCGGCACTCGTCAAGATCAAGAAAAAAAACTAATTGAATTCACAATGGTAAACCCCCAGAAACCGGAAGAAAAAATTCACGGACAATTTCAATTTGACCCCCGCGAAAAGACAGAAATTTCTGTGATGAGAAATAAAATGGAGTGGCAAGTAAAAGAACTGGTTCGACAAATTGAATTCACACGAGTTTTCCTTGGCTTACCTACTGAAATGGATCCACGTGCGGTTTTTGAAAAATACTACTACTTACCACAAACTGTTCGAGATGAAATTCACAGGCAATATGATCTCAAAACAAAATCAACAAAAACGATTGCAAAAGAAGCTTTTATGCGCCCTTTTTCTGGTTCTCTTCATGGCTTTGGTGCGCAATCAATTTTATTCACAGGCGCCATCGGTGCTGTCATGTATTGGCAATTATTAACGGACTATGCAGCAGATCCCTTGAGCATGGTAAGACACTTAGAAAGTCTCACGGACCCTATTGCTCATATGGCTTTTTATTCTTTTATGGCGGCAAATGGCTTCACTTCCGATATGCTTTTAAAAAAATATGCAGGAGTCCCAGGAACTGCGTTCAAATCCCGAATGACACCTAACGGAGTTGTTTCTACTTCAACGATGAGAATAGCCATTCCTTATCTTGGCATGTCAGCAGGTATGATGGCTTCAAGCTTAACAGTGGAAGTCTTAAATCTGATGAAAACTTGCGTCAGTGCGCTTATAAAGCCCCCCACTCAAATGGACACCATTTTAAAATCTTTAGGTCAACCAGACCCTTGCGATGTCGCACAAAATGAGTTTTTTAATTTTAACAATAAAGTCGAACAATATATTCCCATGATGCTATCAATGGCCGTTGCATCTGGAACGCTGACGTTCGCACAAAAAGGATATCAGAACGGAAAGCTGGCTCTAGCTGGATCAAATGCAGGCAAAAAAATTGCCGGAACAAAAGTATTTGAAACAGTAGCGAAACTAAGTCGACCGACTTTGCAATTTATCGGGCTCAAACTGGCAGCTCGAGTGACTCCTACAGGTTGGTTTTTTAATAGCATCACGGTTGGGGCTGCCTTAGTGAGCACACTTCAAAATGCTGGCTTTATTGGGCTTGATCATTCTTTGAATCCAGTGGTCTCAAAAATATGGGCCCAATTCTGGAGAGCTGGCTCTGTTGATGAAGTCGATCTCAAGCTACTTGAATACTATAATTTAAATCAAAAAAATAGTTGGAACTTAGATGCCAATTATACTGCTTCTACTAAAATGCATAAAGGCCGATCTGCTGTTCATCATTATAATATCATTCCCCTTTTAAAAACATTTCAAGAACAAATGGATGCCTGGAGAATGATTAATCACAGCAAGTATTTTAATGGAATTCAAATTTGGACTTCTATGACAAGTGAAATTATTCGAGAACTGCAAGCCACAGAAAATTTTTATACGGCTTTTATTGAAGAAATTTTTAATGCTTTCAAAAGCCAACAGATTATCAAAACTGAAGGTAAAATCGAAGACGCAAGAAAGTGGCAAGCTACTTATCTTCCATTCAGAACCTTCCCCCTTTATGGAATCATGCCGACAGGCCATGCCAGTTGTGAAATCGATCCCGATAACTGTAAAACTGAAGCCGAATTGAATTGGTTCAGTCCCGACCAAATGGTTCAATTCCAAAAAGAAACAATTAAACGAATAATTCCTCAATTTGAAGAAGCTGTTGCGCTGTTTGAAAAAAAACTAGCAGAAAATCAAAGACCTTCAATCTCAAAAGAAAGTCAGAACAAGATTCAAGAAATTATTCAGAAAATTAAAACCACAGATGATGAGTTTAAAATTGGAATTGTCATAGGCGAAATTAATCGAATTTTATCTGATAAAGATTTAAAAGACTCTGATTTGCAACTCTTACTCACAATTCTTCGAAATAATTTGGGAAATCCGACTCCGATTATGACGCCGGGACTTGCCGTGCCTTATCTTTATTCAAGTTTATTTCCGCAGTATTTTGAAAAATTATCCGTTCCCAAAAGTCGGAACGGTTTCACTTTTACAACTTATCCAGAATACCTTCTTTATCAAATGATGTGCGGACCCGATTCACAAGATTCTGAACTTGTATTAAGACAATCTTTAGGCTTTAAACCAAAATTTAAAGCGCCTCGAATTATTGCACACAATTATCAGATTAGAATGCAGATGCCACGGTACTATACCGAGACTCATAAAAAATCAGGGGCTTTGAGCGGAGAAGACGTGGCTCCCCTGTTTTTTCTTTGTAAGAATCTGATTGATCAAAATATAAAATTTGAAATTGCATTTGGTCAACTTTTTCAATCGAAAGTATTTGTTGATAACAAATCTGAAGGCGAACTTTTCATCAGTTTTTTTTCGACTCAGATTTTACCGTCGATACTAGGTGATTGGACTGATACCCGTGCCGAGTCGACTTCTGCGGTAGATAAATGGTGGTTAAAATCGATCAAACCTGTTTTTACAAAACTATTTATTCGTTTAGATCATGAATTTCAAAGTCTTCTTCATGAAATGATTGAAGGTATGAATTCTGAAAAATTGATGGATGGTCTATTTGATACTGTGGTTGATCCAAACGGCAAATTAAAACGCACACAAGCTGGACGCGGACTGTTTAAAGCTTCAAACCAAGAGCTTCAAACTTATTTGACTTTATTAGGCGAAATGGAAACTTTAAAAAATCACCAGACTGACAAAAAATCCACTATAAAATTACATAAAGGTTTCACTTTTATTGAACTCATGAACACAGACCTTTACGCGCGAACTGATTCTCAAAAAGAATTCGTACAAGCTTTTAAGCCTCTTTACCAAGCTTTAAAAAACATGAAACCGACCCAAGGAAAAGTCGTCCTTTCTTTTGCACCGGGCGAATTCAGTCAATATCAAAACCAAGTTCAAAAAGCCCTTAAAGTTTACGGCGAATATTTAAATAGTTTAAACTTAAGTCCCTACCATCAAGAAATTGCTGGATTTTCTTTTCAAGGTCTACAAAAAATCAGCTCTCAGATGACTGCCTACCTCATCAACACTCAGCTGACAAATTTCAGCACTTCTGAAAGCTATCAGAAACTTTTGGCGGATAATGAATTAAACGGATCTGAAAACGAATCTACAAAGCCCCTGCGAAAAGGAGCTAATCCTCGGGGGCAATAAAATGGCATCAAAAGTGTAACCCCTTTACTTGTAATTTTAATTTAACTCAACGGAGATCTTATGAATCAAAACCTCATCGTTCTAGCACTTTTAATGAGCTTGACTCAAGCCGGACACGCAGCCTTGCCTGTTGTAACAAAGTCGGTAGCGGTACGGGCAACAGAAGCAAAACTAGAAATTAATAAAAATGAAATTGAAAACCTTGTCAACAAAGGTAAAACCGCAAAAGAAAAACGGGATCTTTTAATTCAAGAGTACGGAGATAATGCGGCTATTCAGGCAGCAGCCGAGACCATTCAAATGAGCAAAACTGAACTCTTATCCCACCTTGCAACAAATTTGGATGCTGTGGAAACTGTTAACTACACAGTCCGCATTTTAAAGGATGTTAAAGCTTCTGAATTAGACACCAGAGCCGCTTTGTCTAATTCTAAAATTTTGAGAACAATTGCACGAAATTCAGCTTTGACGGCAAAAGACCAAGCGGATATTGCCGCCACACGAAAAATGGTGGTTTTAGGAGCCTATGTAGCAGGCTACGGAAAAAAAGCAGTTATGTGGCATGAAAACGTCGCAAAAAAAACAAGCGAAGGTCTGCAAGCTAATATTGCCGTTCGGGTAGCAGCTAAAGAAATCTTAAACCTTGAAGGTCAAGCCCTTGAAGATTTCATGAGCCGAGACAACAAAGACAGTCTTGCCAACTGCAAATTATAAATCTTAAAATTTACTTAAACGATTGCACAAAAGCCCCGAAGAAATTATTCTCTTCGGGGCTTTTTACCTTTTGCCCCGGACTTAAGGCCAACTAGTCCTTCAGAAATCAGACTCAAATACCGATAAAAAAAGACTTAATAGAGATTTTTTTAAAGTCCTATTAAATCACTTAATTTTGTCGACGGGTCTTTTTGATCATGACCTTGTCGATCAGAAAAGCGGAGCATATCGAATGAAGTCTTGGGTTAAAAAAATTGCAGATCAATTTGATTTAGGAATTCGACGAAACGGGTCTTCAGCTCCTTCTGAAGAAGAAGCTTCACTGGAAACAATTGATATTTCTGAAGAACGGGCCACGATTCTTTATTTGCTTGATATTTACAGTAAAAACTTATTCGATTTTGACAAACATCCAGTGCGAAAAACCCGAGAAATATTTGACGACTATTCCAAGTCACTTTTAAAATCAGATTATCCTGATGCTGATAAACTTCTTTTCCGCATTCGCCAATTCTTTTCATCCTACCGAGTCGATGAGTACTCTTACATCCAAAGATCTGCAGAGGAATTTAAAAGTATTATTTGGGACTTCGCAGACCAATTGGGTGAAGATATACAAGTTGAAAAAACGAAAGAAGTCGAACTCAAAGCTCAGCTTGAAGAATTACGAGAAGCCGTCGAATCCAACGCCATGGAAAAGTTAAAACACAAATCACGAGAATTTATTGACACGTATGTTCAGTACCAAACACAAAAAGATGAAAGGCGAAATAAGCGCCTTGGAACGATGTCAAAATCGCTACAAACTATGAAAAAACAATTATCAGAAGCCCAAACAAGCTTAAAAGTGGATCACTTAACGCAAGCATACAACCGTAAAAGTTTTGAAGAACAAGGACTGCGGTATCAACAACTTTACGCACTTTCAAAAGTACCAATTTCAGTTTTGATGTTTGATATCGATCACTTTAAAAAAGTAAACGATACTTATGGACATGACATCGGGGATCATGTCATTAAAGAATGTGTTCGATTTTTAAAAGAGTCTTTTAAAAGAGATAACGATTTAGTCGCACGACTTGGCGGCGAAGAATTTGCCGTGATTCTTCCTGATTTTGATCTTCCATCTGCTGCTCAAAAAGTAGAAGAATGTTTAAGTCGTATTAGACGGGAAACAATTATTCATAAAGACCTCAATATCAAGTTCACAGTCTCCTGTGGAATCGCTCAACTATTGGAAAACGAATCATTTCCCAATTGGACCAAAAGAGCTGATATGGCTCTGTATCAAAGTAAGAATTCTGGCCGAGATCGCTACACGGTAGCGGCACCCTTTCCGTTATCATCTGCGGCCTAAACTTAAAGCTCAAACGAATTGGGCTAAAAGCCGACTGTTATATTTTAGACAGCTGCCCGTTAGACTGTACACAGCTGTCATGTTTCTATTCAAGTGTGCTAGTATTTTGATTGAACTCGAAGCAGAAGGCTTTTCGTCTGTGGCCTCAATTCTGCTTTAACCATCTGTACGATGAAAAATAAATTAATTCAAAAGTTAGCACTTTATTTTGTTCTCACTTTTTCTTCTGTAACTTTAGCGTCTGTAAAAAAATATCACGCAGTTAATATGCAAGATGGTGGACTGATTTTAACCGAAGCGAGCGACAATCCGAACCAGAACGTCAATCGAACGTATCGGAGTCGCTCGCTTGAACTTGGTTATTTTGGCCGAGGTTGGTGCAGTGATCTTGAGACTCAGCTGGTTTTTCAAGGACGCGGCGTCATTCGATTAAACGATTGTCAGTCGTCACGCCCTCTTATCTTTAAAACGAATTCAACCGCTTCGTCGTATATCAATCTAGAAAATTTCAATGACCAAATCTTAATTAAACTTGGTTACTATGAAAGACGTATCAAAAATCAAATTCTTGCAAAATATAATTTCAAAGGTCAATTAATTGAACTTATAAAAAATAAGAAGATATCAAAAATTATACCTAATTCCAGAGGTTTGCCCGAAAAAGTGCTTATTGGAAAAGATATCCTGATTTTTGAATGGCATTCTGTTTTAGATTTGGTATCTAAAATAACTTTTAAAGAAGAAGTTCGTACTTTTCATTATCTTGGATTTAATTTGATTCAATTTCAAATGGGTGATCAAAAAATTGATTATGTCTACGATGATTTAGATAATTTGATATCGCGCAAAACAAATGCAAGGGCAGAACAATTAAAAATTGAGTACGATAAAAAATCTGACCAAGTTTTAAAACTACAAGGCGCTTGTGTTGAAATTTATGCTTACAAAATATTACCTCAAAAAAGAAGTGTCTCAACTGTTAATAAGTTCTGCAGGAATCAGGGGTTCCAGTCAGATTTTATTTTTGACTATGCTCAAAATAATTCAAGACCTCAAAAAATTACTGTGACTCGAACTTTGATCAATACCAATATTGGAAGAATTTCGACTAATCAAGGGGGCTCTTTATGAATGTGTTGATGCTTTTAATTTCTCTGGCATCTGCTCAAACAACGTCTTGGTATCAAAAAGCTGTTGAATTAGATTTAGTCGACCAAGTTCAAACAAAAAAATCTATGGTTGCGGTATTAGACACCGGAGTCGATATTCACCACCCTGCCTTAAAAAATTCACTTTGGACTAATCCCGGCGAAGTCGGTCTTGATTTAAATGGAAAAAATAGGTCTACGAATAATTTAGATGATGATAAGAATGGCTTTATTGATGATGTCCACGGTTGGAACTTTGCTAATGATAATTCTGATGTCAAGGATGATCACGGTCACGGAACTCATATCGCAGGACTTATCGCAGGGAATTCAAAAGAATTCAAAGGCATTGCTCCTGGTTCAAAAATTATGGTTTTGAAATATTATGATCCAAAGGCTCCAGGGGGGGCCAATTTGATGAATACTGTCCGTGCCATCAAATACGCCCTCCTGATGGGAGCGACTTTAATTAACTACTCTGGTGGAGGGTCAGATCCTCATCCACTTGAAAAAAAAGTTTTAGAAGAAGCTTTGCAAAAAAATGTTCTTGTGATCGCTGCTGCCGGAAACGAAAGCACTGATTCGGATCTTATCGGCTTTTATCCCGCAAGCTATCATTTAAAAAATATCTTATCCGTCACAGCAATTGGACCTGATTTGAAACGTGTTCCTTCTAGTAACTGGGGACCTCGTCACGTGAAATTAGCGGCGCCCGGAGAACAAATTCTTTCCATCTTACCCCATCAGAAAATGGGTTATATGACAGGAACATCTCAAGCCACAGCCATTGTTACAGGCCTTGTTATTTTATTAAAAGAAAAACGCCCAGAACTTCAAAAACCAGAAGATCTGATTCGAATTCTGACTGCGACAGGAAACTATAACGCTCCTCTCATGGGAAAAATAAAAAATCCCTCAAAAGTTTCGGCAAAACGAGCCCTCTACATGGCTTCAGATTTTTCTTCTGAAGAAGAAAAGAGTCTTTCAAACTTTCAACCTTAATCCGACTTGGCGCAGCTACAAAAGACTTTGCTCTTTTGGGCTTCAATTCTTTATTGTCTTTAAATATGAAAACAATCTGGAAAAATCAGCCTGAAATCAAACAAATCAATCTTGTCTGTCTTCAAACAGCGGCCCAAAGTTTAGGAATCGAATTTACCGAAGTGGGGCCTGATTATTTAAAAGCCCGAATGCCAGTTGATCACCGTACAATTCAACCTGCTGGTTTGCTTCATGGCGGGGCCAGCGTTTTACTAGCAGAAACTTTGGGTAGCGTCGCATCACTTTATTGTCGAGACGATGAAAGCACTTTACCAGTTGGTATTGAAATCAATGCTAATCATATTAAATCAGTACGCAGTGGGTTTGTCACGGGCACCGTTTTTCCTATTCACATAGGTCGAACTCTGCATGTTTGGGAAATTAAAATTAAAAATGAAACTGATCAACTTTGTTGTGTTTCTAGACTCACCGTAAGTTTAGTCGCAAAAAAATAACTCCAACCTTAATTCGGTGTATTTTAAATTGTCACTTCAGCTACAGACTGAGCAGGTTGTTCGCTTTCTTTTTGATACTCTGATAATTTTCTGAATAAAGTTTTTCTATCAATCTGAAGAATTGCAGCTGCTTTATCTTTTCGACCACCCGTTTTTGACAGAATATAATGAATATACATTAATTCTAAATTCTTAAGTGGCATGGGCTCAAATTGATCAAAAATATTCATCGTACTTTTCGGAGCCTGCACTTGAGCTTGAGGAGTAATAAACAAATTATCATGAGTGATCAAATCTCCTGAAAGAATCACAGCTCTTTCAATTGCATTCTCAAGCTCCCGTACATTTCCTGGCCATTCGTGGGACTCGAGTGCTTCCATTGCCGCAGGAGTTAATTTTTTTTCAGGCATTTCATACTTTTTTACCATGCGACCTAGAAAATGCTGAGCCAGAGGTAAAATGTCATCCCGACGAAGCCTGAGCGGAGATAAATGAATCGGAATAACATTAAGTCGATAAAAAAGATCACCTCGGAATTCACCTTTGCGAATACTCTGCTCTAAATTTTTATGAGTCGCTGATACAATTCGCACATCAACAAAATGCTCTTCATTTGAGCCCACAGGTCTGACTTTTTTTTCTTGCAGAACCCGCAAAATTTTTGCTTGGAGTGGCAAACTGAGGTCCCCAATTTCATCTAGAAAAAGAGTCCCACCACTCGCTTCGCGAAATAGACCACGACGATTTTGAACAGCTCCCGTAAATGAACCCTTAGCGTGACCAAAAAGCTCAGATTCTAAAAGTCCTTCAGGAATAGCCGCACAGTTAATAGCCACCAACGGTTTACTGCCACGAGGACTTAGATTATGGATAATTTTGGCAATCACTTCTTTTCCAGTTCCACTTTCGCCAGTAATCAAAACGTTAGCCGATGCAAAAGCTACACGTTGGGCCAATTCCATCACTTTTTGCATGTCCGAGCTTTTGCAAATAATCTGACTCTTTTGAATTTCATGGTGAAGTTTCGCTGCCGTATTTTGCGGACTGATTTCTTGTGTTTTAAGTGCTTTTTCTGTTGCTCCGACAAGGTCACTTTTAACAAATGGTTTTTGTATAAAATCCGAAGCTCCAAGCCTGAGCGCTTCGATAACCATGTTAATCGTACCATAAGCTGTCATCATCAAAACAGGAACTTCAGGAAGAAATTCTTTTACTGCAGAAAGAAATTGTAACCCGCCCATATCGGGAATCTGAATATCAGATATAATCAGATCTGTTTTAATTTGTTCATTTTTTAAATTTTCTAAAGCTACTTTTGCTTCAGAATAAGTGACTATTTTAAAACCTCGTGGGGCCAGAATAGTTTCCATTAACTTTAGTAGATCTAAGTCATCATCTAAAATAACAATTCGAGCAGGTGTAAAACTCATAGTTGAAAATACCTTTATATGCTTAATTTAAATATGAAATTCATTAGAGTTGTTATTTTCGCCTGGCGACGTGTAAACAATTTCTAGCTTATTAATATATTCAGTGACTTGTTCAAGTAATTTTAAAATTTCTTCCCGTTTCTGAGAAACTGAACAGCTTTCTAATAATTCACCCGTCCGACTTAATTGTTCAAACCCATAACTTGCACAAGTTCCCTTCCATCGATGACCCATTCTTTGAATCTGATCAAAGTCAGAAACTTCAACAAATTCACGAATACGCTTGATATCTTGCTTACGGTTATCGATGAACCAAGGAACAATATCTGCGAATGAAATATCGACGAATACTTTTCTGTTTTCAAAAGTTGGTATTTTAAGACTTACTTCCACGATCCCCCCCCACCCGTTATCATTATTAAGCGAGACTCATGTTATGATGAGCTACACTTTTCAACTTACTGACTAAAGCAGAAGGTCCCATTTGCTTAGGCCAGAAATCAACAATTTCAAATTTGTCCACAAGTGGAAAATGAAGTCTGTTGATATCATGACCCGAAACAATCACAACTGGTTTTTTTTGATATCCCCAAGTCTCACTTGTTAAAGGATCCATATCAATAAATTCGTCAGTTTTTCTTAACACTTCGCCTCCGCTAATTCCAGGCAGTGACCAGTCCATGATCACAAGGTCATAATTTTTACTTACAAGACGTTCGAGTGCATCGTAACCATCTGTACAAGTGTCGACACGGAATTCTTCTTTTTTAAGTTGTTGAGTCATAAAGCGCACTAAATCTTGATCATCGTCAACCACCAATGCGCGTTTTGTTTTTTTAAAATGATAGCCAATAGGGGGAAGGGCATAAAGAGGGTTACGAATTGATTTCCAATCAAGAGATTGTATTTCAACACGTGCACAAAATTGACGATTTACATTTTTAGTTTGAACTGAATTCAGTTCAAATTGATCACATCTGTACATACTAAATCCTCCTTGATGTACGAATACGACAGCCTTTAAATTTAAAACTCTATTCTTTTATCATCAGCAAAAACCATACCTGCAATAAATCATGATTTTTTCATTTTAAAACACACATTTGAGACAAAATGTCCTTTAGTTTTAGACTGAATGCCCCTCTTTTTAAAAAATATATGAGAATTCACAAATTCTAGTTTTTAAAAAACTGAATGAAAAATCGAGCCGTTCAAACTCATCTGTTCCAGACTGTTCTATTTCAAAATAATTTATTTTAACTATTCTTTTTTTATTCTAAAAATGACTTGCGACTAAATAAGATTCTATATTATATAGCAGACACTTATAATAATACCTGAGAACTTTTCTCAATCGTTTTAAGAAAGAAGATCGATGAGCAGCCATTTGACTGATTCTTCAGTATTTGAAACACATTTAGAATGTCTTGAACAGGCTCTCGGCTTTACAAATCATATCATTAAAAATACACCTTATGCATTCTGTCTATTCGACGATCATCTTCAGATAAATTTCTGGAGCTGTACTTTAGCAGATTTGAGTGGGATTCAAAATGATCGTGCCAAAGGATCTCAAGTTGATATTTTTTTACCTTTTTTAAAAAATGAAATAACTAAGCTTCGAGCCTGTTTAGATGGGAAACAGAGCAGCACAATAAATATTCCATATGAATTTGAGAATTCGAAGATACGATCTTTTTATGATATCCACTATATTCCAATAATATTAAGCTCTCAAGATTCAGCAAAGGGTCTTATCCTGATTAAGGATTTATCAACTGATGTTCTAATCCAGAACAAACTTCTTGAATCAGAGGATCGATTCAAGAATCTTGCAGATGCTGCCCCCGTCTTTCTTTGGCTTGCCCAAGAAGATGGATCCTGTACATATTTCAATCAAAGCTGGCTTGATTTTACTGGAAAGACACTTGATCAAGAAAAAGGATTTGGTTGGGCAGAGGGAATTCATCCAGATGATCTTCCAAGGTGTTTGAGATCAATCGCCAATGACTTTGAAAATAGAAAGTACTTTGAAACAGAATACCGTTTGAAAAATCGATACGGCGAATACCGCTGGATGATGGCAAGAGGTATTCCACGTTATAATGGTGACGGAAAATTTTCTGGATTTACAGGATCTTGTATAGATATTACGGATCACAAAATTTTAGTTACAGAATTACAAGCTGCGAAAGTAGCTGCCGATACCGCAAGTGTTATCAAAACTCAGTTCTTAGCCAACGTCAGCCATGAAATCCGCACACCACTTGGAATCATTATTGGCTTTGCTGATATCCTCAGAAATGAACAAATATCGGCTGATGAAAGAAATGGCTTGCTTGATCGAATTTTGAAAAGTGGGAATCAACTCTTACATATTATTGACGATGTCTTAGATGTATCAAAAGTTGAAGCGAATAAATTTGAAATTGAACTTATTGATTTTTCTATTAAGGATCTCATTAATGAAATAAAAGAGCTCTTTGAATTTCGCGCGCAAGAAAAAGGTTTGATCTTCAAAACTATCATATCCGAAAATATGCCCGACTACGTTAAATCCGATCCAACTCGAATGAAACAAATCCTGATTAATATAATCGGAAACTCGATTAAGTTTACCAGTGAAGGATTTGTTGAACTTAAAATTGAAAGTTATCAGATAGGCCCTAAATTTTGCCTTGGATTTACTGTTACCGATACTGGCCTTGGAATACGTGACGATTATCAAAATCGAATTTTCAAACCATTTTCACAAGTGGACTCTTCGACAACAAGAAAATACGGAGGGACTGGTTTGGGACTTCATCTATCAAGAAAACTTGCACAAATGTTAAACGGTAATTTAGAACTTGTTACCAGTAAGCTTTATCAAGGAAGTACTTTTTTCTTTCATTTACCCGTCCTTGTTGTTGATTCAAAAGAAACTGCAGTTCACTTTCCATCGCAAGCAGAGCTTCAAAAAAAATTTAATAATCTAAAAGGAATTCGAATTTTAGTCGCAGATGATGCTGAAGAAAATCGGATTTTAATCGAAAAATACTTAATGCCGTACGGACTTGTTCTTAAGTTCGCACAAAATGGATTAGAAGCCGTTGAAATGGCATCTCGGAATGATTTCGATCTCATTTTAATGGATATTCAGATGCCTGAGCTTGATGGATACGGAGCCCTGACTCAAATACGAGAATTTAATTCAGATATCCCGATTATTGCATTAACAGCACACGCTCTTAAAACAGAAAAAGATAAATGTCTTGCGATTGGTTTTTGTGAACATGTCACTAAACCCGTTAATAAGCAAAAACTAGTCTCGACAATTTCAGCTCTCACAAAAAAATGGCCCAACTGAAGTGGGGCAGTTTCAGGGAATTATGCCACTTGTCGTGTTTTAATTAGAATTTAAGAATTATTAAGATGGTATTTGAATTGCAACATAGTTTTGCAAAGGACATAAAATACATAAAATTCACGAATTATTTCCCATGGAGGGGTCCAAGTGGAAAATTTATCGACTTATTTTAATTCAGATCAAGTTGTTCGCAAGCAATGTAAGAAAGTTTTAATTGTCGAAGATGATCTTTTTTTAGCCGCAATTGTAGGAAGAGCAGTTTACGATATTAACGCTGATTCTGATATTGATTGGGCTACAAGCCTAGAACAAGCTCTTGGAAAAATGATTAAAGGAACTGAACAAATCGGCAAAAGTCCCTACGAACTTGTGATTGCTGATATCATGCTTGAAGGGCATGGCACAGGACTTGACCTTTGGAAAATCTTTTGTCGAACTTATCCAGATGTCCCGGTTGTGATTATGTCAGCTCTTCCAAAAAATGAAGTTGTTGAGGCTATTGGTTTTAAATCGCATTCGAATCTCAATTTTATAAAAAAACCATTTTCAATGGGTGAACTCAAAATAAATCTTAAAGAAATCTTCGTCTAAACCAAGGAATTGCTAAATATGGAAAAGAACTTACTTATCAAGAACGATCCTGAACAAAATAAATTAATGAATCTTTTCTTACTTAAAAGTGCCACTGAATGGATTGAAAAGCAAAACTGGATTTCTTCACCCTACGGCGGGGAAAATTATTTAGAAGATATCATCTTTAGAATTAAACTTTTGAGTGGACAAGAATGGAATTCAATTTTTCAAAGCATAATCACAAAAGATGCTAACAAAGAACTTATGAAAGAGTATTTTGAAATGCTCAAAACAATTGATCCGCACATCCGGGATTTTTGTGATTATGCTTTGAAAAATCAAAACTAATCAGATGATACGGTTCTTTTTTAAAAAACATCTGTTTTCCAATTTCTATTCAGACTGCTCACTTCTGATTTTTCAATATCAAAATACAGTCGCCCAATTTCACGACCATCTGTTGTTTCAACTTTGACTCTCCATTCGCCAGCCGAAAAATTTTTCTTATTGGTATAACCTCTGAAGCCTTTTTCACGGCCTCCCTGAATTCGAATAGGTATTTTATCGCTTGTCAGCCACCCACCTTTTTTATCAAAATAATTCCAATTCAGAATAACTTGATCATCAAAACGATGAGGTGAGAAAATTTGAACAAAAAACACAACCGAATCCCCAGGCTCTGCTTTAAAGGATTGTGCTCCCGACTGCCAGAATTGATACCAAGGTCTATTATATTTTAAAAAGTACTGACCTTCTTTTATTTCAAGCTGATGATAAACTCCCATTTTAGTAATGGAAATGGGTACGGGGGGAATCCAACCCATCAAATAAAAAAGAACAAAAAGACTTAAAACACCCATAGCAGGTGCCATTACAAACTTTAAAATAATTTTCCTATCAACAAGAATTTTTATAAGATTTTGAAAAACTAAAAGAAAAGTGATCAATGTTAAGCTCACAGCGCCTAGGAAAGATCCCCAACCGACAAAGCCTAAAATCACAGGAATAATAAGAGAATAAAATGAAAAAAGACAAATAACAAAAAGACCCACTTTAATATTTACAGCACTTTTTTGAACAGTTTTAAATTCATTCGCAATCATCAATGAAATTAAGAAAAGAACAAAAACAAAAGACGAGAAAAACGAAGAGCTTTTTAAAAAGAAAAGAGAGTACAAACTGAGTAAACTACCTAATAAGAAATGGATGATTGGCTTTCGATAATTCCACACATTTAAAAACCGTGTTGGCGTAAACTTTTCATTTTGTGCTAAAAAATCAAAGTAAAGTAGCGAACCAATGGCACTTAAGTAAATCACTTGCTGAAAAATCGTGAATAGATCATCAATTTGAGAAAGCGTGAAAATATCGATTAGAAATCCACCTAAGAAAAATCCGAGATCTACTTTTTGTTCATTCTTTTGATAGTAATCAGATAATCTTGATTTTAATTCAGTCAGCATGGCGTATTATCATCTTGTTGATCCAGATAATTCAAGTAGTACAATCTGATTTTCAGTTCCAAGGCGCATCGGTGGACCCCACAGACCCGTCCCTGGATGAGCGAATACTTTAATTCCCTTAATTGTTTTCCAGCCCAAAACTAAAGGCTGAACCATACGAACCATCATCTGAAAGGGAAAAATTTGACCCCCGTGAGTATGGCCTGAAAGAAGAAAATCTGGCTTTTCACTTTTCAAATCCAAAACACTTGCCGGTTCGTGCGCTAAAAGTATTTTACAATCAACTTTTTCATCTGTTTTCAGAGCCTCATCCGGTATAGAACGTAAATGAGATTCAAAACGACGAACCATTCGATCGGGAACTCCTGCGAACATTATTTTCTGGCCCTGATGTTCAAATATTTTATGCTCGTTATGAAGCGACGTCCAACCCATTTCTGTCATAGTTTTTTCCCACAAAAGTCCACCGTGAATAAACTCATGGTTACCAGAAACGTAGAGTTTACCTTTTCTAGCTTGAACAGATTTCAATGACTGAATCATGGGGAAAACTGTGGACCATTTTCCTTCTACAAGATCCCCAGTTAAAACAACAAAATCTGCATCAAGAGCATTTATTTTTTTTACAACTCTTTCTAGCCAGGCTTTATTATGTCTGAGCAATCCAACATGAAGATCTGTAATGTGGACAATTTTTAAGAGATCTAATTTTTTATCAAATTTAATTTTGTGAATGCGAACAACAGGGTCATTTAAGCCCTTGAATAAAGCATACAAGCAAACGACACAAATCAAACCAAGAACATGGTAACTATTTAAATAAATGTCGTTTATCAAAAGCTTCAAAATATAAAAAAGAGTCGAAATCCAAAGAGAAGTAAATAAGAAACCTAGCCAAATATAACCAATCCAGGACAAGAAATAAAATTTTGATCGAGGCTCTTTCTGTGAAACACGGTACCCAATCGGAATGGCTATAAATCCAAAAATAAAAAAAGCAGCTAAAGTAAAATTATAAATAAAATGAAGTGAAAAATTTTCTGTTAAAACAAATAGGACCCAAAAATGGAAGCCTGCAAAAAGAATCGTAAAAACTGTAAAAAACAGTCTTATTTTAGCATTCATAGACGCTTCAATTTGGTCCATTTTTGAATCCATTCATTTAATTCGGTGTAGACTTCAATCGTATTCCAATCTTCTTGAGAAATAAAACCTTCTGCATTCATTTGACGACAGAAGTCGAAAAGAGAACTGAAATACTGCTGGTGATTCAAAAATATGATGGGCTTTTGATGAAACTGCAACTGTCGCCATGTGATGATTTCAAAAATTTCATCTAATGTTCCAAAACCACCAGGGATCGCCATAAAAGCCTCAGAATGCTGTTCCATCAATGCTTTTCGTTCATGCATGGACTTTACGATGTGAAGTTCCTGACAATCTTTTAAACCCAATTCACGCGTCATCAAAGATTCTGGAATAACGCCAATTACATAACCGCCATTTTGAAGACACCCTTGAGCCACTTCACCCATAAGACCGACTCGCCCTCCGCCATAGATAAGACGAATATTATTTTGAGCCAACATCCGTCCTAATTGAAAAGCCATCTGACTAAAGTGTGGCGAGTGACCAACACGAGCTCCACAAAAAACAGCCAATGATTTTATTTTTTGTGCCATGAGTCCCAATCCCATTGAGTTTGAATCAGTTCGTAACCTTCAATTTTAAGTTGGATTGCTTTCAAAGCAATTTCATCAGTTCGTGGCCCGACTTTTTGACTTCCATAAAGCTTGTCTCCAAAAATGGGAAATCCCCTTCGTGACAGCTCAACTCTTAATTGATGACGACGTCCCGTCACAGGCTCAAGCTCCCATTCTAAAAAAGTAGATTTTTGTTTTATGATTTCCCATTTGGTTATGGACCGAGAACCATGACGAGCAACAAAAGCCCTTTTTTTTCCTGCGACTAAATAGGAAGTCCAAGGTTTTCCTTCTGGCCATTCAAAAATATTTCCTTCTACGTTTTCAGGCCAATGAGAAAAATCTTGAGTTTGAGTCAAAGCCCTATATTTTTTTTGAACTTGGCCTTTTTGCCAAAGATCTAAAATTTTAGCTTGTGTCGGTGGATTTTTAGCGAAAGCTAAAACACCTTCGACTTCAAAATCAAGACGATGAAGCGGAAAAATTGTTGTTTTTAAAAGATTTTGGAGCTCGATCCCAACTACAGAGCGGCTGTCACTTTTACCCTGAACCGATGGTACGCTCAGCCAACCCGCTGGTTTATGCACGGCCACCAGATTTTCATCTTCAAATAGAATCTTCATTTTTTCTTAATTCCAACAAGAAAAATTTCTTTACTGATTGACCGAGTTGCTTCAGGCTTAACAGCTTCGAATTTTTCAAAATGTAAAATAATTTGTTTTTTTAAATTTTGAAATTCATCAGAGTGAAAAAGCTTACAAATAAAATGACCCTTAGGTTTGACGAACTGAACAGCAATTTGCAAAGCTAATTCACAAAGCTCTAAACTTCTTGCTTGATCAGTCACTCGAATTCCAGTTGTTGACGGCGCCATATCTGAAATCACAGAGTCAAAAGGTGGATGAAAACCATGTTCTTCAAAAACATTTTTTAAATTCAGATCCCGTAAGTCAGCTTGAATGAAAGCAGCGTTATTCAACTTCACTTCAACTGGCTTCAGATCAACTCCTAAAACTTGACCTTGAGATCCGACTTTCTGACTGACGTACTGGCTCCAGGATCCAGGGCTTGCTCCTAAATCTAAAACACGGTCTTTTGTTTTAAAAATTTTATATCTCTTATCAATTTCTTCAAGCTTGTAAACACTTCGCGCCGCAAAGTTATCTTTTTTTGCTTTTTTAAAAAAATGATCGTGAGGATTAAAGGCCATCAAGAAGTCCTTTCAATTTTTTGATTTTTAGGATTCGTATCAGTTTTCATTAAAAAAATAAATCCTAGAACAAAAAGAAGCGTAATTGAAAATAAGCTTAAGCGATGATTCCCTGTCATGTAAGTCACACTTGCAACTAAAAAAGGTCCCACAAAAGATGCTGACTTACCGATGATATTAAAAAATCCAAAATATTCAGCTTTCTGATTTTCTGGGATAAGATGAGCATAATAACTGCGACTTAATGCCTGAAGGCCACCTTGAACAAAACCGACAAAAACAGCTAAAATCATAAAGTCAGTCCCTGTTTTAATCCCCATCGAAAAAAAGAGGACAAGGCTATAGATCCCAAGACAAGACATTAAAAGACTTTTCACATTCAGTTTTTCACTCAATTTTCCAAATAGTAGAGCGCTCGGAAAGCCCACGAATTGTGTCACTAAAAGTGCTTTCATAAGGTCTTGATCCTCAAGACCAATACTGAGTCCGTAGTCAACAGCCATCGTGTAAACCGTGTAGACTCCGTCAATATAAAACCAATAAGCCAGTAAAAAATAAAAGATCGGTTTTTGTTTTAATAATTTTTTAAATGACGTTATCAGCTGTGGAAAAGCTGCCCACAAAGATTCCTCATTGAGCTTTTGGCTTTGTGGATGCGGCTTTTCTTTTAAGAAAAAAACGAGTGGCAGAGTAAAAAGAAACCACCAAAGAGCAACTGTCATAAAAGAATATTGCACAGCTTCTGTTGCTGATTTAAGACCAAAAAATTCAGGATAGAGAGTCATCAAGACATTGATTGCGAAAAGAAGTCCCCCTCCCAAGTAACCTAGCGCATAACCTTGAGAAGAAACTTTTTCAAAATCTTTTTTTTCTGCGACTTCCAATAATAAAGAATCATAAAAAACAATTCCCGCTTCAAAGGCAATATAACAAAGCACATAAACCAAAAGTGCTATTTCCCATTTTCCTTGAGGAATAAAAGTCAGAACTCCGGTTAAAGTCATTCCCGCAAACGCAAAACCCACCAACCACTTTTTTCGAGAAGAAGCCAAGTCACTTTTTCGTCCCCAAATGGGTGATAAAATGGCCATGATCACGCCTGCAATACCAAGACATAGCCCCAAGCGTGAAGTGGTTAAATAAGAATCAACTCCGGAGCTCCAAAACTTTTTAAAAAAAACAGGGAAGAATCCTGCGACTACTGTTGTGCTAAAAGCTGAATTTGCAAAATCATAGAAAATCCAAGACCATTTTTGTTTTTGATTTTTATCCAGAACCGCTGATGTCATGAGTCCACTTTAACTAAAAGATCTGACAATTTTGTTTTTGTAAGACTTTTAATAATATCTTTTTCTAAGGATAATGAAACTTGCGAAACTATTTTTTTCATAGAGCAGCTGACTTTGCATTTTTTAAGTGCCGGTTTTTGAAATTTGCTGATCATTTCTGGAACTTCAACAGCACGATAAATATCCGCTAGAGTCATCTTTTCTGGATTTTGCGCAAGCCAGACTCCCCCGTCTCGGCCTTTTCGTGAAATAATAAGGTCTGCTTCTGACAAAAGCGCCATGAGCCTCCTGACAACAACAGGATTTGTCTTAAGTCCCAAAGCTATTTCATTCGAATTCGTTTTACGGTTCTGGCTGTAAGCCAAAGTCATCAGAACATAAAGTGCAGAAGAAAATTTTTCGTTGCGCATGCTCTGATGTATAACGGATCAAGCTATTTTCGGGAAGGAAAAAGGGACTTCAGCCAGCCACCAAAAGAGTCTTCAGGCCCAGGAAGTCGCCCTTGAATTAAAGCACCTTCACTTTCAAGCTTGCGAATAAGCTCTTTTAAGCGAGGCTGCTTGGAAGCTGCTTTATCGAACTTAAATCCGTAACCAATGGGCGCTTGTTGTCGCTTATAAACGATTTCACCATTCAAATTGACAACCCCATGGGAATCTTTGAAGAAAATCTTCAGTAAAGTTCCTTCTGGAAAATCAGAAGTCGTTTCTAGGAAAGCTCCACCTTCTGAAATATTCATAATTTCAACCCAGTGCTGCTGACCCGCATATTCGACTTGGCTTTGAAAATCTGCTTTATATCGTGGCTTTGTTTCCCACCAGCGCAAACGTGGATCAAAGTAAAGTCGCCGAACAGCAGGCAAAAGGAAGTAGCCGATGACTAACATGTTCACCACATAAAAAACAATCAGAGCCAACATCATGGGAACAGTGGACTTTTCCATATAGGACATCAGACTGTAACCAAAAGGAATCGTCATCAAAGCGATATAGGCGACGTAGCTCCATTTACGACAAATATAAATTAAAAAAGCCCCGAGAAGAGGAACCACTGTAAAAATTAAAAGTGTGGCTCGATTTTCAGGAGCCATGAGTGCATGTAAATAATAAGTGAAACTAATTTTAGCTAACCAAGCATTAACTAAAATATTTCCTAAAGGTGCCAAAATATGAAAAAGAGCAAGGATAAGAATCGGCCATGGACGCTGCTTCATAGAATTTAATTTCACTCGATATTTAAATAAAACACAAGACTTTCCTAGACTTACAGGATCAAGTCAGATTTTTTCAAGATTTAAGACCGTTAAATCAGCCACTCTTTTTCAATTCTGGACTTCCTTTTTGAATTTTATTACATATAATTTACATATATACAAAGACGCTGACAAAATGGCGCTAAACCGCCACTCAAAGGAGAACCCACCAATGGCCCGACAATTAAAAAAACTCAAATCTGCAAAATTCCAATTTTATATCCAACTTTTTTTTATGACCTTAGTAGCGCTTGTTTAAAATCCAATCCAATTTTCGATTGGCCTTTAAAGTGGTTACTTAATCTGACCTTTTTTGATCTAAAACTAGTAAAGAAGAAATTTTTTTCTTTTCCGAATCCATTCTTTTTCATCTTTTTGAAGCGCTTTTTCAAGGTCTTGAACGCTGGCTTTGGGGTTTTCGATCCATTCTCGAAGATCTGGTCCACCGTTAATCACATCAAAAGCTAGCTTACCAACTGTGTATTCATAAGCAAAATCTCGGTAGATCGGATACTGCGGGTTCAGTTCGCGAATACATTTCAGCATCAAAGCCACAATTCGATAAGGCTTAAAACTCGCGTGTTGATATCCCACAAAATCGGTATGAAATTGAAAACCATGGCAAAGTTTTTTTTCATGCTTATGAAAAGTCGGCTCAAAATAACATTCTCTCAAGATGCCCCCTTTCAACCATTGAGGGGCTTTTTTTTTCATCAGTTTTAACACAGGATTAAAATCAAGATCACTGGCGCCAATCTGTTCAAGCGCTCTTGTTGTTCCCCGACCTTCGCTTAAAGTCGTACCTTCGATCATCACAGTTCCAGGATAGGCTCGAGCCATATTAAGGGTTTGAGCATTCGGTGAAGGATTCACCCAAGATCGATCCGAGGGCCAACCAAATCCCGGCTTTGAATCAGGTTTATAACCTTTCATGCTAAAAATTCTTAAATCAACAGGTAATTCAAATCTTTCTTTATAATAAAGGGCCATTTCACCCGGAGTCAGACCATGTCGCATCGGAAAATCACTGGCTCCAACAAAAGACTCCCAACCTGATTTCAATGAATATCCTTCGACCTGTCGACCGATAGGATTGGGCCGATCAAGTAGAATCATTTCTTTTCCGTGCTGAGCACATTTTTGCATGACGTAAAGTAAAGTTGTGATGAAAGTATAAATACGGCAGCCTAAGTCTTGTAAGTCAAAAATCAAAACATCAAAAGTTTCCATCATTTTGGGAGTGGGAGTTCGAAAGGGACCATAAAGTGAGAAGATGGGAATTTGATACTCGGGATGGAGGAAATCTTCACTTTCAACCATATTGTCTTGCTTTTCGCCTTTCACACCATGCTGTGGCCCAAAAGCTGCCGAAAGCCCTATTTTTTTATGTAGCAAATCAAAACTGTGTTCCAGTTTTGAGTTAACGCTCGCCGGGTGACAAACTAGCGCCACTCGTCTTTTTTTAAGTTCTTTGATCATATTTTTATTTTGCAGTAATGCTTCAATTCCCATTTGTACGGGCATCTTATCCCCTTATTATTGTAAAGCTGTCTTGCGAATGAAAATCTGGCTGAGACCCCAAGTGTTCGAGGGCACAATAGTTTTTATTTCCATTTTTTTCTTCTAAAACAGCCGTTAAACCAATTTTAAATTTTTTATATTTTGTTTTATTTTTTAATTCGACTTTAAGCTTATTTTCGATTGAGTCCCAATTAAAAGATTGAATTTCAAAATCAGAATTGACTGGAGGTGGCTGAGGAAAGCGATACCGTTCAAAGCGATATAGATTCCAAGCCGGCTTTAAGGAAAAATTAAGTTCATAATAGATTTCCAGACCTAGAGGGTTTAGAAAAGCTTCAAAACAAGTGTGCTTCCAAAGCTCATCTTCACGAAGAACTTGGGAAGGATTCCATAGTTGAGTCACTTTCGAAAGTTCAAAAAGATTCACTTTATCAATTAAACAATATTCGAATTTAAGAATTGATTCATGGACTTGAGCATCGGCATCAAGAAGGAATTTCGCTTTTTCAGACAAGAAAGGCTTCAATAAACTCATGGATGCTATTCTAACAAGAGAACAAGGGGTTTGAGGACTCGACTTTAGATGGGTTTTAAGGCATATTATCGACCTATGATTCATGCCAGTTCTATTTCAAAACAATTCGGTACCAAAATACTCTTTAAATCTGCTTCTTTTCAGATCAATACAGGCGAAAAAATCGGCCTTGTCGGTCCTAATGGAAATGGCAAATCAACACTTTTTAAAATTATTATGGGCGAAGACGGCTATGAAGGCGGAACTGTTTCAAAACCCGAAAAAGCCACGATCGGCTACTTTTCACAAGACATAGAAGACATGAGAGGGCGTCAAGTTTTAGAAGAAGTCATGATGGCCATTCCTTCTTTAAATAAAATTAAAAAAGAATTAGCCGAGCTTGAAATCAAACTGACTGAAAATCTATCTGATGATGAAATGAATTCTGTTCTTGAAAGATACGGCCAAATTCAAGGGGAATTTGAAAACCTAGGCGGCTACGACATTGAAACCAGAGCTGCTGAAGTTCTCACAGGCCTGGGCCTGGGGCCAGATGATCACCACCGCGACACGGCTAGCTTTAGCGGTGGTTGGAAAATGCGCATTGCCCTTGCAAAAATCTTAGTTCTCAATCCGCAAGTTCTTCTGATGGACGAACCCACAAATCACTTGGATCTTGAAAGTATTCTTTGGCTTGAAGAATGGCTTCAGAATTACAAAGGGGCCTTGATGATGACAAGCCACGATCGCGAATTTATGAATCGCATCGTCAATAAAATAGTCGAAGTCGCCCACCAGACAATTACAACTTACACAGGAAATTACGACTTTTACGAAAAAGAAAAGAAAATCCGTATGCAGCAACTGGAAGCTGCGGCCAAACGACAAGAAGACATGCTTGCCAAAGAAGAAGAATTTATCGCCCGCTTCGCGGCCAGAGCTTCTCATGCTGCGCAAGTTCAATCTCGAGTTAAAAAGATTGAAAAAATTGATCGTATTGAAGTTCTCAAAGAAGCTGAAGCTGCTCAGTTTGAATGGTCTAATCCGCCTCGCGGCGGAGACGATGTTGTGAAGTTTGAAAACCTAGGAAAAATTTGGCAAAGAGAAGACGGCAAAGAAAAACTAGTTTTTAAAGGCGCTTCTGGTCTTGTTAAAAGATTAGACCGTGTTGCGGTTGTCGGTGTTAATGGTGCGGGCAAATCAACTTTACTTAAAATTATTTGTGGTCAAACTGGCGCATCCGAAGGTTCCTGCTCTCTTGGACCCAGTATTCAAATGGGTTATTTCAGCCAAAATTCAATGGATCTTTTAAACCCCGAAAGCACTGTCATGGAAGAAGTTTTTGCAACAATTCCAAATTCAACAATCGGTTATGTCAGAAATCTTTTAGGCTGCCTTAAATTTTCTGGCGATCAAGTTGATAAAAAAATTAAAGTCTTATCTGGTGGTGAAAAATCTCGAGTTGTACTTGCAACAATTTTAGCCAAACCTCTTAACTTTTTAGTACTTGATGAGCCCACGAATCACTTGGATATTGGAACACGCGCCATGTTACTTGAAGCAATTAAAAAGTTTGAAGGCACAATTATGATTGTCAGCCATGATCGTCATTTTTTACATCAGATCACGACAAAAGTATTTGAATTGGATCAAAATAAATTAGTTGTAACTGAAGGCTCGCTTGATTATTACTTAGAAAAGCGTAAGAAAATGCTTCACGCCTGACTTGAACAGACTGCTGATATTTTTAGGACAAAGCAAGTCTGCTCATCATCCAAATCGACATAAAGGTTTCCTTGATGTTCTTTTGCAATCTGAATAGAAATGCTCAGGCCAAGACCGGTGCCGTATCCTGATTTTTTTGTTGTATAAAATGGATCGAAAATATTTTTGACTAATTCTTGAGAAATTTTAGGCCCACTGTTTCGCACTTTGAATAATACATTATTTCCAATGACTTCAACACTTAAACGAATCCAACGTTCCTGATTGTCTGCGATCGCATCGTGAGCATTATTAATTAGATTCAGTAAGACTTGGATAATTTGAAAAGACCGACATTCTACTTGAAAGCTTGGCACATCAGAAACGAACTGTAAGTCAACTAAACTATGGCGAAGTGAGCCCTGGCATAGTACCATCGCATTATCAACAAGCTCTTGAACTGTTACTGGCAAAAAAGGGTCGGCTTCGCCTTCTCGGGAAAGGGCTTTTAAACCTTTAATAATTTTTGAAATTCTAAAAACAGTTTTATTTGCAACTTCAATATTATTTTCAATTTTTTTGATATCATGGCCTTTTTGTAGTTCTTTTAAAATCAGTTCCAATCGAATCGAAATCACTTGCAAGGGATTATTAATTTCATGAGCAATATTTCCAGCGATTTCCCCGAGTATCGCGATCCGCGCCTTTTGCGCTCTTTGCCTTAAAAGCAAAGTCATCTGTTCGCTCATTTGCTTAAGATTTGATAAAAGAATTCCGCGATCATCTTTTAGAATTTCAAGATCATCAAAAGCTTTAAAATTCCCATTCGCGAAGTTTTTAAAAGCCTGATTCGCTACCTCTATAGGTCTTGTAAGAGTTTTAGAAATAGAGGATACAAAAAAAATAAAAACTAATAGGACCAAAGAAAAGAGACTCAAGTATTTTGAATCAAAAGATAAAAAAAGACCCACAAAAAGTAAGCTCAGGAGCAGCGAAGAAATAAGAATAAAAAAAAGCAGCTTATAACGAGTCTTCAAAGTTTATTTCCTAAGCCCTGACCAAAAGCTAGCTGAAATAAAATGGCGAAATAAATTTACAAAAAGTCTACTGCCCAATTCCCAATTCATGTGCATGACTTGTCATATCAAGAGTTCTTTCATAACTGTAAGATATTTTTTAACTTCTGCTGCGCAAAGACGAAATCGACTTTTGTCCCGTAGCATTGCCTTGATATTTGTTTACCATGAATTCTAAGAGGACTCCTATGAAACTATTAAAGATCTATAGTGTTTTTTTAATCCTCATCAACTCTGCTGTTTTTGTGCTGTGGATTCTAGAAGTCATTTCAACCGACCAATCAATAGAATTTTTAAAAAAGGTTTCTGCCGTCATCGGTTTTTTATTTGTCGCCAATCTTTTACTTCAATTGATAATAAAGCCCCAGGAACCCGACAAAACGGGAAAACAATAACAGGAGACCCTCTTTGTGAATTTAATTATTTTAGGTATTGTCACAGTTATTATTTTTGTTTTTGTCTCAATTTATAACTCGCTGATTCGACTTAAAAATCAGATTGATCGATCTTGGTCTAATATTGAAGTTATCTTAAAACAAAGATTTGATGAAATCCCGCAGCTTGTGCAGATAATCGAACAATTCGTTAATTATGAAAATAAAATCTTATCTAAGCTGATTGAAGCTCGAAAAAACTACTCTTCTGCTCAGACGATCAAAGATAAAATGGATTCATCGCAAAGAATGTCGATGGCTTTTACGGGCCTTTTGGCTTTAAGTGAAAACTACCCAGAGCTTAAATCAAATGAAAACTTCAAACAGTTACAAAATCGAATTTCAGATTTAGAAAATCAGTTAGCTGATCGCCGTGAACATTACAATGAATCTGTCACGAATTTTAATACCCGTATTGAACAAATTCCCGACGTTATTGTAGCTCGAAGTTTGAATTACTTGCCAAAAGAAATGTTTAAAGTAGCTGAAGAAGAAAAACAAAAACCGAACTTAAAAATGAACCTTCCGATCGGTTAGATGCAAATAACAGGTGATGAATTTAAACTGATTATTCTTTGCGTAGGAGCTGGCTCCTACGCAATTTGGCACAGTCTTAAAAAAATAAAAATTAAAAGATTGATTGAAGATACTCCAACAAGTAAAGCCCGTTCTGCAGCTCAGGGATTTGCTGAATTTCAGGGTTATGCATGGCCTCTTGAAATGACGGTTAAGTGTTCACAAAGCAATGATTGCGTCTACTACAGTCTTGTGTTGCAAAAAAAAGTAAAAAAGAAAAAAAATACAGAATGGGTCACTGTGTTTTCACGAAGTCATGCTGCTGATTTTCTGATTATAGAATCAACTGGTGCTATTCAAGTTGTTTTACCTAAAGCCCAACTTGAAATTCAAAATCGAACAACGAATTGGTCGTCATTAAGTGATCTCAGCCGAAATCACCTGATCAAAAACACTTTTCAAGACTTTAATTCGTCCGGGTTCCCACCGCCAACGGGCTTACTCGGTTTTTTGTTTGGCGGATGCTTTAGAGTCGTTGAATCTTTTATAACACTGGGTTGTCCCATCCTGGCGCTAGGAGAATTTGAAAGTCTCAGCGCCAAAGAAGTTAAAGCACCCCTGACAGCAGGTTTACAAAGTTTTTTTAATAAAGTCCAAAACGATCCGCGACTTAAAATCGGAACAAGTTCTTCTTTTTTTGACTTTAATCGAGATGGAAAAGTATCCGCTGTTGAATTAAGAAAAGCACTTCATTATCTAGCGCGAACTTTGATCAATGCCGACAGTAAATCAATAGCAAAAACTGGAGCTTCCACTGTTCCACTTCATGGACAAATCAAATCTTCTGAAAATCACAAACTAGTCATTATTGATACCCATGAAAAAACTCTTCATGAAAAATCGAACTGGAATTTCTATCTGCTTTTTTTATTTGGAGTCGCTTTAATCAGTGGAGGAATCGCTCTGCTTTATAAAGTTTTATCCTAAAGTTGCTTTCGCTTTTTGAATTTGAACTTTAACAGCTGTTGGCGAAGTCCCGCCTTCAGAATTACGAGCTTTCATCACCGCACAATGATCAAGTTTGGCTTTACTTTTTTCATCAAAAAGTGAGTGACTCTTCTTCAGCTGATCAACTGTCAGATCTTCTAAACCCATTCCCTGCTTGATACAGAACTGAACGAGTTGTCCGACGACTGCATGAGCCTCCCGAAAATAAATTCCTTTTTCAACTAAATCATCTGCTAAATCAGTTGCATTTGAAAAGTCATTTTTCAATGAATTTAACATCTTTTCTTTTTTCCAAGTTGCTTTCTTCAGCATCAAGTCGGTCATTTTGACGCAAGATTTGACAGTTTCAAGTCCCTCAAAAAGATGAATCTTATCTTCTTGCATGTCACGATTGTAAGCTAGCGGCAGACCTTTCATCATCGTGAGACTTCCAAACAAAGCCCCGTAAACGCGACCTACTCGTCCCCGAATCAATTCAGCTACGTCTGGATTTTTCTTTTGTGGCATAATCGAAGAACCTGTTGTCACTTCATCACCTAATTCAACATAACCAAATTCAGGAGTGCTCCAGATAATCAATTCTTCCGAAAGTCTTGATAAATGCATCATGATTAACGATGCATTTGATAAAAATTCGATTACAAAATCACGATCAGAAACAGCATCCAAACTGTTTTCTGTGACTTTTTCAAACCCCAATTCCACACGAGTTTGCTCTCGATCAAGAGGGAAACCGGTCCCCGCTAAAGCCGCAGATCCCAATGGCATCGAAGAAATTCTTTTATACGAGTCTTGAAGCCTTTCACGATCCCGCTCTAACATCCAAAAGTAAGCCAGCAAATGATGGGCTAAGCTCACGGGCTGGGCGTGCTGAAAATGAGTCATTCCTGGTAAAATCGTTTCTGTGTTTTTTTCAGCTTGAAGTAAAAGTTCTTTTTTTAAAATTTGAATATCTTCAATCAAAAATTTAACTTCTTCAGCCAAGTGAAGCCTTGTGTCTGTTGCCACTTGATCATTACGACTTCGCCCCGTATGCAGACGTTTAGCAGGATCCCCTATTTTACGAGCTAAATAATTTTCAACTTCTGAATGCAAATCTTCCGCTTTTGGATTGAAGACGTATTGTCCACTTTTTATTTCTTCAGCTATTTCCAGAAGTCCTTGAATTATTTTTTCAGAATCTTGAATCGAAATAATATTTTGATATCCCAGCATACGAGCATGGGCAATAGAGGCTTTGATATCTGAAATCCACATTTTAGAATCCGTTAAGAGACTTGATGAAAATTCTTCTACTTTTTGATCTGTTTCTTTTTCAAAACGCCCGCCCCAAAGTTTCATTTTTAAAACCTCTTGAGTTAAAGAAATTATTTTTTTTACTTCTGACTGGCTTCTAAAAGTTTAGCAAACATCCGCGCTTGCAAACCAAAGTTTTTAACAGATCCTGTGCTTTCACGTTGATCAAAAGTTGTTGTGTCAAAAGAAGCTAAGTCTTCAGAATAAAGGGCCCAAGGTGAATTGCGACCTACGACTGTCACGCTGCCTTTATAAAGTTTCAAACTCACAAAGCCCGTTACTCGTTTTTGGCTTGAATTAATAAAAGCTTCCAAATTTGTTTTGAAAGGATCCCACCAAAGACCTTCGTAGGCTAATTTGCTCCACTCAGAATCAACAAGAGATTTAAATCTGATCTCATCTCGAGTTAAGACTAAATTTTCAAGCGCTTTGTGGGCTTTTAAAATCACAGTTGAAGCTGGACATTCATAATTTTCCCTGACTTTGAGACCCATCATTCGGTCTTCCATAATATCGATTCTTCCAACACCATGATTTCCAGCTAGTGTATTTAATTTTATCACAAGTTGCGCGGGGCTGGCCGTTTCATTATTAATCGAAACGGGGACCCCTTCTTTAAATTCTACTTTAAGAATTGAAGCCGCGACATCACTTGTTTCTACGGATTTCGTCCACTGAAAAATTTCTTCAGGAGGCGCGAAGTCAGGTTCTTCCAGCCGCCCACCTTCAATTGATCGCCCCCAAAGGTTTTCATCAATGGACCAAATTTTTTCAAGCGACTGCTGAATGGGAACATTGTTTTTTTGAGCATACTCAATTTCCCAAGTACGAGTCATATTTTTTTCTCTGACTGGAGCGTGAATAGTGGCTTCTGGCATTTGCGCTCTAATACCAAATTCAATACGGTATTGATCGTTTCCTTTTCCCGTACAACCGTGCGCAAAAGCATTGACACCTAAACGCTTTGCGACTTCAACAGCCTTTGCTGCAATTAAAGGTCGAGCAATCGAAGTCGACATCGGATAACCTTGATAATCGCCATTCGCTTTCACTGAAGGCCAGCAATACTTTTCAACAAATTCTTCTTTCGCATCGACAGTATAATGTTCAGTTTTCAGAAAACTTGCTTTTTCTGCCGCTTGCGCAATATCAGAATGCTCTTGTCCTACATCTACAGTGACTGTGATCACTTTTTTGTAACCATATTCTTCGCGCATCAGTGGAATACAAACTGAAGTGTCCAGCCCACCGCTGTAAACTAAAAGAACGGCATCTTGGTTTGCTTTTGTTTGAGACATAAGCGATCACTCCTTCTGCTTTAATCACTTTATTCATGCCTGCATAAGAATCAAATGGCAAGAATAATTATGCATCAGGGTCTACCATATGCATTTTAAATTTGACAAATGCATTATATCAACTAATTATGCAGATATATGCATAATTATGTGCTCGCAAATTCAGCAAATAAAAGTTCTCAGTCGCTCAAAAAAGTGACGGCATCGGTTGTTGGCGCCCGTGGCTACGCCGGTCTTGAGCTTATCAAAATCTTACTTCAACACCCGCTTGTGAAGTTGACCCATGCCTTCGCCACAGCGGCTTTCGAGATCTCTCATGACATTTTAGATACCTCAGCAAAAAATCTGATTTGTCTACCCGAATCAGAACTGTTTCAGAATCTGACAGACATCGTGTTTCTAGCCACGCCAGCAGATATTTCATTGAAGCTCGCTCCTGCTTTGATCGCGCAAAATAAAAAAGTAATCGATTTAAGCGGAGCTTTCCGCCTGAAAAAGAGTGATTACTCGAAATGGTATCATGCGAATCACACTGAAAAAGAACTTTTAGCAGATGCTCACTACGGACTTGTTCCATTTTCAGAACCTCTTCAACGTGAAAAGAATTTAGTCTCAAATCCTGGATGTTACGCAACCGCTATCTCTATGGCTTTAATTCCTTTAATCAAAAAAAATCTCATACATCTTGAAAGTATCGTGATTGATGCAAAATCAGGAACGACCGGTGCTGGTAAAAAACCTTCTGAAAATATTTTATTTTCAGAAGTCGACGGTGAATGTCTTCCTTACCGAGTCGGTCGGCATCAACACACACCCGAAATTCAAGAAGCCGTTCAAACTTTTGCTGGAAAATTGATAGACCCTCATTTCGCGACTCACTTAATCGCTACTAAGCGCGGAATTATCGCAAGCATTTATGCTCAAACAAATGCTAAAAATTTAGATGAAATAAGGGCGGCCTACCACGATGCTTATCAAGATTATCCTCTGGTGCGCTTTGGACCTGATATTTCAAAACTGGCTTCACTTAACAAAGTGATTCACACACCTTTCACGCATATTAGTTATGAAATGATTGGAAATAAACTTTACGTCTTTTCTTGTTTGGATAATTTATTAAAGGGTGCAGCCAGCCAAGCGGTTGAAAATCTTAATCGAATGATGGATTGGCCTGTGACTCTGGGGTTGCTGAACAACCTCAAGGAGACTTCATGAGCCCTGGACCAGGCCTTCACAGAACAGTTTTGCCAGCCAAATTTTTAGCGAGTGGTGTCAACTGCGGTGTTCGCCGTTATCGACCTGATATTGGACTTATTATTTCAGAAGTTGATTGCGTGACTGCGGGCGTTTTTACGTTGAATGAAATGAAAGCGGCACCCATTACTTATTGCCAAAAAATTCTTCCATCTTCTGAAATTAGAGCACTTGTGACAAACTCAGGGCAAGCCAACGCCGCTACTGGAAATCAAGGTGTTGAACTGAATTTACAAATGATTTCAGCTGTCGCAAAAGAACTGAATATTAAAAATGACCAGGTTCTGGCTGCCAGTACGGGCGTGATAGGCCATCAATTGATGATTGATAAAATTGAAGCGGCAATCCCTGAACTTGTCGACCGCGCGACAGAAGTCGCTGAAAACTTTGCGCTCGCTATTCTCACAACTGACCTGGTGCCTAAATCAGTCACAACTCAAGTTGAATTATCAACAGGAACAGTTCGCATCACAGGCATCTGCAAAGGCTCTGGTATGATTCACCCCAATATGGGAACGATGCTGGGATACTTGCTGACAGATGCCAAAATATCACCCGATTTAGCGCAAAGTCTTTTGAAACAAGTCAACGATGTGAGCTTCAATATGATCAGCGTTGATGGCGACTGCTCGACAAACGACTGCGTTTTTTTGATGGCGAATGGTGCTAGCGAAGCTGAAGTCTTATCAGAATTTGATATTCTGACTTTCAAAAATTCTTTACAAGAGGTTTCACAGTTTTTAGCACAAAGTATTGCTGCAGATGGCGAAGGTGCTAGCAAATTGCTGGAAGTTGAAATTCAAAATGCTCCCAATCTGGAATTAGCAAAAAAAGCAGCCCGAGGCGTGACCTTATCACCTCTTATCAAAACAGCAATGCACGGGGAAGACCCTAATTGGGGAAGAATTTTAGCAAGACTCGGCGCTGAAAAAGTTCCAGTTGAAGCTTTACAAAAAATGACTCTTAAAATTCAGGGTCAGATTTTGTATGCAAAAGGGACTCCTCAAAGTTTTGATCGCGATGCCGTCAAGCAGCTTCTTAAGCAGTCAAAAATAAAAATCGAAGTGGATCTTCAATCCGGCACAGATAGCGCTGTCGCTTGGGGCTGCGATCTTTCCAAAAAATATGTGGAAATTAACACGGAGTACACATGAAGCCTTCAAGAGTTGTCATCAAATTAGGTGGAGCGAGCCTTCAAGATGAGTCTGTCTTAAAAGTTTTCATTAAAGCTTTAAAAGAATATCGACGCTACGGCTATCAAGTTATTGTTGTCCATGGTGGTGGACCCGCTATCAATCAAGAGCTGACACTTCGGCAGATTCAATGGACTTTTTTTCAGGGTCAACGCATAACGACGCCTGAAATGATTGGGGTGATTGAAGAAGTCCTTCATGGCCAAGTCAACCACCAACTTGTCACACATTTAAAAAATGAAAATCTACCCGCTTTGGGGCTCTCAGGTGCGGAAAATAATACTCTTTTTTGTTCTTCGATTTCGGAAAAGTTAGGTTTGGTTGGCCATATTGAACACGTCAATACTGAAATCATAGAAACTGCGATGATTCATTCTATTCCCGTGATTTCAACCATTGGAGTGGGTGGCCGCGGTGAAAAGTATAATATCAACGCCGACTGGGCCGCCAGCCGAATCGCACAAGCTTTGAAAGCTCAGTATCTGATTTTTCTAACAGATCAAAAAGGAATTCTAAATCAATTTCACAAACCTATTCCAGAGCTCAACCCTTTAGAACTTTACAATTTAATCAAAGATGAAATTGTTCAAGGCGGAATGCTAACAAAAACTAAAACAATTCTTTCTGCACTTGAAAATGGAGTCAAAGCGGCTCGAGTGATGAATGGTCAAGACTGCGTTAATGGCCTCTGGAGTAATCAAATCGGAACTTGGTGCTTCAGCAAGAATACTCCAGAACCCTCTTTCCAAGAACAAATAGCAATGGGCCTTAAGGAACTTCGATATGTTTTTAATTAGATCTCCACATTTTTTAACAGGTGAAGAATTATCTCAAGCTGAACTTCTTAATCTTTTATCTTATGCTGAAAAACTTCAAGAGAATCGAAACCATAGGCTGCTTCCTGATACTCCTTTAAAAAATAAAACAATTGCTTTGGTTTTCGAAAAGCCTTCTTTAAGAACACGCTTGAGCTTCACGGTCGGAATTCAAGAACTGGGTGGGCAAGTCGTTGAACTAAGTGGAAACCAGAAAAAAAGCGAAGATCCCGAAGATACGATCAGAGTTCTTCAAAGTATGGTTCACGGCTTGATGCTCAGAACGTTTGAACATTCGACTTTTGATCGAATGATTCCCCATGCAAAAATTCCCATAATTAATGGACTCTCGGATCTTCATCACCCCTGCCAAGCTTTAGCAGATCTGATGACATTAAAACAAAAGTTTAAAACACTCAAAGGCCTTCAACTAACATATATCGGTGACGGAAATAATGTTTTACATTCCCTTTTACTACTTGCTCCTTTTGTTGGTGTTGACGTTCATTACGCTTGTCCAAGCGATTATCAACCTGATGCGCAAATCTTGATGCGGGCCCAGCATCGTGCACTCCTCGGCGGAGCTCGCATTCTTTCTTTTTCAGATGCAAAAACAGCCGTTCAAAATGCTCATGCTGTTTATACAGATGTTTGGACAAGTATGGGATTTGAAAAGGAAAATGAAGTCCGACTTGAGGTTTTTAAAAACTACCAACTTAATTTAGAAATTCTGTCCCAAGCTCGACCCAATGCAATCGCTATGCACTGCTTACCCATGATAAAGGGTCAGGAAATAACAGAAGAAGTCGCTGAATACAAAAATTCAGCTCTTTTTCAACAAGCTGAAAATAGACTCCATGCTCAAAAAGCATTGCTCTTAGGAATTTTTAATCGCTATCATCAAAAAATAACAAATCAGGAAGCAGGCAGCTTATGGGCTTAATACCAAACAGTGATGCTAGGTCCAGACTCAATGCTCTTCGAAAGCTCCTAACTGAGGGCGAGATCTCGACTCAAGAGGACCTCGCAGAAGAATTGGCTCGGCAAAAGTTTCAAGTCACTCAAAGTACGATATCTCGTGATTTAAGAAAACTAGGAGCCATTAAAACCTTCGACCCTGCGGGCCAGATCAAATATCGCCTACCTGACGATATCATGATGCCTTCAGTTTCAAACTTGGATTTGAAGGGTTTACTTTTAAATATTGAGCATAACGGAATTATGATTGTACTTCATACAACTCCAGGCTCGGCAAGTTTAGTGGCTCGTCACTTAGACCAAGTCAAACCTGAAGGAATTATTGGTACCATGGCTGGCGACGATACCATTTTCGTAGCCCCAGCATCTATTAAAAAGATCGAACAAACAGTAAGTGCAATTTTGGAAGAACTTTCCTAAGATCAACTCCCCTTAATATGGCGATTGATTGACTCTGATCAGCGACTCTCATAAGAATAAAAAACTTCAATTCTTTATTTAAAAATAGGAGATTTTATGAAGCGTTTTATACTTCTGATCATTTTATCTTTAACCCAAGTCAGTGTTGCGGCAACAACAGCAACTGACGTAAAAGAAAAAGCAGGCGAAACGGCGGATGCGGCCGCCGACTACACAAAAGAGCAAAAAGAAGCTTTTGTAAAAGAAATGGAAAAAAACCTCACGAATTTGAAAGCAAAAATCAAAGAATTAAAAAATCAGGCCGGAAAATCAAAAGACAAAACAATTGAAAATCTTGAAATTGAACAAAAAAATTTAGAAAAAGATTTAACAGCCATGAAAAGCTCAAGTGGTCGAGCCTGGGCAAAATTAAAGTCAGGGCTGACAAAAGCCTGGATTGAAGTTAAAAACTCGATGTCCGAAGCCAAAGAAGAACTGAAGAAGTAATCACTGTGAAAAATACGGACACACCAGAAGCCTGGATTGGTGAATTTGCATACTTAAATATCGTCGACGTAAAAGAAGTCGGAGCTTTTCTTGATTGGGGCCTGCCAAAGGATCTCTTCTTACCCCCTAGCGAACAAACTCGTTCGATTCAACCAGGACAATTTGTCATTGTTTATATTTATTTAGATAAAGCTGAAAGAATCACAGCTTCCATGCGTTTAGACCAACACATCTCCGAACAACCTGCAGCCTATAAAGAAAATGATGAAGTGAACTTATTGATTGCTGCCGAAACTGACTTAGGCTTTAAAGCCATAGTTAATAATAAGAACTGGGGAGTTCTCTACCACAGTGAAGTATTTCAAGTGCTCGAGTACGGACAAAAGATAAAAGGCTATATTAAAAAAATTCGCGACGATGGCAAAGTCGATCTTATTCTTCAAAAACCAGGTCATAAAGCAGCACAAGGCGAAATCGGGCCTCAAATTCTAGAAGAACTTAAAAATCACGGTGGCTTCTTGCCACTGAATAACAAAACTTCCGCTGAAACAATTTATGATCTTTTTGGCGTCAGTAAAAAGAAGTATAAAATAGCTTTGGGCGGACTTTATAAAAAGCGGCTGATCACTCTTGATGAAGACGGAATTCGATTGGTAAAATCAAATGCAAACAAAACCACTTAATGCCCTTTTAGTCGGGGTTCAACTGCCTAAAGTTTCAGATTCAGAACTTGAAGGTTCTCTGGCGGAATTGGCCAGACTTGTCACAACATTGGGTTACAATGTTGTCGGCCAGACTTCGCAGCGGCGTGATTCTGAACGACATGCAACCGTTTTAGGTGATGGAAAATTAAAAGAATTAGCCTCTTGGACTGACGGTACAGGCGTTGTTGGGCCGATGGTTGTCAAAAAAAAACACAAAGCGGCTTTAAAGTTTGATCAAAATAAATCGAAAGAAAATGATGAAGAATCCCTGCATGAAGAAAATGAATCCGATGATGATTCTGCGGTTGAAAAAAAGCCAAAAGAAAAAGCGGATATTGTTATTTTTGACTGCGACTTGTCCCCTTCTCAGTTAAGAAATCTTGAAAGCGCCACAGGCGTAACTGTTTTGGATCGCACAGGGGTTATTATTGAAATTTTCAGCCGACACGCTCGAACTCGTGCGGCTCGCCTGCAAGTTGAAATTGCAAGACTCACTTATGTGGCCCCCAGACTTCGAGAAACTGGTGGTGGCGAAGATCGAGGCGGCGGCGGCGTCGGTGGAAAGGGAGCCGGTGAAACCAGCTTAGAATTAGATAAAAGAAAAATTAGAGATCGCATTAAAGAACTCAAACAAGAACTTTCATCTATCGCACAAGAACATGACACCAGGCGCTCTCGAAGAGGCCAAGAAATATCGGTGGCACTCGTCGGTTACACAAACGCTGGTAAATCTTCTTTAATGCGAGCTCTAACCGGAAGTGAAGTTTTAGTTGCAGACAAACTTTTTGCAACATTAGACACCACTGTTCGACTTCTAGATCCCGAAACAAGGCCTAAAATCCTGATATCAGACACTGTTGGTTTTATTAAAAAGCTGCCTCATGATTTGGTCGCTTCTTTTAAATCAACACTTGATGAAGCCCTGAATGCTTCACTTTTACTTTATGTTGTCGACTCTTCAGACCCGACTTTTAAATCTCAACTTACAGTAACCAAATCAGTTTTAAAAGAGGTGGGAGCAGAAGAAATTCAAAGTCTTTTGGTCTTAAATAAAGTGGATAGACTCAGCCCGGAACAAAAAACAGAACTTCAAATTGAATATCCAGATGCTCTATTTCTTTCAGCGAAAAGCCCCCAGGATGTTGCCAATCTAAGAAGTACACTTGTGAGTTATTTTGAAACTGATATGAATGAAGAAAATATTTTCGTACCCTATACAAATAAAGGCGCGATAGGGGAAATTCGGTCTAAAATGCGAGTTCTAGAGGAAACTTATGACGGAAATGGAACCACTTTAAAAGTTCGAGCTCTAGCTGAAGATATTCAAAAACTAAAAAGTCGCTTTCAATTAAATTGACCTCGGCCTTTCAAAGTATTTTCAAGCTTCGCTTGATAAACTTGCATCAGCTTTAAATACACTTCCTCGCTTTCAATTATCTTCAGTGCTTCCGCAATGGCCTGTAACGTTGACATGCCTTCTTCAAAGGATTCCGCTCTTAAATGACTTTTTGCTAAATTAGGTTTTGAAATCATAACTCTGGGAACAAATTGAAGTTCCTTATGCCGAATCGATACTTTGCTGGCTTGTCGCCAGTTTCCATCTGGGACAAGAAGTTGAATTGGTTTTGAAAAACACTGTAAGTACTCTTTTGTTAATTCACTAGCTTGATCACAAGGATAAAATAACAGCGTTTGATAATTTGGGGCCAATAAATCGCTGAGATCCAACGCTACTTTTGATTGCCCCCGAATACGCATTTCACTATTCTTTAAAGATTTTAAAGCGAGACGACCCGTATTGGTTGTCCTTTTTAGTTCTTTAGCATGAATGATAAGGACCACTTTTGTTTTGGTCTCAAGATCTGGAATCAAAGAGCAAATACAAAGTTTTTTATGAAGAAAACAGTCCGGACAGGGATCTTTCGTTTTTCTTTTTCTTTGCAGAATCATGAAGAAAAACCAAGGTGCTGAAGAGCCTGTTTAAAATCATTCGCCAAGTCACACTTAACATGAGTCAAAACTCCTGTCCGAGGATGTGTGAATGAAATTTGAACACAAGCTAGCAAAAGTCTTGTTATATTAAATTTTTGTCTTAAAAATAAATTGTGTTTTCCCTGTCCATAGTTCACATCACCCAGAATGGGATGATTTAAATGTTTCAGATGCCTTCGAATCTGATGACTTCTTCCCGTGATGGGTCTTACTTCGACCAAAGAGTATCGACTGGTTGGGTATCGATCAACAGCAAATGGAATTTCGACAAATGACAAAGGTTTAAAATAAGTTTGGGCCGACTGTTTTTTTTGCTGTCCCATTTGGGCAAATACTTTTGGCAGTGCATAATCTAAAAATATTTCTTCTTTTAAATGACCCCTGACAATCGCCCAATATTTTTTTTCAACTGCTTGATCTAAAAAAGCTTGAGATAACTGTCGAGCCGCTAACGATGACCTGGCGAAAACTAAAACACCTGAAGTGGCACGGTCCAACCTATGAACTGGATAAACTTGTGCTTTTAATTGATCACGAATAATTTGAACTGTTGCTTTCATTTCCATTAAATCAAGATCAGTTCGATGAACTAGCAACCCCGAAGGCTTATGAATCGCAATATAATCTTGATCCTGATATAGAATGTCTAATTGCATTTTAATTTATGTCTTAATTCTTGAATTCAGATTCGTTTTCCGATGATTTTCTTTTTTCGATTTCTAAAGCTTCTTGTTCAAGTTCTTTTTTCGTTTCACTTCCTGTGATGCCCACCCATTCTGGATAGAACATCATCAGAAAAAAATAAGCGAATAAACCTATCCCAAAAAGAACAAAAATAAGAATCAAAAGAATGTCCATTTTGAGAACTCCCTGAATTTAAATTCCAGGCAGTATTATGGCGGAAATTAGAAATTGCGGCAACCTAAGTATTGGCAATACTGACCACTTGCCTGACAAACGTAAAGAGCCCAACGTTGAGCCGTATAAACATCAGGACCAACCCCGTAAAAAACAGCTCCGTTGCCTAGGCCTTGAGTGTAGCAAGTCACTTGATAAGGCTGCGGGTATGGGTAAGAAGGAGGTCGAGGGCGGTGATGATGGTGACCGTGACCATGAGAGGCTACAGAAACAGAATGAAAACTAATTGTAAAAAAAACGGCAAGAACGATAACAAACAGATTTTTAATCATGATAAACCCCTTGAGTTCAGAATTAAAGAACACCTGAGATATCTGCGATGAAGGGGCTCAGTCAACTCAAACTTATTTAACAAATACAAAGATAAATCCATTTTTAAAAAAATTTTAAAGAAGTTTGTCCCCGGCTTTGTCTATTTCGAGTTGTTTAAATCCACTGATTGCGGGGTCAAACTCAAAAAGTTGACCTTGCTCAAGATCAAAATAAATTCCAAAAAGCTTCAGATCACGAGTTCCAATGGCATCTAACACAAAGGGAAAGGTTTTGAGGTTCTCAAGTGACGTGATGATTGCTTCCATTTCACACTCTTTACACTGCGCTTCAAAATCAAGACCTGCTGATCTTTTCAAAACCCGTTCTTTTGCAGTTCTTGCAATTTCCATCCAATGTCCAACAAAGCTTGTTTTTTCCATTTGAGTGCCACCAGAAACTAAAGCCCGAATACCACCACACTGACGGTGCCCTAAAATCACAATATTTTCGACTTTCAAATTTACAACTGCAAATTCAATTGCCGCACTCACTCCGTGGAAGCCATTGGCAGATTCAAAGGGGGGAACCAAATTCGCCACATTGCGAACCACAAAAATTTCACCCGGAGAAGAAGATGAGATCAACGCGGGATCTACCCGTGAATCACTACAACCAATAATCAAAGTTTTGGGAGTCTGCCCGGAAGATGATAACCGGTTATAAAGGCCATCATCGCCCGAAAAGTATTTGCTACGAAAACGACGGAAACCCGCCATTAGTTTTAATATTTCTTTGCTCACAGACGATCATTATCACATTTTTAGTAGAAATGAAGCAATTATCAATGTAACTCCATTGTAAATAAAGGAAATTATATGAAAATTCAATTCACTTCTATTTTGCTCCTGATATCTTCGCTTTCTTTTGCCAACAGCCGCCAATGTCTTGAAAGCGCTTCTAACTTAGAATTGATTCGGGAACTTGAATTTCGCTTAAATGGGAATCATGATCGTGACCCAGAAGAATCCTATTCAGTTTCATTTACTTGCACTGGTGATGCCCAAGTTATTGTGAATTCAACAAACTTGAACACAGGAACAAATAAAAAAATGGCTATTTCCACTGGCAATTGGGACATTTGTCGATCACTGAGCGCTTTACTCAATTCAAAAATTGGAAACGTTTCTTTAACTTCGGCCAAAATTTTTGCCGTTTGTTCAGGTGATGCTCAGATCATTCGAATATTAATCAATACTTCTGGAGTAAAAGAAATCAGTCGGGACTCCACTGGTAACTGGGACACTTGTCGGAAAGAAACAGATCTTATTAACCAAGCATTGAGTCGATAAATCATTATTTGGGGGCTGATCGATTCGAAATTCTTCTTTGGCGAGCTAACACATAGTTTGAAGGTCGATCAACGCGAAACCGACGAGGATTCGGCAACACTGCCGCAAGCAGTGCACTTTGTGAAGAATTTAAGTATTTCGCTTTTCTTTTGAAAAACTTTTGAGAAGCGGCTTCAGCGCCGTAAAGACCAGGACCTAGTTCTATCACGTTCAAATAAACTTCCAAAATACGTTTTTTTGACCAAGTTGCTTCAATTAAGACAGTGAAATAGGCTTCGAGTCCTTTTCGCAGCCAACTTCGGTGAGGCCATAGAAAAAGATTTTTAGCTGTTTGTTGTGAAATCGTACTGGCCCCTTTTTTTCGAGGATGAGTTTGATTATGTTTATAAGCCTTTTGAATGGCGTTGTAATCAAAGCCATTATGTTCAAAAAATTGATAGTCTTCCGCTTTTAAAACAGCGGTTTGCAAATGAGGCGAAATTTGTTCTAGCGGAACCCAACTTTTTTCGATTCCAATGAATTTCTGATCAAATAAAGAACTCGTTGTACGAATGAGCATCAGCGGCGTCACTGGGACGGGAACAAATCTAAAAATAAAAGCCAGAATGAAGCTCCCAACAAAAAAAAGGAGAAAAAACCGAAAAATAAATTTTCGAATACGAAGATATAAACTGAGTTCTGATTTTACAGACCGAATCATCTTATGATCCTTACAAAAAACCTTTCTTTTTGTCTAGACGCTTTTAAACGGCTATGAAAAGATAATAGCAGGATGCCTCATGAGCTTTATTCAAGACTCTGCCATTATAAAGAAAAGAGCAATTAAATGAAGATTTTGACAATCAGCTTACTTTTTTTAAGCTCCTTAGCTGCAACTCCTTTAGCTCGGGCGAAGGGACGCGAAATTCTTTTCTTTGAAGAAAAAACTCTTAAAATCACAATTGAAGCACCTTTCGGCGGAAAAGAACTGAGCCCAGGACCGGAATCAATGGATTCCATCGCTAAAAGTTTTGAAAAAAAGGAACCGGTCATGGGCCGACTCACTTTACATCAGACAGTCGGTCAAAAGGTCTATCTTGATATACAACTTAAATTGCGCGGCCATGACCGCGCCATGAGCTGTCAATTTCCTCCGCTCAAATTAAGTTTTGCTAAAGCTGACAAAAAGACTCTTGATAACTCCGATTTTAAAAATATTAAAGGTATTAAACTTGTCACTCATTGCGATCGCTATCCGAATTTAAACCCAGAAGACGATGAATTAAAAGTCAGTGCGAATGCAATTCACCAAGAATACTTTGCTTATAAATTATACCAAAATTTAACAAACCAAAGTTTCGGAGTCCGAATGGCCGAAATCACTTATATCGATACTTTAAAAAAAATAAAGACTCAAACTCGGTTCGCCTTTTTTATTGAACCAGACAACAACTTAGCTAAAAGAATCGACCTGAAGTTAGCTTCTGAAGATGATGACTTCAAAAAATTAAATGATCTCATTCAAAACAAAATGGTCGTCAATCAGCTTAATTTATTTGAAAGTCTTCTTGGAAATTATGACTTCAAAACAGATCCTCAAGCTTTACAAAATGTCGTCGCTTTTTTCGAAAGTGAAAAGCAACTGACTTTCGTGCCCTATGATTTTGATCGGTCTAGAAGTTTTATGATTCCAGATTTTGACCCTTGGAATGGCTTCAAAAGCAAATCAGTGGAAAAAAATAAAAACCCTATCGTTCAAGCTTTTAAGTGTTTGAATGCTAGACAACAAGTTGGCTTGATTCATCAGTTTGAAAAATTAGCAGCCCAAGCCATCCAAGAAGTCAAAAACCACCCGATTTTTAATTTAGTTGAAAAACAAAATATGACTTTGTACTACTCTGGATTTTTAGTTTGGCTTAAGACGCTGCCGACTATCGCAGAAAAAGCGGAATGTCGAATCATCTAACATACTTTGATTGCAATTTTGAATAAAAAAGACAGCCCAATAGCCCTTAACACGGCTTAAAACGCAATTTTGCCCTTTTGGTTTATAAGTCTTCGCTGAAATAAAGCGGCTTCATCTCCCTGATCAAAAAATATCAAGAGTTCACTTTTAAACGAGTTATAGGCAACTGCTTCGGGACGTAAGTTTTCATAATTTTCGATGATCTTGAGTTCTTCACTTTTTAAATTGTAGCTCCACAAGCGCCCAATTGAATCTTCGGATGTCGTTGTCAGGAACAACAGGTCTCCAACTTTTAAAATTTCAGAAAGCAAATCAGGATGACCTGATAATGCATAAAAGTTGATCTGCTTACTAAGCGTTATTTTTTCCAAACTTTGATGAAGAAAAAGATTGTCGACGGAACCCATATTGACGATCAAAGCTTGACCCTCTTGAGTTTGAGGGTTTTTAAAACCTAAATACAATTGCCCACTGAATATAAAATGAGATTCAATATCAAGCCCAGCTTCTAGCTGGCTGCGCAAAAGTAAAATCTCACTTTCAGAAGAGTCTAATAAAGCTTTTAATAAAAGGGGGCGGAGCTCAATTGCATCTGATACTTGAATATTTCGTCCGATTCTTTCTGCACGTAAGAAAAGATTTCGTTCCTTTAAGTTTTTCCCATTTTTATTTAAACTTTGAGAACCTAAAATATACAAAAGTCCGTTTTCATCCTGACTTATCGATTCAATATCTGTCATTTTTTGTACACCTTCAATGACAACTGGAGATTCATCTACAACACCTTTTGAATCCATTAAAAAAAGCCAAGGATCATTTTTTTTTGTAGTATCGTCACTTGCAATTAAATATCGATCCAAGTCTTCTAGATAAAGACTGCCGGAAGGCTCAAAAGACTTGAGTTTTTGTAATAAATGGGATGGAACCTGAATCTGCGATGGCTTATCAAAAGAATGAACTTTAAAACTTATCAAGATAAGACCTAAAGAGAAATATTTCACTGCTGAATTCATAATGCCCCCTTATTAACTAAAAAGTCGTTCATTAATTGGGCATGAATAAAGACCTAATTTCAAGCTCTTTTAATTTTCTGAAAATAGTTTTTTATTTTTCTGAATGAGATCTTCGCGGCTTATAAATTTTCTGTGATAAGAAGCTTTTTTAAGAGAACCTTGTTTTAAAAATGAAAAAGCCATCGCGTAATGTAGATCCTGATCTTCGTTTAGATCACTTCGCAAAAAAGGGCCCGACAAACCTGTGATTTCAGAAAATCGGCCACGATCAATAGCAAGAGACAGTTTAAACTTAAGATGAGGCTTGGGCTCTTCAATTTGTGAACCTAAATATTGCGCCTGACAAAATTGGCGGTTCGCCCGAAAAACTTCTGCAGCTATGTGAAAAAAGGAGGAGTCTAAAAAACTCGCTATTTTAAATCCTGAAGCTGCAGAAATCATTCGTCCTGCCGAGTACTCACTTTGAGCCCAGGCACCTTGGACTCGAGGTTGATTCGGAAAACGTAGCCTGAGTATTTCTAAAAAAAGGGCTTTTTCATTTTTTGGTAGGGACTCTGCCCACTTTAAAAAGATTTCGACCTGACTTGGGTCATAAGACCTTTGAATGGCACTGTCCAAAGCCTGTTGAAAAAGCCCAAGGCTCACAAGCAGGTCAAATTTTCGATCAACAGAATCAATATCTGTTCTTTGCTTGAGAACCTGATAAGCTTTTTCATATTGATTAGTGCGAATAAAGCAGTCCACTTGCAGCTTGATCAAAGGAAAAGATACTTTAAGCTGATCTTTGAATCGAACAGCAGCACACGAATCGTATTTTTCTAACTGATAATACGCAAGCAGCGTTTCAATCTGAACTTCGTCATTTACAGAAGATATTGATTGAATAGACTTCAAAGCCGCACGCGGATCTTTTTTTAAATTAAAAATTTTAGCCCATAAAATTTGAGTTTTAAATTCTGAAACAACTTCATTTCTCAAAACGTTTTCAGCTTCTAAAGTTTTACCGTCTCGAAGTAACGCTTCAACAAGAGCCACACCTTCGTACTCATCGTAAATTGATTCGATTTGAATCGTCGCATTTTGAGCTAAAGCTTGTAAGGATAATAAAAAAATAAAAAAGAATTTATTCAAAATCAAATCTCACTTTTTGAGTCACCCACATTGAAACTACTTTTCCTTTTAAAATTCCGGGGGAAAATTTCCAGGACTTCAATGAATTTAAAACAACAGAATCAAAAACACCTCGAGGCTCACTTTGTAGAATTTGAGCTTCAACAGATGTACCCGATTCACTGATAAGAGCTTTAAATACCACGTAACCTTTTTGTCCTTTTGCTTTCGCTTGAATGGGGTATTCTAATTGAGTTCTGACTAGAACTTGCGGTGCCCGATCTTGATTCTGCGCTTGATCAATCAGGTCAGATGCCGAATTATCATGTCCAGCGTTGAGCCCTGGGCCAGAACCCACGCCTAACAATCCAGAAAACTGCGGCATTTGAAGAGGTGCATTTTGGGGCATCAGCTGTGCCTCATTTTTTGCTGACAAAGTTTCTTCAACCGGAACAGGTTCTACTTTTTCAGGAACTTTGATTTGAATTTTTTCATCAACTTTTTGTGCATCAACAACTTCTAAGTCTTTCACCTGGTGAGACAAGAACGCTGCTAAAATTATCATGATGAAAAAAACAAAAGAAATTAATTTAAATAAATTTTTCATCTGAGGTTTTAGTCTTTCGCAAAAAGAGTGAATAGCCCCATCACTATTAAAAATATAAAAATAAGCACTATCAAAGGTAATTTATCAGCCAGCTTATCCCACATATTAGCACTTTGCTTAAGTTCAATTTTATCAGTTAAATTTTCAAATATGACAAGACTCCGAATCGGTCCAAGTTCTGCTACAAGACCTAAATCTTTTAAAATACCTTGCGAGCTAGGGCCCAGTAATCGACTTTTTCCTTCTTCTATTAACTGCGCTCCAATTCGACCGTATCGAAGTAAAGTTGTTTTGACTAAATCACCCTCTAGATTGAGGTAATAAGAATCTGCAGATTGGATACTTGAAGCTGAATGCAATAAAGCAAAACTTTGCTCTATTATCGGATCAAAGTCTTTAATTTTGATATCACTCGTTTCCCATTTAGCAGCTGATGCTTTTTTTTCGAAATTGAGTTCGCTCTTCAATTCGACTAAAGAATTTCGTGCTTTCTTATAAACACTTTCAAGTGAATCAATTTTTTGGTAAGCTTCACGCTTCTTTTTTTCGAGTCGTGCCACTTTTTCAGATAGAACTTCAATTTCGAAAACTTGAAGAGCATTTTTTTGCTCGAGCACTTTGATTTGATTTTCTAAATTATTTTTTGCAGCGTCGTGCTTTTGACTTGAAAGACTCTTTTGCCTGAAAAGAACTTCTTTTTGAAGGGCTAAATAACCAAACTCTTTTTTAAAAGCTTCATCAAGGGTCTGAGTCTCACTTTTTGCAGAGCTTATAAAAACAAACAAACAAAACATCAAAAATTTCATAGATTCCCCTGAACAACTAAACCCGGAAAATCAAGACGAGTCCGAGATTTTTTTTCTTTAACAGCATTCAAAATTTTTTGAATGGCTGCTTTTTCAATTTCTTGATTTGTTATCTGGTAAGTCCATTTTTTATCATTTTTAACAGCATAACCATATTGTTTATCAGGAGTTTTAAAATAGACTTGTAACATGCCAATCCTGGCGACTTCTGCCAAAGTGGGATCGGCAAGTGGTAAATTCATCAGTTCATACTGATTTGACTTGGTCATTTTAATTTCGCCGTCAATAAATGACCAAATATCCCAGATTAAGACTTCCACTGGCTCTTCTGCCTGAAGTCTTTTTTCAAATTCTAGAATTTGCTCAAGTCTTGATTCTTGATTGATAGGTAGCGATCGCTGAACCCAATTTTGCAGACCCAGAATCCATTTTTTAATAAAAACGGCATCAGATTTTGACGTTTTTAATCCAGAAATTTTGTGATTCTGATTCCATTCACTTTTATTTTTAAGAACTTGTAACTTGAGACGGTCTCTGGAAAAATTTAACTCGAGTTCGTTTTTTCTTTGCACCAGCATCTCAATTTCAGCATTTTGACGCTGATTTTGCTGGTCTAGTTCTTGCGAAACTGTTTCAACATTTTGTCGAAGTTCGATTATTTTCTGAACTTCTCCTAAAGAAGAAGCCTTTGTCAGTTGAGTTAAAAAACAAAGTAATATTATCAGTTTCATAAAATCTCTCTTTCAGTCGTAACTGCAAAGTCTTGAACACCTTCTTTTTTTAACCAATCCATCACCTGAATGACGTGCTTATGGTAAGATTGCTGGTCAGCAGATATAACCGCTTGAACTTTTGGATTCCGATCAAGTTCAATTCTTGCAATTTCGCGGGTCGTTTGTTCATCAGCATCTTGATTATTAATCAAAATTCTCCCTTCGCTCGTAACAGCAACTTGTAAGAATGAAGGCTCTGTGGAATCACTGGAAGAAGCGACTGGCAAATCAACTTCAATACTGGGCTTAATCAAAGCCGGTGCCGTCACCATAAAAATAATGAGAACCACTAAGATAATGTCGACTAGTGGAACAATATTGATATCTGATATTTCTTGATCAGAATCATGAGCTTGCGATGCCATGATTTGTTCCTTTCGATTTTGCATAAATCATAAAAAGTTCTTGAGCTGTATCAACACCACTCATGATTCCTTTGACTTGTCTTTGAAAATAATTATAAGCAAGCACCGATGGAATAGCGACAAGTAAGCCTGCCGCCGTCGCGATAAGAGCTGCTGAAATTCCTGCCATAACAGTGTTTTGACCAGCACCCGAGCTCTGTCCCAAATCATGGAAGGATTTCATAATTCCAAGCACTGTGCCGAACAGTCCAATATACGGCGCATTGGATCCCACCGTCGCCAAAAAACCTAAAGACTTTTCCAGACGTGGTTTCTCGAGCATCGTCATTGAACGAAAAAGTTCTTCAAGTCCGATAACACCTTTTGCTTGAAAATGTCTTAATGCCACCGCGCAAATACGTCCCACCGGCGTTTTAAGATCTTGAGCCAGCGTTTCAACATATTCGTATCGACTTTGAATAAGAGCCTGTTCAATATCGACTTTTATTTTACGACTTTGTGTCGAAGCTTTATTTAAAATTAAAAATCGCTGAATTATTAAATATAACGCTAACGCCGTTAACATTAAAAGCAAGTACAGCACGACTTGATCGGCAAAGTGAGCAATTGCAAATATTCTTTCTGTCATTTTTATTCTCCTGCTGTTTATTCTTCTGAAGCATTTCTGCGTAAGAGTTCTTTTTCTATTTGAACAAGCTTTAAATCACGAGCAACTTTCAAAGGGGTTTCGCCTTTTGAGTTCTTGAAATTAACATCTAAAATAGGCTCGGCAAATAAAACACGAAGTGAATTATTCCAACGATTTCTTATACTTAAAATTAAAGGAGTTTCACCTTCAGCCGAAATAAAATTCACATTTATTTCTTCACCAAGTAGACTTTTAATTTCTGAAAAGTTATTTTTGGTTAAAACTTCCAGAAATTCCAGTTGATCTTCGATTTCAGTTTTAAGAAGAGCTCGAAGAATTTTTTTTGCATCAGTCTGCTCTTCTACCCAAGTCAAAAGATCAACACCTTCGATTGGGCTCAAGTCAATACGAGCTTTCGAGTTGATTAAAATCCGAATAATTCGACTTTGTCTTTGCAAACAAGCTTCTGCTAAAGCCGTTCTGTCATTTTTTAAAATGGAATCGATTGGATATTCTTCTGAAATAAGATTTTGAACAGCTAAATAATCTCCATCAAAAATCGCACGTTGCATTTTATCAAGCGGCTCTTGGCTTTCTTGTATTGTTTTATCTTCACCAGATTTAACAAAAAAATTATTCTGTGCTGAATGCTGTCCACAACCCCATGTACTCAAAATCAGAAGACTTAAAATAATTAATTTAATTAGATGGCCCATGTTAACCCTAAAGAATAGGCTCGACCTTTTTTTCGCGTTCTCACAATTTCGTCACCTTGTTTCGCTTGTAAAGATGGATCAAGTAAGTTGCGTGCTTTAAAGCCAAGTTGCATATTATTTTTGATTTTTTGAGAAAACACGAAATCGAGCTGACCTGATGGTTGTTCGAAAATATCAGGTCTTAAGTCTGTTCCAACTTCGGTGATACGTCGACCTAGTATATTGTAAAGTAATGAAGCTTTAATTCCCTCAGCCGGCCGATCATAAAAAAGGCTCATATTCAAAACGTAAGGTGATTGCCCCTGAAGGGCTCGATCGCGTGAAGTCAGATTAAAAGATTTTGCTTCATCAAGCTTCACTTCAGAATCGATGATTGAATAATTAGCCATCAATGACCATCGACGCAAATCTCTGTTGAGATGACGAAAGCTTAAACGGGACTCGACTTCAAGTCCACGATTTTCCGCGCTGATTGCATTCTGAGGAACTTTGATTAAAGACCCTGCTGACGGCTGAAAAACATCTTCAATCGGATCTTGAAATCTTTTATAGAACAATCCCAAAGAAATATACTCGTCAGTTTGAAAGTAATATTCAATTCGATGATCAAAATGTCGAATAATAGTCTGTTTAAGTTCCGTATTTCCTTTCGCTTCATAACCCGTGTCGTCATCGATATACCGAACAGTCGAAAGTTCTCTGAAGTCAGGCCTCGCGATGCTTTCACCATAAGCGAAACGCAATCGGAAGACGTCATTAGGTTTCCAAGTCATAGCATAGGATGGAAGTAAATTTCGTGATTCATTTAAACCCAGAGACTGAATATCATCTTTATTGTAGTAGTAAAATGTTTGTACTTTTTGAACAGAATTTTCAAGACGATGGCCTAAAATGAATTCATACTTTGGGTTCGGTTGCCACTGTGTATTCCAAAATAAACTTTGAGTCCGTTGGAATCCAGAGTAGCTATCCGCAGTTCCCGTCTGATTGACCAGAACCCAATCTTCAGCATCAGAAAATATTTCATCAGGACTTCTTGATAAATCAGGAGCTTCCCCCGCTAAATAGTCTTTAACGTATTGTAATCGAAAAGTGTCAGAACTTCGATCACGTACCATTTCACTGACGCCGACTTGAGTTTTAAATTTTTGAATCTCATGTGTCAGTTCCAATCCCCACTCGTCATTGGACTCTATTAAGTTATTATAGTTTCGTATATTTCCTGACACCTCAGGATCTAAAAGAAAGGGATCGGAACTTGTGATCTTACGATAATCGTATTCTTTGCTGTCAGGAGCATTTCTTGTTGCACTGGAACGCCCCATTCGCCAATCAAGCTGAAGAGGTTCTGAAATTTTTGATCCGCCTTTGAGCTGCTGAATAAAGAGATCTCTTTCAACCCATTCAGTCCGAGTTCTTTTTCGAGCATAGTCATTGATTCCCGGACCCGTTGTTTCATTGACTGAGGTTTCGTCAGAGCTGTGACGAAGAGCAAGAAGCAAAATGCTCAGGCGATGATCTTTTTTTAAATCAATTCCAAGATTCAAAGTGCCCGATAATTTTCGATCAACTTCTGAACTGATCAACCGACCATCTTGAGATTTTGAAAGCTCCCCAGGCCGAGGAACATCAAACTGAGCCGTTTTTTCTTCATCTACATCGATAACAGAGCTGTAACTTACAGAGCTTGATGCTCCCAAGTTAAAACCTTCAAATTTCCAAGTGTTTCCTAAACCTATTTGCATTGAAGGAAGAGGCTCAGAAGATTTTTCGACTATTGAATAGTTTTTTCTAAGCGAGGCACCAAGAGCTCTGAGTTCTTCTTTCGTAAAACCCAATTGTGGATCTTGAGATTCGATCAGTTTTTTTCCCGTTGCTAAAGCAGATCGAATTGCTGCTGGCATTTGACGAGTCCCATCATCGTGCCCTGTCCAATCTTGAGATCCTCCTGCATAGCTGGCGTAGTCATCAACATCATTAAAACTTTGCCCTAAATTGATTTGTGCATAAAGTTTATCAGGCAAATTTCGAGTTTGCAGCTGAATCAGTCCGCCTCCAAAATCGGCTGAAAACGAACTGAGATAATTTTTTTGCACAATCACACTATCCAGTATTGAAGTCGGAAAAAGATCTAAAGGAACAACTCTTCGTGAAGGTTCTGGGCTTGGAAGCTTAAATCCATTCAGCTGAATTGAAGAATAACGATCACCCAGTCCTCTTACAAAAACATACTTCCCACCCATCAGCGTTAAACCCGTGACCCTTCGAAGGGAACTTGCCGCATCTGAATCACCTTGTCGTGACATTTGTTCCGAGCCTAATACTTCAGTTACGCCAGAACTTTTTTTACGAACTTCAATTAATGCTGCGATTGAAACTTTACTCTGTGGAGCTAAGACAACAAACTCTTCTATTGTATTTTCCGTAGTCTCGGGTGCCTTGAATTGAAGCGTGCTCGTACTCTCAGCCGTCATCAGGGGCTTAAAAATTGGTGCGGCTTCAACTTCAGCGCTTGCTTTCAAAAGTGGATTCACATTAATTTTAACAAGCGTTTCAAGATCTTCTTGGATCTCAATAGGAAGAATTTGTTCACCTTGCGGAACATGAACCAAATAACTTCCCGCTTCTAAATTAAGAAGAATGGAACCTGTCGAATTAGTTTCATACACTTGGTCCTGGACGATAATTTTGAGACCCATGACCGGTGTATTTCCCTGAAATGCTTGAACAAATAGATCGCCTGTTTTTGATGAGTTTAAATTTTGCGCAAAAGAAAATTGAAAAAAGCTGATCATGAACATCAGCAAAATAAAACTCATTTTATTTTTCAATTTTATTTTAAGCAAAATAATTGCTCCGATAAGCAATTTCACCAGAAAACGAGGAGGTTCTCTGGTGAAAAAAGATGTTTTTTAAATTTTATTGTCGAGCGTTTACAGTCCAACCTTTTGCCCAGTTTTCAGAACCAAATGCTCCGATAAAATCAACTGGTTCAAAGAAAAAATCATCTGGAGTCACACCATTACCAAGGGCAGGGCTACCAGCCACTGGCATCCAACCTTTTAGTTTTGGGTTATCCAAACTATTTTGTTTTTGCTTCACAAACCAGTCTTGAATTGAAAACAAGTCTTCTGGTTTAGAATCAAATGGCTTTGTGCAACTTAAGATAGAGTGACTAACAACAATTCCAACTGCTGAATTTGCATTCGCAAAAGTTTCGTTGTCATCAATATCAAAACAAGCTTTTTTGAAACCTGATACAATCGTATTGTAAATTTGTGCACCCGTTCCACGGCGCAATAAAATCCCGTAACCTGATTGGGCTGAACCAATCAAAGTCATATTGCTGATTGTTGGATTGGATCGAGGACTTGCATTCATTGGGGACTTCAAGTTGTCTGCTTCAATACCACTGTCGACAACATCGTTTCCTTGATCAGCAAGTAAAAATTGGATTTTTCCATTCCAGCCCATATCCCAATCAAGTGAATCGTCTTCATTTTCCGTCAAAACAACATACTTGGCATTAACAGTTCCGCCGAAAAATTCAATTCCATCATCAGAATTCATGTGTACTTGAATGTTCTCAACCACAGTTCCAGAACCCACACCGTTAAATGAAATCCCGTTGAGCTCGTTATCTGGAGCCATTGGGTAGCCTGCGAATTCAACACGGATGTATTTTAACACACCGCTGTTATCTTCGGGTTGGTTTCCACCAAATTTAACTTCCCGCACTTTAATACCTTCTGAAACGGCTTCACAAACAGCAGCGCCAGCGCGACAAGCGTTAATAGGAGCATTTCCGTTCAATACAAGACCACCCCATTCGCCGCGTTTTCTTTCAGACTTTTTAAGCGAAGTGAATGTAATAGGTTTTTGCTTTGTTCCTTCTGCGAAAATTTGAGAACCGCGCATAACAGCAATAAAGCTAGCTGGGTTTCCACGAATAACAGTCCCTGGCTCAATACGAAGTGTCGACTTCTGTTCATTATCGCCACCGATAAAAACTCCGTCTTCGATTAAGTATTCATACTTTGCCGTCAAGCGTAAATCTGTTGATACATAGTTACCTTTAAGAGCACAAAGCTTAAGACCGTTCACTGTTTTAGACTCAGTTCCATTGGGGCAAGCTAATGCTGCCACACTGAAAGTGAGCGCGATTGTTGTGATTAACATTTTCATACACACTCCTTTTTGATGGGCTCAAAATAGATTGAGTGCGAAACTGAAGTCATGTCAGACTTCCAACAACAAATTTTAGGAATCTGTTAGAAAATTGTTTGCTCTAGGCTGACAAACTGACAAATTGCTATAAAAAACATCAAACTCGCTTTATTTTGTTTTCACACATTAAATAGTTGAAGCCGACTGCAACATCTGCCCTTTGTGTAAGCTTAAGCATCCCCTCTTGTGTCAAAAAATATAAATCAAAAAAATATTTTGACCATTAATAGGACAGGATCCACATTGTGAGGCTCATAACAACAGGAGATTTTTAAATGAAAGCCCTATTTATTGCTTTAACTTTAAGCTTGTCACTTGCCCAAGCCGCAACAGATTCACAAGCCAATACAACAACTGGTCAAATGACTCGTGAAGCTGATACTTCAGTCTTGCCATCAGGATTTGTTCCTTACCTTGGAGTCAACGCCGGTTACACTGATCAACAAAATTCAAGTATTGAAAGTGAAGGAATGCCCACGTCAATTAAAGCAATTGGGTCCTACTACATGACAGAATCACCTTTTGTTTTGGATGCGGGACTGGGCATGATGAATCAGCAGTTTTCACGATCAGCAGCACAAGATCGCGCGATCAATACAGGAGTGGCTGAATTAGCGACACGGTATTTACTTGAAAATCGTTGGCAAGCAGGCGTGGTCGCGAATCAGTATTTTGAAAAAGGCATTCAATACGGAGCCAACCAGGCCGATGCTCAGTTCGCTGGAGTTCAAGTATTGAAAGAGTTTGCTCTTAACAAAGGTATTATGGCACGTGTGGGTGGTCGCCTGATGACGGACTTGAATGTTGATAATAAGACTGTCAACACAGCGATGATTGATTTTCAAATGGGCTGGAATCCAAAAGCCAATCGTGCCACTGGCGTAAGAACAACATCGACAACAGTGACTCCTGTTGAAAAAAATGAAGTCACTGCGACCGAAGTGATCAACGAAACAGCAACAACTTTTGCCGTTAATAGCTCTGAAATACCCGCTGAAAGAGAAGCTCAGTTAAAAAAATTAAGTGCGGCTTTGGCACAAAACCCTGGATTAGTAAAAGAAGTTCAAGTTTTGGGTCATGCTGATTCAACGGGCACTGAAAAAATTAACGAACCCCTTTCTGAAAAAAGAGCAGAAGTTGTGGCTCAAATTCTAAAAGAAAATAAATTAGGCCAAACTAAAATTCAGACTCGAGGTTTTTCAGATACTCAACCAATCAGCAATGATTTGAATGTCAACAGACGTGCTGAAATTAAATTTATTGGCGTTAGTGATGAAGCGAAATTGCAAGAGATTTTAAAATCAATCTGGTAATTAACTCTTGCGACAAAGGCTATTCTCAATAGCCTTTCATCTACCCCTCAATTGGGTTTCAATTAGCGCTTAAATTTAATTTAAAGTTAATTTTTATAAAGCCTCCGCTTAATTCTTAGAGATGAATGAACCGGAGGCTTTATGTTAGTCGCATTTATTTTTTCTTCTACTTTATTTGCTCAAGTCCCAACATCGGGCTCAGGCCGTGGTTCAAAAACTTTTGAGTTACCACCCATGACTTTACAATCCACAACGCGAAATATTCCAAACTCGACAGTAGTTGATAAAAAAATTGTCTCAGGGAAAAAAGTCACGACTATTGATCAAGAAAATATTCCAACAGTACCCAATAACAATTATCGACAAACAATTGCAGAAATTCCAGGTCTGATCACATCAGAAGTGAATAATGAATCTTATATCAGTATGACTTCACGGGGGCTCGGTGATCCTCACGAAGGGTTTAATATTCTGATGTTAAGAGATGGAATTCCTATGGCAGCAGATCCCTATGGCTATCCAGCAGCTTACTACAGTCCGCCCTCAGAAGCGCTTTCAAAAATAGAATTTTATCGAAGCGGCGCTGGACTTCTTTTTGGCCCCCAACCCGGGGGAGCACTTAACTTCAAATTAAAATCAGCACCAAGCGAATGGCAAGAAAACCAAATCCTCACAAAAAATATCGGTGGAAGCTTTAATCGCATCAGCACATATACAGAAATCACGGGTGGAAACGAAAAAAAAGGTTATCTCGGGTCTTTCCATGCCAGAGGTACTGATGGATTTCGCGAAAAAAACTCCGACAGCCGAATTTTAAATCCGCGCTTTAACTTCAGGCTGACGAATCAGGAATTTCGAAGATTTTATTTCGACCTTGATGTTTTTCAAGGTCACTTCGGTGAACCCGGAGGCCTTGCTCGGACGTCAGGTGCAAATATTTATTCATTAGCTGACGGCTTTAAAAAAACGACACTTGAAAATGATCGCCTTGAAGTCGACCGACAGTCTTTGAGCCTCACTTGGGAAGAAGATTGGTCCCCGACTACGATAAGCTCTGTCACTGTTTGGACAACAAATTTAGAAAGATCCAGTTTTCGCCAAGCTTTAGGTGGCAATCCCACATTTGGAGGCATTGCTGTTGGAACAACAAATACGATTCAAGTTCAAAAGTTTTCAGCAATCGGATTCGATGCGCGTTTTCTTAAAAACTATTCTTTATTCGGAGAAAATCACCATCTCACGGCCGCACTAACCGGCATGACCACAAAATCCCCTTTTTCACAAATGACAGGCGACTCACCGACTGCGACCACTGGAACTGAAACAAAAGATCTCAACCGTGCAACAGACAGCCAAGCTTTCGCTGTCGAAAATGCTTTTCAATCAGGCAAGCTGACTGTTACTCCAGGCATTCGTTTGGAAAATATCAAACAAAAAATAGATGAAAATAAGAATTCAGGATCAGCTGTCCCTTTAAGAAATACCAGTAAAACAAATTCAGTCAGTTTATATGGACTAGGACTTGAATATCAGCTCAATCCCAAATACCAAACTTACGCCAATCTTTCAGAAGGTTATAAGCCACCCTCTTTTCAGGATACAATCCCACTGGGAACGGGTGACTTAGTCAGTGAAGAAATCAATGAAGCTAGAACCTGGTCTCGAGAACTCGGGTTCCGCGGTCAATTCGAAAAAATTGAAGCTGACGTGAGTTTATTTAAAGTTAATTATTCAAACCAATTTGGTCGTGTTGGGAATGTGTTTAAAAATATTGGTGCCTCTGAAAGCGAAGGTCTGGATGCATCCTTTTCTTCGAAGTTGAATGATTCTTTTAATTTGCACTTAGGTGGCTCTTGGTTAAAATCTCGAATAACTTCGGGCACTTTGGAAGTAAAAGCGACTCAGTATTCTCCGTCGAGTATCATTCGGGCTGGATTAGGGTACGTTTACGGAAATTATTCTGTTTTACGCTTGCAAGGCCAGTGGACTGAAAAACATTCGGGTGACGACGCTCACTCAACAAATTTCAAAATACCTCGGTACACACTTTTTGATTTAACCGGAGAACACGTGATCGGAAAACTTTGGGGTGCCCCGGAAAGCCGCTTTTTGTATGGAATCCAAAATGTTTTAGACGAAGAATACTTTTCAAGAATTCGCTCAAATGGTGTTGAGCCCGGGCAGCCTCGCAGCTTTTTTGCGGGATTAAGTTTGGTATTTTAATGTTTTACAAATTTATTATGATTTCTTTCGCAATCCACGCCAGCGCCTTAGGCCACTTCGCCATGACAAAATTGGAAGATCGAAGTTTAAATTTCGATCAAGTCGATGTTGAAATCCTATCTCAAGTAAAGCCGAATCAGCTAACGTCAGCAACACTCACGCAACAACCGCTTATCGTAACACAAACTAAAAGTCCTCAACCTTCCTTTGTCGAAAAGTCTACTGAAGCGAGGGAAGATCTCGGCTTAGCAAAAATGATTTCTCTTGATTCAGGAGTTCCGCATCCTTATTTAAATAGTTTATGGAAAAATCTTTTGCGTAAAAAGAAATCAGCTTCACTTATCGCCAAGGAAAAACAAACTTATTTGGTCAGGCTTAAAATCACAAAAGTGGGCTTTATCGAAAGCGTTGATGTTAAAGGTGTAGATCAGCAAGTGGCACACTCTTTGGAATCATCTTTACTGACAAACCCCCGAGTCCCACCCGTGCCTGATGATATTTCAAATCAAGATTTTTACGTTCAGTACGCGGTTACTTTTTAAAAATTTCTTCTAATATTTTTGAAGTGTTTGAAAGAGCTTTAATCCAATCCAAGCATCAGTTGCTGCATAAAGAAGTTGTTGATCCGTGAGCTCAGAAGCTTCCCAGTTTGTTAACTTAGGCCCTTTCGAGAGCTTGGCCTTTAAAACTTCTTCGGTCATACCTTGAAGACCAAAATTTTGAAGTCCATTTGATTTTGCAATTTCTTGAAGTTCAACAAAACCTTGAGGCCTAAATGAAAATCTTTTTTGAAGTTGCTTAATATCGTCCCGCAAAGCAACTCCGACTTTCAAAATCTCAGGATTTTCAAAAATATTTTGAATAATTTCAAATTGATTAATGCGTTGAAGACGAATCAAGTAAGCATCCTCTTCAGTTGCCAGCTGCAGTAATGCGACTTTAAAAACATCGCCTTTTTTAAAACTTGGTTTTGTTTCCGTATCAAATCCCAAAACTTTCGCGGAATTTAATTGGTCAACAACAACAGATAATTCTTGATGATTTGTAATAAGATGAATATTTCCTTGAAAAGAAATGAGTTTGTTTTCAAATTGATTAACGGAACTATTCATAGTTGATCACCCAATTTAACTGTAACAGAGAACTCATCAAAAAATGAAATTAAGAGCCGCTCTAATCAAGAACGAGTTACTTAACTAGATTTGGGTGCAAGCCATTTCGGAATGAGCCTTGTTCCTAACAAGTAAGCCATCCATCACACAGAGCCATTTGCTAGCGTCTGATACCGCATGGCTTTCTGCTCGGAAAGTTGTTGTTTCTTCGTACTTTAGCCAAATACCAAATTTATAATTGTAACTGCCGTCTTGGCAAAAAGCTTCTTGATAAAATTCTTGAGGACTTTGAGCTTGCAAAGTTTTTTGATCTAACAAGCAAATTCCAAAAAGACTTTCTGCCAATTGCTGTTCGATGATAGAGAAATCAGATTTAACTTTAGAATCAAAAACTTCAACTGCCATTGATACATTTCCAATTAAAAGAAAGATAAAAATTCGAATCATACTTTTCTCCGTTTCGGTAAAATTCAAGGCAATCTGTTTCAAAGATACACAACTGTCAAGCGTGTCATCTAAGCTTATTAATCAAACAATTCCTCTATGAAGGATTTTCTACGTTTATAAGGCTTCTGGTAAGGGTCCGAGTAGTTTTGATCACGGCTAAGCGATCCTTCCTTTGCATAAGATGTTTCTTCTGCTTTAGATTTTTCTAACATTTTATCAAGTTCGCCACGATCCAACCAAATACCGCGACACTCAGGGCAATAGTCAATCTCAATTCCCTTTCGCTCTGAAATAACAAGGTTTGTTTCTTTACAATTTGGACACTTCATACAATTTTCTCCTTCTGAAATTTTTCAAAAAAACACAATTTCAGTTCGAAATCTGTTTAATCTCAACTACAAAAACTGACCTTATTATTTTAAATTATTTATATTAAGATTGACAGTCACTTTTTAGATCTTTTCGCGCAAAGTAATTAAAAGACCCCGCTTTTAAAACTCTCCTTCGGGTAGGGCTACACAAAGACAACTTCGATCCCACTTATTGCCTTGAGTCAACGTTGATACTCAACATTTCCTAGCCTATCCTTCTACTTCAAGGAAACTAATTTACATATGGAAAACTGGAAATCATTAGGAATTGTTAGCAAGTTAAAACAAAAATCACTTCAGCAAATTGAAGTAACAGATAAAAAAATTGCTCTTTCTTATAAAGATGGAGAATTTTTTGCCATCTCAGGAGTTTGTAATCACATTGGCGGTCCTCTTGGAAGTGGCATTCTTGAAGGCGACTATATCGTCTGTCCTTGGCACTACTACAAATTTCATCGCAAAACAGGACTCGGCGAACCTGGTTATGAAGATGATAAAGTCCCGACATACAAATTAAAAATTGAAGCCGATGAGCTTTTTGTCGATTTAGCTTCTCGAACAGAACGCAACCACCCTCAACACAGCAAGCATGAGCTTGCAAGGTCACCGCAAAGAGAAGCTGGACCTATTCGCATTGCTGGTATTTCAACAACGGTTATGGACCTCAAATACCCGAGAGCCTCAACCTCCGAAATGTTACTGGAACACGCGCTTCAACACGCTGAAAGCAACGGCTACACAACACGCCTTCATAAGCTTCGCGAATTAAATTTTCGCCACTGTGAGGGATTTTATTCTAAAAGTTCACACGCATGTACTTGGCCATGCTCCATTACTCAGATGGATAAAAACGATCAGTTAGACCGGGTGTATGAAGACATCGTTCACTGGGCTGATGTGATTCTTGTCGCCACCCCGATTCGTTGGGGCGCTGCAAGTTCACTTTACTTCAAAATGATCGAACGACTGAACTGCATCCAGAATCAAATCACAACCCACAACAATCAACTACTCAAAAACAAAATAGCAGGTTTCATTATCACAGGTGGACAAGACAATATTCAATCCGTTGCCGGCCAAATGATGGGATTTTTTTCTGAGCTCGGTTTTCACTTACCACCATTTCCTTACATCGCGCATTCTCTTGGATGGACCGCCGAGAACATGGAACGCAATGTTCGCTTTGTTGAAAAAAGCAAAGAGCTGCGTGAAGCCGCTTGTGAACTAGTCGATCGCTCTGTGAACTTGTCTGAAACTTTGATCAAAACTCCAGAAAAATGTATCGAACAACGGGCCGGGCGTAAGGCTTTTAATAGTTCGAGCAAGCTCTTGTGACGAGTTTAGAACTTAGCGCGCGAGGTCATCATCAGATGGCTTACTAAATTAAACGGTTACTTTCAGCCATGAAAACAAAATTAATTCTTACGGAATTTATTTTGATGACCTCGGTTGAAAGTCTCGCCAGTCGCTGTAAATTTAGTGCTTTAATTCGAAGCAGATATTTGGATTACGACTGAGCCTTTTTTGTGTCCGCTGTCGACTAAACGATGGGCCTCTTGAATCTTGTCTAAGGGTAAAATACGATCAACGACAGGGCGAAAAACGCAAGCTTCCACCAGGGAAAGCACCTCATCCAAAGTATCCGAGGTTAGTTTAAAAGTATCACCGGAAATAACTCTTGGCCCACCCATTAGCTTACGGGCTGCTCCTTGCAACATATCGGGTAGACTTGCAACGACAAGTAGATTGCGGCCTTTGTTAGTCAAAAGTTTTTGAGTTACTGAAAGACTCGAATTGCCAACGCAATCCATGATGACATCAAATTTTTGTGATGGAGAGTATGGATTTTCTGTTTGATAATCTATGACTTCATCGGCACCTAAATGCAATGCGAGCTCTTTATTTTTACCACTACAAACTGCGGTTACATGAGCTCCTAAATGATGAGCGATCTGAACTGCAGCGCTTCCGACAGCTCCAGTTGAGCCAATGATCATGATCCGTTCTCGTGCCTGCAATTTTGCCTGATCTCTTAGGAAAAGCAAAGCCGTCGTTCCGCCAAAAGCTGAGGCCGCCGCATCAGTGAAAGAGACTTGCTCAGGAATTTTAGCGATTAGACCTGACTCTGAAATCTTCATAAACTCGGCATGACAGCCCATCGAGATGCCAGGAAATACAAGAACACGATCGCTCACTTTGAACTGAGTCACTTTTTGCCCAATTCCAATAACGATCCCCGAGCCATCAACTCCAAGAATTCTTTTTCTAGGACGGAAAGGACCATTTATAAGTTGCAAAATGAGTTTGAACCCTGTCGGTACGTTCAAAGATCTCATCCGCGAATCAGCCGAATTCACACAGGTCGAATCAATTTTAACCAAAACTTCGCTGGGCCCGAGCTCTGGCGTTGGCACATCTTTGATTGCTATAACATCGGGACCACCAAAGCGATCAAATACAGCTGCTTTCATTGACTTCCTCTTTTGCAAACAAAAAATTTTTAAGTTCAAGTAAGAATATCTATGAGAAGAATATCATTAGGCAAATGAGATATTCAGTTCCACTACTCGTAAAGACAAATTGGCTGGGTAAATGGGACAAGTTTAGAACTTATTGCTGGGTACTAAGCAACCAAGCCCCATATGCAATTACCACGACCCCTCCTACAAGGTGAATCAATGAAGCTTTCTTATCCCCGTATTTTCTGACAACTAAAAAATCTGAAATCGCCACGATCCCAATGCAAAGATGACCTGCACCAAGAGCGCTCCATGCCTGTAGATAGAATAAAATTAAAACAATGAGACCAATAAACACATCTCGAATTCCTGTGCTCACGACATAAGGAAGAGCCTCTCCATTAACTGCAATTCCAAATTTTTTTGACATCTCTTCTGGTTTAGCTGTCGCCGAAATTCCAATAAGTAGCGTGAAGAAACCTATAATAAGGGGGAAGTAGTGGCCTATAGTTGGCAAATTCATTCAATATCTCCGTGAAATTAAAAGTTCTAGTCCCGTATGGCCTATCACGAATTTTCAATGCTAAATACTGGAATTTATTGAAGACAAAATTGGCGGGCCTTCGTGATGCGGAACGAACCGTTTCCTCGCGATCTGCGATTAGAGACGCTCTAATCGGCTTTGGAATCCCACTTCGCAAGCAAGGAAACCCAGGTTTACGGCCATCACAAGTTCCTTACGGCTTTAGACGATCAGACGGTTTGCTGGTACCCCATCTCGGAGAACAGCGTGTGATTGAATCGATACGAAGAATGTCGAACGATGGACTTTCGTATCGGAAGATCTGTGATTTTTTAACCAGCGTTGGGGTTCCAACAAAGAACCAAGGAAAAGGCTGGCAACCTGAGATGATCAGCCGACTTCTTAAACGCTAGGGTGTGATTCATATAAGTAAGAATGGCACTT
>JAOASS010000001.1:22407-87698 GCA_030158485.1 Pseudobdellovibrionaceae bacterium | reverse complement strand
CGGGGGCAGGATTTGAACCTACGACCTTCGGGTTATGAGCCCGACGAGCTACCAGACTGCTCCACCCCGCGACAATGAATGAAAAGTGAAAGTATGAGATTTCGCTGGTTTGGTCAAGACTTTAATCGCTTTGCCTGCGAGTCATGACATGCTAAATCTTAGGGCATGGTAATCTTCTACTACGTTGTGTGGACTTTGAGCCTTGCCGCTCACTTGAGTGTTCTGAGATTTGCTGAAATGATTTTTTATGGTCCCGAAGTCTCAACTTGGTTAGAAGTTCTCAAAATTATTTTAATTGGGTTTCGCTTTGATTTAATGATTGTGGGCTTCTGGCTTTCCCCCATCGTGGTATACTTCACATCGACTTCAATCTTATTCTCAAAGACTTCATTTAATTTGGCGGTGTTACCTCTTGTTTATTTAAGAATTTCGTGGCTTTTTATTTGTTTTCTCTACTTCAAAGATCTTGTTTCTTATCCTTATCAGAAGAATCGTTTGTGGCTTGAGGACCATTTACAAAATCTTTTCTTAAACATGGAGCACGCGTATCAAACTCCATGGTGGTCATGGGTTGTTATTATTCTGGTTTCGATTGGTTTGTATCAAGTTGGGGCCTTTCGCTTTTCGAAATTTGTACAGCGATTTCAAAAAGTTGGTTTGATTTCATTAGCCTTCATTTTTTTATGGACGGCCTTTATCTGCCGAGGGACTTTGACTCAACACCATCTTCGAAGAAAAGACTGTCAATTTTCAAAAGATCCGCAGATAGAAGCTTTGTGTTTAAACCCACTTTTTACATTTTCAAAAAATAATAACGATTTAAAAGTAAAATTTTAAACTCACTCAGAAGGTGACGAAACTTGATTGGCGAGTTGTTTTTTGACTTCAACCCACAAAGCTTCTTTTTGGGCTAAATTTAAAGTTTCAAAAGGAGTTTTTTTATTGGCACAAATGCGGTGCATAGCTTCGTAGCGTGTCAGAAATTTTCTATTCGCTGCGCGAAGAGTTTGTTCGGGCTCAAAACCACAATGTCGCGCAAGCTGTGCAACGGAAAAAAGAAGATCCCCAATTTCAGACTCTAATGACAGAGAGTCCTTTTTTTTGAGCTCCACTTCAACTTCTTGAAGTTCTTCTTTAACTTTCAACATGACTTCGGAAGGAGCTGACCAATCGAATCCCGCTTTGTGAGTTTTGACTCCGATTTTATAAGATCTTTGTAAAGCGGGAATCGCTTCTGGAATATCGATTGTTAAATTGTTTTCATTAGATTTAGATTGATCTGATGTGAGCGCTTTCTTTTTTTCATCGCGTTTAATTTGTTCCCAATTTTGCCAAACCTCTTGAGTATTTTGAACTTTCGTATCCGAAAACACATGGGGATGCCTTCGAATCATTTTTTCATTCAAAGTCGACAAGATGTCGTGAATCGTAAAAGCTTTTCTTTCGCTGGCAAGTTGAGCATGGAGTGCGACTTGGAACAGAACGTCGCCGAGTTCTTCTTTTGTTTTTAAATCATCATTTTGTTCAAGTGCTTCGACAAGTTCGTAAGCTTCCTCTATGGTATAAGGAGCTAAGGTTTTATGATTTTGTTCCTGGTCCCAAGGACAACCTTCCGGGCCACGAAGGTCAGACACAATTTTCAACAAAGAATCAAAATTTTTAAGATCAGCAGGTGCTTTTGTCATTGAGTTAGGGTAATAGTAAAACAAGTGAAACTCAACATCATCAATCAATCTCAGATTCGAGTGCCGCAAACTTTCTTAAAAAAATGGATAGAAGCTTTGGCGCTAAGCCTTAAAGAAAAAGGCTTTCCACGAGTTCTAAAGAATAAAGAATTAATTTTGGTTTTTTTAGATACGACGCAAGCAAAGAAACTTAATTTTCAATTTCGAGGTCGAAATTACGCAACAGATGTTTTGAGTTTTGATCCAATTGATCCTCAAAGTTTGGGTGAACTTGTGATTTGTCCGCAAGTACTCAAGAAACAAGCGCTGCGTCATGGCCATTCCTACAGCCTTGAGCTTGGTTACATGGTGCTTCACGGGGTTTTACACTTACTTGGATTTGATCACGAAGACAGCGAAGAAGAGGCTGAGATCATGTTCAAGTTGCAAGATGAAATTTTTGACGCTATTTCAATAGGATATGTCAATCACAGCAGAACTCCATCTCGTCAAAAGAAGAATCGCAGATCTGGATCAATTGGCCCTTGAACTACGGGGGTATCTTTGACTTGGATAAAAAGAAAAAACGTTTAGAAGAGTTAGCGCTTCAATCAGAAAATCCCAGTCTCTGGGAAAAGCCGACGGAAATGCAGAAGCTCAACAAAGAAAAAGCTTTTCTTGAAAAAGCTTTGAACGAATGGAACGAATTTGATTCCAAGCTTCAAGATTCAAAAGTTTTACTTGAAATGTCTTTAGAAGCTGATGACGAAAATTCTTTTAAAGACGTCAAATCAGAATTAGATCTTTGTGAAGATCTCGGAAAAGCTCTGCAATTAAAGCGTGTTTTAAGTGGTGAACTTGATTCCAACTCATCCTATATTTCGATTAATTCTGGCGCGGGTGGAACAGAAGCTTGTGATTGGGCCGAAATGCTTTATCGCATGTATATGCGATACGCTGAAAAGCAAGGTTACAAAGTTTCAGAACTTGAAAGAACAGACGGAGAAGGGGCAGGCATTAAATCAGCGACACTCCTAATCGAAGGTCCCTATGCCTACGGTTATTTAAAAGCAGAAAGTGGAGTTCACCGGTTAGTACGAATTTCTCCATTTGATTCAAATGCCCGAAGACACACTTCCTTTGCTTCTGTTTTTGCATGGGCAGAAGTGGATGATGATATTAAAATTGAAATTAAGCCTGATGATTTGAAAGTTGAAACTTACAGATCAAGCGGTGCGGGTGGTCAGCACGTTAATAAAACAGATTCTGCAGTTCGAATGTATCACTTACCTTCAGGAATTGTGGTCCAGTGTCAGATCGAACGTTCGCAGATTCAAAACCGCGAAAAAGCATTAAAAATGCTCAAAGCGGCTCTCTATGAAAAAGAAGTTGAAAAAAGAAATGCAGCCAAAGACGCGCTCAATTCCGTCAAGAAGGCGAATGAGTGGGGATCTCAGATCAGATCCTACGTCATGCACCCTTATCAAATGATTAAAGATCACCGAACTGATTTTGAAACAAACCAAGTGCAAGATGTAATGGATGGTAATCTGAATGGTTTTGTCATGTCTTACTTAAAATCACAGGTAACAGCGAATTGATTCAGTTTAAAATGCCGCAAAAAAAATTAGAATTTCTGTTAGCCCGAAGGTTTTTTTGGAATCGAAAAGCAATATCGACTCGTTCCAGTTTATTTGCTTTAGGAGGACTCGCTTTAGGCGTCGCAGTTCTTTACGTTGCGATTGCTGTAATGTCAGGATTTGAACTCACTTTGCAAAAATCTTTAACTGATGTCACGGGTCATTTAACTGTTGTGAAAAGAAGTTCAGATCAAGATCATTTTTTAGAATTGATGGAAAAACTGAAAGCTCTTGATTCACGAGTTTTGAGCGGTACTCCTTTTGTTAAAATTGAAGGAGTTGTCGCCGCAACAGGACAAGTTCAAGGAGTTCTGATCCAGGGTCTTGATGCAGAAACTTTTCGAAATGTATTAAGCCTTGAATCAAGATTGATTCAAGGCTCTCTTGATGTATCTGTGAAAGAAAATGATCAACACGCAAAAGCTCTTGTGGGTAAAGACTTAGCGATTCGATTGGGAAAAACAATTGGTGATGTCATACACGTGGTTGTTCCTCGTTTTGCAGATCTTGAAACGACTGGTTTTCGAAGAACAATGGGTACCTTTGTGATTGAAGGTATTCTTGATTTAGGAAAGCTCGAGTGGAATGAAAGAATGATCGCTGCAGACTTGCGCGAAGTTCAAAAGCTGGCCGAAATTTCGAATCAATTCAGTGGAATTTTAGTGAAAGTGGCGGATGCTCAAGAAGCGGATCAAATGGCTTCTGATTTTGTAGCTAAGCTGGGGCCTCCTTACTGGGTAAAAGATTGGCGCACGGAGCATGATAATATTTTTAAAGCGATTGAACTCGAAAGACGCGCTATTTTTTTCGTAGTTTTGATCCTTGTGATTGTGGCGGCTTTTGCAGTTTCATCGAATCTCTTGCTTCAAACTTTGCAGAAAGCTGTGGATGTGGCTGTTTTGAAATCAATGGGCTTAACAACTCGCCAAGTTCGCCGAATTTTTTTGATTCAAGGGCTGTTTTTGGGAATGATGGGTGTTTGTTTAGGAATTATGTCAGGTTTTATTTTTTCAAATTTATTGAATCTTTACCAAAAAAAATGGGGATTGATTTCAGGAGCTGTTTATAAAATTGACCATATCGATTTAAGTGTTCGATGGATGGATTTATTTTGGATTCTTTTTTCAACACTTTTGATTTGTTGGCTTGCGGGTCTTATTCCCGCGTGGAGAGCGTCTCAACGGCAAGCGGCGGAAGGGTTGCGCTATGAATAACGTTTTACTTCGTGGTATCGGTCTTAAAAAAACATACACCCGAGAAGGGGCGCCACTTGAAATTCTCAAAGGAGTTTCAATTGAAATTGCGACAGGTGAGGCTTTATGTATTATGGGCTCATCGGGTGCAGGGAAAAGTACAATCATGCATATTATGGGAACACTTGACCAAGCCGATGAAGGGGATCTTGAAATTGAAGGCGTCAATATCAAGAATCTGAATGACCAACAGCTGTCGCAATTCAGAGCTCAAAAAATGGGGTTTGTATTTCAGTTTCATCATCTTTTAAATGAATTCACTGTTTTGGAAAATGTTTTAATGCCATTCTGGATTTTAAAAGAGGAATCGAAAGAAGCGGAAGCTCGAGCCTTATTATCTCGTGTGGGCTTAATGGATCGACTTCATCACTATCCGACTCAATTATCGGGTGGGGAGTGCCAGCGAGTTGCGCTTGCTCGCGCTATGGTGAAGAAACCCAAAATCCTTTTTGCCGATGAGCCAACTGGTAACTTAGACTCACAAAATGGCCTGATAATTCAGCAATTGATGTTTGATTTACAGAAGGAGTCAGGTGCTGCTTTAGTCGTTGTAACTCATGATGAAAATTTAAGTCAGAAATTTTCTAAAAAATTAAAGCTTCAAGATGGACGATGGGTGCGTTGACGAACACTTGATTGTTCGATACGATTTGCAGGGTTTTGATTTAAGCTATTGGAAGGACTAAAAAAAATCGTGATAAAAGCAGCTTGTAGTTGTTCAATAAAGAGCGTTAGCACGGTTTTAGTTGTCACATTTCTGCTTACTTTTATGGCTTCACAAGCTTCAATTGCGCAAGAAGTCAAGTTGCGAAAAGCGCAAAACCAGGTCTCTTCAGGGGTGATACGAGAAATTAAAGTAAGCGGAACTAAGCGTCTTGAAAAAGACGTCATCACGAACCGCATTCGCTCTGAAGTTGGACAACCTCTTGATCGTGAAAAAATTCGCGAAGACATTCAAGCGCTGTTTTCTTTGGGTTATTTTGAGACAATCCAAGTTGAAACTCAAGGTTCACCGGCCGCGCTGACATTGGTTTACACAATTAAAGAAAAACCAGTGCTTTCTGATCTGACTTTTGAGGGACAAAGTGAATTGAAAACGGAAGAACTTCAAGAAGCTTCTGGCCTTAAAGCTTTTGAAATTTTTAATCAAACAAAACTGAATGATGGGCTTGAAAAAATTCAAAAGCTTTATGAAGATAAAGGCTTTTATTTAACTCGAATTAATCCTGTTATCACTTTGAATGAAGGAACGGATCAAGTTTCCTTGCTTATTAAAATCGAAGAAAATGACAAAGTTAAAGTTAAGAAGATTCATTTTATTGGCAATCAGAAATTATCAGATGATTTTTTAAAAGGTCGTATGGCCACACAAGAAGAAGGCTATTTTACTGCCGTTTCAAGCTCTGGGCAGTTTAAGCAAGATGCTTTTGAGCGTGATACTCAGATCTTGAGATTTATTTACTACAACCAAGGTTACGTTAAAGCGAAAGTCGATCGACCTCAAGTCACTTTGACTCCGGATAAATTGGGTCTTTATATTACGATTCGAGTCGAAGAAGGTGAACAATATCAAGTGGGTGATGTTGATTATGCAGGTGATTTATTATTTCCAACTGAAAAGTTAAAAGAAACTTCACGCATTCAAAATAATGGTGTCTTCGCTTACGATGTTCTACAAAAAGACCTGAGTGATTTACAAGCACTTTACGGAGATCTGGGATACGCTTACGCCAACGTTATTCCTCGAACTCGATTTGATGACGAAGCCAAAAAAGTCGATTTAGTTTTTGAATTTGATAAAGGCAATAAAGTCCATTTTGGACGGATTAACGTGATTGGTAACAGCAAAACCCGAGACAAAGTACTCAGGCGAGAATTAAAAGTCAAAGAAGGTGAGCTTTACCATGAAACACGCCGCCGAGAGTCCTTAGAAAATATCCAGCGTTTGGGATTTTTTGAAGAAGTGAATTTTAAAACTTCAACCCCTTTGAATCAGCCTGATATTATGGATGTTGATGTTGTGGTCAAAGAAAGAAACACCGGACAAATTCAGATCGGTGCTGGTTATAGTACTTCGAGCGGTTTTGCTCTTCAGGGTTCTGTCCAGCAGACAAACTTTAGGGGTTTGGGGCAAAATTTAGGAGTTTCAATTCAGTTTTCTGAAGACTATGAACAATATGATGTTAGCTTTACAGAGCCTTATTATAACGACACAGAGTGGTCTTTGGGTGGCCGTGTTTTTAAAAGTGAAACTTCAGGTCGACTTGATTATAATGAACGTAAGGGTGGAGCTTCCATTTTCACAAGCCACCCGATAGCTGAGTATTTAAGAGCTGGAGCAAGCTATACCTTTACGAACACTAAGCTCAGCACAGTCAAAGATACGGACGGAAAACTTTTAACAGATCCTTTTTTATTTCCACTCAGCACCGCAAATGGTGACTCCGGTTTGGCTGGTGTTTATATTGAATACGATACGAGAAACGATCGTTGGCGTCCGACAAAAGGAATCTATTCAAAACTTTCCTACGCAAATTCTGGTTTACTTGGTGGAAATCTTAAATTCTACCGTGCAGGTGCTGATTATAGATTTTTTAAAAATATCTTCTGGGATGTGGTTTGGAGAAATTCAGTTTCTTACGCTCGAATTGAGTCCACAGAAAAAGGTCAGACTGTTCCATTCAATGAACTTTATGTGTTAGGTGGACCCTATTCTCTAAGAGGTTTTCGCTACTCCACTGTTGGAAGGCGTAAACAGTCTCAGTTCTTAGAAGACCGCTACACGAGTTCACCTTACAATCTTCCAGTTGCAGAAGCTCGTAAGCGGGCTAATCGGGTATTTGGTGGGCAGCAGCAGGTCATGTATCAGACCGAACTCATGTATCCGATGATTCGAGAAGCTGATATGTTTGGTGTTCTTTTCTACGATGTGGGTCAAGCAGAAGATGAGCTTTCCGGCGATAATCTTTACTCGGACTGGGGATTTGGAGTCCGATGGTTTTCGCCTCTTGGCCCATTGCGTTTTGAATGGGGATTCCCAATCAAGCGTGATTCTGATTATCATGATGCTTCAGTGTTTGAATTTTCAATTGGTACACCCTTTTAAGGAGATCTTAAAATGTTCAAAAATATTATTCTTGGTTCAATCTTAACGGGCTCTTTTGCAATAGCACAAAATACGGCTTCAAAAGTAGGCGTAGTTGATATGCAAAAAGCAATTCAATCTACAGAAGCTGGTAAAAAAGCGAAGAAGGAGCTTGAAGGTGAATTTGAAAAGCGCAAAAAAGAGCTTCAGAAAAAAGAAACCGATTTAAAAAAAATGGGTGAAGATCTTGAAAAGAAGAAAAGTGTTTTATCCGAAGAAGTTTTGGGACGTAAACAAGTTGAAATGCAAGAAGAGATGATGAAGTACCGTGAAACTTTAAATAAAAATCAATCTGAAATTCAGAAGAAAGAACAAGACTTAACTCGTCCCATTTTAGAAAAAATGAGAAAAGTTATTTCGGAAACTGCAAAAGCAGGTGGTTATACTGTTGTTCTTGAAAATTCAGCTGTTGTTCTTTTTGCAGAACCGACAGTTGATTTAACAGAACAAGTGATCAAAGCCTTCGAAAAAGCCAAATAGAAAAGTAGGCTTAAAAAATGTCAGCAAAAGTTCATCCAACAAGTATTTTGTCTCCGGATGTGGAATTAGGGCCTGATGTTGAAATCGGGCCATACTGCATGATTCAAGGTAGAGTTAAAATTGGACGTGGTACTTTGATCGAAGGGCATGCAACAGTGGGCAGTCGATCTGGTATTCTTGAAATCGGAGAAAATAATCATATTAGTCCAGGGGCTGTAATCGGTGGGCCTCCTCAAGATATTTCCTATAAAGGCGAGCCGACTAAGCTTATTATCGGCAGTAATAATGTCTTTCGTGAATTTTCCACAGTAAATATCGCAACATCTAAAGGTGATGGGATCACTGAAGTCGGTCACAATTGTTATTTCATGGCTTACACTCACGTTGGGCATGATTGTAAGATCGGGAACAATGTTGTTGTAGCTAATGACACACACATGGGTGGGCATTGTGAAATTCAAGATAATGTTGTGATCGGTGGTGTTTGCGCTTTTAATCAATTTACAAAAGTTGGACGTAACGCATTTGTGGCTGGAAGCTCTGTCGTCAATAAAGATATTTTACCTTTTTCCCGAGCTCATGGAAATTGGGCTGTTGTTCGTGCAACGAATAAAGTAGGACTTTTAAGAAAAGGTTTTTCCAAAGATGAGGTTCAAAATCTTCACAAAGCCATTCGAATTTTGATTATGAGTAAAGGAACAGTTGAAGAATCTTTGGCTCGTATTCAAAGTGAGTGTATTTCAAGTCCGAATTTGGATTACTTAATCCATTTCGTCAAAAGTTCAAAGCGTGGAATCGCCATTGCCCGTGGGGTTAAAGCTGAATCTCTTGATTCATCGGAGAATTAAAAAATGAGTAGAAAACTTCGCACTGCTGTTTTAGGAGTTGGTTATTTGGGGCAGTTTCATGCACAAAAGCATAAAGCTTGCGTGGATGCTCATTTGGTTGGCGTTTTTGATGCCTCTGCAGATCGTGCTCAAAAAATTGCAAATGATTTGGGTGTTGAAGCTTTCACAAGTTTACAGCAGCTAGAGGGAAAAGTTGATGCTGTTACAATTGCAGCGGTGACTCAAGCTCATTATGAATTAGCACTTTGGTGTTTGAATCGTGGAATTCATGTTAACGTGGAAAAGCCGATTACAGCAGAGCTTCGTCAAGCTGAAGAAGTTGTTAAAATAGCACGTCAAAAAAAATTAAAATTAGCGGTAGGGCACATTGAAAGATTTAATCCTGCTATCCGTGCGATGAAGAAAATGGATTTTAAACCTGAATCCATGATCATGCGACGAGAAGGACCTTTTAAAACTCGAGCAGCTGACGTTAGTGTTTTACACGATTTAATGATTCACGATGTGGATCTTCTGACTTGGTTGAGTGATTCGGAAGTTACTGATTTTCAAATTGAAAAGAAAAAGGTTTTTACTCAAACTTGGGATTTTGCGGAAGTTCATGTAAAATGCGCTAGTGGTTTGACTGCAACTTTGACATCTAGTCGGATCAGTGTGGTTCCCCAAAGATCACTCCAATTTGTTAAAAAAAATGAAACATTATGGTCCCATTTGGGTCAGTTAGAAATTCAACATTGTGTGGCAACGCCAACAGGTCCTGAACCTGTCCAGACTCGAGCTTGGATAGTTGATAAAACCGATGCTCTTCAAGAAGAAACTGATTCTTTTATTCAAGCCATTATTAAAAATGAAGAGCCTGCTGTGACAGGCGAAGACGGCTTGAAAGCTTTAGCGATGATTGAAAAGTGGATTCAGTAAATTCTTCGTCTCATCCTGAAATTATGTTTGTAGCTGCCGAAGCCTCCAGTAGCCACTATGCTTTGAATTTGATCAGGCTCTGGAAAAAAAAAGGTTTGAATATCCATACTTTCGGAGTCGGAAGCCGCGATATGGAAAAAGAGGGTTTTGAAATAATCGGTCGATCTGAAGAAATGGCAGTTGTTGGCGTAAGTGAAATCATCGCCCAATACGGTCAGTTGCGTAAAGTATTTGATGCACTTATTGAGCAAGCAACAAAAAGGCGCCCACAAGTTGTTGTTGTCATGGATTATCCTGAGTTTAATTTAATGTTATCACAAAAATTGCACGCTTTAGGTCTCAAAGTTGTTTATTATATTTCTCCACAAGTCTGGGCCTGGAGAAAAGGTCGAGTGAAAACTATCAAAAAATACTGTGATAAAGTACTACTTCTTTTTCCATTTGAAATTCCTTTTTATGAAAAACATGAAGTCAATTTTGAATTTGTAGGTCATCCTTTACTTGATGAATTGGATCAGAAGTACTTCGATCCAGAGTACCGAAGGCTTCAGAGAAGTCGCTACGGTGTTCAAGAAAAAGATATTGTTTTGGGCTTGATGCCCGGAAGTAGAAGAGGAGAACTTCAGAATCTTCTTCCTCAACAACTGAGAGTGGCCGCGCGGATTTTAAAAAAGTATGATCATGTCAAACTTTTGATTCTTTGTGCTCCAACAATCGAAAAAGAACAAATTCTTGCTTACATGGATGATTTTAAATCTTCATTCCAGCTGATCAAAGCAGATCCTAACGAAATGATTAATTTAACAGATATTGTTTTGGCCGCATCAGGTACGGCCACTTTGATGGTGGGTCTTCTTGGAAAACCGATGATTATCATGTACCGCATGAGTTTTCTAACAGCTTTGATCGCAAAAGCTGTCGTTCGGGGCTATTTTGGGTTAGTTAATTTAATCCTAGGGGAAATGGCTGTACCTGAAAGATTTCAGTGGGATCTGAAAGATGAAGAGCTTGAAAGTATTTTAACTGAATGGATTACAGTTCCAGACAAAAAAAATGCAGTTGTGAACAAGTTAAAAAATATTGTCACGAAATTAGGAAATCGAGGAGCTACGGAAAGAGTTTCACAAATTCTTTTGGAGTATGTTAAGTGACTTTGCTTTCTCAAGTCTTTTGTTTCTTTGGCTTTTTGCACAGGTATTTGTATGTAAAAGGCCTATTTAAAAAAATCAAATTACAAAAAACTGTTATCTCAGTTGGAAACTTAACTTTTGGCGGTACGGGTAAGACTCCTTTAGTAAAAAAACTTGTTACAGATTTAAAGTCCTTAGGATTTAGACCGGCTGTTGTTGTAAAAAGCTACAAAGGGCTTACAAAAAAATCAGCCTTGCTAGATCAAGAAAAATCTTTATATCCTAATATATGGGGAGATGAAGCTTGTTGGTATGCAACTCAACTGGACGTGCCCATTTATTCAGGTCCCCAAAAGTGGAAATCTGCAATCTTAGCAGATCAGAATCAGCAAGTAGATGTTCTCATTTTAGATGATGGATTTCAACACCATCGACTCCATCGAGATCTTGATATTGTCTTGATTGATGCTGCAGCAGGAATTAAAAGCTTAAAAACAAGAGCCCGAGAATGGATTTCATCACTTCAGTTTGCGGACCTTCTTATTTTATCAAGAGCCAATCTGGTGGCGCCTGAAGTTTTAGAAGAATTTCAAAATAAGATTCTTTTTAACAAACCTCAGTTTCTTAATTTGACGGTGGTTGAAAAAGTTCGAGATTTAAATGGTTGTGAAATAAATTTAAAAGGTTCTCGCGCAGGACTTGTTTCAGGTCTTGCTAATCCAGATTCATTTTATAATTTGTTTAAAATCAACTTCTCGGATTTTGAAATTTTTAAATTGGAATTTGAAGATCATCACGACTACTCTGAAAAAGATTTGAAAAAAATAGAAAAATTTAGATTTGATAATAAATTAGACCTCATTGTCACGACTGAAAAAGATGAAGTAAAATTGAAGCAAATTATAAAAAATAATGAAATTCTACGATCTTTTCCGTTCGCAGTTTTGCAAATAAAATCGGAATTTGAAAATCAAGAAAATTGGTTGATTTATCTTAAAGGCTTTTTTCAATGACTGGAATAGCAAAGTTATTTAAAATTATTTTAAAACCGATCCCCAGATCATTTTTAAGATGTTTAGGTCTTCCTTTTGGCTTTATTTGGTACGATTTAATCAGGTTTCGAAGAAAAGTTGTGATTGATAATTTAACAAAAGCTTTTCCTGAGTGGTCTGAAGAAAAAATAAACTCAGTTGGTCGAAAAAGTGTCTATAGTCTGATGGAAAATTTCTTTGAGTTTTTTTTGATCCTGGCCATCGATGATGATTGGATTAAAAAAAATATTGTTTTTGAAGGTCTCGAAAATCTTGATCAAGCTAAATCTGAAGGCAAAGGAGCCTTCTTGTTAAGTCTGCATTTAGGTCAAGGCGATCTCATGGCAAATTGTTTAGCTAGACAAGGTTACAAAGTTTCAATTATTACAAAATTTTTTAATTCAAAGTTGTTAAATGCTGTTTGGTTTGGAGTTCGTGGAGCCCAAGGAGTTCGTCATATTCCTCCGCATGGAGAGAAAACTCCTTTTCTGATATTAAAACAATTGAAAGAAAATACGATGGTAGGTTTTGTTTTAGATCAGCATATGGGAAAACCTTATGGTGTCAGAACTCAGTTTTTTGGTCGTTCAGCAGGAACAGCCTATGGTCTGGCGCTATTTCATATTAAAACAAAAAGACCCATTGTGCCTGTCTATAATTATTTAGCTGATGACGGAAAAATTCATATTGTAGCGGAAGCTCCTTTTCTGTACCGAAATGAATTTGAAAATCAAGATCGTGAGCAGACTCTCGTCGAGCTAACCCAAGCCTTTACAGACAAAATTGAACAAATCGTGCGACGATACCCAGAGCAATGGATGTGGATTCACAGGCGTTGGAAGTGGAAGGGATCTTAAAATTGATCAAGTTTAAAAATTTTCATTTTTTAAGATGTTTTATAATTCTGAGTTTTGGCTTTATGGTAGCTTGTCAGTCGACTATCATGAAGCTTGAAAAAGAAGAAGATATTCAGCTTAAATCAGACTTGGATAATAAAGTTGTAATTGAAGAAGCCTCAGCCGAAAGCGTATCCGCACCAGGGATAAGTCATAAGCCGCCACCGCTTTTAAAGCCAGAACCAAAGAAAAAGTCAGTTCAAATAATAAATCAGAAAAAAATAAAAAAAGAGATGAATCTTGAGTCAACAGAGATCTCGATTGAAGATAAAGAGGGTTTTTTAGGAAGAAGACCCCTTAAAGATCCTTTTTACGTAGGTGAGAAAATTACTCATAGCGCTTATTATAATATTTTTGGATTTACAGCGGGGATCTTAACTTTAGATACGCTGCCTTTTGTTCAAGTAAATGGACGGAAAGCTTATAAATTTGAAATTAATCTGAAAACAACAAAGTTATTCAATTCAATTTATAGCGTTGAAGACCGAGTTGTAACTTTAGTTGATTATGATCTTTGGCTACCCAGACTTTATACTCTTCACGTTAAGGAATCATCTCAACTTCGAGAAGGACGATCGTTTTTTGATTTTCAAAAATTGAAAGCTCGTTATGAAGAGAAGAAAGTGAGTAAGAAAAAAGGTGCTGAAGAAAAAAAACTTGAATGGGATATTCTTCCCTATTCGCAGAATGTGTTTAGCGTTATATATTACATGCGATTATTTCAGTGGAAAGATGGAAAAGATTATTCATTTCGTGTTGCTGATGAAAATGAAAATTTGATCTTCAAAGGACGTGTTATTAGCCGTGAAGTTTTAGATACGGACATAGGTCCAATTAAGGCGATCAAGATCAAGCCTGAAATTATCTTACGTGGAAACTTTAAGCCAGTCGGTGATATTTTTATATGGCTTTCCGATGATGAAAGAAAAATTCCTCTTCGAATAGAAAGTAAAATCAAGATCGGCACAATTGTGTCCGAAATTACCGACTATAAGCCAGGACAGGCTCCTTAATTTAAAAATTCTGCTAAGCTTAATATATGTATTCAAGAACAGATTGTTTGAACTTTACGGGTTCGAAGCCTTGTGGAAAAAATGAATCCTGTGATTTAAATTGCCCTCACTATAACAAACGTGGGCAGCAGATTCTACTCATACATTTAGGGGCTTTAGGAGCTGTCGTCAGATCCACAGCACTTCTTAAAGCAATTCATCAAAAATATCCCAATTGTCAAATTACTTGGGTCACTGAAAATCCAGCGCAACTACTTTTAAAAAATCATCCCGATATTCACCGTATTTTGACATTGAGTGAAAAAGATTTATTAATTTTAAGTGCCCTGGTATTTGATACGGCTTTTATTATTGATAAATCAATCGAAGCGACAGGGATTTTAAAAAGAACAAAAGTAGATCAGATTTTTGGATTTATCGCAGATCAGTATGGAGTTATTTTACCTCATAATCAGAAGGCCGAAGAGCTTTGGCAAATTGGCTTGAGTAACAATTTAAAATTTAATATCAATAAAAAAACAGAAATTGAGTTAATAACGGAGGCCCTGGGGCTTGATTATAAAAAAGACGATTATCATTTACCACTTTTTGAAAATGAAAAAAATCTTCAGTATCAAAGAAATTTTGAATGGAGCCTGGAAAAAAGTAAAGTCGTTATTGGGATTAATACAGGCTGTGCTCCCACAATTCAGTCAAAAAAACTGTCAATAGAAAATCATCGAGAACTGATTCGTAAGCTACAAAAAAATACAAACTATCAGATAGTGTTATTAGGCGGCCCTGAAGACACGGAATGAATTTTAGAATTTTCTTATGGTTTTATTCAAGTTATCCGGAGTTCAACTACATTGGGCCTTCGCGATGGACTTGTGAGTATTGCGGCATGTGATGTTGTAGTTTCCGGAGACTCCTTAGGAATGCATATGGCGATTTCCCAGAAAAAGCCTGTTATTGCGTGGTTTGGTCCAACTTGTGCTCACGAGATAGAACTTTACGGTCGCGGAGAAAAAATTATTTCTGAAGCATCTTGTGGTCCCTGTTGGAAGAGGGCTTGCCACAAACCTGTAATGTGCTACGATTTAGTTAACTTAGATGAAATCATTCACGCCGTCCAAAAATCCGTCGATCAACTTGGTTATTCAGACAGCCTTTTTAGGGGATCTTCTTTTAGCCATACCGCTCTTAATTTGGATTAAAAAATTAAATCCACAATTGGCCTTGGGCTTAGTTTGTCGAAAAGGACTTGGTTCTACTCTTAAAAGTATCGGAATCATCGATTATTTTTGGGAAATTCAAAAAGGAAATTCTGAAAGTTACCGAATAGTTCAAAGTGAATTAAAAAATTTTGAGATTCATTTTCTTATTTCAGCCCACACTTCTGTACGAACGACATTGCTATGTGCAAGAATAAAAGCAGTCAAAAAAATATCTTTTGCGAAGCCTTGGAATTTTTTTATTTTCAATCACCGAGTTGATAATATAAAAACATATCCTGAAAGTATCAGATTACTTTCTTTAATTAAAAATGAATCGTCTGAACTACAAGAGTATTTTTCAAAATTAAATAGTTCTGAAGATTATATATTAAAACAGAATTCAGGTCGTCTGATGTCGCCTCCGCATTGGGCCGATCCGGTTCAAGGTTGGCCTGCTTCGGGTAGTATAAATAAAACAGTACAAGAATTGACGCTTCGTTATAAATTAGTTGAAAGAAAATGGATTGCACTTTTTCCGGGAAGCGTTTGGGCGACTAAAATGTGGAAAAAAGAGGGATTTATTGAGCTTGGCCAAAGTCTGCAAAAAAAAGGCTACCAAATCATAATCATGGGTGGATCCGATGAAAAAGAATTAGGCGGAGCTGTCGCTGAAGCAATTCCAGAAGCCTTAAGCTTGTGTGGTCAGACGACTCTTCTTGAAAGCTTAGCTTTGATATCTCAGTCCCAGCTTGTAGTGGGAAATGATTCTTCATCGAGTCACATGGCTGCTTTTGTCGGAGTGCCCGTCGTTGCTATCTTTGGACCAACAGTTTTAAAATTTGGTTATAGGCCGTGGGGTCAGAATTCTGCAGTTGTAGAACTAGAAAACTTATCTTGTCGGCCTTGTGGGCCTCATGGACATAAAAAATGTCCATTAAATCACCACAATTGCATGAAGCAACTGGAAGCGCGGGAAGTGCTTCGGGTTGTTGAAATGATGCTCTAGCCTTAGTCCTCACCTAACTCTTTGACATTGATACTGTATTTGCGAATTTTTCGAAGTAAAGTGTTTTTAGGAATATTGGCCTGAGCCACTGTCTGATTAATACGTCCTCGATTTGCTTTTAAAGCATTCACAATAAATTCTTTTTCCATTTCTTCTTTGAAAGCATCATAATCCATGGGGCCTGAGTATTCCATGCTTGTCGAGTGTTCTTGTTTATGATTAACGATTTCAGGTGGCAAGCTGGCAAGGCTAATAATATGGTGAGGTTCTAAAATAAAGGCCCTTTCAATAATATTTTCAAGCTCTCGAATATTGCCTGGCCAATGATATTTTTTAAAAGCTTGGATTGCTTCTGCACTAAGACCTGTGATGTTTCGACCATGAGATTTACAAAACTTTTTAATAAAATAAAGAGCTAATGGTTCAATATCATCCAAGCGCTCACGTAATGGCGGCAAGAAAATAGGCATCACATTCAAGCGGTAAAAAAGATCTTCTCTAAAAGTTCCTTCAACCATCATTTTTTCTAGATTTTGATTGGTTGCTGCAATAATTCGAGTATCTACTTTCATTTCTCGATTGCTGCCAATAGGAGTAAATTTTTTTGTTTGGAGGACTCGTAAGAGCTTCACTTGCATTTCAGGTTTGAGTTCTGCAATTTCATCTAAGAAGAGTGTACCCGTATTAGAAGCTTGAAATTTTCCAATTTTTCTTTCGATAGCACCAGTAAAAGCACCTTTTTCGTGGCCAAAGAGTTCGCTTTCAATTAAATTTTCTGGAATTGCGCCGCAATTGATAGCGATAAAAGCTCCATTTTTTCTTGGAGAATTGAAGTGAATGGCTCGCGCGACAAGTTCTTTACCAGTTCCGTTGTCGCCTCTAATCATAACAGTTGTATCGACTTTACAAAGCTTGTAGATCAGTTGAAAAACATCTTTCATTTTTTGTGTATTGCCGACAAATTCAGTTTCAACGTCATCATCAAAAACTGGATTTGAAAGTGCAAGTGAGGAAACCATTTCACGTGCTTCCAGAGATTTTTTAACAAGATCCACAAGCTTTTCAGCTTTAACGGGTTTTTCTAAATAGTCATAAGCGCCGTCTTTTATGGCTGTGATGGCATCATTTAAATTCGAATGAGCTGTCATGATGACAACAAAAGTTCGAGGATCTAGTTCTTTGATTTTGGCAAGAGCTTGTAGGCCATCCAATTCAGGCATTCGAACATCCATCAGGACCAGGTCGAAGTCGTCAGCTTCAACTTTTTTAATCGCTTCAAGTCCCGTTTGCGCTTCACTGATTTGAAATTGAACTCCTGGTATTAAATTCTGTAATACATTTGCTACACTTTTTCGAAGTTCTGATTCGTCATCAACGATCAGTGCTCGAAGTTGTGTCATTTGCTGAGTTGTTGTCATAAAGTTACCTCTGATTCGTTTTGGAGCGGTAAGAAGAACCCCACAGTCGTACCTTGGCCGATCACGCTTTGCAAGGTGACTCGCCCTGCATGGAGTTCAACAAAATATTTAACTAAGTAAAGACCCAAACCGGTTCCTTTGCTTTTATGAGATTGATTAAGTCCTCTTACAAATTTTCCCCATACTGAATTGACTTCTTCTGGTGGAATTCCTTCGCCTTGATCTTGTACTTGGAAGCCAATTTCATTTTCGGTGGTTTCGAAAGAGGAAATAGAGACCACTTTGTTTTCAGGAGAATACTTAATCGCGTTTTCAATCAAATTATGAATCACTTCCCGAATGAGTATCGCATCAAGATCAATAAGAAACAACGGCTCTAATTTGATTTCAAATTTTATTTTTTTAGCTTCGGCGAGGGGGAGTAAAGATTTAATAACTTCTTCGATCATTTCATTGATATCACACGAGGTTTTATTAATTTCAAAATCTCGGGATTCAACTCTCATAACTTTTAAAATTGATTGAATATAGCGATTGAGCTCTTCCGTATAGTCTTCAAGGGCTAAAAAATCTTTTTTTGAAGAGTCTTCAGAAGTCGCATTTTTTTTCAAGCGATCGACGACTCCTTGAATTTTAGCAAGTGGGGTTTTGAGATCATGACTGATTAAACTCACAAAATTAGATTTTAATTGTTCTAGTTCTTGTAAATACTTTTGCTCTTGTTCCAGCATATAGTTTTTTCGTTCCACTTTTGTAGCCTGGTAACCAACAAAAACAACCCATACTATGAGAATGAGAATAATGGGACTGACCCCTGGGATCCAAATATTTAGACTATCAAAAAACCATGTCGATACAGCAATACAAAAAAGTCCAATCCAAAATAAAAAAGCAAAAGCGACACTTTGTGGGTACTGGGTGACAATAAATGTTGCCAGTAAAACCAAGAAAAGTGCATAGAGAGCACACAGACCTGGGTGAAGTTTCTGAATCCACCTATTTTCGATCAAGTTGTCGACTATTTCTGCGATGACTTCGGTTCGATTTAAAAGTCCTACCGGTGTTAAAAAAGGCACGCTTGAATTTGATTCAATGCCAATCAAAACTATTTTATTTTGAAAAAAATCAAGTGGCACTTCTCGATTTAAAACTTCTTCTGCAGTCACAGATGTAAAAATTTTTCCAGGACCTCGAAAATTAATCAATTGAGAAGTGGAAATTCTGGGAATTCTTTGACCCGTGAGTTTTTCACTCAAGTGAGGAGTTTCGGCCCAAGAAGAAACAACTTTTCTGACAAGCCCATCTTCATCTCGGTATAATTCATATTGTCCGACGTTGCTAAGATCTGATTTTGCTAATTTTGGAGTGATCATTTGATCAAAGCTATTCACTTGCGTAGCCCAAAATATTTTTGAGTCTAAAAAAACTTCAGACTCTTTCTGACTGAGTTCAACATTTCCAATTGAGTCATCAAAATAAACAGAAACACCGACTGACTTTGGTTTTTGCTCAAGAATCGATTTTAAAAGTTGATACCATAGTCTTTGGTCCCAAAAAAAACGATCAGAAAACTCATTTAGTTCGTTAAGATTAATAAGGGCTTGTGTTTTAATGTCATAGTAGCGATTGATATCAGCAGGCCTGAGCCATAAGAGAATAACTTCTGAAGTAGCAGTTTGTGCTCCTCGAATTTTAAATCGAGTGTCAAAATTTGTTCTTTCATCTGTGTACATGGCAAAAGCAGCAAGTGCCCAGCAAACAAGAACTCGATAAATTAGCCCCTGCTTGCGCAAAAGAAGTCTAAAAAGAGTCTTCATGCTAATTCGGCTTAAGCTCGAGTTTATTGATTGCCACATAGATTTACGCACCATAGCAAAGTCTTCAAAAATTACAACTAGATCGAGCATCCAGTTATACTCGTGCCATGAAGTCTTTTTTGAGTGCCCTCGAATTTCCTATATTTGAGCAGAATTTGTTAGAAGATGAAAAATCTTTCATTCATATGACGGTCGGAAACTTTGATGGTTTGCATCTAGGACACCAGCGTCTTTTAAGCCAAACAATTGCAAATCAAAAAAAGTATGGTGGCAAAACCTGTGTGTACACTTTTAATCCTCATCCCAGAAGATATTTTAACCCTCAGTTTGAGCATGTTTATTTACAAGATCGAGTCAGTTGGAAGCGGGAACTCGAAGAGAAGTGGAAGATCGATTATCTCATAGAGGAAAATTTTACAAAAAAATTTGCCGAGACTTCAGATTCTGATTTTTTACAATTTTTTTGGAAACAGAGTTTGCCTCTAAAAACACTTGTGGTGGGTGAGGATTTTAGATTTGGTCAAAAGCGTGGGGGAGATTTTGAACGACTTAAAAATTGGTGTTTAGAAAATTCTGTCGAACTTTTTTTGATTCCTCCTGTTGAAATTGAAGGGGTCAGGGTTTCGACTTCACTCATCCGTGACTGCTTGATCCATGGAGATTTGCATTCAGCGGAAAAATATTTAGGGAGACGTTTCCAAATCGCGGGGGTTGTTGAAAGAGGAGAACAAAAAGGGCGATTGCTTGGTTTCCCCACTTTGAATGTGATTGATGAAAAAGCAACTCTTTTGCGTCGTGGAGTTTATATGAGTTGGGTGGTTTATCAGGGAAGCCAGTGGCCCGCCATTACAAATGTCGGCATCCGTCCAACAATTCATTCGGAGTCTGCGATTGTCATTGAGTCTCATATTTTAAAAGGGCTTGATCAAAATCTTTATGGTGAAAACATCCAAGTTGAATTTGTCTCATTCGTTCGAGAAGAAAAGAAGTTTGGTAGTTTGGATGAACTTAAAACTCAAATTGCAGCTGATGCTCAACAAGCGAAAGAATACTTTAAATTATGATTTTAATTAAAAACTGGGCAGAAGATGAGTCTGAAAAAGTTTTGAATTTAATCAAATCAGAATTCAACTGGGCTCTGCAAGTAGAAAAATCTGTGAATGAAGGGTCATTCAATCTAGATGAACTTGAGAAATCAACTGTACATAAGTTTAAGATATCCCAAAGCCCTCAACTTCTTGTTCATTTTCCATCTGTACCCGAGCGTGTTCAACTTTTAGAGGCCATGGACTGTTTGATTCAAATTCAAGGAAAACTATGGCCAGACCAACTCTTAACTCATGCGATTAAAAGAGCCCTTCGTCGAAAAGTTAAAACTTTAGACCTAAGCAAAGCGGCTTACGTTGTAGGAGATGGTTCTGAAATTCGACCACTTGTTATGGCTGCAACCGAACTTGGATTTTCAAGAGTGTGTATTGTTTCGAATAATCCAACTTGGCTTGAGGCCGAAAGAATTTTTTTATCGCGTCGTTTAGTGGGTATTCAGTTTGATATTGTTTTAACTTCTGAACTGACTTTACAGCCACAAGATACAAATTTATTGCTGAATGCATTAAACCTCAATGATCACAAAGAATACTTACAAGATTTAGCTTATTTTAACTTCATGGTTTCGGGTGGCGTTGTTGTTGATTTGAATGGTGAAGGTTCCCACCAAGTCTTGCAAGAAGAGGCTACGAAAGCTCAGTTGACTTGTATTAAGGCAGATGAAATTTTGCTGGCCTGGTGGCTGGAAATGTCGCAAAAACTGAAGCCTTCCTTAAAGTTTACAAAGGAAATGGAAGCAAACTTGTTTGAAAAGCTGTAGTCCCTGGACTTTTGTACCTGCAAGATGAGACGTCCCAATGACAGAATTTACCCTATAAGGTTAAAATTCCAATATGTCATTAAAGCTTGCAGATATTCTTATAAAACAAGGTCTCATTAATCAAGATCAGTTGGCGAATGCACTTGATGAGCATAAAAAAAATGGGACTAGAATACTGCAAGTTTTGATTAATTCCGGCGCCATAAAAGATAAACAAATTTTGCAAGCATTAGAAAAAGCATTCGGTTTACCAGGCGTTGACTTGAGTACTTTTGAAATTGATCCGATTGTAACGACTTTAGTTGCTAAAGAATTCTGTGAAAAAAATCTTTTAATTCCTATACAGCGTGCCGGCCAAACTCTTGTTGTGGCTTTTGCTGATCCTACAAATGCTGTCACGAAAGAAGATTTACGTTTTTTGACAAGACTTAAAATTCAGCCCGTATTGGCGACGGAGTCTGCTATTTTAGGAAGTATTGAGCGTTATTACGGCGGTAAGCTGAATAAAGAAGCTCTTTCTAATATTGAAAATGATGCTCTTGCTGAAAGTGGTGATTTAAACCTTATGGCTTCTGCGACAGAAGTCATTGATCAGGAAGGCGAGGGTAATAGCGTCGTTAAATTCGTTAATGCCGTTCTCACAGAAGCTATTAAGAAGAGAGTGGCCGATATTCATTTCGAACCTTATGAAAAAAAATATCGTGTCAGATTTCGTATTGATGGAAATCTTGTTGAAGCATCAGCACCCCCTTCTTCGATGGCCCCGGCTTTATCCGCGCGGATTAAAATTATGTCCAAGATGGATATTGCAGAAAAACGCCTGCCTCAGGATGGTCGCTTAAAAGTTAAAACAGCTAAAGGTAAAGAAATGGATTTTCGTGTCAGTTCTTTACCGACACTTTGGGGCGAAAAAATTGTTTTGCGTTTGTTGGATAAATCTAATTTGCAGTTAGATATGACAAAACTAGGATTTGAAGTTGAAGAGCTCACACTTTTTAAAAATACGATTAACCTTCCACAAGGGATGGTTTTGATTACAGGTCCGACCGGTTCTGGAAAAACAACTACAATTTATTCGGCTCTTGCTGAGCTGAACAAAGCAGATGTCAATATTAGCACAGCTGAAGATCCTGCTGAATTTAATTTAGAAGGTATTAATCAAGTACAAATGAATTCTGATATCGGTTTAACTTTTGCTTCGACGTTAAGGGCTTTTCTTCGTCAAGATCCGGATATTATAATGGTGGGAGAAATTCGAGATCTCGAGACCGCAGAGATTTCATTTAAAGCAGCCTCCACGGGTCACTTAGTTGTGAGCACTCTTCATACAAACGATGCCCCTTCTACAGTTACAAGACTTTTAGAAATGGGTGTTGCGGGTTATATCATTACTTCCGTTATTAATTTAATTGTGGCACAGCGACTTGTCGGCAAAATATGCGAGAGTTGTAAAACTCCAATCGATGTTCCGGAACAAACTTTGTTAAACCTAGGTGTTGCTAAAGAAGACGTACGAGAATACCAGCTTTTTAAAGGACAAGGCTGTTCAAATTGCAATAATACCGGGATTAAAGGTCGAATTGCGATTTATGAATTGATGACGATGTCGACAAAAGTGAAAGAATTAATTTTAAGCGGTGGCTCGGCTGAGCAGCTGAGAATTCTAGCACGACAAGAAGGAATGAAGACACTTCGAAGAAGTGCACTTAATAAATTAAAAAAAGGAGTCACGACGATTGAAGAAGTCTTAAATTCATCAGTTCGTGATACATAAAAATGGGCAAATATTTTTATCAAGCCAGGCATTCAACCGGTGCGGTAAAAAGCGGTGTTGTAGAAGCCTTTAATGAGCAAGACGCTCGAGTTCGTTTGCGTGCTATGAAGCTAGAGCCAGTACGGCTTGTGCAAGCTTCTGCTAAACAAAAGTCTGACGCAGCTTCTGCTTTTGGTGGTCTTCTTGCAAATAATTCAGTGACACCAAAAGAGTTGCAAGTATTTACTCGTCAACTAGCCACTTTGATTAATGCCGGTATTCCAGTCGTCGATGGGCTTAAGATTTTGATTGATGGAGCGAAAAGTGGTGGTGGTCTTAAAGAAGCTCTACTTTCAATTAAAGCTGAGATCGAAACCGGAAAAAAATTTTCATCCTCACTTGCGCAACATCCGAAAATTTTTGATAGGCTCTATTGCAATTTAGTCGAAGCGGGTGAGGAAGCCGGGATCTTAGATAAAATTCTTGTGCGACTTTCAACTTATTTAGAAAAAAATCAAAAGATTACAGCTCAAGTAAAAGGGGCAATGGTTTTGCCTGTCGTGATTATTCTTTTCTCCTTTCTTGTCATTACTGGAATTTTGATATTCGTTATTCCTAAGCTACAAGAAGTTTTTCAATCTGGAGGTAAAGAACTACCCGCGCTGACTCAGTGGGTGATTAATTTAAGTGAGACTATCAAAAACAAATGGTATTTAATTTTAGCGGGTCTTTTTGCTATTCCCTATTTTACTATCCAGTATATTAAAACGGAAGAAGGCAAGAGAGCTTTTGATGGATTTCTGATTAAGTCTCCTGTTTTTGGTGATCTTGTTTTGCGCTCATCAGTTGCCCGAATGACTCGAACTTTATCGACATTATTATCATCTGGTGTCGGTTTAATTGAAGCAATTGATATTGCCGCTCGAACTTCGGGTAATTATGCAATGGAAGAGGCTTTACTTCGAACTAAAGAGCAAGTCTTGCAAGGTCGTCCTTTTGCGGCACCTTTAAGCAAAGAAAAATTAATTCCTGAAATGGTCACACAGATGGTTGCGATCGGAGAACAATCAGGTTCTGTTGATCAGATGCTTGGCAAAATTGCAGATTTTTATGAAGAAGAAGTGGAAGCTGCAGTTAAAGCGCTGACTGCGATGATCGAGCCGCTCTTGATGATATTCTTAGGGGTGATTATCGCTGTACTTGTAATTGCAATGTATTTACCAATCTTTTCAATGGGTGATGCAATTGGTGGCGGATAAAATTGACTTGAGCTGGAATCGATTTGTCGGGGGCCCATTTGCGAATGCGAATGAAATGATGTTTGCCGTCACATCTTTCGTCAAGTCATGCTTGTTTCTTTTCATTCTGCTATTGGCTATTATTTCACAGCTCATTGACTCTCATTTTTTATCTGAACGGGCAGCCCTTGCTTTTTACGGGATTAGTTTTTTAGGATTAGGCACGCAGATTTATTCAATTTTGAGAACCGAAGTCACTCAGCGGGAAATTTTTTGTCTTTATGTTCTGAATGCATTTTTGCTTTGTGGTCTTTTCTGGGGACTTCAAGCGAGTCAGTCATTATTTCTTTTGCTTTTGCTCGTTAATACTCTTCTTGCGGGTTTAGAGTTAGGTGTCTTAGCCACAACTCACTTGGCTTTACTAACTAGTGCTTTTTATTCTTTGAGCTTGATTATCAATCCAAGTGTTTCTCAGCTACAGGATTTGTTATCTGTGGGCCTGTTTAATATTTCATCTTTTGTTGTATCGGCTTTAGCTGGGCAACTTTCTGAACAACTGAATAAAACGCGTGCGGCTTTTGCTCAGTCTCAGGATCTGTTTACAGATTTAAATTCAAGACACAAAATCCTGATTGAAGAATTACCCTTAGGCTTATTAGTCATAAATAAACAAGGTACTTTGATCGAAACAAATACTTTATATGATCAAAACTTTTCAAAATTAATTAATACACAGCAGATTTTAGATTTGAAAGGGCCTGTTCAAACAAATCAAGTTTTTCAAATCGAAAGAAGCTTTAAGATTCCCCGCAAAACCAGTCAAACATCATCAGAGGTTATTGATACTAAAATAATTCTATTTCGTATTCGCCCGATTCTTTCTGGTTTTGAAACCTATACTCTTGTGTTGTTGGAAGATGTAACTGAAGATCGTCGACTAGAATCGGATCTGAAACAGAAAGAAAAAATGGCGGCCATAGGCACTCTGGCTGCTGGTATAGCACATGAAATTCGAAATCCACTTGCTGGCATGAGCGGTAGTATTGAGCTTTTAGCGGTCAATCCCAACACTGAAGATGATAAAAAACTTTTTAGAATAATATTGCGAGAAATTGATCGATTGAATCGACTAGTCGGAGAGTTCTTAGATTTTTCTAAACCAGAAGTAAGACCTCAAGAAAAAGTGCAACTTTCAACGATAGTCGAAGATGTTGTTAAGTTTTTAGAGACCTCTGAGCAAAAACCTTTGAATTTAGTCATAACGAAAAATATTGAGTCTGTTCCGTTGATTTACGGACAACCTGACAAACTGAGACAAGCTTTTTTAAACATTATGATTAATTCATTTCAAGCCATGATTAAAGTTCATGCACCAGAGCTCTTGATAGAGATCAAGCACTCATCGAGTCTTAACCGAATCGAGTTAATTATCCGTGACAATGGTTCGGGAATGTCGGTGGAAACGAAACGCAAAATGTTTGAGCCTTTTCATACGACTAAACCAAAGGGAACAGGTCTAGGTCTGGCTATCACTCATAAAATTTTAGATTGCCACCGGGCTCAGGTTTTTGTTGAAAGTGAAGAGGGTCAGGGAACTGAGATCAAACTGATTTTTCCTTGCGCCTGAGTTCAAGCCATTTCAAAATAGACGTATGAGGGAGCACAAATGAAGTCACGCATCCTAGTAGTTGATGACGAAGAGTCGATTCGCGAATTTTTAGAAATCATGTTGAAAAAAGAAGGCTTTGAAGTTTCTTTAGCTGAAGATGGCGCACGTGCAAAAGAAATGATCCAAAAAAAGAGTTTTGACATGGTAATTTCAGATTTACAGATGCCGAACATGAATGGCATTGAGCTTTTGAAATTCGTCAAAGACTCAGCTCCTGATATCGTTTTTATGATGATTACGGCCTTTGGAACAACGGAAACTGCTGTTGAGGCCATGAAGATGGGAGCTTATGATTATATTACGAAGCCCTTTAAGATTGATGAAGTTCGTCTTAATATTAACAATGCTTTAAAATCTCAAAACTTAGAAGTTGAAAATAGATCTCTTAAAAAAGAACTCGTTAAAGAATACAGCTTTCAAAATATCATTGGCAACTCTCCGGTCATGCATCAAATCTATGATCTGATCAAGCGGGTGTCTCAGGCTCCGACAAATATTTTAGTCACAGGAGAATCGGGCACTGGTAAAGAAGTTATTGCCAAAGCTATTCACTATAATGGTCCTCTCAAAGACCGCCCATTTGTAACGATCAACTGTGGAGCCATTCCTGAGAATTTGATGGAATCTGAAATGTTTGGACATAAAAAAGGTTCTTTTACAGGAGCCGTTACGGATAAAGTCGGACTTTTTGAAGTGGCGGATAGTGGCAGTTTGTTTTTGGATGAAGTGGGCGAGTTGCCAATTACGATTCAAGTGAAACTACTGCGTGCTATTCAAGAAAGAATTATCAGACGAGTAGGCGCTACTGATGATATGAAAGTGGATGTTCGGATTATTGCAGCAACTAATCGAAATCTTGAAGAAATGGTTCAAAAAGGAACTTTTAGACAAGATTTGTTTTATCGTTTAAACGTCATTAATATTAAAACTCCGCCGCTCAGGGATCGAAAAGAAGATATCCCTATTTTAGCGCAACATTTTTTAAAAAAGTATAATGATAAAATGTCTAAAAATATTGGTGGTATTAGCGACGAGGCCATCGAAATTCTTAAAAAATACGATTATCCAGGTAATGTTCGAGAACTTGAAAATATGATTGAACGAACTGTAGCTTTGGAAGGTGGGCAAACAATATTGCCTGAAAGTTTACCCCCGATGGTCAACACAATGAGTGGAAGAAAAATGGCATCAAGCCATGAAATTGAAGTTACAAATGACGGTGTCGATTTGGATAAAGTGATGGGTCAAATCGAAAAGGAATTATTAATCAAAGCGATCCATACGGCCGGGGGAATCAAGAAAAAAGCGGCCAAGCTTTTAAGTATTACGTTTCGATCCATGCGCTACCGAGTCGAAAAATATAATCTAGGAACAACAGACGACCTCGAAGAAGAATAAAAAAAAGGTACCCACTCACTTACCAGTAGGCGGAGCGTCAGGGCTCAAAAGAATGCGCTGGTTTGTGTCTTTTTTTAATCTAAATTCTTTGTATCGAAGTCCGTGTCTTAGCCAATCGATATCTTGAGCTGACTGATTTTGATTAAGCCAATTGAGATTATTCGAAAGATCTCCGTCAAAAAGTGTTGAATCTTCGATGACCGGGATCAGTAAATATGATCTTCCTAGTTTTCCGTGAAGTGTCGAGTAGGGATAGTCTTCCGCTTTGCTAACAAGTCGTGCTCTCAATGGATTTTGATAAACATAGCGGTAAACATTAAAGTAGTAACTCATATTTGTAACTTCAGTTCTATAAGCAACTCCACCCCAGTTTTGATTTATCCTGCCTGACTCTTCGTTAATTTTTTTTGAAGTGTCTCGAAGTAGATCGTTTAAAATTTTACCTAGCGGGGTCGATACTGTTCGCGCTATTAAATGGAAGTGATTTGGCATCAGAACAAAACTGATAATATCAAAGCCGTATTTCTTTTGAACCCAATAGAGTTGCTCCGACATGATCTCCCAAACCCGGATCAGGGTAAGGGGAAACGGACAGCGATTGGGTGTTCTAGAGGTAATATGATAAGGAAAATTAGATAGTTGACGAGTTTTGTAGCGTGCCATGATTGAACTGTTTGCAAATTCTATGTCACGCTGCTTACTGGTTAGTGAGTGGGTACCTTTTGGGGTAGAGTGTTGGAAATTCGTCCCTATAGCTCAAATGGATAGAGCAAGCGTTTCCTAAACGTTAGATCCTGGTTCAATTCCCGGTGGGGACACCAATCTCAATTTCTTGAGCTCTTCATCTTTTTGCTTCCAAATTTCATTGACCCACTTTTGAAGTGTGATTCGGTAGTTGCGGTCGATAGAATAATTTCCATTCATCAGGTTGCTTGGAATTTTATGCTGACGAATATGAACAACAACTTCAGGAAGTCGACCTTTTAAAGCATCCCAGAGTTCGACTGCACCTTGAGGGTAATAAAGTGTGACATCAATCAGGGATTCGAATTGTTCGCCCATCGAGTTGAGAACAAAGGCTAAACCACCCACTTTTGGTGTGAGCAAGTTTTCAAATGGCGATTGTGTGGCGAGCTGTTTAGTTTTTTTGAAGCGAGTGCCTTCTAAAAAGTTGAGAAGAGTGACGCTTTGTCCTTTAAAAAGTGCACAGGCTTTTTTCGTACTTTCATAATCTTCGTTTCGTTTTTCAGGATGGAGTTCTAAATATTTTCGGCTGTGTCGTTTCATAAAAGGAAAGTCGAGTGCCCACCAAGCCCAACCGAGCAGGGGGACGTAGATGAGCTCATATTTTAAAAAAAATCGAATAAATGGAATTTTTCGATTAAACACGCGCTGGAGAATAACAATATCCATCCAAGATTGATGATTGCACACGATAAGGTAAGATTTTTCATGGGATAAGTTTTCTAAACCGTCGATTTTCCAGCTTATATTTTGAGTCAAATTCATATTGAGATTGTTCCCCGAAATCCAAAGCTCCCCAATCCGAACCATCATTTGAGTACAAAAGTGGTGTACTCGTGACAAAGGAATAAGAAATTTCACAAAAGCGAGAGGGTAAATTAACAGACAAGCAAAAAAAGTATTAAAACCAAATAAAAGGGCTGCAAGAGGAGCTTTTATTGAAGCGGGTAAGATCATAATTTGAGATTCTCTAATCTTTGCTGAGATCGCAATCTGTTTGTTCTATTAAACCCTTATTTAAAAGGGCTTAAAAAGGACAACGTTATAAATTTTAAAGTTGTGTTAATTGCTGATGGATGAAGAAAGAAATTTGACATCACAAATAAAATGACTTTAAGGTGCCAATTATTATGACATACGAATTCTACAAGATTCTTCACATTCTAGGTTTGACACTCACTCTTTTTGGTTTATTTGGTCTTTCTTCAGTTCTTTGGAACGAAGCGACTCCTCAGGCAGGTCTTCGGAAAATCTGGAGTATATCCCACGGTATTGGACTTTTAATGCTTCTTGTCGCTGGCTTTGGCTTGGCAGCTCGTTTGGGTTTAGCTCGCCAACTTCCTAGTTGGATCTATTTTAAGCTTTTCATCTGGGTCCTGTTGGGTGCAATGCCCGCTTTGATTAAGCGTCAGCCTCAAAAATCGGGTTTGTGGACTCTGGTCGTTTTTATTTTAGTTTTGTTGGCAGTAATTTTTGCTATCAAGAAGCCTTTTTAAAAAGAGTTCGAGCCTGATAAAGGTTTTCTATGGTACTACGAAAATCAGGTTCAGCTAAGGAGACTTTTTTATGATAAAGTTAATTCTAACAGTTATTTTTTCAATCAGTTTTGTTGAAGCGGCTACAATTGAATCAGCTCAATACGATCAAGCCGCACAAGCTTTGAATCTGGTTGTGAGCTATGAAGGTGGTTTAAAAGATCATCATTTTTCTCTCAACTGGGACAGGTGTGAGTCTGTATCTGGATCTGGGCAGTTTGAAATCGCGGCTCGTTTAATTGATACAGGGTGGGACGATACGGGCGTTCAAATTTTCTATCAATTTCTGTCTTTTGATCTTTCTACAAATTCTTGTAAACCTGCGACTTTGACTGTTTTTTCTGACCGTTATTCACGCGCGACTCTTTGGATCGAATAGATTCCATAACAAAATCAAATTGAAGAGTTTGTTGGGCTAGCTGTTTTCTAGTTTTCGGGCCATTTTGCCACTCATCATTCACTTAAAAGCTTATTTAAAAGTGGCCCCCATCTTGAATACTTTGTATCTTCGGTGAACTTTTGGTATCAAAAGTTCACCTTTAGAAATCAGGGGGAATCGCGTGGCTCAAATTCAAATTGTTCAGACTCTTAAAACTTCAGCCGTTTTTTTATTCTTGATAGTATCTGTCATTTCTTGTCAAAAAAAGAATGATTCTGCAATTGTCGCAGTCTCTGGTTTGATTGGTGATGGCTTAATGTCAGATCGTCCTGCTGTTGAAACCGGTTCACGCACTTACTTAATTGAATTAAAAAGTCAGGCTTTGGCAACGACTTCGCAAAGAAATTCACAAGGAATACTTGAGATCAATCAAGAACATAAAATTTTACTTCAGCAAGAACAAGTTCAAGCAGAAAAAAAACTAAAAGAGCTTTCTACCGATATTAAAGTCCTTTACCGTTATCAATATGTGTTAAACGGAATGGCTGTAGTCGCCCCTTTCGAAATGGTTCAAAAAATAAAAAATCTTCCGTTTGTTGAAACAGTTAAGGCGAATCGAATTTTCCGTCAGCCTCAAAAAAACTTTGAAATAAAATCAACAGGAAACCAAAAAGTTGATGTAATCAGAACTTCCGTAACATTTATTGAAGCTCAAGCAGCATATGATCAAGGTATTAGAGGTCAAAATATCAGAGTCGGAGTCCTTGATACTGGAATTGACTACACCCATTCAATGTTAGGTGGAACAGGCCTTGTTGACGACTTTAAAGCGATAGATCCGAATTCAGTGACATCTTTATTTCCTAACAAAAAAGTAGTTGGCGGAATTGATCTTGTAGGAAGTCGTTTTGATTCCGCATCGCTTGATCCAGCTCGCTTGATACCCAAGCCAGATTTAAATCCAATCGATGAAAGTGGGCATGGTTCCCATGTTGCCGGTTCGATTTCGGGAATGGGCGATGGCGTTCAATCCTATGATGGCGTGGCTCCAGATGCGACGCTTTACGCAATTAAAGTTTTTGGTTCTGGTAGCACTAGTGATGAAGTCGTGATTGCGGGTCTTGAATATGCTGTCGATCCAAATCTTGATGGAAAATTTGATGATCAGTTGCACGTCGTGAACCTTTCGCTAGGAGGTTCCAACGGGACCCCGTACGAACTTTACAATAAAGCAGTTACGAATTTAACACGTATGGGCACTTTTATGGTGGCATCAGCGGGTAATTCGTCTGATATTCCTTTTATTGTAGGGTCTCCATCTACTTCGAATGAAGCGTTGAGTGTGGCCGCTCAGATAGATCACACTGATCATAACTGGAGATTTAAAACCATCGGTTTCTATATTGATCAGAAAAAAATTGCGATTGCGGAAGCTGTGGAATCTTCGATCTCAAAACCAATTTCCGAATTAGAAGAAGCTCAGGCAGAAATTGTTTTTGGAGGTTTGGCTGACCGAGACTACTCAGAACAAGAAGCAAGTTTGATTAAAGGGAAAATTCTTTTAATCGATCGTGGAAGTGTGACATTCCAAGAAAAAATGGTTCGAGGTGAAAAAGCAGGTGCTTTGGCCATCATTATTGCGCAAAACAGACCTGATGCTCCTTTCACGATGGGAGGCGAAGGTGAAGTTCAGATTCCCGCTGTGATGGTTTCTTTGGAAATAGGTCAGAAAATAAAAGCTGAATTAGATCGAAATATAACTGTGATCGCAAATTTTAAAAATCCAGACATTATCGAAAAGCCTGAATTGGTCGGGATTATAACAGATTTTTCATCTCGTGGGCCCAGATCTTATGATCTTTTGATTAAACCTGAAATCACAGCTCCGGGGCAGAATATTATTTCAGCCTCCTTTGGTGAAGGCTCAAAAGTTGTGCAAATGTCAGGGACTTCTATGTCAGGCCCCCATATGGCTGGCGTTATGGCTTTGATGAAACAAAAGTATCCAAATTTAACTTCACAAGAATTAAAGTCTGTTGTCATGTCGACGACAAAACAAATTAAAAATATTAAAGGCAAAATCGAATCTGTCGCAAGGCAAGGGGCGGGACAAGTCCTCGTGAGCCGTGCACTTCAGGCTCGCTTTCTCACAGAGCCTGTGGCCTTTTCTTTAGGTCTTCAACAAATTGAAAAAGAAAAAAAGATTTCATCATCATTAAGACTCAAGTCTTTAGGTGATGATGATCTTGAAATTAAAGTGAGTCTTGAAACTTCTTCTGCTGCAGTCACTTTAGTTGAACAGAGTATTTCTTTAAAACCTCGAGGGTTAACTGATATAAAATTGAATTGGGTATTGAAAGCTCAAGCTTTTGCCGGCCTTGAAGATGAAGTCACTGGGTGGGTTGTCTTTAAAGCTGCAGAATCTGTTCAAAAAATTCCATTTCTTGTCAGACTTCAAAAAATTTCAAATATTAAAATGACTCATGTTGAGTTGGGTTCTTCAAGCCAACGGGATTCTGAAAATAGTGAAGTGAGTTTTGAATTCAAGAATAAAGGGGCTTACGCAGGAGATATCTGGGCTTTTAATCTAATCGGAATTGATGATCAAAAGCTTGAAGGTCTCGAGTCTAATCAAAGTTCAGAGTGCGATATGAAAGCTATTGGCTACAGAATTAATGGTGATTTTCTTGAAATCGGAGTCAAGTTTTATCGTCGAGTAACAAGCTGGGCCCTGTGTGAAGTGAGTATTATGTTTGATCAAAATGGTGATCGTAAGCCAGAAGCAGAGCTTGCTTTAACCCCTATCTCAAGAATACCCGGATTGGCCGGTGACCAAATCTCTACGACACTGATAGATTTTAAAAAAGCTCAAGAATTAAGAAAACGAGCGGAGGAAGACGCGATTAAGTCTGAAGAAGGTGTTGATCTTAATTTAAGTTCTGCTGTTCTTTCTCAAGGGGAAGCAGTTGCAGGAGACTTAAGAAGTGCAGCCACAATGAGAATTCCGTTAGAAGCATTGAAGACAATTGCAGGACTCAAACCTTTCATTCAAATTCTTTCAACTTCGAATGAGAGTAAAAACGTTGAAAGTGATGATTATTTAAAAAACTCTAAACGTTGGTGGCCCCTTTCATTCAATCCTCAAGATCAATCATGGAAAGGTCTGAAGAGCTGGACTGTGCAAAGTGGGCAGGCTCAAAAAGTAGAAGTCACAAGAGGGGCTTCTGCGACTCCGATGCTTTTAATTTACCCTCACAATACTTTGGACAGCCGCGGACTTCATGATGGTCAGATACAGATTTATAAACCTCAGTACCCGCTGCAAAACTAAAAAAATGATGCGTCAATGGTCCCTTTGAGAAGTCTCTTTTTCAGCAGCCATCCGATTCTTGTAGCTGAAGCTGAAGAGATCAATAAGATTGTGATTCAAAAGTATTTGGAAAAATTCGGTCTGTCCTGTGAAATTGTATCAAACGCATATGCTCTACTGAAGAGTATTTCTTTAAATCAGTATTCGATGATTTTGATCGATTACAAGCTACCGCCAATGAATGGTTACGAAGCGACTCGTTTGATTCGAGCTTTTGAAAAAAATGGTGATCCAAAGATTCCAATTGTTGTTTTAACAACCGAGGCCATTTCTCAAGCTCGCAAAAAAGGTGAAGAAGTGGGCGTAGATGACTATTTGATTCAACCTCTTGATATTTACGAACTTGAAAGCATTTTTTATAAGTGGTTAGAGCCAGTTTTAAGAGAAGATAGTTTGCAAAAATTAGTGGGCTACCACATTGATGGCCAGCCATTATTGCAGGTCTTGGCAGAAGACTACTTTGTTTCGGCACCACTCTTGATCAAAAGTTTAGAGGAAGCCGTGTTATCCCAAGACTTAAAGAAAGTCCGCTATTATTCCCACGCGCTGAAGTCTTCAAGTTTAATTCTGGGTTTGTCCGAGTTGGGGTATTTTTGTCAAAAGTTAGAAATTACAATGGAAATTGAATCATCAACTGTTCAAAATTTAAAAAATCTGAAATTATCTTTTGAAAAATGTGAGCCAATTTTGAGGCAAAGAATTTTAGAAAATTAATACTAAGAAGACATCAAAAAATTTGCGAATCAAGGGGCAGAACTCCACTCTGAAAAGAGTTTTTTTGACATTTGTTGCAACTCATTTGCTTTATACTGGGATAACAGTGTGGTCCTTCTCTTGCTTTTATTAAGTCATAAGAGAACAGGAAGGTTTGTTTATGCCAAGTAACAGTTTTCGCAGTGAAGATGGAACCCAAGATTTCGTCAATCGATCTTACACTTCTGTCATAAGAGAAATCGGTAGTAGTACAAAACAATTAATTCGAAGTGAAATTAATTTGCTTGTCGTTGAATTAAAAAGTGAACTTAAAAAAGTCGGAAAGCATCTGACTCAACTCATGTTATTGGGTGCGCTTTTTATATTAAGTGTTATTCCTTTCTTAGCCTTCCTGGTTTTAAGCATAGGTCTTTTGCTGAATGAAAGATACTGGCTGAGCTCTTTAATTGTTTCAATTTTATTTGCTTTGATCAGCGGAGGTTTGGCTTTCAGTACTTTAAGAAAAATCAAAGAGAGAGATTTAAAAATGCTTCGCTCGAAAGCGTACTTAAATGCTGAGTTATTAGCTGTTCAAAAAAACTTTTCGGACCTTAAGTCAAGCTTTCAAGGAGGGCATCATGAATCGCACTGAAAATGAAATTCCAAATAAAAATGAAAAAAAAGTGCAAGATACAGAAAAAAGTTCTCTTGAAATTGCAGAGCAAGGAATTCGAAAAAGTCTGGATCGTTTCGAAGCAGCTATGGAAAATTTAGTCGAGAAAGTGGAAGTCACAAATCAAAAACTTAATCATGTTCGAGAAGTTGTGAGTGATTCCAAGAGAAACTTTTTCCACTTCAAAGATGAAGTTCAAGCAACAGTCAGTCCGTTTGTTCCTTCCATAGTTCAAATTAAAAATGTCACTTCAAAAATAAGAAATTTGCCACAACCGGTTTTGTGGTTGGCGGCAGGACTGATGGGCTATGCCGCTTTTAAGCTCTGGAGAAAAGGTTATCTCGAAAGAACACAAAATTCACTTTCCTCAAAGTCTGTGGAGAACGACATTTTGTATCAGTAGAGATGAGACTTGAAAACCATAACAATGTGTCTTTAACACGTTAAACGTGATCGAAGTAAATCAGCTTCTTTAAAAATCAATTTTTTTCGTTCTGGGTCCATTTTTTCGATAGAGCGAGCCATCATAGAGAGTCTGGGGTTTTTAAAAAAGAAAGCTTTGTGCTTGTCAATGAATTGCCAGTAAAGACCATCGACGGCATCACACCACTTATCTTTTTTGAATTTTCCCATTTTACGGTAATAATTTGATCCACAAATGTAGGGCTTCGTTGCAAAGACTCCACCGTCGCTGAACAGCGCCATCCCGTATACGTTGGGTCCCATAACCCAGTCTGAAGAATCAATAAACATTTCCATAAACCAGCGGTGAGCTTCTTCGGGTTTGACCTCTAAGAGAAGCATCAGACTACCGACGACCATCAGTCTTTCGATATGGTGGGCATATCCGTATTTGATGATTTTTTTAAGAGTGAGATCAAGAGGCGGGATACCTGTGTTTGCATTATACCAATGGCTTGAAAGACTTCGATGATGATTCCAGAAATTTGTTTTATCTTGAAACTCACTAAAGTTTTGATAGATGCCACGAACGAATTCTCGCCATCCGATGATTTGACGTAAAAAACCTTCCACGGATTGGATCGCGAGTTTTTTCTTTCGAGCATAAGCTAAAGTTTTTCGGATAATTTCTTCTGGCGTGAGCAGTCCTGTATTTAAAAAAGGAGTAAGGACTGAGTGAAAAAGAAATTCCGAGTGCTCGGGGATGGCATCTTCGTAAGGACCAAAGTTTTCAAGTCTTTCTTCTAAAAATAAATCAAGCCATTCTTGGGCTTCTTTTCTTGTGACGGGTAGCCAAAAGTGTTTTGAATTTCCGGGGTGGCTTTCAAAATGTTGATCACAAAGTTTAGCGACATTTTGAACTAGAGGCGAAGCTTCAGGGACAAGAAGTTCTGGAGGTTTTAATGATTCGGGTAAAGCCAGTCGATTTTCATCATCAAAACTCCATTTTCCCCCCAAGGGCTTCATTTTTTCATCGACAAGGATCTTGAAAGCTTTTCGTTGACGTTCATAGAATGTTTTCATGAAAGGCTTTTTGGTAGTACTTAAGTATTTTTTGAAATCATTTCGAGATGTGATAAAAAGGGGAGATTGAAGAGTCAAAAGTGAGATATTATTTTCTTGTAACGAAGAGGAAATTCGTTTTTCAAAAAACTTATCTTCTACTTCAAAGCATGTGACTTCAGTTATTTTATTTAACTTTAAGTATCGTAAAAAACTTTCTTCATAGGATAATTTGTCGTTACCGAGTTTTTGATATTCAACACTGTAACCTTGTGATTTGAGTTCTTCAGCGTAAGCGCGCATAGCAGAAAGAAAAAATATAATTTTATGCTTGTGAAATTTAAAGTAAGTGCAAAGATTCAGATCTTCACGCATAAAAATAGTGTAAAGTTTCTTATCAAGACTGTTTTTTGTTAAAACTTCAGATGAAAAAAGCTGGTTGCCTAGGACCAGGAGTGCTTTCATAGTTCTGAGCTTTCGTTTTTTTCAGGTGGGATCCAGTTTGAAAGCGGATTATCATCTGATTTTAGAGTGATCATGCTAAGCGCAAAAAGAGCTGATGAAATAAGTGAGCTCAGTGCATCTAATCGGTCATGATTGATCTTTGAATTAGAACTGTATTTTTCGCCTTCATATTTTTGTAAAGCGGAGCATTGTTTGTGAGCATTTTCCACTAAACGCTGTTCCCGATTTTTAAGAATATTCTGAATCACTTCAAAAACTTGTTCGTTTGCCTTATATTTTTTTGTTCGCCCATCAGTGCTTATTGCGGAAATGAGATCATAATCAAGAAGTTCCTTAAGCGCTGGGCTGACGAGTGCTTTTGAAACGCTTAAATTTTTAACAAGTTCGGACCCGCTCAAGGGTTCTTGGGACAAATAGATTTGTGTCCAAAGTTGACCATGAATTTTTCGAAATCCCCAGTAGCGTATAAAGTCCCCGACTGCTTGTGCGAGTTTTTTAATATGCTGAGATTGCACTTTAAGATCAGGAATTTGAGGATTTTTTTTAGTTTTGAGAGTCAGTGTTTTTGGCATCAGGGACCTCTTGATTTCTTAGATGGTTCATGGTAGTATGAACCATTATCGGAGGTCAATAATGGAATCACCATCAGCGACAATTTCAGTCTTTTATGATGGTCTTTGTCCACTTTGTTCAAAGGAAATGGATCACTATAAGAAGCAAAAAGGCAGTGAACGGCTTTTATTTATTGATATCACCGAAGCTCATTTTGATGCGAAAAAAGAAGGTCTCGATCCTTATAAAGTTCATCAAGTGATGCATGTGAAAACGTCAGAAGGTCTGGTTATGACAGGGGTCGATGCTTTTATTGCGATTTGGGATTTTCTACCTCAATACAACTGGGTTTCGAAATGGGCTCAAAAATCTTTTATCAGGCCTTTTTTAAATGTCGGCTATCAAGTTTTCGCTTCTATTAGACCTTACTTACCTCGCAAAACTCGTGATTGTGAAATCAGTCCCTACTGTCCTTCCAGGAGAAAACAATGATTCAATATCCACTGTCTTTTAAATCTGAAACTGTCGCTTCAAATGGAGTGAGTTCGCTTTGGAAAACAAGATCTCAGTATGACGAAAGCAATCTTTGTATTCCTCCTGAGTTCCTGGGGCCAGGGGGTGCACTCAGTCCTGAAGATCTCTTTAATCAAGCGCTAACCAATTGTTTTGTTGCGACATTTAAAGTGTTTGCAGAAAACTCTAAATTAAGTTTTGAAAAATTGACGGCCCATTCTCAGCTCATTGTTGATCTTGATGAAAAAAAGCGTCCTGTGATGAAAGAGTTTTTTCTCAAAGTTGAAATTTCAAATCCATCAAGTCACGATAAGGCTTTGGTTCTAGCCAAAAAAGCATCTGAAACAGGTTTTATTCTGAATTCAGTGAAAACGATCTGTCATTTTGATTTTAAAGTGATGTGATTTTCTACAGTTATTGAATTTTTTTAATACTCAATCGCACTGTGTTTGATTTTATTCACAGAGCTCACTGCATTATAAATTGAATATCATTCATTAAGAATAAATGATGATCCCTAACGTCAAAAGGTTTTGCTTTCTATGGCTTACTTACAGCCATAAATTCCCTTCGGAATGGGGGGCAAAAGCTTGAGTCCAAAATTTAACAGGGGTGAATTGCAAATGAAAAAATGGGCAATGTTAGTTTTTATATCGTGTTTTTCTGCTTGGTCTCAGTCAGAAGTTAAGACATCAGTTTTTGGTGATTTTCGATTGCGTCATGAGGCGATCGAGTCCGAAGGTGTGACAGGTAAAGATCATTACGATCACTTAAGGGTTCGCGCTCGATTGGGAGTTAAATCTCAAGTCAGTGACGTTTTGAACACAGAAGTGCGTTTAGCAACAGGGGGCGGCGGGACTTCGACGAATCAAACATTCAGTGGGACTAAAAACTATGATGTGAAAGTTGATCGAGCGTTTTTTAAGTACTCGTTTATTGAAAATGCATTATTGCGTGGTGGGCGAACAGAATCGCCATTTTTGAGCGTGGGCGAGAACTCGATGCTACTCGATTCGGATTTGAACTTTGACGGTGCTTCTTTAAGTTATATTTTGAATTCAAATCATATGACTTACCAACTTGTGTTGGCTCATTCGATCTTATCTGAAAATTCAACCACAACTTCCACATCAACGGTTTATGATACAACACTTAATTCCGCTCAGCTTGCTATTCGTTACGCCAGTGAAGTTCAGACCGCTTTGCTGACTTTGACAGCTCATTCATTTAACCATGTGAAAAATAACTCTGTTATCGTGGCAGCTTCAGGGAACTCGACTACCGGAACGTTTTACACATATGGTTATAACGTGACTTCGGTCGGACTCGAGTACGGGTACAAGAGTGAAATACCTGTTACCTTATTCGCGGAAATGGCAACAAACGGAAGCGTTAGCCAAGAAAATAAAGCTGTCATTTACGGAATTAAAGTTAATAAGTTGAAGAAAAAAGGTGATTGGATGTTGATGGTCGACAGCCGTGAGCTTGAAAAGGATTCGACTTTAGGAGCTTTAACGGATAGCGATTCTTTTGCCGGTGGAACGAACGGAAGAAGCTTAAATACTTTAGTTGGTTATAATCTAGACGATCAAGTTAACTTAATGGTGACTCATATGACGGGAGAAACATTAATTGCCGACGGTGAAACGGCGCTTGATCGAAATCGCGTACAAGTGGACTTTGGTATCAAATTTTAAAGTGAACTTTAAACTAGAGTTGATCAATTTATTTTGATCAACTCTAGTTTTTGAATCATTTTAATATCTAAAAACAAGGGCGGCTCTGAGATTTAGTTTGCAGGTCCCCAAAGCTCTTTCAGTCTTTTGTCTCGACCGCAGCTGTTGCGGTAATATTTGTATCTAATCGGATTCTTTTTATAATAATCTTGGTGGTAATCTTCAGCCGCATAAAATGTTTTAGCTGGTAAAATTTCGGTTACAATTTTTTCTTTCAAAATATTTGATTTGATCAATTTTCCAAGGGATACTTCAGCCACTTTTTTTTGTTCTTCATTCAAATAGAAAATGGCACTTTTGTAGGATTCGCCTTTGTCGCAAAATTGACCATTGCCATCAAGCGGGTCAATGTTTTTCCAAAAAACTTCGACTAATTCAGCATAAGTTATTTTTTTAGGATCAAATGTGATCTCAACAACTTCAAAGTGGCCCGTATTGCTTTTCGAGACTTCTTCGTAAGTGGGATTGGCTGTGCGACCCCCGCTAAACCCGGATCGAGCTTCGATCACACCTTTGTTTTCTAGTTTTTCGAAAGGGGGTTCCATACACCAGAAGCAACCACCCGCAAAAAGAGCTTTTTCTAAGCCTGTATTTTCGACTTTTGGGGTTACAGGTTTTTGAACTTTGGCAGCAGGTTCTATTTTTTCAATTAACTTTTCTTTCGAATAAGCGGACCCAATAAAAAAGCAGGAAATGATAAAAATAAGTCGTTGATTTTTCATATAATGGACTTCTCCTTAGAGGTTAGAGTCTGGGATCGTATATAAATTTCATCTCTAAGGTATGGATTTTCACAATCTGAATGAATTTTGTCATGATGCGATAGGAGGCCTCTTGATTCTCTTTATTTCAAAGTTAGCATAAATGACTATGAAGCTGATTAAATCGAATGTTCCAGAAGCGGATCAAATTGCGCATCGGCTGCGAAGTTTTGTTTTGAAAGGCCAGTATAAAAAAGGTGCTGACCTTGCTCAAAAAGTTTTAAAAGAATATCCAGGAGATTTTTATTTTACCTATCAATATGCAAAATTGCTAGGTGATTGGGCTGACGATTTACCTGCGAAGCGCCAAAAAAAGTTAAAAGCCGATGCTGCAAAAATTTTAAAACCGTTAACTCGTAAACTTTCTAGACAGAGTGTAGCCGTTCGATTTGGAGTTTGCTTAAATTATTATTATCAAACACGCGCCTTCAGCAACATGTACAAATACGGTAAGCGCTTTGAAGTCTTTGATCGAAAACAAGGTCTTTATGCACAAGCCTTAGGCGCAAGTCTATTAGCAGAGGAAAAATATTTCAAAAGCTCCAAAGTACAAGCGAAAAAATGGGCCAATAAATCCATTTATACCTGGGAAAAATACAATTTAAAAAACGAACCTTATTATTTTCCATTTTATTGTTTGGCAATGTCTCGGGTTATCCTTGGAGCTCCAAAAATAGCAATGGCAAATCTTAAAATGGCAGCAAGGCTCAGTCAGCGTGATATAAAATGTGCCGAATTCAAAACTCTTTTTAATCTGATTCAGAAAGATATGAAACTATGAATCTGCATATCGTGACCGGAGCTTCCAGAGGTTTAGGTGCAGCATTAGCTCATTTTTTCGCTGAAAGCGGAGACGATGTTGTTGATATCTCACGAAATAAAAGCAGATTCCACGATCGCATCAAGCACTTTTCATTTGATTTAGCTTCGATGGATTCTAAAGAGGATTTAGTTCAAAAAATATTGAGAGCATATCCGATTGAAGATTACCACATGATCACGTTAACTAATAACGCAGGTTTAATTGATCCGGTCATGCCAATTAAAAAATTGGATGAACCTGCAATCTTGCGGAACTTCGCCGTAAACCTGACGGCACCCATCGCCTTAACGGCGGCCTTTTTGAAAGGCACTGAAAAAATGAAAGGAATCCGAATCATCTCAAACATTTCTTCTGGAGTTGCATCTGATCCCATTGCAAGTTGGGCTTGCTATTCCGCTGCAAAGGCTGGGCTTAAGTCATTTACGATGGCCCTTGCTAAAGATTACGCATCGAATGACAAAGTTAAAATTATTAATTTTGGACCGGGCCTAGTCGACACTGAAATGCAGGCACATGTGCGAGAAATCGCAAGCGATGATTTTCCTGAAGTGGATATTTTTAAAAATTACAAAAATCAAAATAAACTGAAAAGTGCGGAAGAAGTTGGAGCGGCCCTAGGCGCTTATATTCTTAAGAATCCTTTCGAAAACTACACTAACGTTAATATCAACAACTTAGGTTTGCTGTAGAACCGTAGAACCGAACCATGTAAGAAAAATTTCTGAAATTTTTAAAATTGGTGCCCCCTAGTGGACGATCTTAGAACCGCGCTTTCCGAGGGTTCTGAAAAATTAAGTGACTGAATTTGCTTACGATTTTTGAATTCGTGGAGAACAATTACTTTTCTTAAGTATATGTTCTCCACTCTGGAGAACATATAGCTAAGTGTTCTCCAAATTTTATTAGCCCTTAAGGCACGCCTGGATCAATTCTTGCGAATTCCTCGTCAGAATCGTGGTCTTCCGCTTAATAAATTTCATCTTAAACTTGAAGGATTCGTTTGGATAGAGATCTGCGAGTCGTCCATTTTTTAGGTCGTCTGCAACCAAGAATTCTGGAAGAACTGAAACCCCTATTCCTTGAAGAACCATCTCCTTGTGTGCAGTTAAGTTGTTACTCGAAATTTTGATTTTCGCTTGAGGATGGTCTTTTCGCATTCGTTCCAGTGTTGGAAATCTCTTGGTCGAAGTGTCGTCAATCTCGCGAGAACCAATGAAAGTGCCGATCACATTTTTATCACGCCGCAGATCTTTACGAATCACGAGATGGTAGCCGACTTCTTTGGTTTCGAAAATCTCCAGCTTTTCTGGAAGTTCGGGAATATGAAAGAACAAGCCAAACTCTATTTCGCCTTTAACGAGAGTTTCAAACAGCAGCGAGGCCGGCCCGGAATAAATATTCGGGTACACTTCGGGGAAATTCGAAAGATAGACCTTCACCACGGATGGTAAAAAATGGCTGGCAATTGGTTCGGATGCGCCCAATAAAACGGGACCCTTGTTCTCGCCACTGATCTTACCTAAGGACTGTTTGAGGTCGTCAACGCGGCCAAATATACTTTTGCAATACTCAAAAACTTCGGCTCCCTCTTTGGTGAGCTGCACATGGCGTCCTATCTTCTCAAAAAGTTTAAAGCCCAAGTCTTCTTCCAGAAGTTTGACCATACGACTGATTGCGGGTTGCTGAATACGCAGCGCTTTCGATGCGTTGGTAAACCCCCGCTCTTTAGCAACTGTATAGAAATATTGAAGATGGAGTAGATTCATCCATGCCTATTTAGCATAGGACGTATCGGAATTATATATTTTTTTATTATTTAGCAATGACATACAAAAGAGACCAGCAAGATCTAAATGGAGGATCAATGAAAACGATATTGTACATGGCGATTGCCATACTTCTTTCGAACCAAGCCAGCGCTTACGTCACTAGAGAAATCATCTTGAAACAAGGAACGATTGAAACAAAAATTCCCGCGTCGGATTTTAAGGTAACCTGCGTTCAGGATGATTTTTGGGGTGAAAGTGACTTGGATTTAAATTGGAAGATCCCATCAGGTTTGACAGCAAATGATTTCGGCACTTTTAATAAACACAACCTTTTACCAGGAGCCTGCGAGGCTCAACTTAAAGACCTAGCCGCGCTTAAAACTAAAGATGGCGAATTGAGCGTCAATTTGAACTACTTAACGAAGTTATCGGTCATTATTTGGTCAGATACTTGTAGTCTGATTCGACTCGAAACCGCTGATCTGAAAATCAAAAATTCAGACTATGAATTTTCCGCTGGAGATAATACCGTGATTGCCCAGTTAACCCCTGAAAAATGCATGAGTTTGTCAGAGGGTTGGTTTCAGTCGGCGCCGTAGAAGATGATTCCACTAAAATACTCATACGAAGATTTCCTTGCTGAACGTGAGGAAATGCCGGTCTTCGATGAATCGATTTTTTATCCCGAGATCGCGCGGCGGAAACTTGGAATAAGTGATGAAGACATGGAGTGTATCGTCGAGTTTTTCCGCTGGCACATCAAACAACGAAATCGTCGAATGGATCGCCAGCGCATCATTGCGATTTTGAAGTTACGAGCAGAGCAGTTGATCGATCAGAAAAAATCCGAACTCGCTCGCGAACTCGAAGCACTCCAAAATTTTTCGAAGTAGTTCAAGTCCTCTCGCTCGTCGCAGCCTAGGGGACTTGAACATTTTGAGTGCGCTTTACTGATAATTTCGAACTGAGTGCAGGTTCAAGTCTCTTTTGCTTGCTGCAGCTAGTGTTCGAGTTCACTAGGGTTTTTAAATTCTTGATTTTATTAGGGAAAATTAAATGGTGCGCGAGGGGGGACTTGAACCCCCACACCTTTCGGCATATGCACCTCAAACATACGTGGCTACCATTACACCACCCGCGCAATCCTGGTAGATAGGTCTTATAAAACTCTGAGGCTCTCTTCTTTTATATAAGCTACTTGAGCGCGTCAATAAGTTCTCGTTATAGCCTTAATAAGCGGCATATCAAAAATTTAAGATCAAATTTAACCCCTGGCTGAAAGTAACTGGTCTTAATCTATGGGAGCCACGGATGGCTCAAAGGAACAAAATGAATGAGCTAGGATGGCTTTTCACTTTTGTTCCTCGCGCCACGGATTCGGCGCTCAAATAGGGAGATGTACAAGCTCAGTGGTCCCCCTGCTGAGATGGTAGCGAGATCGAGAGTTCATGTGTTTTAAGTTATTTGGCCACGAGCACAAGGTTTGGTGGTTCCCTTGTGCTTGAGGTCCCCGCCGGGCTGGCGATCCCAGCTCGGCTTTTTTTATTCTCAAAATGATGAAGTATTGCCCTTCAGTTGAAGACTCGGTAAGTAGTGGGGTACTTTTAAAAAATATGGTTCAATCATTTCTGTCAGAACTTCATTATCAATATCCTGAGCATTTGGTGGCGACCAGTCCCCAGAAGCCGCCGCGCGTGGCTTGGACGTTAAATCAAACAGAAGTCCCTCAAGAAATCACTTTTTCAGAATTTCTTCAGAAAATTCCCGCGGGTGATGTACTTGTTGTAAATGATACTCAAGTTTTAAAACGACGAGTTTTTAGTCAGGGTCTTGAGATTCTTTTTTTAAAGCAACTTGAAAATCCGCTTGAATGGGAAGTTCTTTTTCCTTCGCGGGATTTGAAAGTAAGCGCGGAAGTAGAATTGCCATTGTCCAGAAAGTTTCGATTAATAGAAAAGGGGCGACCTCAGAAGATTCAAACAGACCAAATTCTATCTGAATCTTATTTTGACGAAGTCGCAGAGTTGCCGCTGCCGCCTTATATTCAAAAAGCGCGTGGTGAAAGACACAATATTTCGCAAGATTTAAGCTGGTATCAAACAGCATGGGCTGAAAAGCCGGGAAGTCTTGCGGCCCCCACGGCTTCATTGCATTTTTCTCAAAAAGATTTGCAAGTACTAAAAAATCGGGGAGTGCAAATTGAAACTCTGACTCTCCATGTGGGCTTGGGAACTTTCTTGCCTCTGACAAACGAAGTTGTTGAAAAAGGTGTTTTGCATCAAGAGTTCGTAGAGATTTCTGAATCAACTTGGGCCCACTTAATCAAAGCAAAGTCTGAGGGTCGAAAAATTTGGGCTTTAGGGACGACGGTGACTCGATCTTTAGAATCCGCTATGATCAAACAAAGATTAAAATTTGAAACAGATCTTTTTATTCGCCCTGGTTTTGAGTTTAAAATGGTCGATGTTCTGATGACAAATTTTCATCAGCCCGGTTCTTCATTGTTATCTCTGGTGATGGCTTTTGCGGGAATTGAAAAAGTAAAACAAGTTTACACATGGGCTGTTCAAAAAGAATTTAAGCTCTTTAGCTACGGAGATTTTTCAGTATGGATCAAGTGATGCCAGTTGGAAGCTTTCAAGTTCATAATAAAGTGGGTCATGCACGCAGAGGGACTTTGATGACTTCTCACGGTCCCGTGCAAACTCCTGTTTTTATGGCTGTCGGAACTAAAGCAACAGTGAAAGCTTTAACTGTTGAGGACTTGCAACATTGTGGAACACAAGTCGTTCTAGGAAATACTTATCACCTTTGGGTTAGGCCCGGAGATGATTTAATTCAGGAAATGGGAGGACTTCATCAATTTATGCGCTGGAAAGGACCCATTTTAACTGATTCCGGTGGATTTCAAGTTTTTTCTTTAAGCAAACTCAGAACTCTAACTGAAGAGGGGGTCGAGTTTCGGTCTCATGTGGATGGTGCGAAGCTTTTTTTGACTCCTGAAAAATCCATGCAAATTCAAATGAATTTGGGAGCCGACATCATCATGGCTTTTGACGAGTGTTTAGAGCATCCGGCAACAGATTCTGAAATTGAAAGATCGATGAATTTGACTTATCGCTGGCTTGTCAGATCGAAGCAAGCGATGACTCGGAAAGAGTCTTTGCTTTTTGGAATTATTCAAGGTGGGCTGTCCTTAAAGCACCGAATCAAGTCGATGGAGCAAATTTGTTCGGTCGACTTACCAGGTTACGCCTTGGGCGGTTTTAGTGTCGGTGAACCTATTCATTTAATGCACGAACTTTTACCTCAAGTGACCCCGCAAATGCCAGCCGACAAACCACGATATTTGATGGGTGTCGGAACTCCGATTGATTTGATTTTAGCAGTTGATGCCGGGATTGATATGTTTGATTGTGTCATGCCAACTCGAGTTGCTCGGAATGGGACTTTGTTTACATGGAGAGGCAAAGTCAGTATCAAGCGGCAAGAATATCGAAATGACCCATCGCCATTGGATCCTGAGTGCGATTGCTACACTTGCTTAAATTATACCAAAGCCTATTTAAGACATCTTTTTATGAGCGGTGAAATTTTAGGCCATCGTTTGCACACGATTCACAATGTTTATTTTTATATGAAACTCATGGAACGTATGCGTTCTGCCTTAGAAAACGGCACTTGGGAAACTTTTCGTGACGACTGTATATCGCGATTCGTCAAAAAGCCCTAAAGCCTTCAGTCGAACATTGAAAATATTCTGTCTTCATGATGACTTATGGAGCGTTGTTAATTTTTTTCAATGGAGGTTCGTTTATGCAACCAGCGGCACAGCCTGGCTTTATCGAAATGATGGTTCCGTTTATTTTCATTTTCGTTGTTTTTTATTTTCTGATTATCAGACCTCAGGGCAAAAAACAGAAAGAGCACCTGTCTTTTTTGACGGCGCTTAAGCGTGGCGATGAAGTGCTCACAGCTTCGGGTATTTTGGGTAAAATTGAAGGTCTCACAGATCAATACGTGACATTAGAAATTGCAGATGGAGTTCGCATCAAGATGTTGCGAAACCAAGTGGCGGCAAGCTCTAAGTCGGTAGCGGCCAATGCGAAGACTGTGATTGATACAAAACCCATTAAAAAATAACAAAAAGGATTTGAAGCATCATGGATTATTACAAAACAAGGCTCTTTTTGGCTCTTTCGGGACTTTTATTTGCTATCGTTTGGGTTCTGCCGAACGTTGTTCCTGTCAAGAAATGGATTACGGACAATCGACTTAATTATGGACTTGATATTCAAGGCGGCGTTCATCTTGTTATGGGAGTTGATGTCGAAGGTGTTGTGAGCGAAACTGTGATCAGACAAGCTCGGGGTTTAGAAGCCGAATTTGCAAAGGAAAATATTCAAGCCACATTCGCGACCCCGAAAGCTTCAGATGGCGAAATTGAAATCACACCCGCAGCAGGTCAAGCCGACAAATTAAAAACTTACATCGAAAAAAATCAGTCCACTTTACTGCAGTTGTTTTCAACTGAAGGTGAAAAGCTCACGTATAAATACTTAGATGCTTACTTAACAGATTACAAAGCTCGAATTATCAGCCAGGCAATTGAAACGATTCGAAATCGAATTGATGAATTTGGTGTTTCAGAGCCTTCTATCGCAGCTCAGGGAACAGATCGTATTTTAGTACAATTGCCTGGAATGGCCGACGCGGAAAGAGCAAAAGAATTAATTAATACAACCGCTAAGCTTGATTTCCAGATGCTGAATTATGATGTGCCAGCGGATAAACTAGCTCAGCTTATCTCGGAAGCTGAAAAAGCTGGAAACTACACAATGGGAAACATGAAGTATTCTGAGTACGTTGATCGTCTGAACAAAGATTTAGCAGGTCAAATTCCTGCGAACTCTGTTGTTTATTTTGAAAAGCGAGATAACGCTCAGAAGATGGAATTGGGAAGCTTGCCCCTTTTGTTGAAGACGGATACAGGTCTTGGTGGTGGCGATTTAGATAATGCTTTCGTAACTTATGGCCAATACGGTGAACCAGAAGTGGCTTTGAAGTTCAATGCAGCAGGTGCCAATAAATTTGCTGAATTGACGGGAGCCAACGTGGGTCGCCAAATGGCCATTGTTTTAGATCGTGTTGTGAAATCAGCACCCAATATAAAAGATCGAATTTCAGGTGGATCGGCAGTGATTCAAATGGGATCAGCAGGAACTGGTCGGGATCAGGCCATTCGTGAAGCTCAAATGATTGCGACTTCACTTAGAGCAGGTGCTTTGCCAGCTCGCCTTGAACAATTAGAAGAAAGACGTGTTGGTCCTACTTTAGGAGCTGATTCAATTAAAAAAGCAGAATTGGGCGCAGCGGTTGGAGCCTTGTTAATTTTTATCTTTTTATTGATACATTATAAAGCCATGGGAGCTGTCGCAGTGTCATCAATTGTAGTGAATATTTTAACACTGATTGCTTTGTTATCAGCATTCGGAGCTACTCTGACTTTGCCAGGTATTGCAGGGATTGCTTTAACAATAGGATTTGCAGTGGATGCAAATGTTTTGATTCAAGAGCGTATCAAAGAAGAGCTCGCGAAGGGCGCCAGTTGGATGGCCGCGATGAAAGAGGGCTACAGTGTCGCGATGTCAGCTATTTTTGATTCTAATATCACAGTCGGCGCAACAGCTCTGATTCTTTTCTATTTTGGTACAGGACCGGTTCGTGGTTTTGCGGTGACTTTATTGTTGGGAATCCTGACGACTTTATTCGGAAACGTCTTTTTTAGTAAAGTCATTGCGGACACACTTGTTTACAAATTCGGTATCAAAAAACTTTCAATTTAAGGGAATAAAAAAATGAAAGCGCAACAAGGTTTTGGAAAATTTGATTTCGTTGGACGAGTTAATTTGTTTGGTGGAATTTCACTTGTTCTGACAATTGCTTCTGTTCTTTACTTAGCAGCAGCCGGGATTAATTACGGAATTGATTTTCGCGGTGGGACTGAAGTTCAAGTGAAATTTGCTCAAGATACATCGATCAATGAAGTTCGAACAAGCATGGAAAAAGTATCACAATCTGAAAATTTAGGAGAAGTGAGCATTCAGTCCTTCGGTGATTCTTCTGAGTTTGTGATTCGTTTTCAAACGTCTGCTAAAGGCAGCGAAAAAGAACAAAATGCACAAATCAAAAAGTCATTAGATGCAGTCCGTGCTGAATTAGAAACAGGCTTTCAAGCAAAGGGCCCTGAAATTCGCCGAGTTGATAGCGTTGGTCCACAAGTCGGTGCTGAATTAAAACGAAATAGTTTTTTAGCTGTATTCTATTGTTTGCTTGTGATTCTATTTTATGTCGGATTTCGCTTTGACTATCAGTATGCTCCGGGTGCTGTAGTTTGTTTGTTCCATGATGCTGTGATCACTTTGGCCATTTATAACTTTATGGGTAAAGAAGTAAACGTTCCAGTTTTAGCTGCCATCATGACACTGATTGGTTTTTCACTTAATGATACGATCGTTGTTTTTGACCGTATTCGGGAAACTTTTCCTCAATATCGGGACCGCGGTTGGGGATTTATTATCAATAAATCAATTAATGATATGTTAGGTCGAACCTTGATTACTTCGGGAACAGTTTTTACTTCTGCACTTTGTCTGCTTATTTTTGCAGAAGGAACAGTTAAAGATATCGCTTTTGTTTTAACCGTGGGTATTTTCTTTGGAACCTACTCGTCAGTTTATGTTGCAGCTCCCATGATTTATCTTGTTGATAAACTGCGCGGTTCTAAAATGGCTCAGCTTTCAGCGACTTAATTCAAGTTCACAGAGATTAAGGAATTCAATGGGCGACTGGGGTCTTTCTAAAAAGATTTCTTTGAAAGATGCGGCAGTTCAAAACGAACTGCCGGAATTGCATTTGAGCTGGCCTCAGCCCCTAAAAGAACTTCTTTTGAATCGCGGTTTTACATCAGATGCTCAAGTTAAAAATTTTTTTTCTCCGAGTGTGCAAAGTTTAAAAGATCCGTTTCTTTTATCGGGTATGGTTCAAGCTTGTGAAAGGCTGACCCAGGCTCTTGAAAATAAAGATAAAATTTGTATTTATGCTGATTTTGATTTGGACGGGACAAGCGGCTGCGCTCTTTTGAAAAAAGCTCTGGATCAGCTAGGCTTTTTAAATGTGATAGCTTATCAGCCCAAGCGTCTTAAAGACGGCTATGGATTTCATGCTCATGTTGTTGAAGATTTAAAAAACCAAAATGTTGATTTGATCGTTACTTGTGATGTGGGTATCACAGCCTTTAAAGCTTGTGACAAAGCGCAAGCTTTGGGGATTGATGTGATTATCACGGACCATCATTTACCTGCCGGAGAATTGCCAAAGGCTTTAGTTGTCGTGAATCCTAATCAAAAAGCGGATACTTCGGGTTTGGGTTACTTAAGTGGTGCCGGCGTTGCTTTTACTATGATGAGGGGTCTTAAGCGATACTTAACAGATAAAAAACAAGGGACTCCAGATCGACTTAATTTAAAAGATTTACTTGATTGTTTTACGATTGCGACGTTAACAGACATGGTTCCTCTAGTTGGAGACAACCGAGTCCTTGTTCAGATGGGTCTTAAAGCACTGGCTCAAACAACAAGGCCGGGTTTGGCTGCCCTTCTGCAAGCTTTGAATTTATCGGGAAAAACGCTCACCAGCAGTGATGTGGCCATTCGATTTGCGCCAAAACTAAATGCACTTTCTCGATTAGAAGGTGAAGTTTTACCAATTGACCTATATTTAGAAGAAGACCAGATAAAAGCTCACAAGTTAGTTGAACAAGCTCTGATTCAAAATCAAGAGCGGGTTTCTTTGCAAGCCGAAGCTTTAAAAGAAGCAATTGAAAAAGCTCAAGCTCAAACGGCCCAGCCGTTTGTTTTTGTTTACTCTGAAAGTTTTCACCGTGGGGTGATCGGGCTTATTGCGACAAGTTTAGCCCAACAAGTGGGAAAGCCGTCATTTGTTGCAAGTTATGATGCTGAAGAGGGTAAAATGGTGGGAAGTTGTCGCCTTCCTGATTCTGCGGATATTTCTTTAGTCGAAGCTTTGGGCTCCGCAGAAGATTTCCTTTTAAGATTTGGCGGGCATGCAAGAGCTGCGGGATTTGAGCTCGCAAAAGATAACGTCGATAATTTCATGATGTGCCTTGAAAAATATTTTTTAACAGATGTTCAAGAAAAGAAAAAAACCTATTACGACGCAACTTTAAATTTTTCTGAATTCGATTTTGATTTGATGAGTTGGCTTGAAAAGTTGGAGCCTTTCGGTGTGGGCTTTGAGAGACCCCTCTTTTTGATTTCTCGATTGCAAGTTAGAAAACTTCAAGACTTAAAAGGTGGACATCTCAAAGCAACGCTGGTGCAAGAAGGAATTGAAAATCAAGCGGTTTTATTTAGCCCCACTGAAGTTCAAAAAAGTCTTCTAAAAAAAATAAATGAAAATGAATTTGTTGACGTCATGGCAGAGATTCAGCTTCACGAGTGGAGAGGTCGAAAGTCACTGCAATTATTGCTCGAAGACATTCGTGTTTCAAGATGAAGTCAGTTGTTTTACTTTCAGCAGGCCTTGACTCAACAGTGAATCTTTACGAAGCCCACAAAGCGGGTGAAGTGACTCTAGCTTTGACTTTTGATTATGGACAAAGGGCCGTGAGGCAAGAAATCAACCAAAGTCAAAAAATTGCACAAAGCCTAGGAATTCCCCATCAGTCGATTGCTCTTCATTTTTTTAAAGATTTCGGTACTTCTTCACTTGTTGATATGAGCTTGCAGCTGCCATTGAATGAACAAATCAAAATTAATGATTTAAAAATTTCTGAAAAGACAGCCAAATCTGTTTGGGTGCCGAATCGAAATGGAATTTTTTTAAATATTGCAGCGGGATTTGCTGAAGCTTTAGGGGCACAGTTTGTGATCCCAGGATTTAACTTGGAAGAAGCGGCTACTTTTCCAGATAATACCCAAGGTTTTTTAGATGTCCTGACAGAAAGTTTTTTATTCTCAACTTCTAATCATGTCAAAGCACACTGTTTTACCACTCGTATGAATAAGACGGATATTGTGAAACGCGGCTTAGAACTTCAAGTCAACTTTCGTGATATTTGGCCTTGTTATCAGGCTTTTGATTTTTGGTGTGGTCAGTGCGAATCATGTCAACGCGCCCAACGGGCATTTCAAGAAAATGGTTTGGAGTTTCCTTTATGAAAACAATTTTATTAAAAAATGAACTTCATTATGACGGGTCACAATTAAAATCTTTATTTGGGTATTTAGAGCACGGGATTCAAGGGGATTCCTGTGTGAGCTTCATTGGGTCTTGCGATGTTTCACTTGATCATATGGTCGACGGGGAAGATTTACTTGAAAAGTCATTAATCCAGGGCAGTCAGATGCTTCATTTTATATTTGAAGTATTTGATCGTGAGTTAGTAACAGGTATTTTTTTACAGCGTCTTTTTGCAAGTCTTGTATCAGATGAAATTTATAAGTTAACTCGAGTTAAGCTTGACCGGGTTGGGGACGATTTGTACTTTGAAAGTAAAAAATTATCTATTAGTGTGGCTACTCGTTCATCGATTTCAGTCTTAGTTCATTTTGCGATGAACATTTCAAATGCAGGGACGCCCGTACCAACGCTTTCTTTAGAGGATCTTAAGATAAGTCCTCGCCTTTTTGCTGAAAATTTATTAACTCAGATTACGAAAGAGTACGATTCAATTTTAAGTGCTCGTTTGAAAGTAAAACCCGTTTTTTAGAAAAAAATATTTGATAAGAAAAGCTGTCCAAGAGTTGAAAGAACTTGCATAAAAAAATCTACTTCGAATTATAAGCGTGATTGCAAAGAAGTGAAGCAATTCGTCTGAATTCACTTAAAAGATCTAAATGGATTGAGCTTGTATTGATTGAGTCACGCATGCCGCGGTTCAGTCGTCCGATATGGTTTTCTCTTAAATTAATTTCAAGTTTTGCGAGTTCCCTTTTGAGGGTAATGGTTTCAGCGCAAAGTTCTTTTGTTTGATAAGCATTAATTCCCATATTGGCAACTTTCATCATTTGTGCGTGCATAGTTTTAATTTCATCCCAACCTTCTTCTGAAAACTCGAGCTTTAAAGCATTCTTTTTGATGGCTAATGTGATGATATTGATATCAATTGCATCTGCAGCCCTTTCGAGATCTGATATAAACATAATCATGTTTAAAATATTTTGCTGAACAGCGGTGTGTGACTTGTTGGCTTGGTCCAGTAAGAACATTTTAGTTTCACGGTATAGAAAGTCGACTTTGTTATCGCGATCTTTAATGGATTCAATTAATAATGGATCTGGGCTTTCAAAAAGTTTGAGAGAGTCTCCAATCATAGACATCACAATATCAGCCGTTCTCATGATTTCTCTTTGAGCATAAGAAGTTGCAAGTGAAGTGCTTTGATAATTATTCATCCTTAAGTAATCGGCGCCGAACTCATCTTGGGGACCTTTGGGAAACATTTTTTGAATTAAGAGAGCCCCTTTGTTAATAAACGGAAAAAAGAGGGCGGCCGAGATCAGATTAAAAACCAAGTGCCCGTTGGCAACGATTCGAGCTGATGAAGTATCAAGATTTTCTAAAACATTCAAAAACATCGAAGTAAAGGGATAGAAAATGAGCACACTGATTGTTTTGTAAAAAAAATGAGCCCAAGCCACTTGTTTTCCAATGTAATTTGATCCCGCTGCGGCTAACAGTGCTGTGGAAGTTGTTCCGATATTAGCGCCGTAAACCCAAAGCATCGCATCTTCGATACTGATAGCTTTTGCGGCAGCGAGTGCCATCGCGAGTCCGATTGTGACGGCAGATGAGTGAACAAAAGCGCAAAAAACAATCGATACAAGAAGCGAGTATCCTGGGTTATCGCGGAGAGCTTTAAAAAAATCGGCAAACACAGGGTTTTCAACAAAGTGCTTTGAGCTATCACCCATCATTTTCATCCCAATAAAAAGCAGAGCAAAGCCCATCAATGCGAGCGCCAGATTTTTAATACTGACTTTTTTGCTTTGGTAATAAAAAGCAAAAGCAATGATAAAAACGGGTAGTGAAATACTCACTAGATTAAAAGAGATCAGTTGAACCGTTAATGTCGAGCCCACAGCTGTTCCGATAATAACGCCCATGACTTGTCTTAAGTTAATAACGCGTGCTGAGCCTAATCCGACTAGCATTGAAGTAACGGCCCCTGAGCTTTGCAGTAAAGTTGTGAGCGAAACTCCGACAACCATCGATAAAAAATTATTGTCTGAAACTTTGTTCATCAGGCCAGAAATTCGGGATGCCAAAAGTTTTTCAAGTGATTGGCCGGCTAAAGTCATTCCGTAGTGGAAAAAAGCAATGCCTCCGAGTAACAATATAAAATAAGAACTTCCAACATCAATCATAACTTGTTAAATCGACCTTTTCTGTTTTAAAAGACCAAGGCTGTAGAGCCAAAGGCCTAAGCTTATCGTAAATGGAATCGCAAATCCCCAGTAGGCAAGTTTTGTGAAAATAAATCCTGAAAAAACGGACCCAGCTGTAAAAGCGATAATAATGCCGATTCTCATAAAAGTAGCGCGAAGTTCGGGAGCATGCGCTTGGGCGCCAAGTGCTTGAGAAAAAATTCGAACAAGACCAATCCCTAGATCTGTTGTTAAGCCTGTTAAATGGCTGGTTCTCACAACAGATCCGTAGGCGGAAGTTACAGTTGCATTTTGAATTCCACTTGCCAAACAAAGAAGAGCTAAAAGTGAATAGTCACGACCAAACTCTAAAGGGGCTCCGAATTCTCCATAGTGATTTGTTACTCCTAGGCCAAGAACTGTTCCTGTGATCAAGACAAGAATCCCGAAGCTGATATAATACTGAGGTTCATTTTTTGATTGAATTTTAAGATCAATAAAAAGTGCCGAAATCATGGCGCCGAACAGAAAAAAGAGCGGAACGGAGAGGTATCCAAAAGCTTGAGCGTCTCTTTTTTGCGCTAATTCAGAACCAAAAAGAGTGGCGAAGCCTGTCACGTGGGTTACGAACCTTTGGCAAGCAAGAAAGCCTCCGGTGTTAAGGCTACCTGCCTGAAAAGCCAAGATATTCCATAAGAAAATACTAGACTTGAGTGGGCGTGTTGTCGGACAAGTATTGTATAGGTGTAGAGCCACACTTTTATGATCCGATAAGGAGCTTTTCTTGTACAGTCCAGACCGCCATTCGGGGCTTAAAAAAATTGAAGTTGTAGCTGCGCTTTTGGTTAATGGTGACCAGGTTTTGATTGCCCAAAGAAAATCTTCTGATTCGGGAGCAGGTTTTTGGGAGTTTCCTGGTGGAAAAGTTGAAACCGGAGAAACTCATGAGCAAGCTCTCGAGCGTGAAATTCAAGAAGAACTTGAAATTTCAATTCGAGTCTTGAAGCTTTTGGGCTCTCACGAAGTTACGACTCCGAATCAAAAACAGATTCATTTAAGTCTTTTTGCGGCCCAGGTCGGGAGTCGTGATTTTGTGCTTAATGATCATGATGATGCAAGATGGGTTTCCTGGAAAGATTTAGTAAAATACTCGTTCTTACAGGGTAATATATTATTTTTACCTGCAGTCGAAAACTTTTTTAATTCCAAAAGATGAGTCTATTCAGCGCATTCGCGCAAGGGTCTTAAGTTTTGCTTGAGGTCTAGATTAAAGTCCTACATCAAAAAAGTGAGGCTTTATTGTGAGGCAGGCTTTTACTCTGTAGACCAACGCTTGCGAACTTGCCATACTGAAGCAGCATGAATGTGGCGATTTTCCCTTTAGTTAATGTTTGTTTATTTCCAGGTACAACAAAGCCCTTGAATATTTTCGAGCCCCGTTATTTGCAAATGATGCGTGAAGCGGTGGCCCTTAGTCGACCAGTAGCTCTGGGGTTTATTGAAAATATTGAAAACGTAAAGCCTCACAAAGTCGGAGAAGTTCTTTCATACGTGAGGCCCATCGCAGGCTTTGGCCGGCCCCAAATTATTCAAGAAAGACTCAATGGAACGCTTTTGGTCTTTATTCATGCCGAAGGCAAAGTGAAGCTTGGTCCTTTAATTGCGACAGAGACTCCTTATCTAATGGTTGAAGCAGAAGAAATAAAAGAAGTGAAAGAGCTTCGAGGTTCAAATAATCAGTATGTGGGTCTTCTGAACCAGATTTTGGCTCGTTGGATTCATAATCATATACCTGATCCAGAACAGCGAAAGTTTTTTCTTGAAAGTCTAACGGGGCCTCTTGAGATAGTGGGAGCGTTCGCATCTTATCTAGTCAGAGATTATGACTTGCAGCAAATGATTTTAGAAATGAACGATATTAACGATAAAATACAAGTGCTTTATCGTTTAGTCGAAAGCAATGAAATCATCACGTAGTGGACTAAGCTGATCCAAACTAATTGTGCTATTGTCAGATGAACAAGCTTCATCCAAACGGGACTTAAAAATAAAAGAGTTAAAATCCCAAAGATCAGTGCCACGCTCAAAGTCAAAACGACAAAAAATGAAGCTTTTGAAAGTTCTCCTTTTGTGAATTCTGATTTTTTATAAAATTTAATAATCAAATAAGAGCTTAAAGCAACTGCTATGAAAGGATGCACAACTCGAAGTCTCAAAATCCAAGGAGTTTCAGGAGAAAAATCTTTTTCAAAACCTTCTTGAAGACTTGCCGAGGGAAAAAGAGTATTAGCAAGAGCGGCCCAGGCTCCCGTTGCGGGAATGATCATAAAAACTATCCAGTTCCAGCCAGATTTGAAAATCTGATTCCAAGAAATTTGAAGGTGGGTCGGGTTGTTCACAGGCGCAGTGACGAGGGATAGAATAACAGTACTGCCAGTGAGCAGAAGACTGTTCATTTGATGGAGTGTCATCACGGAGAGTCTGAAAAAAGTGGCATTTTCACCAACAAGCCCTTTTAAAACTAATGCAGCTCCTAACAAGGCTTCGATTATCATCAGAAAAAATGTTACGACAGCAACTTGTCGAGCGGCAGAGGAGCGAGGAAAAATTCGAAAGCTGATCATCGTCATTGCGATAACGAGTAGTCCGTAAAGACCAGAAGAGAGGCGGTGAAAATATTCGATCCAAGTTTTTTTGTCAGTTGCATCCGGGATGTAGGCCCCTTCGCAAAGGGGCCAGTGATTTCCACAGCCATCACCGGAATGGGAAATCCTGACCCAGGCACCCCAAATAATCACCAGGACTGTGTAAACAACAAGAAACCAGCAAAGTTTATGAAAAATTTTAATTGAGGATTCTTTTGGCATAATAGATGATCTGTGTCTCATATTCCAGATGACATGATCAAGTTTTTTAAACAATATAACAGCCATGAATATTTTAATAACAGGGGCTACGGGCCTCATCGGACAAGAACTCGGTCTTGAGCTTTTTAAACGAGGACATCATATATTTGTTGTATCTCGTAATCGAAAAAAAGCTTTACTTCAATTACCTTTTCCGTGTGAAGTCATCGAAGGCGACTTAAGTGAAAAACGTTTGATTCATTCAAGCCTGGATTCTATCGACGCTGTTGTTCACCTGATGGGTGAAGGAGTTGCTGAAAAACGGTGGTCAAAACTTCAGAAAAGTAAAATTTTTGATTCAAGAGTATTAGGCACAAGAAATCTTGTTAATTCTTTTACGCAAAATCCGCCTCCAGTTTTTGTGTCAGCATCGGCCATTGGAATTTATGGAGACGCTGGTGATCAGGAGTTAAATGAGTTTTCCGATCCTGCCGAAAGTTTTTTAGCAGATGTTTGTGTCAGCTGGGAAAAAGAAATTGATAGCCTTTCCGAAAAAGGAAAATCAAGGATTGTCAAATTCAGGTTACCTCCAGTTTTAGCTCGACAGGGAGGCGCTTTAAAGAAAATGCGACCTGCTTTTCAAGCTGGCGTGGGTGGACGTTTGGGCACCGGGCAACAGTGGATGAGCTGGATTCACATTCAAGATGTGGTGAAAGCGTTTTCGGCTGCTGTTGAAGAGGAAAAGTTTGAAGGTGTTTATAACTTAACGGCCCCAGAAGCCGTGACAAATTCTGAATTTTCGAAAGTTATTTGTGATGTCATCAAGCGCCGAATGGGCCCGCCAATTCCAGCTTTTATTTTAAAAACGATGTTTGGTGAAATGTCGCAAGTGATTCTCGCATCTCAAAAAGTAAAACCTCAAAGATTGTTGGATATGAAGTATGAATTTCTATATCCAAATCTTCAGTCTGCATTAGCGGATTTACTTAAGTTTCAAAATCAAGGGGAAGAAGTTTTTGAAGCGAAGCAGTACTTGCCTTTAGATATTAACCAAGTGTTTGATTTTTTTTCGGAAGCAAAAAACCTAGAAACAATCACTCCGCCTGACTTGAAATTTAATATCGTTGGAATGTCGACACCTCAGATTCAAAAAGGAACTTTGATTGATTATAAGTTAAAAATCCAAGGTGTGCCGGTTCGTTGGAGAACTTTGATTGAACAATGGAATCCACCTTATTTGTTTGTTGATCAAGCTTTAAAGGGACCATATCAGTTTTGGTATCATACTCATCGTTTTGAAAAATTGGGTGAAGGTACTTTGATGATAGATGAAGTGCGATATGTGTTACCCCTTGGGCGATTAGGGTGGTTGGCTGCGTATCATAAAGTGACGAGTGATATTCATAAAATCTTCGACTTTCGTCGTAAGACGGTAGCCGAATCTATGGATCACCGTTAACATATTTGAATGGAATTACCTTTAGTCGTTGAGCTTCAGGGTCGTGACCGCCTTGAAGTGACAAGTCTTGATCCTTTTAAAATGCAAGTCATCGGTTGTGAAAGTTTACATCAGAAATTAAATTTAATGAAGCAATCGCAAGGGTCTGACGTTTCGAAGTGGACTTTACAAACGGATCAAAATCACGTGAGTCTTTTGATTAACGAGCTTATTTTAAAATTACAAAACAAATGGAATCATCCTTATCCTCACGAAGAAGTTTGTCATTGTCGAACAGTGAGTCTTGAAACAGTCGAGCAAGCGATTATGAATGGAGCCCAGACTCCGGAAATGGTTTCGAAATGGACTATGGCCAGTACGGCGTGTGGAACTTGCCGGATTGATGTGGAAAAAATTTTAAAATTTCGCTTTCAAAATGAAATTTAAATTCCTGTTTTTTTAAGCCATTCAAGAATTTGTTTTTTCAATATCTGATTGTCAGCTTGATCTAAAGTTGCACCTGCCGCATAAAGATGACCACCGCCGCCCCATTGTTCGGCTAAAGTTAAAACTTCATGATGGCCTTTTGATCTGAGACTTATTTTAGTTTTTCCACGTTCTTCTCGGATCATAAAAGAGATTTCAATATCTTGAACATTCATCATCAGATCAACAACATCTCGAGAAGCTTCCGGATCAACTTGATGATTTAAGAAGTCTTCTTTGCGAAGCTCAAGGTAAGCGACTTTTCCTGAATGATAGTATTCAATTCTTGATAAAGCTTGCGCTAGAAATTTTAATTTTTGAGGAGTTTGATTCCCAAAAAGACGTCGATGAATATCAGTCGGGTCAAAATCAAATTGCATCAGTTCGGCTGCAATTTGATGAGACCTGGGTGATTTTCGAATAAATCTAAAAAGTTGAGTATCAAAAACGATACTGGTGTACAGACATTGGGCCACGTGATCATTGAGTGGAATTTTCATCGATTTGATCAAATCAAAAGTCATTTCTCCGGTGCTCGCTGCTTGTGTGTTGATAAATGAGCTATGCCCGGGATGTGGTCCTTTTTCTAATACGGGATGATGGTCAATAAAAACAAGTTGTCCCTTGGGGGAAACATTTGTTGTGTTTTTAAGAGCCCAGCTCGCAAGTGGTTCAATTCTTCGACTATCATTTGTATCAAATGCAATCAAAAGATCGCCAGCAACCGGAGCTTTCGACGGGTTAAAGACTTCGATATTTTTGTATCCTGGCAGAAAAGAATATTTAGCCGGAATTTCATCGACACTGAGAAGGCGTGTTTTAAACCCCATCGATAAAAGTGCGTGATAAAAAGCTAACATCGCGCCAACGCCATCGCCGTCGCAATCTCGGTGTGTGGTCACCGAGATCAACTGACTTCGGCGTAAGAGTTCTAATAAGCGATCCAATAATGCTCCAGTACTCTAAAAAAGAGTCGAACAAGCATTATTGTACCTAAGCACGTTTCTTCGTCCAAGCGGACTCCGCATTTGAGCAAGCCTAAAGCAGTGCTTATTTAAGTTTTTTGCTACGAATGTAAGTCCAAGTCAGGGGCAAGCTTGTAACTCAAAGTGTTATTGCGCGAGGGCTCATTTTTTGGTAACCAAAAGGACTCTTCGAACTGAGGTTTAAAATGGCGACAGACAGACTTCCAATGACAGTACGTGGCAAAGCTCTTTTGGATGCAGAGCTCAAAAGGCTTATTCACGAAGAACGTCCTGCTGTTATTAAGGCAATTGAAGAAGCTCGATCTCACGGAGATATCAGCGAAAATGCTGAATATGATTCAGCTAAGGAACGTCAATCTATGATCGAAGGACGTATTGGCGAAATCCAATTCAAACTTTCTATGGCTGAAGTGATAGATCCAACGCAAATTAAATCAGAAACCGTTGTTTTTGGTGCCACAGTGAATTTGATCGACATCGACAATCAAGACAAAGCGACTTATCAAATTGTGGGTCTTGATGAAGCAGATGTTAAAAAGGGTTTAATTTCAATCCTTTCGCCAATGGCAAGGGCTTTGATTGGAAAACGAAAAGGTGACAACGTTGTCGTACAAAGTCCAAAAGGTGACCGCGAATACGAAATCCTTTCATTTGATTTCAAATAATCTGTAAACTCAGCTCATGAAGAAAAAAAATAAAGACTCCTTGGTCACTGAACAGCCAGGTCGTAAGATCCTATTTTCTGGAATTGTAGCTTCTCTTATTTTGGGCTTTTTTATTCGTGGGTTGACTCAACCTGAATTTTTACAAGCTGAACTAAAATCGGCAGTTTCACGAATTCATTCTTCGACTCAAGTGACTTGGGGTGGGGCTCTGATTTCTCTTAAAAACGGATGGTGGCCGCGATTTTCAGTTCTGGTCCAAGATGTCAAAATTGTTTCATTTGAAAGTTGTTGGGGGCAACCACTGCTCTACGCCAGAGAACTAGAGCTTCCGATCTCAATATTTTCATTTTTTGAAAATGGACAACCATTTAAGACCCTTTATGTCAGGGATGCTTTTTTAGAACTGAAGTCGAATTTCGTTTGTGAAAAGAAAAAAGAAACAACCGAAATCTCAAAACAGAGTTTTAACACGCAAACAATTCGGCTTAAGCCGCAGGCGGATCTTGTTGATGTGCCACCGTTAGTTTTGACAGATTTTATTTTTGAAAACTTAAAGCTACGTCATTCGGAATGGACATTTCCTGATTGGAATTTTTCAACTTTTGAATTGAGTGTGAAAGAAAATCGCCCTTGGTATGCAGAAGTTAAAGCAAAAATTAATTTACCCTACCTGGAGGGAATCGATACGGGTGCGGAGCTTGTTGCAACTTATAAAGAATTTCCAGCACAAATTCTAGAAACAAAAGTAAACGGTCATTGGCGCGAAGGCGCATTTCAAGTCACAGGAATCTATGAAGGCTCCAAGAAAACTTGGACTTACGAGTCCAAGTTTAATCATATACCTTTTCAGTTTTTAAAAACAATTGCTCATCGAACAAAAACACCGTGGAATTGGCCGGATAAGCCGATGTGGTTTTCTTTTTCAACTCAAACGGCCCAACCTTTTCTGGATTGGAAAACAAGCCAACACTTTGTCAGAAATCTAGAAGTCGAAGGCGACTTAGGAGAACTTGTTATACCTGATCTTGAAATAAAGTCTTGGAATCCCTTCAAAGTTGAGCCTTTTGCCTTCACCGTAAGCCAAGCTGATCTGAATACAATTTTTGACCAAGAGCTTAAAAAAATAAAATTTTTAAGTAGTTTGGGGAAATTATCGGGTCAGGGGCAGTGGAGTAGTGAAAAAGATCTTCTCTTCACAGGTAAAATTGAAAAAGTTCAAATTCCACTTTTTCACAAAGAACAAAGAATGGTTCAAGAGCTAAAGTCTTTTGATCTGCAAGCTGAATTGAAAGCTGGCCAGTGGAAAATGAGTTCTCAGAAGTGGCAACTTGATAAGGGTAAAGCTCTGGGTAACTTTCATCTAGAAAGCAATCAGGATATCTCTAGCGGACAAATGCAATTTAACTTAGATGAGTTGCAATTAGATCAAAGCACGTTAAAATTTATAGAAGTTTTAAGTCCGCAAGTTTCTTTGGAAGGCAAGCTCAGTGCTCGTTGGAAAAAATACGAGATACTCGATTTAGCGGGACAATTTACTACAGATCTGATTGAAAGTCGTTCTTTTGATTTAAAAAAACCGCAGCTTTTGATCAAAAAAACAACGACAGCCTGGGAATTGAAAGTTCTAGCCAATCAATTTAAAATCACGGATCTTTCTTTTGGTGTGCCCGATCCTTCAATTGAAACAAATCTCGATTTACCTTTTGAATCAAAAAATATGAACGCCCAATTTCAATGGGACTTAGAAAAGAATCTGAAATGGAGTTTGAATTCGACAACAATCAAGTCATCAGGTTTTATCAACCCACAGGGATTGATAAAAGGGACTCTAACTTTGGGGGCCCCGGCAAGTGCACGTTTAAATTCTAAAGTGTTCCAAGATAAGATTTTTAAACTTGCGGGCTCTCGAAAAAGCCCGCAGATGATATTATTGCGCTGAAGTTTCTTCTGGGATTTCAGCTGACGATAATTCTTGTTCAATCAGCTTCGAGTCTTCCGTAGAATCAATTAAAATCTTCTTTTTCAGAGCATCAGCAGAGTTCTTTTGTTTAAGGGGTAATGTTTTTGCAACGCCTTTAACGCCTTTTTGTCCCGGTGTTCTTTTTTTAGCGACAATAACGGGTGCTTCTTTTTTGACTTTGGAACTTTTGAATATCGATTTTACTGTCGAAGTGCGAGGTTTTAATATCACTGTGGGTTCTGGTAAAGTGAGATCTTGGGTTTTGACCTGATCTGAACTTTGAACAGATTCAATTTGCATCGGAATGATGTCATTTTCTGAATTGGGCTCAGTGGGTTCCACAGAATCAACTTGTTCAAGAGGTTGTTTTTTTTCAGAGAGATCAGTTCCTGATTTTAAATCTGAAATTTGAGATTCATACTGCTTCTTAAGATCAGCAATCTTGTCTTGGTACTCTTGCTTGATTTGATTAATTTGTTCAATTTTAGCGGCTCTGTCATCAGAAAGACATGTTTGATATGTTTGAAGTGCGATTGCTTTTGCTTGTGCCCGACATTGATTGTTAATAGCTGTGGTTGTCGACATTTCCTGAGACCAGCTTGCAGATGAAGTCAAAAGTGCTAATAACGAAGTGGTAAACAGTGAATATTTCATAAAACCTCCAGGTCTTTGACGAGAGCTTAATATATCAAAAATTTCCTGAAACTTCTGGTTCATGTCATTGAAATGTAATCATGAAAAAACTGTCTAAAAGATCTGCAGTGTGAACACTTTTCTTTATGAATTTAGCGTTTAATTGACTTAGGGTCCACAGCGTTTTGAAGACCATCACCAATAAAATTAAAGCTGACAACAGTTGTTAATATCATCAGGCCGGGTAAAATAATCAGCCAGACATTTTTATACATCAGTTCTAATGCATTATTAAGCATGTTTCCCCAGCTTGAAGTGGGTGGCATAATTCCTAGACCTAAAAACGATAGTGCCGCTTCAAAAATAATGGCGCTGCCAACCCCTAAAGTGAGCGATACAAGCATGGGCCCAATCACATTAGGGAATAAATGGCGAACGATAATAGTCGCATCAGTACAACCAACTGTGCGTGCTGCTAAAATAAATTCCCTTTCTTTAAGGGATAAAATACTTCCGCGAACAAGACGAGCGACAGTCATCCAAGAAAATAAACAAAGAATCACGACCATTTTAAGAATGCTTTCGTAGCCAGATCCTACAAATTGATTCATAAAAGGAACTTTTTGTAAATCAACAGCAGCAATAACAATCATCACGGGGATAAGTGGTAATGACAACAAAGCATCGGTGAGCCGCATCAGAACCGCATCAACCAGGCCGCCATAAAAGCCCGCCAAGCTTCCAACAAGAAGTCCTATTAGGGCGGCCACAATTGTCGACAAAACGCCAACGCCAATCGAAACTCGGGCCCCATAAATAAGTCTTATAAAAACATCCCGACCCACTTCGTCTGTACCAAAAATATGAAAAGTTCTAAAGTTTTTAAAGAGACTTTGAAATGTAGAGGGTACATCTGTGAGTTGTTTTAAAATAGCTTTTGATTCTTCTGAACTCAATTGAACAAGTTCGTAAAGGACATCTGCTTCAGCGGCACTGATCAGATTTCGGGAAACTATTTCATTTTGCAAAGTTTGAGCGGCTTGTGGATTTAAAGAAATCCATTTTTCGACAGCACTTTCTTTATCTGAAGAGCTTTGTTCGGCATAAGTAAATGGATGCAAGAAGCGAGCACTTACGTTTTGAGTGTTAGGATAAATTCCAATACCGTAAGCAATTAAATCTGCAAAAAGAGCAATTAAAATAAAAAATGCAATAAAGAATGTTCCGACTACAGCCATTTTGTGTTCTAAAAACTGTGTAAAAATAATCTTCCACAGTGATTGTGGCTGTTCCATTTTTTTGATTTCATCAGCCTGAAGAGCTGTTATTTCAGCTGCTGCTATTTCCATTTTAAAGTCCTATTCATAGCTAATTCGTGGGTCTGCAAATCCGTAAAGAATATCTGCAACCAAATTCATAATCAGCACCATGCTGACTGAAATAATAAAAGAAACCATCGCCACATTAAAGTCGTTACCCATAATTGAATCGTAGACAAGTTTCCCAACACCTTGATAAGCAAATACTGTTTCTGTTAAAAGAGCTCCAGAAAAGACAGTGGATAAACTCAGAGCAACAACTGTGATCATCGGAATTAATGCATTACGGAAAGCGTGTTTCCATATAACCACGTGATGCCCAAGCCCCTTGGCGCGAGCCGTTCGAATAAAATCGAGTCGCATCACATCCATCATAGATCCCCGTGAGTATCTGACGAAAGTTCCTATTTGCTGAAGACTCAGAGAAAAAATAGGGAGTATCAAATATTTTCCACGATCTAAAAAGTACGCAAATCCGGATTCTCCCAGTCCAATTGTTTCAGTGCCGCCGGCAGGCAACCATCCAAATTGCACAGCAAAAAGAATGATGAGTAACAAAGCCAATAAGAAAGAAGGCATCGAGATTCCAACAAAAGCCAACATATTAACTGTTGAATCGAGTTTCCCTCCAGGATTTAGTGCTGTATAGAC
>JAOASS010000001.1:0-22397 GCA_030158485.1 Pseudobdellovibrionaceae bacterium | reverse complement strand
CCGATAGGTAAAGCAATGAGTAGTGACAAAGTGAGTGCTGAAATTGAAAGAAAAAATGTGTTCCAAAGTCGTGGGCCTAAGAGTTCGCTCACAGGAACTCGGTAAGTTCGGCTATGACCTAAATCACCTTGTACGATTGTTTCAGCCCAGTTTAGATATCTTTTGTAAGCCGGCTGATCAAGACCATAGAGCTCGCGTAAACGAGCTACATCTTCTGATGTGATTTTAGGATTTGAAGCAATCATCATTTCCACAGGATCGCCTGGCATCAGAGTCATAATATAAAAACAAACATAAGATAAAATCAAAACGACAATTAATGTTTGAAGAATTCTTCTGAATATATAAGTTGCCACTAGAAAGTCCAGCTTTCAATAAATCCAGTTTCTGAGTACTGATGACCTGTTGGAACATAATTTTTCAAGTCTGGTGGAACAACTGAAACATCGGATCTGTAAAATAACGGAATCACAGGAACTTCTTCCGAATAAATTTGACTGATTTTAATAGCTAGTTGACGGCGTTTGTTTGGATTAAATTCAACATCTAAATTTTCACAAGCGAGGTCTACAGCTTTGTTTGACCAGCCTGGATAGTTTTGTCCACTCCAACCATTTTTTTCATTTGGAATATTTTTTGTTGTGATATTAGGCCGTGGGTTTTGCTCTGGAGAACTGACCCAAGCATACATTGCCAGTGAATCAAATTTTCGTTTTTTTGTTGTTTCAGAAAAATAAACTCGAGCCGGTTCATTTTTTATATTGATTTCAATTCCGATTTGTTTCCACTGTTCTTGTAAGTAGACTTGTACAAGTTCTCTGGTTTTATTTCCAGCTGTGGTCATAAACGTAAGAGAAAGTTTTTTACCATTTTTAATACGAATCCCATCGGGTCCCATTTTCCAACCAGCTTCTTCCAGAAGCTTCGTCGCTTCTCGGCGCGAATAGCGGTAAATTTTTACGAGTTTGGGATCATTCGTGTACCAAGGATCTTTAGGGGATAAAAAATGTTCTGCGACTTCTTGTTTACCTTCGAAAAGGGCTTTTACCATTTCTTCTCTGTTTGCAGAATAGACAAGAGCTTGTCGAACTTTTTGATCTTTTAAAATAGGGTTATCTAAATTCACGTCAATATGTTCGTAAGTAACACTTGGAGTGTAAATAATTTTAAAAGGTAAACTTTCAGATTTTACTTTTTTCTCAAGACTGATGGCTTGATCTAGAGCTAAAAGACCCAATGTACCAATCATGTCGATTTGACCTGAACGCAAATTGGCTTCTAAAGTTCCTGTGTTGGGGATCAGTTTAATAATCACTTTTTGTATTTTGGGTTTTTCTCCATCCCATTGAGGGTTCGGAGTGACAGTGACATGGTTGCCTAATTTGACTTCTGAGATCAAATAAGGACCATTATAAAGACCTGGATTGGTCGGTGTTTTTACAAACAAAGAGTTTTTTTCATAGCCTTCTTTTTTAGAACCATGTTTTGTAAAAATAGGTTCTTCTAAGTGCTTAGGAAGTGGATAAAAGCGGCCAAGCGTGTAAAAATCCCACCGAGCTTTATCGTAAGTGAATGTGCAGACTTTGGGTTTTTTAAGATCCCATTCAATTTTTTCAACTTGAGTATAAGTTTCTTTTTCACCGATCGATACAGTGGGTGAAGCTGCGACTTTTCGGGCAAAGGCGAAGTCTTCACAGATAACGGGTTTTCCATCGCCCCACTTGGCCGACTCACGAATCTGCCAAGTAGCTACAATTTTTTTCTTTCCATTCAAGTCGACTAATTTTGCTGTGCCTTTTTCCATAGAAGGAATACTTTCAGCTAATTGCGGGACCCACTTTGACTGAGCATCAAGTGTGACTAAGGCGCGGCCTACCATACTGTAGATATAAACAGTTGCTGACATCGTCATGATCAGAGGGTTTAAATTTTCAAATTCTTGGCTGATGCCGATTTTAAGTTCTTTGTTCGAACCTCCAGCCCAAGTTGTTTGAAAAATAAAACAAGAAACAAGGGCAATAGCCAAAGTTCTACGTAGTCGCATCATGACTCCTTTTCCGAATTAACCCCTGAAACCATTCCCGATTCAAGGTTTTGAGTTGTCGAAATATTAAAATTTTCATTACTTTTAACTACAGGGCAAGCCCACTGGTGATGGCTGCCAACAAGTGGAGGGATTTCTTTTGTACAAGAGTCGACTTTGAGTGGACATCTGGGATGAAAAGCACAACCTGAAGGAGGATTGATGGGGCTTGGGATTTCGCCGATCAAAGATCTGGTGATTTGTCGCTTGCCTTGGCCCGTTTGGGGAATCGCTTGCAAAAGAGCACGTGTGTAAGGGTGAGTTGGATTTTTAAACAAGTCATCACGGTCTGCTAATTCAACAATCCGTCCTAAGTACATGACGGCAACGCGGTTACAGAAATATTCAATCACAGACAGATCATGAGAAATAAAAAGATAAGTCAGCTTCATTTGTTCTTGAAGATCTTTTAGAAGATTTAGAATTTGAGCTTGAATTGAAACATCTAGTGCACTGACGGGTTCGTCACAAATAATCAATTCGGGCTTTAACGCCAGAGCTCGAGCGATGCTGATTCTTTGTCTTTGGCCTCCAGAAAATTCGTGGGGATAGCGATTCACATGAGAAGGTTTCAAGCCAACAGTATCAAGAAGTTCAAAAACTCGTTTTTTTCTTTCAAGCAAAGTGCCGATGCTATGAACATCAAGTGGCTGTTGCAGAATTTGTCCCACCGTCATTCGTGGATCAAGAGAAGCATAGGGATCTTGAAAAATCATCTGAATATTTCTTCGACTAGCACGAAGCTCAGGGCCATTTAATTTCAAAAAATCTTTTCCGCGAAACTGAACTTCACCAGAAGTGGGTTCGTAAAGTCGAATCATGGAGCGGCCTAAAGTTGACTTACCACAACCGGATTCGCCGACAAGACCTAAAGTTTCTCCTTTGTAGATATCGAGATTAATTTGTTCAACTGCTTTAACGACACCAACTGTTTTTCTAAAAAATCCTTTTTTGACAGGAAAATGTTTTGAAAGCTGACGAACGCTCATCAGTTTTTCTTGATCGCTTTGGCGTTCAGAATAGTTTGATGGTGTTGAATTTTGACTCATTTTTATTTTCCTTCAGCCAAAGGGTGAAAACACGCAGCCATATGATCGGGTCCAAATTGATGAACCGGCGGCAGTTCAGTCCAACATTCTGCTGTTTGTCGGGGGCAGCGATTCGCAAAAGGACATCCTTTAGGGAATTCATGGGGCGCAGGAACCGTACCTTCAATCGTTTGAAGACGATCAGGTCTGCTGCCCAGTCGAGGACGAGAATTCATTAAAGCTGCAGTATAAGGATGTTGTGGATTTTTAAAGAGCTCTTGAGTGGGAGCACTTTCACAAACTTGTCCACCATACATGACAAGGACTCGGTCTGAAACTTCTGAAATCACACCTAAATCGTGAGTGATAAACTGAACAGCCATATTGAATTGTTTTTGTAATTTTTGAATCAATTCTAAAATTTGAGCTTGAATTGTCACATCAAGAGCTGTTGTCGGTTCGTCAGCGATTAAGAGCTTAGGTTTACAGCAAAGAGCCATTGCGATCATGGCTCTTTGGCGCATGCCCCCTGAAAGTTGGTGAGGATAAGCTGAATACCGTTCTTCAGCTGAAGGGATTCCCACAAGTTTGAGCATTTCAATGGATCGGACTTTGGCTTCAGATGCTAGAATTTTTTCGTGACATAAAATTTGTTCATCAATTTGCTGTCCGATAGTCAGAACAGGATTAAGAGCTGTCATTGGTTCTTGGAAAATCATAGCAATTTGAGATCCACGAAGAGATTCCATTTTATTTTCAGAAAGAGTCAGTAAGTCTTGACCTTCAAAAAAAACTTTTCCACCCGTGATTTTTCCAGGGTTATCGATGAGGCGCATGACGGCCAATGAAGTCACTGATTTCCCACAGCCAGATTCGCCGACGATACCCAAAGTTTCGCCAGCATTAATTGAATAAGAAATTTTTTTAACCGCTTTGAACGGTCCTGATTTAAGGAAGAATGTTGTTTCAAGTCCTTGGACTTCTAGAGTAGGAGCTCGGTTCAATTTTTTCTCACTTTGTTAGCCAATTTTTTAGTCTTTGAAATAAGCTTAAGAGCTTTTTTCAAAAGATCACAAAGTGATGTTATTTACATCACTTAAGAGAGACTCTTGCATAGCGAATAAGCGAGCACTAGGGCAGTGCAGATGCAACGCGTTAACGGATTTGTTCCCAAGGTTTTGAGTCTTGGTGGGCTCCGCTCGCGGGCTGAAAAATATTCAAAAGTGAAGCCAATTTGGTTGCTGAAAAATTCAGTTTTTCAGAGAGAGATTTCTTCTTTTCGTGCTTCACATAAATCACTTTGTGAGTCTGACGTTTTGAAAAAAGGTAGTCATCACTTGTTTTAATTTCATCTATAAGACCGAGGCCCAATGCTTGAGTTCCGTACCAGTATTCGCCTGTTGCCACTTTTGAAAGGTCTAATTGAGGACGGTAGTGACCCACATGATTTTTGAATAAGTCGTGTGTTCCCTGCATCATTTCTAAAAATTTTTGTTCTTTTTGAGGAGTGATTTCGCCCATAAGAGAAACAGTCGTTTTATATTCGCCAGCGGTGTATTCTTTATAGTCAATATCGTGTTTTTTCAAAAGGCGATGAAAATTGGGAACTTGGGAAAGAACTCCGATGGAGCCGATAATGGCAAATGGAGCGGCTAATATTTTATTTCCAACAACGGCCATCATGTATCCGCCGCTGGCACCCACTTTATCAACACAAACAGTTAAAATCAGTCCAGCGTTTTTAAGTCTTTGAAGCTCTGAGGCTGCAAGGCCGTAACCGTGCACAACGCCTCCAGGGCTTTCAAGCTGCAAAACAACTTCATCGCCAGATTTCGCAACTGTGAGCAAGGAGTTGATTTCATGTTTTAAGTGAGTCACTGCGGAGGCATGGATATCACCGTCGAACTGAAGTAAAAACAATCGAGGTTTTTGCAGTGGTTTTTTTTCTTCTTCTTTTGCTTCGGCTTTTTCTTTTTTCTGGATTTTCTTTAATTCTTCTTTGTTTAAAACTTCAAGTTCAAGAAGCTTTTGGGATTCTTCCCACTTTTCACCCCAGTTTTCTACTTTTAAGCTGGGCTGAAGACTTTTAACTTGGCTGAGATAAGCAATTAAAAGAATCAATCCGCCTATTGCGAAAACAAGAATCCCGATTTTAAAAAGAAAACTTAAAATATCAGTGAGTAAATGCATCCATTCCATGTAACTACTAGTAGATTAAAATAAGCCTTAGGTCGAGGTTCTTTTGATAAACAACTGAATGAAATTAAACAATTTGCTAAGATCTATAACGTGCACCGTTATAATTTAAACTTATTCCATCTTTTTTTGCTGATAGGAACAACTTTTTCTAGCCCAGAAGGTGTTTTAATTGCGCAAGCGCAAACGGAGCATCCAGAAGTTGTTCGAGTTCGAGGTTTTTCCGAATACAAAAAACAAAAAACTTTAGAAGGAAAAGACCGACAAAAAGGGCAAGAGCTTCATTTTGAAAAAATTGAAAATGAAAAAAGAGAATATTATTTAGCGCTCGAAGAATACCGCAAGCAAAAAAGAAAAGAGAAGCCCCTCGAAGAAACTCCCAGTTACTTGGAAAAGATTCAAGTTCGAAAAGAAGAGCGTTTAAGAAGCCAAAGCGAATTGGAAGAATTTAAATTATCAAAAAAACAGGAACGAAAACAATTAGAACAAGCTCGGCTGAATAAATTAGAGGAACTGGGTTTGCCAGAGCAGAGACCTCGATTTGATATTCGAAAAAGAACTCTTTTTGGTGCCACTTCTTCATTTGGAAAATTAAAAAATACAGGAAGCAATTCAACTTCTTCGCCAGTTGACAGTGGAACCAATTTTTATTCCCCACCGCCAGCTAGTTTTGATGAATTTCCTCCGCCGCCCAGTTTTCCAGGAGAAGATAATTTTGACTTGCCGCCCCCGCCACCACCACCCATGCCCTTTGATGAGGGCACAAGCTTCAATAATATGCCCTTTGATGAGTTTCCGCCGCCACCACCACCGCCAGTGGATGACTTCCAGTTCTAATTTTTAAAATAGTCTTCCAGTGGGTGACCCGTGATTTTCTTAAATCGACTTGAAAAGTGTAAAATAATTCCCAGAAGAATCACCAAAGAAGGAACTAAAATGACGACGAACGACATTTGAGTCATTTGCGCAATTTGTTCATTTAAAATCTGAGACTGGGATTCAGCACTCAAATTAAGGTCAATCGGAGAAAAAATTCGAGCGGCTAAGACAAAATTTAAGGCGGCACTCACGGCAAAAGAAAGTGATAGGAATTGTGTTGATTTTCGAACAAGTTGATCAAAAGCGTCTTTTTTTTCAGCAGAGTTGAGCTGTTGATTCATTTTGTCGATATTAAAAGCTTGCGGATTTAAAATAAAATAACTGAGAGCTGGCTTTGGGGTATAAGATGAAAACCAAACAAATATTCCAATCAGCAGTGGGAAAGCCGCTTCTTTTCCGGCAAACCACAATCCCGTTTTTCCGGATAAAGCCAGTCCCCCCGTGAATAAAACGTTAAGTAGTCCCAAAACTGAAATCCAGTTAATTTTATGAGACCGATAAAGGTCCCATAAACCATAAGCAAGAGGAAAAAAGATCGCAAGCAACAAAGCATAAAATGAACCGACGTGTTCGCCACCTTTATTGAGAATTAAAACAGGTAAGGCAATATTGAAAATGAGGTTCAGCCAAGGGTTTTCGGCTTGAACGGGTTTTTCGGGTGGAATGGGGGAGTCAGAAGAATTTAGATGCTTTTCAGACATGTGATCCAGAATGCGTTGGCATATTTAAAAATGCAAGAGTTGATTTAAGGTTTATCTAAATGAATAATATCTCAAGTTATTTGGTTTTGTTTGAATCAGTTCATTTCGGAAGGACTTGAGTGTTAAACGCGAAAATAAAGTTTCAGAAATATTCCCTCGCTGTCGGTATTTTGATTTTGCTTATTGGTTTAGCTGTGAATGCAGGTTGGATTTTTCAAATCCAACGCTTGTATCAGCTAATACCTAATACGACGCCGATGCAGTTTAATGCGGCGCTTTGTTTTTTTATGACAGGTTTGGGTGTTATTTTTTTAAATAGCCAATTTCCAAAACGAATCCGAATTCTTCAATTTTGTTCAGCTTGGTTGATCTTGTTTGGCTTACTCACTTTGATTCAGTATGTATTTGAAGTTAACTTAGGAATTGATCAGCTTTTTTTTAAACCGTACTTAACTTTAGGCACTGCTTTTCCAGGCCGGATGGCTCCTAATTCAGCACTTTGTTTTTTATTGGCAGGCTTAAATCTTCTTTTGATTCGGTTCAAATTAAAACATCCTCTTGGATTTTTTAGTTCTCAATTGTTAAGCACATTGATTGGTTGTTTGGGCTTGTCGTCATTAGCCGGCTATATCTTTCAATTTGATGGCTCTTACGGTTGGGGAAATTTTTCCCGCATGGCGCCGCTAACAGCTTTTGCTTTTGTTCTGATTTCAATTTCACAAGGACTTTGTATTTTTCAATTTGATCGAAGGACAATCAGTAAAAAAAGAAAAATTATGCCTATTTTAGGATCACTGATTGTTGTCATTGGAACGATTGTTCTTTGGCAATCCACTTTGAAAGTTGAAAGAAAAAGAATTGCAGAACAAGTCAGCTTGCAGGCTTCTTCTTACAGCCAGAAAATTCAAAGTGAAATCAAAGAAAGATCACAAGGCTTACATCGAATGGCATCTCGTTGGAGCGTTCAAAATCGAACTCCCTACGTTTCCTGGAAGTCAGATGCAACAAACTACTTAAGCGATTTGGTCGGTATGGCGGCCATTGGTTGGGTTGATAAAAGTTCTGTTATCAGATGGATTGAACCTTATGAAAAATACAAAGATTTAATTGGATTTCAGTACTTCACTGAAGAAAATCGAAGAAGTGCGATTGTGAAGGCTTATGATAAGTCAGAAATTACGATGACAAAATCAATTGAGCTTTTGCAAGGTGGATTGGGTTTTGTGATCTTTGTTCCAATTTACGCAAACGGAAAATATGACGGATTGATTCAAGGTGTTTTTAGATACAAAGACTTTGTAAATCAGATATTACATTTTAAAGGATTTATTGTCAGGTTAACTGAAGGTGAAAATATAATTTATGCAAACGGCGATACGGCCAATGCATTAACTCGGGACTGGTTGACCACAGTTGAGATGGAAATTAATGGGGTTCAATGGAAAATGGAACTTCTTCCAGATGAAGAAACAGTTCGCGCACGAACAACTTATCTTCCGTTGATCGTACTACTTGTGGGATCCTTACTGGCCTTTCTAGTGGGAATTTTAATTGAACTGGTTCAGAGCGCGAATAGTTCCAGACAGAAGCTTAAAGTCGCATTTGAAGCAGCACAAGCCGCAACTGAGGCTAAGTCACAGTTTTTGGCTAATATGAGTCATGAAATTAGAACGCCTCTGAATGGTGTGATTGGAATGTCTAATTTGATGATGGAGACTCCGCTGACTTTAGAACAAAAAACTTATCTTGATACAATTCTGATTTCGGCAGATTCACTTTTAAATGTGATTCATGATGTGCTTGATTTTTCAAAAATTGAAGCAGGTAAAATGGATTTAGAAGAAATTGATTTTAGTCTGCCCCATGCGATTGAAGGTGTCAGGCGAACACTTGAATTTTCAGCCCAACAAAAAGGCTTAAAACTTCAAGTTGAAATCGCAGATCAAATCCCACGGGCTTTAAAAGGTGACCCCAGTCGATTAAAGCAAGTCCTGATTAATCTTGTGAGTAATTCAATTAAGTTTACTTCTGAAGGTTCCGTTTTAATTCGGGCTAGTTACCTTGAATCTGAAATCAGAATTGAAGTCATAGACACCGGCGTCGGTATTCCAGAAAAAGTCTTACCCAGCCTATTTCAAGCCTTTACTCAAGCCGATACAACAACAACACGTCGTTTTGGTGGAACAGGTTTGGGCCTTTCCATTTCAAAAAAATTAGTTGAGATGATGGGGGGACGTATAGGAGTTCAAAGTGAAGAGGGGAAAGGTTCTGTCTTCTGGATTTCGATTCCTTTTAAGGTGAGTGATAAAAAACTGATTAAGTCACAAATCTGGAGTTCGAACGTGCCTTCGAATTTAATTGGAGCCCGTATTTTGTTAGCAGAGGATAATATCGTGAATCAAAAAATTGCGAAGACAATGATTGAAAAAATGGGCTTTAAAGTAAATGCTGTTGCCAGCGGAATCGAAGTTCTAAAAGCACTTCAAGAAATTTCTTACGAATTGATTTTAATGGATTGTCAAATGCCAGAAATGGATGGTTTTGAAACTACAAAAAAAATTCGAAACCAAAAAGAAGCTTTATATTCGCAGATTCCGATTGTTGCGTTGACTGCGAATGCCCTTCACGGTGACCGAGAAAAGTGTCTAGAAGCTGGGATGAATGATTACATATCTAAACCCATGAGTCCGCAGACTTTGGAAGCTGTAATTGTTAAAAATTTAAATTCACGATGAGGTCCTGTTGATCGTGCTTAAGCGGCTTCGGAAGCACTGCCAAAGTGTTCATTGTAAATCAAGTCTATAAACTCATCCCAAGCTTGATCTGCTGAAGTAATCTCAAGTGCCATGCCAAGGTCAGCGCTCATCCAAACTGGCTTTGCCGTTAGTACTGAAAACTTATTTTTTGAAATTTGGACGCTGATTTTAAACTCTGATTTTAACAGGATGTTTTTTTCAAAATAAATCCGTAGACCTCGACGAGAGACGTCTTTCACTATGGCATTGTTTTGTAACATAACATATTCACTAAAAATTTGGCATGGAGTTTCAACTTCGATTCGTGGATTTTTTCTTTTGGAACCCATTTTATTTTGATGAGATGTGACATCAAAATAGGACTCGATCTGGCGACGCTCAGTTTCTTGAAATTGTTTTACGATTTTAAGTTTGTGAACAAATAGTTTTTTAAAATATGAAAACGATACAATAGGGTCGTTGATTTTATGGTAGTCTCTTTTTGGCCATAAGAAATGGTTTTCATTTTTTTTAAGGACAAAAAAATTGTATAAGTTTTTATGTTCAGGTTGGTCCGCATAATGTTTTTTAAATTCTTGAGGGGCGCATTTAAGATCTAAATGTAAAGCGATGGCAGGTGTTCCGAAGTAAGTTTTTACTTCAGTATGAGGAATTTGTTCAAAACACAAAAGAAATTGATAGAAATCAATGTTTTTCGGATGAATCGTGATGGCCAAATGATCAACTCCAAAATACGAAGTTGAGTATTCATACATCAGTTTTAAAAGTGGAAATAAAACTTGTCCGCCTTTTTCTCTTCTGAAGTCTTTTCTTATAACAAGAGAAGTGATTTCTGCAATTCGACTTGAGTGTTTGCGTAAGACGCTGACATCGAAAACTTTTTCTAAAGGTAGATTAAAGCGGTTGTCGCGAACAATTGTAAGAGTGCCAACGATTTGATTTTGAAAAACAGCAATCAGAGTCGTAGTCGTTGGCAGTGCATGATAGATCGTAGCGCGTAGCTTGGTCTCATTGGGTTCGCAGTAGCCAAGTTCAAAATAGGCATCGTAGACTAAGCGAAAAGACGCTTCAAGCTCTTCTTCCGTATCAGCTATTTTAAAAATCAAACCCTCTAAATTTTCGGAAGGGATTTTCAGCATACGAAAAGCAATTCTTTGGCGAAGCCTAGTCGGAAGTAGATGATACATAAATTTGAAAATTTTTTGACTCATCATGAAATAAATTGTTCCATCCGTTACCTTTGATTTTATCGGCCATTATGTCACTGGACTTTAGGCTGTTCTTTTTATTCAAATTCAAATGTTATTTAAAGCGTCAATCTTCTGGTCATTTGGAATGATCAAGTCTTGTTATTTGAAAACCGATTAAGATTTCATGACAAATCAATATCAAACTCTGGTATCTAGAAATTCAGGTTATATTAATTCTGATTTGCAAAAACTAATTTCTGAAACAAAAGTTTTGATTGCAGGTTGCGGAATTGGAAGTCAGGTTGCAGAAGCTGCAGTTAGGACGGGTTTTCAGCGATTTGTCTTAGTTGACGGGGATCATATTGATGCACACAATTTAAATCGGCAATTTTTTTTTCATGATCAAATTGGAAAATCTAAAGTGGAAGCTTTAAAAGAAAATATCATTCGCATCAATCCACAAGCTCAAGTTGAAGTGTATCATGAGTTAGTTTCTTCAAGTAATGTGAAAGCACTGGTCTCAAAAGTAGATTTAGTTTTCGACACAATTGATTTTTTAGATCTTAAAGGAATAGTCGCTTTACATGACGAAGCTCAATTGCAAAAAAAATTTTTAGTCAGTTCTTTTTCAATCGGATTTGGTGCTGCCGTGATTAATTTGCCACCAAACAATAAAAGTTTTTGTTGGATCAGAAAAATTTTCGACCTTCCTCTTCAAGGTGATATCGGTTCAATTTCATACGTCGAGAGATATATTAAGTTATTCACAAAGCTTGCGCCAGTATTAGATCCGCAAGTTTCACAAGTGATGAAAAAAGTATTTAAAGAGTTTGCAGAAGGCAGACCCTGTCCAGCGCCACAAGTAGCGTCTGGCGCCCATGCAGTTGCGGCCATCTGTGTAACTGCAGCTATGCGGTTAATTGAAAAAAAACCTGTCACATTAGGACCCTCGATGATCGTGGTCAATCTTCAAGAGTCTTTACAAAGTCCAGGTTTGCAATTGGTGGATGAAATTTAGACTTTGAGTATTCAAAGTTAAAAAATTAATTTTGTCTTAGTTTAAGACGACGAATCGTTTTTAATTGTCTCAATTTGTGGCAAAATTTAAATGAGTTTTATGATTTTAACTGAAAATGTTATCATAAAGTGTTGGGGGTAGTTGTATGCAATCATTTCGAAGTCTTTGGTCTCAGTACCCAGTGATAAGATATTTCAGTTTGATAAGTAGTTTTATTATCCTTCAATTTCTTTTTATCAATGCTTCCTCAAGCGATGTTATTTCAAAAAGTAAAAAGTTTGTTAAAGGCCGAATCTTAGTTCAGCCACGGGCGGGTTTGTCTCAAGAAAAATTGGATCAAATTTTAAAAACTCATGGTGGTAAAGCTGTAAGCAAAATTAAGCAAATTAATGTGCATGTGATAGAAGTTCCAGAGGGAGCAGAAGAAGCTGTTCGAAAAGCACTGAACCATAATCCTAATTTTGAATTTGCTGAACTTGATCAAATAGCATACGAAAACTTTGTACCAAATGATCAATACTTCAATAACCAGTGGCACCTGCCTTTGATGAAAGCTCCAGAGGCGTGGGATGTCAGTCAAGGAAGTGGAATTGTGATTGCAATTCTAGATTCAGGTGTCGATCCAACTCATCCTGATCTGATGGGTCGACTTGTTCCGGGTTATAATTTTTATGATGGCAATACAAATTCTGCGGATGTTCGGGGTCATGGAACAAAAGTAGCCGGGGCTGCAGCTGCGAGCACAAACAATTCGAGTGGAGTCGCTTCGCTGGCTGGTCAAGCCTTGATTATGCCCATTCGTGTTTCAAATATTGATGGTTATGTCACTTGGAGCACAATGGCTCAGGGATTGCTTTATGCTGCCGATCATGGAGCTCGGATTGCGAATATGAGCTTTAACGGTGTTGCAGGGAGTTCTTCTGTTTTAAGTGCAGCCAAGTATTTTAAAGATAAAGGTGGACTTTCTATTATCAGTGCTGGGAATGACAATATTGACCCAGGATACGCGAATACGGATCTCTTTGTGATAGTCTCTGCGACTGACAGTGCAGACAAGAAAGCGAGCTTTTCAAGTTTTGGTGATCATGTTCACGTCTCTGCGCCTGGTGCGGGAATTTATACAACAAATATGGGTGGCGGCTATGTTTCAACTTCGGGCACTTCATTTTCAGCGCCCATCACGGCAGGTATTGTTGCTTTGATGATGTCTGCCAACCCGAGTTTAGTTAATACACAAATTGAAAAGATCTTATTTGCAACATCAGTGGATCTGGGAGCCATCGGCCGGGATATTTATTTTGGTCATGGTCGAGTCAATGCAAGTGCAGCAGTGCAAGCAGCTTTAGCAACTGTGCCAGTTTCCGATTCAATAGCACCGACTGTTTCGATTGCGGCTCCGCTCGCGGGCAGTCTGGTTAAAGGGACAATCACAGTCAATGTCTCTGCAAGTGATAATAACAGTGTTAGCCATGTTGACCTGAAGGTCGGCAGTCAAGTAATCGGTCGCGACAGCACATCGCCTTATTCATTCGTTCTCGATACATCTGCAGTAACTGATGGAATTATGACTGTTACAGCCGAAGCTCAGGATGTCGCAGGAAACCTTGGAACTTCCAGCATAAAAGTTACTGTGAGCAATATAATCGACACTTTGATGCCCGTGATAAAAATAACAAGTCCCACAAGCGCGACTGTTCCAGCGAAAGGTAATTTTATAATAAGTTCTTCCGCTACGGACAATATTGCAGTCACTTCCATGATGATTTATTTTGATGGAGCTCAAATTGCATCATCAGCTTCAGGATCGATAAGTGTGAGTTTGAACACGCGCAAAATAAGTAACGGAATCCACACAATTCGAATTGATGCAAAAGATGCTTCCGGCAATCTGAGTACTTCAAGCTTACAAGTCGCAAAGTAAAATATGTGATCGTCATTAAGATTCAAAAAAATTAATTTTGTCTGAGGCCTTTGCGAATGTAATCAATAATCAAAGATTGATATTTTTTACCGTCGGCCTTCGCTTTGAGCTTTAAAGTTTTTAAGATATTTGCCGGAACGCGCAAACTGATTGCAACTGTGGGCTTGTCAATTTCATTTGACATAATTCGAATCGATTCTAAAAATTGGACTGCTTCTTCTGGAGTTATTTTATTTTTTTTCACGCAGTTTTTCTTTGATATTTTGAATATCGATCAAATCTTGTGGCCTTCCGGCTTCAGTTTTGAGTTGAAGTAATTGTTCTAGGGTCACGACTTGTATTTTATTTCCACTTACGGATAATGTTTCCACTTTAAGTTTTCTAAGATCTTTGTGAATTAAAATATCGACTTGTCGGGAAGGATTTACATAGTCCACAAATGACCATGCGAGTAGATTTCGATTTTCAATAAATTCTTGACGCATTTTTATAAGATCTTGAGCTCGAATGGGGAGTCGTGATTTTAAACTTAAATTTAATAGTGTTTTTTCAGCTAATTCAAAATCTGCTAATTTAAGACTAATGACTAAATCAATGTCAACAGTGGCACGAATAATTCCATGCAAAGCTAAAGCATAGCCGCCGACAATAGCATATGGAAGCTGAACTCTGGAGAAAGCGTTTGTTATGTCGAAAAGAAGCATATAGAGCATTGTATATACATGTATATACAATTGCAAGCGAAATAATGTGTACCATAATGGCACGGTCAAAATACCAGCAGTGAAGTGAGTGAAGTAAGAAATAATAAATTTGGATTTATTTGCGAATGAACGTTTTTTAATCACTAATAATAGGCCATAGCAAAATTCGTGAAAAGTAATCCTGTCGTTTGTTGAATAGAAAAAAGATCCATCATAATATTTTGCTGAACATTTAAAACTTGAAAAGCTTGGCCTTCCAAATTACCGACTGTCGTCATGAGGTCCGCAATTTTAAGTCCACTTGTATCGCCAAGTTGAATTCGTTCGATAAGAGACTGAAGTAGTTTCAATTGATTGTCATAATTTTCAGACATCGCAAGATAAAGTTTTCTATTTCTCGCAAGAGTCTTGTAAGTGACGATGATGGAATTTTGAGCATCTTCAATGGCTGCTTGTCGCTCTGACTTTTTTGATTCCAAATTTTTTGAAGCGGCTTCTGCGCTATAAATGCCAGAAAATCCAAAAGGTATTGAAACACTCACGCCGATATTTCGGCCACTGCTTCTTGAGTCATTAAAAGAATCTTGATTGTCTACAATATTTGATTTGTTCCAGTTGGAGTAAACTGAAACTTGAGGGCCTAAGCTTGCTCGGATTGCTTTAAGGCTGTACTCAGCCATTTTAACATTTAAATTTCGTCTTAAAACTTCGGGTCCATTTGATAAAGCCAAACTGATCGCACTTTCAGCAGTCTCAGGAATTTTTAAAGACTCGATTGTTTGGTCTAAATTTTCAATTTCATCAGCCGGAGCTTGGGTTACAAGATAGGTTAGAGTATCGCGACTAGATTCAACAAGGTCAGTGTGTTGTTGAATAAACTGTTTTGTGTTGGCGATGCGGACATTCAAGTTGGCTGAATTATCGACTTTTCTGAATTCTTCAAGTGCAGCTAATGAGAACTCAGTCGTTTTAACATAAGCTTGCATCATAACGAGTTGAGAATAAGCCATCATAGTTGAGTAGGCGAGTCCACCACGAGTATTCGGAATAAGAGAATCCGTGGTATTGTAAGCCGCTTTTGTTGCTTCGACACTGGCCTCAACGCTTTTATAAGAATTCAATAAGGCGCCACCATCGAAAATAACAGCTGAAATATTGAATCCACAATTTACATTTTTGGAGTCAGAGTCATAGTTTTGCTTGTTGGTAGACATTGATCCGCGATACCAATTTTTTCCACAAGAAAAAGTAGCTGATGGATAGAGCGAAGCTTTTGCCGCCATTCTCGTGTAATTTAAGGATTCTAGAAACTGGTCCGTTGAAACTGTTTTAGCATTGTATTTAACGGCAGTGGCAATAGCTTCCCGTAAATTTCGGGGTTTATCTTCAGTTGTTGCGGCTAAAGAAGGCCGATTTTGAGCAAACGCGGTAGATAATAAAAAAAACAGTAAAGTGAATTTCATTCTTAAAAGACTTGCAATAAATAATCCAAATTTCGACTGCAAGCGTACACACCAAAATGAATTTATTTGTGGAATGAGGTTGTGCTCACAATTTAAGTACTTTGATTATTCAGACGATGTGACAATTTTGAGCCGATTATAAATCTTTAGCCATTAAAAGTCGGATTTATTTTTCATTTGTATTGAGTGGTTGAAACGACTTCGTATATTTTCCAATAAATTTCAGCTAAGTTTTGCAATCCCGTTTTACTAAAGTCAGAATCAGCAGATTTATGAGCGAACGGATTTTTACCTTGAAATAGTAAAGACATGGGACAAACTCGTCTTGGGTGAGTTGATTTTCCTGCTCTCTCTTGGTGTTTGGTCAGTACGTCCTGTAGGTGTTGTGAAATATCTAGTTTCCCATTAGGTGTCAGAATAAATGATTTTTTGAATGTCACGCCCGCATTTGCCATTGGGCCGACAACTGCCAATGGGATTCTTTTAACGATGGCAGAAGTCATTCCTTGTTCAGATTTTCCGTTAAAAATAAAAGCCCTTAATGCATCTGTGCCAGTTTCAAGACCTGGCACTTTTTCGGAAAGTGTTAAAACTAATAGTTGGTGAAAGCTGAGAATTCCCTCAACTAATGAACTGAGCGGTGCTAAATCTTGATCGATACCTTCATATATCGCCATCTTTCCTCTTGCAGTTTCCTCTAAAATCAAATGCGAAGCGGCTAAAGCTGCGTTCTTCGAAGCTTCGGCTAAAGATTGTGTCGCGATCTCCGAGAGGATCTGAGTCGTAATCATCAGATCTTCGGTAAACTTAAGACCATAATCGCCGACGGGTGTTATCGTTGTGCTGAACCAACCATGGAGTTTACCGATTTTTTTAGTTCGTTCAATATTTGGAGAAAGTGCCAGTAAATTCTGATGTAACTTGTTTTGATTTTGGAACTCTTCTTTTGAAGTATAAATATGTTTTGGATAAACCTCAAAATATGAGTTGTAAGCATTATTAATAAGACTAAGTATTGTATTATCTACCTTATTGCTGTTTATAACAGTAGTGCCAGTCACCCTACGGTAAGTACCATGAACGACAGGAAAATTCATTCTGAACTTCTGAGTTTCTTCGTTGATTTTCAATCTATTCATTTCAGTTACAGCCTTAGCCAATTGTTCAATGAGTGGGAAAAATGCTCGGTTAATAAATGTCGTAACTTGGTGTTGATAGCCGACTTGTTTGTTGGATTTGGCAGCTAAATACTCTTCGTCTAATGAAATCTTATTAAAAATAGAGCTTTGATGTCCACCTTCTATCTTTGTCTCAACTTGAGAACTAAGAACTACTGCGCAAGATTGTTCCGCATGTGCAAAATAATTTGACAGCAAGTAGGCACAGATAAAAGTAATTTTTTTTAAACTCATACGGCAAAGAGGTTCAAGAATCGTTCCAAAACCAAAGACGCGAATTGAATTCACCTTTTTATCTGTCAAAAACAAAAACACTGTAGCGCTTTTTAAACTTATAGTACTGTCACGGTCAGTTTAGGAAAACTTATCTTTAACAAGGAAAACCAAATGATTCGTCTTGCCGCCTTATTCGTATTGCTATTTTCAATTCATTCAGCGGCCGATAATTCCGCAAGCCTTGTATCAGAGGATGGGTTGAATTCAGCGGGTTGTTTTTTTGCTTTAGATACTTCTAATATTAACGGGGTCGTTTTAAATTGTGCACCCCAATCAACAATTGATGGTTACAATTTACAAGTTAAAAGAATAATTGAATATACTAAAAATGTATCCGCTTTCAATTCTAGTCGGGCTAATACAAATATTGAATTGTTAAAAAAATCTTTTTCAGCTTCAAATGAATCCGCAGAGGTCTGCATGGCTCGTTTTCGTCTTATAGACGAACTTATTCAACGAGGACAAACCGATGACGTTCTAGCTGAATATCAAAGATTAGCTCCAGAATACAGAAAGTTTTACGTAGAAAAGTTGGGTTGCAAAGTTAATCTTGAATCTATCCAGTGTAAGACACCAGCGGATATGAATTTACTAATGAGTGCTGTTTTAGGTGCTCATGATTATCTTAAGTATTTAAATTTTTTCCTGAAGTTCGATGACTCATTAAACGATGTTCAAAAGGTCCAACTCAACATGTTCATTACAAGCATGGAAAAGATTTACATTCAACTAAGAGATGATTTTCATTCAAGAGTAAAAAATAAATAAAAGCCTCCAAAGAAGACTTTTATCTGGTAGATCGAGTAGCCTTGATCCCAAAAGTGATAGAATCAGGCAGTGGGCTTACTCGTGCCGAACCTGGCAGCTTACTTTTTCGACAGGCTTTTCTTTATAGAAAAGCACGCCTGCAGAAATCTCAAATCCCTGGACCGGAACAAATGCTTGATTCTTATGATCGAAGACTGATTTGTCATACCTAATTCTATAGCCGTGCCTATTTGTCGTAACTGACACAGCAACCGAGTAAAGCTTTCCGGAGCAGGTTGTGATAGTTGTTGTGTTAGTGCAAAGATCTGGGTCTTTAAGACAGTTGACCGCAAAACTGATTGAACTGAAGAGAATCATGCTTAAAAAAATAAATATTTTCATATTGCTTCCTACTTCCCAAATTGGCAGCTGAGCTGAATTTGAGGTGGGTAGTCGACAGTCCATGTTCCAATCAAAGATTCGTTTCCGTTATCCTTATAAGTGATTTGAATATCGCTAACGAAAAACGGATGTTTATATGAGTAGACCACGTAGTTATTAATCCGAGTTGTCATCTTCTTTACACTGAAATTAATCGGCTCGCCGCCGTTGACTTGAAGAGAGACCTTCTCAGTCTGAAAGTGGGAACCTATACTTTTAAGGTCAACTCCAGGCGGACCTTGGAGGATGAGCTTTTGCATCACTCCGCCTCTGCTCGAGTAAGTGCACTCGATTTTTGTATGAGTCTTGCACTGGTACTTGAAAGCTTTGTGCAAACAAGGGTCGAGGCCTGCGTGGGCTTTGAATGTTGATGATAGAAGACTAGTGATCAATAATAACTGCTTCAGATTTTTCATTTTTTAATTCCTTTCGTAATTTTAGTTAGCAACTGGAACTACTTTTAGAATTAAAAGCAGAATGAGTAAAATTCATTGATTTTATGAGGACATTAATATAATTCATGCCTTTATGACTCTTTCGCAAGACCAGCTCAGAGCCTTTTACGAAGTTTCCAGGCAGCAAAGCTTTACCAAAGCTGCTTTTGAATTAGGGATTACTCAGTCAGCTCTCTCGCATCGGATTCGAAAGCTTGAAGAGCAGTTGGAAACTACTCTCATCATTCGTGACCCCGCAGGCGCAAGGATTACCGGGGCCGGATCTAGGCTATTGGAGTTTTGCCGCTTGCAGAGTCAGATTGAAACCGAATTTCTGGCCGACCTCACCCGTGCTAACCGCAATGAACTCAAAGGACATGTGCGGATCGCTGGGGCCTCAACCCTTCTTTGGTCAGTTGTCGTGCCAGCGCTTTCAGATCTTTTTGTAAAGCATCCTTCCATCCAGTTTGAAATGCTTGAGCGGGAGTTGCGGCAGCTTCCCGAGCTTTTGCAAAACGGCCGGGTCGATTTCATTATAACTTGCGGAAAAGTTGAACGTGCCAATTTCGAAGGGACTTACTTAGGTGAAGAGATGAATGTTTTGATTGAATCGAAGAATCCTTCAGCGCGATGTGATGATTATCTCGATCACGATTCAAACGACCAAGTGACGATCGATTTTTTAAGGCATCAAGGAATTCGAAAACCAAAATTCAATCGATGTTTTCTTGATAATATCACCGGCATCATCTCGGGAGTCGAGGCAGGTCTTGGTAAAGCCGTTGTCCCTTTACATTTGCTCAAGGGCCTGAAGAGTGTGAAGATCGTCGCGCCTACTAAACCAATGTCAGTTCCAGTCTATCTGTACATTCTTAGGCAACCCTTCTATACGAAACTTCAGACGGCCGTGATCAAAGAACTGACCGAAAAAGTAGGAAAGGCCCTTAGCTAGCTCCACACTTTTAACTAGACCAACCCCGGTGACCTAAACGGCTTACCCATTTCTTTCTTACAGGCTCAATCCTAGGGTTAGGCTTAAAGATTGTTCACAACTTCATAAAGTAAGTTTTGAATATCTGATATTTCAAGTTCAGCAGATTTCAAATTCTTATATGTCACTTTACGAACTGGAATATTTGGTAAAACAGAAAAGTCACTACCAGCAGATGTTGCTTTGTAAGCAACTTTGTAAAATTCTCGTAAAGACATTTCGTTTCGTTTTCCATAAGCAGCATCAATCTCTTCAAACGCTGATCTGTCCTGTCTACAAAGTCCCAGCAAGTTTGCGCCCTTCACGGTTGCAGCTGTAAGGAGCCAAATTTCACGAGGACTTGAATAAAGTACTCCCACATTTTGAACAGCGTTCATATTTTTTTGATTGAGTTCTGCAATGGATCCCATCAAAGCACTTGCCCAGCCGCAAATTTCAATCAACTGTGTATGACGAACAGATTTTGAAAATAAACTAACATTCTCAAATACTTCATTAACCCTGCTTTGGTACTCTTCGAGATGATTTGGAATTTTATTAAAAGGATCTTTTATCAAACTCGATTTTGAAAGAAATTGAAGCATATTGGCTTCGGCTTCTGTTGTTCCCACAAGATGAGAAACTTCATGAAGGGCAATGGCAATAATCTCAGTTTGTATAGAATCTTCATTCAATTTTTGACTTAAACGCTCAAGACTAAAACAAATATGAGGTGCATCTTTAACGCTGGCATCTACCTCATTGTCTTCTTTATCTAGACACGCGCCTTTTGGTTGAGCAACAAATTGAGCCTCGTTCAAAGCTTGATAGATTGTTTTAGGGCCTTTGAAAAGTTTTGTGAACAGTGGTTTTATGAGACCCGTTTGGTCGTTTAACTGGACCATTTGCGATGACAAAAACTCAAGTTTTCTTAAGACATACGGAAGTATTTGTGGGCTCAAAGAAATATACTTTAAAACATCATCACGATGAACTTTTGATGAACCGAGAGTGTTTCCTCCGCCGGTATCAGCACCACCGCCTGATTTTAATAACTGTTGTTGAGCTCTGTTCAAGTTATTATTTCTTGCACCCGTATTTTGATGGTGGAGTATAGATGCTTTATTTTGAGTTTGATCTTTTAATATTTGAGAAGAATCGGCAGACTGTTTGCTTGTTTTAATACTGTAATAAATTGAATTTGTTTGTTGGTTTGGGTTTGTGGACCTAATTTGGATATTTTGCGCTAGGCTGGATTGCGCAGCCAGTGTCAAAAGTGTAGCCACTAAAACCTTATTCATTATTTTATATTCCATTCCATTCTCCCTTTGTTTTTGATTGCAATTTAAGGTCCCAATCTGAAACAGCTTGAGACTTCGAAGAGAAATATAACGCGAAGCGTTTTTTGGTTCTATTTAAACTTATTCAGTTTTAAGCATGAAAGCTGACTTTATAGTCATGAATACTCATAAACTGCCGATAAGTCTAAGGAATGAAGATTTTCGAATTTAGCGATTATAAGCGATTTTTGTGGGGTTTTATCGAAAGCCAGCCTAAAAGGGGTCGTGGACTTGTAAAAGCCATTGGTGAACACATTGGTATTGATCCATCACAGGTCAGCCAAGTTTTGTCAGGAACGAAAGACTTCACGGAAGAACAATCCATTCTTGTTTGCCAGTTTGTTGGACTTAATGAGCTTGAAACCGAGTACTTTTTGACGCTGATTAAGATTGAAAGATCTGGTTCAAAAACCTTGAAGGATCACTACAAAAAGAAACTCGAAAAATTAAAGGAACAGTCACTGAATTTAAAAGAACGAGTCAATCAGGATCGTATACTGACAGATTTTGAAAAGTCAGTTTTTTACTCAAGCTATTTGTTTTCAGCCGTGAGGCTTTCAACATCAATTGGTGACGGGCAAACGATTTCTGATATTGCGGAACATTTTCAACTACCGAGAGAAAAGGTTTCATCTATTTTAAATTTTCTTCTGGATTCCAATCTTTGCGCGGAGAAGAATGGGAAATATGTTCTAGGAACACAGCATACTCATGTTGAAAGAGGGTCGCCATTTTTACCGCGCCATCATCATAACTGGCGAGTTAAGGCACTTCAAAGGACAGATTCCATTACGAATGAAGAACTGCAATTTACTGGTCCTGTTTCCATCAGCCGTGAAGATTTTCAAACAGTTCGAGAGTTGCTGGTCGAAGTTATTTCAAAGTCACTAGATAAAGTTAAAAAATCTGAACCTACAGATGTTGCTTGTTTGTTAATCGATTGGTTTTTTATAAGAAAATGATTAACAAATAATTCTCACTGAAGTTTCGAAGTCTCAATTAATAATTAGTGCCGACCAAAAGTAATCCAACTCAAGACCAAAACCAATGTATTGCAATATAGCTTTTAGGT